>NZ_BMMU01000025.1:7209-97823 GCF_014646095.1 Streptomyces lacrimifluminis | reverse complement strand
AGACCCCCGCTGTCGGCCTGAACGGCCTCGTCCTCAAACTCCCCCAGAGGGGGGACCCCCAGACGGGCTGAAATGCTGGAAGTGGAGGAACCGTTACTGGGGTGGGAGTTTGCGGAAGTCCCAGGAGACGGTTTTTTCCGGGGTCAGGCGTATCCAGGCGTGTCTGCCGTCGTGCGGCATCTCGTCCAGGCGGAAGTTCTTGCGGGCGAACAGGGTTTCCGGGACGTCCAGTTCGGCGCGCAGTTCCCCGGTGCGCGGTGACTCGCCGACGAACTCGACGGTGCCGGAGAGTTCTACGCCGCGCAGTTCGTCGTACTCCTCGCCCGTGTCGACGACGATCGCCACCCGCGGATCGCGGCGCAGGTCGGTCCAGCGCTTGCTGCGGACCACCGAGTACAGCCACATCGAGGTGCCGTCCCAGGCGAACCACAGCGTGCTGACATGCGGAGCGCCCCCGGCCGACACGGTGGCGACCCGGCAGGTGCGCTGGGTCGCCAGGAACTCGTCGAGTTCGCCCGGCGTCATCATGATCTTCCGGCCTCGGCGCTGAGTGGCGGTCATGCGATCCCCCTTTGTGCTCTCTTACATCGGAAAAGAATATGGGCTGCCTTCCGCCCGCACGCGACGGACGTTAGTCTCGCCCGCCCACCCGTACGGTCCGTGACCAGGGAGCGCCATGCCGTCGTACGAACAGCTCAGCGAACTCCTCGACCCCACGACCACGGTCCTGCTCACCGTCGAGTGCCAGCAGGGCGTCGTCGGACCGGACAGCGCGCTGCCCGAACTCGCCGGGGAGATGCGGTCGTCGGGGGCGCTCGCCCAGGTCGCCAGACTGGTCGCCGCCGCCCACGAGACCGGTGTCCAGGTCGTCCACGCGATCGCCGAACGCCGTCCGGACGGCCGGGGCGCCAACCGCAACGCCCGTCTGTTCCGGGCCGCGGAACGGCTCCCCGTCCAGCAGTTGTCGGGCACGACCGCGGTGCGTGTCGCACCGCCGATCGAGGTCGCCGACGAGGACCTCGTCGTACGGCGGCTGCACGGCCTGTCGCCGATCCAGGGCACCGACGTCGACGCCCTGCTGCGCAACCTGGGCTGCCGCACGCTGGTCGTGACCGGTGTCTCGGCCAACGTCGCGATCCCCAACGCCGTGTTCGACGCCGTGAACCGTGGCTA
The DNA here is from genome assembly GCF_014646095.1 of Streptomyces lacrimifluminis. GTDB lineage: Bacteria > Actinomycetota > Actinomycetes > Streptomycetales > Streptomycetaceae > Streptomyces > Streptomyces lacrimifluminis. The sequence continues at coordinate 96,650 of NZ_BMMU01000025.1, read as the reverse complement.
CACCGTCGTCGTACCCAAGGACGCCATCGCGGGGGTGCCCTCCGACTACACCCCCGCGATGATCCGCAACACGCTCGCGCTGGTCGCCACGGTCGCGACCACCGACGAGGTGCTGGCCTGTCTCAAGCGACCTCGCCGCGCCGGGCGAGGGTGATGGCCAGGGGCGATGCTCAGGCGAGCGTGATGGAGTCGCCGGACACGGTGATCGACTCGGCGGCCAGCGCCTCGGTCGCCGGCCCCTTCTTCACGCTGCCGTCCGCGGCCGAGAACTCGCTGTTGTGGCACGCGCAGCTGATGACGCCGTTGGCGACGCCCGTCACCGCACAGCCCGCGTGCGTGCACTTCGACGAGAACGCCTTGTAGGTGCCCGCCGTCGGCTGCGTCACCACCACACCCTGGTCCTTGAAGATCTTGCCGCCGCCCTCCGGGATGTCGGAGGTCTTCGCGAGGGCGGTGCCGGCAGCGGCGCCCTGTTCGGTGGAGGAGTCCGACGGGTCGTCCCCCGACCCGCACGCGGTCAGCGTGACGGCGAGCCCGGCCGCGCCGGCCGCCGCCATGACCGTACGACGAGCCGGTCCCGATACGGGCTGAAGCGAGGCGCTGCTCATGCTGACGTTTCCTTCCGCAGGTGTTTCTTGCGTCTGTGCGGAGATACGAATGCCGTGTGCGCGCCGTTCAGGAGGCGCTCACATCCGGCAGGGAACGCCCCGGTTGACCGGGTCGTCCTGACCTGCTGCTATGGGCCTCGGTCTCCTCTGGCCTGCGAGAACGCGTCCTTGAGGGGCTTTCAGCTGGACCAGCTGGACATTCGTCCGCCGGACGGCGGCGTCCTGTTCGTCGCGGGGAGGGCGGCAGTGGTGCGTCTCAGGGTGTGAGCGCTGTGTTGTTCGGCGCCGTATCGCTGGGAGTGGCGCGTCATGGAGTGGCCGTGTCTCCTGTGGAGGGGATGTGGTGATCCGGGTCGACTTCGTCGTCCAGCGCAGCGGCGACTTCGGAATCCCGCGCGCATCCGGCTCGTACAAGTGCCGGCAGCGCGGGTCGCAGGCCCGGATCGACGTCTGTGTCCCCTTGCTGCCCGCCGCCGGGTCGGCGCACCCGCCCCCAGCGGTTCCTCGCAGGCCTCCAGCTCGTCCACATGCCTGTGCACCGCTGTCCCGCTGACCTCAGCCGCGCGCGACCGCCCGGACAACGAGCCGCCAGGCTTGCGTCGCGGGCCGTGGGCGGCGGCGCTGGTGGGAGGCACCGGCTGATGTTCGTCGACGACCGGCTTCCGGCGACGCTCGTGCATGATGCCGGCTGTCAGGGTCCGGGTGTCCGGGCCGGCGGACACGTCGTCACACCGCCGCACCGCAAGTTCAAGAAGAACGCTCCGGATTGGCACGAGGAGACGCACGCACGATGGCGCAGAGCGCATTCCTCACGCCGTATCCGGGTCGAGCATGGAACTGCCCATCTGAAGAACTGGCGAGTTCGGTTGAATTGACGCACCCGCCGTGGCGATGGGATTGCTCCCCCCGGCATTTCGTTCCATGGCGGTGGGCGTCGTCAGCACGACGCCCACCGCTCGGTACTCGGACTCAGCTGCACTTACGTCCGGTGTTGATGCACTGGACCGCCTTGTTCATCAGCTTCGCGTCGAAGACGTTGATGAAGTCACCGTGGTCGGTGACCGGCTTGTGCTGCTGCTCGGGGAAACTGTCCAACGAGAAGAACGGACGGGTCTTGCCGTTGTCCTTGAGGCTGGGCGCGTCCACGTCGTACACCAGACGCTGCACCAACTGCGGAATGGCCTTGAAGCCGGTCGGGCAGTTGCCGTTGGCGTCAGCGAAGGCCACGTGCGTACGGTGGTTGGCGCTGTCGATGTTCGTGCCGTCCCAGCAGCTCTGGAACTTGAAGGTCCGTACCACGTCGCTGCCTGACGGGCAGAGGGGGTACTTGTCCTTCAACTGCACCTTGTTCTCGAAGCCGGTGCAGCTCCAGGAAGCGTTGGCGTTGGCCGTGCCGTTGACGAACGCCTTGGCGTCACCGGTGATGACGCGCAGGAACTTGGGCATCGCCACCACCTTGCCGCGGGGGCTGCCCACGAAGTTCAAGGTGGACTTCTTGGCCGTCAGGATCCGGCCCGTGTTGCCCTCGGCGCCGCCGCCCTGCTTGTCGGCGTCGAAGTCCTTGGTGCCGTCCTGCAGGCGCAGCACCGGCCAGTAGTAGGACGACTTGTCGCCCTTGTTCTGGCAGCTGGTCCCGGCCTTGGCGAAGTCCTGGTCGCTCGAGAAGGCGTCGTTGTCCTGGTTGCCGACGTAGTCGTGCAGGTGGTGCGCGCCGTTGGTGACACCGGGCGCGACGATGACGTTGTCGCTGTTGTACAGCTTGTTGGCGTTCACCCCGCACTTGGTGACGAAGACGCCCTTGGAAGCCTTCGCCGACCTGGCAGGGGTGCGCACATTGGACCTCACCTTGGTGATGTCCACGAAATCGGCGGCGACGGGGCCGTTGCCGGTCTGTCCGGCATTGGTGTTGTTGCCACCCTGGTTGTTGTTGCCGCCCTGACCGGCGGTGGGCTGGTTGCCGGTGGCGCGCAGCGTGCAGGCAGCCAAGGCGTCAAGGCCCTGCGGCTTGGCGGCCACACGGCCGATGGCGATGGTGATCCGGTCGAGCGTCGCCTTCCGCTTGTCCTTCAGCGGACCCACGATCGCGTTCTGGGCGAAGTTGGGGTCCTGCGCAATCGCCTTCTGGGAGGTGGAAAGACGCTGGTATGCCTCGGATATCTGCTTGTCGAGGAGGGCCAGTTCCCTGTCGACCTGGGCCTTCGCCTGGGCGGGCACCGATGTCAACTGCTGGCCGACGTCGGGGCAGTCGATGGTGGTGGAGGTTCCAGCCGCGAGCACCTGGTTCTGGGCAGAGCCCTTCGACGCGCTGGTCTCGTCGGCCGAGGCGTAGATGTTGACCGCCACCAGTCCACCGGCTCCTATGGCCAGTGCGGCCGCCGCGCCTACCGCCCGGCGGGCAGTCTTCGATCTTTTTCGCGTATTGCGTCTCATCGGGCCTCTCAAGGACATCTCCGGAGCCGGTAGGACTTCCGGCATGGGTGGAGCGCGTCCTTAGGTACGGATGCGCGCGCCGAATGCTCAGCGAATTCTCAGATTCGTGGGTTCCTCCATCCGCAAACAGTGCATGAAAGCCCAATTCGGACCGCGTCCGGCGGTCGGTCCCGGCGATCCGGCGTTTGCTGACGACGGCGTTCGGGTGGTGTCTCCGCGATCACCCTCGGTTACTATGCTCACTTCGTGCCGGAGGCCGGAGAGATTCTTCCCAGGGCCGTTTGACGGGTGATGTCGACTGTGGTGGCCCCTCTGGCGGTGCTCGTGGATCGCAAGGTTGAAGAGACAGGTGGCCTGGGAAATGTTGAAAGAGGTCATCGCGACCCGCTACATCACGCCCCTGCGTGAGGGCGGTTCGCTGCCGGGGCTCGTCGAGGCCGACGATCTCGGGACGTATGTCATGAAGTTCACGGGCGCGGGACAGGGCCGCAAGACGCTCGTCGCCGAGGTCGTCTGCGGTGAACTCGCCCGACGGCTGGGGCTGCGGGTGCCGGGGCTGGTGGCGGTCGCTCTCGATCCGGTGCTGGGACTCGGCGAGCCCGACCAGGAGGTGCAGGGGCTGCTCAGGTCGAGCGGCGGCGCCAACCTCGGCATGGACTTCCTGTCGGGGGCGATCGGCTTCGACCCCCTCGCGTTCGAGGTGAGCGCCGAGGAGGCCGGGCGGGTGGTCTGGTTCGACGCGCTCGTCAACAACGTCGACCGCTCGTGGCGCAACCCCAACCTGCTGATGTGGCACGGCGATCTGTGGCTCATCGACCACGGCGCCACGATGATCTGGCACCACCACTGGCCCGGCGCCGGGACCTCCGCCGCCAAGCCCTACGACGTCTCCGAGCACGCGCTCGCGCCGTTCGGCCCGGACATCGCCTCCGCCGCCGCCGAACTGGCGCCGCTGGTCACCGAGGAACTGCTCGCCGAGGTGACCGCCGAGATCCCCGACGTGTGGCTCGCGGACGAACCCGGCTTCGACTCGCCGGACGCGCTCCGGCGGGCCTACGCGGAGCCGCTCCTCGCGCGCGCCGCCGTCATCCATGAGCGCGTCAAAGGCGTCGAGGGGGAGAAGTGAGCGAGCGGGACGTCTTCGAGTACGCGCTGCTGCGGGTCGTACCGCGGATCGAGCGCGGCGAGTGCTTCAACGCCGGGGTTCTGGTGTACTGCCGCGCCAAGTCCTTCGTCGCGGCGCGCACATATCTGGACGAGGGCAAGCTGCGGGCGCTGGACCCCGAGGCCGACGTGGCCGGCGTGCGGGCCGCGCTGCGTGCCGTGGAAGGGGTCTGCGCGGGCGGAAAAGCCGCAGGTCAAGCCGCGCTGGACGATGCCGGACGGCGCTTTCGCTGGCTGATCGCGCCGCGCTCGACAGTGGTCCAGCCGGGGCCTGTGCACACGGGCCTCACCGCTGATCCGGGAGCCGAGACGGAGCGACTGCTCGCTCTGCTGGTCAGGTAATGGCTCACACCGGCGCCGCCCGCCGTTGACACCGGGTGCCAGGACTTCTAGCGTCACGTGTACTGAAGGTACTAAGCGGTCGCTCACCTGAGGGCGTACCGTGGGCCGCAGGCTTTTCAAGGGCGAGGAGAACCAGCAATGTCCACCACTGAGCAGCGGGTCGCCGTGGTCACGGGCGGTGCGCGCGGCATCGGCGCCGCGACCGCCGTACGACTGGCGGCGGAGGGTCGTGCCGTCGCGGTGATCGACCTCGACGAGGCCGCCTGCAAGGACACCGTCGAGAAGATCACCGCCGCCGGTGGCAAGGCGATCGCCGTCGGCTGCGACGTCTCCGACGAGGCCCAGGTCGAGGCCGCGGTCACGCGTATCGCCGAGGAGCTGGGCGGACCCACGATCCTCGTCAACAACGCGGGCGTCCTGCGCGACAACCTGCTCTTCAAGATGAGCGTGTCCGACTGGGACACGGTCATGAACGTGCATCTGCGCGGCGCCTTCCTGATGTCGAGGGCCTGTCAGAAGTACATGGTGGACGCCAAGTTCGGACGGATCGTCAACCTGTCCTCGTCCTCCGCCCAGGGCAACCGGGGCCAGGTCAACTACTCGTCCGCCAAGGCCGGCCTCCAGGGCTTCACCAAGACCCTCGCCCTCGAACTCGGCAAGTTCGGCGTCACCGCGAACGCCGTCGCCCCCGGCTTCATCGCCACCGACATGACCGCCGCCACCGCCGAGCGCGTCGGCATGGGCTTCGAGGACTTCAAGGCCGCCGCCGCGACCCAGATCCCCGTGCAGCGCGTGGGCAACCCGGACGACATCTCCAACGCGATCGCCTTCTTCACGGGCGAGGCCGCCGGATTCGTCTCCGGCCAGGTGCTGTACGTCGCCGGCGGACCGCTCGACTAGGGCCGGGGAACAGCGACATGACCACTGTGGAACTCTCGGGCAAGGTCGCCCTCATCACCGGCGCCAGCCGGGGCATCGGCTACGGCATCGCCGAGGCGCTGCTCGCACGCGGTGACCGGGTGTGCATCACCGGACGCAACGAGGACGCGCTCAAGGCGGCCGTCGAGACACTCGGCGCCGACCGGGTCATCGGCGTGGCCGGCAAGGCCCACGACGAGGCCCATCAGGCCGTCGCCGTCGAGCGCACCCTGGAGGCGTTCGGGCGCGTCGACCACCTCGTCAACAACGCCGGTACGAACCCGGTGTTCGGGCCGATCGCCGACCTCGACCTCAACGTGGCGCGCAAGGTCTTCGAGACCAACGTCGTCTCGGCGCTCGGCTTCGCCCAGAAGACCTGGCACGCCTGGCAGAAGGAGAACGGCGGCGCGATCGTCAACATCACGTCCGTCGCCGGCCTCTCGGCCTCGCCGTTCATCGGCGCCTACGGCATCAGCAAGGCCGCGATGGACAACCTGACGCTGCAACTGGCGCACGAGTACGCGCCCCGGGTGCGGGTCAACTCGATCGCGCCGGCCGTCGTGAAGACGAAGTTCGCGCAGGCGCTCTACGAGGGCCGGGAAGAGGAGGCCGCCGCGGCCTACCCGCTGGGCCGGCTCGGCGTACCCTCCGACATCGGAGGCGCCGCCGCGTTCCTGACCTCGTCCCAGGCCGACTGGATCACCGGCCAGACGCTCGTGGTCGACGGCGGGATCTTCCTCAAGGCCGGCAACGGCTGACGTACGGATCCCCCCGCGTACGAGGCGGGGCGGGCGCAACCCGATGAGGGGGCGTCCGCCCCGCCTCGCGGCTTTCGCGCACTCTGTCCGGAGTCTCCGCGGGTCGGCGAATTTGGTGTCCACGCCGACATCCACCGGAAGATGCGCGGCGGAAAGTCTCCATGTCGACCGGTGCAAACCGATGCGTCCCCGGCTGACAGAAAAACCTTCTGTGTCGACGTCCGAGGTCACACAGTCGGACGACAGCGCTGTCCGATACGTGCTGATCAACGGGCCTGACGGGAAGCTGGACCGCCCGGTGGGGCACTGCGGTATGGTCTGCCGACCGTTGGCTTGGTATAGCAGATCGAGGAGCGTGCACGTGTTCAACCGGAACCGGGGCCTGCGGCAGCTGGCGACAGCCGCGTCCATATCCATGGTCGCCGGATGCGGAGTCTTCTCCTCCGACTCCTCCAACGACGGGAAACCGATCGTGGTGGGGACGACCAGCGAGCCCAGCACACTCGATCCGGCGGCCTCCTGGGACAACTCGTGGGAGCTCTTCCGCAACGTCCACCAGACCCTGCTCAACTTCGACACCGGCGGGTCCGAGCCCAAGCCCGACGCCGCCGAGAGCTGCGGTTTCACCGACAGTTCGAGCACGGTGTACAGCTGTGAGCTGCGCGAGGGCCTGAAGTTCTCGGACGGACACGAACTGGACGCGCAGGCGGTCAAGTACTCCATCGACCGGATCAGGACGATCAACCACAACGGTGGCCCCGCCGGTCTGCTGACCAGCCTCGACCGGATCGAGGTGAAGGGCGACCGCGAGATCGTCTTCCACCTGAACCAGGCCGACGCGACGTTCCCCTTCGTGCTCTCCACGCCCGCCATGTCGATCGTGGACCCCGATGAGTACCCCGCGAAGTCCCTCCGCCAGGACGGCAAGGTCAACGGCTCCGGGCCGTACATCCTGGAGTCCTACAAGGAGGGCGACAGGGCGGTACTCGTCCGGAACGACAGCTACAAGGGCATCGCGGACCTGAAGAACGACGCGGTCACCATCCGCTACTTCCAGAGTTCGGCAACGGTGGCCAGCGCCCTCCGGGACAAGTCCATCGACGTCGTCTACCGCGGTCTCAGCGCCACCGACGTCGTCGACATCGAGGACAACGAGAAGGAGGAGGGCCTCCAACTCATCGAGAACGCCACCACCGAGATCAGCTACCTGGTGTTCAACCCCAAGGACCCGTGGTCCAGCAAACTCTCGGTGCGCAAGGCGATCGCCCAGGTCGTCGACCGTCCGGCGCTCGCCCACAACATCTACAAGGACACCGTCGAACCGCTGTACTCCATGATCCCCAAGGGTCTGGTCGGCCACACCACGGGATTCTTCGACAACTTCGGGAATCCCAGTGCCGCCAAGGCCAAGCAGATCCTCCTGGAAGACGGCATCACCGACCGCGTCCCGCTCACCCTCTGGTACACGAGCGACCGCTACGGCTCCCAGACCAAGCCGGCCTTCGAGGAACTGAAGCGCCAGCTGGAGACCTCCGGCCTGTTCACGGTCAAGCTCCAGAGCCGCCCCTGGAAGACCTACGTGGACGGCTACCAGAAGGGCGAGTACCCGGTGTTCGGTCGTGGCTGGTTCCCGGACTTCCCCGACGCCGACAACTTCATCGCCCCCTTCGTGGGTGAGCAGAACGCGCTCGGTACGCCGTACACGTCGCCCGAGATCACCGGTCAACTGCTGCCCGAGTCACGCCGCGAGAGCGACCGCGGGGCCGTCGGCGAGCAGTTCGAGGAGGCCCAGCAGATCCTCCTTGACGACGCCCGGCTGCTGCCGCTGTGGCAGGGCAAGCAGCATGTGGCGGCGAACGAGGACGTTGCCGGCACCGAGGTGTCCATCGACCCGGCGACCATGATGGTGATGTGGGAGCTGTACTGGAAGACCAGCTGGTAGCGGAGCCCGTGACCGGCGCACGGCCGGCGTCGGGAGCCGTTGCCGGTGACCCGTTGTCAGTGGGCGCCGGTAGGTTCTTCGGTGAGTGGAACACACCGCACATCGGAGGAAGTTCACGTGACCGACATCGCCATGCTGCCCGATTCCTGGCGCGGCGTCCTGGGTGACGAGCTGCAGCAGCCCTACTTCAAGGAGCTGACCGAGTTCGTCGAGGAGGAGCGGGCGAAGGGTCCTGTCTATCCTCCGCGCGACGAGGTGTTCGCCGCGCTCGAGGCGACGCCGTACGACAAGGTGAAGGTCCTGATCCTCGGTCAGGACCCCTACCACGGCGAGGGGCAGGGCCATGGCCTGTGCTTCTCGGTCCGGCCCGGGGTGAAGACCCCGCCCTCGCTCCGCAACATCTACAAGGAGATGAAGGAGGAGCTGGGCACGCCCGTCCCCGACAACGGCTATCTGTTGCCGTGGGCCGAGCAGGGTGTGCTGCTGCTCAACGCGGTGCTCACGGTCCGTGCGGGCGAGGCCAACTCGCACAAGGGGAAGGGCTGGGAGAGGTTCACGGACGCGGTGATCCGGTCCGTGGCCGACCGTCCCGACCCGGCGGTCTTCGTCCTGTGGGGCAACTACGCGCAGAAGAAGCTCCCGCTGATCGACGAGGAGCGGCACGTGGTGGTGAAGGGGGCGCACCCGTCGCCGCTGTCGGCGAAGAAGTTCTTCGGCTCGCGCCCGTTCACCCAGATCAACGAGGCGGTGGCCGCGCAGGGGCACGCGCCGATCGACTGGACGATTCCCGACCTGGGCTGATCCTCGACCTGTGCTGATTCCCGGCCGGGGCCGACGACCAGGGAGCGACGAGCCGTGTCACCGGGCCGGTCCCTGGTCGTCACGGGGCCGGTCCGGCGCCGTACCGGCTCGCCTGACCGGGATTGTCAGTGCCTGCGGCTAGCGTCGGGAGGGAAGCGGGCACAGCGGACGAGGGCGGAGGGCGCGGTGACGGAGCGGCAGGAACAGGTGGCACCGGATGCCATGATGACCCGGATCGGACAGGCCGTCATGTTGTATCACGCCGGTGACCGCGAGGAGGCCCGGGGGCGCTTCCTCGGGCTGTGGGCGGAGATCGGGGCGGCCGGCGATCCGTTGCACCGCTGCACGCTGGCGCACTACATGGCCGACACGCAGGACGACCCTTCGGACGAACTGGCATGGGATCTCCGGGCGTTGTCGGCGGCACAGGAGCTGACGGACGAGCGGGTCGCGGAGGTCGTCCAGCACGAGGGGGCGCTCGCGGTGCGCGCCCTGTACCCGTCGCTGCACCTGAACCTGGCCGCCGACTACGTCAAGCTGGACCGGCCCGGAGCCGCCCGCACGCACATCCGTCGCGCCCGCCTCGCGGCCGACGCCCTGGGCGACGACAGCTACGCCGACGGGGTCAGGGCGGCCATCGGCCGACTGGAGCTGCGGCTGAGGGAGGGGGACTCCTCCGGGGAATCGGGAGGGAACTCCTGGGGGCCGCCGAGACAGCGGCCCTAGGGGTGCCCTAGGGGGCCTGGAGGGCACTGATGCGTGCCCGTTCGTCAGTGCGACCCGGCGGACGGCCTCTGGACCCTCAACGCCCGTACGTCTCCTTGCAGATGACCGTCTGGGGGCTGTCCTTGCCCCAGCCGCCGTACTTCTTGCCCAGGGCGCACACGTCCGTGATCTCGCGCACCGGGCGGGACACCTCGGGGAGTTCGACGCGGGGCTGGGTGTGGCGGCGCTCCGGCTTCGGCGGGCGCTTCTTCGGCTTGGTCCGGCGGGGCGGCGGCGCCGGAGCGGCGGCCGGTGGGGCCATGGGCGCCGCGGCGGCCGGGTGGTGCGGCTCGTCCGCGGCCCGCGGTGTCCGCGGGACCTGAGCGGGCTTGCGGTCGGGGCCGATGAGCTCAAGTGCCTCCCGTGCGGGCGCCTGCACGATCTGCGGTTCTGCCCGGCCGTCCGGGCGGGGCACCGAGGGCTGGGACGGTGCCGGGGGAGGGCCGGGCGCGGTCGGGTGCTGGATCGTGACGCAGCCGGAGAGGGCCGTGACAGCCACGGTGACCAGAAGCGTTGCGGTGGTCGTCGTTCGATGCACCCGCGCAACTCTGCTGTGTCCGGCCCGTTTCGGAACCGCCGACGAGTGGAGGATGCCCCACACGGGTGATCTCCGGCCCCTTACGGAGGGCTGGGGAGGGCCCCGGCTGACGGACTTCACCGTCCCGACGAGCGCCCCTCCGCCGGCGCGGCTCAGTCCCCGGTCGCTCCGTCGAGGCGTTCGCGGATCAGGTCGGCGTGGCCGTTGTGGCGGGCGTACTCCTCGATCATGTGGGTGTAGATCCAGCGCAGGTTGAACGGCTCGTCGGTGAACCGGCTCCTGCCGCGGGAGAGTTCGTCCAGGCCGAAGCCCGCGGCGTTGCGCCGGGCGACCTCGATCTCCGCCTGCCAGGTGCCGTACGCCTCCTGCCAGCTGTCCGCCTCGGTGAGATGGAACTCGCCGTCCCGGTCCTCCTCGGTGTAGTAGATCGGCGCCGGATCGTCGTCCATCAGCACTTTGCGGAACCAGCCCCGCTCCACTTCCGCCATGTGCCGCACCAGGCCCATGAGGGACAGTTCGGAGGGCTCCACCGAGGCGGTCCTGAGCTGGGCGTCGGTCAGGCCTTCGCACTTCCACGCCAGGGTCTGCCGGTGGTAGTCGAGCCAGCCCTCCAGCATGGTGCGCTCGTCGGCGTTCTGGGCGGGTTCACTGCGTGGCGCCTGTGTCGTCATGCAGGCATGGTCGCTCACCGAGACCGCCCCCACCACGCGTTTTCCGGAACCCCGGCCGGCCGGCGAAGTCTCCGGCGGCCCTATGCTTCCGGCATGACCCAGGCAGGCAACCGCTGAAGGAGACCCCGTGAAGGTCGGCTGCATCGGACTCGGTGACATCGCGCAGAAGGCGTATCTGCCGGTGCTGGGCACGCGGCCCGGCGTCGAGCTGCATCTGCACACGCGGACGCCCGCGACGCTCGCCCGGGTCGCCGACGGCCTGCGCCTGCCACCCGGACAGCGCCATGGCGACCTCGACGAGCTGATCGCACAGGGCCTCGACGCGGCCTTCGTGCACGCGCCCACCGCCGTGCACCCGGAGATCGTGACCAGGCTGCTGGAGGCAGGCGTACCGACGTACGTCGACAAGCCGCTGGCGTACGAACTCGCCGAGTCGGAGCGGCTGGTGAGGCTGGCGGAGGAGCGTGGGGTCTCGCTCGCCGCCGGGTTCAACCGGCGCTTCGCGCCCGGGTACACCCAGTGCGCCGACCACCCGCGCGAGCTGATCCTCATGCAGAAGAACCGCATCGGGCTGCCCGAGGAACCCCGCGCGATGATCCTCGACGACTTCATCCATGTCGTGGACACGTTGCGGTTCCTGGTGCCGGGCCCGGTCGACGACGTGACCGTGCGCGCCCGCACCGAGGGCGGACTCCTGCACCACGTGGTGCTCCAGCTCGCCGGGGACGGCTTCACCGCGCTCGGGGTGATGAACCGGCTCAGCGGCTCGGCCGAGGAGATCCTCGAAGTGTCCGGGCAGGACACCAAGCGTCAGGTGATCAACCTCGCCGAGGTGATCGACCACAAGGGCCAGCCGAGCGTACGGCGGCGCGGCGACTGGGTGCCCGTGGCCCGGCAGCGCGGCATCGAACAGGCCGTGCTCACCTTCCTCGACGCCGTGCGCGCGGGCAAGGTGCTCAGCGCCCGGGACGCACTGGCGACTCATGAACTGTGCGAGCGGGTGGTGCGTGCCGTGGCGGAGCGGACCGGCGCCGCCTGAGCAGGCCCACGCCCTCGACGGCACCCAGGACGACGATGACGAGCACGGCCGCGTGCACCGGCCAGTCGCCGAATCGGACGTACGGCGTGACACCCCGCGCCAGCGGTACGTCGTACACCACCGAGGTGCTCGCGCCGGTGCCGAGCCAGGAGCCGACGCGCTCGCCGCTCGGGTCGTAGACGGCGGAGACGCCGGTCAGCGTCGCGTGGACCATGGGCCGGCCGGTCTCGGCGGCGCGCAGGGCCGCGATCGAGGCGTGCTGCTCGGGGGCCCAGCTGTGCTGGAACGACGAGGTCGAGGACTGGGCGATCAGCACCTGGGCGCCGTCCTGGGTGAGACGGCGGCTCATGTCCGGGAACGCGGACTCGAAGCAGACCATGGGCCCGACGCGCAGCCCGTGCCCGACGTTCATCACCACCTGCTCGGTGCCGCGTTTACGGTCCTCGCCCGCCGCCTTGCCGACGGAGGTGGCCCAGCCCAGCAACGATCGCGCCGGAATGTACTCGCCGAAGGGCACGAGCCGCATCTTGTCGTACCGGTCGCCGGTGGGGCCGTCCGGGCCGACGAGCACCGAACTCTTGTAGATGCCGGGCCGGTCGGAACGTCTGGCGTCCACGTTGACGAGGATGTCGGTGCCGGTCGTGCGTGAGAGCGAGGCGAGCCGTTTCGCCAGGTCGGGGCGGTCGGCGAGGTCGTAGCCGACGCTGCTCTCGCCCCAGACGACCAGATCCACGTCCTGGCCGGACAGCCGGCGGGTGAGCGACTCCTCGAGCGCGAACCGTTTTTCGGGACTGTCGGCGCCCTCGACGATGCCCGGCTGTACGACGGCGATCCGGACCCGGCCGTCGGCCTCCGGGCGCGGTGACCACACCCAGGCCGCGGAGGTCACGGCGGCGGTGGCGACGAGCCCGGCCACGGCCGGGACCCGGGACTCGCGCACCGCGACCAGCACGGCGACCGCGACGTTCACGGTCACCACCAGGAAGCTGAGCAGCCACACCCCGCCGACCGAGGCCAGCCGCAGTGTGGGCGCCACCTGCCACTGGCTGGACCCGATCATGCCCCAGGGTCCGCCCAGTCCCTGCCACGACCGGACCAGCTCGGCCATGAGCCATCCCGACGGCAGTACGACGAGCCCGGCGGCGATCCGTCCCGCTGAGGCCCGGCCCGCCAGGAAGCGGCGTACGAGCAGGCCCCAGGGCGCCCACAGCGCCCCCAGCAGCGCCGCGATGACGACCGTGAACACATGCAGGCTCGGCAGCAGCCAGTGATGCACGGCCAGCATGTACCCGAGGCCGCCGAACCAGCCGTCGCACGCCGCCCGTCTGGCGGTCGGCGCGGACCGGACGAGCAGGATCCAGGGCACGAGCGCGACGTAGGCGAACCACCACAGGGCCGGCGCCGGGAAGGCGAACATCGGCAGCGCACCGGCCAGCGCGGCGACGGCGGAACGCCGCCAGGGGGAGGCGAGCCAGCGGCCGGGCAGTTCCATACGGCGCCTCCTACCAGTCGGGTTTCGGGATCACCGGATCAACTACCCAGCCGGTCACCCCTTACGTGGGTCCAGTGTGCGTGGTGGGGACGATCTCGGACCAGCGGGACTCCGGCCAGGAGCGGCGGAGTCCTCGTACGGCGTACGGCGTACGGCGGCCGGTCCGGGAGCGGGGGAAGGGTTCAGTCGGTGGCGGGCGCGGTGGCCGGTTCCGGGTGCGGCATGCGGCGCCACTTCTCCTGTACGACCACCTCGCGCAACCGCCAGCCGTCCCCGGTACGGACCAGCTCGAAGGCGTACCGGCCGCCGCACACGAAGTCGGGTGCGGTGGACCCGCCTTCGCCGGCACGGTCCGCGAGGCGCATGGGATTGACGTAGTCCGCCTGGACGCGGGCCGTGTCGCCGGTGTCCTGCTCCAGGATGTCGAAGCCGACCCGGCGGTTGACGATCAGATGCTGCCGCATCGGAAACAGTTCCATGCTCTGCCTGAGCCATCCGGCGACCTGCCGGGCGTCCCCCTCGATGCCGCCGGCCGAGCGGTAGTCCGCCCGCCCGTCCGGCGCGAACAGTTCCACGTACGTCTCCCAGTCGCCGTCGTCCACCGCCACCGCGTACGCGGTGACGAGTCCGTCGAGGGAGAGCCGGTCCATCACGGTCGCGAGCTCCACACGCTGCGTCATCGGCTCAGTGTTGGGCACGGGAGGGGCGCAGCCAAGGGAGGCGCGGATATTCGGTGGCCGATGGGGCTCGATCTCCTCCGGAGGGCGGCCGGGCGCGGTCGGCGTGTGCCGTGCTCTCGGTTCCCGACCGGAAGCTCAATTGTTGCTCTGAAGTGGCAGGGGACAGGGTTGTGCCGTTTCGCGCCGGGCGACACTGCGGGCAGAGAAGGTGTTCGAAGGGGGCCGGCATGGGAATGGTGTTTCGGCGGACCGTCTCAGCGATGGAGGAACCCGGGGCCCTGGACGCCTACGACGTCGCGTTCCTGGCAGGTGGGACGCGGCGGGTGGCGGACAGCGCGATGATCGCGCTGTCCGAGCGCGGCCTGCTGAAGCTCGGCGGTTCACGAGTGCGGGCCCTGGGAGAGGCGCCGTCCCTGCACCCGGTCGATCGTGCCCTGATCGCCTCGTGCCCGCGCAGTAGGAGTACCACCTCTGTACTCGCCGCCCTGCAACGCTCGCCAGAGGTGCGGGAGATCGCCCGCCGACTCGCTGCGCGGAGCCTGGTGACGGTCTCCGGGCGCCGGCTGACGCGGCAGGGCAGACGGCAACTGCGGGCGGCCGAACGGAGCGAGGGCTTCCCGGACTACGTCTTCGGTGGTCCCACCGCTCTCCCGCACGGCCCGGTCCGACGCGGCGTCGTCAGCGCGCGGCCGGTCCCGTCCGGTCTGGGCCGCGCTCTGATCCGCATGGGCAGGGCCTTGGACCGCGACTCCGACTCCGACGCCGGTTCCGACTCGGACGCCGGCTCGGGCAGCGATGTCAGCTGCGGTGGTGGGAGCGGCAATTACTGAGCCTCACGCACCGGGCATGGAGCGAAGCGCTGTCGCAGGGGTGACGCTTCGCAGACCGATCACGGTGCCCGCGGCCAGGATTTTGTCACCGACTGCCGACTGCGCGCGGCCACCGCTCTCTTCAGCCATGCCTGGAGTCCCGTTTGGCGGCTCTTCGCGAGGGGCCACGCCGACGCCGGGAGCTGCGCACCGCGATCGGTGGCATCAGCGACAAGGTCCTCACCGAGTCCCCGCGCCGGCTGCTCGCCGCCGGGCTGGTCGACCGCCACGCACACGCCGAGGCGCCGCCTCGCGTCGAGTACGGCCTGACCAGCTGGGGGCGGTGCCCGGCCGCTGGGCGGTCGAGCACGCCGACGAGCTTCTCGAAGCCCAGGAGGGCAGTACGTCACACGGCCAGCTAGCGGGCTGGGGGTTCATGGAGAGAGACGGTCATCTTCACCGTCACGTCATCCCCTGCTACGAGGTCGCTCCGCTTGCGCACAGCGACCTTGAGCGGCAGCAGGTAGCCGCCGTTCCTGGGGAAGAGCGACGTCTGGAAGACGACCGCGCCGATCTGAACCTCTACCGGGATCACGCCCCAGCCGTAGGTGACCATTGCGGCCACCTCGCGGATGTCGGCGGACTCCTCGTCCGGCACAGGAACGAAGTAGTACGGCGACGGCCCGCGCCACTCGACCACGCGGCCGGAAAAGATCAACTCCATCAGGCCAGTCTCCTGCCCCGATGGCGGCCACGTCACGTGATCGGCGTGACCAAGGACGACCAGGGTGCCTGGCAGCGCCGTTTGAGGCGGGCGGCGGTCCGAGTGCGGTGGTGGGACCCGGAGTGCCATCAGCGGTTCGGTACGCCGACGAGTGGATCATTGGGAGCGAGGCCGTGCCCGCGCACCTGCGACCGTAGGGGGCGTAGCGGGCGGAGAAGGCACGTTGCGGAGCGAAACGATACGGAGGTGCGTCCATGAGCGGGTCGCCGGTCACGGTGGTCACGGGTGGCAGCCGGGGGATCGGTGCCGCGACCTGTCTGCGGCTCGCGGCGGACGGTCATGACGTCGCGGTGGGCTACGTGCGGGACGCCGGGGCCGCCGAGTTGGTCGCGGCGGGGGTGAGGGAGGCCGGAGCCCGGTGTGTGGCCGTCCAGGTCGACACCTCGGTCGAGGCGGATGTGGACCGGTTGTTCGACACGGTGGAGGAACGGCTGGGGCCGGTCACCGGGTTGGTGAACAACGCCGGGGTGACCGGCCCGTTGGGCAGGCTCGCCGACGCGGATCCCGCCGACCTGCGGCGCGTGGTGGACGTCAACCTGCTGGGCACGCTGCTGTGTTCACGCAGGGCCGCACGCTCCATGACGGCTCGGAGGGACGGCGTGATCGTGAACGTGTCCTCGGCGGCGGCCACCCTCGGCAGTCCCGGTGACTATGTCCACTACGCGGCGACCAAGGCGGCGGTCGACGCCCTGACGCTGGGCCTGGCGAAGGAACTCGGTCCGGACGGTGTCCGCGTCAACGCGGTGGCCCCGGGCATCATCGACACCGAGATGCACGCGACGATGGGTGACCCGGGCCGGGCGGAACGCGCGTCCCCGACGATTCCGCTCCGCAGACCCGGGCTGGCCGGGGAAGTCGCGGCTGCCATCGCCTGGTTGATGTCCGCCGAGGCCTCGTACACGACGGGCGCGGTGCTGCGGGTGTCCGGCGGGCGGTGACGGTGCGTGGCGGGGAAGGGGAGCGAACAGGACGTACGAATCGGTGGCACGGGCGGGGACGGGGGACAGGGGCCCGCCCCTCCTGGCGTCCGCCTCGCGGTCAGGCGGCCTCGATGATCTCGCCGCGAATCGCCGCGGCCCACTTGACCACCAACAGCTCGTACTCCTCCCGCTCCTGGGCCGAGAGGGATCCGCCCGCGCGGAGCCAGAGCGCACGGATCTGCTCGTTCAACGCAGCAGCAGACCGCACGGAACCAGGGGCCAGGGAATCGGGGGACATGCGCACCAGCGTAGGCGCAAGGACTGACACTGCGCTACCAGGTGGCTACTCGTACGGTATGTGGTTGGTCACGGTCGGACGATCTTCCGCCGGTGTGCCGGTCCCGGCGTCAGCCCGCGGACTCCGCCGCGTGCGGGCTCAGGGCGCCCGTCGCCACCAGGGCGATGATCACGATGCCGAGGACGATGCGGTAGTACACGAACGGCATGAACGACTTGGTACTGATGAACTTCATGAACCACGCGATCACGGCGTACCCGACCACGAAGGCGATCACCGTCGCGAAGGCCGTCGGACCCCAGGAGACATGGCCGCCCTCCGACGCGTCCTTGAGCTCGAAGACACCCGAGGCGAGCACGGCCGGCATGGCCAGCAGGAAGGAGTAACGGGCCGCCGCCTCACGGGTGTAGCCCATGAACAGACCGCCACTGATGGTCGCGCCGGACCGGGAGACGCCGGGGACCAGTGCCATCGCCTGGCACAGGCCGTAGATCAGACCGTCCCGTACGTTCAGGTCCTTGAGGCCCTTGCGCTCCTTGGCCGCCCGGTGCTTCCCGCCGGCCTCGTCGCGCGCCGCGAGGCGGTCGGCGATGCCGATGACGATGCCCATCACGATCAGCATCGTCGCGGTGATCCGCAGGTCCCGGAACGGTCCCTCGATCTGGTCCTTGAGCGTGACCCCGAGGACACCGATCGGAATCGAGCCGACGATCACCAGCCAGCCCATCTGGGCGTCGTGGTCGCTGCGCATCGCCTTGTTGGTGAGCGAGCGGAACCACGCCGACAGGATCCGCCCGACGTCCTTGCGGAAGTAGATGAGCACCGCCGCTTCCGTGCCCAGCTGGGTGATCGCCGTGAAGGCGGCACCCGGGTCCTCCCAGCCGGAGAACGCGGCCGTCAGGCGCAGATGCGCGCTGGAGGAGACGGGGAGGAACTCGGTCAGCCCCTGGACGAGTCCGAGGATGAGGGATTCAAACCAAGACATGAAGTTACGTGGTCCAAGCGCTGATCGTGGAAGGGCCGACGGACACACCGGACCGCCCGTGCGAGAAGCGAAGGACGGCGGAGATCAGGTGTGTTGAAGGGCAGCCTAGCGGCCCCCGGTGACAGGCCGAGCACAGGGGCCGGGGTCAAGGGGTGGCAAAGGCGAGGCTCCCCCTGACACCCGCCCCGCACCATCCACCCCGTGGACACCCCAGACGTGGTGTTGACCGGCTGCTTGAGCGGAACATACGTTGCAGCGAAGAGAAAGCGCTTGCTGCCCCCGGAGGTCCGGAGTCATCACGCGTTGGCCCACGGCAGACATCGCGTCCGATGGAGTGCTGATCACGCACATGACCACACCCGCAACCAGTCCCGACACCTCCCTCGCCGCCCCGGGGCGGTCCCCGGCCGGTGGTGCTCCCGTCGGCCTCACCTCCCTCGCCCCCCTCGCGTCGCTCACCGGCCGTCGTATCCGCGCCGCCGTCATCGGGGCGGGTGCCATCGGGCGCGGGTCGCATCTGCCGGCGCTCGCACAGCTGGCCGACGAGGGCGAGACGGAGGTCGTCGCCGCCGTCGACATCAACGCCGACGCGGTGAAGGCGTTCTGCGCCCAGAGCGGGATTCCGCACGCGTACACCGACCTGGAGCAGATGCTCCGGGAACAGCGCCCCGACCTGGTGACCATCTGTACGCCGCCCACCCTGCACCGCGAGCAGACCGTGGCCGCGCTGCGCGCCGGGGCCTGGGTGTGGTGCGAGAAGCCGCCGGTGCCGACGCTCGCCGACTTCGACGCCATCGAGGCGGAGGAGGGGCTCGGGGGCGGCCCGTACGCCTCGATCGTCTTCCAGCACCGCTTCGGCTCCGCCTCCACCCATGTACGGCGGCTGCTGGCCGAAGGGGCCCTGGGCCGGCCGCTCGTGGCGCACTGCCAGACCACCTGGTACCGCGACACCGCCTACTACGCCGTCCCCTGGCGCGGGCGCTGGCAGACCGAGGGTGGCGGGCCCGCCATGGGACACGGCATCCACCAGATGGATCTACTCCTGGAGTTGCTCGGGCCGTGGAGCGAGGTACGGGGCATGGCCGGGCGGCTCGTCCACGACGTCGAGACCGAGGACGTCTCCACCGCGCTCGTCCGGTTCGCGAACGGTGCGCTGGCGACCGTCGTCAACAGTGTGCTCAGCCCCGACGAGGTCAGCCGTATCCGCATCGACTGCGAGCGCGCCACTGTCGAACTCACCCATCTGTACGGGCATTCCAACGCCAACTGGACGATCACCCCGGCGCCGGACGTGCCCGAGGCGGAGGTGGCCGCCTGGCGGGACTTCGGCACCGACGTGCCGAGCTCGCACCTGGCGCAACTGCGCGAGCTGGTCGCCAGCATGCGTGCCGGCGAACGGCCGCGCAGCAGCGGGGCGGACGGGCGGACCAGCCTGGAACTGATCACCGCGCTGTACAAGTCCGCCTTCACGGACACGACCGTCAAGGCCGGCGCCATCGGCGCCGGCGACCCCTATTACGCCGCACTGCACGGCGGGGCGCCCGGCTGGGCGCCCGCGACCGACGACGATGGCGATGTTTCCGAATCCGCCACCGAATCCGCCACCGAATCCGTTACCGAGGAGGCGTCCGCGTGACCATGTCCGAGGACCTGCGCATCGTCCACGCGCACGGCGACCGCATCACCGTGACCGAACCCGTCACCGGGGTCGAGCTGTTCAGCTACGTGTACGGAGCAGAAGCGGCCTGGGAGGCGCCGAAGCCGTATCTGCACCCCATCCGGACGCTTGCGGGCAACGTGGTCACCGACTACCGGCCCAACGACCACCGCTGGCACAAGGGCCTCCAGCTGACGGCCTCGCATCTGTCGGGGTCGAACCTGTGGGGCGGCAACACCTATGTGCACGGCGAGGGGTATCTCGCCCTCCCCGAGCGCGTCGGCTCGATGGCCCACGTCGGCTTCGACGAGGTCGCCTCCGCCAGGGGCCGGGTCGTCATCGCCGAGCGGCTCACCTGGCATCCGTACAGCGGGGAGCTGTGGGCACAGGAGTCGCGGCGGGTGGAGGTGCACGACGTCGATCCGGCGGCGGGTTCCTGGGCGCTGACCTGGACGAGCGCGATCACCAACCGGCGCGACGAGCCGCTGCTCTTCGGCAGCCCCACCACCGCCGGGCGTGAAGGGGCGGGCTACACCGGCCTGTTCTGGCGCGGCCCGCGCGCCTTCCGGGACGGGCGCGTCCTCGGCCCAGACTCCGCGGGGCCCGAACTGATGGGCGAGCAGGCGCCGTGGCTGGCGTACTCCGGCGAGTTCGACGGCGCCGACGGCCACGCCACGCTGGTCTTCGCACACGCGCCCGAGAACGACCACCTGGGGGCCGAGGGCACCCACCCCGCCCACTGGTTCGTGCGCAACGAGCCGTTCGCCGCCGTCGCCCCTTCCTGGGCCTTCTACGACGAACTGGAACTCGCGCCCGGCGACACGCTGACCCGCCGCTACCGGGTCGTCGTCGCCGACGGGGAGTGGGAGCGCGAGGGTGTCGCCAAGTACCTGGACGAGCACCCGTGGTGAGCCCGGTAGTCGGCGCGGCGGCCTTCGCAGGCCTACCCGGCGGCGTCGCCGTCTCGCACCTCGCCGTCTACGACTGGCCGGCCGTCGACGGGGTGTGCGGCGGAACTCCCCATATGCATCTGACCTGTTCGGAGGCGTACGTCGTCACGGGCGGGCGGGGCGCTGTGCAGACGCTCACCACGTCCGGGTACGAGGTGACGCCTCTCGCCCCCGGTACGGTCGCCTGGTTCACCCCGGGCACCATCCACCGGCTGGTCAACGAGGACGAACTGCGCATCACCGTCCTCATGCAGAACAGCGGGCTGCCGGAGGCGGGGGACGCCGTGCTCACGCTGCCGCCGGAGTACCTGACCGACCCGGAGACGTACGCCGCCGCGACCGTGATCCCGGCCGACGCACCGGTCGCCGAGCAGGAGCGGGTCGCCAGGGCCCGGCGCGATCTGGCCCTGGAGGGATACCGGGCGTTGCGGGAGGCGGAGGGGCCGGAGGCCCTGGCCGCCTTCCACGAGGCGGCGGCCACTCTCGTACGGCCCCGCCTCGCCGACTGGCGTGAGCGCTGGCGACGCGGCGCGGAGGCGGCGGCCGGCGCGACGGGCGACCAGCTCGACCGGCTGGAACGGGGCGACACGTCCCACCTCGCGGATGCCGTCGTACGGGCCGAACAGCCTTCGGCGCACGGGAAGTTCGGGATGTGCGGGCGGCTGGACGTGTACAGCGGCACCTCTTAAGGGGGGCCCGGCGGCTTCCGGGTCCGGGTCCAGGGCCCGGAGTCAGTTCCCGCGCAGGTGGTGCCGCTTGCGCCAGGCCACCACGGCGCCCACCACGGCCGGTACGGCGATGAAGGCCATCGCGATCAGGAAGGCGGGGGAGGTCGGCGACGAGGCCTGGGACCCCGCGACGACGTACGCGGCGGTGTTCGGGACGGACCCGAGGGCCGTCGCGAGCAGGAACGGCAGCCAGCCCATGCGGGAGACGGCGGCGCAGTAGTTGGCGGCCCAGAAGGGCACCCCGGGAAACAGCCTGGCCGCCATCATCGAGCGGAAGCCGTGCCGGCTGAGCTGGCCGTCCGCAGCCTGGAGCCAGCGGGCACGCAGCAACGGGCGCAGCGCGTCCTGACCCAGGACGCGGCCGAGACCGAAGGCCGCCCCGGCGCCCAGGACCGTGCCCGCGAGCGCGGCGGCGAGGCCCAGCTGGGAACCGAACAGCGCGCCCGCCGCGAGGTTCAGCAGCGGGCGTGGCACGAACGCCACGGTGCACAGCCCGTACGCGGCCCCGAAGAGCACCGCCGCGACCGCCCCGCCGACCTGGGGCGGCCAGCCGTCGGCGAGCAGCCGCTGCGGTTCGAAGAGCAGGACGCACGAGGCCGCCGCGCCGAGCAGCAGCACCAGGAGCGCCAGCCGCGCCCACGGCGAGAGCAGTGCTCTCGTGCAGCGCGCGGCGAGGCCGCCGACCGGGGTGACGACGATGACGGTGGGGGAGAGCGGGGAGAGCTCCGTGGCGATGGCCCGGGGAGTGGCCGTGGCGGTGCCCCCAGAGCGGGTGGTGGCATCGAGCATTCGGCGACACTAACCGACGTGTATGTGTGATCGCCGTATGGTTCGTCTCAACGGTGGAACAACCAGGGGGCCGACCGGCGCGCCGGGTGACACGTGTGCCCACACCCTGCGCAAACAGCACGCCGTGACATGCGCCACTGCGGCGGGGTCCGCGCGCCCTGGAGCCGCCGGTCCGCGGAAAACCATTCGACGTGCGGTGACGGGTCGGCGAGGATCGGGCTCATGTTCCGGTACGCCTTCCTCGCCGCATCCGCAGTCGCGGATGCCCCGAAGGCTGCCGTCCCGATCATCGTGGCAGCCGTCGACGGCGCCCGAAGCTGACCCTTCCCGGATCGTCCGGCGGACCCCGCAGGGGGAGGGTCGGCGAACTTCCTCGGGGTCCCCGTCCCGGCCGCGTTCTCCGCGCCGGGGCCATCACTCAGTACCGCCCAAGAGGCTTCGAGGTACCGCCATGTCCAAGACGGCTTACGTCCGCACGAAACCACATCTCAACATCGGCACGATGGGCCATGTCGACCACGGCAAGACCACCCTGACCGCGGCCATCACCAAGGTGCTCGCCGAGCGCGGCTCCGGCACGTTCGTTCCGTTCGACCGGATCGACCGCGCCCCGGAGGAGGCCGCGCGGGGCATCACCATCAACATCGCGCACGTGGAGTACGAGACCGACACCCGGCACTACGCGCACGTGGACATGCCGGGCCACGCCGACTACGTCAAGAACATGGTCACCGGAGCGGCGCAGCTCGACGGGGCGATCCTCGTCGTCTCCGCGCTCGACGGGATCATGCCGCAGACCGCCGAACACGTCCTGCTGGCCCGGCAGGTGGGTGTCGACCACATCGTCGTCGCCCTCAACAAGGCCGACGCCGTCGACGACGGCGAGGACGCGGTGCTGACGGACCTCGTGGAGCTGGAGGTCCGCGAACTGCTCACCGCGCACGGCTACGGCGGCGACGCGGTACCCGTCGTACGGGTGTCCGGCCTCAAGGCCCTTGAGGGGGACGCCCGTTGGACGGCGTCGATCGACGCGCTGCTCGACGCGGTGGACACCTATGTGCCCATGCCCGAGCGGTACGTGGACGCGCCGTTCCTGTTGCCGGTCGAGAACGTGCTCACCATCACCGGGCGCGGAACGGTGGTCACGGGAGCGGTCGAGCGCGGCACCGTCCGGGTGGGCGACCGGGTCGAGGTGCTGGGCGCGGAGGTGGACACGGTCGTCACCGGCGTGGAGACCTTCGGCAAGCCCATGGAGGAGGCGCAGGCCGGGGACAGCGTGGCGCTGCTGCTGCGCGGGGTGCCCCGGGACGCGGTCCGACGCGGGCACATCGTCGCGGCGCCCGGCAGCGTCGTGCCGAGCCGGCGGTTCTCCGCGCAGGTGTATGTGCTGTCCACCCGCGAGGGCGGACGTACGACGCCGGTGGCGACGGGGTACCGGCCGCAGTTCTACATCCGTACGGCGGATGTCGTGGGTGATGTGGACCTCGGCGAGATGGCTGTCGCGCGGCCCGGGGAGACGGTCACGATGACTGTGGAGCTGGGGCGTGAGGTGCCGTTGGAGCCGGGCCTCGGGTTCGCCATCCGGGAGGGTGGGCGGACCGTGGGGGCGGGGACTGTGACAGCCGTCGTGTGAGGGCGGCTGGTGTTCGTGGGGAGCTGCGGGGCCGTTGTGGCTGGTCGCGCCCACGCGGCGGAGCCGCATGTCGGCACAGCCCCGCGCCCCTTTGGCGGGGCGTCTCAACAGGCACAATGAAGAAGTGACCGAGGAGCCGATACCCGTTGCCCGTGCCGTCGATCACGGGTTCGCCAAGCTGATGCCCGACGTCGACCGTGAGCGCGCCTGGTTGCTCACGGTCGACGGGGCGCCTCAGTCGTACGTCGATCTGGATGAGCCGACGCATCTGGAGTTCGAGTACGCGCGACGGCTCGGGCATGTGCTGGACGTCGTCGCGGAGCCGGGGCGGGCGCTGGACGTGCTGCACCTCGGTGGGGGAGCGCTCACCCTGCCCCGGTACGTCGCCGCGACCCGGCCCGGTTCCCGGCAGGACGTCGTCGAGGCCGACAGCGGGCTGCTCGACCTGGTTGTCGAACACCTTCCGCTCCCCGCCGACGCGGGCATCGCCCTGCACGCGGCCGACGCCCGCGCCTGGCTGGAAGCCGCGCCCGACGCCTGCGCCGACGTGCTCGTCGCCGACGTGTTCGGCGGCTCGCGCGTTCCGGCGCACCTGACCTCCCTGACGTACGCCGAAGAGGCCGAGCGGGTGCTGCGCGACGACGGCGTCTACCTCGCCAACCTGGCCGATGGCGCGCCCTTCGCGTTTCTGAGGTCCCAACTCGCCACCTTCTCAACAGTGTTCGAGGAGCTGGCGCTGATCGCCGAACCGGGCGTCCTGCGGGGCCGCCGCTTCGGCAACGCGGTGCTCGTCGCCTCGCACAGCCCCCTGGACCCGGCCGCCCTGTCCCGCCGCGTCGCCTCCGACGCCTTCCCGGCCCGTCTCGAACACGGGCCCGCGCTGAGGGACTTCATAGGGGGCGCCGCACCGGTCCGGGACGAGGAGGCGGTGCCCTCACCGGTGCCTCCGCAGGGGGCGTTCGGTATCGGGTGAGGCCGGTGGGCGAGGGCGGCGGAGCGTTGGTCAGCCGCCGGTGCTCTCCAACTCTCCCTTCACCGGCGCTTCTTGGGCCGTGTCCCGGGTGACCTCCTTCGTGCGCCGGGTGAGGTTCCGTACGTCTCTTACGGACAGGGCCCCCGCCGTCACCACCACGACCAGGGCCGCGCAGCCCCACAGGGCCGCTGTGCGACCGAAGGTGTGTTCCGCCGGGCCCGCCAGCGCCGTGGCGAGGGGGAGTATCGCGACCGAGCCGAACCAGTCGTACGCGGAGACGCGGGAGAGCTTGTCCTCGGGGATCTCCTGATGCAGCGCGGTCATCCAGCTCACGCCGAACACCTCCTGCGTCACCCCGGTCACGAACATCACCACGCAGAGCACGGCGACCGGCACCGGTACGGCGAGCGCGGCGGCAGGCAGCGCCAGCGGGAACACACAGAGTGTGCCGGCGAGCAGCAGCCGACGTGGTTTCCAGCGCATCATCAGCACGGCCCCGGCGACGGTGCCGGCCCCGAACATGGCCAGTGCCAGTCCCCATGGCCCGGCCCCGCCGAGGCTGTCGCGGGCCACGAGCGGGCCGTAGACCGACTGGGCGGCGCCGATGACCGCGTTGGCGACGGCGAACTGGACGACGATCACCCACAGCCACGACCGTCCGGCGAACTCCCGCCAGCCCTCGCGCAGATCGGCGAGCATCCCGCCGCCCGGACGGCGTGCCGGGATGTGACTCACGTCGAGGAAGGCGCGCAGCGCCCCGGCGACCGCGAACGCCACCGCGTCCACCGCGAGGACCCAGCCGGGCCCGAGGACGGCGACCATCGCGCCGCCGGCGGCCGCGCCGCCGAGCGCCGCGCTCTGCATCGCCATCCGGAACACCGCGAAGGCGCGGGCGGCATGGTCTCCCTCGACCGAGGACAGCAGCATGCCCTCGGCAGCCGGGCCGAAGAACGCCTGTCCGGTGCCGCCGAGCGCCGTCAGGAGCATCATCTGCCACAACCGGGGTTCCCCGGCCAGCACGAGCACCGCGAACGCCGCCTGCGACAGGCAGTTGAGGGCGTTGGCGGCGACCATCACATGATGCCGGGGGAGCCGGTCGGCGATCACACCGCCGATCAGCAGGAACAGCACCAACGGCAACGTCCGCGCCGCCGCCACGAGACCCACGTCACCGGCGTCGCCGCCCGCGTCCAGCACGGCGAACGCGGCGGCGATCAGCGCCCCGGTGCTGCCGAGGTTCGTCACGACCGCCGCGGCGGTCAGCAGCCTGTAGTTGCGGCCGGCCCAGGCGGGGTGGCGCGGGTGTTCGGCGGGGGAGTCGGCGGAGGTCACCGGGCGACTATCGCGGCCCACCGCCGACTTGCCAATCCATTTCCGACCCGCCCGGACCAGGACCGGCCGGTTTCAGCCGGTCACCTGCTTCCGCCGCGCTCCGCCCCGCCCGTCCTCACGCCCCCGTCGGGTCCCCGTGCAGTCGTACCGTGCTCAGGATCTTCATGATCGTCTTCTCGGAAACCTCCTCGGGGACACCGGTGGCGCCGTACAGGCTCCACGCCACGTAGTCCCCGACCGAGTTCTTGAAGCCGAACGTGAAGGCCTTGCCGTCGCTCGTGCACTTGCCCTTCTGGGGCGTGTTCTTCGAGTGGGCCCGGGCGAGACTGCCCTTGATGCCGGACTTCGTCGTGTACGGCGTCGCCTTCTCGTCGAAGACGAGGCTCTTCTTGTCCGGCTGCGTGTAGCCGCCGTAGACCCACCAGGGGACCTGGTTCACGGCGACCTCGTCGGCGTTCTTCGCGCCGCTCGCGCCCTTGGTGCCCACGGCCGCGAGTGCGGTGTCCGATGTACGGCCGTCCTTGTCGTCGTCCGACACGCACCACTTCGACTTGTAGTACGCGGGCGCCGACATGGTGATGAGCGGCTTGGCGCCGGCCTTGGCGTCGTTGTCCTCGAAGCCGATCAGCATGCCCGGCGTCTCCACCTCCCAGTCCGCCGGGACGTCGAAGGCGGTGCCCCACTTCGGATTCACGACCACCTTCCAGCCGGCGACGGTCGGCTGCTCGGCCTGGGAGTCCCGCGGGTTGTCGTCCGAGGCCGGCGCGGACGCGGAGGCGGAAGCCGAGGTGCTCGGGTCGGCGGATGCGGACGCGGGCGTGGACGGGCTCGACTGCTTGTCCTTCTTGCCCGAGCCCGCTTCCTTGTCCTTGTCGCCGCCCAGGACGAGGAAACCGGTGACCCCGGCCGTGATCACGACAGCGGTCGCCGCGACGATCGCGGTGATCTTCGTCCGGTTCCCTCCTCCGCCTCCGCCCGGCGGGGGCTGCGGCGCACCCGTCGGCGTCGGAGCGCCCCACCCCGGCTGCGGCTGATGCTGCGGCGGTTGGGGATGGGGGTTGGGCTGCGGATACCCCGTCTGCTGGTATCCGGGCTGCTGGTACGGGTTCGGTTGCTGATAGCCCGGCTGCTGGTAGGGATTGTGCGGCGGGACCTGCGGGTCCTGCGGGTTCTGCTCGCCCCCGGGCGGCTGCTGTTCTGGCCACATGGCCGGTAACGATACGGCGGTTGACGCGCCGCGTCTGGCCAGAAGTGGCTACTCGTGGGTAACATACGGTCATGAGCGCAGAGCAGATGTCGATCGGCGAACTTCTCACCGCCACGGTGCCGATGGTTCGCACGCTGAACCTCGAGTACCTGGAGACCACTCCGGAGAAGGCCGTACTGGCTCTGCCGGACCAGGGCGAGTACCGCAACCACGTCGGCGGACCGCACGCCGGCGCCATGTTCACGCTCGGGGAGTCGGCCAGTGGGGCTGTCGTCCTCGCGGCCTTCGGTGACCAGCTCTCCCGCGCCGTACCGCTGCCCGTCACCGCCGAGATCGCGTTCAAGAAGATCGCGCTCGGCCCCGTCAAGGCCATCGCGACCCTCGGGCGCCCAGCCGCCGAGGTCGTCGCCGAACTCGACGAGGGCAAGCGTCCCGAGTTCCCGGTGACCGTCGCCATCCAGCGCGAGGACGGGGCCGTCACCGGTGAGATGACCGTCATCTGGACCCTTCGCCCGAACAGCTGAAGGTCTCCCACGACAGTTCACCGGCTCCCCGGAGCCACAGCGACCCGGCAGGTCACGGACCTGCCGGGTCTCGGTGTTTTCGGGCCGCGATCAGGCTGTCGCGGACGGTGTCGGTGGTCAACTTCTGTTGGGCGTCCGCTGGTTGGACCTGGGTACCCCAACCGGGCGGCGCGCGGCGACGCTCTCGGCGCCCTGCGCCTCATACCGTCCCCGCGAGGCCAGAAGTTGAAGATTGTGTGTGCCATCCGAGTGCTCATGCACACAACTCGGCGGGCAACCGGGGTGCAATTTCGAATGCCGGTGCGGATACCGCCGGTAACACATCTGAATTCTCTTCGTTTTGAACTTTGGTCACTCGCACTGCTTGTTTATGGTGAGACGTGTGTGCGAGTGTGAGCCAACTCGCGCGGGGGCGGAGGTCGGACCCCCTTTTCCCGCTCGGGATTCCGTGCCGGTCGACCCGAAGTCCCACAGCTGACGAGTCGTAGGTACGCACCAATCAAGCACCTCTTTCCCGTGGATGTGCAATTCGCTCGTGCCGTCCTGCGGCTTGGAAGGAATTGGTTCTGTGCAATCCCCTCACCCACCGCGTCCGCCCTACCCCCCTCGTCCTGGCGCGACCCCGGCCGAATCCGACATGAACCTCGCGGCGCAACTGCGCGGGCGTGTGGAGGGCGAGAGCGCGTACGCCGTCGCAATGCTGCTGGCGCGGCACTGGCAGTCGACGTACGACTACGCGGCCATCTGTCTCGCGGCCGAGGGAGACCTCGCCACCATGGCGGCAACGTCGGCCTTTCACCGGGTGTTCGGGAGGCTGGAGCGCAGTGAGTCGAATCAGGCGCTGCGGCCCCAACTCCTCGTGGCGGTACGGGAAACCGTCAGGGAGTGGTCCGCCGAAGACGGTATTTCCGTGGTGCTTCCGGAACTCCGCAAACCCATCGGTGCGCGTGGTCTACGCGCGGCGAGGGCCAGGACATCCGAAAAGCGGCAACTGGCCGAGCGGTCATTCCGCGCCCTGCCGAGAGCGGCCCAGTGCCTGCTCTGGCACACCGAGGCCGAGGCGGAGCCCATTTCCGCAACGGCCGCTCTGCTGGGAGTGGACTCCGCAAGCGCTTCGGCAGCGCTGGAGCAGGCGCGCGAGCAATTCCGTTCCATGTGTGTGCGTGCCCATCGCGAACTCGCGCCGACCAATGAATGCCGCTTCTACAACCGCCTCCTCGATGTCTCGATCCGACGCGGCGGCGGTCTGCTGCCCGATGTCGAGCAGCATCTGCTGACGTGCCCTCACTGCCGGCACGCCGCCGAGCAACTCAGCTATTTCGAAGGCGAACTCGGCACTCTCCTCGCCGAGGCGGTGCTCGGCTGGGGAGCGCGCCGCTATCTCGACTCCCGCCCGGGGCGCGGCGGCCAGGGCGCCTCTCCCCGCGGCCCGGCCGGCCGGGGCGGCGGACGCGCCGGTGGCCGTCATCGGCTCCTGGCCCATCTCCCGCTGCCCGACGAACGGTTCGTCCTCCCGGGAAGGCGCAGGCGGGCCGTGGCTGTCGGAGTCGGGGTCATGTCCGTCGCGCTGCTCGCGAGCGTGCTCGGCGCCCGGACCTGGTCGAACGAGAGCACCGTGCCGACGGCCACCTGGGGCACGGCGAGCGGCTACTCGGCCGCCCCGGACACCGCCTCCCCGGACCCCGCCGACCGCGGGTCGGTCCCCCCGTCGCAGGCGGACGGTTCGTCGTCGGCCACCCCTGCCGCCTATCCCGGGGTTTCGCAACGCGGCTGGCTGCGCCACGTCGTCACGGGCCTGTGCCTGGACGTCCGGGGCGACCGGATCGTGGCCGGTGCCGGGGTCCGGCTGGCCGTGTGCTCGTCCGCCGAGACCCAGCAGTGGTCGTACGAGTACGACGGCCTCCTGCGCAGCCTCGCCGACCCGAGTCTGTGCCTCGACTCGCGCGCCGGCGACGGAAACGTCGTCCTCGCCGGTTGTGTCGGGTCCACCGCCGACAATGTCCGTTACGACGTCACGGTCCAGGGCGAGCTGCTGCCCCGCTGGCGCGAGGAACTGGCCGTCGTGCCCGTCTCCCTGCGCGCCGGCGCAGACGTGGTGGTCAGGACGAGGTCCGGGGCGGCGGGAGAGACCTGGATGTTCGTCTCCCAGCCCTCCGCGTCCGACGACTCCGCCAGGGGCGGTGACCCGCGGGAGAGCGGGGGTGCCACGGGCGGGGAGCCCGGGCAGAAGCCGAAGGAGAAGGGCCAGGGCGGCCCGGGAGGTACGCAGCAGGGGCCCAAGCACGATACGGGAGAAGGGACTTCGGGACCCGGTGGGTCACCAACGCCCTCCCCCGAGACCACTTCTGAGCAGCAGTTCGAGACCCGGTATGTCACGGACGACGGCAGCCAGGAGGAGTCCGCGCCCGTTCCGGCGGCCGTCCTTCCGCCGCAGCCGCTGGGCGCGATGGAGCCGGTCGTCGTCTCGGCGGTGCACGCGGTCGGCTCGATCCAGGGGGCCGTCGGTTCGCTCATGCCCAAGTGATTGACACGAGTCACTGTCGGTCCTAGGTTCGCCGGCGCGATCGCCTTCCCCCACAGAAGGAGTGACGGCCGATGACCGACATCGATCCCCGGGAGTTACGGGGAGGAGGTGGCGGCGTGCTGCGCCGGCTGACGGTCGGTCTCCTGACCGTCGCCGCCCTGCTCGTGGCCCCCGTTCCGGCGGCGCAGGCCGCACGGAACGGGACTCTCGTCCAAACCGACGCGGGCTGGGTGCGCGGGGAAGTCACCGCCGAGGGGCGGCAGTTCCTCGGCATTCCCTACGCCCAGCCCCCAGTCGACGGCCTTCGTTGGAGGGCCCCGCGGCCGGTCGCGCCCTGGCAAGGCGTGCGTGCGGCGGGCGAGTTCGGCAACAGGTGTGTACAGACGTCGAGTTGGGACCCCGGATACGAGCGCCCGAGTCACACCGAGGACTGTCTCGACCTCAACGTGTACGTCCCGCAAGGGGCCGTACGCGGCCCGGTACTGGTCTGGCTGCACGGCGGCGGGCTCACCGCGGGCGCCGGTGAGGATGTCGTGCCGGACGTCTTCGCCCGGCGTACCGGCGCGGTCGTCGTGACCGTCAACTACCGCCTCGGAGCAATGGGTTTCCTCGCCACGGACGCCCTGGACGGCGAGGCGCGCGACGGGGTGTCCGGCAACTTCGGCATGCTCGACCAGCAGGCGGCTCTGCGTTGGGTGCGGGCCAACATCGGCCGCTTCGGAGGCGATCCGGGCCGGGTGACCATCGCGGGTGAGTCGGCGGGCGGCCGTTCGGTCTGCACGCAGCTGGCCTCGCCGACCTCGACCGGCCTGTACCGGGCGGGAATCGTGCAGAGCGGCGCGTACAACGACTGCGCGGCCCGTCCGCACTCGTCGGCCACCACACAGGGCGCGGCCTTCGCCGAGAAGCTCGGCTGCTCCGGTGCCGATGCTCTCGGCTGTCTGCGGGGCAGGTCCGCCGCCGAGATCCTGGCCGCCCAGGGCGGCTTCGACTGGGCTCCGGTGACCGGCGGCGCCTTTTTGCCCGCGCAGCCCGTCGAGGCGTTCGCGAACGGCGCCGCCGCACATGTGCCGGTGCTGAACGGCGCCAACCGGGACGAGGGCAGGATGTTCGCCTTCGCCGCCTTCGACGCGAACGGCACTCCGCTCACCGCCGAGCGGTACCCCTCGGTCATGCGGGCGGCCTTCGGTGACCGGGCCCTGGCCCGCTACCCGCTGTCGACGTACCCCTCCCCGACCATCGCCTACGGCACCGCCCAGGGTGACGAGCTGTTCGCGTGCCCGGCGCTGCGGCTCGACACCGTGCTCGCGGGCCGCGGTCCGGTCTACACGTACGAGTTCGCCGACCGCACCTCGCCGCCCTTCGCCTCGCTGCGGAACCTGGGCACCGACTTCGACTTCGGGGCGACCCATGTGAACGAGGTGCAGTACCTCTTCAAGCACTTCGGCCTGGAGTCGCCGCTCGACGCCGGGCAGCGGGTCCTGTCCCGGCAGATGGTCCAGTACTGGGGCACCTTCCTGCACGGGGGTGTCCCGCGCGCGGACGGGCAGCCGGCGATGCCCGACCGTCCCGGTCTGGTCCTCTCGCTGCGTACCGGGTCGGCGGGCGGGAACGTCCTGAGCACGACCACCGGAGAGGAACACCAGTGCGACCTCTGGGACGGGGAGGCGTCCTCGGTGTCACCGTGAGCCGGTAGGCTTCCCGGCGCGTGCCCGGGGCCGGGCGCGCGCCGGGAACGCAGACGTACCGGGCGTACGGCGAGATCGGAAGGAAACCGGCGTTGCACGTGCAGGAATGGCTGGAGACGATCCCCGCGGTCAGTATCTACGCGCTGGTGGGACTGGTCATCGGGCTGGAGAGTCTGGGCATTCCGCTGCCGGGCGAGATCATTCTGGTCTCCGCCGCGCTGCTCGCCTCCCAGCACGGCGAGATCGACCCGTTCGTCCTCGGCGCGTGCGCGAGCGCCGGCGCGATCATCGGTGACTCGATCGGCTATGCCATCGGCCGCAAGGGCGGTCGGCCGCTGCTGGCCTGGCTCGGGGCGAAGTTCCCCAGGCACTTCGGGGAGGGACACATCGCCACCGCCGAGCGGTCCTTCGAGAAGTGGGGCGTGTGGGCGGTCTTCTTCGGCCGCTTCGTCGCACTGCTGCGGATCTTCGCCGGGCCGTTGGCGGGTGTGCTGCACATGCCCTACTGGAAGTTCCTGATCGCCAACGTGCTCGGTGGGATCGTCTGGGCGGGCGGGACGACCGCGGTCATCTACTACGTGGGTGTGGTCGCGGAGTCGTGGCTGAAGCGGTTCTCGTGGGTGGGGCTGGTGCTCGCGGTGCTCGTCGGCTTGACGTCGATGTTGGTGCTGAAGCGCAAGGCGAAGAAGATGCAGGGTGCTGTGCGTGAAGTTGAGACCGTAGGGGCTTCTGAGTGATGCCGGGCGCGGGCCGTCAGCGGCTTGTCGCGCAGTTCCCCGCGCCCCTGGGTCGGCTTCTCTACTCGTGGATTTCCTTGTGGGCCTTGGCCAGGTCCGCGTAGTGCGTGCCGTTCAGGGTGGTTCCCTGGCGTTCCTCCTCTGTCAGCTCCCTGCGCACCTTTGCCGGTACCCCCGCGACCAGTGAACCCGGCGGGACCCGCATGCCCTGCGGTACCAGTGCCTGGGCCGCCACCAGTGAGCCCGCGCCGATCACCGCGCCGTTCAGGACCGTCGCGCCCATGCCGATCAGGCAGTCGTCCTCGACCGTCGCACCGTGCACCACCGCGTTGTGGCCGACGGAGACGCGCTCGCCGATGGTCACGGGGAAGCCCGGGTCTGCGTGCAGCGTGCAGTTGTCCTGGATGTTGCTCCGGGCGCCGACGGAGATCCGCTCGACGTCGCCGCGCAGCACCGCCCCGTACCAGACGCTCGCACCCGCCTGAAGGGTCACGTCCCCGATCACCGAGGACGTGGGCGCCACGAACGCCTCCTGGTCCACCTTCGGTTCCCTGCCGCCGATGCCGGTGATCAACGCCTTGTGCGTCATCTCGCCTCCTGGTCCTCGAATACGTCAGACCGTACGCCACCTCCGTGGGGCGAAGATCACAGGTGTGCGGCATGCTGGGCCCGCCCGGCCGTGAGTACGGTGTGCGGGTGCCCAAGCCCAAGAACACGTTCTCGTCATGGCGGCGTCGGCTGGCGCAGCGCGCGGTGCACGCGGGCTGGGCCTGGGTGCAGCGCACGGGCTCCGTGACCGCCGAGAACCCCGGGCGGCTGAGCTTCCGGGCGATGGGAACAGGTACCAGGCTCGCCTTCCCGCTGGGCACCGTCTTCGGGGAGCCCTGGATCGAGCTGGGCTCCCACTGCATCATCGGCGAGCAGGTGACCCTGACGGCGGGCCTGATGCCCGACCTCGACCTCGGCCCGGACCCCATCCTGCGCATCGGCGACGGTGTCGTCCTCGGCCGGGGCAGCCATGTCATCGCCGACACGACGGTCACCATCGGCAGCGACTGCTACTTCGGGCCGTACGTGTACGTGACGTCCACCAACCATTCGTACGACGATCCGCACGAGCCCATCGGCAAGCAGTGGCCGCGCATGGAGCCGGTCGAGATCGGCCCGGGCTGCTGGATCGGCACCGGTGCGGTGATCCTGCCGGGGGCGCGGATCGGGCGGAACGTGGTGGTGGCTGCCGGTGCGGTGGTACGCGGGACGGTGCCCGACCACGCGGTGGTGGCGGGGGCTCCGGCCAGGGTCGTACGCCGCTGGACACCGGCCGGGGGCTGGCGGCCACCGCTGCGGACACCGGCCCCGACCCCGATACCGGAGGGGACCACTCCGGAGCAGCTGCGGGCCTTGGCGGAGCTGGACGAGGGGGCTGTGGCGCGGCTGGCGGAGCTGGACGCGGAGGAGCACGCCGGGGACGTACGCGCCGAGTCCTGATCCGGCGGTCACGGGCCGGTGCTCAGCCTGTCGCCAGCAGGAGCGTGCCCACCAGGGCCAGGCCCGCGCCCGCCGCCTGGACCGCGCGCAGGCGTTCGCTGAGGAAACCGCGGGCCGCCAGGGCGGTGACCACCGGATAGAGCGAGGCGAGTACGGCGGCCATGGTGACCGGACCGTGCTGGGCGGCGACCGAATAGGTGCCGTTGGCGGCGACATCGGCGAGGCCGACGAAGCCGAGCGCGGTGAGCGAGCGCCAGGGGAAGCCGCCGGCCGGAAGGGCGGCGCCACCACGCCGGACCGAGACGTACAGCGCGGCGCCGCCGACGGCCACGTTCGTCACACGCTGCACGAAGAGCGCGAGGAACAGCCCCGTGAGCGTGGTCGACGCCTCCGCGATCAGCGCGAACACCGTGCCGAAGCCGAACGCCGCGAGCAGGCTGAGCAGGATCGCCTGCCGTTGCACGGGTGCGCCCCCGAGCCGCGGTCCGCCCGCGAGCACGACCCCGACGACGGCGACCGCGATCCCCGCGAACTGGAGCAGCCCGGGACGTTCGCCGAGAAAGAGCCCGACGCTGATGGGAATGGCGACGCCCAGGGAGCCGAGCGGGGAGACGACCCCCATCGGGCCCAGGGCGAGCGCCTTGTAGAAGGAGAGCAGGGCCACCGGTCCGGCGACGCCCGCGGCGACGGCGAACCAGAGTCTCGGGCCTGCCTCGCTCCAGCCGCCCGTCAGGACCACGATCGTGCCGAGCACGACCGCCGCGATCGACTGCGAGACCACGACCACCGTCAACGCGGACATACGGCGGGTCAGCAGGCCGCCGCCGAAGTCGGCCAGCCCCCAGAGCAGGCTGGTGACCAGGGCGAAGAACGCGGTCATGAGGACGCCTCGCAGTACAGTGGAGTGAACAGTTCGGTTCAGCACACAGTAGTTCAATGAAGTGAACTCTGTCATCCACAATCTTGCACTCTGGGCGGTGCGGCAGGATGAGGTGCCGAAGACAAGGCCCAGACAAGGCCGAAGGCAAGACTGAAGACGAGAGTGTCGGACGAGAACTTGGACGGAACGTTGTCGGACCTCGACCTGCTGACCCAGTCGCTGGCGCGCAGCGTGAAGCGCTGGCGCGCCGAACGTGGCTTCACCCTGGAGGCGCTCGCCGCCCGTGCCGGGGTCAGTCGCGGGATGCTCATCCAGATCGAGCAGGCCCGCACCAACCCCAGCCTCGGTACGGTCGTGAAGATCGGTGACGCCCTCGGCGTCAGCATCACCACGCTGCTCGATCAGGAGCAGGGCCCGAAGGTCCGGATCGTCGCCGCCGACCAGGCCGTACGGCTGTGGCACACCGACGCCGGCAGCTACAACCGGCTCCTCGCGGGCACCGAGGCGCCGGGCCCGCTGGAACTGTGGGACTGGCACCTCATGCCCGGCGACAGCAGCCCGTCCGACCCGCACCCCGGGGGTACGTTCGAGATCCTCCACGTCACGGCGGGCGAACTGACGCTGACGGTCGACGGAGTCGAACACCGTGTCCCGACAGGCGCGAGCGCCACCTTCGAGGCCAACGTCCCCCACACGTACGGCAATGACGGCGCCGAACCACTGGAGATGCTGATGTCGGTGTCGGTCCCGCCGGTGAGCTGAGACGCCCGGCAGGACGTCCGCCCACGGGCTGTTAGCGTGCCGTCATGCGCGCCCCCATCGGAGACTTCGACACCGCCACCCCAGCCCCGGACTGCCTCGACGAACTCGTCGGTCCGGTCGCCGACGCCGTACGTCGGTGGACGGCTGGGAGTGGCCCCTCGGGGGGAGTTCCCGCCGATCAGATCCTCTACGTCGACACCGACCCGGAATGGGCCGACACCGCCGTCTTCGTGGAGCACTACGGGCGGGACCTGCTCGAACGGTCGGCGAACTGCGTGGTCGTGGCCGCCAAGCGCGGCGGCGAGACCACTCTCGCCGCATGTCTCGTCCTGTCCACCACCCGGGTCGATGTGAACGGGGTGGTGCGCCGCCGACTCGGCGCCCGCAAGGCGTCGTTCGCACCGATGGACACGGCCGTCGGGGAGAGCGGCATGGAGTACGGAGGCATCACGCCCATCGGACTTCCCGGCTCCTGGCCGCTGTTGGTCGACTCGGCAGTCGTCGACCTCCCCTGGGTGCTGATCGGCAGCGGACGGCGACGCGGCAAGCTGTTGGTGCCGGGGAAGGCGTTCGCCGAGCTGCCGGGTGCCGTGGTGGTGGACGGGCTGGGCGTCAACTGACGTCGGCCGGCTGACCGGTGAGCGGATGTCAGGTGCGGATCGCCGCGTTTCCCGGTGTCAGTGGTCGGCCTCCTTGCCGATGTACACGTCGGCGAACGCCGCCGCGGCTGCGGGGGAGTCGAGGATGCGGCGGAGGCGGGCCAGTGTCGTACCGGCGCGGAACGGGTCGCCCGACGACGCCCCGTGATAGATGTCGGACAGCCACAAAGAGAACTCCTGGTACTGCCAGACGCGCCGCAGACACGCCTCCGAGTAGTCGTTGAGGGTGTCGGGGTCACCCGTCGCGAGGTAGTTGACGAGTCCGTCGCCGAGCAGGAAGGCGTCGTGCAGGGCGAGGTTCATTCCCTTGGCGGCGATGGGGGCGGTGAGATGGGCCGCGTCGCCGGCCAGGAACAGCCGCCCGAACTGCATGGGCTCCACCACGTAGTTGTGCATGTCGAGCACGCGCTTCTCGATCAGACGGCCCTCGTTGAGCGGGGATGCTCCCAACGCGCCGAGCCGCTCGTGGAGTTCGGCCCAGACGCGATTGTCCGGCCAGTTCTCCGGGTCGTCGCCGGGCGGGCATTCCAGGTAGTAGCGGGTGACCTCGGGGCCCCGGGCCATGTGCCCGGCGAAGCCGTGCGGGTGGATGCCGAACATCACGCAGTCGTTGGACGGCGGCGCCTCGGCGAGGAGGGCCAGCCAGCCGACGCCGTAGTCGTGCCGAGCGACGCGGGCGTGCGTCGCCGGAATCGCCGTACGGGTCACCCCGCGCGCCCCGTCGCATCCGGCGATGAACTCGCCCTGCACGTACTCCCGTTGGCCTGTCTCCGCGGAGACGTAGGACACCGAGGGCCGGTCGGTGTCGAGGTCGTGGACGAGCACGTCCCGCACGCTGAAGCGGATGTCGCCGCCGCGCACGTCCGCGTACTCGCGCACCAGGTCCGTCACCAACAGCGGCTGAGGATAGGCGAAATGGCGGTCGCCCGACAGCTCGGCGTACTCGAAGCGATGACGTCGACCGCCGAACCGGAACTCGCACTTCGTGTGCGTACCGGCCCGCTCCAGCAACGTGTCCGCCAGGCCCCGCCGTTGGAGCGCGCGCACCGCCCATTCCTCGATGAACCCGGCCCGCGGGTGCTGCTCGATGAACTCCCGGCTCTCCGTCTCCAGCACCACACAGTCGATGCCGGCCGCCCGCAGGATGTTCCCGACGGTGAGACCGGCGGGTCCGGCGCCCACGATCACCACCGGAAACCGTTGCGTGGACAGGGAGTTGGGCGTGGGGCCGGGGGGAGGTGAGGCAAAAGTCACCCGAACATTATGTCGACCGCCCGCCGTGGTCGGGCAACCCGCACTTTTCGTTATCGGTGGCCCCGGAGCGCGTCTCCTCTCCGTAACTCCGAGAGCACCTCACCCCCCATAGCCAAGGACCGCAGCCTTGAACACACGGATCAGCCGTCGCGGCATGCTGAAGCTCACCGGCGCGACGGCGGGCGCCGTCACCGTCGGTACGACCCTCGCCGCCCCGCGGGCCACGGCGGCCGGCGAGGGTCTCGTCCACCCGGGCATGCTGCACACCCGGACGGATCTGGACCGGATGGCGACGAAGGTGAAGGCCGGGGCGGCGCCGTACACGGCGGGATTCGCGCGGCTGACCGCCAACCGCCACGCGCAGAGCGGCTGGACGGCCAACCCGCAGGCCACGGTCTACCGGGGCTCGGGCTCGCCGCAGAACTACGCGATCCTCTACAACGACATCCACGCGGCCTACCAGAACGCCCTGCGGTGGCATGTGACCGGTGAGAGCGTGTACGCGGACACCGCTGTCGCGATTCTCAACGCCTGGTCGGCGAAGCTGACCGTGCTGGCGGGCTCCGCCGACCGGTTCCTCGCGGCGGGCCTGTACGGCTACCAGTTCGCCAACGCGGCCGAACTCGTGCGCGACCACGCCGACTTCGACCTCGCGCGCTTCCAGAGGATGATGCTGGACGTCTTCTGTCCGCTCAGCGAGGACTTCCTGGCCAACCACAACGGCGCCGTCATCACCAACTACTGGGCCAACTGGGACCTCACGGCCGTCGCCTGTGTCCTGGCGATCGGCATTCTGTGCGACGACCGTGCCAGGATCGACCGGGCCGTCGACTACTTCAAGCACGGGGCCGGTATGGGCTCGGTCAAGAACGCCATCCCGGTCGTGTACGACGACCAGGGGCTCGGCGAATGGGTCGAGGCGGGCCGCGACCAGGGGCACGCGCTGCTCGGCGTCGGCCTGATGGGCACGGTCTGCGAGATGGCCTGGAACCAGGGCATCGACCTGTACGGCTACGACGACAGCCGCTTCCTCAAGGGTGCCCAGTACGTGGCCAAGTGGAGCATGGGCGGCGAGGTGCCGTACACGGCGAACACCCGGAAGAAGGGTGCGGTCAACGGCTGGTCGGGCAGCGAGTCGGCGACCGCTGCCGCCGGTGTGGATCCGGCGATGACCCGCCCGATCTGGGCCATGATCGCCAACCACTACACCAAGCGCCGGGGCCTGTCCGCGACCTATCTGACCCGCATCGCCGCCCAGGCGTCCCCCGAGGGCGGCGGCGGTGACTATGGACCCAACAGTGGGGGATTCGACCAACTGGGCTTCGGGACACTGGCGTTCACCCGGGACAGGACGATCGAGAGCGCCAGTCCGAGCCCCGGCCCGCATGCCGGAAGCGGGAGTACGAAGGCCAGTGG
Source organism: Streptomyces lacrimifluminis (assembly GCF_014646095.1). Lineage (GTDB taxonomy): Bacteria > Actinomycetota > Actinomycetes > Streptomycetales > Streptomycetaceae > Streptomyces > Streptomyces lacrimifluminis. The sequence goes on along the minus strand of NZ_BMMU01000025.1, from coordinate 57,505 downwards.
GGCGGATGACGCGCCGTCGGCCGGTGCGACTGCCCAGGGCGGCAAGGGCGAGGACCTTGCCGCGACCGGTACGACAGACGTCGTCGCCTGGACGGCCGCGACCGGGATCACCGCTCTGGCGGGCGGCATTCTGCTGTTGCGTCGGCGGGGGCGGTCCGGTGGGCCGGCACAGTGAGGCCGCCGGCACGGGACGTTCGAGGGTCAGCCGAGGCGAGGCAGCTCGATGGCGGGGCAGCGGTCCATGACCATGTCGAGGCCGGCGGCGCGGGTGCGGTCGTAGGCGGCCTCGTCGATGACGCCGAGCTGGTACCAGACGGCCTTGGCGCCGAGGGCGGTGGCCTCGTCGGCGACCTGGCCGGCGAGGTCGCTGTTGACGAACACGTCGACGACGTCGACAGCGAAGGGGATGTCGGCCAGCGAGGCGTAGCCCCGCTCGCCGTGGACCGTCTCGGCCTTCGGGTGGACGGGGACGATCCGTTTGCCGTGGCGCTGGAGCACCTCGGCCACGCGGAACGCGGCCCGCTGCTGGTTCGACGAGAGGCCCACGATCGCCCAGGTGTCGCCGAGCTCGGTCAGGATCTTGCGGATCGTCGCTGGGTCGCCGTACACGCCCGGCCTCCTTGGGATTCGTACAGCCGCTGTTGTGCGCGACAACAGCGGCCCGCCTGCGATGATTCCCCGCGTTGTCGCCGGGGCGGGCGGAGCGGCGGTGGTACGGCCGGTGGGGTACCGGTCGGGCGGTGACGCGCTGGCAGGGGCGACCGGCACAGGCCCCGGCCCCGGGCGATTTCGAGGGGCGGCTGCTGCGGTTCGAACACCTGTCGGCCCTGGCAAGCGGGCGTGGGACGGGAAGAGGCCCGCGGTGGGAGCCGCGGGCCCCGGTACCGGCCGGATCAGCTCGCCAGGGTGGCGGGCCGCCACCCGGCCTCGGGGTCGAGCGGCAGGTCCGGCCGGTCGCGCTTGAAGGCCGCGGCCGCCTCCTCCACGTCCGGCAGGGCGACGCCGTGGACCTCCCGCTCATCGGGACACCGGCACCTGGCGAACGCGGCTGAGAAACGCGCCCCGCCTGGGGCGCGGGGAACTGTGCGACCAGCCCCACCGGCCGAGCGTCGAATGGACCGCCTGCGAGGGACCCACGAGGAACGGCAGACGAACGCCACCAACCCGAGCCAGAACGAACCGCCGATCCAGCGGAGCGTTACGCTCGGCACCGTGCTCCGCATCTACGACGCCCGAACCGCCGAGTCCGTAGTCGCCGCCCCGGCCCGTCGGGCCCTGACCCGTGTCGAGGCGCATGCGCCGGTCTTCGGCACCACCGCTCTGCGTGTGCTCCTGGTCGCCGATGTCCTCGCCCGTGCCCTGGAGATCGGCGGCACCCCCGTGTGGGCCGTGCTGGCCGGTGAGGAACAGGTGCCCGAACTCCGCGCGGGCGCCGCGGCTCTCGGGATCCGGCCCTTCGAGGACCGGCGCGATGTCGGACCGGAGTTCGCGGAGGCCCAGCTGATCCATGTGGTCAGCCGGGGTGACGGGGCGACGGACGGCATCCGGCTCGATGTCGCCCCGGTCGACTCCACCGACTCCGCAGGCGCCCACGGGGACGTCGACCCCGCCACCCTCCGCCTGGCCCTCCTCACCCACCCCCGCTCCGAGCCCGTCCACCTGACCCCGGCCGCCCTGGCCGATGCGGGGAGCACGCTCGCGCACTGGCGCCGGTCGGTCGCCGTCTGGGCGGGGCAGCCGTCCCGTCCCGTGCCCGAGGAGGTACGCCAGGAGCTGCGCGCCGCCTGGGAGGACGACCTGGACCTGCCCGCCGTACTGGACGTCCTGCGCCGCGTCGAGACCCTCGACGGGATGCCGGACGGGGCCCGCTTCGAGACGTACGCCTACGCCGACCGGATCCTCGGCCTCGAGCTCACCCGCGAGATCGGGTCGTCGACATGACCGACCACCGCAGCGCGGGCCCGCTGCGCCGCCTGGTCGTCCTGCGGCATGCCAAGTCGGCCTGGCCGATGGGCGTCGACGACCACGACCGTCCTCTCGGGCCGCGGGGTCTGCGGGACGCCCCCGCCGCCGGACGCGCACTCGCCGGCGCCGACTGCATGCCCGACCTCACCCTGTGCTCCACCGCCGAACGCGCCCGCCGTACCTGGGAGTTGACGGCGGCCGAATGGAGCACCCCGACGCCGGTCCGGCACGATCCGAGGCTGTACGGGGCAGACGTACCGGAGTTGCTGGCCGTCGTACGCGAAGTGCCGGCCGCTGTCGGGACGTTGCTGCTGGTCGGGCACAACCCCGGCCTGGAGGAACTGGTGCTGGAGCTGGCCGGGGACGCGCTCGACGACGCGCTGGACACCGTACGGACGAAGTTCCCCACCTCCGCGATCGCCGTCCTGGCCTGGCACGGCGACGACTGGCGCGACCTCGCGCCCGGCACGGCCCTGCTCACGGACGTGATGGTGCCGCGCGGGACGAAGGCCCTCTGATCCGATGCCGATCCGATCCGGTCAGCCCACGTGCACGCGTGGGCGGCGGTCCAGGTCGGGTTCGGCGCGGCGGAGCACCTCGCGGGTGACCGGGGCGACCTCTCCGTGGCCGAAGACCAGGAAGCGGATCAGGTGGCTGAAGGGGTTGCCCTCGGTCCAGTTGAAGTAGGCGTGCGGGACCTGGCCGGTGCGGTCACGCAGTTGCATCAGCACCGCCGCGATGGTGTTCGGCACGGTCGCGCCCTCCACGCGCAGCCGGCGCGCGCCGTGCTTCTCGTCGCCGCGCACGGCGAGGTCTGCCGTGAAGTCGGAGGAGTCCCGCACGAACACCTCAAGGAACAGCACGGGACGGCCGTCCGGGATGTGGGTCTGCTCGCGCTGGCTGTACTCCTTGGCGCGGTACTCCCGAGTGCTGTGCTCCTGGGGCTCGTTGGCGACCACGAGAAGCGGGCCGTCGGCCGCCGCCTCGTCGATGATGCGGGCCGCAGTCTCGTCGAACGACACTTCCGCGGCCCGCAGTTCGAAGGCGCGGCGCACGCGGGACGCGAACGACGTCACGAGGATCGCCAGGATGAAGATCATCGCGATCTTGATGCCGTCGGGCCGCTCGATCACGTTCGTGACCAGGGTGTACGCGAACACCGCGGTGATCGTGCCGAAGCCGATCGTGGCCGCCCGATGCCCACGCTTGTGCACCGCGACCGCCGACGCGAACGACGCGGACAGCATCAGCACCAGCACACCGGTCGCGTACGCGCCGCTCTGGTCGTCGACGTTCGCGTTGAACCAGAGCGTGATGAACACGGCCGCCGCCATGAACACCAGCACCAGTGGCCGGACGGCACGCGTCCATTCGGGCGCCATGCCGTAGCGCGGCAGATAGCGCGGTACGAGGTTCAGCAGGCCGGCGAGCGCGGAGGCGCCGGCGAACCAGAGGATGGCGATCGTCGAGATGTCGTAGACCGTGCCGAAGGCCTCGCCGAGGTGCTGGTGCGCGAGATAGGCGAGGGCGCGCCCGTTCGCCGGGCCGCCGCTCTCGAAGGCGGACTGCGGGATCAGGATCGTCGTCGCCAGGCTGGACAGCAGCAGGAAGCCGCTCATGATCACGGCGGCCGTGGTGAGCAGCTTGCGGGTCTCCCGGATCCGGCCTTCGGGCCGCTCGGGCGTGTCCGTCGCATCACCCTTGACCTGTGGCATCACCGCGACGCCCGTCTCGAAGCCGGACATGCCGAGCGCGAGCTTCGGGAAGACGAGCAGTGCCACGCCGATCATCGCGAGCGGCGAGGAGTGCTCCGCGGTCATCGCGTCCGTCCAGTCGCCGATCCTGACGGGGTGGCTGAGCACCTCCCAGGCGGAGACGGCGAGGACGACGACGTTGAGGGTGAGATAGGCACCCACGAGCACCACGGCGATGCCGATGGCCTCCTTGAAGCCCTTGAGGAACACCGCGCCAAGGCCGAGGACCAGGACGAGCGTGATCCAGACGTTCCCGCCGTGCATCCAGTGCGGAGCGAAAGGATTCTCCACGACATGCGCGGAGGCGTCCGCAGCCGACAGGGTGATCGTGATCATGAAGTCCGTGGCCGCGAAACCGAGCAGCACCAGGACGAAGATCTTCCCCGACCACCAGGGCAGCAGCCGCTCCAGCATGGCGATCGACCCCTCGCCGTGCGGACTCTCCCGCGCGACCCGGCGGTAGACCGGCAGCGCGCCCAGCAGCGTCAGCGCGATCAGTACGAGCGTGGCGAGCGGTGAGAGAAGGCCGGCCGCGAGGGCGGCGATGCCCGGCTGGTAGCCGAGCGTCGAGAAGTAGTCGACGCCGGTCAGGCACATGACCCGCCACCACCGGCGGCCCTGGTGGTCCTCGGCCGGAGTGGCGTGCGGCCCCGGATGCCGGGCCGACTGCTCGCTGAGTCCTTCCAGGAGCCAGGCCCGCCAGCGCGGCGCGGGCCGCACGGACACCGTCGCGGAGAGTCTCGGCTCCACGGGCCCGGCGCTGTCCTTGCCATCCACCTCGACGCCGGTCATGCGGGGATCTCCTTGGGTCTTCTTTGTGTGTTGTTTACTTCTTTGTTTATGTCTCTATGCATTCGCCTGGCCTGCGGCCCTTTGGCAACGCGGAGCGAGTATCCACCACGTCGGCGCCCGTAGGGTGGCCGGATGCCGGACGAGTACCGCACAGTGGCCCAGGCGGGCGTGCACGAGACCGAGGTCAACCGCTCCCGCTTCCTGTGCGCCCTCGCCCCCGCGGCCACCGAGCAGGAGGCCCAGGAGTTCGTCGCCGCCGTGCGCAAGGAGCACGCCGACGCCACCCACAACTGCTTCGCGTACGTCATCGGCGCCGACGCCTCCGTACAGAGGGCGAGTGACGACGGTGAACCGGGCGGCACCGCCGGGGTCCCCATGCTCCAGATGCTGCTGCGCCGCGACATGCGCTACGTCGTCGCCGTCGTCACGCGCTACTACGGCGGCGTCAAACTGGGCGCGGGCGGCCTGATCAGGGCGTACGGAGGAGCGGTCGGCGAAGCCCTCGACGTGCTCGGCACCCGCACCCGCCGCCGCTTCCGGCTGGCCACCGTGACCGTCGACCACCAGCGGGCCGGCAAGGTCCAGAACGATCTGCGGTCCACCGGACGCGAGGTGCGTGACGTGCGTTACGGCGAGGCCGTCACGATCGAGATCGGGCTGCCCGACACCGATGTGGACGCCTTCCGGGCATGGCTGGCGGACGCGACGGCGGGGACCGCGGGGTTCGCACTCGGGGGAGAGGCGTACGGGGACGCATGAGCGCCGCGCTGCCCCTCGGGGGCCGCACATCGGGCCGATACGGGAGCAACCACCCGTGTTGACAGGGCAAAGGCGCGGGTCAGGCCGCGGCGTCGGCTGTGCAGGCCGGCCACCTTGTCGTCCTCAGCCACCAGTTGCGCGTACCAGGGTGTCGGTGAGGTCGTCCAGACTTGGGCTTCCGGCACTGAGGAGGGCATCGAGGACCGCGTTGCCAGGAACTCAGCGTCTGTTCGACTTCACGCAGTGCGGGCTCGGCGGCCCCGGGGCCGAAGAGCAGTTCCGCGAGCCTGTGCAACTGGTGGATCCCGGCGGCGTGGTGCAGGCGGTGATGCCCGCCGAGGAGGTGCCCGAGGGCCGCGATGATCTCGGCCGGAGTGCGGGCATCGAAGCTCGCGGATCAGGCGGGCCAACCGTGTCCGGGGGTGTGGTCCAGGCTCCACCACGGTGCGTCGGGGCCAACTCCAGTCGCATGAGGGTCTTGTGTCGGGGCTGGTGAGCATGACCCGAGCGTCAGGGGGGGCGTGGCTGTAACTCCAGCCGCAGGCGCGGTGAAGGGGGACGGTGATCCAGGCGGGATCACCGCCGCCGGCCAGGTGACGCGGCGTGACGAAGCCGACCTCCACGGTCTTCGGGGTCTTCGGCACGCTCACCTCCGGGCCAAGGACGACGCGACGGGGGAGCGGAGGCCGTAGGAGAGGGCGGCTCGGGTTCTGCACCGGGGCGATGCCGCCCGTGTCCGGTCTGATCGTGCTGCCCGGCAGTGCGGGTGCGCCGGGTCACTGACAGACGCCGGCCTGCCCATCGCGGTGCCTTGGCTGGTCCGTGTCGTGATTCCGGTCGCTTCGATCGCCCTGCTTCCGCGGCAGGCGGGGGGACGTGTCCATCACCGGGAGTGCGTGAGTTGTCGGCGGGCGGGTTGTGGTTGCTCGCGGACACGCGGCGGAGCCGGATGTGTCACGGCCTCGCGCTCCTGAAGACAAGGATCACGGGGCACGGCCCGTGATTTTCACGTTCCCGGCGCCCCGTCGATGCCGTCCCCTCTGAGGTGCGTGGCGAAGAAATCGTCGATGCGTCGCCACGCGTCGACGGCGGACTCCGGGTGCGGCCTGATTCCGGCGACACGCGTCAGCGGACGCAGCGCGCGTGGCCCGACCTCGGCGTCGTTCAGGAAGGAGTGCCCGGCCTCCGGATACTCCTTGACGTCGTGGACGACGCCGAGCCGGTCGAGCGACGCCTCCAGACCGGAGGCCGCGCCCTTCTTCAGCGTACGGTCACGGGCCCCGTAACTCGCGACGACGGGACAGGAACCGGTGAGCGCCCGTTCGAGATGCCCGGGCGGGCGGCCGTAGTTGACGGCGGCGGCGTCGTAGTCGCCGCCGCCCACGGCGAGGAGGGCGAAGGAACCGCCCATGCAGAAGCCGATGACGCCGATCCGCCCGGTGCAGTCGGGATCCTGGGCGAGGTGGGTGCGGGCCGCCTCGATGTCATGGAAGGCCCGGCCGCGTCCGGACAGGGCGGCCCGGAAGGTCGGCACCAGGCAGCGTACGGCCCCTCCGTCGGTGAACAGGTCGGGCATCACGACGAGGTACCCGGCTCTCGCCAGCCGCTGTGTCTGGCGGTGCATCACGTCATTGACGCCCAGCGCCTCATGGATCACGACGACACCGGGCCAGGGGCCCGGCCCGGTGGGCCGGGTGAGATGGCCGGTGAGCCGACGGGAGCCGCCGCGGGCGGCGCTGAGCCCGCTCAGATCGACAGCGGTGGTGGTCGTGGCGGACAAACTCTCCTCCAGGGGAGGTCTGGGGGCGGGGGCGGCCGGAGTGAGGACTTACGGCGCGATGAAGGGCTGGACGCGCTTGCGGTAGTCCTTGGGCCGCACTTCGTTGTAGTACTTGTCCTTGTCCTCGCCCGCCGAGGTGAAGATGTACACCGGGCACTCGTCGGACTTGGCCTCACCGGTGTGCTCATACAGTTCCTCGCCCGTCCGCGACTCGACCACGCTCAGCCGGTAGGAGGTGTTGTACGTGCGTATCTTCAGCGGCTTGCCGTCATCGGTCTTCATGTCGCACATCCTGCCGGTCGGGGTCGCCTTGGTGCGTTCGACGCAGACGACCAGCTCGGCTTCGGCGGGCTTGTCCGCGTAGCCGAGGATCCAGCCCCTGGGGAAGTCGCCGGAGGGCGGCTCGAACTGTGACCAGCTGTCGCCGGGGTTGTTCATGAGCATCGCCGGATGCACGGTCTTCTTCGTACGGTCGTAGGCGGGCATCCCCGCGTAGCCGAGCCCGTCCGTGCACACGCGCTCCAGGTCCAGGGCGGACGTCGGCACGTCCGGTCCCTCGGCTGCCGAACCCGTCGACGGCGACGTGCCGGTACCCCCTCCCGGGCTTCCCGTGAGCGACGAGCATCCGGACAGGACCACACCCAGAAGCCCGGCGGTGACCAGAATCGAAGACCTTGAACGCATTTGGATCCACCCATCGAAGAAAGAACAGCAGACAGGGCATGTCCCCCCTCCCCCGGACATGCCCTGTCCCCCCAACCTGCTGAGAAGAGGATGCCGTGCGCCTGCTGCCGGGGGCATGGGGGAAGAGCCCCCATCTAGTTGTGCGTCCCCTGTGACTCGTGGGTACTACGCTGTACGGACTCGAAGGAGCATTCGAGGGGGCGGCCGGGACATCCCGGAAGAAGGCGCAGGGGGCCCGAGTGTCGTTGTCGTCACCGGCACTGGTCGGCAGAGGACCGGAGCTGGACCTTCTGACCGAGGTGGGACGGTCGGCCGGCGAAGGGCGGGGCTCGTCGGTGTTCGTGCTGGGCGAGCCGGGTATCGGCAAGTCGCGCCTCGTGGAGGAGGCCGTGGCCGCCGCCGCGCGCACCGGGGCACGGGTGCTGCGCGGGCGGGCCGCGTCGGCCGGGCGCGCGGTGCCGCTGCGCCCGCTGGCGGAGGCCGTGTTCTCCGGACTGCGCGGTGAAGGGGCGCCGGCGGACGGGGACTTGGGCCCCTACGAGCCGCTGCTGTCACGGCTGTGCGGGCTGGCGCCGCAGGACGGCGCGCCGCTGGTGGGTTACGCCGAGGCGGTGCTGCGGCTCCTGGGCGTCCTCGGACGTACCCATGGCTGCGTACTGGTGCTGGAGGACCTGCACGACGCGGACGCCGACACGCTCACCATCGTCGACTACCTCACGGACAACCTCCCCGGCCAGCGGGCCGCCTTGCTGGCCACCCTGCGCGGTGGGCCCGGACCGGCCCTCGACCTCGCCGAGGCCGCGGTATCCCGCCGTGCGGCCAGCACACTGCGACTGACGCGCCTCGGGCCCGCCCACACGGCGGAACTGGCCGCCCGCTGTCTGGGCCACGACGACGCCGGCAAGGTACCGGCGGCCGTACTGGACCGCCTGCACGCCGTCTCCGAGGGCGTCCCCTTCGTCGTTGAGGAACTGCTGCGAGCCATGGTCGACAGCGGCAACCTCGTCCGGACGCGGAACGACGGCTGGACGGTGACCGGCGCGCTGAACGCCGGCGTACCCACGACGGTCGCCGCCGCCGTCCTCCAGCGCGTCGACCACCTGGAACCGCCCGGGATCGCGCTCCTGGAGGCGGCGGCGGTCCTGGGCAGGCGGTTCCCCGTGGACGTGGCCGCCCGTGTCGCCGAGCTCGACCGGATGACGGCGCTCCGCCAGCTGAGACATGCGGCACGGGCCCACCTGGTCACCGACGGCGCCACCGCGGAGCAGCCAGGCTGGCACTCCTTCCGCCACGCCCTGACCGCCGACGCCATCGCCCACCGGCTGCTGCCCGCTGAGCGGGCGGCGCTCTGTCTCGCCGCCGCCGACGCCATCGAGGCCGCCGAAGCGGCGGTGCCGGAGCCGCGGGCCGCCCGCCCCGACCGGGGCGGGGAGCCCCGGGGTCTGCTCGGCGGCGGCTCGGGCGACGACCTGTACCGCCTGGCCGCGGAACTGTGCGTCGCCGGCGGGCAGCCGGCCCGGGCGGCTGCGCTGCTCACCCGGGCCAGCCGGCAGGCGGTCTTACGGGGCGCGCTGTTGACCGCGGTGGAACTCCTCGACCGGGGCCTGGAACTGACCGCCGATGCCACGGACACACCGCCCGAGACAGTGGCCCGGCTGCTGGAGGAACTGCTGGGGACACTCGTCCTGACGGGCGACGTCCAGCGTGTCCCGGAGCTCGGTGATCGGCTGGACCATGTCCTGATCGCGTGGGGCGCGCCCGCCGCCCGGCGCGCCACGGGCTTCCTGACCCGGGCCCGGGCCGCGGCCACCGCACAGCAGTGGGAGGAAGGCCTGACCGCCGTGCGCCGGGCACGGGAACTGCTCGGCGCCGAGCCCGACGCGGCGTCCCGAGCCGCCCTGGACGCCGTGGCCGCGCACCTGGTGCTCGGCTCACAGCGCCCGGACCGGCTGGAGAGCGCCCGGGTCCTGGCCGAAGGGGCACTGGCCGCTGCCGAGGCGGGCGGGCTGCCGGAGGTGAGCTGCAAGGCACTGAACATCCTCGGGTACTGCCTGCGGACCCACGACCTGGCCGAGGCGGAGAAGGTGTTCGAACGTCTGGTGTCCACGGCCGAGACCCATGCCCTGCCGGTCTGGCGGATACGCGGCCTGCTGGAGCTCGGTGCGCTTGACCGGATCCGGTTCACCGGTACCGATCGGCTGCTGGCAGCACGGAAGGCGGCCGAGGAGACCGGTGCCGTGCTCCTGACGGCCGTGGCCGACACGAATCTGGCACAGGCTCATATGCTGCGCGACGACCTGGACGGGGCCCTGGAGTACGCCGGGCGGCTCCACGCGACGGCAGGCAGGCTGCGGCTGCGCGAGGTGCAGCTGATCGGTGTCGCGATGGACGCCGTCATCGCCGCCTCCCGGGGCGAAAGGGAGAAACTCCAGGCCGCGCTGCACGTTCTGGAGACCGCGATGGCCGGGGGGAGCGCCGGAGCGGTCTGGGGCTACGCCGACACCTCGGTGTGGGGCTGGGCCCGGGGTGTGTGTTCCCTGCTGCTGGAGGAACCCGACCGTGCCATGGCCGAGTTCACCGAGGCGGACCGGACCATGCGGGCACTGCCCAGCACCCGCGGGGTCATCGGTTTCCTCGGCCCGTACCTGCTCCTGCGCACCGTACGGGGCGCGGCCGGCTGGGCGGAGTTGGACGGAGAGGCCGCCGACCGGCTCACCCAGGTCCACTGGGACCGGCCCTTCGTGGGATGGTCCCGGGCCGTGCTGCTGGGCCGCGAAGGCCGGGCCGCCGAGGCCGCCAAGGCGGCCGAGGAAGCCCTGGCCGGTACCGACACCATTCCCATGGCCCGTCACCTGTGTCTGCGCCTGGGTGCCCAGGCGGCGCTCACCGACGACTGGGGGCAGCCTGTCGAGTGGCTGCGCACCGCCGAGCAGTTCTTCCACGACCGGGGCACGACACGGATGTCGGCGGCCTGCCGCGCCCTGTTGCGGGAAGCGGGCTCTCCCGTGCCCCGGCGGCGCCAGGGCCATGACACGATTCCGCCGGAGCTGCGGCGGACGGGGGTGACCGCCCGGGAGTACGAGGTGCTGCGTCTGCTCGGCCGGGGGCTCGGCAACCAGGAGATCGCCCAGCAGCTGTTCCTCTCACCCCGCACCGTCGAAAAGCACCTGGCGAGTCTCCGCAACCGCACCGGCCAGAGCAGCCGGACCGCCCTGCGCGGCCTGGCTCGCCGGTACGCGGACGGGCAGTGACTCCGGCGCGCTCGGCAGCGCGTCAGCGAGGGCAGTTCCCCCTACGGTTGCGGGCGACGCCGGCACCTGACGTGGGCTGACCGCACGGGATCATTCCGGTATATGCCTGAACTGGTCCCGCACATACCCCTGGATGGGTCCCGTGCGGCGTTTCCTCACGCCTCGCAGAGAGTCCTGGTGTCCCTGGTGTCGGCGGTGCAGGTGTCGGTGTTGGCGCCCCCGTCGACGCTGTCGTTGCCCAGGATGTTGTCCACGCCGTTCAGGTTGTCGTTGCCGGGACCGCCGAGCAGGGTGTCGGCGCCGGTGCGGCCGCTGCTCGACGGGACGAGGTCCCCGGCCAGGCTGTCGTTGCCCGCCCCGCCGACCAGCCGGTCGTTGCCCCCGTACCCGAGCATGATGTCGTTCGACGCGCTCCCGGTGATCGTGTCGTTGAACTCGCTGCCGTAGACGACCTCCACGTCGGTACGGACGTTGTCGCCCTCACCGCCGACGCCGTCGTCGGCGGCGTTGTCGATGTCGACGACCACCCCCGAGCCGCTCTCGAAGTAGCTGGCGATGTCGCTGGTGCCGCCCCCGCCGCTGAGCGTGTCGGCGCCGGGGCCGCCGATGAGGAGGTCGAAGGTGGGGCCGCCGTTGAGGGTGTCGTTGCCCGCCCCGCCGTTGAGGATGTTGCTGCCCGGGCTGGGGCCGCCGCCGATGACGTCGTTGCCCGACTCGCCCTTCAGGTTGCCCCGGACATTGCCGGTCTTGGTGATCCGGTCGTTCAGGTCCCCTGCGTTCACCACCACTGTGGCGAAGCTGCCAACCTGGCAGGCCACTGATCCGTTGATCTGAGCCGAGCAGCCGATGCCGGCCGTCAGGGTGGCGGCCGTGTCCTGAATGACGACGAAACTTCCCGACACGGAGACCGTGATGTTGTTCGCGACGCCCGACCCCGCGTTGACGATCACATCACCCCCGCTCACGGACACCCCTGTGGCCGCGCTCGCGGGCCCCGCGGTCAAGGTCACCGCGGAACCCGCCATCACGGCGACCATCAGGACCCGGAGTAACGCTTTTCTGCCCATCGACTTCCCCTCGGTTGCGCACGCGTGGTGACGTCGTGCTGAGACATGGCCACCAATGTGCCCGCCGCGTACACCGGGCGCATGGGGGAAAGTCCCCCAATTACCTCGTGCAATTGCCTCGTGGCCCTCGCCGCGCAGCCGGATGCCGGGACTTCGGGCCCCACGGGGCGTCGCTCACGCCATCCGGCGCCGCAGCAGCTCGTGGGGCGTCCGCCCGCCCACGCCCGATCTGGTATCTCCCCCTGGCTCCGCGCTCATCGGCCGCCATGGCCGGTCCCGAGCCGCTCCCGTGCCCCTTCCTCAAGCCGGGCTGTGGCCACTGGTACGGGGCGGATCATGACCAGCGTGGCTCCGCGTAGGTCCGCCTCGACCTGGTGGCGCACAACGTGGCCAGACCATCAGGTTGGAGCTGTGCGTCGTACGGTCCACGTTGACGGTGAGGGCGTCCAGCCAGACGATCCGGCCCGCCTCCAGGGGATCGACGTCGAACGAGGCCGCCGCCTGAGGGGTGAGGTCCTTCGCGCCCGGCAGGTAGTCCATGCCCAGGTTGAGGCCGGCACTGGCGTGCAGCAGGTCCTGGACCTCCTGGTGGGGCTCGTCGGCGCCGGTGGCCGGGTCGAAGTGGACGAGGACCAGTCAGCACCGACCTCAGCGCCGACCTCAGCGCCAGGAAGGATGCCCCTCCGGTGTGCTGCCGGTGGTGAGCTTGCGGGCACCCGTGCCGTCCGCGCGGACCGCCCAGATCACCGGCCGGTCGAAGGGCCCCCGGACGAAGGCCACCCACTTGCCGTCCGGTGACCAGACCGGGTCCATCTCCTGGGCGGCCGTCTGCACCAGTGTCCCGTCGTCGCTGCCGTCGGTCCTGGCGATGCGGATGTCTCCCCCCGTCCCCTCGCCGGGTGCTCCGGCGGTGTACGCGAAGTAGCGGCCGTCCGGGGACCAGACGGGGTCCAGTGCCCGCCGGGGCTGGTGGGTCACCTGCCGGGGTTCGGCGCCCGGCTGTGCCGGATCGACGACGTGGACCTGCCAGCCCGACGCCTTCTGCAGGCAGACGGCGATGAGCTTGCCGTCGGGGGACCAGGCCGGGTCCTCCACCTTCCCGGAGCCGGTGGTCAGTTGCTGCGCTGAGCCGTCCGAGACGTTCACGGTGAACAGCTGCTGCGCACCGTCCGCTCGGCGCAGGACGGCCAGTCGCTTGCCGTCCGGGGACCAGGAGACCCGGCCGCCCGAGATGGCGGCGATCCGGCGGACACCGGTACCGTCCGCGTTCGCCGTCCACACGGCCGGCCCTTCCGCCGCCTTACGGGTGAACGCGAACGACTTGCGGTCGGGGGACCACTGCGGGAGGGCGTCGCAGGTCCCGTCGATCAGCTTTTCAGGGTTGTCCGTGGTGGAGTCACGGCGGCCGATCACGCTGTGGCATTCCGACGATCCGGGGTCCGTGTCCAGCCGGACCAGCAGCGGGGCGTCGGGGAAAGCGGCGGGGGTCGATCGCCGGGGCGACGGCGAGGTTCCGCCGGCGTCGTCGGCTCCGGGCTCGCCGGAACCGGTCCAGGACTGCCACACGAGCAGCCCCGCGATGGCCGCCGCGACCAGCAGCGCCGCTACGGCGACCGTCCCTCGGCGACCCCTCCGTACCCCGGCGTCGCCGGACGGGACGAGCCCTCTGGGCGGCTGTACGGGCGTGAAGTCCGGCGGGGGCCCGAAGCCGGGGCCGGGCGGCGACTGGACGGTCAGGGGGTGGGAGGCCACGACCTGGTCCTCGGCAGGCGCCGGCCGGGTGGGCGTGGCGGGGCGCGGGTCAGTGGCCGGTGCGTGCCCTTCGGCGACCGGCGGCAGCGCGGACACCGTCGCACGCTGGTCACTGGCCAGTGACTGCCCATCAGCAACCGGCGGCGGCCCGGACACCGTCGTACGCGGATCGATGGCCATGGCCTGTCCATCGCCGACCGGAGGCGCGGACACGGTCGTGCGCGGATCGGTGGGCACGGCCGACGGGCGGTCCGCTGCCGCGAGGTACGCCGCGGGGGCCTGCCTCCGTATGAGCGCGGTCGCCTCGGCGGGCAGCCAGGCGTCCGACGGATGCCGGACCGTGAGCTGGTCGAGGAACTCCGACGGGCCGGGGCGGTCGAGCGGGTCCTTGGCCAGACAGGCCGCGATCAGTCCGCGCAGCAGGTCGGGCACGTCCGTGAGATCCGGCTGTTCGTGGACGACGCGGTAGGGCCAGGCGGCCGACCCCCCGTCGCCGAAGGGGGCGCTGCCCGCCGCCTGGCTGAGCACCACGCCCAGGGCGAACATGTCCACCGCGGGAGTGAGCGTGCCGCCGGTGAGCTGCTCCGGCGCGAGGAAGCCGAGCGTGCCGATCTGGAACCCGGTCTGGGTGAGGGCCGTACCGTCGAGGGCCCGCGCGATGCCGAAGTCGATGACCCGGGGGCCGTCCTCCGCGACGATGATGTTGGCGGGTTTCAGGTCGCGGTGGATGACCCCGGCCTGATGAATGGCGGCCAGCGCCTCGGCGAGGCCGGCGGCCAGCACGGTGAGCGTGTCCGCGGGCAGGGGGCCCACCTGATCGAGCAGGTCCCGCAACGTGGGGCCGGGTACGTAGGCCGTCACCAGCCAGGCCGGCTCGCCCTCCGGGTCGGCGTCCACGACCGGCGCGGTGTGGAAGCCGCCGACGCGGCGGGCCGCGGCCACCTCGTCGGCGAATCTGCGCCGGAAGCCCGGTTCCGTGCTCAGTTCGGGCCGTACGACCTTGACGGCCACCGCCCGGCCCGACCGCGACCGGCCGAAGTAGACGACGCCCATTCCGCCCTGGCCGAGCCGTCCGACCAGCCGGTACCTGCCCTCCCCGACAGAGGCGGGATCACCTGCTCCGAGCGGTTTCATGACTCCCCCATCTCACTTCTCCGGCCCGGCCGTGGGAACTCATCGCCCCGACCCGCGTCCCCGTCGAGCGGCCGTAATCAGCCGCGAGGATCCCCATTACCGGCCATCAGTCTAGATGTTCCGCTCATGACGTCATCGGGTCCGCAACGGTTGCCCTTCACCCCGCCAGCGGATTCCACAGCGGCAGACAGCGGGCGTCGGCGCCGGTCCAGCGCAGGCGCGGACCGGATCGTCGGTGACGCTGATGCCCATCGGGTCGGCCACCACGCTGACGTTGTGCCGCTTGACGCCCTGGGGCTTAAGCGCTGCCACCAGGAACTGGTGCGGGTGGCGCGGCCGGGCGGTGACGGAGAGCTGCGCGTCGTCGGGGCCGTTCAGCACCGCACCGTGTTCGAGGTCGAAATCCAGCAGCGCCGAGTGGGCGGGACCGCGGGCCCAGAGGCGGTCGGCGGCCGGGGACCGGTCCTCGAAGGCGGGATAGGTCTGGCCTTCGCCTGTCTATGTGCCGGGCAGGTGCTGGGCGATAGCGGCGGCGAAGGCGGACAGGTCGGTGGCGTGCTGGGGCGTTTTCTCCTGATGTGCTGTCAGCGGGTGCGGCCAGGGGACGGTCCGGCGGACAGGGGCGCCTGCGTCGGACGGCCGGGCGTGCGGTGGGCGGTGGCATGGTGGCCCGCCAGTGCTTCCTGCCGGCTTTGGCGCCGTGGGACGGCGGGGGCCTGCATGCGTTCGACGGCGACGTGCAGGTGCAACTCGGCGAGGTCCGCGACCACCAGCTCGTCCCCGTGCTCGCTCAGGTCGTCGGCACTGGTCGGCCCGGCGGTCCGGTCCACCCCGACCACCAGACCGATGCCGCCGCACCGGCCGGCCTCGACACCGGCCAGGGCGTCCTCGACGACGGCAGCCTCACCGGCCGGTACGCGCGAGTCCGCCAGTGCCTGGCCGATGACCCGCAGACCTGGGTGCGCGGCGCGCACGCTGTCCGCCACCCGTTCCGGCAGGTCCTCGGCCACGGCCCGTTCGGACATGTCCGCGGGCACGGTCGGGGCCGGACGCGGATGCCACTCCCAGGCATGCACCAGGCACAGCGCGACGCCCCGGCGGGTGGCTTCCCGGGCCGCCCAGTGCGCGGCTGCCAGGCTTTCGGGAGAACCGTCGATCCCCGCGGTGACATGTCGAAGCATGATCCGTACCTCCAGCGTTGCTGCCCATGGGTCCCTCTTCCACCGAGCCTGGTACCGGGACAGAGGCCGGGCAGGCCCTTCCGATGAGCCCTTCGGCCCTGATGCTGCCGCGCCCGTGCACGGCGCGGCGGGCTCGGGTTGGCCCGGTCGGCCCTGGTGCGTGCGGTTCGGACGGGTGACGATCGTCATCACAGTCGGCATGTGGTCCGTGGGACCACGGACCGTGGCCCGTGGTCCACCAGCGAACGAGGGGTCGTCATGGCCGAGGCACGTAGCTTCACGGAGCAGAACCCGATCCGGGTCTTCCTGCTGGACGACCACGAGGTCGTACGACGCGGTCTCACCGACCTGCTGGACTCCGAGCCGGACATCTCGGTGGTCGGCGACGCGGACAGCGTCGAGCACGCGCTGGTGCGCGGGCCGGCGCTGCGCCCGGACGTGGCCGTCCTCGACGTACGCCTGCCGGACGGTGACGGGATCAGTGTCTGCCGTGAGCTGCGCAGCCGGATGCCGGAGCTGGCCTGTCTGATGCTGACGTCCTTCGACGAGGAGGAAGCGCTGCTCGACGCGATCATGGCCGGGGCTGCGGGCTATGTGCTCAAACAGATCAGGGGGTCCGACCTGGTCGCGGCGGTCCGCATGGTCGCTTCCGGCCAGTCGATGCTGGATCCGGCGACGACCGCCCGCCTGATGCGCTCCCTGCGGGCGGACCCCACCGAGCAGCTGGCACCCGCACCCGAGCTCGCCGGCCTGTCACCCCGCGAGCGGGACATCCTCGCGCTGATCGGGGACGGGCTCACCAACCGTGAGATCGGCAAGAGGCTCTACCTGTCCGAGAAGACGGTGAAGAACCACATCTCCCGGCTGCTGGCCAAGCTCGGCGTCCAGCGCCGCGTCCAGGCGGCGGTCCTGGCCAGCCATCTCGAACAGCCCGCCTCCCCCGACCGTCCGGCGCGATGAGTCCGCGCTGCCCTGCCTCGCCCCGACTCGTCGTCCGGGCCGACGGGGCCGGGCCCTCTGCGGTCAGCCCCCGTCCGGGCATCGTCCGCACTCACGGGAACCTGCCACACCAGCCGGGTGCCGCCGCCCTCCGGCCGTTCGCCTAGTGCCAGGGTTCCGCCGAGGGCGACGGCCCGCTCCCCGATGGTCTTCAGCCCGCTGCGTCCGACGCCATCCGGCACCCCGCAACCGTCGTCCGTCACCGTGAGCGTCAACTCGCCCCCGGCGCACTGGAGCCGGACGTCCACCGCCTGTGCTCCCGAGTGCCGGGCCGCGTTCCAGCAGGCTGTGCAGGCGGTCCCGGGTCCCGCGCACCGCGTCGATGGGCACCTGCAGCTCGCCCAGCAGCTCGTCGAGCCGCAGCTTGGGCACATGCTCCTCAAAACCGCCGCGTCGATCCTCGCCCATGACCTCCTCCGACCGACACACCAGACAGGGCGGCTCGAACCGGTTCCCCTGTCTTCACCGTACTGTCCGGAGGCCTCGACACGGCTGTCGGACGGGCCGGGGCCAGGTCGGCATCTCGGCGCCGGGGACCGTTCCCTCAAGCACGGCGCCGGTTCCACCGCGGCCCCGTTCCATGCGCCTACCGCGCGGACCGCGACCGCCGTGGCTGCCGTCCCTCCTGCCGTCACGGCGGTTGACGCAGTCTCGGCGAGCTTCGGATCCTTTGCGACTCGGCCGTGAACCCGGTGCCGATCCGTGCGGCCCACGCCTCGACCTGCTCGAAGTCGCGGAAGTCTCCGCCCTTTCCGGAGAGCGCGTCCGCCGTGAAGGTGGTGATGCCGTCAGCGCGGGCGGCGGAGACCAGGTGCTCGACGAGGAGCGTGCCGACGCCGTGGTGGTGCAGGGTGTCGGCCACGGCGATGGACATCTCGGCCGAGGCCGCGTCGTCGCCGGCCTCGTACTCGGCCAGGCCGATCACCTGCCCCCGCGACTCGGCCATCAGCGCCCGGTGTCCGGGGCGCGGCGGCGCACAGGCCCGGGTCGGCGGCCAGCGCGGCGGAACGTCGGCTCGCCGCGAAGAACCGCAGCCGCAGATTCTCCGCGGACATGTCCTCGTAGAGCCTCTGCAGTTGCTCGTGATCGCTTGGCCGCACAGGACGTATGCACACCGTGGTGCCGTCCGAGAGCAGGGCATGGACCGTGGGTCGGCTGAGTGTGTCATCCGTCATCGTGGGTCTCTCCTCCAGGCTTTTCGCCACTTCGAGCATCCAGTGGATCGAGCGGAGATCCCATGGGCTGTCCGGGTGTGTGGGGGGCCGGTCGGCCCCAATGCCTGGTCCCACACGCGCAACGGGCCCAGGCCGGCACCCGGCTGACATCGGGGGTGCGGGCATGGGCCCGTTGCGGGGGTGACGCCGGCCTGTGCTTCGGCGGCCTCAGTCGTCGGCCACCAGTGCTGTGGGGCCGAGGAGCCGGTTGGCGCAGCCCCACTCGTTGTCGTACCGGCCGAAGACCCTGACCAGGGTTCCGTTCACCTGGGTCAGGTCCAGGTCCAGTCGGTGACCTCGGGCAGGTCGGTGCCGTGTTCGCGGATCCAGGCGTGGTGGCGGGTGCGTGCGTCGGCCATCTGCTGGCGTACGGCGGCTGCGCGGACGCCGAGGCCGGGGACGCGGTCGATGACGTCCATGACCAGCCGGTAGCGGTCCATGTCGTTGCGGACGACCATGTCGAACGGGGTGGTCGTGGTGCCCATCTCCTTGTAGCCGCGGACGTGCAGGTTGGCGTGGCCCGCGCGGCGGTAGGAGAGGCGGTGGATCAGCCAGGGGTAGCCGTGGTAGGCGAAGATCACCGGCTTGTCGGTGGTGAACAGGCCGTCGTATTCGAACTCGCCCATTCCGTGCGGGTGTTCCTCGCGCGGCAGCAGCCGGGCCAGGTCGACGACGTTGACGACCCGGACGGCCAGTTCCGGCAGGTGGTTCCTGAGCAACTGCGCGGCGGCCAGGATCTCCAGGGTGGGCACGTCGCCGGCGCAGCCCAGCACGACGTCCGGTTCCCGCTCGCTGTTCGATGTGCCCGCCCAGTCCCAGATACCGGCACCGCGGGCGCAGTGGGCGCGGGCCTCGTCCATGGACAGCCAGTCGAAGCAGGGCTGCTTGCCCGCGACGATCACGTTGACGTAGTCGCGGCTGCGCAGGACGTGGTCCGCCACGGACAGCAGGGTGTTGGCGTCCGGCGGCAGATAGACCCGTACGACCTCGGGGCTCTTGGTGAGGACGTGGTCGATGAACCCGGGGTCCTGGTGCGAGAAGCCGTTGTGGTCCTGACGCCAGACATGCGACGTCAGAAGGTAGTTGAGGGAGGCGATCGGGGCCCGCCATGCCAACTCCCTCGATGTCTTCAGCCACTTGATGTGCTGGTTGACCATCGAGTCGACGATGTGGACGAACGCTTCGTAGCAGGAGAACAGGCCGTGCCGTCCGGTGAGCAGATAGCCCTCCAGCCAGCCCTGGCAGAGGTGTTCGGAGAGGATCTCCATGACCCGGCCGTGCCGGTCCAGGTGCTCGTCCACCTGGAGGGTCTGGGCCTGCCAGGCCTTTGCGCTGGCGTTGAGGACGGCGCCGAGCCGGTTGGACTCCGTCTCGTCCGGGCCCACCAGACGGAAGTCACGCCGCTGCGATGTGTCCCGCATGACCTGTTCGAGGAGGTCGCCGAGGACCCGGGTCGGCTCGTGCAGGGTGACGCCCGGCTTGTCGACGGGGACGGCGAAGCGGTCGAGGGACGGCATCGGCAGGTCACGTACGAGCAGGCCGCCGTTGGCGTGCGGGGTGGCACCCAGTCGGCGGGTCCCCTCGGGGACACAGGCGAGGACGTCGGCGCTGGGCCGACCGTCGGCGCCGAACAGCTCCTCGGGACGGTACGAGCGCAGCCAGGTCTCCAACTGCCGCAGGTGCTCCGGGTTCTCGCGTACGCCGGACAGCGGGACCTGGTGCGCGCGCCAGGTGCCCTCGACCGGAACTCCGTCGACCTCGGCGGGGCCCGTCCAGCCCTTCGGCGTACGCAGCACGATCATGGGCCAGTGCGTGCGCTCGGTCGTGCCGTCCTCGCGGGCTGTGCGCTGCGTCCGGGCGATGCGGTCCAGGGCCTGGTCGAAGGCGTCGGCCATGGCGCGGTGGATCTCATGGGGGTCGTCGCTGGTGACGTGGATCGGTTCGTGGCCGTAGCCGCGCAGCAGTTCGTCGAGTTCGGACTCCGGGAGGCGGGAGAGCACGGTCGGGTTGGCGATCTTGTAGCCGTTGAGGTGCAGGATCGGCAGGACCGCGCCGTCGTGCACCGGGTCGAGGAACTTGTTGGAGTGCCAGGACGCGGCCAGCGGCCCGGTCTCCGCCTCGCCGTCACCGATCACGCAGGCGACCAGCAGGTCCGGGTTGTCGAAGGCGGCGCCGTAGGCGTGTGCGAGTGAGTAGCCGAGCTCTCCGCCCTCGTGGATCGAGCCGGGTGTCTCCGGCGCGACATGGCTGGGCACACCGCCGGGGAAGGAGAACTGACGGAACAGCCGGTCCATGCCCTCCGCGTCCCGTGAGACGTCCGGGTAGGTCTCGCTGTAGCTGCCCTCCAGCCAGGAGCCCGCGAGCACGGCCGGCCCGCCGTGACCCGGCCCCCATACGCACAGCGCGTCGAGACCGCGAGCCTTGATCACGCGGTTGAGGTGCGTGTACACGAGGTTCAGGCCGGGCGAGGTGCCCCAGTGGCCGAGCAGCCGCGGCTTGATGTGCGCGGGCTTCAGGGGCTCGGTGAGCAGTGGGTTGGCCAGCAGGTAGATCTGGCCCACGGCCAGGTAGTTGGCGGCCCGCCAGTGGGCGTCCAGGGTGCGCAGTTCCTCGTCGGTCAGTACGGTGCTGTTCTGGTGTTCGACCTTGGACACGGTGACTCCGTAAGTCGTCGAGACGAGTCGGGCTTCGGTGGGACGCGTCAACCGAGGGCGCTCGCTTGTCGTGGTATTCGAAGGTCCCCGCGTTCGAACGCGTCTCGGAGCACGTGTACCCGCCTGTGGCGCTTCAGCCGCAGGCCGCACGATTCGGCCTCCCTGACCGCCTGTTCGGTGGCGGCGCGGTCTTCGGCCGGCCGTCGAGGCCCGCGGTCACGTTGCGGGACATGGTCTCGACCTCCTGAACCGGGATCGCACGACCCGGTTCCAGCCTCGTGCCGATCGGGCTCGTGGGGGAGGGGCCACAGGTCCCCGGCAGGGGCCGACCGGCCCCTGCCGGGGACCTGTGGCCGGCGCAGCCAGTCGTCTGCGCGGACGAACGACGACTTGGCTCAGAGTTGCCGACGCCTCAGGTGGCTGTCGGCGCGGAGGCTGGGGCCGGGGCGATCATCGGGCAGCTGGGCTCACCCCGGGAGACGCCTACAGCAGGGCAACAGCGCATGTTTCGGTCACTCGTCGTCGTGAGAAAGGGCCGGTCGGCCCTGATAGTGGCCGTCAAGCCCCATGGCAGCGGGGTGTGAGGGGGGCGAGCCTGGAGGCGGAAGGCAATGGCATCCACAACATGGGAGACACGATGAGTGGTCTGGTGGTCGTAGGTGTGGACGGGTCGGCTTCGGGTCTCGCCGCGGTCGAGGCGGCGGCCCGGGAGGCGAGGTTGCGCGGGGCGGGCCTGCGGGTGGTCCATGCGTTCATCTGGCCCGCGACGCATGTGCCCTTGGGCCCGTCGCCGCTCGGCCCGCCCGAGGGCGGGATCCGGAACATGGTGGAACGTGTGCTGGCCGAGGCGGTGGAGCGGGCGCGCGCTGTGGCACCGGAGGTCGATGTCAGTCATGCCGTGGTGACCGGTGAGCCTCTGACGGTCCTGGAGGCGCAGTCGCGTTCGGCCGAACTGGTGGTGATCGGGTCCCGTGGCATGGGTGGGTTCGTCGGGCTGTTGGTGGGGTCTACGGCGGCGCATCTCGCGGCGCACGGGAGGTGTCCGGTGCTGGTGGTGCGCGAACAGCCCGCCGCCGACGGCCCGATCGTGCTGGGCGCCGACGGTTCGGCCGCGGGCGAACGGGCGGTGGCCTTCGCCTTCGCCGAGGCCGAGCTGCGCAAGGCCCCCTTGCTGGCGTTGCACGCCTGGACCACGTGGAACGCGCCGATGCCCGCACCGCAGGACGCGTCCGCCCCGTACGCGAACCCTCCCGGCGCGCTCGCCGACGAGGAGGAGCGACTGCTGCACGAGGCACTCGCCGGCCAGCGGGAGAAGTACCCGGATGTGGTGGTGGAGCACCAGGCGGTGCACGGCAGGACGCGGGAGGCGTTGATCGAGGCGAGCCGGTCCGCCCAGCTGATGGTGGTCGGTGCCCGGGGCCGGGGCGGTTTCACCGGACTGCTGCTCGGCTCGGTCAGCCAGGCCCTGCTGCACCACGCGCACTGCCCCGTCGCCGTCGTCCGCGGCAAGGAGTGACCGTGCCTCAGCAGACCCCCGTCGCGGCCGGGCCCCACGCCCCGCCCGCGAAGACGCCCCCGCGATTGGTGGTGGACGCCTGTCAACGCGAGGCCGCCGAGGTGGCGGACCTGCTCGGCGTGGTCCCGGCCACGGGCCTGAGCACGGCCGACGCCGAGCAGCGGGCCGACGCCTGGGGCGCCAACGAACTGGCCGAACCGGCCCGCCGACCGCAGTGGTTACGCCTGCTGGACCAGTTCCGCAGCTGGCTGATCGGCATCCTGCTCGCCGCCGCCGTCGTCGCCGGAATCATCGGCGAGATCAAGGACGCCGTCGTCATCGCCGCCGTCCTCGTCATCAACGCCACCATCGGTTACCTGCAGGAACGCCGCGCCGAGCACAGCCTGGAAGCACTGCGCCAGATGCTGGTCCCCACCGCGCGCGTCCGCCGGGACGGCCGGGTGAGCGAGATCCCGGCCGGCATCCTGGTGCCCGGCGACGTCGTCCTTCTGGAAGCCGGTGACCGCGTTCCGGCCGACGGGCGCCTGGTGGTCGCCGAGTCGGTCGAGGCCGCCGAGGCCGCGCTGACCGGCGAGTCCCAGCCCGTCGCCAAGACGACCGCGCTCACAGCGGCCGACGGCGACGAACCCGTGCCCGTCGCCGAGCGCACCGGCATGCTCTTCATGAACACCGCGCTCACCCGTGGCCGCGCCGAGATGATCGTCACGGCCACCGGCATGGGCACCGAGGTCGGCGCGATCGCCGAGGCGCTGCGCACCGGTACGGACCCGCCCAGCCCGCTCCAGGTCCAGATGGACAGTCTGGGCCGGCGCCTGGCCCTGATCAGCGGCATCGCCGTGGCCGCCTACGCGCTCGTCGGCCTCGTCCGCGGCGAGGAACTG
This sequence comes from Streptomyces lacrimifluminis, assembly GCF_014646095.1. Lineage (GTDB taxonomy): Bacteria > Actinomycetota > Actinomycetes > Streptomycetales > Streptomycetaceae > Streptomyces > Streptomyces lacrimifluminis. The sequence goes on along the minus strand of NZ_BMMU01000025.1, from coordinate 34,122 downwards.
GCCGATCTCACGCTGCGCGCGGTGGCCCTGGCGGTCGCCGCGATCCCCGAGGGCCTCCCCGCCGTTCTCGCGCTCACCCTGGCCCTGGGCGTCTACCGCATGGCCCAGCGCGGCGCCATCGTCAAACGCCTGGCCTCCGTCGAGGCACTCGGCTCCGCGACCGTGGTGTGCAGCGACAAGACCGGCACCCTGACCCTGAACGAGATGACCACCCGCGCCCTGTGGGCCGCCGGCCGCAGCTACGACGTGACCGGCGAAGGCTACGACACCACCGGCACCGTGCGCCTCACCGACGGGCAGCACACCGCGGACCGTCCCGACGCGGACCTTCACGAAGCGGTATTGCCGTTCGCACTGTGCAACGACGCGCGCCTCACCCCGGACGGCATCATCGGAGACCCCACCGAGGCCGCCCTGATCGTGCTCACCGCCAAAGCGGGTCTCGACGCCGAACTGCGCACCCACACGCCGCGTACCGGTGAGATCCCCTTCGATCCGGCCGACAAGTACATGGCCACCTTCCACACCGACGCCGACGGCCGCGCCCGCACCCACGTCAAAGGAGGCGTCGACGTCCTCCTGGACCGCTGCACCCACGTCCTGACCGAACACGGACCCGTACTCCTCGACGCGGAGCGCCGCCGGGAGGTCGCCGACGCCGCCCGGCGGATGGCCGGCCAGGGCCTGCGTGTCCTGGGGGCGGCGACCGCCACCACCGACGAGCCGAACCCGCGAGAGGTGACAGGGCTGACGCTGACCGCGATCGCCGGGATCGCCGATCCGCCCCGCCCCCAGGCCCGTGATGCTGTCGCCCTCGCCCAGGCCGCCGGTGTCACCGTCAAAATGGTCACCGGGGACCATGCCGACACCGCCGCCGCCATCGCCCGCGAACTCGGCATCACCGGCGAGGTCGTCACCGGCATCGAACTGGCCCGGATGAGCGAACAGGACCTCGCGGACCGCATCGAGAACGTCGGCGTCTTCGCCCGGGTCGCCCCCGAACACAAGGTGACCATCGTCCGCGCGCTCTCCCGGAAGGGCCACATCGTGGCCATGACCGGCGACGGCGTCAACGACGCCGCAGCCCTGCGCGCCGCCCACATCGGCGTCGCCATGGGCATCACCGGCACCGACGTGGCCAAAGAAGCCGCCGACATGGTCCTCACCGACGACGACTTCTCCACCATCGTCCGCGCGGTGCGCGAAGGCCGCTCCATCTACGACAACATCGTCACCTTCGTCCGCTTCCAGCTGTCGACCAACATCGGCGCGATCCTCACCCTGCTCGCCACCGTGCTGGCCGGACTGCCGGCGCCCATGTCCGCGGTCCAGCTGCTGTGGGTCAACATCATCATGGACGGACCGCCCGCCATGGCCCTGGGCGTCGACCCTCCGCAGGACAACGTGATGCACCGCCCGCCACGCTCTCCCAGTGAGCGCATCCTGAACGTCCACCGCCTGGCCGCCATCACCCGCTCCGGCCTCGTCATGGCCGCCGGCACCCTGGCCGTCTTCGCCACCGCCCGCAACCTCACCGACACCGAGACCGCGGCCACTATGGCCTTCACCACCTTCGTCCTCTTCCAGTTGTTCAACGCCCTGGCCGCGCGCAGCGAGGACGGCCCCGTCCTCGGCCGCCACCAGCTGCACAACCGCACCCTGTGGATCTGCCTGGCCGCCGTCCTCGTCCTCCAGGTCATCGCCGTACAGGTGCCCGTAGCCCAGGGAGTCTTCGACACCGTTTCCCTGAGTCCCGCCCAGTGGGCGATCTGTCTCGCCACCGCCTCCACCGTGCTCCTGACCGAGCACGCCTGGCGCGCCGGGCGCGCACGGCTGGGCCGCGCGGCCACGTGAGCCACGGGGACCGACCGTCTGCGGCATCACCAGGCGCCTTCGCGGGACCGCACGGACCGGGGATGACACCGTGGCCCCATGGACGGCTCCTGGTGGACTTTGCGCCCATCGCCAGGTTCGGCGGTAGACCTGTCAGGTCGGCGTGGCAGGGCGTGGAGCGCCGTGGAAGACCTGACCGGAGTGCCGGGCGAGGTGGTCGGGCGACAGGGCGTGCGCCCGGCTGCGGGCCGGATTTCGCTCAGGCGTCTACCGACAGCCCTGCGGGTTTCCTGAACGCTCGAAGAGGGCGATGCCATGTCGCTGCGCAAGTGTTCTTCGAGCTTGTCAGGCCCGCTGGAAAGCTGAGTGGGGTGTCGCCCGCGCCCATACGGCCTCGAAGGCCGACTCGCAGGCCCGAGGCGCTCGGTGTCGATCACTTCGACGATTCGCCGGTCGTCCTCTGTCGACCGGTCAAGGAGCGTCGGCCTGCGGACGAAGTTGGCGCCACCGGTTGGGTGTGATGGTCCGGCGCCCCGGCGGTGTGACAGGGCCGTTCAGGTGCTGCCCGTCCCTGGGGCCGTGGGGGCATCGGCGGGGCCGAGCCATTGGCAGATCAGGATGGTGGCATCGTCCTGGAGTTGGCCGTCGTGGTAGTCGCGGAGGGCGTGGATGAGACGGCGCAGCGTTTCGGGGACGGGCAGTCCGTCGGCATGGTGGCGGATCAGGAAGTCGATGAAGCGGTCCACGCCGAGTTCGGTGTCGCCGCTGCCGCGGGCTTCGGTGATGCCGTCGGTGTAGAACACGATGCGGTCGCCGGGTTCCAGCTGTTCACGGCACATCGTGGCTTCCAGCCCCAGGTCGGTGCCCATCGGGTGTGCGGGTTTGCAGCTCAACTGACTGCTCGAACGGCCCGCGCGAATGAGCACCGGTGGCATGTGGCCCCGGTTGACCCAGGTCAGGACTCCGGTGTCCGTGTCGAGATCGGCCAGGATGCCGGTGACGTATCGCGTCTGGTGGTACTGCTTGATCAGCGCGTCCTCGACCGCTTCGCCGATGTCCAGCAGACTCCCGCCCTGGCGGCGTGTGTTGCGGCAGGTGCCCATGGCCAGGGCCGCGGTCAGACCGGCGGCGGTGTCGTGGCCCATCGCGTCGAAGATCGATACGTGCACCACCGAGCCGGCGGTGGCGTAGTCATAGGCGTCGCCACTGACGTGGTGCGCCGGCTCCATCGCGGCGGAGATCGCCACGCGGCTGTCGGAGTAGGTGGGAGGCGGCATCAGATGCCACTGCATCTCGGCCGCGATGTTCAGCGGTCCGGTGCGCATCAGCCGGGCATAGGAGTCACTGCTCTGCCGTTTGCTGACGATGATCAGCGCGATCAGGGAGGCGAGCAGTTCCATGTCCTCGCGCGTGCGCGCGTCATCGGCCCGCGTGGTCAGGCGCAGTACGCCCAGGCGCTCGGTGCCGTTGAGCAACGGCACCCACCACTGCTGTTCCTCGGGATCCGAGCGGACACCGCGCAGTATCTGCCCGTACTGGTACGCCCGGCCCGGCAGCGTGCCCTCGATCCTGATCCCGGTCTCCTCGCCGCCGGGTTCACCCGCGGCGTCCAGTCCGTGGCCGGTCAGCAGTTGCAGCACCTCGCGCTGCAGGTCCGCCAGATAGATCAGCGCCTGGGTGAACCCCGCGGACGCCGCGTGCTCGGCCGTCCTGGCCGGCAACCACTCAAGGGGTATCAGCTGGCTCGAGGCCAGCAGACCGGCCAGCATCTTCCAGCTCCCCCGGTCCTGATCATTCACAGGAGCTTCTCCCACCCACCAGCCCCAGCCGAACCCCGGCACACCGCTGGGTAAGGGGACAGGCATGCTGACTCTAGTCGTCCTGTGACCGTGCAGCGCCGGGCGGGTAAAGCTCAGGGGCAGCCGCCCCATCAATCCCCAGCGTGCTCACCCCGTACGGCTAGATTCATTGTCGTTGAATCCGAAACGTCAGCTGTCCCACAGCACAGCACGCCCCGCAGTTCATCCGCTGTCGAGAGTCCCCATGCACGTCATGCGCCGGCTCGTCGCCCGCAGCTGTGCGTTCCCCTCAGTGGCGATGGCTGGGATGCTTTCGCTGATACGGTCCGGTACCGGCTCCCAGACCTGGACCAGCTTCAGTGGCAGGCCGAGGAACTGCGCCTCGCGCGCGGTCCACTCGGCCGCGGCACGGCTCTCCTTCGAGAATGACGATGCGGCAGGCGGCGTCGATGGGGGTCCCGTGGTCGACGAGTTCGCGGGCTCGGGCTGTGATGTGCAGCTGGTAGCGGGAGCAGCGCCTGTGTCCGCCGGCGGAGCGCAGCGGGGTGATGAGGCGGGCTTCGCCGATGGCGCGGAGGAAGCTTCGGTGGTGCCGAGCAGTTCGGCGGCCCGGGCCATGGTGTAGCCGGGGTAGTCGTCACCAAGACGGTTGTAGGAGTCGTCCGCTGTCATCGCACCTCTCCGTGGAATACGGGGAGGGGCCCTGGTGCCATTGGCACCAGGGCCCCGAAGGAACTGCTACACCATCTGCAGGATTCTTGTGCGGGACTACGCGGACGACTGGCGGCTTGGCCCCGCGACCGTTCAGATCACGGCAGACATCTACGGCCACCTGACGCCAGATGCCGGTGGCAGACTGAGGTCCGTGATGGACCAGGTACTGACAGGCGCTAGCGTGGTCGGTGCTGAGAGCGGGAACCGTGCTGGTTCGGTGCTGAGTCCAGGGGCGAAGTAGGGGGGAAACATGCGGGTCGGAGCAGTGTCTTGAGATTTCTGCACACGTCCGACTGGCATCTCGGCCGCGCCTTTCACCGGGTGAACATGCTCGGGGCGCAGGCCGAGTTCATCGGCCATCTCGTTTCCGTCGCGCGCGAGCGCGAGGTCGACGCGGTGGTCGTGTCGGGTGATGTGTACGACCGGGCGGTGCCCCCGCTGGCCGCGGTCGAGCTCTTCGACGACGCGCTGCACCGGCTCGCCGGCCTCGGCGTGCCCACGGTGATGATCTCCGGGAACCACGACTCGGCCCGCCGCCTCGGCGTCGGCGCCGGGCTCATCGACCGCGCCGGCATCCATCTGCGCACCGACCCGACGGCCGCCGGGACACCGGTGGTCCTCCGCGACGCTTTCGGCGAGGTCGCCTTCTACGGCCTGCCCTATCTCGAACCGGCTCTGGTGAAGGACGAGTTCGGGGTGGAGAAGGCCGGCCACGAGAGCGTCCTCGCCGCCGCCATGGACCGGGTCCGCGCCGATCTCGCCACGCGCGCGGAGGGCACCCGTTCCGTCGTCCTCGCCCACGCCTTCGTCACCGGTGGCGAGGCCAGCGACAGCGAGCGGGACATCACCGTCGGAGGGGTCGCCGCCGTGCCCTCAGGGGTGTTCGACGGCGTCGACTACGTGGCGCTGGGCCATCTGCACGGCTGCCAGACCATCACCGGGCGCGTGCGCTACTCGGGCTCCCCGCTGCCGTACTCCTTCTCGGAGGCCGACCACCGCAAGAGCATGTGGCTGATCGACCTGGCGGGCGACGGCTCGGTCACCGCGGAGCGCGTCGACTGCCCGGTGCCGCGCCCGCTCGCCCGTATCCGGGGGGCACTCGAAGAGCTGCTCGCCGATCCGGACCTCGCCCGTCACGAGGACGCGTGGGTCGAGGCCACGCTCACCGACGCGGTGCGCCCGGCCGACCCCATGGCCCGGCTCACGGAACGGTTCCCGCACACCCTCAGCCTCGCCTTCGATCCGGAGCGGCCACCCGGGGACCCGGACGTGACGTACGCGCGGCGCCTGGCGGGGCGCGGCGACCAGGAGATCGCCGAGGACTTCGTCCTGCATGTGCGGGGTGCGGGAGCCGACGAGCACGAACGGGGCGTCCTGCGGGACGCGTTCGACGCGGTGCGGGCGGACGAGACGGTACGGGAGGTGGCGCGATGACGGCGGCGCGGACTGCGCGGACTCCGGGGAGCGGGCGGAGCGGCTGGACCGGGAGAGCCAGGGCCCGCGGGGGAGTTGTTTCCGGGAAGACCGGCATCGACGCGGGAACAGCAGCCGCCCCGGCCTGCGGCTGCCCGGCGCACCGCCGCCACGTCGACCCGAACCCGGAGGGTGCCCGGTGAGGCTGCACCGGCTGGACATCACGGCCTTCGGGCCCTTCGGCGGCGCCCAGCAGGTCGACTTCGGCGAGCTGTCGGCCGCCGGGCTCTTCCTCCTGCACGGTCCGACGGGCGCGGGCAAGACCTCCGTCCTGGACGCCGTCTGCTACGCCCTGTACGGCTCGGTGCCCGGCGCCCGCCAGGGCGGCTCCCTGCGCAGCGACCATGCGGCGCCCGGCACCCGCACCGAGGTCACCCTCGAACTCACCGTCGCCGGACGCCGGTTGGAGCTCACCCGGCAGCCGCCCTGGGAGCGCCCCAAGAAGCGCGGCGCGGGCACGACGCTGGACAAGGCCCAGAGCCGGCTGCGTGAGTACGACGCCTCGGCCGGGTCCTGGAAGGATCTCAGCCGCTCCCACCAGGAGATCGGCGAGGAGATCACCCAGCTGCTCGGCATGAGCCGCGAACAGTTCTGCCAGGTCGTGCTGTTGCCCCAGGGCGACTTCGCCCGCTTCCTGCGCGCCGACGCCGAGGCCCGCGGCAAGCTGCTCGGCCGCCTCTTCGACACCCATCGCTTCGCCGAGGTCGAGAAGCGCCTCGCGGATCGCCGGCGCGCCGCCGAAGCCGAAGTGCGCGAAGGGGACGCGGAGTTGCTGGCCGACGCCCACCGTATGCACCAGGCAGCCGGTGACGCCATGGAGCTGCCCGGCCTCGCGCCGGGTGAACCGGGGCTGGCCGAGGCCATCATGGGCGCCGCCGCCGTGGCTCGCTGCACCGCGCGTGAGCTGCTCACCATCGCCCACTGCGCCCGCGCCGCCGCCGAATCCGCGCAGATCGCGGCCGACGGCGCGCTGGCCGACGTACGGGAAACGGCGCGGTTGCAGTGCCGGTTCGACGAGGCGCGGGAGCGGGCCGGGCGGCTGGAGGAGCGGGCGGACGCCCACCGGGAGGACCGGGCGCGGATGGAGCGGGCCCGCAAGGCCGAGGCTGTCGCGCCCGCACTGGAGCTCCGGGAGGCGGCCGAGACCGAGCACCGGCGCGCGGCCGACGCCGAGAGACACGCGCGTGGCCTGCTGCCGGACACCTTCATGGACGCCGGCGCCGGTGGACTGGCAGCCGCCGCGCGCCGGGCCGCCGAGGAACTGGGCGGCCTCGAATCCGCCCGCCGCGCCGAACAGCGGCTGGGTCGACTCGTCGCCGAGCGCGCCGACCTGGACCGTCAGGAGCGCGCCGACGAGGATGTCCTGCACGACGCCGAGAGCTGGCTGGCCGACTGGGGGACGACGAGAGCGGGCCTCCAGACCCGTATCGAGTCGGCCCAGGAGGCCGCCGCCAGGGCCGAACAGCTCGCCGTCCAGCGGGAACCCGCGCGGAACCGGCTCAGGGCAGCCCGCCAGCGCGACACGTTCGCCCGGGACACGGACGAGGCGCAGACCCACGTACTGGCGGCGCGGGAGCGTGCCACGGCGGCGAAGGCCCACTGGCTCGACCTCAAGGAACAGCGGCTGAACGGCATCGCCGCCGAACTGGCCGCCAACCTCAGCGACGGCGCACCCTGCGCGGTCTGCGGGGCCACCGAACACCCGGCACCCGCACGGAAGATCGCCGGACACATCGACCGCGAGGCGGAGGAACGCGCGCTGGCCGCCCACCAGCGGGCCGACGAGCGGCGCACCGAGGACGAACGCCGACTGGGCCTCGTACGGGAGGCGCTGGCGGCTGCCACCGCCGAGGCCGGGGACGCGCCGACCGGTCAACTCGCCGGGCACGCAGAGGAGTTGGAGCGGCGGTACGAGGAGGCGCGGCGCGACGCCTCCGGGCTGCACTCCGCGCACGAGGAGCTGCGCCGGGCCGAGCAGGAGCGTGAGCGCCGCAGCACCGCCCAGCAGGAGGCGGCGGTCAGGACCGCGTCCCGGGTCGCCCGAAGGGACACGCTCGACCGTGAACGGGCCATGCTGGAGGAGGAGTTGACGCAGGCCCGGGGCGGCGCCGAGAGCGTCGCCGTGCGGGCCGCGCAGCTGGAACGGCAGGTCGCGCTGCTCACCGAGACGGCCGAGGCGGCGCGCGGCGCCGAGGACGCCGCCCAGCGTCTCAAGGACGCCGACGCCCGCCTCGCCGACGCCGCCTACCGTGCCGGGTTCGAGACACCACGCGCGGCGACGGACGCCCTCCTGGACGACGTGGCCCACCGTGAACTCCAACAGCGGCTGGACGCCTGGCAGTCCGAGGAGGCCGCCGTGCGGGCCGCCCTCGCCGAGACCGACACCGTGGCCGCAGCGCAGCAGCCGCCCGCCGACCTCACGGGCGCGGAACAGGCGGCCTCGGCCGCGGCCCGTCGGCTGCGGGAGGCCGCCTCCGCGCGCGACGCCGCCGCGAGTCGCTGCACCGAACTGGACCGGCTGTCCGCCCGCTCGGCCACGGCGGTACGACGACTCGCGCCGCTGCGGGCCGCCCACGACCGGGTGGCCCGCCTCGCCACCCTCACCGCGGGCACCTCGGCCGACAACGAACGCAGGATGCGGCTGGAGTCGTACGTCCTCGCGGCCCGTCTGGAACAGGTGGCCGCCGCCGCGACGGCACGGCTGCGGCGCATGTCGTCCGGGCGCTACACCCTGGTCCACTCCGACGACCGGGCCGGGCGGGGCCGCAGCGGCCTCGGGCTGCACGTCGTCGACGCCTGGACCGGCCGTGAACGGGACACGGCGACGCTGTCCGGCGGCGAGACGTTCTTCGCCTCGCTCGCCCTCGCCCTCGGTCTCGCGGACGTCGTCACGGACGAGGCCGGCGGGGTCCGCCTCGACACCCTCTTCATCGACGAGGGCTTCGGCAGCCTCGACGACCAGACGCTGGACGAGGTCCTCGACGTCCTCGACTCGCTGCGAGAGCGCGACCGCAGCGTCGGCATCGTCAGCCATGTGCCGGACCTGCGGCGGCGGATCCATGCCCAGCTTGAGGTGGTGAAGGGGAGATCGGGGTCGGTGGTGCGGCAGCGGGGCGGCGAGTGAGGCCGTCGACCGGGCGGGCCGGTGGCGCTCGGGCGCTCACTGGCCGACGGCGCGGCGGGGGAGCGGCGAGGAGTAGACGACGCTCGTGGTCACCGAGCCCAGCGCGCCGATCTTCCCCGACACCTCCTCCAGATGCCGCATCGACCGCGCGACGACCTTGATCACGAAGCAGTCGTCACCCGTCACGTGATGCGTCTCCAGGATCTCCGGTGTCACGCCGACCAGGTCGTGGAACGGCTTGTAGTTGCCGTTCGGGTATCTGAGCCGGACGAACGCGAGGATCGGCAGGCCGAGCCGCTCCGGGTCCACGACCGCCGCGTACCCCTGGATGACACCGGCCTCCTCCAGCCGCCGCACCCGCTCGGTGACCGCGCTCGGGGACATCGCGACGGCGCGCGCCAGTTCGGCGAAGGTGGCACGGCCGTCGCGCTGGAGGACATCGAGGATGCGCCAGTCCGTGGCGTCCGGGGAAAACGTGCTCATGCCCGAGGAATAGCAGGGGAATCCCCGGCCGATCAAGGGAAAGGGCGTGGATTACACCTTCAGGTGAGGTGATCGTCGGCCGTAGATTTCTGGACATGGAGTCCAGGGCCGGGCTCCCACCAGGGAAAGGGCAGCAGCTCATGAGTGTCAGTGCGACCGTCGTCAACCCCGTCCTGCGCGTCGCTCCGGCCTCCCCGGCCGAGGCCGCCGCCCACTTCGCCGCGAGTCTCGCCTTCCACGCCGACGTGTCCGACGTGGCCGCCGCCCTTGCGGCGGGCGGCGACCCCGGGTTCGTGGCAGTCGACTCGCGTTCCACCGAGTCCTGGGATCAGGGCCGCATCCCGGGCGCCCTCCACCTGCCCACGGCCCTGATCCCCGAGCAGGCCGCCGAGCTGCTCGACAGGTCCGTACCGGTGGTGACGTACTGCTGGGGACCCGGCTGCAACGGTGCGACTCGCTCCGCCCTCGCGCTCGCCCAACTCGGCTACCAGGTCAAGGAGATGCTCGGCGGCTTCGAGTACTGGGTGCGGGAGGGCTTCGCGTTCGAGACGTGGGAGGGCCAGGAACGACGCGCCCCCGACGCACTGACGGCCCCGGTGGACGCGACGGACTGCGGCTGCTGAAGCAGACGCGAGCCGCAGTCCCGGACTCATCTCCGCGGTGCCCCTCAGTCCCGCACGACCTCGGGCAGCGGGCGCAGGAAGACGCGGTCCGCCGAGCCGAACTCCCCTTCCGGGCGGGCCGCACGCAGGACGACATCGAGGGCGGCGACCGGATCGCAGGCGTAATGCCCGCTGGCCCAGGCTGCGTTGGCCTCGACGACCGCCCACTCCGAGCCCTCCGAGCCCTCCGACAGCAGACCGACGTCCACGACGACGGCACTCGGCAGGTGCTGGGACGCCAGACGCCCCGCGAAGTCCAGTACCTCCGCCTCTCGGGGATCCTCGTCGAGCGGGCCGACATCCAGCTCACCGCGTGTCAAGTACCGGCTACCGGTGCGGACTTCACCGTCGAGCAGGAACAGCCGGTACTCCACGGCAAACGTCACGATGTCGCTCACCAGCACCGGCGTGCCGTCGTCGACCGCGTCGGGACCTGGCAGCCGGCTGCCGTCCGGATAGACGCTGGCGGGAAAGCTCTTGTCGTTGGGCGGCTTCACGAAGGCGGGCCGCCGCAGCTGCCGGGCCTCGGCGACGGTGCTGAACTCGATCTCCCTGTGGGTGAGTTCGCACGGCAGCCGGGCCAGCCAGTCGGGCGCCGCCTCCAGCAGCCCGAGCCCCAGCTCGGCGGCCACCGCGTCCGCGAACAGTGGCCCGGCGTACAGCGTCGCGCCCTCGGCAGCTCGCCACTCCTCGGGCACCCGCCACTCGCGCAGAACCTCGACGTGCATGGCACGTCCGCGCGCCGCGTCGGCCAGGGCGTGTCCGGTCGCGGTAACACGTGGGGAGAGAAAGAGAGTTCGGGCGTTCATGGAAGTCGAGGGTGGCCCATGGGGAGGGGCGGGGGACAGCGAATTCACGGACGCGCACTGCGTGTAGGTTGCTGCGTATGGCAGTTGAGTGGGTGGAGTCGGGTGGTGGACCGCTCATCGCGGTACCGGAAGCGGTGCTGCCGTTCTGGTCGGGGGCGGACGGCGACGAGTTGTCGACGGACTACGACCGGGCCTGTGAGGTGGACGGCCTCATCGGCTTCGTGCCCGTCGGCGACACCACCGCTCTCGTCCTCGGTGACGAACCCGCCTCGACCGCGTTCCTGCCGGAGCACGACACCTTCGTACGGTGGTCCGCCGCCGACTCCGAGGACGAACTGCTGGCCTGTGTCCCGGCGGCGCTCGCCGCGGCGGAGTGGGAGCCGGACAGGGCGTGGGAGACACCGGGGGACGTGCTCCTCTTCGACCCGGCCTGGCCGGGCAGGGAGACGGACCGGACCGGCCATCTGCGGGTCGAACTGGCGCCGGGGCGGTACGCGGTGCGGGCGGCGTACGTGGAGCCGGGGCCGGAGACGTGGATGGGCCTCGTACTGCTGCGGAGGCTGACCGACTGACCGACTGACCGACTGACCGACTGACGGGCTGTCGGGCTGACGTGAGTACAGCGGCCCGGGGGCTCGGGGTGTACCCCCGAGCCCCACGGGCCCCGCAACCTCCCTACCCGGCCGCCGAGTTGCTCTCGGCGGGCTACCTCACAACCGGGACAGCTCGTCCACCAGGTCGTCCAGCCCCAGTGAGCCCTGCGACAGCGCGGCCATGTGCCAGGCCTTCGCGTCGAAGGCGTCGCCGTGGCGGCGCTGGGCGTTCTCCCGGCCCAGCAGCCACGCCCGCTCGCCCAGCTTGTAGCCGATGGCCTGGCCGGGAATGGTCAGATAGCGCGTCAGTTCGCTCTCCACGAAGTCCGCGGGGCGGCTGCTGTGGGCGCCGAAGAACTCCTGCGCCAGTTCCGGGGTCCAGCGCTCGCCGGGGTGGAACGGCGAGTCCGCCGGGATCTCCAGCTCCACGTGCATGCCGATGTCGACGATGACGCGGGCCGCCCGCATCATCTGGGCGTCGAGGTAGCCGAGGCGCTGCTCCGCGTCCGTGAGATAGCCCAGCTCGTCCATGAGGCGCTCGGCGTACAGCGCCCAGCCCTCGCAGTTGGCGCTGACACCGCCGACGGTGGCCTGGTAGCGGGAGAGGTTCTCGGCGACGTGCGCCCACTGCGCGAGCTGCAGGTGGTGGCCGGGGACACCCTCGTGGTACCAGGTCGAGACCAGGTCGTACACGGGGAAGCGGGTCTGGCCCATCGTCGGCAGCCAGGTGGTGCCGGGGCGGGAGAAGTCCTCCGACGGGGCCATGTAGTACGGCGCCGCCGCGCTGCCGGGGGGCGCGATGCGGGACTCCACCTTCTTCACTCGCTCGGCGAGTTCGAAGTGCGTGCCGTCCAGCGCCTCGATCGCCTGGTCCATCAGACCCTGGAGCCAGTCGCGGACCTCGTCGACGCCCTCGATGTGCTTGCCGTGCTCGTCGAGATGGGCCAGCGCCACCCACGGCGTCGCGGCGCCGGGCAGGATGTTCTCGGCCTCCAGCTTCATCTCGCCGAGGAGACGGTGGTACTCCGCCCAGCCGTACGCGTACGCCTCGTCCAGGTCCAGATCCGTGCCGTTCCAGTAGCGCGACCAGCGCGCGTACCGCTCACGGCCCACCGTGTTCGGCGCGCTCTCGACGGCTGGGGCGTACACGTCCCGCATCCAGTCCCGCAGTTCGACGACGGCCGCGTCCGCGCCCCGGGCAGCCTCTTCCAGCTCGGTGCGCATCGCCTCGGGGCCGGCCGACGCGAAGTCCTCGAACCAGCCGAGGCCCTTGCCCTCCAGGTCGGACCACTCGCCGAGCTGCTCGACGAACGTGGCGGTGGGACGCGGACCCGCGTACAGCTCGCGTTCCAGGCCCAGGGCCAGGCTCTCCCGGTAGCCCCGCAGCGCGGCCGGAACCGCGCGCAGACGCTCCGCGACCGCCGCCCAGTCCTCGTCCGTTTCCGTCGGCGTCACGGTGAACACCTCGCGCACCGAGTGTGCGGCCGTGTGCATGTTGCCGACCGCGCACAGGCCCTCGCCGGCCTCGTGCACGGCCAGTTCGGCGGTGAGCCGCTCGCGCAGCAGGCGCCCGCAGCGCCGCTCGATGTCACTGTCCGCGCCGGGCCGGCGCTCGGCCTCGTCCAGCCGTGCCAGCGTCGTCCGCGCCAGCTCCGCCAGTGCCTCCTGGCCGGCGGGCGAGGTGTCCGGGAGCCGGCTCGAACTCTCCTTCACGCCGAGATACGTACCGGTGACCGGGTCGAGGGCGATGAGTTCGTCGACGTAGGTGTCGGCGACCTCACGGGGCAGCGGGTTCTTGATGTCTGACATGCGCTCATCCTCGTATGCGACGGCGGCCGGCGTCACGTCGATTCGGGTCGGAACGCGCGACCGGCCCGGTGGAGGCCACCGGGCCGGTCGTGGGCGCAGCCGGTTCCCGATCAGTCTCGCGCGCTGTGGTCGTACGACCTCGGGATGGCGACCGGGGTCGCGTCCAGGCGGGCCGTGATGACGAGGGTGCCCTCCTCGATCTGGTAGTCGAGGGGCAGACCGAGGGCGCGCATCGCGGCGACCATGCCGGTGTTGGAGGACTGCGTGACGGCGTACACGTGCTCGCAGTTCGCCTCGCGCGCCATCGACACCAGCCGGCGCAGGAGTTCGCCGCCGATACCGCGCCGCTGCCACTCGTCCTCGACGAGCAGCGCGATCTCGGTCTCGTCGCCGTCCCAGAGGAGATGACCGAGGCCGACCACCCGTCCCGACGCCGTCTGGACGGCCAGCGTGCGGCCGTAGCGCGGGCTGAGGAGGTGGCCCAGGTAGCGGTCGGCGTCGCCCATCGGACCGTGGTAGCGGAGCGAGAGGGTGCGCGGTGAGCAGCGCTCGTGCATCGCCTTCGCCGCGTCCAGGTCGCTCGCGTCGGCCCGCCGTACGGTGATGGCGTTGCCCCGGGGCAGCGTCAGTACGTCCTGACCGTGCGGGATGCGGGGGCCGAGCCGCGCGTCCAGCTCCACCAGGGCCCGCGCCCGGGCGAACTCGGTCGGGGTGAACGGCAGATACGGCCGCTCCACGGTGATCACTCCGCCTTCCGGCGCACGCAGCCGCATCACCGTGTCCGTCTGCTCCAGGGCGCCCTCGACCGGTACGCCCTCCCGCGCCGCCGAGGCACCGCCGGGCAGCGAACGGATGGTGCACCGCCCGAGCAACTGGCGCAGCGCGAGCGGCAGTTCGGCCGCGTCCAGGGCCGTACGGGTGGCCAGGCCCAGCACCCGGGTCGGCGCGTCGACGAGATCGTGGGCGTCGGCCCGCTCGATCCACGTCCCGGCACCGCCGGCCCGGGACACCGACCCGGAGATCTCGGCGGCGGCGAGGTCACCGGGCGCGCGCAGCAGGAACTCGTCGACCGTGCCCCGGGCCAGTGGATGCGTCTGGAGGCTGAGGATGTCGATACGCCGCTCGGCGAGGGCGATGCACAGCGCGGCGAGCGATCCCGGTTCGTCCTTCACCGTCGTCCGCATCCGCCACAGCACGCTCGCGCCGGCACCCGTGTCCGTACCGATGCCCGTGCCGGCCTCGGCGTCGTCCGGCGGTGCGTGACCGTGGCGGCTTGCCCACCATGTGCGCAGCAGCGCGGCGAGTTCGACGACGTCCCGCCGCCACTGTCGTACCGGGCGGCCGTCCGCCGCGGGGGTTTCCTCAGATATTTTTCGAGTCATGCAGCCACCATGCGCCAACGGTGTTGCGTGATCACGAACGTACTGTGACCGAAGGGTTAAGTTGCATTCCGCCCCTTTTGTTTACTCCTGCACGATTACTGTCGGGCGTGCGGGCCGCTACTGCCCCACCCGTCCCGGCTGCAGCACCTTCGTGTACAGCACGGTCCCGTCCTGCTCGCGCAGCCGTACGGTCAGCTCCCCGCTGCCGCCGTCGATGTCGACCTCGCCGAAGAACTGGTAGCCGCCAGCGGGCGAGACGTTCGCCGCAGTCGGCGCCTTCACGAAGACCCGCTCCGGACCGAACGTGCCGTCGAGCGCGCTGGCGGGGAACGCCCCGGCGTTCAGCGGACCCGACACGAACTCCCAGAACGGCTCGAAGTCGGTGAAGGCGGCCCGCGAGGGCTGATAGTGCTGGGCCGAGGTGTGGTGGACGTCGGCGGTCAGCCAGACCGTGCCGGTGATCCGCCGGTGCTTGATGTACCGCAGCAGCTCGGCGATCTGCAGTTCGCGCCCGAGCGGCGCACCCGGGTCGCCCTGGGCGACGGCCTCGATGTTGGCCCTGCCCTCGGTGGCGTCCGGCACGACCAGGCCCAGCGGCATGTCGGCGGCGATCACCTTCCACACGGCACGCGAGCAGGACAGTTCCCGCTTGAGCCACTCCAACTGCTCGGCGCCGAGGATGCCCTGCGGGTCGACGGTCTGGTCGTCGGGGGAGTTGGCGTTGCGGTACGTCCGCATGTCGAGGACGAACACGTCGAGCAGCGGCCCCTGGTGCAGCACGCGGTACACGCGGCCGTCCCGGGCGCCCGGCCGGAGTGTGGAGACCGGGAAGTACTCGCCGAAGGCACGCTCGGCCCGGCCCACCAGCGTGTCGACGCTCTTCTCGGTGTAACGGG
This sequence comes from Streptomyces lacrimifluminis, assembly GCF_014646095.1. GTDB lineage: Bacteria > Actinomycetota > Actinomycetes > Streptomycetales > Streptomycetaceae > Streptomyces > Streptomyces lacrimifluminis. The sequence goes on along the minus strand of NZ_BMMU01000025.1, from coordinate 18,545 downwards.
TGTCCGAGTCGAGGATCGTCTGGCCCGGGTACCAGTTGTTCCGCACCTCGTGGTCGTCCCACTGGATGATGGACGGGACCTGGGCGTTGAACCGCCGAAGGTTCTCGTCGAGCAGGTTGTAACGGAAGTTGCCGCGGAACTCGGCGAGCGTCTCGGCGACCTTCGACTTCTCCTCGGTCGTGATGTTCCGCCAGGTGCTGCCGTCGGGCAGGGCCGCGGTCGCGGCGATCGGACCGTCGGCGTAGATGTTGTCACCGCTGCACAGGAAGAAGTCGGGGTCGAGCTTCCCCATCGCGTCGTAGATCCGGTAGCCGCCGAGCTCTGGGTTGATGCCCCACCCCTGGCCCGCCAGGTCCCCGGACCACAGGAACCGCACCCCGTCGCGCCGCCGCACGGGCGCCGTACGGAAGGTGCCGGTCACCGGCTCACCGGTGCGGCGCGGGTCGTCCGGGTCGGCGAGCAGCACGCGGTAGTGGATCTGCTCGCCCGGCGGCAGTCCGCGCAGCCGCGTCGTCCCGGTGAAGTCGGTGCCCGTACCGAGCAGCGGACCGTGCCAGCGGCGGGGGTTGCGGAACGACTCGGTGGCGGACGTCTCGACGACCATCCGGGCCGGCCGGTCGGACCGCACCCACACCAGCCCCGAGTCGGTGGTCACATCGCCCGTCTGGACGCCCCAACCGGCCTTCGGCCGCCCGGACAGGGCGAACGCGGGCGCCGCCGCACCGACGGCGGCGGGCAGGGTCAGGGCCGCCGAAGCGGCGAGCGAACCGCGCAGCACGCTGCGACGACCGGGCAGGGGAGAAGCTGACATGGGGCGTGCCTCCGGGGACAGGATCCGGCGAGTGTGCACAGCCACAACTACGGGGACACCGCAGCGCCCACGCAAACCACATGTGAACAACTGCCAGCGGGGACAAGGGGGAACCGGTGTGCGAACCGACGTCACGCCACGAGAGCCTCCGCCATCAGCCGCACCCCCGCCCCGATCCGCGCGGGCGACAACTGCGCGTACCCCACCACCAGCCGCACGCCCCTGTCCCGGTCCCGCACGGGCGCGTGCGCGTGCGGGAAGTCCCTCAGCGGCCGTACCGCGATGCCGGCCGTCCCATCCGCTCCAGGAGCCGTCGGCACAGACTCCTACGGCGCCGCACAAGCCGCCGGAAGCGCCCTCGTCGGCGCCGGAGTCGCCCTGGGATGGGGCGCGTTCACTCTCGTATGCCGGTCAGCGGCTGCCGTCGAGGAGGACCCGGGCGACCAGTGCCGGGTCGTCGTTCATCGGGACGTGGCCGCAGCCGGGGAGCCGGATCAGGCGGGCCTTGGGGATGATCCGCTTGGCGCGGACGCCCTGGCGGCGCACGAGCAGCAGGTCCCGGGTGCCCCAGGCCACGGTGACCGGGATGCCCGGGACGTCGTCCGTGAACCGGATGTCGACGCCGGCCTTGAGTGTTTCGGTGAACCGCTGGGCGTTCGCCAGGGCGAGCGTCTCGGCGACGACGGCCTCGGGTGAACGGCGGCCGGGACGGGCGTAGATGGTGCTCGTCAGGACGCTGCGCCCCGCCGCCGAGCGCGACAGCCGCTCGACCAGTGGCGCCGGCATGCTCCGTGCGGCCCGCCGCATCGCGAGCAGTACCCCGAACGCGTACCGCCGCTCCGGCTGCGACCAGAAGCCCGCCGGGGAGAGCGTGGTGACGGACCGGACGCGCTTCTCCCGCCCGAGTTCCAGGGCCAGCAGGCCGCCGAGCGAGTTGCCCGCCACATGGGGCCGGTCCAGGTCCAGTGCCTCGCACAGGGCGCTGAAGACCGCCGTCATGGTCGGCAGGTCGTGGGGGAAACCGTCCGGCAGTGCCGGGGACGCGCCGAATCCGGGAAGGTCGACGGCGATCACATCGCGCTCGGTGGCCAGGATGTCGATCACCGGGTCCCAGGCCTGCCGGTGGTGCCCGATGCCGTGCAGCAGCAGAAGGGGTTCGCCGGCGCCCACGCGCGCGTACGACAGGGTCACGGCCTTGGGCTCGGCCGCCGGATCGTACGGGGAGGGGACCTCGAAGGTGACGGTGGCGGACATGGGGCTGCTCCTACTCGTACACGTCTGCGTGGCTGTCCACGGGCACAGCGTAGACAGCTTGTCAGCAATTACTACTGGCTGGTAGCCCTCGGTGGGCAACCGGCCGACAACTCGCTGGACATCACCCTCGGCGCCGGGTTGGGATGGAGCCGTGACCGCCGACACCGTGAACGACGTCTTCGAAGAGCACCGGCCCGTCCTGATGGGCGTCGCCTACCGCATGCTCGGCCGGGTCGCCGACGCCGAGGACGTCGTCCAGGACGCGTGGCTGCGCTGGTCCGGCGCCGACCGGACCGACGTACGCGAACCGCGCGGCTACCTCGTGCGCGTCACGACCCGGCTCGCCATCGACAGGCTGCGCCAGGTGAAGGCGCGCGGCGAGACATATGTCGGCCCGTGGCTGCCCGAGCCGTACGTCACCGAACTCACCGGCGGTGCGGGCGCCGTTCCGGACGCGGCCGAGCGGGCCGTGCTGGCCGACACCGTGTCCCTCGCGGTCATGGTCGTCATGGAGTCCCTCTCGCCGCTGGAACGCGCGGTGTTCGTCCTCCGGGAGGCCTTCGCCTACCCGTTCGCGGAGATCGCCGCCATGCTCGACCGCTCCGAACCCGCGGTGCGCCAACTCGCCGGCCGCGCCCGCCGGCACGTCGACGAACGGCGCCCGCGCTACGAGGTCGACCCGGCCCAGCGCCGTGACCTCACCGAACGGTTCCTCGTCGCCGCGGAGCAGGGCGACCTCGCGGGCCTCATGGAACTCCTCGCCCCGGACGTCTGCCTCGTCGCCGACAGCGGCGGCCTGGCGCGGGCCCCGCGCCGGATCCTGGAGTCGGCCGACCGTGTGGGCCGCTTCGTCGTCGGCACCGCCGGCAAGGGCCTCGCCGACGCGTCCTTCCGCTTCCTGGAGGTCAACGGCGGCTTCGCCGTGCTGATCCTGGACGGCGGCAAGCCCGACGCCGTGTTCCAGATGGATGTGGCGGACGGCCGTATCCAGTGTGTGTACATCATCCGTAACCCGGACAAGGTGCGCTCGCTGGCCCTTCCCCAGGAAGGCTGATTGGTCTTGACCAAGCCTCAGGGCCGCCCTATGGTCGCAGGAAAGTGCAACAACCTTTAATAAACAAGGGCGCCAAAACGCCGCGGGACCACGGCGATTGCGGAGGACATGGTGGGGACCACGCAGTTGGAAACGGTGCCGGAGCCGAAGTACTGGCAGCTGAAGACCGTGCTCAGTGAGGCACTGGACTCCGAGTTCACGGTGGGCGAGATCCTGCCCAACGAGCGCGACCTGGCGGCCCGCTTCGGCGTCGCCCGTGCCACGCTCCGTCAGGCGCTGGAACAGCTCGAACTCGAAGGCCGCCTCCAACGGCGCCGCGGTGTCGGTACGACCGTCGCCCCGCCGCGCATGGGAGTCCCCGTCGGGACGGCCCAGCACGTGTGGCCGGGCGCGGCGGGTGACACCTGGCAGCCCGTGGACAGCGCGCTGACCGTACCGGCCGTGTCCGTGGCCGCCGCCCTGGAGACCGGCCGGGACGAGGCCGTGCACACCGTGCGCCGCTCGCGCGTCTCGCACGGCCAGCCCGTCGCCGCCGAGCTGCTCTACGTCCCGGTCGCCTCAGTGCCCGACCTGTCGGCGATAGACGCCCCGTCCGGCGCGGCACGCGCGCGTGCGGTGCTGCGCGAACTCCAGCGACTGGAGCTGGAGGGCCAGGACCGCGCCGTGGAACTCGGCTCGGCCCGCGCGGACGACGCCAAGGAGCTGGACCGCCTCCCCGGGGCCCCCGTCCTCGTCGTCACGACCCGCTTCTTCGCCCAGGGCCGCACGGCCGCACTCTCCGTGGCGACCTATCGCGCTGACACGTGCCGGTTGACCTTCGGCGACACCGGGGGAGTGGAGATCCACCACGGCTCGGAACGCCAGGCTTCCTGACCGACGTACAGCCCCGCGCCCTAAAGGGGCGCGGGGAACTGCGCGACCAGCCACGACGGGCCCGCGGGTCTCCCCAACCGCAGTTCCCGAACCGCACGTTCCGTGGAGCGCTCAGCGTCGGGCCGTCACAGTCCCCTCCACCGCGAACAACTGCTCCTCGACATGGTCGAGAGCAAGCCGCAGCGCGCCCGTCGCCACGGCCGCCTCGCCGAGCAGCGACAGCGCCACACCGGGCGGGCGCAGACAGTAGCGCGCCAGCTCGTCGCGCAACGGCTCCAGCACGCCGTCCAGCCCCGCCGCCCAGCCGCCGACGACGACCAGCTCGGGGTCGAGGGCCAGGACGAGCGCGGCCACGTCGTGGACCAGCCGCTGGATGAAGCGGTCGACGGCCGCGCGGGCCTGCGCGTCACCCTCGCGAGCCCGACCGAACACCTTGGCGACCGCCACCTCGTCGAGCGGGTGCAGCGGCTCGCCCGTCGTCGACAGCAGCGCCTCCGGGGTCGCCCCCCGGCCCAGCAGATGCAGCGCGCCGATCTCCCCGGCCGCCCCGCCGAACCCCCGGTGCAGCCGCCCGCCGATCAGCGAACCGGCGCCAGGACTCAGCCCGGCCAGCACGAACACCACGTCGTCGGAGTCGATCGCCGCGCCCTTCCAGTGCTCGGCGACGGCAGCCGCGTTGGCGTCGTTCTCGACGAGCACAGGGCACTTGAAGGACCGGCCGAGCCGTTCACCGAGCCGTAGCCCGGTCCACTCGGGCAGCGCGGTGCACAGCCGTACGACCCCGTCGGCCTCCACGATCCCGGGCGTGGCCACGCCCACGGCCCGCAGCGAGTCACGGGCCACCCCGGCCCGGCGCAGCAACTCGGCGACCGCCGACCGTAGCCGCTCCAGCCGCTCGTCCGCGGGTGCCGCCTCGTCGACCTCCTTCGAGATCGACCCGAGAAGACGCCCGTCGAGGTCGGACAGCAGCGCGGCAACGCGATGGGAGCCGATCTCCAGCCCCAGCAGATGCCCGGCCTCCGCCCGGAACCGAAACCGCCGCGCGGGCCGCCCCTGCCGCCGCGCGACGCTCTCGTCGGCGGCCTTCTCGACAACGAGCCCGGCCTCGATGAGCCCCTCGACGACGCCCTCGACGGTCGGCCGGGACAGGCCTGTCACCCGGGTGATCTCGGTCAGTGTCGCGCAGTCCGTGGCACGCAGCGCGTGCAGCACCACCGCGGAGTTGATCCTTCGTAGCAGCGAGGGATCCCCACCGGTCAGCTGCCCCAACGTACGTCCTTCCAACTGAGCGGCCCTGGTGAAGGCGGGTGCGCAACCGCGCCCCGACAGGGGCGCGGGGAACTGCGTGACCAGCCACCACCGGCCCGCAGGTTCATCACCGCGCTTCCAGCGGAGCGCTCAGTGCGCGTGTGGGGCGGATCGTACTCGGCGCGGAGCACCCGAGCGAGAGCCGGACGCCCTCGACCTGTCCGACGGGCCGGGATCATCCGGGCGCCACGAACCCGGACTCGTACGCCACGATGACCGCCTGCGTACGATCCCGGGCTCCCAGTTTCGCCAGCACCGCGCTGACGTGCGACTTCACGGTCTCGGTCCCGACGACCAGCCTGGCGGCGATCTCCGCGTTGGACAGCCCCCGGGCCATCAGCCGCAGCACCTCCGCCTCGCGCTCGGTCAGCCGCGCCCGCTCCAGCACCGCCCTGGCCGCCCGGTTCCCGCCGTCCCCGTCGCCGTACTGGGCCGCCAACTGTCGTACGGAGGCCGGGAACAGCAACGACTCGCCCTCGGCGACCAGCCGCACCGCGTGCACGATCTCGGCAGGCCGGGCCCGCTTGAGCAGAAACCCGTCGGCACCGGCTCGCAGCGCCTCGTACACGTACTCGTCGTTCTCGAACGTCGTGATCACCAGGATCTTCGGCGGATCTGGCACGGTCCGCAGCAGCGCGCGCGTGGCCTCGATGCCGTCCATCAAGGGCATCCGCACATCCATGGCGACGACATCGGGCCGCAGTCGCCGGACCAACGGAATGACAGCGGCCCCGTCCGCCGCCTCCCCGACCACCTCGATATCGGCCTGAGCCTCCAACACGGCCCGCAGACCGGCCCGTACGAGGGGCTCGTCGTCGACCAGGAGGACGGTGATGGGCATCCGGCCAGCGTAGATCAGCGCAGCGGCAGCTCGACGTGCACCTGCCAGTCGCCCTCGTCGGGTCCCGTACGCGCACGGCCGCCCAGCAGCGCCGCGCGCTCCCGTATGCCGCGCAGGCCGCTGCCCCGGCCGGGGCCGGGTACCCCGGCGGTGAGGGGGTTGCGGATCTCCAGGGCGAGGGTCCCGTCCGCGACCCCGATACGGACCCGGACGGGAACGGCCCCCGCGTGCCGCAGCACATTGGTGAGCGACTCCTGGAGGATGCGGTAGCCCTCGCGGGATACCGGGCCCGGCACACCGTCGAGGGGGCCGGTCACCGTCAGGTCGACCTTCGCCCCGGAGAATCGCGCGGACTCAAGGAGGCGTTCGGCCTCGGTGAGGGCCGGGCGGCTGCTCGCGGGCCTGCCCGACTCCCGCAGTACGCCGAGTACGCGGTCCAGGTCCTCCAGCGCGGCCCGGCCGGTCTCCTCGATGGCGTCCAGCGCCCGGTCGGTGAACGCGGGATCGCCCGCCGCACGGGCCGCGCCCGCCTGCACCACCGCCACCGTGAGCGCGTGCCCGATGGAGTCGTGCAGCTCACGGGCGATGCGATTGCGCTCCAGGAGCTGTTCGGTGCGTTCTTCCAGGGCGGCGAGCCGCTCCGTGGGGGAGGGGCCGAGCAGGCGCCCGGCCAGCCGGGTGATCAGTTCGCCCGAGCCGACCACGACCGCGGCCAGCAGGATCAGGGGCAGCGGTGCGAGCAGCGCATGCCACCAGTGGTGGCTCTCCAGGCGCAACAGGGCACCGTCGCCCGGGGTGTCGCCCAGCGCGGTCGTCACCAGGTTCTGGGTGGTGATGGGCAGTTGGACGGTCAGCATCGAGACGAGAATCCCGAGCGCCAGCCGGGTCTCCAGCCAGAGCACCGTACGGCGCCGGTCGCTCCACGTGGCGGACGGGGCGGCGACGAACTCCGAATCGCCCCAGGCGTTGTCGCTCCTGCTCTCGCCGGGGTGGCGGTGGTCGATCAGCAGCAGTCTGGCCTGCAGCCCCTCCACGGTCCGCATCGCGGGCACGAGCCCGGCGAGTCCGAGCAGCGCGGCCGACAGGAGCCAGATCCACCACTCGTCCTCGATGAACAGCCACATGGCCGGCCACACGACGGCGACAAACAGATGCAGCCATCGTGTGTACGTCACCGCCCGGGTGAACGGGCGCAGGAGGTGGATCATCCCGACATCGTGACAGGCACCACTGACAACGGGCCTCCCCCGGGCGGGGGAGACGGAGCCCCCCGGCGGGGGAGGCGCCCACCCCGGGCCGGCGGCCAGGCTGCTGCCATGACCAGCATCGACGTCCAGAACCTCACCAAGGAGTACGGCACGACGCGAGCCGTCGACCACCTCACCTTCCGTGTCCTGCCCGGCCGCGTCACCGGCTTCCTCGGCCCCAACGGCGCCGGCAAGTCCACCACCATGCGGCTGGTGCTCGGCCTGGACCGGCCGACACGCGGCACCGCCACCATCGGCGGCCGGGCCTACGCCACCCTGTGCGATCCCCTCCGCAAGGTCGGTACCCTGCTCGACGCCCAGGCCGCCCACGGCTCCCGTACCGCCCGCGACCACCTCCGGGCCCTCGCGGTGGGCAACCGCATCCCCGACCGCCGGGTGGACGAGGTGCTGGCCGAGACAGGGCTCGCCTCCGTGGCGCGCCGCCGCGTGAAGACGTACTCCCTGGGCATGCGCCAGCGACTGGGCATCGCGGCGGCGCTGCTCGGCGACCCGGAAGTGGTGATGCTCGACGAGCCGTCCAACGGCCTCGACCCCGAAGGCATCGTCTGGATCCGCGAGTTGCTGCGCAGGCTGGCCAAGGAGGGCCGTACGGTCCTGGTCTCGTCCCACCTCATGAACGAGACCGCGTCCTTCGCCGACCACCTCGTCGTCCTCGGCAGGGGACGTCTGCTGGCCGACACCCCGATGCGCGAGTTCATCGACGCGCGCGTACGCCCGCGTGTGCGGGTGCGCACCACGGACGGCAGCGTCCTCAGTCAACTGCTCGCGGAGCACGGGTACGAGGCCGCCGCGCACGACGACGGCCTCTGGACCGTGGAGCACGCGCGCGTGGACGACATCGGCAGGCTCGCCTCGGCCGCAGGCCTGATCGTCCTCGAACTGACCGCAGACGAGGGCACGTTGGAGCAGGCATACCTGGACCTGACGGCCTCGGCGACGGAGTTCACCACGACCCCGGCCCGAACTCTCACTCAGGAGGCCTGAGCATGCCCTTCGTACCCGTACTCCACGCCGAGTTGATCAAGATCCGTACCCTGCGGTCGCTGCTCGGGGCGCTGGGCGCGGTCGTCCTCGTCACGGGGCTGTTCTCGGCGCTCGCGGGGCTCGACTCCGGCGCCGGCGAGGAGGACTTCGACCCGCTGTTCTCGGCGTTCTTCGGCGTCAGCTTCGGGCAGATCGCGGCGGTCGCCTTCGGCGCCACGGCGGTGTCGTCCGAGTTCCACGGCGGTGGCCTGCGCGCCACGCTGGCCGCGGTGCCCCGCCGGGGACACTGGTTCGCGGCCAAGGCGGTGGCAGTCGCCGTACCCGTCCTGGCCGTCGGTCTGATCGCCGGGGGAGTGAGCCTGGCCGTCGGCAAGGCGGTCCTCGGCGCCGACGCGAACGGCCTGACCTGGGCGAAGAGCCTGCGCGGCGTGATCGGCTGCGCCCTCTACCTCACGCTGATGGCACTGCTCGCGGCCGGCCTGACCGCGCTACTGCGCAGCGGCGTCGCCACGCTGAGCATCCTGATCCCGTTCCTGCTCATCGTCTCGTTCGTGGTCGGCGGGGTCTCGGGCACCGTCGCCGACTTCCTGCCGGACAAGGCGGGCCAGGTGGTGTTCCACCAGACCTGGAACGGCTCACTGGGCCCCTGGACCGGCCTCGCGGTGACCGCGCTGTGGGCGGCCGGCGCGCTGCTGGCGGGAGCGTGGAGCGTACGACACCGGGACGCGTGACGGACGTACACGGCCCCGTACGCACGCAGGCTAGGAAGCCGCTTCCCGCAGCCGCCCGAACTCCTCGGCCATGGTCGCCGCAGTCCAATGAGCGTTCAAGCCGCTCGGGTTGGGAAGAACCCACACGCGCGTGTCCCCGAACCGCCGCTCCTGCGGGCCCACCTGGGCCTTTCGGTCGTCGAACGCGGCCCGGTACGCCGTCACGCCCACCACGGCCAGCCAGCGGGGCCGCAGCCGTGTCACCTTCGCGGCCAGCAGCCGGCCGCCCTCGCGGTACTCCTCCGGGGACAGCTCGTCGGCCCGTGCGGTCGCCCGTGCGACGACGTTCGTGATGCCGAGCCCGAACGCGAGCAACTCGCCCTGTTCGGTGGGTTTCAGCAGCCTCGGGGTGAACCCGGAGAGGTGGAGGACGGGCCAGAAACGGTTGCCGGGGCGGGCGAAGTGATGGCCTGTCGCGGCTGTCATCAGGCCGGGATTGATGCCGCAGAACAGGACGTGGAGGCCGTCCGCGACGACGTCCGGTACGAGACGGTCGCGGGCGGCCTCCAGTTCGGCCTGGGTGAAGCGGGTCAGAGGATCGCTCCGGGGGTGTAGGCCGCGGCCTCGGGGTGCTGTTTGGCGATCTCCTCGATCCGGCCGACGACGACGGCGACCTGGTCGGCGGCGGCGCCCGTGAACGACAGCTTGTCGGCCATCAGCGCGTCGAGCTGCGCGCGGTCCAGGGGGATGCGCTCGTCGGCGGCGAGCTTGTCGAGGAGCTCGTTGCGCTCGGCGCCCTGCTCGCGCATGGCGAGCGCGGAGGCGACGGCGTTCTCCTTGATGGCCTCGTGCGCGACCTCACGGCCGACACCCGCGCGCACCGCGCCCATCAGTACCTTCGTGGTGGCGAGGAAGGGGAGGTAGCGGTCCAGCTCGCGGGCCACGACGGCCGGGAAGGCGCCGAACTCGTCGAGGACCGTCAGGAAGGTCTCCAGCAGCCCGTCCAGGGCGAAGAACGCGTCGGGGAGGGCCACCCGGCGCACCACCGAGCAGGACACGTCGCCCTCGTTCCACTGGTCGCCCGCCAGCTCGCCCGTCATCGAGGCGTAGCCGCGCAGGATCACCATGAGCCCGTTGACGCGCTCGCAGGAACGGGTGTTCATCTTGTGCGGCATCGCGGACGAGCCGACCTGGCCGGGCTTGAAGCCCTCGGTCACCAGCTCGTGTCCGGCCATCAGCCGGATCGTCTTGGCGATCGAGGAGGGCGCGGCGGCCACCTGCACCAGCGCGGTGACGACCTCGTAGTCGAGCGAGCGCGGATAGACCTGACCGACGGAGGTGAAGGCGCTGGAGAAGCCCAGGTGCCCGGCGATCCGCTGCTCCAGCTCGGCGAGCTTGGCCGCGTCACCGCCGAGCAGGTCCAGCATGTCCTGGGCGGTGCCCACGGGACCCTTGATACCGCGCAGCGGGTAGCGGCCCAGCAGCTCCTCGACCCGGGCGTACGCGACCAGCAGCTCGTCGGCGGCCGTGGCGAACCGCTTGCCGAGGGTGGTGGCCTGCGCGGCCACGTTGTGCGAGCGGCCGGCCATGACCAGCTCGCCGTACTCACCCGCGAGCTTCCCGAGCCGCGCCAGCACGGCCACCGTACGGTCGCGCACCAGCTCCAGCGAGAGCCGGATCTGCAGCTGCTCCACGTTCTCGGTGAGGTCGCGGGACGTCATGCCCTTGTGGACGTGCTCGTGCCCGGCGAGGTCGTTGAACTCCTCGATCCGCGCCTTCACATCGTGCCGGGTGACCTTCTCGCGCTCGGCGATGGACGCCAGGTCGACGGTGTCGAGGACCCGCTCGTAGTCGGCGAGGGCGGCGTCGGGCACCTCGATGCCGAGGTCCTTCTGGGCCCGCAGCACGGCGAGCCAGAGCTGGCGCTCCAGCCTCACCTTCTGCTCGGGCGACCAGAGCGTGGCGAGCTCGGCGGAGGCGTAACGTCCGGCGAGGACGTTCGGGATGCGGGGCTTTGCGGGTGCGGCGGTCACGTGTACGGAGTTTACCCGGCGTCCAGAAGGGGTCTGCCCCGTCTATGGAGTCTGTAGAGCGCAGGTCGAATGCACTCCGATCTGCGCTCTTCCGTGGGGTCTGTGAGACGAGTGTGAGAGATCCAGCAGGGGTAGCCCGCGGACAGACAGAAGCCCCCAGCCGTACAGACACTACTGGGAAAGTCGAGGGCTGAGCGTGG
>NZ_BMMU01000025.1:0-7190 GCF_014646095.1 Streptomyces lacrimifluminis | reverse complement strand
TGGTTGTGGCGGTGAAGGCCGACGTTGTGTTCGGGGAGGGTGTCGGTGTCGCTGCGGCAGTGGGGCTGGGAGAGATTCCGGCGGAGACGGCGCGGGTGGCGTGGACGGTGTGTCCGAAGGGCACGCTGGCGATGCGGCTGCGGGATGAGTTCGCGGAGGTCTTCTCCGCCGAGGACATCGGGCAGCTCTTCCCGACGGTGGGCCGTCCAGCGGTTCTGCCTGGTGCTGAGGCTGGTCACGGTGTTGCAGTTCGCCGAAGGGCTGTCCGACCGGCAGACCGCGGAAGCGGTCCGCACGCGGATCGCTGGAGAACATCCCTTCGCCGTGGCGCCGGAACTCCTCCAGATCCACAACGACGTTGTCGCTGGCCCGCGATCGGCTCCAACTCTCACCTGCGGCTGTCCCGTGGCGGGCTGGCACCTGCACAGCCGGGGTGTCGGTCGCCGGTGGTTCCCATGGCATCGTCGGCCAGATTCCACTGGCCGTCTTTGCCGAACGGCCACGGATAGGCGTAGGTGTCGCCTCTGAAGCAGTCGCGCAGGTCGTGTGGTGGGGCCGGAGGATCGGCAGGAGCGGCGAGGGCATCGGCGAGCGGGTCGATGGACGCCGCGTACTGCTCGGCCCACTGCGTCCAGTCCGCCGCGACGTCCGCCTGGCGGGCTGCGGAGCAGAACGCCCGAATGTCCTCCGCCAGGCGCCAGCGTTCCACCTGACCGGTGAGAACCGCCCCGCGGTGCTGTGTGATCTGGGCTGCACGGGCCTGGCGCAGCGCCTTGTACCAGTTCCGCTTGCGTGCGGCCTCTTCCTGTTCCTTCGCGATGCGTTGCTGTTCGGCATTTACGGCAAGCTGGTCCAGGTCGCGCAGGAGGTGGCCGAGCCGGTCTTCCAGTTTCGGAGGCTGTGTGGATGCCGTAGACGTCGGCGCCCTCCTCGACGTTCAGCCGGCCGTAGTACTTCTGCGTCGCCGTGATCTCCGGGTCCTGCTGCATGAGCTTCTTCGCGCAGCCGGCCAGGTACTTGCGCAGCAGCGCCGCGAAGTCCTTCGCCCACTGTCACGGCAGCTGTAGTTCGTGACTCGTGGGGTCCTGATCATGTTGTGGCTGCCGCGGTGATCTCGTTCCGGCGACGGTAGGCGGTCGCCTGGTGCTGGTGATGGCGGCGCCACCTCGACCAGCGAGGCGGCCAGCAGCAGACGAGTCGGGCTGTACGCCGGATTTGCCACCCGGTCGCCTCGCGGCGGCCGGGGAGACTGCCATCCATCGACGAGCTGACCCGACTACTGCTCCACCCCGGCCACGAGGATCCTGGAGTCGACCTCGAAGACGTTCTGGAGCAGCGTGGAGAACGACAGGGCGGGCAGCGAGTCGATTCCCAGACCCGTGAAACGCGCACTGGGGCGCAGGTCCGCGGGGGAGCAGTCCAGCAGCGTGCTGGCGGCCCACCCAGCAGGTAGGCGCGCGCACCGTTGCCGTAGACCTAGGTCTGCCGCACCGCCGGGCTGGTGACGTACACGCTCTCCAGCGGGGAGACCGCGACGAACCCGCCCTGGCTCGGCTTGAGCACGTTGTTGCGGTGGTCGACGTCGGCGAGCCGGTCCGGGCCGGTCTGAGCGAACAGTTCCCGCAGTTGCGGCTCACCGTATGACAGTGGTTTGTCGAAGGTCGTGCGGCCATCGCGTAGCGGGGCCGTGCCGTGATGCTCGGATTTGCCGACGTCCAGGGCGCCGCTTGGCAGGCTGAGCGGCGCTGATCGACGCGCATGGACCGTGAATTCACCAGTTTTCTGGGCGGCGTGTCGACGCTGCCGTGGAGATCACGGGGCCGGAAACAGGCGTTGCCGCCCCGATGGACTGATTTCTCGCGGTGCTGCTCGCGGCCCGCGAGTGTGCGGGACTCCGTTGCCGCACCGATGTGGGCTACGAGGCGCTGCAGCCCACCCCGCCATCCGGACAGTCCACTTGCCGTCTCACTCGCTAACCCGTTCCTTACACTCTGTAAAGTAGCTTACAGATGTAAAGTAAGTCGAACGAAAGGGAGGCCATCGTGCCGATCGTCAAGCACGTACACCCCCGGGGGCACTTCCTCCAGATGCTCTCGGGCGCCCACCAGCCCACCATCGAGGACGTTCTGTCGGACCGGTCGTATTACGGCCTGCCCCCGGGGGCGACGTTCGTCTACGGTCGTCTCGACGACGAACAGGGCGAGATCTACGAGGTGTGCCGCAGCGTCAACCACAACTCTCACCAGGCCGACGGCCTCGGGGGAGGCGTCCCGCGGCTGCTGCTCTTCCAGTCCACGCTCATCGACGACACGACCCTGCGCTACGACATGGAGCGCATGCAGGCGGCGGCGTCCGCCGAGGGCGCCGTCGGCGTCCGGGAGGGCGAGGAGGCGGTCTGGCGGCAGGCCGCCGGCGTTCCTGGGCAGCCCTTCGAAGTCCGGTACGGACTCGATTCCTTCACCTGGCGCGAGGAGGGTCTGTTCGAGCTCACCGGCACCCCGATCAACCCTGGCCTGCACTGGTACCTGCCCGGTCGTGACTACGGCACCTACTACGTCTCCCAGTTCGTGGAGGTGACAGGAACCGTGCTCGGACGCCCGGTGCGCGGGATGCTCGCCTTCGACCAGGTCTACATGCACGAGGAGGGCACCCTCTACAGGGACAAGGACCTGGTCATGGAGAACGAGGGCCACCTGCTCTGGTACACCTGGGCCACACGGTACAAGGACGGCTCCTTCGAGGGCGGGCACTTCATCGTGGGCCACGACCGGCTGGGATTCGGTGTGGTCACCGACGGCAAGCAGGTCCTGGCGACACAGGACGTCGATGTCCGCGTCTACCAGCGGGACGGCACCCCGTTTGCCGAGCAGATCGCGCTGAATGTCGACGGGCAGCAGTGGGAGTTCCTCCGTCATCCGAAGGGCAGCATGCCTGACATGGTGGAGCACGGGCAGCCGCCGACCCCGCAGCAGGAGGGCAGGTTCCGCCGCGTCGGCGACACCCGTGAACCTGCGACCTGGTTCGCCTGGGGCGAGACCGAACCCAAGCACGGCGCCTTCCGTGGCGACCCGGTGTCCAAGAGCCCGCTGGCCTGACCGGTGCGGGCGGCCGGGGCTCCCCGGCCGCCCCGCTCCTCGCACTGCCGTCGCCGCGTGAAGTCCCTGAACTGGTGCGCAGCTAGACTGCTCCCGGAATGAGGGTCGATCATGAAAAGGCGGAAAGGCGTCAGCGATATCAGCAAGGAATCGAGAGTTGATCCGCGAGTAACCCGCACCCGGGAACTACTGGTCGACACCGTGATCCACTTGCTCCAGAATGCGGGCACGGATTCGCGGACCCTTTCGATCAGTGAGATCACCGCCGCGGCGCGTCTCAGCCGACCGACCTTCTACCAGCACTACTCCGGCCCGGAGGAGTTGATCGCCGAGGCCGTCCAGCGTCGGCTGCAGATGCGTGTTGAACAAGGAATGACGGAGGAGTCCCCGGGCGAGGACGTGCCGTCGACCCTGCTGGATCTGCTGCGGGAGCTCAATCGTCATCGCTGGATGTACGGGCGAATCATCCGAGGAGACGGACAATTCGGCCAGGGGCGTCAGGCCGTGGTGGATCATACGGCTGCATATTTCAGTCGGCTCAGCCACGAGCCGGAGACCCGTCTCTTCCTGGCAGGCGGTCTTCTTGCAGTACTGACGCCCTGGATGCAGTCTCGGGAACAGGCGCCGGAAACAGAAGTCGTGGCCGTCGCAGACCGCCTGTGGACACTCATCCGGCGCACGACGGCCACGCCGGGGCAATGAATCAGGCCGCCCGACAGAAGGGGCGCTGTTCCTGGGGTCGTGGCCAGGGCGGCACTGTCACGTTGGCTGACCGGTGGGATGATCTTCTGGTTGATCGGCCGGGGAAGGGTCATCCGTAGGGAGCGCGTCGCTGCCGTACAAAGGGCACCGGTACCCGGTCGAGGTCATCTCCCCCTGTGTGTGGCTGAACCACCGCTTCCCACTCAGCTTCCGCGAGGCCGAGGAGCTCATGCTCGAGCGCGGCGTGAGCGTCTCCTACGAGACGGTGCGCCGCTGGTGCGCCAAGTTCGGGCCGGCCTACGCCAACGTGCTGCGCCGCCGGCAGCCCCGGCCCGGGGACAGGTGGCACCTGGACGAGGTCTTCGTCAAGATCAACGGGCGGTTGCAGTACCTGTGGGGGGCCGTCGACCAGAACGGCAACGTCCTGGACATCCTGATGCAGAACCGGCGGGACACCGTCGCAGCCAGGCGTTTCTTCCGCAGGCTGATGAAGAGGACGGGTGCGGTGCCGCGGGTGGTCGTCACCGACAAGCTCTGCTCCTACGGCGCTGCCCACCGCGAGGTCATGCCCTGCGTCGAGCACCGCCCGTCGAAGTACCTGAACAACCGGGCGGAGAACAGCCACCAGCCGACCCGGCAGCGTGAACGGGCGAAGAAGGGCTTCCGCTCCGTGGGCGGGGCCCAGCGGTTCCTGTCCGCGTTCAGCGGTATCTCGCCCCCACTTCCAGCCCCGCCATCTGACGCCCGCCCACGACTACCGAGCCGATATGACCGTCCGCTTCGCCCTCTGGGAGCAGATCACCGGCGTGGCCGGCCTTGCCACCGCGGCCTGAGCACAAGGCCGGCTCCCAAGCCCGCCCTGCCCCGACGCGCCGTCAGGCAGTCACACAGCCAACAACGTGACAACGCCCTCCCGGTACCTCGTCGAAGGCGGCGGGTGAGGTGACGCTGGAACTCTCAGCGGCGCTCCCGCACCGGCAGGATGATCGCCGAGGGGTGTGCCGGGTCGTGGTGGACGGACTGGTCGGCGGCCCGGAGCGTGGTCGCGGTGGCGAGCGGTTCGCCGGTGCCGGGGTTGCGGGCGTAGCGGGGGAAGGCGCCGCTGGAGACCTGGACCCGGATGCGGTGCCCTTGCTTGAAGCGGTACGCAGTCGGCCACAGGGAAACGGTGGCGCAGGTGAGTTCGTCGGCGTCGGTCAGGCTGGTAAGGCCGTCGCAGATGTTGTGCGAGCGGCCGTCGGGGTCCACATCGCACAGTCGGACGAAGACGTCCGCGTGCGGCAGGCTGGAGCGGAACCAGATCTCGGCGCTGACCTCGCCGACGATTTCGACGTCCTCGTCGAGGGTGGGCGTGGTGTAGGTGAGGACATCGGGGCGGGCTTCCAAGGCGCTGTTGTCGACACGGCCGCAGTCCTTGACCGTGCGTGCTCCACCGACTGCCGGGGTGGGGTCGGCCGGATCGTAACGGTACTGGTCGGGTGCCGACTCCTCGGGCTGATCTGCCAAGAGCGCGCCGTGGGCACCGAGATGGAACGGCCGTGGCGAGTAGCCGCTCGGCGGCCAGGACTCGAAGTCGCGCCAGGTGTCCTCGCCCATCATGTACAGCCGGACCGGCGCGCGGTGGGGCGGCTCCTCACCGCGCGCGTGGGGGAGGCCGAACTCCACGGCCTCGTCGACGAGGGCGTTGGTGAACTCCGCGTGCGTCCACGGCCCGATCGTCAGCCGTGACGGGCGTCCGGCCTGTTGCAGAACCTGGAAGTCACGCAGCTGACCGGGCAGGAAGACGTCGTACCAGCCGCCGATGGAACTGACCGGCACGGTCACGTCGGCCACCCGGTCCCGGTGATCGAAGCCGGTCCAGCGCGGGGATCGGGCGTCGTGGGCGAGGATGTCCTGGATGTAGTCGGACCGGTGGCCGAGGGCTGCGATGTCGGCCTGGTTCAACGGGAGCGTGTACAGCGCGCGGGCGGTCTTCTTGGCCTGGGCCGGCTTGCGGAGCAACGCCAGGGGCAGTTCCTGGGTGGCCACCAGCACACCCCAGCCGAACGGCGTCTCCAGCGACATGCCGTCCTCGCGGAGAAACTCCAGCGACAGCGCCGACTCGGTCACCTGCGGGATCATCGCCTTGACCTGTGAGGGCAGGCGGTCGGCGACAGCCCACTGGCTGTATCCCAGGTAGCTCAGGCCGACAAGGACGATCGCGTCACCGAACCAGGGCTGCTTGACCGTCCAGTCGAGGGTCGCCAGGCCGTCCTCGCGCTCCTGTCGCTTCGGGTCGAGCGTCCCGCCCGAGCCGAAGCCGCCGCGGGTGCTCTGGATCAGCACCTGGTACCCGCGTTCGGCCAGTGGGCGGGCCAGGATCGTGCCGACGACGCCGGCCCGCCCGTAGGGGGAGCGGAAGACGGCTGTCGGCAGCCCCTCGCCACCGCTCTTGGGCGCCCACCGGTCGGCCAGCAAGTCGACTCCGTCGGGCATCGGGACCCGAAGATCCCGCTCGACGACCAGGTCCCGGGTCGGCGGCGCGGCCAGCTTCAGCCGGCGCTGGACGAGGTGACTGAGCAGGCTCATCGGGGGGTCTCCAGGTCTGGTGTGCCGGGGGTGGGGCTCAGGGCGGTGATGAGGACCGACAGCATGCGCATGAGTCGATCGGTGAATGCCTGGGGTTCCAGCGGCTCCGCGCCGTCCACGATCCAGGTCGTGAAGAAGGCCGATCCCGCGCCGGCCAGGCACGTGGCGAGATCCTCGACGATCTGCGGGTCGAGCCGGTCGCCGAACATCTGCTGGACGTGCTGCCGGTTGACCGGCAGCAGCAGCCCGATCAGCCCCCGGTCCAGCGCGAACCCGCACGATCCGGTCAACAGGGCCCTGTAGAAAACCCGGTGGTCGGCAAAGTGCCGCGCCGTGGCCAGCGTCTGCTCGCGCGCGGTCGTCCCGGGCACGGCGTCGGCGAGTTGTGGCAGCAGTTCACGGCGCGCGAGATCGAGACCTGCCTCCAGCAGCAGGGCATCGCGGTCGCCGAAGTGCTGATAGACGACCCTCCGGCTCACGTCCGCTGCCTCGGCGATGTCCGAAAGCGGGACGGCCGCCGTTCCCCGTTCAGTGACCAGTTCGACCGCGGCCCGCATGAGTGCCGCCCTCGACCGGCGTACGCGCCGGTCCAGAGCGGGAGACTGTGCCTCTGACTGCGTCTGCATACCGAGATAATGCACAGGTGTGCAAAAAAGAACAAGTGTCCCTTAGTGATGCCTGACGCAATGAGGTGGATTGCTCCTGGTTGTGGTGTCCGGGGCGGGAGTTGGGGTTCGGTCCGGTGTTGGGGCGTCGCCGTGGTTTGAAGCTTCCCCTTGATCGTGGACACCTGGAGACTGGGACCTGGGGTTCCAGAGGAAGTAG
>NZ_BMMU01000024.1 GCF_014646095.1 Streptomyces lacrimifluminis | reverse complement strand
CGGCGACTCCGACTCTATCAGATCCTTTCGGGCCTGATTCCCAGTCAGCGGGGCTTGTCCTCCCGACTGTTGGGCCGTTCCGACGGGTGAGACTTTAGCGGATTCCCTGCCTCCCGAGCCAATCGAGGGGTGCGTCCTTTCGAACGCGGATTCCTCATTCACGCATACGCATACCAATGACATGCCAGCGGGGCGACGACAAGTCGCCGACCGTTGCTTGGTACCTGCGGAATGGCTGTTCGGGGACCGACCGGGGTCGGCGCTCACGTCGAACAACTCGGAGAACACTACGTACGGGCCTGGGGCGTGTCAACTCGGTGTCGGAGGGGGCACGGGCCGCGTAGTCTCGTGGACGTGACTACGCATACGTACACCCAGCAGTGGTGGGCCGCCTGACGGCGGCCGTGCATACGTATGTATTCAACGGCCGCCGCCTCGGCGGCCGTTCTTGTTTCTCCCTCCAGAGAGTCGGCCGGCCGGGTGCGGTGGTCTCGACCAGGAGGTGGAGCAGAGATGACGCGGGTCTTCAGCGGGATCAAGCCGACCGGGCATCTGACTCTGGGGAACTATCTGGGGGCCATGCGGCGGTGGGCCGCGGTGGACCAGCACCGGGCTGACTCCCTGTTCTGCATCGTCGATCTGCATGCGCTGACCGTGGACCACGATCCCGCGCGCGTGCGCCGGCTCAGTCGGCAGGCGGCCACCCTGCTGCTGGCGTCGGGGCTCGATCCGGAGCTGTGCACCGTCTTCGTACAGAGTCATGTGGACGAGCACACGCGGCTGTCGTACGTGCTGGAGTGCGTCGCGTCCGACGGGGAGATGCGGCGGATGATCCAGTACAGGGAGAAGGCGGCGCGGGAGCGGGCGCGGGGCGGGAGTGTGCGGCTGTCGTTGCTGACGTATCCCGTGCTGATGGCGGCGGACATCCTGGCGTACGGGGCCGATGAGGTGCCGGTCGGGGACGATCAGGCGCAGCATGTCGAGCTGACCCGGGATCTGGCGGTGCGGTTCAACCAGCGGTACGGACAGACGTTCGTGGTGCCGCGGGCCACGCGTCCGGCGGTGGGGGCGCGGGTCATGAATCTTCAGGAGCCGACGTCGAAGATGGGGAAGAGCGAGGACGTCGGGCCGGGGATCGTCTATCTGCTCGACGAGCCCGATGTGGTGCGGAAGAAGGTCATGCGGGCCGTGACCGACAGCGGGCGGGATGTCGAGTACGACCCGGAGGGGCGGCCGGGGGTCGCGAATCTGCTGGAGATTCTGGCGGCGTGCACGGGTGGGGAACCGTCGGAGCTGGGTGGTGTGTATCAGTCGTACGGGGATGTGAAGAAGGACGTCGCGGAGGCCGTGGTCGAGGTGCTCAGGCCCGTGCGGGAACGGCACCGGGAGTTGTGCGCGGATCCCGGCTTCGTGGAGGGGGTGCTGCGGGACGGGGCCGAGAGAGCTCGGGCGATGGCCCGGCCGACCGTGGATGCCGCCTGTCGCGCGATCGGGCTGCTGCCTGCGGCTTCCGAGGTGGTGAACGCGACGCGGTAGGCGCGGTGGTGGTGGCCGGCCTCAGTTGTTGCCGGCGGCCAGGGCTCGGCTGCGGTCGCGGGCGGCTTCGAGGGCGGCGATGAGGGCGGCTCGTACGCCGTGGTTCTCGAGTTCGCGGATGGCGCTGATGGTGGTGCCCGCGGGAGACGTGACGTTCTCGCGGAGCTTCACCGGGTGTTCGCCGCTGTCGCGGAGCATCACGGCGGCGCCGATCGCGGACTGGACGATCAGGTCGTGGGCCTTGTCGCGGGGCAGGCCGAGCAGGATGCCTGCGTCCGTCATGGCTTCGACCAAGTAGAAGAAGTACGCCGGGCCTGAGCCGGAGAGTGCGGTGCAGGCGTCCTGTTGGGACTCGGGGACGCGGAGTGTCTTGCCGACGGCGCCGAAGATCTCCTCGGTGTGGGCGAGGTGGTCGGCGTTGGCGTGGCTGCCGGCGGAGATGACGGACATGGCCTCGTCGACGAGGGCCGGGGTGTTCGTCATGACGCGGACGACCGGGGTACCGGTGGTGAGGCGGGCCTCGATGGAGGTCGTGGTGATGCCTGCGGCTCCGCTGATGACCAGGCGGTCGGTGGGGACGTGCGGGGCCAGTTCGTCGAGGAGGGTGCCCATGTCCTGTGGTTTGACCGTGAGGATCAGGGTGTCGGCGGTCTTCGCTGCCTCGGGGTTGGTGACCGGGGTCACTCCGTAGCGGGTGCGGAGTTCTTCGGCTCGTTCCGGGCGGCGGGCGGTGACCAGGAGGTCGGCGGGGGCCCAGCCTGCTCGGATCATTCCGCTGAGCAGGGCTTCGCCGATCTTGCCGGTGCCGAGGACTGCGACTTTCTGGGTCATGGTTGCGGTGCCCTCCGGGGGTTGCGTCGTCCGGGGTCATCCTCGCATCGGGGGCGGGTGGGTGGGATGCGTGTCCGGTGGGCGGGATGTTTCTCGCCCCCGCCGCCCCTACCCGTCCCGTCCCGTTCCTGGGGGCTGCCGCCCCCAGACCCCCGCTTCGGCCCTGAAGGGGCCTCGTCCTCAAGCGCCGGACAGGCTGGAGTGCCTGGGCCTGGGCTGAAGAGGTGTTGTCACTGGGTTCGGCGGCGGAGGGTTGCCGCGCCCAGGGTCAGGACGAGCAGGGCGCAGGTCGCGACGATCAGGGTGTCCCGTACGAAGGTGGCTGTGATGTCCGTGTGGGTGAGGACCTCGTTCATGCCGTCCACCGCGTAGGACATGGGGAGCACGTTGGAGATCGCTTCCAGGACCGGGTGCATGTTGGAGCGGGGGGTGAAGAGGCCGCAGAGGAGGAGTTGGGGGAAGATCACCGCCGGCATGAACTGGACCGCCTGGAACTCCGACGACGCGAAGGCCGAGACGAAGAGGCCGAGGGCGGTGCCCAGCAGGGCGTCCAGCAGGGCCACCAGGAGGAGTAGCCAGGGGGAGCCCGTCACGTCCAGGCCCAGGAGCCAGACCGCCAGGCCGGTGGCCAGGGCCGACTGGACGATCGCGAGGGTTCCGAAGGCCAGGGCGTAGCCGGCGATGAGGTCGCCTTTGCCCAGGGGCATGGCGAGGAGGCGTTCGAGGGTGCCCGAGGTGCGTTCGCGCAGGGTGGCGATCGAGGTCACCAGGAACATCGTGATGAGGGGGAAGATCCCGAGGAGCGATGCGCCGATGCCGTCGAAGGTGCGCGCGCTGCCGTCGAAGACGTAGCGGAGCAGGAGCAGGAGCAGGCTCGGGAGCACGATCAGCATCGCGATGGTGCGCGGGTCGTGCCGGAGCTGCGCCAGGACCCGGATCGCGGTGGCCGTGGTTCGGGAGGCGTTCAGGGCCGAGGTGGACGTAGAGGTCGGGGTGGAGGCGGGGGTCGGGGTCGGGGTGACGGGTGCGGTGGTCACTGGGTCTGCTCCTTCTTTGTCGTCGACTTCTTCGCTTCGTCCACCAGGTGCAGGAACGCCGCTTCCACCGTCTCCGTCGCCGTGCGGGTGCGGAGGGCGTCCGGGGTGTCGTCGGCGAGGAGTTCGCCGTCGCGCATGAGGAGGAGGCGGTGGCAGCGTTCGGCCTCGTCCATGACGTGGGAGGAGATGAGGAGCGTCGCTCCGCGGGTGGCCGCGATGGTGTGGAAGAGGGCCCACAGGTCGCGGCGGAGGACGGGGTCCAGGCCCACCGTCGGTTCGTCCAGGACCAGGAGCTCGGGGGTGCCGAGGAGCGCCACCGCCAGGGAGACGCGACTGCGCTGGCCGCCGGAGAGGTTGCCCGCGAGGGCGTCGGCGCGGGTGGTGAGGTCCACGTCGGCGATGGCGCGGGTGACGTTCTCGTGGCGGCGTTCGGCGGCTGCGCGGCCGGGGTCGAGGATCGCGGCGAAGTAGGCCAGGTTCTGGCGGACCGTCAGGTCGTCGTAGACCGAGGGGGCCTGGGTCACGTAGCCGATGCGGGTGCGGAGGGTGGCGTGGCCGGCAGGGTGGCCGAGGACGTCCAGGGTGCCGGTGACCTTGGCCTGGGTGCCGACGATCGCTCGCATGAGGGTCGACTTTCCGCAGCCCGAAGGGCCGAGCAGGCCGGTGATCTGGCCGCGCGGAACGGTGAAGTCGAGTCCGCGCAGGACTTCGCGGGTGCCTCGGACGACGGTGAGGGCTTGGGCCTGGACGGCTTGGCCGGCCCCTCCTGGTGGCGGTTCACTGTAATTCATCATGCGATGAATAATGCTCTCGGTCCGGGGGCGCGTCAAGTACGGCGAGCGTTGGGGCACAGGCGCGTGGCGGGGTGCGTGGGCGTCGCCGTCGCCGTCGCCTCCGGTGTGCCGGCCGAGTTGGGCTGGTCAGCGGGACCGTGGGAGGGCTCGTCGGCGGAGGGCTGCCCGGGAGCGGCCTGCAGGTGAGCGGGCCGGCGGCGGGGCGCAGCGTGCTCGCGTACGAGGCCGCGCGGGCGTACGGGCGTACGGGCGTACGGGCTGGACGTGCTCGGTGTGCTTGTGTGTGCGGCCGGTGTGGTCCAGCTCGGGCTCGGGGCGTTACGGCGCGGGCGGTGGTTCCGGGCCGTGTCCGTGACGGTCGTCCAGAAAATGCTCGCCGGGATCGGGATCGTGCTGGTTGCCGGGCAGGTGTACGTCATGGGTGACGTGAGCCTCGGCGTTGCCTCAAGGGCGGGTGGTGCGGGTGGAGTTGCGCGGGCTTCGGCATGTGGATCACGCGTGCGCGGCGGCCCTGGAGGGGTGGGCCGCCGCGCGGGGGCATGAGGCGGTGGGGTGCGTGGTCAATGAGGGGTGGGGGTGCGGGCAGGGATCGGGATGGCTGGGGTTCTGGCTACCAGGAGGTCCACCTCGTAGGTCTCTTCGAGTGTTCCGGCCGGGAAGAGCTTGAGGAGGAGGTTGCGTTCTTCGGCCAGGAAGGCCGCGGTGGCCTCCTTGTCGTGGACCAGGAAGACCGAGTGGCTGCCGATGTTCGCCAGGTGGGTGTCGACCGGGACGCGGCGGCTCCAGCGGAGTTGGCGGCGGGCGAAGTCCAGGCGGCCCGAGGGGTCGGCGGTGCGGCGGGAGGCGGTGCCCTGCTCCGCGGCCACGTCGACGCCGAAGAAGTGCTGGATGCGGTTCGCCTGAGCGGCGATCCACGGGGTGTCCAGGGCGTATCTGTTCCACCACAGGGCGAGTGCGCCGCCCGGGCGCAGGACGCGGAGGGCCTCCGGGACGGCATGCGCCGGGTCGGTCCAGTGCCAGGACTGGGCGTAGGTGAGGAAGTCGACGGAGGCGTCGGCCAGGGGGAGTGCGTTGCCGTTTCCTCGGACGATCGGCACGTCGGGGAGGGTACGGCGGAACTGGGCTGCCATGCCGTCGCCGGGTTCCACGGCGATCACGTGGGCGCCGCGGGCGTGGAGGAGGGCGGTGGATATGCCGGTGCCGGCGCCGATGTCTGCGACGCGGGAGCCGGGGAGGGGGTTCGCGGCGAGGTGTTCCACGGCGTCGAGGAGGGCGGGGGGATAGGAGGGGCGGTTTTCGGCGTACTGGGCTGCGGCTGCGTTGAAGGAGGTGGCTCGGGAGGGGGTGAGGGGTTGTGTGCGGGGCTGGGGTGAGGCCGTCATGTGGTCATGGTGGCTCGGGGTGTTGGTGGGGGTGGGGGTTTGGGGAAGAGTTTTCTCGCCCCCGCCGTCCCTACCCGTCCCGTCCCATCCCGTTCCTGGGGGATGCTCCCCAGCCCCCCAACGGCCCTGAGCGGGCCTCGTCCTCGAAACTCCCCCACGGGGACCCCGGCCGGGCTGGAATGCCTGGGCCTGGGTCCTTGGTCCTATGGCCTTCGCCGCTTCGCCGGGTTTCCTGTTCGGCGCGTCGCGCGGCGGTCCTGTTGAGTGCGGGACGCCTCGTATTCCTGGCGGTGGAGGGATTCGCCGGGGGCCTCTTTGAGGGAGCGGAGGAAGTAGGCGGCCAGGGAGCCTACGAAGCCGATCGCCAGGAGGCCCCGGAGAGAGACCTGGCGTGCCGGGTCCGGGCGGGTGGTGAAGGCGCCCCAGGTGTGTCCGAACGCCAGTGCGGTGCACACCGCGAACATCACCAGTACCAGGAGAGTCACTACGCCTTCCACCTCCGCGACCCGCAGTCCCTCGTAGGCGAAGCGCAGGATCAGGCAGGATGCCACCGTCGCCGTCAGTGAGCCCGCGGCCACCCCCACCCGGCGGGCCGTGTAGCCGGCGTCGTGGTCCACCCAGGTCGTGCCGAAGAAGCGGATGGGCTCGGGGCGGGGATCCGGGCGGGTGCCGCCCGTCGGGCCCTTCGCGCCCGCCGTGCCTGCCGTGCCTGCCGTGCCTGCTGTGCCTGCCGTGCCTGCTGTGCCTGTCTTGTCGCTCACCGCTCGATTATCGCCAGCCGGGCACCGGCACCGAATGCCGGTGCCGGTGCCCGGGGCGTTAGGTGGTCAGGAGCAGCGCGCTGCCACGTAGCCGTCGCTGCCTGTCAGGACGTACGCGTCCGAGACGTACTCACCGTTGTCGATGTTGTCCCAGATGTTCGACGTGCCGTACGGGCCGGCGATCGCCTCGCCGGGGCGCTGGCAGTAAATCGGGATCCTGGCGCCCTCGGCGAGCACGCGGACGATGGTGTAGCCGGTGCCGGGGCCGCTGCGGACGTTGAGGCGGTAGCCGGGAGCGACCGAGTAGTAGCGGACGGACGTCGTCGCCGCTGCGGTCGCGGCTGCCGCTGTGGTGAGCGTCAGCTCCGTGACCTCGCCGGCCGTTCTCTCCCCGATGTGGCCTGTGGACATGAAAAAACCTCCCCCGTTGGACCCCCATGGCAGTCATGGGGTCCGGGTGATACCCCTGAAACAGGCCATGAAACACATGCACGAAACTCGTACACCGACGTCAGCAAGCCGCCTCTGTCCCGTATCCCTCATCGACTAGGCTCCGTGCGTCGCGCGCGGCCGAACAGCACGGGGGTGAGTCCATGACGCCACAGCGGAACTCCGGAACCGGCCCGGAAACGGAATTCCCGGAGTACGCCGGTCAGTACCGTCTGGAGTCACGGCTGGGGTCCGGCGGCATGGGCGTGGTCCACCTGGCCCGGAGTACCTCCGGGATGAAGCTCGCGGTCAAGGTCGTGCACGGCGAGTTCGCCGAGGACCCCGAGTTCAGGGAGCGTTTCCGGCAGGAGATCGCCGCCGCCCGGCGCGTCAGCGGTGCCTTCACCGCGCCCGTCGTCGATGCCGACGCCGACGCCGAACGGCCTTGGATGGCCACCCTGTTCATCCCCGGGCCGACCCTTGCCGAAGAGGTGAAGCGGAACGGGTCCATGAGTGCTGGTCAGTTGCGGCGACTGATGGCCGGGCTCGCCGAGGCGCTGCGGGACATTCACCGGGTCGGGGTCGTCCACCGGGACCTGAAGCCGAGCAACGTGCTGCTCGCCGAGGACGGTCCGAAGGTCATCGACTTCGGCATTTCCCGGCCGAAGGACAGCGAACTGCGCACCGAGACCGGCAAGTTGATCGGTACGCCGCCGTTCATGGCGCCCGAGCAGTTCCGGCGGCCCCGCGAGGTGGGGCCCGCCGCCGACATCTTCGCCCTGGGGTCGGTGATGGTGCACGCGTCGACCGGGCGCGGGCCGTTCGACTCCGACAGTCCGTACGTCGTCGCCTATCAAGTCGTGCACGACGAACCGGACTTGACCGGTGTGCCGGAGAACCTCGCCCCGCTGGTGCTGGGTTGCCTCGCCAAGGAGCCCGAGGACCGGCCGACTCCGGATGAGCTGATGCGAGAGCTCAGGGCGGTCGCGGCCTCGTACGACACCCAGTCGTTCGTGCCCGAGGAGCGGCGCTGGAGCCCCTCCCCCGCTGCCCCTGACCCCGTTCCCGCTTCCTCCGACTCCCCCTCGATCGCCGGGCGTTCGGATCGGCGGCGGCTGCGCAGGCGCGCCCTCCTCGCGGCGGGCGCCCTCGTCCTCGCCGCCGGGTGTGTCCTCGCCTCGGTGCAGGTGTTCGGCGGTGATCCGACGGCAGCCGAACCCGCGGACCGTCCCTCCGGGACCGGGACCGGGGCCGGGAACGGTACGACGGCCGCCGCTGCCGGTTTCCGGGCCTGGGCGGTGCGGCCGGCCACCGGTGGCGACGCCGGTATGCCCCAATGCTCGTACGGTGGCGGGAAGTTGTTCTGCGCCCAGAAGGGGCTCGTCTCCGCGATCGACCCCGCCGACGGCACCGTCCTGTGGCGGCACCCGATCGACGCCACCCTCATTCCGAGCCGCCCGCCGGTCCTGTCGGGCGGGCTCGTGCACCCCCCGCTGGACGAGGGCACCCGTCTGGAGGCGCTCGACCCGGACACGGGCCGCATCCGCTGGCAGGAGACCGTGGCCGACCGTGTCGGTCTCGGATACGCGGGCGGCATGACACTCCTCACCGGCGCCGATGGCAAGGTCACCGGCGTCGACAGCGCGTCCGGCGACAGCAAGTGGAACCGGCGCGTCGCCGGGCTGAGCGGCCCGCGGCTGTTCTCCTTCGCCGGCGACGGGCTCGCGTACGCCACGAGCACGGCCGAGGACGGGGCGAGCACCCGGGTCGCCGCGCTGGACCCCGGCAGCGGTGATGTGCGCTGGCAGGAGAAGCTGGACGGGCAGCTGAAGCCCATCGGCACCACCGACGCGGGTGCCTCCGTCTTCTTCGCCGCCCTCGACACCGTGTACGGGGACACGGTCGCCGTCGTCGACTACGACCCGGCGACCGGGGCCTCGCGCACGGTCGACGTGAGCGTTCCGCTCCAGCGGGCCCACGGTGTCGTGCGCGGGAGCACCGTCTATCTGCTGGCCGCCGGGGGTGCGCTGATCGCGGTGGACCTGGAGGCGGGGAAGCAGCTGTGGCGTCTGGAGACGTCCGTGAGTCTCGGCTCGGCGCCGGCCGCGGACGGGCGGTACGTGTACTTCACCGCCGCCGACGGACGACTGCTCGCGGTGGACGCCCGTACGGGGACGCTCGCGGGGCAGACGTCGCCGCGGCTCGCCCCGGCCTCGGACACGATCGCGGCCTCGCTGCCCGCCCCCGTCGCCGCCGGCGGGCGCGTCTACGCGAGCGCTCCCGACGGTTTCGTCTTCGCCGTGGACGCGACCGACCCGGCCGACTGGTGACGCGCGCCGCCCCTGGCACACGTACGACATCTGAAGCGCGTACGGGGAGGTCACGGCGAAAGGGCCGCTCCTGAGGAGCGGCCCTTTCGTGCAGATGCGCGAGGGGGGTCAGCCCAGCTTCGACACGTCCCGCACCGCGCCCTTGTCGGCGCTCGTCGCCATCGCCGCGTACGCGCGCAGGGCCTGGGAGACCTTGCGCTCGCGGGAGACGGGGGCGTAGACGCCGTTCAGGGACTCGCGGCGGGCCGCCAGTTCCTCGTCCGGGACCAGCAGCTCGATCGTGCGGTTCGGGATGTCGATGCGGATGCGGTCGCCGTCCTTGACAAGGGCGATGGTGCCGCCGGAGGCCGCCTCGGGCGAGGCGTGGCCGATGGAGAGGCCCGAGGTGCCGCCAGAGAAGCGGCCGTCCGTGACCAGGGCGCAGGTCTTGCCGAGGCCGCGGCCCTTGAGGAACGAGGTCGGGTAGAGCATCTCCTGCATACCGGGGCCGCCCTTGGGGCCCTCGTAGCGGATGACGACGACGTCGCCGTCCGTGACCCGCTTGTTGAGGATCTTCTCGACGGCCTCTTCCTGCGACTCGCAGACGACCGCGGGGCCCTCGAAGGTCCAGATCGACTCGTCGACACCGGCCGTCTTCACGACGCAGCCGTCGACGGCGAGGTTGCCCTTGAGGACCGCGAGGCCGCCGTCCTTGGAGTACGCGTGCTCGGCGCTGCGGATGCAGCCGCCGGCGGCGTCCACGTCCAGGGCCTCCCAGCGCTCCGACTGGGAGAAGGCCTCGGCGGAACGGACACAGCCGGGCGCCGCGTGCCACAGCTCCAGGGCCTCCGGCGACGGGGAGCCGCCGCGCACGTCCCAGGTCTTCAGCCAGTCGGCGAGGGACGAGCTGTGAACCGAGTTCACGTCCTCGTTGAGCAGGCCCGCGCGGTGCAGTTCACCGAGGAGGGCGGGGATGCCGCCGGCCCGGTGCACGTCCTCCATGTAGTACGTGCGGTCCTTGGCGACGTTCGGCGCGACCTTCGCCAGGCACGGCACCCGGCGCGAGACCTCGTTGATCTCGTCGAGGCCGAACGGGACGCCCGCCTCCTGTGCGGCGGCCAGCAGGTGCAGGATCGTGTTGGTCGAGCCGCCCATCGCGATGTCGAGGGCCATGGCGTTCTCGAAGGCCGCGAGGGTGGCGACGTTGCGGGGCAGGACCGTCTCGTCGTCCTGCTCGTAGTAGCGGCGGGTGATGTCCATCACCGTGCGGCCCGCGTTCTCGTAAAGCGCCCGGCGGGCCGTGTGCGTGGCCAGGACCGAGCCGTTGCCCGGGAGGGCGAGTCCGATGGCCTCCGCGAGGCAGTTCATCGAGTTGGCCGTGAACATGCCGGAACAGGAACCGCAGGTCGGACAGGCGTTCTCCTCGATACGGAGGATGTCCTCGTCCGAGATCTTCTCGTTCACCGCGTCGGAGATCGCGTCGACCAGGTCGAGCGTGCGGACCGTGCCGTCGACCAGCGTGGCCCGGCCGGACTCCATCGGGCCGCCGGAGACGAAGACCGTGGGGATGTTGAGCCGCAGGGCGGCGTTCAGCATGCCCGGGGTGATCTTGTCGCAGTTGGAGATGCAGATCAGGGCGTCGGCGCAGTGGGCCTCCACCATGTACTCCACGCTGTCCGCGATCAGGTCGCGGGAGGGGAGGCTGTAGAGCATGCCTCCGTGGCCCATCGCGATGCCGTCGTCGACGGCGATCGTGTTGAACTCGCGCGGGATGCCTCCGGCGGCGGTGATGGCCTCGCTGACGATGCGGCCGACCGGCTGGAGGTGGGTGTGACCGGGCACGAACTCGGTGAAGCTGTTCGCCACCGCGATGATCGGCTTCCGCCCGATGTCGGCGCCCGGTACACCGGAGGCACGCATAAGGGCGCGGGCGCCCGCCATGTTGCGGCCGTGGGTGACGGTACGGGACCTCAGCTCGGGCATCGTCGCTCGCCTCGCTCCTTCGGAGAGTATTGACTCCGTCGAGGGTACGCCGGTTATCCAGGGTTTGGACGTTCGGTCCGGAATGCGGGATGGGTGTCTCGGGCCTCGGTTGTCGGGTGCGGGTCCGGTGGGGGCCGGTCGCGCCCACGCGGCGGAGCCGCACATGTCACAGCCCCGCGCCCCTACTGGGGCCCGGCCAGATGGGCCTGGATGACGGGGGCCACCCTCCCGATGATCTGCTCCGGGTCCGCCGAGGCCAATGGCTCCACCTTGATGACGTAGCGCAGCATCACGATGCCCACGAGCTGGGCGGCGGCCAGTTCGGCGCGCAGTTCGGCGTCCGGGAGGTCCAGCCGGCCAGCGATGCGGCGGAGCACCTGGGTGGAGACGATGCGGCGGAAGACTCCGGCCGCGGCCTCGTTGTTCATGGCGGAGCGGACGATCGCGAGCAGCGCCTTGCGTGTCGCCGGGGTCTCCCAGATGCCGAAGAAGAAGCGGGCGAGCCGTTCGCCGACGTCGTCGAGCGGGCCTTCGACGATCGAGCCGGGCGCCTCCAGGAGGGGCCCCATGGCGCCCGCGATGGACGCCTCGAAGACCTGCTCCTTGGTACCGAAGTAGTGGTGAACCAGTGCCGGGTCCACCTCCGCGGCCTTGGCGATGCCGCGTACGGAGGTCTTGTCGTACCCCCGCTCGGCGAACTCCTCGCGGGCCGCCGCCAGGATGCGGTCGCGGGCGGCGGGGGCGTCCGCGGAGTCCGTACGGGACGGGCGTCCCCGGCGGCGCGGGGCGGCGCTGGTCATGGGCGCGGTCCCCCGCCGGGGACAGCCCTGACCGACGAGGCCAGGTGGAGGCGGGTGAAGGCGAGCGCCTCGGCGAGGTCGGCCTCGCGCTCGACACCGGACATCGCGCGGCGCGTGTTCACCTCGATGACGACATGGCCGTCGAAACCGGTGACCGCGAGCCGTTCGAGCAGCTCGGCGCAGGGCTGCGTACCGCGGCCCGGGACCAGGTGCTCGTCCTTGTTGGAGCCGTTGCCGTCGGCGAGGTGGACGTGGCCGAGGCGGTCGCCCATCACGTCGACCATCTCCAGGGCGTCACTGCGGGCCGTCGCGGTGTGGCTGAGGTCGATCGTGAAGTGCCGGTAGTCCTCCTTCGTGACGTCCCAGTCGGGGGCGTACGCGAGCATCTCGCGGTCGCGGTAGCGCCACGGGTACATGTTCTCGACGCCGAACCGGACGTCCGTCTCGTCGGCCATGCGCCAGATACCGGTGACGAAGTCACGCGCGTACTGGCGCTGCCAGCGGAAGGGGGGATGGACGACGACGGTCGTCGCGCCGAGCTTCTCGGCTGCCGCCTGGGCGCGCTGGAGCTTGGTCCAGGGGTCCGTGGACCAGACGCGCTGGGTGATGAGGAGGCAGGGGGCGTGGACGGCGAGGATGGGGATCCGGTGGTAGTCGCTCAGTCTGCGCAGGGCTTCGATGTCCTGGCTGACGGGGTCCGTCCAGACCATGACCTCGACGCCGTCGTAGCCGAGACGCGCGGCGATCTCGAAGGCCGTCGCCGTCGACTCCGGGTACACGGAGGCTGTGGACAGCGCGACCTTCGCATCCGGAATGCGTACGACTGGTTCTGCCACGGGAGACAGGGTACGGGGTGCGTTGGTTGACCGGCGGTGGGGTGCCTAATCGCCGTTGGGGTTCGGTTATCGGGCGGGTGCGGGCAGTGGGTGGCCTGTCGCGCCCACGCGGCGGAGCCGCACATGTCACAGCCTCGCGCCCCTAGGTGGGTGCCGTCCAGGTCGGTCGAGAAGTGCCGGAGTTCGTCTACTCCGTGCCCATGTGGGTGCCCATGTGGTCCAGGCGGCGGAGGATGACGCCTTCTCGGAGGGCCCAGGGGCAGACCTCCAGGGTTTTCACGGCGAAGAGGTCCATCGCCGCCTCGGCCACCATGGCGCCCGCGACAAGCTGGTTGGCCCGGCCTTCCGAGACTCCGGGGAGGGCCGCTCGTTCCGCAGTCGTCATGGAGGCGAGTTCGGGGACCAGTGCCTGCAGGGACTCGCGCCTCAGTTCGCGCTGGACGTAGAGACCGTCCGTGGAGCGGGCCGCCCCGGCAAGGCGGGCGAGCTGCTTGAACGTCTTCGACGTGGCGACGACGTGGTCGGGGGCGCCGAAGCGGCTGAACTCGCCCACCGTACGGGCGATCTGGGCCCGTACATGGCGGCGCAGGGACTTGATGTCCGCGGGGTCGGGCGGGTCGCCGGGGAGCCAGCCCGCGGTCAGACGGCCGGCGCCGAGCGGGAGGGAGACGGCGGTGTCGGGCTCTTCGTCGATGCCGTAGGCGATCTCCAGTGAGCCGCCGCCGATGTCGAGGACGAGGAGCTTGCCTGCCGACCAGCCGAACCAGCGGCGGGCGGCGAGGAAGGTGAGCCGGGCCTCCTCGGAGCCGGTCAGGACCTGGAGCTCGACGCCTGTCTCGGCCTGCACGCGCGCGAGGACGTCGTCGGCGTTGGTGGCCTCGCGCACGGCTGAGGTGGCGAACGGCAGCAGGTCCACGACGCCCTTGTCCTCGGCGGCCTGGAGCGCGTCCTGGATGACGGCGACGAGTTTGTCGACCCCTTCGGGGCCGATGGCTCCGGCGTCGTCGAGGAGTTGGGCGAGCCGCAGCTCGACCTTGTGCGAATGCGCGGGCAGGGGGCGTGCGCCGGGGTGCGCGTCCACCACCAGCAGATGCACCGTGTTCGATCCCACGTCGAGGACACCGAGTCTCATGGACGGAACGCTACTGCCAGCCGCGCCCGCATCCGTCGCCGGAGCGGTGCCGGAAGGGGCTCCGGGCGACTTACCCTGGACGCGTGCCCAAGACGAAAAAGGCAAAGGCCGACAAGTCGGCAGCGGAAGCCCTCCCCGTGAAGTCTGCGAAGTCCGCGAAGTCGCCGAGATCCTCGAAACCTCCGAAGACGGTGGTGGTGAGCGACGAGAAGGGGCTCGACTTCGCGCGCGCGTGGGTGGAGTTCCCCGATCCGGCGGACGACGAGCAGGTCTTCCGCTGTGATCTGACCTGGCTGACCTCTCGCTGGAACTGCGTCTTCGGAAGCGGCTGCCAGGGCATTCAGGCCGGCCGCGCGGACGACGGCTGCTGCTCGCTGGGTGCCCATTTCTCCGACGAGGACGACGAGAAGCGCGTCGCCGGACATGTGGCACGGCTCACGCCCGACATCTGGCAGCACCACGCCATCGGCACCGAGTCCGGCTGGACCTCCGAGGACGAGGAGGGCTCGCGGCAGACCCGGCCGTACCAGGGGTCGTGCGTCTTTCAGAACCGGCCCGGGTTCGCGGGCGGCGCCGGCTGCTCGCTGCACATCCTGGCGCTGCGGGAGGGCCTGGAGCCGCTGGAGACCAAGCCGGACGTGTGCTGGCAGCTTCCGGTGCGGCGGACGTACGACTGGATCGACCGGCCCGACGACACGCGCGTGCTCCAGGTGTCGATCGGTGAGTACGACCGGCGCGGCTGGGGTCCCGGCGGCCACGACCTGCACTGGTGGTGCACGTCGGCGACCTCGGCGCACGGCGCGGGCGACCCGGTGTACGTCTCGTACCGGCCGGAGCTGGTCGAGCTGATGGGCAAGGCGGGGTACGACCGGCTGGTCGAGCTCTGTGAGGAGCGGCTGGCCTCGCAGTTGCCGCTACTGGCTCCGCATCCGGCGGATCCCGTTCACTGACGCCGCGGGATCAGGAGGCCGTCACGGGGCTCGGGGTGCCGCTTTCGACGGGCGGCGACGAGCCTCCGGGGTCGGCCGGGGTCGAGGTCACCGAGGCCGTCGGTGTGGGGGTCGGCGTGGGCTCCGGGTCCGGTGACGAGGACGGTGGGGGGTCGCTCGGGGGCGGGGTCGCGGGCGCGGAGGTCGTCGGGTCCGGGTCCGGGGGCGGGGTGCTCGGGCGGGGCGGGCCGGGGGCCGGCGGGTGCACCGGGGTCGGGTCCGGGGGTGTGGGCGCGGTGCCGTACCCCTCGATGGAGACGACGGCGGACGCCGGTGCGATCGACACCCGCGCGCTCCAGTGACCGGCCGGCTCGCGCAGCGGGTCGACGTACACCTTGATCGTGGACGACTCACCGGGCCGCAGCGTTCCCGACGACCGGCTCGGATACAGCCAGGACGCCCCGGTGGACGCCGTCCAGCGCACCGGTGTGTGCCCGGACGCGGTGAGGGTGATGAGGGTCGTGTCGCCGTCGCTGGACGCCTCCACGGTGAGCAGGCCCGGGCTCTCCTTCGCGCCGGGGACCGCGCTGACGACCTCCACCGAGACGTCCGGTGAGCCGTGGTCCTTCCTGACGAGGCCGTTGTCGGCGCCGGTGCCCGCATTGCCGGCGTTGCCCGCGTTCCGGTAGCCGCCGCCCGCCGCCCCGCCGTCGAGGAGGTCGTGGCGCTGCGCCTCGCTCGCGGTGGCCGATGTGTCTCCCGGGCCGCCCTCGCCGGCGGCCGGCGCCCCGCGGTAGGCCGCCCACAGGGCGAGCACGGGGGCGGCGACCACGGTGGCGACGACCGTGGTCGTGACGGCACGCGCGCGCAGCCGGTCCCTGCGGGCCGCGCGGTCCTTGGGATCCATCGGGAAGCCGCGCCGGTCGAAGCGCGGAGCGGCGGCGCCCCGCGCGCGCGGGAGGTGTGCCATGGCGACATGGAGGGCCGCGCGGGGCGCCTCCAGGACGGGCAGTTCGGCGGGCGTGACGCTGGTGCCGGGCCAGGAGCCGGGAACGGCCCGCTCGGCCGTACGGCGGCACCGCGGGCAGTCGTCGACATGCCGGACCAGTTCGCGGCGCAGCGCCGTGCTGAGCACCAGCTGATGGTCGCCGGTGAGGCGGGAGACGCTCGGGCAGGCGCCCGTCTCGACGACGGCCAGGGCCGCGCGGGTGCGTTCGACCTCACAGGCGGCGGAGGCGAGCAGCTCGCTCGCGGCGACGGGGTCCAGGCCGAGTACGGCGGCGACCTCGTGGGCGGCGAGCTTGTGGCGCACGGCGAGTTCGAGTGCCTCGCGCTGTTCGGGGGTGGTGCCGGCGGCCTCCGGCCAGGCGAGCTGGGCCAGTTCACGGCGGTGCGCTTCCTGGGCCTCCGCGGAGACGGGGGCGACGGAGTCGGGGGCGGCCTGGGGCGCGGGGGCGGCGGATGCCTGCCGCTTGCCGCGCCGGCCCGCCGCGTGGGTGCTCCGACGGGTCTGCTTGGCCTCGGCCAGCTTGCGCAGACAGGCCCAGCGGGCCAGCGCGTACAGCCAGGCCCTGCGGTCACCGGCGGACTCCGGACCGCGCGGGCTGCGGCGCTCGGCGAGCGCGAGGACGTCGCCGAGGGCGGCGGTGGCCGAGTCGTGGTCGCACAGGACGGACAGGCAGTAGGTGAACAGGCCGTCCAGATACGGCTCGTAGCGCGCGGGCGGGCGCTGGACCAGCGTGCGTCCCGCCGCCCGGTCGCGCGCCTCACGGTGCGCCCGGTGTGTGCCGGTGCTGCGGGTCGGGGTGTCCGGACTACTGCTCATCACCCGTGCGACCGTAGGCGCCTTACGACGACCCCTTCTCCTACCTTGAGCACATTTAATCCGTACGGGTGAAACGATCCCTCAATAGGGGACAGGAACCCCGGATTCGATGGCCTGTTCCCGCCCTGACGTGGCCGATTCGCGCGGGGAGTGCGGCTTCCGGCACCCGTCGGCGACGGCGCTGTCAGTGGTCCCGGCTACGGTTCGTCTCATGGCTGCCCGTACGAAGACCGCTAAGGACCGTCCGTCCTACCGCTGCACCGAGTGCGGCTGGCAGACGGCCAAGTGGCTCGGCCGCTGCTCCGAATGCCAGGCGTGGGGCACGGTCGAGGAGTACGGCGTGCCCGCGGTCCGTACGACGGCACCGGGCCGGGTCACCACCTCCGCGGTCCCCATCGGCGAGGTCGACGTCCGTCAGGCCACCGCCCGCAGCACCGGCGTGCCCGAACTGGACCGCGTACTCGGCGGCGGGCTGGTCCCTGGTGCCGTGGTGCTGGTGGCCGGTGAGCCGGGCGTCGGCAAGTCGACGCTTCTCCTGGACGTCGCGGCGAAGTCGGCGAGCGACGAGCACCGCACCCTCTACATCACGGGTGAGGAGTCCGCGAGCCAGGTCCGGCTGCGCGCCGACCGCATCAAGGCGATCGACGACCACCTGTACCTGGCCGCGGAGACGGACCTGTCGGCCGTCCTTGGCCACCTGGACGCCGTGAAACCGTCCCTCCTGATCCTCGACTCCGTCCAGACGGTGGCCTCGCCGGAGATCGACGGCGCGCCGGGCGGCATGGCCCAGGTCCGCGAGGTCGCGGGGGCGCTGATCCGCGCGTCCAAGGAGCGCGGCATGTCGACACTCCTGGT
Organism: Streptomyces lacrimifluminis; assembly: GCF_014646095.1. Classification (GTDB taxonomy): domain Bacteria; phylum Actinomycetota; class Actinomycetes; order Streptomycetales; family Streptomycetaceae; genus Streptomyces; species Streptomyces lacrimifluminis. Next base: position 114,763 of record NZ_BMMU01000024.1, on the reverse strand, counting down.
GGGCCATGTCACCAAGGACGGCGCGATCGCCGGCCCGCGTCTCCTGGAACACCTGGTGGACGTGGTCCTGTCCTTCGAGGGCGACCGGCACGCCCGCCTCCGTCTCGTCCGGGGCGTCAAGAACCGTTACGGCACCACGGACGAGGTCGGCTGCTTCGAACTGCACGACGAGGGCATCACGGGCCTCGCCGACCCGAGCGGCCTGTTCCTGACCCGGCGCGCCGAGCCGGTGCCGGGCACCTGCCTGACCGTCACCCTGGAGGGCCGCCGCCCGCTCGTAGCGGAGGTCCAGGCGCTCACCGTCGACTCCCAGATCCCCTCCCCCAGGCGTACGACGTCGGGGCTCGAGACGTCCCGGGTCTCGATGATGCTCGCGGTTCTCGAACAACGGGGCAGGATCAGCGCACTCGGAAAGCGGGACATCTATTCGGCGACGGTCGGCGGGGTGAAGCTCTCCGAGCCGGCCGCGGACCTCGCGATCGCCCTCGCGCTGGCCTCCGCCGCGAGCGACACCCCGCTGCCCAAGAACCTGGTCGCGATCGGCGAAGTGGGCCTCGCGGGCGAGGTCAGACGGGTGACGGGCGTCCAGCGCAGACTGTCCGAAGCCCACCGTCTGGGCTTCACCCACGCCCTCGTTCCCTCGGACCCCGGCAAGATCCCCGCCGGTATGAAGGTCATCGAAGTCGCCGACATGGGAGAGGCGCTCCGGGTGCTTCCGAGGTCGCGTAGGCGAGAGGCCCCACGGGACGACGAGGACCGCCGGTAGACTTTGCGCAGGTCTCGCCCGTCCGTACGAACAACGTGTGCGAAACGGGAGCGCCTCAGAACCTGCGACCGGAGGAGTGCAGTGGCAGCCAACGACCGGGCAGCAGCTCCAGGAAAGTACGGTGGGAGCTCCGGTGCCGATGGCCTGATGCGCGCCTCACTGAGCGCCGTGGCACCCGGCACGGCGCTGCGCGACGGGCTTGAACGGATTCTCCGCGGCAACACCGGCGGACTCATCGTTCTCGGCTCCGACAAGACCGTCGAGGCGATGTGCACGGGCGGTTTCGTCCTGGACGTCGAGTTCTCGGCGACGCGCCTGCGCGAGCTGTGCAAGCTCGACGGCGGCATCGTGGTCTCCTCGGACCTGTCCAAGATCCTGCGGGCCGGCGTCCAGCTGGTCCCCGACCCGAACATCCCCACCGAGGAGACGGGCACCCGGCACCGCACCGCCGACCGCGTGTCGAAGCAGGTGGGTTACTCCGTCATCTCGGTCTCCCAGTCCATGAGACTCATCGCGCTGTACGTGGACGGCCAGCGCCGTGTCCTGGAGGACTCGGCCGCTATCCTGTCCCGCGCGAACCAGGCCCTGGCGACCCTGGAGCGCTACAAGCTCCGCCTCGACGAGGTCGCGGGCACGCTGTCCGCGCTGGAGATCGAGGACCTGGTGACGGTCCGGGACGTCTCCGCGGTGGTGCAGCGCCTGGAGATGGTCCGCCTCATCGCGATGGAAATCGCCGGGTACGTGCTCGAGTTGGGCACCGACGGGCGGCTTCTGGCCCTCCAGCTGGAGGAATTGATCGCGGGCGTGGAGCCGGAGCGCGAGCTGGTGGTCCGGGACTACGTCCCCGAGCCGACCGCCAAGCGCTCCCGCACGGTCGACGAGGCGCTCGGTGAACTCGACGCGCTCAGCCACGCCGAGCTGCTCGAACTCTCCACAGTGGCCAAGGCCCTGGGCTACACGGGTTCACCCGAGACGCTCGACTCGGCGGTCTCCCCCCGCGGCTTCCGCCTCCTGGCGAAGGTGCCGCGCCTGCCCGGCGCGATCATCGACCGCCTGGTGGAGCACTTCGGCGGCCTCCAGAAGCTGCTGGCGGCGAGCGTCGACGACCTCCAGACGGTGGACGGGGTGGGCGAGGCGAGGGCACGCAGCGTCCGGGAAGGGCTGTCGCGGCTGGCGGAGTCGTCGATTCTGGAGCGGTACGTGTAGGAGGCGGGATGTACGGAGATGGGCTTGTAGGGCCGAGCAGGTCGGCCCTACAAGCCCATCAGGCCTTTCCCAGCCCTGCTCAGCCCTTCTCGGTACTGCTCAGTCCTTGTCCAGGACGAAGGACGTCTGGGCCTTCGGGAAGCCCTGGGCCTGTGCCTCCACGAGGTAGGTGTCGGCCGTTGCCGAACCCGCCTTCGGGGTGGCGCACTCGGGGGCACTCGCCCTGCGGTCCCACTCGAAGGTGTAGGTGATGCTGCCGCCGGCCGGGACCCGGAACATCAGACCGGCCGTGTCCTTGGGGCAGTCGTCCGAGGCCCAGATGTCGTCGTCGCTGCTCGCCTGTGTGATGGTCACGACCGCCGCCTTCGGACCGAGGTCGATCTTGCAGTCGTTGGCGGAGGAGTTCCGGGCGACCAGCTGGAAGGTGGGCGTCTCGTCGGGCGCGTAGGTGTTCTGGACACTGCGCAGGCTCAACCGGACGACGCCGGCGGTGCAGTTGGGCAGGGTGGAACCGGCCGGAAGGGTATCGCCGCTTCCTACGCTGCCGTTGACACTGCCACTGACGCCGTCGTCCGTGCCGGTGTCGCCGCCACCCGTCCCGGCGGAACCGCTGTCGCCGCCGGAGCCCGCCGAACCCCCGGAGCCCGCCGAGCCGGAGCCCGAGCCGCCGGTGTCCGTGCTGCCCGACCCGCCGGTGCCCGTGCCCCCCGACTCGTCGCGTCCGCCCGGGGCTTGACTGATCGCGGGCCCCGAACCGGACGGTCCCGGGGTGATCGTCTGCACGGGATCCTTGCCGTTGGCACCGTCCGTGCCCTTGTTGCCACCTCCACCGCCGGAAGCCACGATCCAGATGCCCAGCAGCGCCAACAGGGCGAGCACGGACAGCAGAACAGCCCTCCGTCGCCAGTAGATGGAGGAGGGAAGCGGCCCGACCGGATTGCGCATAGATCCCACGGCGCAAACTGTACGAGAGATCGGGCAGTTCACTCGCCCCACCCGCCGCCCAGGACGCAACTTTTCCGGATCATCATCCCGGCGAAGGGGGTTGGTGACGTGGGTGAACTCCTGTCGGGCGGGAAGCAGTTCACGGCGGGCCGGCGCTGACCCTCCGGCTCGGCAGTACCTCTTCAGCGCCGGCCGGCACCCTCCAGCCCGTCTGGGGTCCCCCCTCTGGGGGAGGGATGGGACGGGTAGGGGCGGCGGGGGCGACGAAACCACCCGAGCCGTACCGCACCGCATCGCACACCCCCGCACCCCCACATGGCAGGATCGGAACCGCCATGACTGCGCCCACGAAACCCCCGCACCGCGACGCCGGCCCCACACCCCTCCCTGACCCCGCCACCGACGGCACCCCCCTCCACTTCCCCGTCATCGACTGGTTCGACGAGCACGCCCGCGACCTCCCCTGGCGGCGCCCGGACGCCGGCCCCTGGGGCGTGATGGTCAGCGAGTTCATGCTGCAGCAGACGCCGGTCAGCCGCGTCCTGCCCGTCTACGAGCAGTGGCTCGCCCAATGGCCCCGCCCCGCCGACCTCGCCGCCGCCCCCTCGGGCGAAGCCGTCCGCGCCTGGGGTCGGCTCGGCTACCCGCGCCGCGCCCTGCGCCTGCACGGCGCCGCCGTCGCCATAACGGAACGCCACGGTGGCGACGTACCCACCGAGCACGCCCAGCTGCTCGCCCTGCCCGGCATCGGCGAGTACACCGCCGCGGCCGTCGCCTCCTTCGCCTACGGTCAGCGCCACGCCGTACTGGACACGAACGTCCGCCGGGTCTTCGCCCGCGCCGTCACCGGCGTCCAGTACCCCCCGAACGCCACCACCGCCGCCGAACGCAAGCTCGCCCGCGCCCTGTTGCCGGACGACGAGCCCACCGCCGCCCGGTGGGCCGCGGCCTCCATGGAACTCGGCGCGCTCGTCTGCACGGCCAGGAACGAGACCTGCCACCGCTGTCCGATCGCCGCCCAGTGCGCCTGGCGGCTCGCCGGGAAGCCCGAGCACGAGGGTCCGGCGCGCCGGGGCCAGACGTACGCGGGCACGGACCGTCAGGTGCGCGGCAAGCTGCTCGCCGTACTCCGCGAAGCCCACACCCCCGTACCGCAGGCCGCGCTCGACAGCGTGTGGCACGAGCCGGTGCAGCGCGCCCGGGCCCTCGACGGTCTTGTCTCCGACGGGTTGGTCGAGCCCCTGCCGGGCGGGCTGTACCGCCTGCCGCACAGCTGAGACAGACGGCCGGAGACCCGCACAGCCACAACACATGCCCGGCCCTCCGTAACGCCGCAACCCGCTTCCGCAACACACTCACCGCCCCACCAAATCACCCCAGACCACCACCAATTACCCCACCCGCTTACCCCTTCCCTATTTCCGTTACACAACCGACGGACAGCCGAGCGCTCCCCGAAGGCTGGCTCGGACAACCCCGTGACAACGGCTCCGTAACTTCATCCCTGTACAGACCACAGGGCAGTGAAAGCCGACCGGCAGGGCGGGTCGGAAACGGGGACGGAGGCGGTCGAGATGGCGCAGCAGGGCGAGGTGCTCGAGTTCGAGGAGTACGTCCGCACACGGCAGGACGCGCTGTTGCGCAGCGCCCGTCGACTGGTGCCGGACCCCGTCGACGCACAGGACCTGCTGCAGACCGCGCTCGTACGGACGTACGGCCGCTGGGACGGCATAGCGGACAAGCGGCTCGCTGACGCCTACCTCCGCCGGGTGATGATCAACACCCGGACCGAGTGGTGGCGGGCGCGCAAGCTCGAAGAGGTGCCCACCGAGCAGCTCCCGGACGCCTGTGTCGACGACTCCACCGCGCAGCACGCGGACCGCGCGCTCCTGATGGATGTCATGAAGGTTCTCGCACCCAAGCAGCGGAGTGTCGTCGTGCTGCGACACTGGGAGCAGATGTCCACGGAGGAGACGGCCGCCGCCCTCGGCATGTCGGCCGGAACGGTCAAGAGCACGCTGCACCGGGCGCTCGCCCGGCTCCGGGAGGAGCTGGAGGCCCGCGATCTGGACGCACGCGCGCTGGAACATGAGGAGCGGGAGCGTTGCGCGGCCTAGGCACAGGGGCGACCGATCCCGGGACCCCACGGACAGGGACTGAGAGAGAGAAAGGAACCGGGACCGGGACAGGGACAGGGACGACGGATTCGGACGTGGCCTCACCCCCGGGCCAAAGCGCTCGTCCTCATCCGGGTCCTGGCCCTGGTCCCGGTCCCGGCGCGGGCTCACGGGGGTGGTCGGGGCATGGTCCCGGGCTGCTCATGGGGCCGGCTCCGTCCGCCCCCGCCCGGCGGGCCTTTCAGGCGGCGATCACGGCTACGGCCGTGCTCGCCGCCCTCACCCTTTTTGTCTCCGCCTGCGCCACCGGCGGCACCGGCGCCCGTGACGAGGGTCCGGCCGGCGCCGACGCCGTCGCGGGCAAGCTGAGCGCCACCCCCATGCCCTCCGCGTACGCCACTCCGGACGACGTGGACGCGGTCGCGCTCGTCAAGGACGACCCGGGAGTCGCTCCCTCGGTCAAGCGCGCGCTGAAGCCGTGCGTCGGGGACGAGTACCCGGTCGACGTGTCGTACGGGGATCTGACCCACGGAACCGCCGACGACGTCGTCGTCAACGTCATGACGTGCAGCGATGCCGTCGGCGTCGGTTCCTACGTGTACCGCGCGGCGGGGGACGGGTACCGGAACGTCTTCAGGGCCGAGGAGTCACCGGTGTACGCGGAGATCGACCGCGGCGACCTGGTGGTCACCAAGCAGGTGTACAAGAAGGACGACCCGGTGACGAGCCCGTCCGGCGAGAATGTGATCACCTATCGCTGGACCGCGGGTCGCTTCGCCCTGGAGTACCGCACGCACAACGAGTACAGCGGCGCGGTCGACGGCGACGCACCGACGACGGCCCCGAACTGACCCGCACCACCCCTGTACGAGCACCGCCCCCGTACCCCGTACTCCCATTACCTCCTACCGCGTACCGACCCCGTACCGCCGCCACACACGAGACGAGAACTGAGAGCACCCGGGATGGCAGACCAGACCCACGTCCTCTTCGTCGAGGACGACGACGTCATCCGCGAGGCCACCCAACTCGCCCTGGAGCGGGACGGCTTCGCGGTCACCGCCATGCCCGACGGGCTGTCGGGCCTGGAGGCGTTCCGCGCCGACCGCCCCGACATCGCCCTCCTGGACGTGATGGTCCCGGGCCTCGACGGGGTCAGCCTGTGCCGCCGTATCCGCGACGAGTCCACCGTGCCGGTGATCATGCTCTCCGCGCGCGCCGACTCGATCGACGTGGTCCTGGGCCTGGAGGCGGGCGCCGACGACTACGTCACGAAGCCCTTCGACGGTGCTGTGCTGGTCGCCCGGATCCGCGCGGTCCTGCGCCGCTTCGGTCATGCGAGCGGCCCCAACGCGGCGGCTTCGGAAGCCGGTGGGCCCGTGACCGGCGGGGTGCTGGTCTTCGGGGACCTGGAGATCGACACCGAGGGCATGGAGGTCCTCAAGGAGGGCCGGCCGGTGGCCCTGACACCCACCGAGATGCGGCTGCTGCTGGAGTTCTCGTCCGCGCCGGGCACGGTCCTGTCCCGCGACAAACTCCTCGAACGCGTGTGGGACTACGGCTGGGGCGGCGACACCCGCGTCGTCGACGTCCATGTGCAGCGGCTGCGTACGAAGATCGGCCAGGACCGGATCGAGACGGTCCGCGGCTTCGGCTACAAGTTGAAGGCCTGAGCGGGCCCATGCGTCTCAGAGGAATCCGGTTCACGGGCATCGCCGGCATCGCGGGCATCGCCGGCATCCGCACCGGGCTCAGATGGAAGCTGAGCGCCGCCATCGCCCTGGTGGGCGCGCTCGTGGCGGTCACGCTCAGCCTGGTCGTGCACAACGCGGCCCGGGTCTCGATGCTGGACGGTGCGCGCGACCTCGCGGACGAGCGCGTCCTCATCGGGCAGAGCAACTACAACCTGTCGGGGCGGCCCAACTTCCCCGGCATCAAGGTCGACGACCCGAACCTGCCGGAGGAACTGCGGGAGAAGGCCGCGCAGGGCCGCCGGGCGACCTATGTGACCGACCGGCCGGACGGAGGGCCGGACATCTGGGCGGCCGTACCGCTCAAGGACGGGCACATCATGTCGCTGCACACCGGGTTCACCGACCGCAGTACGGACATCATGGCCGACCTCGACCAGGCGCTGATCATCGGCTCGATCGCCGTCGTCCTCGGCGGCAGCGCGCTCGGTGTGCTCATCGGCGCCCAGTTGTCGCGCCGACTGCGCAAGGCGGCGGCTGCCGCGAACCAGGTCGCCAGGGGCGAGACGGACGTACGGGTGCGGGACGCCATCGGCGGTGTCGTACGGGACGAGACCGACGACCTCGCCCGGGCGGTGGACGCGATGGCGGACACGCTGCGGCAGCGACTGGAGGCGGAACGGCGCGTGACGGCGGACATCGCGCACGAGCTGCGTACGCCGGTGACGGGCCTGCTGACAGCCGCCGAACTCCTCCCACCCGGGCGCCCGACCGAGTTGGTCCTGGACCGGGCGCAGGCCATGCGCACGCTGGTCGAGGACGTCCTGGAGGTGGCCCGTCTCGACGGCGCGTCGGAGCGGGCAGAGTTGCAGGACATCATGCTGGGGGAGTTCGTGGCCCGGCGGGTGCTCGCGAAGGACCCGGAGATCGCCGTACACGTGGTGCACGAGTCGGAGGTCACGACCGATCCGCGGCGGCTGGAGCGAGTGCTGTTCAATCTGCTGGCCAACGCGGCACGACACGGCAAGGCGCCCATAGAGGTCTCCGTCGAGGGCCGGGTCATCCGCGTACGCGACCACGGAACCGGCTTCCCCGAGGACCTGCTGGCGGACGGACCGAGCCGCTTCCGTACGGGGAGCAGCGACCGTTCGGGACACGGCCACGGCCTCGGCCTCACCATCGCCGCAGGCCAGGCCCGCGTCCTGGGCGCCCGCCTCACCTTCCGCAACATACGCCCACCGGGCGCCCCTGAGCACGTCCCCTCAGAGGGGGCGGTAGCGGTCCTGTGGCTCCCGGAACACGCCCCGACCAACACGGGCAGCTACCCCATGCTGCCGCGCACGGGGGGTCGAGGGGGCGGCAGCCAGGCCTGACATCCAGCCGTCCGGCACGAGTGCCAGGCCCGCCCTGCCAGCCCGTCTGGGGGTCCCCCTCTGGGGGAGTTTGAGGACAAGGCCCGTTCAGGGCCGGAGGGGGTCTGGGGGCGCAGCCCCCAGGAACGGGATGGGACGGGTAGGGGTGGCGGGGGCGAAGAACCACAGCCGAAGACCCCCGGGGCAGACACCACCCGAGGGCCTTCGACACCTCACCGCCCCCACCACCACGTCAAACCGCCTCGACCACAGCCCCCTTGGCCGAACCCGAACCCGAACCTGAGCCCGAGCCCTCATCCCCCTTCTCCGGCTCCGCCCCCTTCAACGGAACCTCCGTCACGAACACCGCCGCCACCAGCACCACGACCGCCACCACAGCCCCCAGCAGAAACGCCGAGTGCGTCCCCGAAGCCACCGCGTACTGGTACGCCTCCCGCGCCGCCGCCGGCAACTTCGCCAGACTCGCCGCATCCAGCTGCGCCGACTGCTCGGTCACCTTGGATCCCAGCGCCCCGGCCCGCTCGTTCATCACGTCCTGCACCCGGCTGTTGAACAGAGCCCCCATGATCGCGACCCCGAACGAGGACCCGAGCGTACGGAACAGCGTGGTCGTGGAGGACGCGACACCCATGTCCTTCATCTCGACGCTGTTCTGCGCGACCAGCATGGTGATCTGCATCAGACAGCCGAGGCCCGCCCCGACCACCGCCATGTACACACCGGACGTCAGCCGCGAGGTCTCCGTGTCCATCTGCGCGAGCAGGTACAGCCCGACGCTCAGCAGCACACCGCCGGCCAGCGGGAACACCTTGTACTTGCCGCTGCCCGTCGTCACCCGTCCCGCGACCATGGACACGACCATCATCGCCGCGAGCATCGGAAGCAGCAGCAGCCCGGAGTTGGTCGCGGACGCGCCCTGCACGGACTGCTGGTACAGCGGCAGGAACAGCACCGCGCCGAACATCACGAACCCGGTGATGAAGCCGATGATCGACATCAGCGTGAAGTTGCGGCTGCGGAAGATGTGCAGCGGAATGATCGGCTCGGCGGCCTTGGTCTGCCAGAACACGAACCCGACGAGCGAGGCGACACCGATCCCGATGAGCTCCATGATCACGACGGAGCCCCACGCGTACTCCGTACCGCCCCAGGTCGTGACGAGCACGATCGACGTGATGCCGACAGTCAGCAGCGCGACGCCCGGATAGTCGATCCGCGTCTTCGTCCGCCTCTTCGGCAGGTGCAGCACAGCGCTGACGGCGGCCAGCGCCACCACACCCAGCGGCAGATTGATGTAGAACGACCAGCGCCAGCCCAGGTGGTCCGTCAACGCCCCGCCGACCAGCGGCCCGCCGATCATGGCGAGCGCCATCACGCCGGCCATCATTCCCTGGTACTTGCCACGCTCACGCGGCGGAATCAGGTCCCCGATGATCGCCATGACCCCGACCATCAGGCCACCGGCACCGAGTCCCTGCACGGCCCGGAAGCCGATCAGCTGTCCCATGTCCTGGGCCATACCGCTGAGCGCCGACCCGATCAGGAAGAGCACGATCGAGCTCATGAAGACGCCCTTGCGCCCGTACATGTCGCCGAGCTTGCCCCAGATCGGGGTGGAAGCGGCGGTGGCGAGCGTGTAGGCGGTCACGACCCACGCCAGGTGTTCGAGCCCACCCAGTTCACCTACGATCGTCGGCATCGCCGTACCGATGATCATGTTGTCCAGCATCGCGAGCATCATCGCGATCATGAGCGCGAGCAGCACCACCCGCACGCTCCGCGGCTGCTTGCCCTGCTGAACCGGCTCGCCCTGCTCGTCCCGCTCGTCCGCCACTGCCCGCGTGTCCGCCATCGTCTCCGCCCCACTTCCCCGCGCACTCCTACTTACTTGCCGCCCGGCAAGTTGACTACACTGGGGAAGCTAGACCCGTAACTAGCCGGGCGTCAAGTAAGTTTTTCCCCAAGGGCACCCCCGAGGGTTCAGCAGCGGAAGCAGGAGTACGGGCATGGACCGCACCAAGCAGCGCCGACGCGGGGACACCCGTCAGCGCATCCAGGACGTGGCGCTCGAACTCTTCGCCGAACAGGGCTACGAGAAGACCTCACTGCGGGAGATCGCCGAGCACCTCGACGTCACGAAGGCGGCGCTCTACTACCACTTCAAGACCAAGGAAGAGATCATCGTCAGCCTGTTCGAGGACCTGACGAAACCGATCGAAGATCTGATCGAGTGGGGCCGGCAGCAGCCGCACACCCTCGACACGAAGCAGGAGATCGTACGCCGCTACAGCGAGGCGCTCACCGAGGCCGCCCCCCTCTTCCGCTTCATGCAGGAGAACCAGGCGACGGTACGGGACCTGAGCATCGGCGACATGTTCAAGACCCGCTTGCTCGGCATGCGGGAGATCATCATGGACCCGGACGCTCCCCTGGTCGACCAGGTCCGCTGCATCAGCGCGATGTTCACGCTGCACGCCGGGATGTTCGTGCTCCAGGACCTCGCGGGCGACGCGGACGAGAAGCGCCAGGCGGTCCTGGAGGTCGCGATCGGTCTCGTGACCCAGGCGCACGAGGGCACGGAACGACCCGCGTAACCGCAGCGCCCCGACCGGCCCGGTCACACACCGCCCAGGCAGGGCGGACAGGCAGCCGGGCCAGTCGGGTCAATTGAGTCAGTCGGGTCAATCCAGTTAGACAGTCACGCCCTTGGCCCGCAGAAAGGCCACGGGGTCGACGGCGGACCCGTAGTTCGCCGTCGTACGGATCTCGAAGTGCAGGTGCGGCCCGCTGGAGTTGCCCGTGTTGCCGGACAGGGCGATGCGCTGCCCGGTGGCCACGACCTGGCCGACCTTCACGTTGATCCGCGACAGATGGGCGTACTGCGAGTACGTCCCGTTGCCGTGCTTGATGACAACGGCGTTGCCGTACGCCGGCCCGTCACCGGCGCCGTTGCCGCCGGCCTTGACGACGGTGCCGCCGTGCGCGGCGACGACCTTGGTGCCGCTCGCCACGGCGAAGTCCTGGCCGGAGTGGGTGGACGACCACATGGTGCCGGCCTGGTTGAAGCTGGCGCTGAGCCTGTACTTCTTGACCGGGTCCACCCAGGAGGCGGCCTTCTTCGCGGCGACCTGGACCCGGACGGCACCCGTCGCACCGCTTTCGGCGGCAGCGGCGACCCCGGCCGTCCCCAGGACGAGCGATGCCCCGAGGCCGGCGGCGAGAACTGAGACGCGGGAGAGACGGGCCGTACGGGACTCACGGGACGGGGTGATGGCGCGCTGGAACATCGAGACCTCATGGGGACGGGGACAGAAAAGCCACCCGGCACGAGCGTTCCCGCCGGATGGGCAACCCCTTGGTACCCCCGGGCCCCGCCCATCCCCAAACCCCCGATCTACGACGCAAGTTCGTAGACGACCACAAATTTACCCACTTCTTGACAAAGCAACCAAGGCAACCGCCCCTCACAAACCGCTACTCACCCGCACCCTCACCCACTAATCACCCTAGTAACGGACATTTCGCCTGTGCGTCATGTCACCGGCCCGCAAGATCCATCCACGTACGACTGTGACGCGCACAACTCGCCGCCGTGGGACCGGCGGTGGGCCGAATAAACCCGCTCCGACTACTGGCACCTCGCCGCTACCCGTGAGTAATGTGCCCTTCCCGTCAGCGCCACTCACTCCCGCAAGCATGTCCCTGACATTTGCATGCCCTGGTACCGCACGGCCCTACGTGAGAGGACCCCCACCCTGATGACAAGAGGCTCCTGGACGCCCTGGACCCGCCGCATCGGCCTGACCGCAGCCGCCGCGGTCGCCGCGGTGACACTGGCCGGCCCCGGCACCGCCCAGGCCGCGACCACCACGGCCGCCACGGCCACCGCGTCCGTGTCGGCAGCCGCCGCCGAGGACGTCGACTACGCCACCTGGCAGCGGGACTGCCAGGCCGTGATGGACCAGGCCCTGCCCTATCTGAAGCAGCGCATAGCCGCCGCCTCCAAGGGCGAGAAGCAGGCGATCGTCTTCGACATCGACAACACCACCCTGGAGACCGACTACGGGTTCAGCTACCCCTCGCCGGCCAACGCACCCGTGCTGAAGGTCGCCCAGTACGCCCAGGAGCACGGCGTCGCCCTCTTCTTCGTCACCGCGCGCCCGGACATCATCAAGCCCTTCACGCAGTTCAACCTCACGCACGTCGGCTACGACGTGACCGGGCTGTACGTCCGCAATCTGATCGACCTCTTCAAGAACGTGGCCGACTACAAGACCGCGCAGCGCGTCGACATCGAGTCGAAGGGCTACACGATCATCGCCAACATCGGCAACAGCGCCACCGACCTGTCGGGCGGCCACGCGGAGAAGACGTACAAGCTGCCGGACTACGACGGCCAGCTGTCGTAGGTCGTCAGGGCACGCGAGAGGGGCCGGTGCTTTTCACAGCACCGGCCCCTCTCGTCCGGGCAGTACCCGCAGGCGGAACCTCGGGCACAACCCTCAGGCGAACCCCCGGAGGGTCACGCCTCCTTGCTCAGGTTCGGTCCGGCACCGCCGGCCGCCTGCTCGATCGGCGGGACGTCGGGCAGCGCCGACTTCTCCTCACCCCGGAAGGTGAAGGTCGCGGTCTCGCCCTCGCCCTCCGTGTCGACGACCACGATGTGACCGGGGCGCAGCTCGCCGAAGAGGATCTTCTCAGAGAGCGTGTCCTCGATCTCGCGCTGGATCGTGCGACGCAGCGGGCGGGCGCCCAGGACAGGGTCGTAACCCTTCTTGGACAGCAGCTCCTTGGCGGGCTGGGAGAGCTCGATGCCCATGTCCCGGTCCTTGAGGCGCTCGTCCACCTTGCCGATCATCAGGTCGACGATCTGGAGGATGTCCTCCTGCGTGAGCTGCGGGAAGACGACCACGTCGTCCACACGGTTGAGGAACTCGGGGCGGAAGTGCTGCTTGAGCTCGTCCGAGACCTTGTTCTTCATGCGCTCGTAGTTGGACTTCTTGTCACCGGAGGCCGCGAAGCCCAGGTTGAAGCCCTTCGAGATGTCCCGCGTGCCGAGGTTGGTCGTCATGATGATGACCGTGTTCTTGAAGTCCACGACCCGGCCCTGGGAGTCGGTCAGGCGACCGTCCTCCAGGATCTGCAGCAGCGAGTTGAAGATGTCCGGGTGCGCCTTCTCGACCTCGTCGAAGAGGACGACGGAGAACGGCTTGCGGCGGACCTTCTCGGTCAGCTGGCCGCCCTCTTCGTAACCCACGTATCCGGGCGGGGAACCGAAGAGACGCGACACCGTGTGCTTCTCGCTGAACTCCGACATGTCGAGGGAGATCAGCGCGTCCTCGTCACCGAAGAGGAACTCGGCCAGGGCCTTGCTCAGCTCGGTCTTACCGACACCGGACGGGCCGGCGAAGATGAACGAACCACCGGGACGCTTCGGGTCCTTCAGACCGGCACGCGTACGGCGGATCGCCTTCGAGAGCGCCTTGACGGCGTCCTTCTGGCCGATGACCCGCTTGTGGAGCTCGTCCTCCATGCGCAGCAGGCGGCTCGACTCCTCCTCGGTCAGCTTGAAGACCGGGATGCCGGTGGCGGTCGCCAGGACCTCGGCGATCAGCTCGCCGTCGACCTCGGCGACGACGTCCATGTCGCCGGCCTTCCACTCCTTCTCCCGCTTGGCCTTCGCGGCGAGGAGCTGCTTCTCCTTGTCACGGAGAGACGCGGCCTTCTCGAAGTCCTGCGAGTCGATCGCGGACTCCTTGTCCCGGCGCACGCCGGCGATCTTCTCGTCGAACTCGCGCAGGTCCGGCGGAGCGGTCATCCGGCGGATGCGCATCCGGGAACCGGCCTCGTCGATGAGGTCGATCGCCTTGTCGGGCAGGAACCGGTCGGAGATGTACCGGTCGGCGAGCGTCGCCGCCTGCACCAGGGCCTCGTCGGTGATCGAGACGCGGTGGTGCGCCTCGTACCGGTCGCGCAGGCCCTTGAGGATCTCGATCGTGTGGGGGAGGGAAGGCTCCGCCACCTGGATCGGCTGGAAGCGGCGCTCAAGGGCCGCGTCCTTCTCGAGGTGCTTGCGGTACTCGTCGAGCGTGGTCGCACCGATGGTCTGGAGCTCTCCGCGGGCCAGCATCGGCTTGAGGATGGAGGCCGCGTCGATGGCGCCCTCTGCGGCACCCGCTCCGACGAGCGTGTGCAGCTCGTCGATGAACAGGATGATGTCGCCGCGGGTGCGGATCTCCTTGAGGACCTTCTTCAGGCGCTCCTCGAAGTCACCGCGGTAGCGGGAGCCGGCGACCAGCGCGCCGAGGTCCAGGGTGTAGAGGTGCTTGTCCTTGAGGGTCTCGGGCACCTCGCCCTTGACGATGGCCTGGGCGAGACCCTCGACGACGGCCGTCTTGCCGACGCCGGGCTCACCGATGAGGACCGGGTTGTTCTTCGTGCGGCGGGACAGCACCTGCATGACCCGCTCGATCTCCTTCTCGCGCCCGATGACCGGGTCGAGCTTGGATTCGCGGGCGGCCTGGGTGAGGTTCCGGCCGAACTGGTCGAGGACCAGGGACGTCGAGGGGGTGCCCTCGGCGGGGCCGCCACTGGCGCCGGCGGTCTCCTTGCCCTGGTAGCCGGAGAGCAACTGGATGACCTGCTGCCGCACCCGGTTGAGATCTGCGCCCAGCTTGACGAGAACCTGGGCGGCGACGCCCTCGCCCTCGCGGATCAGGCCGAGCAGGATGTGTTCCGTGCCGATGTAGTTGTGGCCCAGCTGAAGGGCCTCGCGGAGCGACAGCTCCAGGACCTTCTTGGCACGGGGGGTGAAGGGGATGTGGCCGGACGGGGCCTGCTGCCCCTGCCCGATGATCTCCTCCACCTGCTGGCGGACCGCCTCGAGCGAAATCCCGAGGCTCTCCAGGGCCTTAGCGGCGACACCCTCACCCTCGTGGATCAGGCCCAGGAGGATGTGCTCGGTGCCGATGTAGTTGTGGTTGAGCATCCGGGCTTCTTCCTGAGCCAGGACGACAACCCGCCGCGCGCGGTCGGTGAACCTCTCGAACATCGTTAATCGCTCCTCAGAGCGGTCAGGCAGTAAGGGGACGCTCCCCTCCCTGTCCTTCCGCAGCTTAGTCCCGCAAGCGGGGACCGCTCATTCCAACTGCCGACACCGGACCGAGAACCAACACAGCCTCCTGACCCCGTACGCCGACATATGCTCCAACCCGATCGTGCGAGACGATGTTCCCGCAGGCCAGGGAGATACCCTCACTATCAGTACGCCGATGGCGAACGTGAGACGCCCTTTTCTGCGTGTCGCCCCCTCCCACTAGGGATGTCTTACCCGTACGGACCGACACTCCATGCCGGATGCACGGGTTCCCTCCGCTACGGGCGAACAACCTTGCGCCGCCGAACTACTCTGGGCCTCCCCGGAATCGGCACTCTGCGCGTCCGAGTGGACACCCAGCGTAACTCGCGGCCTCTCCCGGCGGTTGGCTTTGGCATGGTCCCCACGGTCCCCCCTCCTCGTCGCCCTCTTGATACGGGCGACACGTCCGCTGGTCTCACGAGCGACGCCGGCAGCGATGCCACCGGTGACGTCACCCGTGACGTCCGCCGCTGGTACGAGAACGAACTGGGATGGGCGACAGTGCCCGGTCCCGGCTCCTCGGGGCTTCCGCCGTTACTGGCCGTGGGTCTGCGCTTCGACGTGCTGGACGTGCCGGCCGAAGCGGGCTTCGCGGCGCTGAGCCACCGGGCGCGGACGCGAGCGCCGGGTTCCCCGGTGGCCCTGTGCGGGGACCGGATGCTGCTGCTGGTGGCCGCGGGCAGCGCGGACGAGTTGCCGGGGCTGCTGGACTGGCTGGAGTGGGGCGGGCTCACACCGGAGCTGAAGGCGATCGGCACGGGCGGTCACATCGAGGCACCCCTGCCGCCGGGGCATCCCGCACGTCCCGCGCTTCCCGGATTTCCCGGCGGTACGGGCGACGTGCCGGGCCGGAGAAATCCGCAGGGGGCCGCTGTCTGGCTGCGGCCCCCTGAAACAGGGTGCGGGACGGAAATCCCGCTGCCGACGATGTCGGCCCTGGGGGACGTCGGAGGCGCCCCCGATCTCGTACGGCTGGTGGACACGCTGGCGACGCAATGCCATCGCATCCGACTGCGGCGCGCGAGCGCTCAGCCGTTGGCCTTCTCGTAAGCCTCGCGAATGGACGCGGGAACACGACCGCGGTCATTGACCTCGTGGCCGTTCTCCTTCGCCCAGGCACGGATCTGTGCGGTGTCCTGGCTGCCGCCGGCGGCGACGCGCGCCTTTCCACGCCCACCCGAAGCACGGCCTCCGGTACGACGGCCGCCCTTGACGTAGGCGTCGAGGAGACCGCGAAGCTTGTCGGCATTGGCAGTCGTGAGGTCGATCTCGTACGTCTTGCCGTCCAACGCGAACGTCACGGTCTCGTCGGCCTCGCCGCCGTCGAGGTCGTCGACAAGAAGGACCTGAACCTTCTGTGCCACCGGATTTCCTTTCATCGATAACTCGGGAGCCGAGGCCGCGGCGTGCGCCGCCGATTCGCGTCCCCTGTTATATGCAGTACTGCAGTACATCGGAAAGCAAACCGCTTTTGCCGGAAAAACACAAACCCCCGGGAGAGACCGACCTCCCTTCCCCGGGCCGGAAACGTGCGCGTTTCGGACATAGGGAACCAGGGCAGGGCGACCGACGGGAATTGCCCGATGCCCGATCACAGATGCAGAAGCATCCGGCTGTTGCCCAAGGTGTTCGGTTTCACTCGTTCGAGACCGAGGAACTCCGCGACACCCTCGTCATAGGAACGCAGCAGCTCGGCGTAGACATCGGTGTCGACAGGCGTCTCACCGATCTCCACGAAGCCGTGCTTCCCGAAGAAGTCCACTTCAAAGGTCAGACAGAAAACGCGACGAACACCGAGCCAGCGGGCGGTCTGCAGCAACTTCTCCAGCAACTGATGCCCTACACCGGAACCTCTGAGGTCGGGGTTCACGGCGAGAGTGCGGACTTCGGCGAGGTCTTCCCACATGACATGGAGAGCACCGCACCCCACGACCTCACCGTTGTCGTCGCGTTCCGCGACCCAGAACTCCTGGATGTCCTCGTAAAGCGTCACCGTTGCTTTGTCGAGCAGGATACGGCCACGGACGAACGAGTCAAGGAGTCCGCGTACGGCCTGGACATCGCTGGTCCTGGCCCGCCGGACGGTGATGGCTTTCGCTGTGACTTCGGGACGGATCGCTGACATGAGCGGACGCTATCGCCCGGTGGGGTCCTGGACCGAGGCGGGGTTCTCGTCGGCGGTATGTTCCGCGGCTTCGGTCCGTTCGGTCTGTTCGGTCTGTTCGACCTGCTGGGACCGTTCGACCTGTTCCGGCCCTTCGACGATGTGAACGGCATCCCTGAGGGCGAGCCGCTGTTCTTCGCTCATCATGCCGAAGAAGGCGACGAGAGCGGCGGCGGGGTTGTCACTCTGGGACCACGCGTCGTTCATCAGCGCCGCCGAGTAGGCGGCGCGGGTGGAGACCGCCTCATATCGATAGGCACGGCCTTCCGCCTCGCGACGGACCCAGCCCTTCTGATGGAGATTGTCCAGAACGGTCATCACCGTGGTGTACGCGATGGACCGTTCCTGCCGAAGGTCTTCCAGGACTTCCCGAACGGTGACCGGGCGGTTCCACTTCCACACCCGCGTCATGACCGCGTCTTCGAGTTCTCCCAATGGGCGAGGCACAACTCAGCACACTAGTGGGAGAAACGGTGAATAGCGCGAAGGACGTGCGCATTCACCACCAAACACCTAGGAAACGGGGCGATCCTGTCCGGCCTGCCGGGCGTGCTCGGCCGAAGCGAGAGCGGCGTCGACGACCGCGTCCTCCTTGGCCTTGTTGGCACCGCCCTGACTCTTCACCATCGTCACGATCACAGCGGTGAAGAGCACGGCCATCACTACGGGGGGCACGAGCGCGGAGACGTAGTCCATGGGGTCCAGAGTAGCCAGGCCCGAAGAAAGGCCCGGGCGGGGGCCCGGGCCTTCGGCAATCGCCGCTCTGTTCAGCCTGTCTGTTCAGCCTGTCTGTTCGGTCTGTCTGCTCGGTCTGTCTGCTCGGTCTGCCTGTTCAGCCCACGGCGAGTTGTTGTGGGGGATTCGCCGGCGGGGTGGGCTTGCGGCGCGGGAAGACCTCGCCCGGGGTGGGGACGGGGCGGGCGGGCCTGGGGGCGTTGGGCGCGGGCCGGGGAGCGGGGGCGGGCCGCTCGTGCGGCTGCTTCTCCGCGGGCTTCTCCCCGGGCTTCCTGGCGGGCTCCTCGGTGGCGAGACCGCCGGGCAGGGCCAGGAGACGGGTGCGGGAGGCGGGCACCGTGGGCGCGACCGGTGGCCGGCCGGCCACTCTGGCGCCCAGTCGGGCCCGTACGTCCCGCTCGGCGTGCCGCAGACAGCGGTCCAGGAGGGCCGCGGCGACCGGATTCCCCCGCAGCGCCCGGAGGGCGGCGAGGTCGTCCGCGATCGGGCGGTACCCCGAACTCAGCGCCTCCTCCAGGAGCG
Organism: Streptomyces lacrimifluminis; assembly: GCF_014646095.1. Taxonomy (GTDB): domain Bacteria; phylum Actinomycetota; class Actinomycetes; order Streptomycetales; family Streptomycetaceae; genus Streptomyces; species Streptomyces lacrimifluminis. The sequence continues at coordinate 96,106 of NZ_BMMU01000024.1, read as the reverse complement.
TGAGGAAGCCGGCGGTGGTGCCGGGCAGGGCGGCGCGGTAGCGGGCGAGGTCGGCCACGAGGAAGGCCCGCAGCCTGGCCCCCTCGTGCGCCGCCTCGTCGACGGACTCGGCGAGCCGGAGACAGTCCTGGACGTCCTCTGCGGAGGCGGGGCCGGGGTGGAGGGCGAGGGCGAGGGCGCGACGGAGCACACGCAGCTCCTCCGCACCGAACGCCATGCCGCCGCGAGATCCGAATGGCGTGGGCATGCGGCGACGATACGCGCTAATCAGACAAATCCGGCATCACGGAAGGGCGTGGCGCGCCTTTTCAGCCCGTCCGGCGTGTGAGGACGAGCGCGTTCAGCGCGAACGGGGGTTCGGGGGCGGAGCCCCCGAGGACGGGACGGGTCAGGGCGGCGGGGGCGGATCTCACATACGGGACACGTTCCGCTCGTACACCAGCCGCAGCCCGATCAGCGTCAGCCACGGCTCGTGCTCGTCGATCACCGACGCCTCGCCCAGCACCATCGGCGCCAGGCCGCCCGTGGCGATCACCGTCACCTCGTCCGGGTCCTCCGCCAGCTCCTTGGCCATCCGTGTCACCACACCGTCCACCTGACCGGCGAACCCGTAGATGATGCCTGCCTGCATCGCCTCGACCGTGTTCTTGCCGATCACCGCCCGGGGCCGCGCCACCTCGATCTTCCGCAGCTGCGCCCCCTTCACCCCGAGCGCCTCGACCGAGATCTCGATCCCGGGCGCGATCACCCCGCCGACGTACTCCCCGCGCGCGGACACCGCGTCGAACGTGGTCGCCGTACCGAAGTCGACGACGATCGCGGGACCGCCGTAGAGCTCGACGGCGGCGACCGCGTTGATGATGCGGTCCGCGCCGACCTCCTTCGGGTTGTCGGTGAGGATCGGTACGCCCGTCTTCACGCCGGGTTCGACCAGCACCGCCGGCACATCGCCGTAGTACCGCCGCGTCACCTCACGCAGCTCGTGCAGCACCGACGGCACGGTCGCGCAGATGGCGATGCCGTCGATGCCGTCGCCCAGCTCGTCCCCGAGGAGCGGGTGCATGCCCATGAGTCCCTGGAGGAGGACCGCGAGTTCGTCGGCGGTGCGGCGCGCGTCCGTGGAGATGCGCCAGTGCTCGACGATCTCGTCGCCGTCGAAGAGGCCCAGGACGGTGTGGGTGTTTCCTACGTCGATGGTCAGCAGCATGGCCGTGTACCTACTCCGCCGCTCGCAGGTCGAGACCGATGTCGAGGATCGGCGAGGAGTGGGTGAGGGCGCCGACCGCCAGGTAGTCGACGCCGGTGTCGGCGTATTCCTTGGCGTTCTTCAGGATGAGCCGGCCCGAGACCTCCAGCACGGCGCGGCCGTCGACGACCGCGACGGCCTCGTCGCACTCGCCGGGGGTGAAGTTGTCCAGGAGGATCAGGTCGGCGCCCGCGTCGACGACCTCGCGCAGCTGGTGCAGCGTGTCGACCTCGACCTCGATCGGTACGTCCGGGAAGGCGTCCCGTACGGCCTTGAAGGCCTGGGCGACGCCGCCGGCGGCGACCACGTGGTTGTCCTTGACGAGGGCCGCGTCCGACAGGGACATGCGGTGGTTGACACCGCCGCCGCAGCGGACCGCGTACTTCTCCAGGGAGCGCAGGCCGGGAGTCGTCTTGCGGGTGTCGCGCACGCGGGCCTTGGTGCCCTCCAGGACGTCCGCCCACGCGCGCGTGGCGGTCGCGATGCCGGACAGGCGGCACAGGAGGTTGAGGGCGCTGCGCTCGGCCGTCAGGAGGTCACGGGTGCGGGTCGTGACGCTGAGCAGCTTCTGGCCGGCCTCGACCCGGTCGCCGTCCTCGACGTGCCGCTCGACCTCGAACTCGTCGGTGCAGACCACGGAGACGACCGCCTCGGCGATCCGCAGGCCGGCGACGACGCCTCCCTCGCGGGCGGTGAAGTCGGCGGTGGCGCGGGCCTCCTCGGGGATGGTCGCGACGGTCGTCACGTCCACGCCGTGGTCGAGGTCCTCCTGGATGGCGACGTTGGCGATGTCCTCGACCTCCAGGGGGTCGAGGCCGGCGTCGGCGAGGAGGGCGGCGAGCGCGGGGTCGAGGCCGCACTCCAGGTACACCTCGTCCGTCATGTCGGAGGCAGCGCCGCAGGCGCAGCCGTCGCCGCAGCCGCCGCTCTGGGCGAGGGGAAGGTCGGGGGTGCTCACTCTGTCACTGCTCCTGGGGACGGTGCTCCGGCTGATGATGCCGGGTCGGGGGGAAGTCTGCGGTGTCGGTGGTGTGTACGGCCAGCGTCCGGTCCGGATTCAGCCGTACGACGATGTGGCGGTGCCAGGTCGTGTCGTCGCGATCGGCGTGGTCCTCGCGCCAGTGGCAGCCGCGGGTCTCCTCGCGCAGGCGGGCGGCGGTGACCAGGACGCGGGCCACGCACAGGAGGTTGGTGGCCTCCCAGGTGTCGACGCCGGGCTCGGCGGTCTTGCCGTTCTCGTCGAGGGCGTCGCGGGCGTCGGTGTGCAGTTTCTGGATGGCCGCGGCGGCCGTGTCCAGGGAGACCGCGGAGCGCAGCACTCCGGCGCCCTCGGTCATGATGCGCTGGATCGCGAAGCGGGCCTCGGGGGCGAGCAGCGGGTGCGCGGGCTTCTCCGGGTGCGGGACGGGTGCGGGCACGCGCGCGTGGAGGCCGCTTCCGGCGTGGGCCGCGGTGATGTCGGCGACGATGCGCTCGGCGTAGACCAGGCCCTCCAGGAGGGAGTTGGACGCGAGTCGGTTGGCGCCGTGGACGCCGGTGCAGGCCACCTCGCCGCACGCGTACAGGCCGGGGACGGTCGTGCGGCCCCGCGAGTCGGTGCGGACGCCGCCGGAGGCGTAGTGGGCGGCCGGGGCGACCGGGACGGGCTCGGTGATCGGGTCGATGCCGTGGGCGCGGCAGGCGGCGAGGATCGTCGGGAAGCGGTGTTCCCACATGTGGGCGCCGAAGTGCCGGGCGTCCAGGAACATGTGTTCGGCGCCCTGTTCCTGCATGCGGCGCATGATGCCCTTGGCGACGATGTCCCGGGGCGCGAGTTCGCCGAGTTCGTGCTGGCCGGTCATGAAGCGCACGCCGGCGGCGTCGACGAGGTGGGCGCCCTCACCGCGTACCGCCTCGGAGACGAGCGGCTGCTGGCCCTCGGCGTCGGCCCCCAGGAAGAGCACCGTGGGGTGGAACTGGACGAACTCGAGGTCGCTTACCTCGGCGCCCGCGCGCAGGGCGAGGGCGACGCCGTCGCCGGTCGACACGGACGGGTTGGTGGTCGCGGAGAAGACCTGCCCCATGCCGCCGGTGGCGAGGACCACGGCGGGCGCGTGGACGGCTCCCACGCCGTCGTGCTGGCCCTCTCCCATGACGTGCAGGGTCACGCCCGCCGTACGGCCGTCGGCGTCCGTCAGGAGGTCCAGGACGAGCGCGTTCTCGACCGTGCGCAGGCCGCGCGCGCGGACGGCCTCGACGAGGGCGCGGGAGATCTCCGCGCCGGTCGCGTCGCCGCCCGCGTGCGCTATCCGGCGGCGGTGGTGGCCGCCCTCGCGGGTCAGTTCCAGTCCTCCCTCGGAGGACTCGTCGAAGTGGGCGCCTGTCTCGATGAGCCGCCGTACGGCGTCCGGTCCCTCGGTGACGAGGATCCGGACGGCCTCCTCGTCGCATAGGCCCGCGCCGGCCACCAGCGTGTCGTCCAGGTGCTGTTCGGGGGTGTCGCCCTCGCCCAGGGCCGCCGCGATGCCGCCCTGGGCCCAGCGGGTGGAGCCGTCGTCGAGGCGGGCCTTGGTGACGACGACCGTCTTCAGGCCGGCCGCGTCGCAGCGCAGGGCGGCGGTGAGCCCGGCGACACCGGAGCCGACGACCACGACGTCCGCGGACAGGGCCCAGCCGGGGGCGGGGGCGTGCAGCCGTATGCCGGTGGAGGTGCCGGCGCCAGGGCCTGCCGTCACATTCCCGTCGTCCGCCCGGAGGGCGGGCCTGGCGCCCGCCGCGGCAGCGGCTCGTGTCTGAGTAGGTGCGTGCTCTCGGCGTGCCGGGCGCGGGCCCTCGTACTGGTTGTACGTGGGACTGTGCCCGGTGCGGCGAATGGGGGTCCCCCCGGCCGGAGGCTGGGGGAGCGTGCATGGCGTCGCCAGGCAGGCGGGAACGTGACGACAGGCCCTAGGGCCGGCGGTGGGGCCTGTGGTGCTCACGAGGCGGCTCCGGGGGGTCCGAAAACGAGAGGGATGTTGTCGATCAGCCGGGTCGTCCCGACCTTGGCCGCGACGGCGAGGACGGCTTCGCCCGTGAAGTCGTCCGGGATCTCGGTGAAGTCGGCGGGGTCGACCAGGGCGAGGTAGTCGAGGACCAGCGGGGGGCGGAGGCGGGCCGCGTCGTCCAGGAGGAGGCGGGCGGCGGCCCGGACGGCGGCGGGAGCGCCACCGGGGACCTTCGCGACGGCGTGCGCGTCGGCGGCGGCGCGGGATTCGCCGAGCGCGCTGAGTGCCTGGGCACGCGCGTGCGTGGCGGGCACTTCGCGGGCCCGCGCGCGCAGCGCCTCCTGGGCGGCGTGCCGGTCGCTGCCGGCGAGCAGGGCCTGGGAGAGGGCGAGCGCCGTACGCCGTTCCTCCGGGGAGAGGTAGCGGTTGCGGCTGGACAGGGCCAGGCCGTCGGCCTCGCGGACGGTCGGGACGCCGACGATCTCCACGCCGAAGTTCAGGTCGCGGACCATCCGGCGGATCATCGCGAGCTGCTGGGCGTCCTTCTGGCCGAAGAAGGCCACGTCGGGCCGGGTGAGGTGGAGCAGCTTGGCGACGACGGTGAGCATGCCGTCGAAGTGCCCGGGACGCGTGGCCCCTTCCAGCCGCTCCCCCATGGGGCCCGCGCTGATCCGCACCTGGGGCTCGCCGCCCGGGTAGACCTCCTCCACGGAGGGGGCGAACACGGCGTCCGCGCCCGCCTGTTCGGCGAGTTCGACGTCGGCGTCGAGGGTGCGCGGGTAGCGGTCGAGGTCCTCGCCCTTGCCGAACTGGAGAGGGTTGACGAAGACGGTGACGGTGACGAAGCCCTTGGGACCGACGTGTTCGCGGGCGGCCCGGATCAGGGTGGCGTGGCCTTCGTGGAGGGCGCCCATGGTCATGACGACGGCGTTGTGTCCCGGCACACCGATGTGCCCGTGGGCGTCCGCCAGAGCGTCGGTGTCGGACACGAGTCCCCAGAAACGGCTGCTCATCGGTCTCCCCCGTCGCTCTCGGGGCTTTCGGTGCTCGCGGGCGGGTTCGTGCCCTCCGCGAGGACCCCGAGGAGGTCTTCGGCCAGCTCCGGCTTGAGCAGGCCGTGCGCGAGCGCGCGGTCGGCGGTCGCGCGGGCCATCGCCAGATAGCCGGCGACGCTCTGCGGGGAGTGCTTTCGCAGCTCGGCGACATGCGCGGCGACGGTGCCCGCGTCGCCGCGCGCGACGGGCCCGGTGAGCGCCGCGTCCCCGGAGCGCAGCGCGTTGTCCAGGGCGGCGCCCAGCAGCGGGCCGAGCATCCGGTGGGGGGATTCGACGCCGGCCGCGCGCAACAGGTCCATGGACTCGGCGACCAGGGTCACCAGGTGGTTGGCGCCCAGGGCGAGGGCCGCGTGGTAGAGCGGGCGGCTCTCCTCGGCGATCCATTCGGGCTCGCCGCCCATCTCGATGACGAGGGCCTCGGCGGCCAGCCGCAGCTCGGGGCGCGCGGTGACCCCGAAGGAGCACCCGGCGAGCCGCTGGACGTCCACGGGGGTGCCGGTGAACGTCATGGCGGGGTGCAGGGCCAGCGGCAGCGCGCCGGCCCGCAGAGCGGGGTCCAGGACCTTCGCGCCGTACCGCCCGGAGGTGTGCACGAGCAGCTGTCCCGGGCGTACGGCGCCGGTCTCGGCGAGGCCCTCGACGAGACCGGGCAGGGCGTCGTCCGGGACGGTCAGCAGGACCAGGTCGGCGCGCTCCAGTACCTGGGCGGGCGACACGACGGGCACGTCCGGGAGCAGTTGTGCGGCTCTGCGGACGGAGGCGTCGGAGACCGCGGAGACGGCCACCGGACGGTGCCCGGCGAGCTGCAGGGCCGCGGCCAGCGCGGGGCCGACCCGTCCGGCACCGACCACGCCGACGGTGAGCCGCGCGGGGCGGTCCCTGGGGTCTGGCTGTTGGAATGTACTCACTCGACGGCGGCCTTCCCGTTCCAGTCCGCTCGGGGTACCGGACGATGTACCGGACGATTTCTCGTCATGTTAACGCGATCGGTCGAAGAGGCGTCCGGTTGTCCACAGGCTGTGGGTGCTCGCGCGCCCTCCGCGCACGGTCCCGCCGAAATCCGCGTGCCCTCCCGATCCCGCGCGCGGGATGATCCCGGGCATGAGCGATACGGCGGACGAGTGCGGGCGGCCGGGCGAGGAACCCGGCACGGACCAGGGCCCGGATCAGGCCACTGAGCAGGGCGGTAAGGAACGGCGGCAGCGGCGCCGGGCCGCGCTCCGGGGCGCCGAACGGGTCCTGGCGCGCCCGGGGTACCTGGGGACGGTCGGTCAGCGGCTGGCGCTGCTCGACGAGGCACGGGAGTCGTACGACCTGGACGAGCCGTCCGACATCTACGGCGGCGGGATCGTCGAGACCCTGGAGGAGCGGGTCGCCGGACTGCTCGGCAAGGAGGCCGCCGCCTTCTTCCCGACCGGCACGATGGCCCAGCAGGTGGCCCTGCGCTGCTGGGCGGGCCGGACCGGTAACCCAGCGGTCGCCCTGCACGCGCTCGCCCACCCCGAGGTGCACGAACGGAACGCGTTCAGCGTGGTCAGCGGACTGCGCCCGCTCCGGGTGACGAGCGAGCCCCGGATGCCGACGGCCGACGAGGTGCGCGACTTCGACGAGCCCTTCGGGACGCTGATGCTGGAACTGCCCCTCAGGGACGCCGGTTTCGTGCTGCCCACCTGGGAGGAGCTGTCCGAGGTGGTGGGGGCGGCTCGGGAACGCGACGCGGTGGTGCACTTCGACGGGGCCCGCCTGTGGGAGTCCACCACCCACTTCGGCCGCCCCCTGGACGAGATCGCGGACCTCGCGGACAGCGTGTACGTGTCGCTCTACAAGTCCCTCGACGGTTACGGCGGTGCCGTCCTGGCGGGCCCGCGGACCCTCGTCGAGGAGGCGAAGGCCTGGCGGCACCGGTACGGCGGCGCGGTCTTCCAGCAGTTCCCGACAGCCCTGTCCGCCCTCGTCGGCCTGGACCGTGAGCTGCCGCGCCTCCCGGAGTACGTGGCCCACGCGCGCGTGGTCGCCGCCGCGCTGCGCGAGGGCTTCGCGGCGGCCGGGGTGCCGTGGACGCGTGTCCACCCGGAGGTGCCGCACACGAACGAGTTCCAGGTCTGGCTTCCGTACGACCACGAGGCCGCCGCGGAGGCCGCGGTCCGGCAGGGCGAGGAGACGAGGACCCTCCTGTTCGCCGACGCGTGGAACCGCGGCGGCCCGGGCCTCGCGGTCACCGAGGTGTCCGTCCGTGCCGCCGGCCTGGAGTGGACGGCGGACGACGTGAAGGCGGCGGTGGCAGAGTTCGTGGGGCGGCTGTAGGGGCCCGCGGAAGCGTTCACGGGCACCTTGTCAGTGGCGGAGTGGACGCCACGAACGGCCCGGCCGGGCGGCGACTTCCTGGAGGGCGTCCTCGGGCAACCGGAGGGCCGACGGATCGCCCGACGGCGAACAGGCGGTCAGCCGGCCCCGCCGGCCCGCACGAGTCCCGTCTCGTACGCGAGGACGACCACCTGTACCCGGTCCCGCAGGCCCAGCTTGGTCAGGATGCGGCCCACATGGGTCTTCACGGTCGCCTCCGACAGGACCAGCCGGGCCGCGATCTCGCCGTTCGACAGGCCCTGGGCGACCAGGATCATGACCTCGCGCTCACGGTCGGTGAGCCGTTCCAGTTCCTTGTACTCGGGCTGCTTGCCGGTGGCCGGCAGCATGGGCGCGAAACGGTCGAGGAGCCGCCGGGTCGTCGAGGGGGCCACGACCGCGTCACCGCTGTGCACGGAGCGGATGGCGGTGAGGAGCTCGCCGGGCGGCACGTCCTTGAGCATGAAGCCGGAGGCACCCGCCTTCAGCCCCGAGAAGGCGTACTCGTCGAGGTCGAAGGTGGTGAGGATCAGCACCTTGGGCGGGTTGTCACCCTGGCAGATGCGCCGGGTGGTCTCCACCCCGTCGAGCTTCGGCATGCGTACGTCCATCAGCACCACGTCGACCTCGGTCTCCCGGAGCACCTGGAGAGCCTCGACGCCGTCGCCCGCCTCCGCCACGACGTCCATGTCCGGCTGAGCTGCGAGCACCATCCGGAACCCGGTGCGCAGCAGCACCTGGTCGTCGACGAGCATCACACGGATGTGCATGGCGGGGTCCTCCGGTCGGTACGTATCGAACATCAATGCGTTGATCGAACGTGCACGTGTCAATGGGCGGGTTTGAGCGGAAGCAGGGCGCTGATGCGAAAGCCGCCACCCGGGCGCGGGCCCGCGTCCAGGGTGCCGCCCACCATGCCGACCCGCTCGCGCATGCCGATCAGGCCGTGGCCCTGTCCGTCGGCGCCGCCCTCCTCGTAGTGCTCGTGCGGGGCGCCCTTGCCGTCGTCCTCGACGAGCAGGCCGAGACCGTCGTCGAAGTAGACCAGACGCACACTCGCTCCGGTGTTCGGGCCGCCGTGCTTGCGGGTGTTGGTGAGCGCCTCCTGCACGATGCGGTACGCCGTCAGCTCCACGCCGCTGGGCAGCGGACGCGGCGTGCCCTCGACCTTGTAGTCGACGGGCAGGCCCGACGTACGGCACTGCTCGATCAGGTCGTCGAGCTGCTCGACGTCGGGCTGCGGCACGTAGTCGCAGCCCTCCTGGTGTTCGCCGGTGCGCAGGACACCGAGCAGTCGGCGCATCTCGGCGAGGGCCTGGCGGCCGGTGCCGGAGATGGTCTCCAGGGCCTTCTTGGCCTGCTCGGGGGCGGTGTCGAGGACGTAGGCGGCGCCGTCGGCCTGGACCACCATCACGGACACGTTGTGCGCGACGACGTCGTGCAGCTCGCGGGCGATCCGGGCACGCTCGGCGGCGACCGCGACCTTGGCCTGTGCCTCGCGCTCCCGCTCCAGGCGGGCGGCACGCTCCTCCAGCTGGGCGAAGTAGGCGCGTCGGGTGCGCAACGAGTCGCCGAGCACCCAGGCGAGTGCGAAGGGCACCGCCAGGAAGACCACCACGGCGAGATTGCCCGCGGTGCTCGACTCCTGTTCCGGCCAGCGCAACTGGGCCAGCGGGGACGCGCACAGACCGCCGATCAGCGCGAAGCGCGAGGCCCAGGGGGGCCCGCTCGCCGCCACGGTGTAGACGATCACCAGCAGGGCGAAGTCGGCGGCCACCGGCTCGACGTCCAGGGCCAGCTGCGCCAGCCCGACCACGGCGGCCAGCACGAGCATCCGTTCGGGCATGCGCCGACGCAGCGCGATCACCAGGCACAGCAGGAGCGTCAGGACGGCGATCACCGCCGGGAACGCGGTGCCCGGAGTGTCCTGGAGGGCTCCGCTCACCATGGAGATCCCGAAGAGGAAGACGGCCCAGAAGCCGTCGACCCATGCCGGGTGTCTGCGGAGGAAGTCATAGACGCGTTGCACGTAACCCAGCGTAGGGAAGCGTTGTGCGTGCCGGGGTCAACCGGAGGGTCGATCCGCAACGCCCTCGCGTACTCCGCAAGGTGGAGACCCTCTCCCCTGGGTGGCGGGGGTCCAAGCCCTAGCCTGACCCCGTGGCAGGAGAGACGAGGGGCGCAACGGCGGGCTGGACGGCGGGCGAGTGGCGAGGCTGGCGTGCGGCGGCACAGGAGGCGCTCTACGGCGAACAGGGGTTCTACCGTCGGCCCGAGGGGCCCGCCGGGCACTTCCGTACGTCCGTCCACGCGTCGCCGCTCTTCGCCGGCGCCGTGGCGCGACTGCTGTGCCGGGTCGACGAGTCGCTGGGCCGCCCCGCGTCGCTCGGCTTCGTCGACATGGGCGCGGGCCGGGGCGAACTCGTCACCGGTGTCCTCGCGGCTCTTCCCCCGGAGGTGGCCGCCCGCGCGCGCGGGTACGCCGTCGAGCTGGCCGACCGCCCCGCGGACCTCGATCACCGCGTCGAGTGGCTGGCCGAGCCCCCCGGCGGCGTCACCGGACTGCTGTTCGCCAACGAGTGGCTGGACAACGTCCCCGTGGAGGTGGCGGAGGTGGACCCGGCGGGCGTACCGCGCCTGGTCCTCGTCCGCCCGGACGGGACCGAACGGCTCGGGGAGCCGGTCACCGGTGCGGAGGCGGAGTGGCTGGCGCGCTGGTGGCCGCTGCCCCCGGAGGCGGGGACGCGGGCCGAGATCGGGCTCCCCAGGGACACCGCCTGGGCCGCTGCCGGATCCACCGTCGACCGGGGGCTCGCCGTCGCCGTCGACTACGCCCACACGGCCGGTGCCCGGCCGCCCTTCGGGACGCTCACCGGTTTCCGGGCCGGCCGCGAGACGGCGCCCGTGCCGGACGGCTCGTGCGACCTGACCGCCCATGTGGCGCTGGACGCCTGCGCGGGGCCGGGGGCGCGCCTGCTGACCCAGCGGGAGTCCCTGCACGCCCTCGGGGTGGCCGGCGGGCGCCCTCCGCTGTCCCTGGCGTCCACGGACCCCGCGGCGTACGTACGGGCCCTGGCGGGCGCCGGAGAGGCCGCCGAGCTGACGGCGACAGGCGGGCTCGGGGACTTCGGATGGCTGGTGGAGCCGAGGGGGATCCCCGACCCGCTCCGCTGAGGGCCCGGCCCTGAGAACTCGACTCGGCCCTGCTTGGTGCTGCTTGGTGCTGCTTGGCGGTGCTGGGCGGTGCTGGGTGTCACCTGTCTTACTTGTCGATGTCTCCGACGACGAAGAACAGCGACCCCAGGATCGCCACCATGTCCGCGACCAGCGTGCCGGGCAGCAGGACCGCCAGCGCCTGGATGTTGTTGTAGGAGGCCGAGCGCAGCTTCAGCCGGTACGGGGTCTTCTCGCCCTTGCTGACGAGGTAGTAGCCGTTGATGCCGAGGGGGTTCTCGGTCCACGCGTACGTGTGCCCCTCGGGCGCCTTCAGGACCTTCGGCAGGCGCTGGTTGATCGGGCCGGGCTCCAGTTCGGCGAGGCGGTCGAGGCAGGCGTCGGCCAGGTCGAGCGCGTTGTGCGTCTGCTCCAGGAGGCACTCGAAGCGGGCGAGACAGTCGCCCTCCTGGCGGGTCACCACCTTCAGGGTGTCCTGGAGTTCCCCGTACGCCAGATACGGCTCGTCGCGGCGCAGGTCGAAGTCGACACCCGAGGCGCGCGCGATCGGCCCGCTCACGCCGTACGCGTGCACGGCCTCCGGCGGGAGCACGCCCACGCCGCGCGTGCGCCCCCGGAAGATCTCGTTGCCGAGGACCAGGTCGTCGAACCGGTCCATGCGCGAGCGCAGGGACGCGACGGAGTCACGCGCGCGCGTGGTCCACCCCGCCGGCAGGTCCTCCTTGAGGCCCCCCACGCGGTTGAACATGTAGTGCATGCGCCCGCCGGAGACCTCCTCCATGACGTGCTGGAGTTCCTCGCGTTCCGTGAACGCGTAGAAGATCGGCGTGATCCCGCCCAGCTCCAGCGGGTACGAGCCCAGGAACATCAGATGGTTCAGCACCCGGTTCAGCTCCGCGAGCAGCGTGCGCGTCCACACCGCGCGCGTGGGGACCTCCATGCCGAGCATCCGCTCCACGGCGAGGACCACACCCAGCTCGTTGGAGAACGCCGACAGCCAGTCGTGCCGGTTGGCCAGCATGATGATCTGACGGTAGTCACGCGCCTCGAAGAGCTTCTCCGCACCGCGGTGCATATAGCCGATCACCGGCTCCGCGTGCTGGATCCGCTCGCCGTCGAGCACCAGCCGCAGCCGCAGCACACCGTGCGTGGAGGGGTGCTGGGGCCCGATGTTGAGCACCATGTCGGTGCTCTCCGCGGCGCCGCCGATACCGACCGTGGTCTCCGTGGGCTCCGTCATGGGACTCATGGACACAGTCTGTCGTACGTACGCTTGCGGTATGGAGACGGGGAGCCCGGAAACCGCGGGCGAAACGCGAGGCGACGGGCACGGCGAAGGGCACGACGAGCCGGTGTGGACCGGGCTGCCGCGGGACCTGCTGCGGATGCGCCGGCTGCTGCTGGTGGTCTGGCTGGTGCCGCTGACGCTCGCTGCGGGGCTGCTGCCCGGCCTGCTCGCCGGGCCCGCCTGGGCGGCCTTCGCGCTGCTGCCGCTGGGCCTGCTGCTGTGGGGCTGGCCGATGCTGGGCCGCAACTGGGCCTCCTGGCGGTACGCCGAGCGCGCCGACGACCTGCTGATCAGCAGGGGGGTGCTGTGGCGCGAGGAGACGATCGTGCCGTACGGGCGGATGCAGCTGGTCGAGGTGACGTCGGGGCCCGTCGCACGGCACTTCGGGCTGGCCAGCGTGCAGTTGCACACGGCCGCCGCCGCGACCGACGCGCGCATCCCGGGCCTCGAACCGGCGGAGGCGGAACGGCTGCGGGACCGGCTGACCGAGCTCGGCCAGGCCCGATCGGCGGGACTGTGACGACCCCCGGCACCGAGACGGACGTACCCACGGAGAACGGCAAACAGCCGGTCGTCGAGCAGCGACTGCATCCCGTCACGCCGCTCAGGCGCGCGTGGGCGCCGATCGCCGTGCTCATCGGGTGGGCCGTGCACGACCCCAACCAGGCGCAGCGGCAACTGACCCGGCTGACCACCACGACCCTGCTGCTCGGACTCGCCGTGTGCCTCATCGGAGGCGCCCTGTACGGCTTTCTGACCTGGTGGTTCACCCACTTCGCGGTGACCGACAGCGAACTGCGCATCCGTACCGGTCTGTTGTTCCGGCGCACCGCGCACATCCGGCTCGAACGCATCCAGGCCGTCGACATCACCCAGCCGCTGCTGGCCCGGGTCGCCGGGGTCGCCAAGCTCAAGCTGGACGTCGTGGGGACGGACAAGAAGGACGAGCTGGCGTACCTGGGCGAGGGGCACGCGCGTGCCCTGCGGGCCGAACTCCTCGCCCGCGCTGCCGGGTTCGCCCCCGAGACCGCGCACGAGGTGGGCGAGGCGCCCGTCCGGCAGCTGCTGCACATCCCCGCGCGCGTGCTCGCCGTCTCCCTGGTGCTGACCGGCGCGACCTGGGGATCGCTGGCCGCCGCACTGGTCGTACCGCCGGTCCTCTGGTTCGCCACCCACAGCCTGTGGACAGTGCTCGCGACGGGCGTCCCACTGCTGGGCGCGGCGGGCGCGAGCAGCGTGGGCCGGTTCATCAGCGAGTACGACTGGACGGTCGGCGAGTCCCCGGACGGGCTGCGCATCGACCACGGCCTCCTGGACCGCACCCACGAGACGGTCCCGCCGGGGCGCGTGCAGACCGTGCGGATCGTGGAACCGCTGCTGTGGCGGCGCCGCGGGTGGGTCCGGGTGGAGCTGGACGTGGCGGGCTCGTCGAACTCGGTGCTGGTGCCGGTGGCCCCGCGTGAGATGGCGGAGGCGGTGATAGGCCGGGTGCTCCCCGGGGTGACGGTGCCCGCCTCGCTGTCGCGTCCGCCGCGCCGGGCGGGCTGGTGCCTGCCGTTCTGGTGGCGGGGCTACGGCATCGCCGTCACCGACAGCGTCTTCGTCTCCCGGCACGGGCTGCTGCGCCGCAGCCTGGCCCTGGTCCCGCACGCCAAGGTCCAGAGCGTACGGGTGGAGCAGGGGCCCTGGGCGCGCTTCAAGGGCCTCGCGGACGTCCACGTGGACACGGGAGCCAACAAGACCGTCACCGCCGGTCTACGGGACGCCCAGGAGGCCGCGGAGCTGCTGCGGGGGCAGGCGGAGCGCTCCCGGACGGGGCGGAGGGACGCGCGCCCGGACCGGTGGATGGCGTAACGGGCGCATGTGATCGAACGCGGCACGGGGTGACCGACCGTCAGGAATCAGGAGACCGCGCTCCGCAGCCCCTGCAGGTCGATCTGCTCGGTCTCGTCGTGCGCCGTCAGGTCGATCACCTGACCGATGCCGACTCCGCGCGACTCCTCGTCCACCGGCTTGAACTGCGCCTCGGACTCCGCCTTGTGCAGCGCGAGCGCCTCCTGCCCGACGACATCGGCGAGGTCCTCGTTCTGCACGGCGTCCAGCGCGGCCGACGCCTCCTCCTTCTCCGTACCGAAGAAGTCGAACCCGCCGGGGACGGCGGGCCTGCGCAGAGGCTCGGTCGTCGGTACGACGGCCACCGCGGTCGGCACGGTGTAGTGCCCGAAACCGCGCACGGGCTTGGCGGGCTTCGCCTCGGCGGGGGTGGCGGCGGCGCGCGTATGGCCGCGGGCCGCCTCGGACTTCCCCTTCGCCTCGTCCTCCCGCGCGGCCTCCGCCTTGTCGGCGTCGGGGCCGTCGGACCCGGCGGGCCCCGAGACCTCAGCCGGTATCTTCACGACGGCAGGAGCCGGAGCCGGAGCCGCCTTCGCCGGAACCTCGCCGTCGAACCTGGCCAGCGCCGCCCGCGCACGCAGGAACAGCGAGGAACCCGCCGGGGAGAAGATCGCCGGTGCCGCCGGGCTCTCCTGCGACTCCGTGTCCTTTACTGACTCCGTGTCCTCCGTGACGTCCGCAGTCCGTGCGCCGACCGCGCCCAGCGCCGCCGACACCCCGGCCGCCGCCGCGTCCAGCGCCGCCGCGTCGGAGTCGGTCTCTTCCACCTCGTCCGCCGGGTCCACCGACTCGCCCGACCCGGCCGGCAGCACCCGCGCCGCGCCCTTGGCCGCAGCCGGCTTCACGTCGACGTCCGTATCCGCGTCCGCATCGACGTCCGTATCCACGTCCGCGTCCTGCGGTCCCGAGGCCTCCAGCTCCAGCAGGCGCCTGCCCTCCAGCGCGCTGGCCCGCTCGGTCTCCGCCGTGGCGTACCGCCGCAGCAGCGCCGCGTGCTCGTTGCGCAGCCCCTGGAGCTCGGACCGCTTCGCACGCAGCTTCTGCTCCAGCTTGACGCGCAGCTCGCGGGACTCCTCCAGGTCGGTCTCCAACTCGGCGGCACGCTCCTCGTGCCGCCATTCGTCGCCCGCACGCGCGCGCGTGAGGTCGGCGACCTGCTTGCCCGCCTCCCCGTCCCAGCGGCGCATGACGGCCGCGCCGACGACCGTGACCGCCGCGGCGAACGCGGCGATCACCCGGAGGACGCCGGTATCCGTGAACACCCATGGCCCCAGGGCGCAGACGAGCGAGACGCCCGCGATCGCCGCAGGAGGCAGCAGCCGGTGCAGAGGTGGTGAATGGCGGTGACGTCCACGTGGCATGGCCAGAAACTTACCGCGCGTAGGCGAATCTTGGTGCCTCGCGCGGTAAAAACACGACAGCACCAGACCCTCCACAGGCCTTGGGGCATCAGCGCTCCGTCAGCCGCCCGCTGAGCCACTCCAGCGAACCCGGGATCTCCCGCCGCCAGGTGTTGAAGTTGTGGCCGCCGCTCTCCAGGACGATCGTCGAGATCCTGGTCGGGGCCTTCGTCCTGACGAGGTCCACGAACCGCATCGTCGGACCGTAGTTGGCCTCTCCGTGCCTGCTGGTGGTGACCAGCAGGGAGACGTCCGGCGGCGGCATGTGCTGGATGTACCACTCCAGGTCCGCGTGGCGCCGCAGCTTCTCGTCACCCTGGAAGAGGTCTCCCGTGGTGGCGTCGATCGGCGCCTTGTAGGACGGCGACAGACCCACCGCCGCCGTGTACACGCGCGGGTGGTGCATCGCGAGCTTCAGCGCGCAGTAGCCACCCGTCGAGTCGCCGATGATGCCCCAGCTGCCGGGCCTCGGTCCCACCCGGTAATGACCGGCGATCGCCGTCGGCAGGTCTTGGGCGAAGAACGTCTCCGTCTGCGGCCCGCCCGGCACGTCCACGCACTCGGTGTCCCGGGGCGGCGCCACGGTCGGCCGCAGCATCGCCAGGATCATCGGCTGCGCCCTGCCGTCCCCCGCCAACTCGTGCGCGGTGTTGGGGAAGTCGAGCTTGGTGATGAGGGCCTTGGCGGTCCCCGGATAGCCGGTCAGGACGACGACCACCGGGAAGGTGCGCTTCGCGTACTGCGGCTGGAAGTACTCCGGTGGCAGATAGACGTACGCCGGAGAGGTGATCCCCGTCTTCTTGCCGGCGACGCCGATCTTCTGGATCTGGCCGCCGACCCTGGGCAGATGACCGCCCGGCACACTCACCGACTGGGTGGACAGCACCTGGAAGCCGCCGTGCGCCCCGCTGCTCCGGTCGACGACCACCCCCTGGTCGGTCTCCTTGCCCAGGAGATCGTCCCAGGAGGCGTAGAAACCGAAACTCTGGTTGACGGCGAGACCGACCGAGGCGAACACCGCGACCTGGGTGGCCAGCAGCAGCACCGTCCGGCCGCCGACGGCCCGCCAGTTGCGGCGCGCCAGCCGGGGCCAGAACACGATCGTGCCGATGAACAGCAGGGCGGCGGCCAGGATCGCCAGCGCCAGCACTGTCTTGCTCGTGAGACCCATGACTGCAGTCGCCCACTCTCTTCGCCGGCGGCGCGCCCGCTTCCTTCACTGCGGCTTGCCCCGGGCTTTGGGTGTCCTTTGAAACGGCTTTCCACGGGGGAGTGAACCTCGTCCCCCGAGACACCGTCCTAGAGGGCGCAATGTCGCCGGATGCCGGATTGGCTCCGGATTCCAGGTCTCTCGCAGAACTACGGGATGCGATGTCTGTCAGGATAGATGGGGAAATGTCGGGCGAGGTTCCGGGACGAGCAAGCCGAGTACGGCGCATACTGCGCGGTCCGCGTCCCGAGGCCGTCCCCGCCGTCGTCGCCCGGGCCTGTGCGCTCGTGGGTCTGGTCGACATCGCCGCGGGAGTCTTCCCGCGCTTCAGGCACAGCCGGATGCACACCATCGCCGAGGTACTGCCCGGCGCGCTCGGCCCGTTCGCCGCCGCGCTCTCCCTCAGCACCGGCGTCCTCCTGCTGCTCCTCGCGCACGGCCTCAGGCGCCGCAAGCGCCGCGCCTGGCGCGCCGCGGTGGCCCTGCTGCCGGCCGGCGCCGTGGCCCAGTTCGCCTACCGGCACTCGCTCGTGGGGCTCGTCATCTCCGTACTCCTGCTGGTGGTGCTCCTGCGCCACCGCACCGAGTTCGAGGCGCTGCCCGACCCGCGCAGCCGCTGGCGCGCACTCACCAACTTCGTGCTGATGAGCGCCGGATCGCTCGCTCTCGGGCTGGTCGTGGTGAGCGCGCACGGCGACCGCATGTACGGCGACCCGAGCCTCGCGGACCGCATCACCCATGTCCTGTACGGCCTGTTCGGCTTCGAGGGCCCCGTCGACTACGACGGGCCCACCTCCTGGACCGTCGGCTACTCGCTAGGCGCCCTGGGCCTGCTGACCGCCATCACGACGATCTACTTCGCCTTCCGGCCCGAACACCCGGCCGCACACCTGACCGAGGAGGACGAGGACCGGCTGCGCGTGCTGCTCGACAAGCACGGCCGCCGCGACTCCCTCGGCCACTTCGCACTGCGCCGCGACAAGGCGGTCGTCTTCTCCCCCAGCGGCAAGGCCGCCGTCACCTACCGGGTGGTGTCCGGCGTGATGCTCGCCAGCGGCGATCCGATCGGCGACGTGGAGGCCTGGCCGGGCGCCATCGAACGCTTCATGGACGAGGCCAAGGCCCACTCCTGGACCCCCGCGGTCATGGGCTGCTCCGAGACCGGCGGCGAGGTCTGGACCCGCGAGACCGGCCTCGACGCCCTCGAACTGGGCGACGAGGCGGTGGTGGACGTCGCGGATTTCTCCCTCGCCGGGCGCGCGATGCGCAACGTGCGCCAGATGGTCAAGCGCATCGAACGCGCGGGCTACGAAACCCGGGTACGACGCATCCGTGACCTCGGGGAGAACGAGTTGGAGCGCGTCCGGCTCGCCGCGGAGGCCTGGCGCGGCACCGACACCGAGCGCGGCTTCTCCATGGCGCTGGGCCGCATCGGCGACCCGGGCGACGGCGACTGCCTGATCGCCACCGCCCACAAGACCGACGAGACCCCGGGCGAGTACGGCGACCTGAAGGCGATCCTGCACTTCGTGCCCTGGGGCGCCGACGGCGTCTCCCTGGACCTGATGCGGCGCGACCGCGCGGCGGACCCCGGCATGAACGAACTGCTCATCGTGGCAGCCCTGGAGGCAGCCCCCCGCCTCGGCGTCGCCCGTGTCTCCCTCAACTTCGCCATGTTCCGCGCGGCGCTGGCCCGCGGCGAGAAGATCGGCGCCGGGCCGGTCCTGCGCGCCTGGCGAGGCCTGCTGGTGTTCCTGTCCCGCTGGTTCCAGATCGAGTCCCTGTACAAGTTCAACGCCAAGTTCCGCCCCCGCTGGGAGCCGCGCTTCGTGGTCTACCGCACCTCCAGCGACCTGCCCCGCATCGGCCTCGCCGCGATGCAGGCGGAAGGCTTCGTCACCCTGGCCCTCCCCCGCTTCCTCCGCCGCCGCACCTCGCACCCGCGCCCGTGCGCCCACGGGGCGGCGGACAGAGGAACGACGGTCCGCGCGGTGTGAGGCGGTGCCGAGTACGGGGGGCTTTCGACCGAGCCGATTAACGAACCGAGACGGGTGGTTGGGTGGGAAACAAAAGGCCCAAGCCACAACGCACCCGCACCAAAGAACCCGCCCCACCGCCGGGGGCCTACGCTGAACGCATGAACAACCAGAGCGGACGCCGCCGCGTCAGCGGCCTCCCGGCCTGGGACCGCTGCGCGGTCATGGGCGTCGTGAACGTGACCCCGGACTCCTTCTCCGACGGGGGCCGCTGGTTCGACACGACCAACGCCGTCAAGCACGGCCTAGACCTGGTCACCGAGGGCGCCGACCTGGTGGACGTCGGCGGCGAGTCCACCCGCCCCGGCGCCACCCGAGTCGACGAGGCCGAGGAACTCAAGCGCGTCGTCCCCGTGGTCCGCGGCCTCGCCGCCGAGGGCGTCACCGTCTCCGTCGACACCATGCGCGCCTCGGTCGCCGAACAGGCCCTCGCGGCCGGCGCGGTCCTCGTCAACGACGTCAGCGGCGGCCTCGCGGACCCCGCGATGATCCCGGTCGTCGCGGACACGGGCGCCCCCTTCGTCGTCATGCACTGGCGCGGCTTCCTGGAGGGCGGCAACGTCAGGGGCGTGTACGCGGACGTCGTCTCCGAGGTCGTCGACGAACTCCACGCGCGCGTGGACGCCGTACTGGCCGGCGGTGTCTCCCCCGACCGGATCGTCGTCGACCCGGGCCTCGGCTTCTCCAAGGGCGCCGATCACGACCTGGCCCTCCTGGCCCACCTCGACCGTCTGCACGGCCTGGGCCACCCCCTCCTGGTCGCCGCGTCCCGGAAACGGTTCCTGGGGCGCGTACTGGCCGGCCCCGAGGGCGCCCCGCCGCCCGCGCGGGAACGCGACGCCGCCACCGCCGCCGTCTCCGCGCTCGCCGCCCACCAGGGCGCCTGGGCGGTCCGCGTCCACGAGGTCCGCGCCACCGCCGACGCCGTACGGGTCGCCCGCGCGGTCGAGGACGCTCGCGGCGCCGAAGCGGTCCGCAACGCCGGGGGAGCCCGGTGAGCGCGCCCCACCTCGACGTCGAGCAGGTCGAACTCGCCAACACCGCCTTCTACGAGGCACTGGAACAGGGCGACTTCGACGAGTTGTCCGCGCTCTGGCTCACCCCCGCCGACCTGGGCGTCGACGAGGAATACCACGACCCCGCGGAGAGCGGCGTGGTCTCCTGCGTGCACCCGGGCTGGCCGGTGCTGACCGGACGCGGCGAGGTGCTCCGCTCCTACGCGCTGATCATGGCCAACACCGAGTACATCCAGTTCTTCCTCACCGACGTGCATGTCTCCGTCACCGGTGACACCGCGCTGGTGACCTGCACCGAGAACATCCTCAGCGGCGGCCCGCCGCCGGAGGACGGCGACGAGCTGGGTCCGCTGGTCGGCCAGCTGGTCGTCGCCACCAACGTGTTCCGCCGCACCCCCGTCGGCTGGAAGATCTGGGCGCACCACGCCTCCCCGGTCCTCGCCGAGAGCGACGAGGACGACGCGGACGCCGACGACACGCCCTCCTGACGCCCATCTGTGGACCCTCCGCGCCCCCTTTGTGGTCCTTCTGTGGTCCTTCTGGCGTCCTCCTGGGCCGAACGCAGCAGAACGCGGTCGGACGTGGTTGGAATCACGAACACGGGGTAAGTGCGGCTACCAGCCCGTGAGCAGCCGTGTTCCCACGGGGAAACGCTCGATGAACCCTCTGGGTCATCACGTGGACCGGTCCTTCGCGGGGCCGGCACTGTCAGTGCTCGCGGGTAGATTCGGAAGTGGCTGCCGGGCCGACCGCCCCCGGACCGAAATGGCCGCCAACGACGATTGCAGGAGTGATTCGCGTGGATCGTGTCGCGCTGCGCGGCCTGAGGGCCCGTGGACACCACGGTGTGTTCCCGCAGGAGCGGGAAGAGGGCCAGACCTTCGTCGTGGACCTCTCCCTCGGCCTGGACACCCGTCCGGCCGCGGCCGACGACGACCTGGCGAAAACCGTGCACTACGGCATCGTGGCGGAGGAGGTCGTGGCCGTCGTCGAGGGCGAGCCCGTCGATCTCATAGAGACACTCGCCGAGCGCATCGCGCAGGTCTGTCTGAAGCACCAGGGCGTCCAGGAGGTCGAGGTGTGCGTCCACAAACCGGACGCGCCGATCACGGTCCCCTTCGACGACGTGACCATCACCATCACCCGGAGCCGAGTATGACCGCCTCGTTCACCGAGAGTCACAGCGACCCGACCGTCCAGCCGGTGCCCGCCTCCGTGGTGCAGCAGGTGGACGCCGCCGACACCACCCTGCACAACCCGAAACGCGCCGTCATCTCCCTCGGCTCGAACCTCGGCAACCGCCTGGAGACACTCCAGGGGGCCATCGACGCCCTGGAGGACACCCCGGGCGTCCGCATCAAGGCGGTCTCCCCCGTCTACGAGACGGAGCCGTGGGGGGTCCCGGCGGGCAGCCAGCCGTCGTACTTCAACGCGGTGGTCGTCCTGAAGACGACGCTGCCCCCGTCCTCGCTCCTGGAGCGCGCCCACGCGGTCGAGGACGCCTTCCACCGCGTCCGCGAGGAACGCTGGGGCGCGCGCACGATCGACGTCGACATCGTCGCGTACGCCGACGAGGTCTCCGACGACCCGACGCTCACCCTCCCCCACCCGCGCGCCCACGAGAGGGCTTTCGTTCTCGCCCCCTGGCACGACGTGGACCCCGAGGCCCAGCTCCCCGGCCGCGGCCCGGTGGCCACGCTCCTGGGGACCGTCGCCCTGGAAGGTGTCGCGCCCCGCGCCGACCTGGAACTCCAGCTGCCGGAATAGCCGTTAAGGTCATGACGACCGCAGGTCGGCGGTCCGGTCCGGGGAGCTGAAGGGGCACCGTGAGAGAGCTGCGCATCAAGATGCTGGCCGGCGTGTTCGTCGTCGCCGGAGTGCTCTCCTGGGCGGGCGCCCGGCTGTGGAACGCGGTGGGGACGCTCCCGAGCGTCCCGCTGGCCGCCCCCGTCGTCCTCGCGCTGATCGCCGTGGTCCTGCTGGCCACGGCCCTCTCCCTGCGCGCCCGCCTCAGGGCCCAGCGCGACCGGCAGCCCGGCGCCAAGGGTGTCGACCCCCTGATGGCCGCCCGCGCGGTCGTCTTCGGCCAGGCCAGCGCCCTGGTGGCCGCCCTGGTCGCCGGAATGTACGGCGGCACGGGCGCCTTCCTCCTGGAGTCCCTGGACATCCCGGCCCGCCGCGACCAGGCCGTCTACGCCGGCTTCTCGGTCCTGGCGGGCATCGCCGTCATCGCGGCGGCCTTCTTCCTGGAACGGGTCTGCAAACTCCCGGAGGACGAGGACAACAACGCGGGCACGGCCCCGGCGTAGACCCCCCGCCGGGAGCAGCGACCAGGGATCAGCGATCAGCGATCAGCGATCAGCGATCAGCGATCAGCGAGCCATGATCAGGCTCATCGCTTCGTTCCGGGTGGCCGAATCCCGCATCTGGCCACGCACCGCCGACGTGATGGTCTTCGCACCCGGCTTCCGGACCCCTCGCATCGACATGCACATGTGCTCGCACTCCACGACGACGATCACCCCGCGCGGCTCCAGGATCTTCATGAGCGAGTCGGCGACCTGCGTGGTGAGTCGTTCCTGCACCTGCGGCCGGCGGGCATAGACGTCCACGAGCCGGGCCAGCTTCGACAACCCGGTGATCTTGCCGTCGACGGACGGGATGTAGCCGACGTGGGCGACCCCGACGAACGGCACCAGATGATGCTCACAGCTGCTCAGGACCTCGATGTCCTTCACCAGCACCATCTCGTCGTGCCCCAGGTCGAACGTCGTCGTCAGCACGTCCTCGGGCTTCTGCCACAACCCCGCGAATATCTCGCGGTACGCCCGCGCCACCCGCCCCGGCGTCTCCTTCAGACCCTCGCGGTCCGGGTCCTCGCCGACCGCGATCAGCAGCTCACGTACGGCGTTCTCCGCCCGCTTCTCGTCGAAGTCGCCGATCGTGCCCTCGCCGTCCAGCGTCACGGGGTCGGTCATCTGGGTGCCTCGTTCCTGTCCCTGTCACGCGTGTGGACCACGCGGCGCACGTGCGGACATACCGAAATGCCGCGCCCCCCAGGCTAGATCCTGGGGGGCGCGGCATCCATTCCGGGCCCGCTGAGCGGGAGGAGGCGGGAGAGCCGGGGGTCAGCTCTCGGTGCGGTCCTCCGGCACCGGCTCCGTCGCGGGGACGGACTCGGTGGCTCCGGCCTTGGCGGTGATCGCCGGCGCCGAGCCGTTGGTCCCGTTCGTCAGCGACAGCTCCTTGGGGGAGAGCACCGGCGGGCGGGTGGACGGCGTACGGCGGGAGGAGCCGGTCCACGCGGGGCGGGCCGGGCGCTTGATGATGGGAGCGAAGACCTCGGCGATCTGCTCCTTGCTCAGCGTCTCCTTCTCCAGCAGCTCAAGCACCAGGGCGTCGAGGACGTCGCGGTTCTCGACCAGGATCTCCCAGGCCTCGTTGTGCGCGTTCTCGATGAGCTTCTTGACCTCTTCGTCGACGAGCGCGGCTACCTCTTCCGAGTAGTCGCGCGGATGCGACATCTCCCGGCCCAGGAAGGGCTCGGTGTTGTCGCCGCCGAACTTGATCGCGCCGAGGCGCTCGGTCATGCCGTACTGCGTGACCATCGCGCGGGCCGTCGCCGTGGCCTTCTCGATGTCGTTCGCGGCACCCGTCGTCGGGTCGTGGAAG
Source organism: Streptomyces lacrimifluminis (assembly GCF_014646095.1). Lineage (GTDB taxonomy): Bacteria > Actinomycetota > Actinomycetes > Streptomycetales > Streptomycetaceae > Streptomyces > Streptomyces lacrimifluminis. Next base: position 72,810 of record NZ_BMMU01000024.1, on the reverse strand, counting down.
ACCAGTTCCTCCGCCGCCCGGCCGCCCAGCATGTAGGCCAGCTGGTCGAGCATCTCGTTGCGGGTGGTGGAGTACTTGTCCTCGTCCGGGAGCACCATCGTGTAACCGAGGGCCCGGCCGCGGGACAGGATCGTGATCTTGTGGACCGGGTCGGAGTTCGGGGAGGCCGCCGCGACCAGGGCGTGGCCGCCCTCGTGGTACGCGGTGATCTTCTTTTCCTTCTCCGACATGATCCGGGTCCGCTTCTGCGGGCCCGCCACGACGCGGTCGATGGCCTCGTCGAGCGACGCGTTGTCGATCAGCTTCTTGTCGCTGCGGGCGGTGAGCAGCGCGGCCTCGTTGAGGACGTTGCTCAGGTCCGCACCGGTGAAGCCCGGTGTGCGACGGGCGACCGCCGACAGATCGACGTCCGGAGCGACCGGCTTGCCCTTCTGGTGAACCTTGAGGATCTCCAGACGGCCCAGCATGTCCGGGCGGTCGACCGCGATCTGGCGGTCGAAACGGCCGGGACGCAGCAGCGCCGGGTCGAGGATGTCGGGACGGTTCGTGGCGGCGATGAGAATCACACCGCCCTTGACGTCGAAGCCGTCCATCTCCACGAGGAGCTGGTTGAGCGTCTGCTCGCGCTCGTCGTGACCGCCGCCGAGGCCGGCGCCGCGATGACGGCCGACCGCGTCGATCTCGTCGACGAAGACGATCGCCGGGGCGTTCGCCTTGGCCTGCTCGAAGAGGTCACGGACCCGGGAGGCACCGACACCGACGAACATCTCGACGAAGTCGGAACCCGAGATCGAGTAGAACGGAACGCCCGCCTCGCCCGCGACAGCACGTGCGAGCAGCGTCTTACCCGTACCGGGAGGCCCGTAGAGGAGCACACCCTTGGGGATCTTGGCGCCGACGGCCTGGAACTTGGCCGGCTCCTGGAGGAACTCCTTGATCTCGTGGAGTTCCTCGACGGCCTCGTCCGAGCCCGCCACGTCCGCGAACGTCGTCTTCGGGGTGTCCTTGGTGATGAGCTTGGCCTTGGACTTCCCGAACTGCATGACGCGGGAGCCGCCACCCTGCATCTGGTTCATCAGGAACAGGAACACGACGACGATGAGAACGAAGGGGAGCAGCGACAGCAGAATGCTGACGAAAGCGTTCTGCTTGGTCGGGGAGACCGTGTAGCCGTCCGGAATCTGCTTGTTCTGGTACTTGTCCTGGAGAGTGTTCGCCAGGTTGACGCCCTGATCGCCGATGTAGCTCGCCTGGATCTTCGAGCTGCCCTCGATCTTCTGGCCGTCCTTGAGCTGGGCCTTGACGACCTGCTCATCACCGGTGGTGATCTTGACCTGCTCGACCTTGTTGTCGTTGATCGCCTGGACGACCTGGCCTGTGTCCACCGTCTTGTAGCCGCCGGACGAGCCGACGACCTGCATCAACACGACCACGGCAAGGACGGCCAGCACGATCCACATGACCGGCCCACGGAAGTATCGCTTCACGTCCATCCATACGGAGCGGTGCCGCCCCGTCCCTCCTGCCATAGTGAGTTTGACAAAGACTGTTCTCAAGACTGCTCTTCGGACGGTACCCCAGCATTGTCACCCGAAGGCGCACGGGCGGGCTGGCAATACCGTCCACGCATGCTCCAACGGCGGGAAGGCCGCCGGGGTTCCCGGACGTCCCACAGGACTCGCCCTTTGGCTCAGCGGCCTCGGGACTCAGCCGCCGTAGACGTGGGGCGCGAGCGTACCGACGAACGGGAGGTTGCGGTACTTCTCCGCGTAGTCGAGGCCGTAGCCGATCACGAACTCGTTCGGGATGTCGAAGCCGACCCACTCCACGTCGATGGCGACCTTCGCGGCCTCCGGCTTGCGCAGCAGGGTGCAGATCTTCAGCGACTCGGGCTCGCGGGAGCCGAGGTTGGAGATCAGCCAGGAGAGGGTCAGCCCGGAGTCGATGATGTCCTCGACGATGAGGACGTGCTTGCCCTTGATGTCGGTGTCGAGGTCCTTGAGGATCCGCACCACACCGGAGGACTGGGTGCCCGCGCCGTACGACGACACGGCCATCCAGTCCATGGTGAGGGGGGTGGACAGCGCCCGGGCCAGGTCGGCCATGACCATCACCGCGCCCTTGAGGACACCGACGATCAGCAGGTCCTTGCCCGCGTACTCCGCGTCGATCTTCGCGGCCAGCTCGACCAGCTTCGCGTCGATCTCTTCCTTGGTGATGAGTACCGACTTGAGGTCGGCACCCATGTCTTTCGCGTCCACCCGCATCACTTTCGGTCGCCCGTCGCCATTCGCCCGGCTCGCCGACCCCTGCCCCGCCCCGAAGAGGGGGTGAGATTCAGCCTTGCCGAATCACCAGTCTGCCACCCTGCCGCTGGGCGACGACCCGGCCGGGGAGATTGATGGCTCCCTGACCTCGCCAGCCGGTGATCAGCCGGTCGACTTCCTCGATGTGGCGGGCGAACAGCGAACCGGCCGGAGCGCCCGCCTCGATGGCGGCACTGCGCAGGATCCGGCGGCGTACGGCGGGCGGCAGGGCGTACAGCTTGGCGCACTCCAGGAGGCCCGCCGTGTCCCGTACGGAGGCCTCGGCCTGGCGGGCCCAGGTGTCGAGGGCGTCGGCGTCGTCACGGGAGAGCTGGGCCGTGCGGGCGAGGGCCTCGACGACGCCCTTGCCGAGGGCCTTCTCCAGGGCGGGCAGTCCCTCGTGGCGCAGCCGGGACCGGGTGTAGGCGGGGTCGGCGTTGTGCGGGTCGTCCCAGACCGGGAGGGACTGGACCATGCACGCCTTGCGGGCGGTCTGCCGGTCGAGCTGGAGGAAGGGCCTGCGGTAACGGTCGGGGGCCCCCGGCCGCCCGGAGACGGCCGCCATCCCGGACAGGGAGCGGATGCCGGAGCCGCGGGCGAGGCCCAGCAGCACGGTCTCGGCCTGGTCGTCGCGGGTGTGGCCGAGGAGGACCGCGGTGGCGCCGTGACGCTCCGCAGCGGCGTCCAGGGCGCCGTAGCGGGCATCGCGGGCGGCGGCCTCGGGGCCGCCCTCACGGCCGACGGCGACGGCGATCGACTCGACCGGGGCGAGGCCGAGTTCGGTCAGGCGCAGGACGACCTCGTCGGCGCGGAGGTCGGAGCCGGGCTGCAGACCGTGGTCGACGGTGACGCCGCCGGCGCGCAGACCGAGTTTGGGCGCTTCGAACGCGAGAGCGGAGGCGAGCGCCATGGAGTCGGCGCCGCCGGAGCACGCCACGAGGACGAGTGGGGCGGACTCATTGGGGATGTTGGGGCCGGGGAGGATGCTGTCGGGCGGGGTGTGCGCGGTCAGGATGTCGTGGAGAGCGCGGCGAACCGCCAGGCGTATCGCCGCGACCGCAGGATGGGGACCCATGTCCGGTTCCCTTCATGAAGTTTTCGGGGGGTGAGCCGACTTCGGTCACTCAGAGTGTGTAGATGGTGACAGAAACGGGGCGTTCCCCGAGCATTGCACGCCTACCCATGCTCCACGGTCCCTCGGACGGGTGATTGAAGGGGCGTTCACCTGCCGTCGGCCGGATTCGTTCACCAGGTACTCCGAGGGCTTACTGGTCCGCCTTGCGGTGCACCCGCGCGACCCAGTCCGCCGGTTTGGCGATCTCCGCCTTAGTAGGAAGGGTGTTCGGGGAGGTCCATACGCGGTTGAAGCCGTCCATGCCGACCTGGTCGACGACGGCCCGGACGAACCGTTCGCCGTCACGGTACTGCCTGAGTTTGGCGTCCAGACCGAGCAGCTTGCGCAGGGCGAGGTCCAGCCGTGAGGCGCCCTTGGCCCGTCGTTGCTGGAACTTCTCCCGGATCTCGGCGACGGAGGGCACCACCGCGGGGCCCACCCCGTCCATCACGAAGTCGGCGTGCCCCTCCAGGAGGGACATGACAGCGGTGAGCCGGCCGAGGATCTCCCGCTGGGCCGGCGTCTGCACCAGCTCCACCAGGGAACGCCCGCCGTCGTCCTCCTCGCCCTCCGGCCTGCCGCCCGCGAGGGACTGCGCGGCCTCCCGGATGCGCTCCAGGAACGTCATGGGGTCGACTTCCGTCTCCCCCAAGAACGACTGGATTTCGCCCTCCAGGTGGTCGCGCAGCCAGGGCACGCCCGTGAACTGGGTGCGGTGCGTCTCCTCGTGCAGACACACCCAGAGCCTGAAGTCGTGGGGCTGTACGTCGAGTTCGCGCTCCACATGGACGATGTTCGGCGCGACGAGGAGCAGCCTGCCGCCGCCGTTCGCGCCCGCCGGGAGTTCGCGGGTGGCCGGGGCGAAGGTCTCGTACTGGCCGAGGACACGGGACGACAGGAACGACAGCAGCATGCCCAGTTCGACACCGGTGACCTTGCCGCCTACCGCGCCGAAAACGGCCCCGCCCGGTGAACTCCCGCGCCGCTCCTGCATCTTGTCCAGCAGGGGCCTGAGCACCTCACGGAACCCGGCGACGTTCGCCCGTACCCAGCCGGGGCGGTCGACGACGAGTACGGGGGTGTCGTGGGCGGCGTCGCCTCCCATCCGGGTGAAGCCCCGGACATGCTCCTCCGACGCCTTCGCGTGCCGGCGCAGTTCCGCGACGATGGCCCGCGCCTCGTCACGGCTCACCTCTGGTCCCGGCCGTACCAGCCGGGTCGCGGTCGCCACCGCGAGATTCCAGTCGACCATCCCAGCAGATGCAGCACCACCGATGCTCGTCATGCGTCAACCGTACGGGAGCGGCTCCGCCTGGGGCAGGGTGGCGAGGTCGGCGAGGGCCGGGCCCTGCTGGATCGGCACCCGGCGTTGCCCGCTGCGCCCACCCTCCCCCAGTCTCGGCTTCGCTCGACCGGGGGGACCCCCATCGCCCTGCGGAACGACTGCCCACAGCGGGGGTGCCGGTGCGGAGTGGCTGTCCACGGCGGCACAGCGGGCAGGGATGCGGGGACCGCGCCCGAAGGGCGCGGGGAACTGCGCGGCCGGCCCCCACCGGCCCCCGGACGAAGCCACCGTCAGCCCACCGGAGCGGTCAGCAACCGCAGGCGGCCAGGGCTGTTGCCATGCGGTCCAGCGCTGTTTGGGCCGCGTCCCTGCTCGCGGTGTTGGCGGTCAGGAACGCGAACGCCAGAAGGCGGCCGTCACGGTCGACGACCGTGCCCGCCAGGGCGTTCACGCCGGTCAGGGTGCCTGTCTTGGCCCGTACGACGCCTGCCGCGCCGTCCGTGTAGCGGGCGCTCAGGGTGCCCGTGAAGCCCGCCACCGGGAGGCCCGTTAGGGCCGCGCGGAGTTCGGGGTGGGACGGGTCGCCGGCCTTGGCCAGGAGGGCCGTGAGGAGGTTCGGGGTGAGTAGGTCGGCGCGGTTCAGGCCGCTGCCGTCCGCGAAACGGGTGCCGGACAAGGGCAGTCCGAGCTTCGCCAGCTGGGCACGGATGGCCCGGGCGCCGCCCGCGAAGTCGGGCCGGACGCCCGTGGCGAGCGCGGTCTGACGGGCGAGGGCCTCCGCGAGGTCGTTGTCGCTGTTGGTCAGCATCCGCTCGACAAGGGCGGAGAGCGGCGGCGACGAGACCTTCGCGAGGGTGGTCGCGCGGCCCGTGGCCTTGGACGGGCCGGGGGAGGTCGCCTTGATGCCGTGCTTCGCCAGCAGGGTCGCGAAGGTGCGGGCCGCGTCCGCCGCCGGCTCGGTGCTGCGGTCGGCCGTTCCACTGGTCGAGTCGTTCATGCGGGCCTCGTCGACCATCAGCGCGGTGACCAGGGCGATGTTGCCGCCGTTGTCGGCCCCGATCGGGTGGAGTTCCGGGCCCGCGTAGAGCGTGGTGTCGTACGACAGCGTCACCTGGCGTACGCCGCGCTCGGTCAGGGCGGCGGCCGTCGAGTCGGCCAGGGTGCGCAGGCTCGCCCAGCCCTCCGGGTCCGTACGGGCCGTCAGGGTGGGGTCGCCGCCGCCGACCAGGACGAGTTCGTCGGTGTCGGGCTCCAGGGCGGCCCGGGTGGTGAGGCGGTGGTCGGCGCCCATCGCGGAGAGCGCGGCGACGGCCGTGGCGATCTTCGTGGTCGAGGCCGGGACGAGCGCCTCGCCCGCCCCCAGGCCGTACAGGCGCTTCCCGGTGGCGACGTCGACGACGGCGGCCGTCCGGCGGGTGCCGAGCGCGGGGTTCTTCAGGAGCGGGTCCAGGACGGCCGCGAGGGTCTTTCCGGCGGGTGCCGCCCGCAGGGTGCCGGTGGCGCTGCCGAGGCCGGTCAGTACGGAGGGGGCGCTCGGCGCGGGTGCGGGCGCCCCGGCCGACGTACCGGAGGTGGCCGAGGTGTCGGACGTACCGGAATTACGACCGTGATCTGTACCACCGGATCGCTCCTGGACGGCGGCCCAGTCCCGCTCGGCCGTACGCTGGCCGGAGGAGTCCCAGGGGCCTGCCGCGGTCACCACGCCGGCGGTCAACGCCAGTCCGGCGGTGGCGGCGCCGGCGGTGTAGTGCCAGGTCCGCAGGGTCTTCGGCGTCGACAGCGAGAAGGTCGTCAGGGGCTTCGGCCTCGGGAGGGCGGCGAGCCTCGGGCCGACAGTCCGTGTGATCCTCACGACCCTGGGTTTCACTGCGGCCGTGGCTCGTCCGGCTCGTTCGAGTTGCGGTCTGACCGTCGCCGTCGCTCGTTCGAGTTGCGGTTTCACGGCTGCCCTTGCCCGTCCGAGCTGGGGTTTCACCGTTGCCGTGGCCCGGGTGAGACGGGGTCGTACGGTGCGCGCGAGCCGCGCCACCCGTGGCCTCGCGGCCCGCCAAGGCCTCAGCTCTGGCACGACCACCAGCCCCTTTCGCGATCACACACCTGCGTGAGGGACACTTAACCACCCGAACTATGTGCTGATCATGGAGGAGCCACCGGTGGAGTTCGACGTCACGATCGAGATTCCGAAGGGTTCACGGAACAAGTACGAGGTGGACCACGAGACCGGTCGGATCCGTCTGGACCGTCGCCTCTTCACCTCGACCAGTTACCCGGCCGACTACGGCTTCGTCGAGAACACCCTCGGCGAGGACGGCGACCCGCTGGACGCGCTGGTCATCCTGGACGAGCCGACGTTCCCCGGCTGCCTCATCCAGTGCCGCGCGATCGGCATGTTCCGGATGACGGACGAGGCCGGCGGCGACGACAAGCTGCTGTGCGTGCCCGCGCACGACCCGCGCGTGGAGCACCTGCGGGACATCCACCACGTGTCGGAGTTCGACCGTCTGGAGATCCAGCACTTCTTCGAGGTCTACAAGGACCTGGAGCCCGGCAAGTCCGTCGAGGGCGCCAACTGGGTGGGCCGCACCGAGGCCGAGGCCGAGATCGAGCGGTCGTACAAGCGCCTCAAGGAGCAGGGCGGCCACTGAGGCCTCTCCGTCCCCGTGACGCTCAGCGGGCCGCACGCGTACGCGTGCGGCCCGTTCGTGTGTCTGTGCGCATACTGAAAGGCGTACTGGAGGGGCGCGCGCAGGGAGCGACACGGAGTGACGGACGAGGACCGCAGGCCGGTATCGCACGAGGCCAGGGGCGTCTACGCGATTCCCCGCGGAGGTTCGGCCTCGCCTGGCGGCGACGGGGAGTCGTCCACCACCTCCGAGTTCGCGCTTCCCCAGGGGATGGCCCCGCCGAAGCCTGCCGTCGGTGAGGCCGAGACGACCTCCGAGTTCGCGCTGCCGGACGGTCTCGACGTTCCGCAGCCGCCCGTCGGCGATGCCGGTGGACCGGCCTCGGCCTTCAGCACCCCGCGTACGTATCGGGCTCCCGCGTTCACGCCTCCCCTGGGTATCCCTGTGGTGACTCTCACCACAGACGTGCCCTGGCAGGACCGGATGCGCACGATGCTGCGGATGCCGGTGGCCGAGCGGCCCGCGCCGGAACGGCTGCAGAAGGCGGCCGAGGAGGACGGGCCTGCCGTCCCGCGCGTGCTCGACCTGACGCTGCGCATCGGCGAACTGCTGCTCGCGGGCGGCGAGGGTGCCGAGGACGTGGAGGCGGCCATGTTCGCCGTCTGCCGGTCGTACGGCCTCGACCGCTGCGAGCCGAACGTCACCTTCACCCTCCTGTCGATCTCGTACCAGCCCTCGCTCGTCGAGGATCCGGTGACGGCGTCACGGACGGTCCGGCGCCGGGGCACCGACTACACGCGCCTGGCGGCCGTCTACCGGCTTGTGGACGACCTGAGCGACTCGGAGACCGCCACGTCTCTGGAAGAGGCTTACAGGCGCCTTGCGGAGATCCGGCGCAACCGGCACCCGTATCCCGGCTGGGGGCTCACCGTGGCCGCCGGGCTGCTCGCGGGTGCCGCCTCCGTGCTCGTCGGCGGTGACCTGGTCGTGTTCGTGGCGGCGGCGCTCGGCGCGATGCTGGGCGACCGGCTGGCGTGGCTGTGCGCGGGGCGCGGGCTGCCGGAGTTCTACCAGTTCACGGTGGCCGCGATGCCACCGGCCGCGATCGGGGTCGCGCTGACGGCCGCGCACGTGGATGTGAAGGCGTCCGCCGTGGTCACCGGTGGGCTGTTCGCGCTGCTGCCCGGGCGGGCGCTGGTGGCCGGGGTGCAGGACGGGCTGACCGGGTTCTACATCACCGCGTCCGCGCGCCTGCTGGAGGTCATGTACTTCTTCGTGGGCATCGTCGTCGGGGTGCTGCTGATCCTGTACTTCGGCGTGAAGCTGGGCGCCGAGCTCAATCCGGACGCGGCGCTGGGGAGCGTGGAGCGGCCGCTGTGGCAGATCGGCGCGTCCATGCTGCTGTCGCTGACCTTCGCGGTCCTGCTCCAGCAAGAACGTTCCACCGTGCTCGTCGTGACGCTCAACGGCGGTGTGGCGTGGAGCGTGTACGGCGCGATGCACTACACCGGCGGCTTCTCACCGGTGGCGTCGACGGCCGTCGCGGCGGGGCTGGTCGGGCTGTTCGGCCAGTTGCTGTCGCGGTACCGGTACGCGTCGGCCCTGCCGTACACGACGGCGGCGATCGGGCCCCTGCTGCCGGGGTCGGCGACGTATTTCGGGCTGTTGTCGATCGCGCAGAACGACATGGACGCGGGGTTGGTCTCACTGTCCCAGGCGGCGGCGCTGGCTATGGCCATCGCCATCGGGGTGAATCTGGGGTCGGAGATCTCGCGGTTGTTCCTGAGGGTGCCGAGCGGCTCCGCCGGGGGCAGGCGGGCCGCCAAGCGGACGCGAGGGTTCTAGTTCCGGGTACGTTCGCTTGGCATTGGGCGCCTGGGAACTCGGGGGGCTGTGTGGGGCGGGTGCGGGTGCGTGGAGGCTTGTCGCGCCCACGCGGCGGGGCCGCACATGTCACAGCCCCGCGCCCCTGGGTGGGTGGCCCCAGCCGTCAGTTCTGGGGGTAGCCGTTGTTCTGGTTGCCGTACGGGTACTGCTGCTGGTCCTGCTGGTAGCCCTGGGGGTACTGCTGGGCGTAGGGCTGCTGGTCGTAGTACTGGTTCTGGTCGTAGTACTGGTTCTGGTCGTAGCCCTGGTTCTGGCCGCCGTACTGCTGCGGGTACTCGTCCTGCTGCTGGGCCGGGGGGACGCGGCGGAGCTGGGTCGTCGCGTCGTCCATGGGGGCCGGCGGGTACTGCTGCTGGGCCGGGGGCTCGGGTCGCTGGGGCTGCTGGGGCGGGTTCTTCTTGGCCTTGCTGCGGGCTCGGGCGAACTCGATGACGATAGGGAGGACCGAGACGAGGACGATCAGCAGCAGGATCGGTTCGATGTTCTTCTTGACGAAGTCGATGTTGCCGAGCCAGGAGCCGAGCAGGGTGACGCCCGCGCCCCAGAGGATGCCGCCGAGGACGTTGAAGACGAGGAACGAGCGGTACTTCATGCCGCTGACGCCGGCGATGATCGGCGTGAAGGTGCGCACGATGGGCACGAAGCGGGCCAGGACCAGGGACTTCGGGCCGTACTTCTCGAAGAACTCGTGGGCCTTGGTGACGTTCTCCTGCTTGAAGAGGCGGGAGTCCGGCCGGTTGAAGAGCGACGGGCCGACCTTCTTGCCGAACATGTAGCCCGCCTGGTCGCCGAGGATCGCGGCGACGCAGATGAGGACGACCGCTCCCCACAGGGGGAAGTCCAGCGTGCCCGCGGTGATCAGCAGGCCCGCCGTGAACAGCAGTGAGTCACCGGGCAGGAAGAAGCCGATGAGCAGACCGGACTCGGCGAACACGATCAGGAGCAGACCCCAGATGCCGAACTGGTCCAACAGGTAGTCCGGATCCAGCCAGCTCGGTCCGAGGGCAAGCGTCGTCACTGTTCCGGGCTCCTGAGGCTTGGCAGAGGTGAGGGGGCCAAAGCTATCAACGCAAGGGAGCCCCTCCAGGTTCCCTCAGCCTCCATGCGCCACTTCGGGGTGCGCTCTGCGGCAACTGGGGCCACCCTGTGAGGTTATGGGCATCGAAGAGTACGGCGGCGGCCAGGGACCTCAGTCCGACGTCCTCGTCGTGACGACGAACGACATCCCCGGCCACCGGGTCGAGCAGGTCATCGGTGAGGTCTTCGGACTGACCGTACGGTCGCGACACATCGGCAGCCAGATCGGGGCCGGGCTGAAGTCGATGATCGGCGGCGAGTTGAAGGGCCTGACGAAGACGCTGGTCGAGACGCGCAATCAGGCGATGGACCGTCTGGTCGAGCAGGCACGCGCGCGTGGCGCCAACGGTGTGCTGGCGTTCCGCTTCGACGTGACGGACGCGCAGGACGTGGGCACGGAGGTGTGCGCGTACGGGACCGCGGTGGTCCTGGCCCGGGAGTGACCCCGGGCCAGGGGGTTATGAACCGTGCCGGGCCGCGTTCGCCGTGATCGCCTCCCGGAGGTGTTCGGCGAGGCCCGGTCGCATGGAGTCGTAGAACTCCTTGAAGCGCTCGTCGGAGACGTACATGTCGGCGAGGCCGAGCTGGGCCTCGTACGTGCATTCGTAGAACCAGGTACTGATGTGCCGCCGGTGTTCCTCGGCCATGGCCATGGCCGCTTCGCCGGACGGGGGCTCGCCTGCGGCCATCAGGGCGTCGTAGCGCTCGCCCCAGGAGGCCACCTCGGCCTGCATGCGCTGCCAGTCGTCCTTCGTGTACGTGGCCGCGCGGCGCTGCGACTCCGCGTACGCCTCCGTGCCGCCCCAGCGGCGCTCGGCCTCCTCCGCGTGCGCCTCCGGGTCCTTGTCTCCGAAGACCTCGAACTTCTCCTCGGGGGTGAGGTTGATGCCCATTCTGCGTGCCTCCATGGCGTGCTCCACGGCCGCCGCCATCTGCTGGAGCCGTTCGATCCGGGCGGTCAGCAGCTCGTGCTGCCGGCGCAACTGCGCGCGCGGGTCCGCCTTCGGGTCGTCCAGCAGGACGGCGACCTCTTCGAGCGGGAAACCGAGCTCCCGGTAGAACAGGATCTGCTGCAGCCGGTCGAGGTCGGCGTCGTCGTAGCGCCGGTGGCCCGCGTGGCTGCGTCCGCCCGGCACGAGAAGGCCGATCTCGTCGTAGTGGTGCAGGGTGCGCACCGTCACACCGGCGAAGCCGGCGACCTGTCCCACGGAGTAGCTCACTTCCGCTCCCTTCTCGGTACGAGCTTCACACTGCTTCCTCACGCGGCGTGAGGTGCAAGCCCCGCGACCCGGACCTACCGTCGTACCCATGCCACTGCACCGCGGAGACAGCGAAACACCCGACGACAAGGGCGACGGGCGCAGGCTCGCCGTCAACCCCTTCTACGGGGAGGCCAACCCGGTCGGCGGTATGACCGAGGCCCCGCCCACGCACCGGCTGGCGGACTCCCCGCTGCCGCCGTCGACGGCGTACCAGCTCGTGCACGACGAACTGATGCTCGACGGCAACTCCCGGCTCAACCTGGCCACCTTCGTCACCACCTGGATGGAGCCGCAGGCCGGCGTCCTGATGGGCGAGTGCCGGGACAAGAACATGATCGACAAGGACGAGTACCCGCGCACCGCCGAGCTGGAACGGCGCTGCGTGGCGATGCTCGCCGACCTGTGGAACGCGCCCGACCCGGCCGCCGCCGTGGGCTGTTCGACCACCGGTTCGAGCGAGGCGTGCATGCTCGCCGGGATGGCGCTGAAGCGGCGGTGGGCGGCGCGCAACGCCGACCGGTATCCGGGGCGGGACGTCCGGCCGAACCTCGTCATGGGCGTCAACGTGCAGGTCTGCTGGGACAAGTTCTGCAACTTCTGGGAGGTGGAGGCGCGCCAGGTGCCCATGGAGGGCGACCGGTTCCATCTCGATCCGCAGGCGGCGGCCGAGCTGTGCGACGAGAACACCATCGGGGTCGTCGGGATCCTCGGGTCCACCTTCGACGGGTCCTACGAGCCGGTCGCCGAGCTGTGCGCGGCCCTGGACGCGCTCCAGGAGCGGACCGGGCTCGACATCCCGGTGCACGTCGACGGGGCCTCCGGCGCCATGGTGGCGCCCTTCCTGGACGAGGACCTGGTGTGGGACTTCCGGCTGCCTCGCGTGGCCTCCATCAACACCTCGGGGCACAAGTACGGGCTGGTCTACCCGGGCGTCGGCTGGGCACTGTGGCGGGACAAGGAGGCGCTCCCCGAGGAGCTCGTCTTCCACGTCAACTACCTGGGCGGCGACATGCCGACGTTCGCGCTCAACTTCTCGCGCCCCGGTGCCCAGGTGGTGGCGCAGTACTACACGTTCCTGCGGCTGGGCCGCGAGGGCTACCGGGCCGTGCAGCGGTCCACGCGGGACGTGGCACGCTCCCTCGCCGGGCGGATCGAGGAGCTGGGCGACTTCCGGCTCCTCACCCGGGGTGACGAGCTGCCCGTGTTCGCCTTCACCACCGGGGCGGACGTGACCGCGTACGACGTCTTCGACGTCTCGCGGCGGCTGCGGGAGCGCGGCTGGCTGGTGCCCGCGTACACCTTCCCGGAGAACCGGCAGGACCTGTCCGTACTGCGGGTCGTGTGCCGCAACGGCTTCTCCGCGGACCTCGCCGAGCTGTTCCTGGAGGACCTGGAGCGGCTGCTGCCCGAACTGCGCCGGCAGCCGCGCCCCTCGACGCACGACAGGGACGCGGCCACCGGTTTCCATCACTGAGCGCGGCCCATGGGCACCGGCCGGACCGACCCTGGTGAAGTCGGGTGCGCGACCGCGCCCCTTTCGGGGCGCGGGGCTGTGACATCTGCGGCTCCGCCGCGTGGGCGCGACCAGGTCCCACCGGCCCGCAGGTGCATCACCGCGCATCCAGCGGAACGCTCAGCGGCTCAGGCGGCCGAACCTCCGTACCGCCAGCGGGAAGAAGACCGCCAGCAGGGCCAGCGGCCAGGCGACGGCCGCCCAGAGGTGGCCCGGTTCGCCGCCGGGGTTGCCGAACAGATCGCGTACCGCGGTGGCCGTCTGGGACATCGGGTTCCACTGGACGGCCGTGCCCAGCCAGCCCGGCATGGACTCGGGGACGGCGAAGGCGTTGGACAGGAAGCCGACCGGCCAGACCAGGATCTGGACCGCCTGCACCAGCTCCGGTTTTCCGGCCACCATGGCCAGGTGGATGCCGATCCACAGCATGGCGAACCGGAAGAGCAGGAGCAGGCCCACGGCCCCCAGGAGGGCCTCCACGCCCCCGTGGGCGCGCCAGCCGATCGCGTACCCCACCGCGAGCATCACGGCGAGTCCCAGCGCCGACTGGAGCATGTCTGCGGCCGAACGGCCCACCAGCACCGCACCGTTGGCCATGGGCATCGAGCGGAAGCGGTCGATGACGCCCTTGTTGAGATCCTGGGTGACGGCGAGCATCGTGCCCTCCAGGCCGAAGGCCATGGTGAGGACGAGCATGCCGGGGACCAGGAAGTCGACGTAGTCGCCCGCGACGCCCCGGCCGCCGCCGACCAGATAGCCGAACATCAGCAGCAGCATCACCGGGAAGACCAGCCCGACCAGCACCTGGACCGGCTGCCGTGCCCAGTGGGCGAGTTCGCGACGGGTCATGGTCCAGCAGTCGGCCAACGCGCGCGTGCCCGGCCCACCGGTCGCCCTGTACGTCTCGTACGTCGTCACACGGCCTCCTTGGCCCGCTCGTCGCCCCCGGTGAGGTCCAGGAACACCTCGTCCAGCGTCGGGCGCCGCAGGGCGATGTCCTCGGCCTCGATCCCGGCCGCCTCCAGGGCCCTTACGACCCCGGAGAGTGCCGCCATGCGGTCGGTGACCTGGGCACTCAGGAGCCGCCGGTCGGGGTCCACCGAGACGCCCTCGGCGGGGACGGGCAACAGGGCGACGGCAGCGCCCAGTTGGCCCGCGTCGCGCAGGACGACGTCGATGCGGTCGCCGCCCGTGGCGGCCTTCAGCTCGTCCGGTGTGCCGTCGGCGACGACCCGGCCCCGGTCGACGACCGAGACACGGTCGGCGAGCTGGTCGGCCTCCTCCAGGTACTGGGTGGTGAGCAGGACCGTCGTACCGCCGCCGACGAGGGAGCGGACCGCGGTCCACACCTCCGTCCGGCCGCGCGGGTCGAGGCCGGTCGTCGGTTCGTCGAGGAACAGCACCTCCGGGTCGGTGACGAGGGAGGCGGCGAGGTCGAGGCGGCGGCGCATTCCGCCGCTGTAGTGCCTGGCCGCCTTGCGGCCGGTGTCCGCGAGCCCGAAGCGGTCGAGGAGCTCGTCGGCCCGCACGCGCGCGTGGCGGGCGCCCAGGTGGTGGAGGCGGCCGAACATCTCCAGGTTCTGCCGGCCGCTCAGCTCCTCGTCGAGCGCCGCGTGCTGGCCGAGCAGGCCGATGCGGAGGCGGACCTCCCGGGCCTCGGTCAGCACGTCGTGGCCGGCCACCTCGACCCGGCCGCCGTCGGGCCTGAGGAGCGTGGACAGGATGCGGACCAGGGTCGTCTTGCCCGCGCCGTTCGGCCCGAGCACCCCGTGCACCGTGCCGCGGGCGACCAGGAGATCGAGGCCGGACAGTGCCAGGGTGTCGCCGTACTTCTTGTGTGCGCCTTCGACGGTGATCGCCGCATCGGCCACAGAGCCCTCCTTATCGATCCAACTTACTAGTCAAACTTGAGCACCTGCCCGAGAGTAACTCGCCGGAGTCCATTGGTCAAACTTGATTAGCGAGCGTCCTCGGGGTGCTTCTCCCCCGTCGCGTACGGGTTCTCATCGCCCTCGGCCAGGACGCCGACGAACGGTTCACCCTCCCCCGCGAAGGTGTACGCCCCACTCTCGATCCGGGCGATCAGACCCAGCGTCCACTCCACCTCGGCGTCGGCCGTGTGGATCCAGAGGTTCATGATCTCGCCGATGTGGCCGAGCTGTTCGGGGCCGTCCTCGGGCACGTAGTGCTCGGTGACCGAGGACCGCCACTCACCGATGCGCCGGGTGCGCTCCTTGAGGAGGGTCACCGCCTCGTCGCGCGGCAGGTCGACGATGAAGCCGATGGCCGCCGACTTGACGTCCATCTTCTGGTCGTACGAGGTCAGGGCCTCGCGCAGCAGCCGCAGGAACTCCTCGGTGCCCAGGTCGGTGATCTCGTACTCCGTGCGGGGCGGGCCGCCGGCCGTGGAGGGCGCGATCTCGTGCGCGTGCAGCAGCCCCTGCTTGGCCATCTGCTTGAGCGCGTGGTAGATCGAGCCGGGCTTGGCGTTGGACCACTCGTGCGCGCCCCAGTACTCCAGGTCGCCCCGCACCTGGTAGCCGTGGGCCCGCCCGTGCTGACGGACCGCACCGAGCACGAGGAGACGGATCGCTGACATGCGGTCCACAGTAGGACCCCGATGTCAGGCGCCCTGCTCCCGGGCCACCAGCTCGAAGGCGGTGGCGCCGTCGAGGGACTCACGGATGATGTCGGCGTGACCGGCGTGCCGGGCGGTCTCGCGGATCAGGTGCAGCGCCAGCCAGCACATCGAGACCCGGCCCTCCGGCGGGAACCACGGGTCCGGCGGCAGCGCGAACGTGTCGTCGAGGCTCGGTACGGACCGCAGGAACGCCTCGGTCTCGGCGGCGACCTTCTCCCAGTAGGCGAGCCGCGAGGCGACGGTCTCCCCCTCGACGAGCACGAAGCACTCGTGCCAGTTCGACTCGTCCCGCGCGACGTCCGGCGCCTCGCCCTTGGCCCGCGCGATCCAGCCCTGCTCGACCTCGGCGACATGCTTGAGCAGCCCGGAGAGGGACAGCTCACTGGCGCTTGGCCTGCTCGCCGCCTGCTCCTCGGTCAGGCCCAGCAGGGCCCGCCGGATACCGCCACGCTGCTCCTCGATGAAGGAGAGAAGCGCTCCGAGCTCGTCGCCGGGCGCTTCGGAGGGGACGTGGGTGACCATGGTGGGCCGCCTTTCATCGGGTCGTGCGGGCTTCGCTGCCTGACACCGACGAAGTTACGGGGGCTTGCGGTCAGGTTCTGTCCGCAAGCCCCCGCGTCGCCCAAAAGGTTCTACGAGGTTCTCCGTGCCCGTCTAGAACGGGAAGAGGCTCCGCCCGTGCTGCACCGAGATCCACTTCCGCGTCGTGAACGCCTCCACTGTCGCCTCCCCGTTCAGACGGCCGATGCCCGAGGACTTCTCGCCGCCGAAGGCGACCAGGGGCTCGTCGTGGACCGTGCCGTCGTTGACGTGGAACATTCCCGTGTCGATCTGTCTGGCGAAGGCGATGCCCCGTTCGACGTCGGCCGTGTGGACGGCGCCGCTGAGGCCGTACGGGGTGTTGTTGACGAGGCGGACAGCCTCGTCCTCACCGTCGAAGGGGACGAGGAGGGCCACGGGGCCGAAGATCTCCTGCTGGAGGAGGGGCGAGTCGGCGGGGAGGTCGGTCAGGACCGAGGGCTCGACCAGGTTGTCCGTCGTCGTGCCGTGCAGCAGGGCCGTCGCGCCCTCCTCCAGCGCCCGTCGTACGACACCCGAAATCGCCTCCGCCTGGGAGGAGTTGATCACCGGGCCGATGACCGTGGACGGGTCGCTGGGGTCGCCGGCCTTCAGGGACCTCACCTTGGCCACGAACTTCTCGGTGAACTCGGCGGCGATCGAACGGTCCACCAGGACACGGTTCGCGGCCATGCAGACCTGGCCCTGATGGACGTACCGGCTGAACACCGCCGCGTCGACCGCGTAGTCGATGTCCGCGTCCTCCAGGACCACCAGGGCGCTGTTGCCGCCCAGTTCGAGGACCACGTTCTTGAAGAGGGGGGCGCAGACCGCGGCCACGTGGCGGCCGACGGCGTCCGAGCCGGTGAAGGAGATGACCTTCGGGACGGGGTGCTCGATGAACGCGTCGCCGATCTCGGCTATGTCCGTGATGACGACGTTCAGGAGACCGGGCGGCAGGCCCGCGTCCTCGAAGATCTTCGCGACCAGGGAGCCGCCGACGACCGGGGTGTCCTGGTGCGGCTTGAGGACGACGCCGTTGCCGAGTGCCAGCGCCGGGGCGACCGACTTCAGGGAGAGCAGGAAGGGGAAGTTGAAGGGGCTGATCACGCCCACCACGCCCACCGGGACGCGGTAGACGCGGTTCTCCTTGCCCTCGACCGGCGACGGAACGATCTGCCCCTCGGGGATCAGCGCCAGGCGGATCGACTCGCGCAGGAACTCCTTGGCGAGGTGCAGCTCGAAGCCGGCCTTGAGGTGCGTGCCGCCGAGTTCGGCGATGATCGCCGCGGCGATCTCCGGCTCACGGTCCTCGACGATGCGCAGAGCCTTCTCGAAGACCGTGCGACGGGCGTACGGATTGGTCGCGGCCCATTCCTTCTGGGCCGCGGCGGCGGCTCGGTACGCCTCGTCGACCTCGTCCACCGTGGCGATCGTGATCGAGGCGAGCTTCTCGCCGTCGTACGGATTGAAGTCGATGATGTCCCAGGAGCCGGTGCCCGGGCGCCACTCACCGCCGATGTACTGCTGCGCGAGATCGGTGAAGTAGTACTCGAGCGATGGCATGCGAACCCTCAATCCCTCAATCCCGTATCACGGTCTGATCGCACGTCATCGTACGTGCGTCCAAAGAGAGTTGGGGGATCATCAGGTGACCCCGGTCATGAGAGTTGCAGCAGGCCCCTCAGCAGGTCCCGGCTCTCGTCGGGACCGGGGCTGTCCTGCTGCAGTTCCTTCATCGCCTTCTCGTACTGGGTGACGTCCTCCGCCTTGTCCAGGTACAGCGCGCTGGTGAGCTGCTCCAGGAAGATCACGTCGGACAGGTCGGACTCCGGGAAGCTCAGGATCGTGAACGCGCCGCTCTCGCCCGAGTGCCCGCCGAAGCCGAACGGCATGATCTGCAGCCGTACGTTGGGCCGCTCGGAGATCTCGATCAGGTGCTGGAGCTGGCCGCGCATCACCTCGCGGTCGCCGTACGGGCGGCGCAGTGCCGCCTCGTCCAGGACGACGTGGAACTCCGGGCCGCCGGTGGAGTGGAGGTACTTCTGCCGCTCCATGCGCAGGGCGACACGGCGCTCGATGTCGGCGGGGCTCGCGCCCTTCATACCGCGTTCGACCACCGCACGCGCGTACGCCGGGGTCTGCAGCAGACCGTGCACGAACTGCACCTCATAGGCGCGGATCAGCGATGCCGCGCCCTCCAGGCCCACGTAGGTGGGGAACCAGTTGGGCAGCACATCCGAGTAACTGTGCCACCAGCCCGCGACGTTGGCCTCCCTGGCGAGCGAGAGGAGCGCGTTGCGCTCGGCCTCGTCGTTGACGCCGTACAGCGTCAGCAGGTCCTCGACGTCCCGTGTCTTGAAGCTCACCCGGCCCAGCTCCATACGACTGATCTTCGATTCGGAGGCGCGGATCGAGTAACCCGCCGCCTCACGCGTGATGCCCCGCGCCTCACGCAGTCGCCTCAGGTGTGATCCGAGCAACATGCGCCGCACCACCGATCCCGGCTCTCCCGCGCTCACGTTCGTCACCCTCCCCAACCTCTCCAGGGGCCGCAGTCTGCCACTAAAACACTCCGAGCAGTACTCGTCCGGTTACTCAAATGGGAAGACGTCAGAGCGTACGCACAGGCGGAGGCAAGGGGAAGACCGGCCAGAGGTGGAAAGTTGGCGGAAAAAATGACCAAGAAGTGGTACGGGTGGGTCCAATTCAGGCGCGTGCACGTGCATCTGCCCTTGCATCCGCCGTACGCATCGGAAACCATGGTCTCGCGCCACCGCTGCATCGCAAGGACTGCATCGCAACGACCGCGATCTCCCGGGAGTGCCTCGCATGGGGATGAATGGATCGACCATGCTCGAGCCTTTAAGGCAGGGGCTTCCGCCACTGGATCCCTCGACCGTGTCCAACGCGGCGTCGTGCGCACTGTCCGCCCGCTACGAAGCGGTGCGCGAGGCACGGCAGTTCAGCCGCAGAACGCTCACACAGTGGGACATCGGCGACCGTTTGGACGATGTCTGCCTGGTCGTCTCCGAGCTGGTCACCAACGCTCTTCGGCACGCCCTGCCCACGGATCCCCCGCACGTGTCGCTCCAGGAGCCGCCCATCCGGCTGCACCTGATGCGCTGGACCGAGCGGCTGGTGTGCGCGGTGCGCGACCCGAGCCGGGAGTGCCCGGTGGCGTACGACGCCGAGGAGTTCTCGGAGGACTTCTCGGCCGAGTCGGGGCGCGGTCTGTTCCTCGTCGACTCGTTCAGCGACAGCTGGGGCTGGCACCCGCTCTCGGGCACGCTGGGCGGCAAGGTCGTCTGGGCGCTCTTCGGGGTGCACTCCGCCGAGTGAGGCATCGCGGCGTTTCCCCGGGCTCCGCTTCTACGCGCGTCACCGCTTACGGCACGGCCGTTACGCCCCACTTGTCCCGGCTCCGGGGCGGAGACGGGCGCAGGGCGGTCAGCTCGCGGTGAGGTGGTCGAACTCGCCGTCCTTGATGCCCAGGAGCATGGCCTCGATCTCGGCGCGCGTGTAGACGAGCGCCGGCCCGTCGGGGAAGCGCGAGTTGCGCACCGCCACGTCGCCGCCGGGCAGCCGCGCGAACTCGACGCAGGAGCCCTGGGAGTTGCTGTGCCGGCTCTTCTGCCAGGCGGCGACCCCGTCGAGCCGCGCGGCGGCCATGCCGTTGTACACGCCGGACTCATCGGCTATGCCAACGCCGTACACGTCGTGGTCCACAGGTCGCTCCCTGGTGGTGCACTGGCTGATGAGGCCATTGATGCGGTGGTCAACTGTGCCGGGATCATAACTCTGTTCACGTGCAGACGCATGGGCGAATACACAGGCGTATGCATGCGCATATGCGCGAGCAGATGCACGTGCACGCGGGGTGTTCGCGCCACTACTCACCTTGACGCACGCGCGCCCCCGCACGTTCCCCCGCATGCCCGCACCCCCGCCTCCTGGGGCATACGGAGACAGGGGTGCGGGTGGGGCCCGGCGAGGGCGCGCGACGAGATCGCGCAGGTCGCGGCGGCTACCGGGACACGTACGGCAGCAGGGCCATCTCCCTGGCGTTCTTGATCGCGCGGGCGAGCAGGCGCTGCTGCTGGGCCGAGACACGGGTGACCCGGCGGCTGCGGATCTTGCCGCGGTCGGAGATGAACTTCCGCAGCAGGTCCGTGTCCTTGTAGTCGATGTACGTGATCTTGGCCGCGTCCAGCGGGTTGGGGCGGGCCTTGAGAGGCTTGCGTTCGATCTTGCGGGCCATGGCGGGGTCAGACCTCCAGGAGGGTGTCGAAGGCGGGCGGCAGTCGTTTCCAGGCGGTGCGCCCGCCGGCGTACTCGGCGTCGGTGAGCAGACAGGACTCCAGGAGCTGTTCGAGTCCGTCGCGGTCGAGGCCTGGGGACGTGAACACCAGGTGCTGGCAGCAGTCGCCGTGTTCGGGGTGCCAGTCGAGAGCGGCGGCGGCCCGGCGCACGGGCGGGACCATGTCCCAGGCCGCGTCCGGGAGCGAGGCGAGCCAGGGGCCCGCGCTCTCCACGCACAGCGCGCCGCCCGCCGCGTCCCAGTGGAGCAGCGTGTCGGGGTGGTCGGCGAGCCAGAACCGGCCCCGGCTGCGCGCGGCGGCACAGGTCAGGTCCTCCAGCGCCTCGTACAGCCGTTCCGGGTGGAAGGGGCGGCGCCGGTGCCACACGAGGGTGGACACGCCGTGCGCGTCGGCCTCGGCCGGCAGCAGCGCGCACGCCGGGTGCTGGGCCGCGTCGGCGGCCTCGACGTCGAATCTTGGCGGGCAGTCGGGTGGAGCTGCGCGAGCAGCTCGCGGTCCTCGTCGTCGGCGTCCGGGGAGTCGACGAGGGCGAGGACGGTGGCGTACTCCAGCTGGCGGGCGAAGGTGTCCGCGACCGTCCGCTGGTCGGTGGCCGCGGCGGCGAGGCCGCGTTCGGCCAGGTCGTCACCGTTGCCGAGGTACGGCAGCAGCAGCGCCGGGTCGACGGCGGTGAGGACGCCGGTGACCGTGAGACCGCCGGCCGTCACCACCTCGGCCATCGCCTTGGGCTCGACGGAGTCCCACAGTTCGACGATCGCCAGCCGGGCCTGCCCGGCGTCCGCGAGCCGCCGCAGCTCCGGGACGAGGTCCTCGCGCAGGGCACAGCACGCGCAGTCGTTGACCAGGGGCGCCTCGCCCGCGGAGAGGATGCCGCCGGCGTCGCTGACGGTCCGCACGACCGTGCCGGCGACGGCCGTGGCGAGGTCGTGGTGGAGCGCGACGCTGCCGGGCACGTCGGCGAGCAGCCGCGCGACGGCGGCCTTGCGGGCGTCGGCGTGCAGTCCACCGACGATCGCCACGGAGAGCTCATGCACCTGCACGTGTGTTTCCTCAGTCCTTCTTGCCGTAGCGGCGCTCGAAGCGCTCCACGCGGCCGGCCGTGTCCAGAACGCGGGCCGTGCCGGTGTAGAAGGGGTGACTGACGTTCGAGATCTCGACGTCGACGACGGGGTAGGTGTTGCCGTCCTCCCAGTCGATCGTCTTCTCGCTGGTCATCGTGGACTGGGTCAGGAAGGCGTGGTTCGCGGCCCGGTCGCGGAAGACGACGGGCCCGTACGCCGGGTGGATTCCTTCACGCATGACGGCTGATCAGCGCTCCTCTCGGAAGTCGACGTGACGGCCGGCGACCGGGTCGTACTTCCGCAGGGTCATGCGGTCCGGGTCGTTACGGCGGTTCTTGCGGGTGACGTAGGTGAAGCCGGTCCCGGCCGTGGACCGGAGTTTGATGACCGGCCGGAGTTCGTTGCGAGCCATACTGGTACCTTACTGAAAACGACTTCCATTTGCATAACCTCACCGGGAGAGGTGCGTCACCTTGTCCGCCCACTGCATGCTGTCCGGCGCCCAGCCGGGCTTCGGCAACACCATCAGCCACTCCCACCGGCGGACGTCCCGTCGGTTCAACCCCAACATCCAGTCCAAGCGGTACTGGCTGCCGAGCGAGGGCAGGCACGTCCGGCTGCGGCTGAGCACGAAGGGGATCAAGACCGTCGACACGATCGGCGTCGAGGCGGCGGTGGCCCGGATCCGGGCCCGTGGGGTCAAGGTCTGACGGCCGGAAGGAACGAAAGGGACCGAGGCGGTAGCGACATGGCGAAGAAGAGCAAGATCGCGAAGAACGAGAAGCGGCAGGAGATCGTCGCCCGGTACGCCCAGCGGCGGGCCGAGCTGAAGGAGATCGTCCGGCTGCCGTCCTCGACGGACGCGGAACGGGCGGCGGCGCTGCGGGAGCTGGAACGGCAGCCGCGTGACGCGAGCGCCACGCGCGTGCGCAACCGGGACCAGGTGGACGGGCGGCCCCGCGGGTACTTCCGGGCGTTCGGACTGTCCCGGGTCGGCCTGCGGGAACAGGCTCATGCCGGATTCCTTCCGGGGGTGCGCAAGTCCTCCTGGTAGCTTGCTGCGGTCGTGTCGTGCGGTCGTACGACTATCGCTAGCGGCTACTGGTTGGGAGCTTCCCGGTGACTTCGGTGACGTACGCGCGCGTGCTGGCGCGCAGGGCTGGTGTGGCCTCGGCGGCCGGGGTGGCCGCTGTGCTGCTGCTTGCCGGGTGCAGTGGTGACGGAGGGTCCGACGGCGGGTCGGCGAGCGGCGGTACGGACTCGTCGGCCTCGACGGACTCGCCGTCGCCCTCCGACGCGGGCAACGGTGACGGCAGTAGCGGCTCGACCACTACGGACAGCGCGTTGGTGGGCAGCTGGCTGACCACCAGCAAGGGCAGTGCCGTGGCGCTGGTGGTCACCGGGGCGAAGGCGGGGTTGTTCGCCACCGGGGGGACCGTGTGCAGCGGGACGGCGGGCCAGGAGTCGGGGATGCAGATGGTCCGTCTGACGTGCTCGGACGGGAGCAAGGACCGGGCCGAGGGGATGGTCGACTCCGTCGACAAGACGTCGATGAAGATCACCTGGGAGAGCGGCCTCGGCACGGAGACGTACACGAAGTCGCAGGGCGGACAGCTTCCTTCGGGGTTGCCCACGGCGGGGCTGGGGTCCTGAGGGTTTCTTCGCCCCCGCCGCCCATACCCGTCCCATCCGCTCCTGGGGGGGCTGCCGCCCCCAGACCCCCGCTGTCGGCCTGAACGGCCTCGCCCTCAAGCGCAGGACAGGCTGAACGTGCGGGCGGGCGCTCGTCGGCCTACGCGCCCGGCAGGTGCGGGCGCGTGTGCAGTGCCGCCCGGTCCGCCGCTGCGGTGCCCTCTGTCCAGCCCGCCTCGTCGGTCACGCCTCGCAGGCGGGTTGTCGTGGTCGTGGGGAACATCTGGTCCAGGTGGGCGGTGACCGCCAGGTCCCGGGTGGCCAGGACCGGGAGCAGGGGGCCGGTGGTCCGGGTCGCCGCCGCGTCCGCCGTCTCCGCTGCCGCCGTGGCGGCCAGGCGGGTGCCCATTTTGTGGGCGTAGGCGGCCAGGAAGGACTGACGGAAGGTCTTCGTCCGGTTGCGGCCCTTCGCCCGCTGCGCGGCCTCCGCCTTGGTCATCGCCGTCGTGGCCTGCACCAGCAGGGACGTGTAGAGGAGTTCCACCGCCTCCAGGTCGGGCTCGAAACCCACCACCGTGGAGAAGCCCAGGGCCTCGTTCCACACCGCTCGACAGCGGTTCGCGTCGGCGACGGCGTGCAGAAGGACCGCCTTGGCCTCCTCGTACGGGGCGTCCACACCCAGGCGCCGCGCGCGCGGGGCGTCGCCCGCCGGGGCGCCCGCCGCGAGCAGGGCCTCGTCGATGCTGTGCCGGGCCATCAGTTCCTGGGCCTTCGCGCTCAGCGCCTCGGCCTCCTCGGGGAACCCGGTCGCCTCCGCCTTCGCCAGCAGCGCGCGGATACGGGTGAGCATGCGGGACTCCGGGCGCTCCGGACGGGCACCCTCCCCCGCCACCGCCGGCTGCTCGTCCAGGGACTCCAGCGTCGGCAGGCCAAGCAGCAGGCGGTACAGCTCCAGGACGGTCGTCGCGTGGGTGAAGCGGTCCGCGCGCGGTGGGGCAGGCGTCACGGCGAGGTCGGTCAGCTGTTCCGTCCAGCGGCGGCCCCGGGCCCGGTCGTTCGGCGCCTGGGCACTGATCAGCGCCGACACCAGGCGTACGTGTACGTCGTCCAGTTCGCGCCGTACGAGGCGTACGAGGTCGGCCGGCTGCCAGCCCCTACGCCAGGCCGAGGCCACGAACTCCTCGCCGTGCCGGGCGAGTTCGGCGTCCGCTGCCGGGTCGGCGGCGAGCAGGGACGCGCCCGTGTCGAGGGAGGTGTCCGTGTCGGCGTACAGGGCGGCCCGGAAGGCGCGTTCGACGGTGCCGGGCGGAGAGGGCTTGCTGCTGGTCACCCGTCGATCGTTTCATGCCGTCGACATTGACTGTCAACTTCGGGTTGACAGTCCGGGGGTGACAACCTACGGTTGACACATGACGACCAACGAGCCCATCCGGGCCTCCGTACGCCTCGACGACCTCATCGAGGCCATCAAGAAAGTGCACACCGACGCCCTCGAACAGCTTCAGGACGCGGTGATCGCCGCTGATCACCTCGGCGAGGTGGCCGACCATCTGATCGGGCACTTCGTGGACCAGGCACGGCGTTCCGGTGCCTCCTGGACCGACATCGGCAGGAGCATGGGCGTCACCCGGCAGGCCGCGCAGAAGCGGTTCGTGCCCAAGGAGTCCGTCGACCTCGACCCCAGCCAGGGCTTCCAGCGGTTCACCCCGCGGGCCCGCAACACCGTGGCAGCCGCCCACAACGAGTCCATCGCCGCCCGCAACCCCGAAGGCCGCCCCGAGCACCTGGTCCTCGGTCTGCTCGCCGAGCCGGAGGCCGTGGCCGCCAAGGCGATCACCGCCCAGGGCATCCTCCTCGACACCGTGCGCCAGGCCGCCACCGCCGCGCTGCCGCCCGCCGTCGAGGAGGTACCGGAACTCGTCCCGTACGGCTCCGACGCCAAGAAGGTGCTGGAGCTCACCTTCCGCGAGGCCCTGCGTCTGGGCCACAACTACGTCGGCACCGAGCACATCCTGCTCGCCCTGCTGGAGTTCGAGAACGGCGAGGGGGTGCTGTCCGGCCTCGGTCTCACCAAGGCGGCGACGGAGGAGTACGTCGTCTCGGCCCTCGCCAGGATCAAGGTGGAGTTCGGCGAGCAGGGCTGAGAGCACTTGCCTGAAAGTACTGACGGAAAGTACTGAAAGCGCTGGTCGGGGGCGTTGTCAGACCCTGCTGCCACACTCGTGGAATGGCAGGCGTGGCGGAGACGGCCGAGCGGTGGGCGCTCGCTCCGGCCGAGGACGGTGGCGTGGAGATCGCCCCCCTCGGTCCGGACGGGCTGCCCGCCGGGCCGGTGCGGCGGGAGGCGGATCTCGGCGCGGCCGTCCGTGACCGGCCCGATGTCACGCGGTGGGTGTGGCGGTCCACCCCCGAGGTCTATCCGCGACTGCTCGCCACGGGGGTGCGAGTAGAGCGGTGCTACGACATCGAGGACGCCGAGACGCTCCTGCTCGGGCACGAGGGGCGGCTCGGCGAACCCCGGTCGGCGGCGGCGGCCCTCGCCCGGCTGCGTGGTGGCCCCGTACCGCCGGATCCGCCGCAGCGGTCCGCCGAACCCGGTGCGCAGTCACCGCTCTTCGAGCCCCAGAGCGTCCATCTGCCGCTGACGGACCTCGCCGAGGTGTACGCCGACCAGCAGCGGCGGCACGACGCGACCGCGCACCCGGACCGGATGCGGCTGCTGACGGCCGCCGAGTCGGCGGGGATGCTGGTGGCCGCCGAGATGAACGCGGCGGGTCTGCCATGGAGCGCGGACGTCCATCGCGGCCTGCTCCACGAACTGCTGGGCGAGCGGTACGCGGGCGGGGGTGAGCCCCGGCGGCTCGCCGAGCTGGCGGACGAGGTGTCGACGGCGTTCGGGCGCCGGGTGCGGCCCGATCTGCCCGCCGATGTCGTCAAGGCCTTCGCGCAGGCCGGGATCAAGGTGCGGTCCACGCGGAGATGGGAGATCGAGAGCATCGACCATCCGGCGGTGAAGCCCCTTGTCGAGTACAAGAAGCTGTACCGGATCTGGGTCGCGCACGGCTGGTCCTGGCTCCATGACTGGGTACGGGACGGGCGGTTCAGACCCGAGTTCCTCGCGGGCGGGACGGTCACCGGACGCTGGGTCACCAACGGCGGGGGCGGGCTGCAGATCCCCAAGGTGATCCGGCGGGCCGTGGTCGCCGACCCGGGCTGGCGGCTCGTCGTCGCCGACGCCGACCAGATGGAGCCGCGTGTCCTCGCCGCCATCTCGCGCGATCCCGGGCTGATGGAGGTCGCGGGGCGGGAGACCGACCTCTACCAGTCCGTCTCCGACCGGGCGTTCTCCGGCGACCGGGAGCAGGCCAAACTCGCCGTGCTGGGCGCGGTGTACGGACAGACCTCCGGGGACGGCCTCAAGAACCTCGCCGCGCTCAGACGCCTGTTCCCGAAGGCGGTGGCGTACGTGGACGAGGCGGCGCGCGCGGGAGAGGAGGGGCGGCTCGTGCGGACGTGGCTCGGGCGTACGTGTCCCCCTGCCGTGCGGGCCAACGACGACTCGGTGGAGGAGGCCGGCATCCCGCTCCCGGAGGACGAGGGCGCCGGCCCCGGCGGGGACACGGGAGGCACGGGCGGCACAGGAGGTACGGGCGCGCAGGAGTGGGTGCCGGGGTACGCCTCCTCCAACTCCCGTGCCCGGGGCCGCTTCGCGCGCAACTTCGTCGTCCAGGGCAGCGCCGCCGACTGGACTCTGTTGCTGCTCGCCGCGCTGCGCCGGACCTGTGCGGGGATGGCCGCCGAGCTGGTCTTCTTCCAGCACGACGAGGTGATCGTGCACTGTCCAGAGGAGGAGGCGGAGACGGTCGTGGCGGCGATCCGGGAGGCGGCGGAGCTGGCGGGGCGGCTGACGTTCGGCGACACGCCGGTGCGGTTTCCGTTCAGTACGGCGGTGGTGGAGTGCTATGCCGACGCCAAGTGACGCGCGTCAACCCTGGCCGGCCGCCGGGTCGCCGCTTGCCGCTTCGGCCTCGGCGTCGGCCAGTTCACGGGCGTAGTCCCTGACCAGGTCGTGGGGTGCGTAGTGGCCGTACGCGGTCTCCGCCAGGAGGGCTACGTCGACGAGGCGGTCCAGGGCTGCCCCGGCGCGGTGTTCGCCGGTCGCGGTGAGGCGGGCGAGGAGCGGCGCGTCGTACGTGGGGAGGTCCAGGGTGCCGATGCGGCGCAGGGCGAGGGCCGCGTCGCGGTCGGTCTCGCGGGCGGAGGTGTGCAGCGCGTGATGGGCGCCGGCCAGGGAGCGGCGGACGCTCAGGTCGTCGTACTCCAGGTGCGGCAACCTGCTGTCGGCGGAGGCCAGTTGAGCGGCGAGCACGTCCGGAGTGAGGGCCCGGCGGGCGGCGAGCCGGGCGGCGACCACGCGCAGGGCGAGCGGGAGGCGGCCGGTGAGTTCGACGAGAGGGTGGGCCGCGTCGAGGCCGTCCCGTCCGGAGACGGTCCGCAACAGCTCGGCGCTCTCCCCGCCGGTCAGGGGGGTGAGGGGGAAGCGCCGGGCGCCGTCGAGGACGGTCAGCGGGGACCGGCTGGTGACGATCACGGCGCAGCCGGCACCCGCCGGGAGCAACGGCCGTATCTGCGCGGCGCCTTCGGCGTCGTCCAGGACCAGCAGGGTGCGGGTCGGCGCGAGCAGGGAACGCAGTAACGCGGCTGCCTCGTCCGGGTGTTCGGGGATGCGGAGCGGGTCGGCGCCGAGGTCGCGCAGCAGGACGGTGAGGGCGTGGGCGGGGGTGAGCGGGGGCGCCCCGGAGACGCTGCCGTGCAGGTCGACGTACAGCTGACCGTCCGGGAAGCGGCCCCGGAGAGCGTGGGCGACGTGCAGCGCCAGGGCACTCTTGCCCACACCGGGCATGCCGTGGATCACGGCGACGGGAGCGCCGACGGTGACACCAGGTCCGGGGTGCGCCGGTGGGACCAGGATCCGGCGCAGGTCGTCGGCGACGGGGGCACGGCCGGTGAAGTGGACCGGGGCCGGCGGCAGTTGGGCGGGACGGGGAACCCGGGGCGATACGGATGCCGAGGCAGCTCGCGGTGCCGACGCCGAAACCGGGCGCGCTGAAGCCGGAGCGGGTCGGGGCGCCGGCTCGGGGTGCGCTGAGGCCGAGGTCGGTCGCGGGGTCGGCCAGGATCGGGGTGCTGGCTCGGGGCATGCTGAGGCCGAGGTCGGTCGCGGCGTCGGCCCGGATGGGGGTACCGGCTGAGGGCGCGCTGAGGCCGAGGTCGGTCGCGGCGTCGGCTCAGGCCATGATGATGCCGACCCAGGTCGCGGCGCCTGCTCGCGCCGCTGTGCGGGGGCGGATCGCCATGGTGCCGACGCGGCTCGGGGTTCGGGGGCGGGAGCCGTTCGCGGGGCCGAGCCCGAAGTCGGCTGTGCGGGGACACAGGGAACCGCCAGGTCGGTGGGCGGCGCAAGGTCGGCGGGCATCGCGAAGCCGCCCGGAACCTCCCGGTCACCCGGATCACCCGGAGTCTCCCGACCCCTTGGGCGGCCTGACCCCACCGGGCCTCCCCGCCCTTCTGGGCGTGCTGGACCCGCCGGGGTTCCCGGTCCTGCTGAACCCTCCTGGTCGCCCAGATCCGCCGGACCTCCCGGACCTGCCTGGCCCGCTGGATTTCCCGGCCGCTCTCGACACACCGGATGCGCCAAGGGCGCCGGACCTTCTGGACCCGCTTGGTCCGCTGAATCTCCCGCCCGCTCCCGGCTGGCCGGACCTGCCGGATCCCCCGGATCTGCCGGGGCCCCGTGGCCCGTCGGGCCTCCCCGACCCGCCCGGTCTACCGAATCCACCAGCCTCTCCCGGCCAACTGAACCTGCCGGGGCCGCCGAAGCCCCCGGCCCTCCCCGACCCGCCTGGCCCGCCTGGCCCGCCGGATCTTCCAGCCACTCCCGGCCTGCCGGACCTGCCGGATCCCCCGGCCCTCCCCGACCCGCCGGGTCCACCGGATCAACCAGCCCATCCCAGCCGACCGAACCTGCCGGATCTGCCGGAGCCGCCAGATTTCCCCACTCCTCCGGGCTTCCCCGGCCCGCCCGACCCGCCTGGTCCGCCGGAACGCCCGGCCACTCCCGGCCCGCCAGAGCTGCCTGGGCTCCCGGGCCCGCCAGGACTCCCGAGCCTCCCCGGCCCGCCGGGCCTTCCGGGGCCCCCTGGCTCCCCCGACCCGCCGGGCCGGTCGAACCCGTCGGCCCCGCCGGGAGGCGCAGTACCTCCACGTGGGCCGCACGTACTGCCGGGCCCGGTTCCACGCCCAGTTCGTCCAGGAGGCGGTTGCGGAGGTCACGGTGGACAGCGAGGGATTCGGCTCGGCGGCCGGTGCGGTGGAGGGTGAGCATCAGCTGGCGGTGGTAGGACTCGCGCAGCGGATGCTCGGCCGTCAGGGCCGTCAACTCCGGGATCAGGGAGAGGAGTCGGGGGCCGCCGACGTACAGCTCGGCGTCGTAGCGCCACTCCAGGAGGAGCAGGCGGGCCTCCGTCAGTCGCTGGGTGAACGCGTATCCGACGGTCTCGGGCGGGAGGCCGGTCAGCGGGGCGCCGCGCCACAGGGCGAGGGCCGACGCGCACTCGTCCAGGACGCGCTGCCAGTCCTGGTTGGCGTGGGCGGCCCGCGCCCGTTCGACATGGGCCTGGAAGACGTGCACGTCCAGCTCGCCCGGGCCGACCCGTAGGAGATATCCGGGCGTTACGGCCCGCAGCCGTCCCGGATCGTCCAGGAGCCGGCGCAGCCGGGTCACGTGGTTGTGCAGCGAGGCCTGCGCGGACACCGGCGGAACCCCGCCCCACAGCGCGTCCTTGAGCGTCCCGACCGGGACGACCCTGCCGGGTTCGAGGAGCAGGGCGGCGAGCAGCGTCCGTACCTTGATGCTGCCGATCGGCTGGATTCCGTCCCCGGTAAGGGCGTTGGGGGCGTCTCCGTCGTACAGAACGGGCGCGCCCAGCAGTCCGAACCGCAGACTGCACCGCATGTTCTCGCCCCACTGCCCTCTCGTCCGCCTACCGGACTCCCATGTTAGCGATCTGTTGGTGTGGCCTGATGTGATCACCTCAACGGAACCGGTCCGAGGGTGCGCGCGTATGACGCGCAGCTCGGGGGAGTGTCGCCGTCGCGGCCGGGTCCGGGTACGCGAGAGGGCTCCGGTCGCCAGAGGTGACGACCGGGGCCCTCTTATCGCGTCCCTATCGCGTCCCTATGGCTCACAGCACCGGCGGGCGGCCCAGCCGGGTCAGTGTCCACACCGTCCGCCACCGCATCGGGCGGCGTTCGCCGGCCGGTTCGCGCAGGCCCTCCACGAAACCGGCGAACCAGGCTCGCAGCGCGCGCGTGGAGCCGCCGCGCAGGACGGTGATCGCGATCCAGACGCCCAGATGCACCGGGATCAGCGGCAGCGGGAGCCGACGGCGGACCAGCCAGACCCGGTTGCGGGCGGTGACCCGGTGGTAGATGGCGTGCCGGGCGGGCGAGGTGCTGGGGTGGCGCAGCAGGAGACGCGGTTCGTAGAGGATCTTCCAGCCCGCGTCGACGGCCCGCCAGGCGAGGTCGGTCTCCTCGTGGGCGAAGAAGAAGTCGGCCGGCCAGTCACCGGTCTCGTCGAGCATCGCCATGCGCAGGGCGTGGCCGCCGCCGAGGAACTGGGTGACGTAGCCGCCGAGCATCGGGTCGCCCGCGCCGGGCCTGGGGACGTGCCTGCGCTGGGTCACGCCGTTCTCGTCGGCGATCCGGAAACCGACGATGCCGAGCCGGGGGTCGGCGGCGTACAGGTCCCGTACGCGGGTGAGCACATCGGGGTCGATGAGCAGGCCGTCGTCGTCGAGGTCGACCACGACGTCGACGTCCCCGAACTCCCGCAGCCGGGCCAGGGCCACATTGCGGCCACCCGGACAGCCGAGGTTCTCGTCGACCTCGATGGTGGTCACCTCGCCGGAGAGACCGGGTAGTTCGGGCAGTGGACAGCCGTTGCCGACGAGCACGATGCGGTCGGGGGCGAGGTCCTGCTTGGCGATCGACTCCAGCAGCGCGTTCAGCGCGGCGGGCCGGTTTCCCATGGTCACCACGGCCACCGCGATACGCGGCTCCACCGTCATGCCACCCACCAGACCCACCTCGTTCCGGCCGCCGACGTACACCATCGCGGTCGGATGCTATCTGTTTACAGTAAGGATGTATTAAGTACGCATTGAGTACGTCTCTTCTGCATAACACCCTACGGCTTTCCGTCGACGCCGGGCCCCAGCCAGGTCCGCAGCGCCCACCACCAGTGCAGGGTGCCCAGCGGCCCGGAGTCGCTGCCCGGCAGATCGTCCGTCAGGGACTCACCGGTGAGCTGCTGGAGCCGGGCGAGGCGGTATCGGACGGTGTTGGGGTGGGTGAACAGCGTAGCCGCCGTCCGGTCGAGGCGACGGCCGTGGTCGAGGAACGTCAGTGCGGTGACGGCGATCTGACGGTGGAAAACGTCCCGGGGGTCGAGGTTCGCGAGGAGGCGGGCGCTGAGCCAGGCGCCCAGGAGCGGCTGGTCGGCGAGGGCGATCTCGGCTGCCAGGTCGGTGAGTTCGTACACGCCGTGACGCCCGTACGATCCCGGTGTCGCCCTCGCCCCTCCGTCGAGGTCCAGGGCGCGGACGCAGAGGCCGTAGGCGGCCCGGAGGTCCTCCAGGGGTACGGCCGGTGACACCACGACGAGCGCACCGCCGTTCCCCGCGCCGCCTTCTTCCCCCTCCAGCTCTCCCTTCCCTTTCCCGTTCCCGTTCCCCTCCCACTCCCGCTCCCGCTCTCCGTCCTCGATCGTCTCGCCCGCCGGCAGCCGTGGATACAGGCCCACCAGCCGTCCGTCGAGCATGCCGAAGAGGCAGCCGCGCAGGGCGGCGAGGCGGTGGGCCAGCCGCCGGGTGCGGGCGGGGTCGCCGCCCGGGTCGGCGACCAGGAGGTGGCGTACGGCGTTGTGGCGCAGCCCGGCCCGCGCCAACTCCTCTGCGGCGGGCGCCCGTTCGCCTTCGACGAGCAGCCGGTGCAGCAGACGCGCCCGGGTCTCGCCCAGCGCGCGCGGGGTGTCCCACTCGGCGGTGCGGTACCCGTGGACGACGTGCCGTTGCAGTGCGTCGCCGTACTCCTTGAGCCGCAGGACGGCGGAGAGCAGCGCGCCGTCGGGCACCCCGGCCGAACGGCAGCGGTCGACGGTGATCTCGACGGCGCGGGTGTGGGCGGCCTGCACTCCGCGCAGTACGGCGGTCATCGGCACGCCCTGGCCGGCCCGGTCCGCGCCGAGCAGCAGGGCGGCGGCGAAGTCATGGGCGTCTACGCCCTGTTCGCCGTCGTCCCCGGTACCGGGGTCACGCCCACCGGGGTCTCCCAGCCAGGCGCCGGCCGCGTTGATCATGGCAGTGACGTGCCAGTGCGTCTCCGCCTCGGCGAGCCGGGCCACCTCGGGAGAGTGTTTCCGGGCCGCGTGCACGAGTTCGCCCTGGACGTCCGCGTCGGCGGCCATGGCGCGCAGCACCTCGGCGACGGTCTCGCGTTCGGACCGCCCGGACCGCTCGGGCCGCTCGGGCCGCTCGGTGGAGTCGCTGACGTCGGTGAGGACCGTCATGGGCCTCCCCCTTCCGCCTCGGTGCGGTGTCGCCGGGACACAACGGAGGGACGGAGGCGTTGGCTCCCGGCTACTACCGCACTGTCGTACCGACCTGGTTCCCTGAGCGCTACCGACGGTAACCCCAGGCTCGCCACAAACACACCCTTCTCGCGGACGCCCCACACGCCCGTGCACGCGCATCTGGTCCCGCATCGGCACCCGCACCCGCCGCACGTCCCCTCCCGGAAGGCACCCCACCATGGAGCACTTGACTGACCCGGTCAGCCGCCGCCGGGCACTGACGCTGGCCGGCGGCGCGGTCGCCGCGACCGCCCTCACCCAGACGGGCACGGCCTTCGCCGCCTCGGCGGCGGCCACGTCGGCCGACGCGATCGTCGTGGGCCACGGGCTGGCCGGGCTGGTCGCCACGGTCGAACTCGCGGCTGCGGGCCGCAAGGTGCTGCTGCTCGACCAGGAACCGGAGTCCAACCTCGGCGGCCAGGCGTTCTGGTCCTTCGGCGGACTGTTCTTCGTCGACTCCGCCGAGCAGCGCCTGATGGGCGTCAAGGACTCCAAGGACCTGGCCTGGCAGGACTGGCAGGGCTCGGCCGGCTTCGACCGGGACGTCGACAACCCGCTCGGCCAGGACCACTGGGGCTACAAGTGGGCCCAGGCGTACGTCGACTTCGCGTCCGGCGAGAAGCGGGCCTGGCTGGCCGGCCTGGGCATGCAGTGGTTCCCGATGGTCGGCTGGGCGGAGCGCGGCGGCGGCCTCGCGGACGGCCACGGCAACTCCGTACCGCGCTTCCACGTCACCTGGGGCACGGGTCCCGCCGTAGTGGAACCGTTCGAGAAGAAGGTGCGGGCGGCGGTGGCGAACGGGCTCGTCACGTTCAAGCACCGCCATCGCGTGGACGAGTTGATCCGGACGAACGGCACCGTCACCGGCGTACGCGGCGCGGTTCTGGAGGCGAGCACGGCCGCGCGGGGCAAGGCCAGTTCCCGGACGGTGGTCGGGAGCTTCGAGCTGAGCGCCGAGGTGGTGATCGTGACGTCCGGCGGGATCGGGGCCAACCACGATCTCGTACGGCAGAACTGGCCGGCCCGGATGGGTACCGCACCCAAGTCGATGATCACGGGCGTGCCCGCGCACGTGGACGGGCGGATGCTCGGGATCACCGAGAAGGCGGGCGGCCGGATCGTCAACCCGGACCGGATGTGGCACTACACGGAGGGTCTGAAGAACTACGACCCGATCTGGGCGGGCCACGGCATCCGTATCCTGCCCGGCCCGTCCTCCATGTGGTTCGACGCGACGGGCAAGCGGTTCTCCGCACCCGACATGCCGGGGTACGACACCCTCCACACCCTCAAGTCGATCACCGACACCGGCTACGACTACTCCTGGTTCGTGACGACCCAGAAGATCCTCGCGAAGGAGTTCGCGCTCTCCGGATCCGAACAGAACCCTGATCTCACCAACAAGGACATCTGGATGCTGCTCTCGCGCGTCTGGCAGACACCGGAGCCGCTGGAGCGGTTCAAGAAGTACGGCGAGGACTTCGTCGTGTCCACGACGCTCTCCGAGCTGGTCCGGGGCATGAACAAGCTGACCGGCACGAGCCTGATCGACCTGGCCTCGCTCCAGCGCCAGATCGAGGCACGGGACCGCGAGATCGACAACGCGTACAGCAAGGACGCCCAGGTCATGGGCATCCGTAACGCCCTCTCCTACCCCGGCGACGTCCTCAGCCGGACGGCGTCGGCCCACAAGATCCTGGACTCCTCCGCCGGGCCGCTGATCGCCGTACGGCTCAACATCCTCACCCGCAAGACACTCGGCGGCCTCCAGACCGACCTGTCGGGCCGCGTCCTCGACGCCACCGGCACTCCGGTTCCCGGTCTGTACGCGGCCGGTGAGGTCGCGGGCTTCGGGGGCGGCGGGGTCCACGGGTACCGGTCGCTGGAGGGCACGTTCCTCGGCGGGTGCCTGTTCTCGGGCCGTCAGGCCGGGAAGGCGGCGGCTGCGGCAACCGCCTGACGGCCTGACCGCCTGACGGCCTTGCGATCCGGCGATCCGGGCTCAACTCCGGGGTGTGCTGGGCGCGTTCATGCACCTGTTGCTGTTCCGCATGAACGCGCCTCGTCGGGCCTGGGCGGGCCTGTCGGATCTGGTCGTCGGACCGGCTCGCCGCGTACCGCGTCAGGCCCGCAGGGGATTTGAGCGGGCCGCCGCCAGCAGGTACCAGGCGGTCGCGCCCGTGTGGCGGTACGGGTAGTAGCCGAATCCGAATCCGGTGTCGAGGGGGCTGGTCGCCGAGACGACTCCGGCGCGCCCGGGCAGGGCCCGGCTGCCGACGGTCTGGCCGGCGCCGAGGAGTTCCTGGGCGCGCTCGATGGAGGCGATCAGCCGGTGGGCGCGTGCCTCGTCGCCGTGTCCGGCTCGGTCCCGGAACGCGAGAGCGAGGTGTGCGGTCCCCTCGAACCAGACGCCGTTGCGGTCGGGCCTGGGCTGGAACTCGGCGATGGGGGCGTCCTCGTCGGCCACAAGGCTGGCGGAGCTGAAGGTGACTCCCTCGTACGACTGTCCTGCGGGCACTGTGCTGTTGGTGCGGTCCGCCCTGTCCAGGACGGCCAGTTCGGTGGCGGCCCAGTCCAACGAACCGGAGTAGCGGCGGGAGTTGAGGGCCAGGTGGGTCCAGGTCTGGGTGTCCTCGGGGATCGGGGACTTGTTGACGGTCACGCCGTCGTTGGTACCCGTGTAGAAGAAGCCCTCGGACGCCTTGCTCGATGTTCCGGCCGGCTCCCACATCTTCTCGACGAACGCCCGTGCCCTCGCCCGCCGTTGGCGCCACACCCGGTCCCCGGTGAGCAGGGCGAGCTGTCCGAAGAGGCCGACCAGGTCGGTGTTGTGCTCGGTGGAGCTGAACGGCAGTTTCGCGTTGGCACCGTCGACCCCGAACTTGTAGCCGCCGAGGGGCTGTTGGGTACTGGCGTTCACCTCGATCCAGGTGCCGATCCGCACGGCGGCGTCGAGGAAGCGGCGTTTCCCGGTCCGGCGGGCCAGTGCGGCGAGGGCGATACCGGCCCAGGCCATGTCGCCCACGGCGGTACCGGTGAACCCGAACTGGGTACCGACGTTGGCGGTGCCGTCGGCTCGCACGAACCCGTCGGGCTGGGCGACCCCGTCGAAGAAGACGTACGGCCCGACGTTGTAGGCCTGCCGGAGCCTGCCGTCGTCGTACACCGGGTCGTGGGCCTGCGCGTACAGCAGGGCGTCCCCGAGGGCGACGGCCCGGCGGCGGCCCGCCTCGGTGCGTGCGGAGAGGTGGGCGAGGATCGCGAGGGCGTTGTCGTAGGTGAACGCCGTGCTGAACAGGCCCGCCTGGTCGGTGTAGCTCTGGGTGAGCCGGATGTCTCCGTGGTCGGGGTAGGCGTCCATGGCGGCGGCGAGGAAGGAGTGGGCGCGGCGCTGGGCGGAAGTCCCCGCGCCGGAAGTCTCCTTCCCGGAAGTCCCTTTGCCTGAGGACGAGCCGACGGCCGCGTGAGCGGTTCCGGAGGCCGCCGCCGTGAGCGCCGCGGCGCCGAGGAGAGTGCGGCGGCTGAGTGCGGGAACCTGGGCGCCTTGGCTGCCGGGGTGCCTGTCGGGTCGTCTGTCGGGCCTGCCGTTCATGGGTCTCCTCTGCCGGCTTGAGAGCGCTCTCAGGAACGCGCGGGCTCATTCTGCTGGTGCGCCAGGGGTGGGTCAACGCCCCTGCCGTGCATGCGGGTTGAACCGCACGGCAAAGGAAGGAAACCCCGAGCCAGGAGGGTGGCCCGGGGTTTCGGCAGAGGGGGCGGCCGGCCGGTCAGGACATGGACGAGGCGTTGCGCAGCCGCGCGAACGACGTGTCCAGGCCCCGCTTCAGCAGCCGCGCCAGGGGCGCTTCCACGAACTTGTGCACCAGCCAGCTCAGTACGAGGAAGCCGGCGATCACGGACACGACCAGGAGGCGGGCGTCCATGGTGTCGCGCAGGCGGTTGATGATCGCCGTACCGACCAGGTAGTGCATCAGATAGAACGGGTACGTCAACGCACCTGCCGTGACCAGCCACTTCCAGCGGATGCGGTCGGTGTAGCCGAGCGAGACGGCGACCATGAACAGCAGGAACACGGTGAAGATCAGCACGCTGCCGCGCCAGCTGGAGACCCGTTCGATCGTGTCTATGCGGTGCCCGAGTTCAAGTTGTCCCATCAGCCACGACATGGCGAGGATGCCCCAGAGCAGCAGGTCCTGGCCGAACCGGTACATGAGGTAGAGGGCCAGTCCGGCGATGAAGTACCAGGCGCCCTCGGGGTTGATGATCAGCGTCGCGGGACGGAATCCGGCAGCCGGGGCGATCATCGCGGCGGCGCCCCAGAGACAGCAGAACACCACGACCTTGCGATACGTCAGCCCGGTCACGACAACAGCCATGAAGAGCAGGTAGAAGCGCAGCTCCGACCAGAGGGTCCAGTACACGCCGTCGACGTTCGAGACGCGTGAACCGGACTGCAGCATCGTGAAGTTGAGCAACACCTCGCGTGCCCGGTGCTGCTCCCACACACCGGGCATGGCGACGAGGCACGCCGAGGTGAAGATGATGGCGAACCAGTAGGCCGGGTAGAGCCGGATCACGCGGGAGGTGAAGAACTGGCGCGGGGTGCGCCCCCAGCACGACATGCAGATGACGAAGCCGCTGATCACGAAGAAGATCTCGACGCCGATCCAGCCGTAGGCGGAGAACCGGAACCAGGTCGGCATGATGTCGGAGACCGGCCGGCCCCAGATCGCGTTGTCCGGCTGGTCGACCCTCCAGGTTCCGGCGTAGTGGTGCAGGGCCACGACGAGGGCGGCGAGCAGCCGGAGCCCGTCGATCGCGTAGAGCCGACGGTCACCGCGCCCCGGGACGGCGGCGTGCCTGGCCGTCGTGCGGGCGGGTTTCTTCGTCGTCCCAGCCGGTTTTAACTCGTGCTCGGTCGTGGCGAGCGGGAGGGGCTGACGCGGGGACGGGATCACCGACGAAACCCCTTCCCGTGTCCCGCCCACGACCCGCCCGTGAGCCGGCGGCCCACTGTCCGCGCCCTGCATCGACACCTGATCCCCCATCGGAAAGCCCGCCCACGTCAACCGACCACGCCCCGAAAACGGCGGCGGCAACCGGCAGCGGAACGGCGGGCGCTTGCCCGGCGACAGTCACGGCAAACCCGCGAACACCGTAGAACCTCATGGTTCACGCACAGAGACTTCTGGGTCAGATCGAGGGTTGTAGAGCGGAAGGGGTCTGATTTCGACGGGATGTGGAAGGTTTTGTTCCTGTTGATCTTCGCTTGGGGTCGCGTCGTTCTGTGATTCACCGAAGAGGTAGCCACTCCGGCGGGACCGGACGCGGTCACCCTGAATGTGCAGAAGGGAAGAAGGAACTTTGCATCGGCGCCCGACGGAGACACGAGTACGAGGTGGCCACCCATGTCGCCGGGCGGCCCGGCCGTGCGCGACAGCAAGGACCGGATCGGGCCGACGGTACGGTGGCTGCTCAGGGCACAAGGGCAGGGAACGCCGACACCCTCCAAACGAACCCTCCCGACGAAAGGGGCCCTACCGCATGCCACCCGAACCGGGAGTCCACAGGGCCCCGCATGGGAAACCGTCTGCCGCGTCTGCGGATACGACGACGGCGTGGAGCCCTTCTGGGAACAGGGCTGGCCCAACGAGGGCGCCATCTGCCCGTGCTGCGGCAACGAGCCCAGCATGGGCGATGTCAGCGTCATGGGGATCCGCGACTACCGCGGCTACTGGCTCGGCCAGGGCGCCCCGTGGCGCTCACCGAGTTCCCGGCCCAAGGACTGGGACCTGCTGGAGCAGGTGACCCACATCCCGGCCGAGTGGCGTTGACCGCCGCTGAAGGACCAGCGGGCCCGCGTGACCACACGCGGGCCCGTTTCCGTGTTCGGTGAGCCTCAACTCCGGGCTTCTGTCGGATGTTCCTCCGCGAACGTCAGCCGACCGGCATCGTCATGGTGCGGATATCGCTGTACGGCGAGAAGTTTCCGGCCGTGTCATGGGTGCGGGCCCGGTACTCATAGGTGCGCCCGTCGGAGGGCAGCGGATCGCAGACGGTGGCCGTGGCGGTAGCGGGGCGCGGGTCGAATCCCTTGCGCAGGACGACCGACCAGGTGGTCGACCCCGCCACGCGCCGCTCGATCTCGAACCCGGTGAAGTCTCGGATCGGGGCCGGTGTGCTGTCGGAGGCTGTCGCCTGAACGCCGCTCGCGCAGGAGCCGAGGGTCAGGTCGGGGGCGGAGAAGGGAGCGATGCCGTCGGGGATCCCGAACCAGAGTTCGTTGGTGGCGTCGGCGTCCAGCCAGCGCGGGTTGTAGGTGGTCGTGCCGCCGTCGTTGGTGACGAGGACGCGGTAGTGACGCCACTCGCCGTCGGCGGGGACGGGGGCGGTGGTCCACGTGTTGCCCTTGGTGGTGCCGAGCGGGACCCAGACGTAGGAACCGTCCACCTCGTCGTTGCTCAGCACCGTGTAGTGGTCGACGTGAGGCTCGGCGTTGAGGGGCCATTTCAGGGTGACCTTGCCGGTCGCCTTGTCGTAGGTGCCGGTCAGGGAGGTGACGACGGGCAGGGGACGGACGATGGTGTCCGTGCTGCCGGACGAGGTGTTGCCCGCCTTGTCCTTGGCGCGGACCTCGTAGTAGAAGGGCGTGCGGTCGTCGGGGTTCACGAGGGGGTCGGTGTGGCTGCGGGCGGTGGTCGTGCTGACCTTCGTCCAGGTGCCGGAGGTGACGGGCCGTCGGTAGAGGGTGTAACTCGCCAGGTCCATCTCCTTGTTGGCGGACCAGGAGACGGTCGTCCTGCGGGTCGTGGTGTTGTAGGCGGTCTTCACACCGGCGGGGACGAGAGGCTTCGTCTTGTCGTACGTCGCCGAAGTCCGGGGCGTGTACGTGTACTTGACCTTCGCGGCGCCGGTCCAGTTCGCGTAGTCGACGCGGAGGGTGTGCCTGCCGCGCGGGACGGTGAGGTTGACGCTCTTGGAGCGTGCGGTGTCACCGGTGTTCTTCCACAGGTCGATCTTGCGGACGCCGTCCAGGTAGACGCGGACGCCGTCGGTGGCGGAAGCGGCGAACGTGAAGGGGCCACCGGATCCGAAGTCACGGCTCACCGACCACCGCACACCGAAGTTGTTCGACGGCACACCTGAAACAGGACTGCCGGACCAGCTCCGGCTGACCGTGCTGTCGCAGTCGGTCCTCGCCGGGGAGCCGGAGAACGAGGTGTTCTTGTAGAACGTCCGCTTGTAGACGTTGGTCGAGCAGGTGATGTCGGCGGCTGCCGCCTGCGGGACGGCGACCAACAGGCTGCCGAGAACGACGGCGGACATGACACCGCCGGTCCGGGCGGCGACGAGACTCTTCTGGTGCACGGGAGCCTTTCGAGCTGTGCGGGCAGGACGTACAGCGGAGAGACTCGTGAGGCGGAAGGAAGGTTGCACTGCGCGCGCGATGAGCGACGAGGCGGGCCCCACAGCCGAGCCGGGCTGGTGGTCGACCAGCGGCGGCCTCCGCACCTCCGCGTGCGCTCACCGCCCACCCGTGATCGGATGCTGTCGTGGACCGGCAGCGGGCCGGCGACGAGGGCGCGGGCAAGGGTGAGAGCGAGGACGTGGGCGTGGAGGCGCCGGAGGGCGATCCGGGCTTCTGGCACGTCTGGTCGGCGCGGGTGCGTGAGCTGCTGGGGCAGATCCTCGACGGGACGCCCGCCGCGATCGCCGTCCTCGACACCGAGCTGCGCTTCCGGTACGTCAACGCCACCCTGGCGCACATGAACGGTGTACCGGCCGCCGAGCACCTCGGCCGTACCGTCGCCGAGGTCGTCCCGGGCGTCGAGGCCCGCGAGGACGTACTGCGGGCCGTCATCGCGGACGGCATCCCGCGCGAGACGATCTCCAGCGGTCACAC
Source organism: Streptomyces lacrimifluminis (assembly GCF_014646095.1). GTDB lineage: Bacteria > Actinomycetota > Actinomycetes > Streptomycetales > Streptomycetaceae > Streptomyces > Streptomyces lacrimifluminis. The sequence goes on along the minus strand of NZ_BMMU01000024.1, from coordinate 31,931 downwards.
CCAGGCCGACTCCCCGCTCGAACGCCGCTACTGGCACGGCGCCTACCACCGGCTGAAGCAGGACGGCCGGACCCTGGGCATCGTCGGCATCGTGCTGGAGATCTCGGCCGCCCGGCAGGAACAGCGCGAGCTGGAGCGGGCCCGCGAGCGCCTGGCCCTGCTCGACGAGGCCGCGACCCGCGTCGGTACCACCCTGGACATGGACACCACCTGCCAGGAGCTGGCCGAGTTCCTGGTGGCGAAGCTCGCCGACGCCGCCACCGTGAAGGTCCTCCCCGAGCACGGCACCAGCCGGACGCCCCGCGACGGATCCCTGCGGCTGCGCCGGGTGGCGCTGGCCGCGGTGCCCGAGCTGGAAGTAATGATGCGGCCCCTGGGTCGACCCGGCGAGTACGTCGACCACCAGCCCGGCTCGTCGGTCGTCCGCTGTCTGGAGGCCGGACGACCGGTGATCGACAACCTGATGGACGAGCAGGACATGGGCAACGCCGCGGCCCACACCGGGAACGTCTCCGCCTATCTGGCCGCCGGCATCCACTCCGCCCTGATCGTGCCGCTGACCGCCCGCGGCCACGACGTGGGCACCGTCACCATGGTCCGGGCGGGCGACTCCCCCCTGTTCGACGAGACCGACGCCGTGATCGCCCAGGACCTGGCCGGCCGGGCCGCCATCAGCCTCGACAACGCCCGCCGCTACACCACCGAGCACAACGCCGTCGTCCAGTTGCAGCGCGCCCTGCTGGCCGAGCCGGGCCGCCCGCACCCGGACATCGACGTGGCCTACCGCTACCGGCCCGCCGGGCGGGGTGTGCTCGTCGGCGGGGACTGGTACGAGACCGTGGCCCTCGACGACGGACGTACGCTGCTGGCCCTCGGCGACGTGATGGGCCACGGCCTGGAGGCCGCCGTCGCGATGAGCCGCTACCAGGCCATGCTGCGCGTGGTGGCCGCCCGCGAACCCGGTCCCGACCGCATCCTGCTCGAACTCGACCACCTGCTCCACACCACGGCCGCCGACCGTCCCGCGACCTGCGTGATCGCCATCGCCGACCCACGCCGGGGCATCTGCACCTACGCCAGCGCCGGCCATCTGCCCCCCGTCGTCTTCCGCCCCGACGGCCGGGCCACGCTCCTGCCCGTCCCGCCCGGGCCGCCCCTGGGCACCGGCCACAGCCGCTACGTCTCCTTCACGGCCCCCTGCGAGCCGGGCCACACCCTCCTCCTCTACACCGACGGCCTGATCGAGCGCCGCCACGAGGACATCGACGCCTCCCTGTGCCGCCTCACCCGCATCCGCGGCTGCCCGGCCCCCGAGGACCTCCTCGACCTGGTCCTCGACCGGGTCGCCCCCGCCGACCCGGAGGACGACATCGCGCTGGTCGCCGCCAGGTACAACCGGGCCTGAAGCTAGAATTCCGGCCGGTCGACGAGAGGGAGCACGGGAGTCATGGCAGCGGAGCAGGCGGACCAGTCGCAGGCGCGGACGGCTGAACAGCCGGAGTCGGTGGAGAACGTGGACAACGTGGAGCGGTTCGAGGTGACCCGAGCCATAGCCGCACCGGCGACCCGCATATTCGGCCTGCTGTGCGACCCCAACGGGCATGTGGCGATCGACAGTTCGGGCATGCTCCAGTCCGCCGACGGCGAGGCGGTGCGCGCGGCCGGGGACTCGTTCGTCGTCCACATGGACCGCGAGGCGCTGAACGACCGGCCGATGGGCCGCTACGACGTCACCGTGGAGATCACCCGGTTCGAGCAGGACACGCTCATCGAGTGGACGCCGACCCACCCCGACTTCCAGCCCTCCATCAACCACCGCTTCGGCTACCGGCTCCGCCCCACCGCGAGCGGCACCGAGGTGACCTCGTACTACGACTGGAGCCGCATCCACGAGCGGTACCGGGCCGCCGGGATCTTCCCCATCCTCCAGGAGTCCGCACTGCGTGCCACACTCGGAATCCTCGCCCGGACCGTCGAGGCAACTGCTTGACCAGTACCCGCACGCCCAGAAGGTCAGGTCGGGGTACCCGTGGACGTCGTACGGCACCGGTACGCCACTGAGCTGGGCGAACAACTCCCCCGGGCCGGTATCCCGGCGCACCTCGGCTCGTCCGGCGGCACCGTGACGGACGTCGCGATCGCCCATGGCGCGTACTGGGCCACGTACGGCAGGCATGTACTGACCCAGGCCCGGGATGCCGACGGCAACCGGGTGCTGTGGCTGTACGGCGAGGGCGCGCCCTCCGAAGGCACGACGGTCGACGGCACGACGGTCGACGGCCGGCCGGCCGGGATCACCGCCGGCTGCACGATCCTGGGCGGCGACAGCGACACCGCCGTCATCAGCTACGCCCTCGCAGGCGAGCGGCACCTGGCGCCGGCGGACCTGACCGCCGCGAAGGTCGTCGGCGACGTGACGGTGCCCACCGAGCCGGCGGCCGTCGCGAGGGCCTACTGATCCTCTGCCCGACGGCGGGACTCGGTACGGTCCCACGACCGGGACGCGGGACCGTGAGGGGAACCGGCGCGGAGGGGATCGTGAAGGTCGGTCTCGTCGGACTCGCCAGCGGGACCTCCGAGAACGTCACCCTGACGGCGGACCTGGTCGGCGACGCCGCTGGCGGCGAACTCGTCGACGTGGCACGGCGGTTCGTCGCGGCGATGCGCACGGGCGACCGGCCCTGACCCCACGATGGTCACCCGGTCACCCGGTCACCCGGTCACCGGCCACTTGGTCACTTGGTCACTTGGAATCGACCCGTCCCAGCGGGTCGGGGCCGGCAGTCAGCTCGTCGCGCGCCGACTGCCAGGCGGGGTCCCCCGGGTGGAGCTCGGTGCGGAGGTAGGCCGTGGTGAGCCGTTGGACCACGGACACCCGCGCGGGGTTCTCGTCCGTGGTCTCGGCGACGTCGTATCCGGAGATGCCGCCGAGGCCGTGTTCCGCGTCGAACAGGGTGAGCAGGGCCTTGGGGCCCGGGGCGAGGACATAGGGGTCGGTGTGCCACTCCGGGCCCATGACCGTCAGGTGGGCGGAGGCGTCCTTGTCGCCGGCGACGACGAGCGTGGGTGTCGTCATACGGGAGAAGTCCGTGGTCGAGAAGAAGGGCCAGTTCTCGGCCACGTGCTCGGTGAGGGCGTCGCCTCCCCGGCCGGGCGCGGCGAGCAGGACGCCCGCCCTGATCCGGGGCTCGGTGAGATCCACCTCCGTCCCGTCGTCCGGGTCGGTGAGCCGGGCACCCAGCAGCAGGCTCGCGGTGTGCCCGCCCATCGAGTGCCCGGCCACGGCGACCCTGCCCCGGTCCAGGCGCCCGGCAAGCTGCGGGACTGCGGCCTCGATCTCGTCGAGCCGGTCGAGGACGCGGGTCATGTCCTCGGCGCGCGACCGCCAGTACAGGGGTGCCCCGGGGGTGTCGGAGGGCAGGCTCAGCGTCGTCGAGCTGAGATGGGTGGGCTGGATGACCACGAACCCGTGCGCCGCCCAGTGGTTGACGAGGGGGGCGTAGCCGTTGAACGAGGAGAGGTGGTTCGAGTAGCCCTGACCGTGCGAGAGGAGGATGACCGGCAGTTCGTTGCCGGTGACGGGCGCGGAGATCCGTATCTCCAGGTCCACGGCTCGGTCGGGGGTCTTCAGCACTACCGGTGCGACGGAGAGGACAGAGGTGTCCCTCATGATGCGTACGTCCCTTACACTGAAAGCGGAACAACGTTCCGTTTAATATACGGAGCGCTGTTCCGTTTTGTCAAAGGGTGCCGGAGGACGGCAAGGAGGAGGACAGCATGGTGAACCCTGCGGGCACGTCCGGGAAGGGGCCCGCCCGGAGCAAGCGGGCCGACGCTCAGCGCAACCAGCAGACGCTGCTCACCGCCGCCGCCGCGGTGTTCGTCACCTCCGGCGTCGACGCGCCGATCCGTGAGATCGCGGCCAGGGCGGGCGTCGGGATGGGGACGATCTACCGCCACTTCCCGACGCGGGCGGATCTCGTCGTCGCCGTCTACCGTCACCAGGTCGAGGCCTGCGCCGAGGCCGGCCCGACCCTGCTGGCGGACGCCGCCTCACCGCTCGCGGCGCTGGCCCAGTGGGTCGACCTGTTCGTCGACTTCCTGGTCACCAAGCACGGGCTCGCCAACGCGATGCAGTCGGACACCAGCGGCTTCGACGCACTGCACACCTACTTCCTCGACCGCCTGGTACCGGTCTGCGCCCAGTTGCTCGACGCGGCGACCGACGCCGGCGAGATCCGGCCCGGCACCCGGGCCTACGAGCTGATGCGCGGCATCGGCAACCTCTGCATCAGCCACGGCAGCGACCCGCGCTACGACCCGCGGCGGCTGGTCGAGCTGCTCCTGGCAGGACTGGCGCGGAACTGAGACCGGCGCGGGACCAAGAACGACCCCGGACCGGGCGAGGCACCGCGACCGCAGGGCGGCACGCCCGCGGAGCCGCCCGCCGATCCACCCAAGGTGAAATCCCCGGGTCAGGCGCGTGGGCCGCCGCCCCCGCCGCGCGGTGTTGATCAAGGTTGATCAAGGGCTACGGAAACGTTCGACGCGCCTTTCACCCGCCCCGCGGCGGGCTCGGGCCGTCAGCACCCGCCCCCGTCGCCCGCCCGCCCCGGGAGGTCCTGCTCGGCCCAGATGATCTTCCCGCCCCGGGTGTAGCGCGTACCCCAACGACGGGTCAGCTGGGCGACCAGGAACAACCCCCGGCCGCCCTCATCGGTGGTCCGCGCATGGCCCATCCGGGGCGAGGTGTTGCTGGCGTCGGACACCTCGCAGATCAACCTGTCATGCCGGATCATGCGCAGCCTGACGGGCCCCGTGCCATGCCGGATGGCGTTGGTGACCAGCTCGCTGACCACCAGCTCCGTGGTCATCACCAGGTCCTCCAGCCCCCATCCGAGGAGCTGGCGGACTGCCAGCTCCCTGGCACTCGCGACGATCGCCGGATCCGTCGGCAGGTCCCAGGAGGCGACCCGGTCGGCGCCCAGCGCCTGCGGCCGGGCCAGGAGCAGAGCGACGTCGTCGGTCTGGGGGCCGGTCAGCAGATTGTTCACGACCGCCGAACACAGCTCCTCCGGCGGCAGGCCGGACTGCGCGAGCACATCGCTGAGGCGGGACAGCCCGACGTCGATGTCCTGGTCACTGCTCTCGATGAGACCGTCGGTGTAGAGGGCGATCAGGCTTCCCTCGGGGAGGGAGATCTCGGCGGACTCGAAGGGCAACGAGCCGAGGCCCAGCGGTGGGCCCGCCGGAAGGTCCGGGAAGGTGACCTTGCCGCCCGGGGTGACCACGGCGGGCGGCGGATGTCCGGCCCGGGCCATGGTGCACAGCTGGGTGACCGGGTCGTAGACGGCGTAGAGGCAGGTGGCGCCCAGTACCGCCGTGGCGACGGGCTCGTCGTCGCCGCCCTTCTCCTCCGCCAGGCGGATCACCAGGTCGTCCAGGTGGGCCAGCAGCTCATCGGGCGGCAGGTCCATGTCGGCGAGCGTCAGAACGGCGGTACGCAGCCTGCCCATGGTCGCCGCGGCGTTGAGGCCGTGCCCGACGACGTCGCCGACCACCAGGGCGACCCGGGCGCCGGACAGCTGGATCACATCGAACCAGTCGCCGCCCACCCCTTCCCGTGCGTCGGCCGGCAGATAGCGCGAGGCCACCTCCATGGCCGTCCCGCCGTTCAGCCCCTGCGGGAGCAGACTGCGTTGCAGAGCCAGCGCCGCAGTGTGCTCACGGGTGTAGCGGCGGGCGTTCTCCACCCACACCGCGGCCCGGCCGACAAGCTCCTCGGCGAGCAGCAGATCGTCCTCCTCGAACGGCTGCGGATGTTCCATACGGATGAAGGTCGCCACCCCCAGCACGGTGCCGCGCGCGGACAGCGGCACCCACATCACCGAGTGCATCCCGAACTCCGCGATGCTCCTGGCCCGTGCCGGGTCCTGCGCGACCCACGGGGCGGTGGCCGCGTCCAGGAACGGTTCCAGCACCGAGGTGCAGTTGGCCATGCTCTCGAAGTACGGCGAGGACCTGGGTGCGTCGATCGAGTCGCCGGTCGCGATCACCGACTCCGGGCAGCCCTCGTGGATCGACTGCTGCCCGGCACGCCGCACCAGATACGCGCTGTCGGCCGGCCCCGACCCCGGTTCGTCACCGTGCAGCACCGCTTCCAGCAGATCGACGGTCACGAAGTCCGCGAGCCGCGGCACCGAGAAGTCGGCCAGTTCCTGCGCGGTCCGCATGACATTCAGCGTGCCCCCGATACAGGCGCTGGCCTCGCTGAGCAGGGCCAGGCGCTCCCGGGCCCGCCATCTGTCGGTGACGTCCATGCCCATGTAGCACACGCCCAGCGGGTTGCCGTCCGGGTCGTCGAGCCGAAAGAAGGAGGTGGAGTAGGCGTGTTCCTGGTGCGGATCCGCCCAGGTCCAGCCCTGGTACTCGTAGTCGATGACCGGCACGCCCGTCTCCAGCACCCGCCGCATCTGCGCTTCGAGCGCCTCGGTGTTCAGGCCCGGCAACGAGTCCGACATCCGGCGCCCGAGCCGCTCGTCACGCGGCACACCGCCGTAGCGCTCCAGGGTGTCGTTCATCCACACGTACCGCAGGTCCGGGCTGAGCACGGCCATGCCGAGCGGCGAGCGGGTGAGAAACCCCTCCAGCACCTGCCCGCTGACCGCCCAGGTCGGCGCCTTCGACACGTCGATCGCGGATACGAGCCAGGTCTGGCGGTCGTCCGTGTCGGACATCGCGGTCACCCGCAGCCCGACCTCAAGACGGTGGCCGTCACGGTGCCGGACGCCCACCAGGCCGCCCCAGCTCTCCCGGGTCCCGCACTCCTCGGCGACCTCGGCGGCCCGTGACGCGTCCTCGGAGCGCGCCAGCAGAGTGACGGCGGATCGGTCGAGAACCTCCGCCGCGCCGTATCCCAGGAGCCGCTCAGCGGCCCCCGTCCAGCCGATGACCGTGCCCTTCGCATCGATCACCGCGGCGGCCACATTCGCCATCTCGAACGGTCCGAGCGTTCCGTCCGGTGTTACCCCCTCGGGGAACATCATGAAAGCCGTCCCATCTGGCGGATGGCATATGGGTCATTCTATGGCGTATCGCCCGCCACTGCTCCCTCTCGGGACCACGCCTGGGCCTCGCCCTGCTGCCGGCGCTCGCGGGTGGGAGGCACTCACCGACGCGGACGGTGTCGGCGTACAGGCCTGGACGGCGTCGGCGTACAAGGGGGTCTCAGGTGTCAGGCGATCGCGGTGACACCGATGCCGATGCCGATGAACAGCCATCCGGTCGTCAGCTCCCAGCGGTGACGGAACTTTGGCCGGGCGAGGAGGACCCGTAGGCGCGAGGCGACGGCGACCAGGGCGAACCAGTAGACGATGCCGATGAGGACGTCCACGGTACCGAGGAAGAAGATCTGCCGGGTCATCGATCCGCCGCCACCGTTGACGAACTGGGGCAGGACGCTGAGGAAGAACAGCGCCGCTTTGGGGTTGAGCACGTTGCTGAGGAAGCCCTGCGTGAAGCCGGACCGCCACCGGCCACGGGCGGGGCCGGCCGCGGCGGGGGCCTCCGCCGCCGGGCCGCTCTCCGGGCCGGTGGGCCCCGCCCGCCCGGCGGACCGCTCACGGACCGCCCGCCGGGCTGCCAGCACGGTTCGTACCCCCAGGTAGACGAGGTAGGCAGCGCCCAGCAGTTTGATGGCGTCGTAGACCATGGGGGATCGGACGGCGATCAGCGACAGCCCGGTGGCGGCGGCGAGCATGTGCACGCACAGCCCGGCCTGGGCGCCCAGCCCCGCGGCCCGGCCCTTCGACGGATGTTCGGTCGCCGACCGGAGCACCACGAGGAAGTCCGGCCCCGGGACGAGGTAGGCGACCAGCACCACACCGAGGAACCCGGCGAGGTCGACCGACATCCGCTCTCCGTTCGTCAGCCCTGTGGCCGGTCCGCCGCCGGGGGCGGTTGGTCCAAGAGGGCCGCTACCCGTATGTCCGCGCGAACCTCGCCCAGGTCGCCCCAAGCCCGTATGTCCTGTTGCTTCCTGACAGGCCGACGGCTCCCGGCCTGCGAACAGGGGGGAGCCGTCCAGTGCGTGCGTCACACGCCTGTTGCCTTCAGTGGGTCATGCGTGACGGCTCGAATGCCGGTTACCGGTGACGACGCGGTAGAGGGCGAGCAGGATGAAGGAGCCGACGATCGCGGCGATCCAGGTCGAGATGTCGAAGAACCCGTCGATGGAGTCGACGCCGAATATCACCTTGCCGAGCCAGCCGCCGAGCAGACCACCGGCGATACCGATGAGCATGGTGATGATGATGCCGCCGGGGTCCTTGCCCGGCATCAGGGCCTTGGCGATGACGCCGGCGAGCAAGCCGATGACGATCCACGCGATGATGCCCATGGTTTCCTCCGCTTCCTCAGATAAAGACTGTGTCAGTTTGTCGTCTGCACCGATTACGCCAGAACAAACGTCTTCTTCGTATCCCAGCCCCGACAGCCCTCTCCTCCGGTGGTCCCTGGCTTCTGGCCAATGGGTGGTGGATGGGCGTGGTCCTCCCAGACCGTTCGGCACTGGCTGTTTGGATGACAGGGTTGTGACCGCGTCGGGTTTTCACGCTCCGCGAACGGGGACTCGGCCGCGGTAACCAGCAAGCTGAAGCACCCGGACGAGCCGCTCATCGCGGAGCTGAAGCAGCAGGAAGAGGAAGCGTCATGGCTGCGGGCGGCCGACGGAGGGACCGCGGGACCGACGAGGTGGGCGGCCGAAGGGATCGCCGCCGTCCGCCTGTCGGACGAAGCACCGCCGACAGGGCAGTATCGATGAAGCCGATGATGGTGTGCCCGTGGGGAGGTGAGGGCGGTGGTCGATGATGACGAGTTCGGCAGCGGGGACGCTGAACAGGAGACACGTGCCCGACGGGCCCGCATCACCCGCGAGCTTGTCGAGAACGTGCGCGGGCTGCCACCTGCCGAGGTACCCGACGCACTGTGCCGTGCCTGTGTGAAGCTCCTGCCGGACGTCTCGGGACTGTCGGTGTCGGTTCAGGGCAACGGCGCGGACTCGGGGGTCGTCCTCTGTGCGAGTGACGACGTGGCCGCGCAGCTCGCGGAAATCCAGTACACGCTCGGTGAGGGGCCGGGCACGGAGGCGGTCCGGTTGCGCGCCCCGGTGTTCGCGACGGATCTGACCCGCCCTCCGGATGCCCGCCGCTGGCCACTTTTTTCCGTCCAGGCGACCAAGGCAGGCGCGCAGGCCGTTTTCTCCGTTCCGCTGGCCGGTGCCGGACGGCCGCTGGGCACCCTTGACCTGTACCGGGACACCGTCGGCTCGCTCAGTAAGGATCATGTGCGCACGTCGCTGCTGGTCGCCGATGCCGTCACGCTGGCCGTGACAGCCCTCGACCACTCTTTTACGGACCCGCAAGGGGTCGTAACGTGGCTGGAGGGGGTCGAGTCCGATCGGGACGAGATCCACCAGGCCACAGGAATGATCATGGTGCAACTCGGAGTGACTGCCGAAGAGGCCGTCCTGCGCATCCGCGCCCGGGCCTTCGCCCAGGGCAGCACCTCGACGGAGATCGCGCGGGCCGTCATCGACCGCACCCTGGACATGCGCCGTGAATGAACGAGCAAGCAGTACGTGTGACGACAACGCCGGGGAGGCGAGCATGAACCGCGAACGGCAGTTGGCGAAGGCATTCGTCGACCTGGCGGACACCTATGCGTCGGAGTTCGATCCGCTGCACCTTTTCAACCGACTGGTACGCGCCTGTACGGAACTGCTGGCAGTGGACGCTGCGGCAGTGATGGTCGCTGACGCGCGGGGCGGTCTGCGAACGATGGCCGCCACCAGCGACGAGGCCGCGTTCGTGGAGTTGCTGCAGATGCAGACCGGCAGCGGCCCCTGCATGGACTGCTACCGCACCGGCGTGGCCCACAGCGTCCCCGACATCACCGCCGAACGTGACCACTGGCCGGAACTGGTCACCGCCATGACCGACGCCGGATACCGGTCGCTGCAGACCGTTCCGGTCCGTCTCCATGACCGTCCCCTGGGCGGCCTCACCCTGCTGAACAACAACGCCGGAGCCCTCCCCGACGACGACGTGCACCTCGCGCAGGCACTGGCGGACTGCGCGGCGCTGGCCCTGATGCACTGGTCCACCGAACCGGCCCGAAGCGACGACGTCATCACCCGCGTACAGAGCGCCATCTCCGTCAAGGCCATCCTGGAGATCGCCAAAGGCATGATCGCCGAGTACGCGGGTGTGACCATCGCACAAGCCGGGCAGCTCCTGACCGACTACACGAGCCACCACCGGGTCAGCCTCGCCGAAACCGTCCACGCACTGGTCAGCCACAGCATGAACCCGGCCGTCATCGTCCCCGCGCGGAAGCCTGGTTGAGGGCGGGCGCACTGATGCCCATGGCACGTCGGGCAGGGTTCTCCAGCGTGCTGGGGCGCTGTGCGCTTGCACGACCACGGCTACGGCTACGGCTACGGCTACGGCCAGGCGACCGGCGAGAGGCCCGGCAGCGGCTGGCCAGGGGGCCTCAGCAGGGGTGATTCGGCGATCACGCGCAGTTGTGTTTTGCTGTGCGCGAGACGGTCACGAGTACCCGCCATGCCTGCTCAGGGCGAGGGCGAGGGCGAGGGCGAGGGCGAACGAAGCCTGCACATGCCGCAAGCCGTGTCGTCGTCCCTTGAACCGACGTCCGAGAGATGGCGATGCCGGCACCTGCCGCGCATACGTCGGACACCGCAACCGGCATCCGCACTCAGCGGTCCCTCCCCTCAGCAAGCCCTCTCAGGAGCATGACGCCGACGTGCCCAGAACGCGTCACCGGGTCGTCTGCCGCCCGTATCCGTTCCGCTTCGCCGCGAGGCTCGCGTGGAAGGCTGGGTATGAGGTCTGTCCAGGCGGAACGAGAAGTGGAGGACCAAGTGGACTGGGGATGGTTCGCCCAGCAGATGACGTCGATGGCGCGGGATCTCCTGGCGCAGGACTCGGTGGACGCCACACTCCAGCGGATCACCACGGCCGCCACCGAACTGGTCGACGGCTGTGACGCGGCAGGCATCCTCATCCTGCATGACATGAAGGTGGAGAGCCTCGCCCCCACCCACCAACTAGTCACCGACAGCGATCAGCTGCAACAGCAGCTGGGCGAAGGGCCGTGCTTCGACGCCGCCCACAGCGCGCGCGGGCAGCGGGTCTTCCGTATCTCCAACCTCACCAACGACTACCAGCGCTGGCCCGGCTACGCCCCCCGGGCCAGCGCGCTCGGCGTGGGCAGCATGATGGGCTTTCTGTTGTTCACCGACGACGAAGACCTCGGCGCGCTGAACTTCTACTCCCATGAAGCCGGGGCGTTCACCGAGGACAGCGAGCTGGCCGGGCTGCTCCTGGCCTCCCACGCGGCCATCGCCTTCTCCAGCGCCCGCACCCATGCCCAAATGGAGCACGCCGTCGCCACCCGCCACCTCATCGGCGAGGCCATGGGCATCCTCATGGGCCGCCACCACATCACCGAAGAACAGGCGTTCGACGTGCTGCGCCGCTATTCACAGAAGAAGAACATCAAGCTCCGCGAGGTCGCCCGCCGGGTCTGTGAACAGGGCACCCTGTCCTGAACCTGCCCCGAGGCTTCCTCCTGGCTCAGGGTCCAACCGACGAGGCTCTGCCGATCAGCCGTCCTGTCTGGCCTGGTCCGTCTGGCCTGGCCGCTTTGGCGTCAGGTGGAGCGGCCCGCCTCCGACGAGTACCGGAGTGCCGACTTTTGACACGATCGAGTACCACGACGGGTCTGGTGTGTCCGGTGACACCGCCGGACACACCACTGGCCGTCCGAGCCCTGGGCGCTGTGGACTCGCTTGATCGAAGCCGGTGGGAGCGGCCCACGACGCCACCGGCGCCGAAGGCTGAGGACGCGGAAGACCATTCCACGATGGGGCGCTGGGCAACTACTCGACGAGATGCCCAGAGCCCCAGCAGAGCCGCTGCACGGCGCTACGGCGAATGATCCAGGGTCCGGAGACTCACGTCAGCCGGGCCTCCGGGCGGAGCGGGTGCTCCTGCTCCTGTCGGTCTCCTTCGCCGCCGCGGCGGCGGCCAGAGCGAGCACCAGTGCGACGATGCCGACGATGACGTTGTTGACGACGCTGCGCGTGGTGTCCACGTTCCCTGCCACCACCCACGGCGCGACGATGGTCCACGCTCCGAGCATCGCGGCTGCCCACGCCCTGGCGTGCGTGCGCTCGTAGGCGTGGCCGAAGCCGCTCAGCAGCAGCGCGTAGGCGATACCGGTGATGAGGTTGTTCACGGCCAGGGTGGTGAAACCGTTGAAGCCCGCGATCCAGGGCGATGCGGCCAGATACAGGCCGGTCACCATGGCCAGTGCCTCGACGGCCTGCCCTCGCTGGGTCGACGCCGCCCGCTCGGCCCGGGCGTGGCGCTCCCGCATCTCCGCCATGTCCGGGTGCGACTCCATAGTGGTGTGAGTCTGGTCGGTCATGCTCGCCTCCCGCGTCAGGGGTCCACGCTTCGCGTGACCCAGGGAGTGACGGGTACCCGCCAGAACTGCACAAAACCCCATATAGCGGATGAAAGTATGTGACTTTCTCCGCAGGCGGGTCATCGGCGCTCCACGTGGTGCCGTCCGGCACCAACCACGCACGGTCTCCGAGTGACGGCCAGGGGAAGACCGATGTCCCCCCTTCACGACCGACTCCGGGTGCTGTCCGACCCTGGTGCTCATCTCGCACCGCGGGTGCGACCGAACAGCCCATCCAGGTGTTCGAAGGGAGGGCTGGTTCAGCCGTTCGGGCGTGGGCGGTGGCCGCGGGAACCCCAGGGCCAAAACATGGCGACACCGCCCTGTGGCGTGCATGCGGTAGTGCGACAGGGGTACCCCGCCCACCCGGCCAGTCACGAGGAGTCCTCTGCCATGACCTTCAATCCACTTGAGCAGCGGGGTATCCCGCTGGACCGCCAGCTGCGCAGCTGGCGCGAGCTGAACGTGAAGCCGATCGATCCCGACCACTGCGACCCGTACACCCGGTGTCGCATCATCACGATGAACGGGATCGAGGTGGAGGCCATCTTGTTCAGCCACCAGCTCGCCCGCAACACCGTCGATCCCGAGGTGAAGCGGCAGCTCGCGCGGACCCGTTACATCGAGGCGCAGCAGCAGAAGGTGGTGAACTGGCTGCTGCCCGGCGTGTCCTCGGTGCTGGAGACGACGATCGCCTACGAGCAGGTCGCGGTGGACCTGACGGCCTGGGTGGCGCGGATGGAGCCGGACCCGTATCTGAAGCAGGCGTATCAGTTCGGGGTGCTCGAGGACTTCGACCATCTGTACCGGTACGCCAACCTGTACGAGATGATCGAACACCGCAAGGCGGAGTCCATCGTCGACGGACTGACCGAGGTCATGCCGGGACGGCCGACCAGGTTCCACCACCGCGACCCGGTCGACAACGTGCGCGATCCGTACACGAAGGACGAGACGAACCCGCTGTCGAAGCTGCACGCCCTGACGATCCTGTCGGCGGAGCAGCAGACCATGAACTTCTACATGAACACGGGCCCCACCTACATGGAGCCGATCGCCCGCCAGCTCTACCAGGAGATCGGGCTGATCGAGGAGGAGCACGTCACCCACTACGAGTCGCTGGTCGACCCGGGCGAGACGTGGTGGGAGCAGCTCGTCAACCACGAGTACAACGAGTGCTACCTCTACTACTCCTTCATGGAGCAGGAGAGCGACCCCAGGGTCAAGGCCATCTGGGAGCTGCACCTGAACATGGAGCTGGAGCACCTGCACATCGCCTGTGACCTGATGCGCCGTCATGACGGGCGCGAGCCGCAGGAGGTGCTGGCGCCCGAGCTGCCGAACGTGCTCACCTTCGAGCCGAACAAGCAGTATCTGCGCGAACTGCTGGACACTCAGATGGACCTGACCACGCTCGGCGCCGGCTATGTGCGTGAGCAGCACGAGCGGTTCGAACAGATGCAGGAGCAGATCCACGGCGGCGAGGAACCGCCCAGCGACCGGGTCATGGCGGAGCACGAGGCGATGTTCGGCCGCGAGTACCGCATCGAGTCCGAGGGCGAGCACCCCGACCCCGACCTGCGCGAGAAGTAAGGGGACCGGCGATGACCGATCTTGAGACCCCGCAGGCCGGTGACGACGGAGCCCAGGACCTCGATGTCGTGGCGTTGTTGATACGGCAGCACGGCGACATCCGCAACCTCTTCGACGAGGTCGAGTCGAGCACCGGCGACGAGCGCCGTGACGCATTCCGGCGTCTTGTACGGCTGCTTGCCGTGCACGAGACCGCCGAGGAGGAAATCGTCCACCCCTTCGCCCGGCGGGCCATGCCCGGCGGTGCGCAGGTCGTCGAGGACCGGCTCGCCGAGGAAAGGGCGGCCAAGGAGACCCTGGCCGCTCTCGACGACCTCGACACCGGCGACCCGAAGTTCATGCCCCAGCTCATGAAGCTGCGCAAGGACGTCCAGGAGCACGCGCGGGCCGAGGAACGCTACGAGTTCACCCACATCCGCCGCAGCACCGACGTCACCAACCTCGCCGCCATGGCGAAGGCGGTCAAGGCCGCCGAGGCGATGGCGCCGACCCGCCCGCACCCCGGTGTCGAATCGACAACGGCGAACATGGCGCTCGGCCCGGTCGCCGCCCTCGTCGACCGCACCAGGGACGCCGTCCGCAACGCCATGGGCAAGAACGGCTGACGGGCAGGCACAGCCGGGCCAGCAGCGCTCACACCTCGCGGTTCCGGCCGCCGCCGGAGAGACCCTACGACGCCGGATCCATGTCCAGCATGCTCTCGGTGCCGGCGGAACGGCGTTCCGCGCGTACGCCCGTCACTTTCCCACCCCCGTAGCCAGTACCGCGTCGACGAATTCCCGCGGCGGCTGGTATGCGTGGTCCGCCACGTAGTGCACGACCAGCGCCGGGGCGGCGTACACACGACCTTCGCCGCGCCGCACATGGACCTCTCCGCTGCCGATGAACACATCGCGAAACCTGACGTTCTTCCGCGCTTCCTGGAAAGTCGGGCAGAAGTCGCAGAAGTGCATGCCCCGGTAGACGTTCACCGTGTCCCTGGCCAACTCCAGGAGGTCTTCCACGAATCTCTCCGGGACGTCGCCCCGCGGGAACTCGTGCCCCTCGGCGAGCCACCCCACGTTCAACAAGGCCGCGTCAGAGCCCGCGCCCTCAACCGTCTCGTCCGCGTCGTCCGAGTACTCGTACGGGCTGAGATCCTTGTAGTACGCCATCGCTCACCTCCTGGGGTCATATGCTCGCGGCAGATCGCAACGCGGCACGCACACATGTTCGGTTCCAGGGCGTCACTCAGTCTGATCGGCGAAACCGATGGAGTCCTTGAGTTTCTTCCCGTCCTCGACGTAGAACTTCACCCACGTCCCGGTCGGCACCGTGGCGTCCCCGTCTCCGCGCCACCACCGCCACCACCGCCTCCGCTGTGCGAGGAAGACGAGGACGCGGAGGATGCGGTCGCCGTGGTCGTCGCCGGTGCGGGTGCGCTGCCGCAGTCGATGGCGCACGTGTTCATCGTCGGGTCGTTGTACCAGTCGTCCATACCCGTCGGATCGCTGCCCGAGACCGGGTTGTCCGCCGCGTACGTGTACCCGTCGATCTGCTGGGCGTCCGTCAACTCCAGGACCGGATCGTCCGACACGAACCGGCCGGTCGTCGAGTCGTACTCCCTCGCCCCCAGGTGCGCCAGACCCGTCACCAAGTCCTGCACACCGCTCACGAAGCCCTTGTCACCCAGCCACGAACCCGAACTCGACTGCGTACCCCGGGCGTTGCCGAACGGGTCGAGCCGCCGCGTGATCGTCTGCGTCGTCGCGTCCACCGCGGTCTCCGCGGTGTCGTGCCCGTCAGTGACCTGCCACTGCGGGCTGCCCGTGCTCGTGCGCACCTTGCCGCGCCTGCTCGCCCCGTACTACCAGGACGGCCACGAAGACGCCGAGCCGGACACGACGCCCCCGCACCCTCACCATCTCCCAGCCCACCTGGCCCGCCATGCCCGGTGCCGCATCCTGCGTATCGTGGGCGCGGAGGATGGCCGCACGGGGTCGGGGCGGGGACCAGGCCTCGGCTCATGCCCGCAGGTAGGCGAGGACTGCCAGCACCCTGCGATGGGTTTCGTTCGCGGGTGGCAGGTCCAGCTTGGTGAGGATGCTGCTGATGTGCTTGCCGACGGCCGCCTCGGACACCACCAGTTCGCGGGCGATCGCCCCGTTCGACTTGCCTTCCGCGATCAAGGCCAGTACCTCCCGCTCGCGCGGTGTGAGCCGCTCCAGCGGATCGCGGCGACGGCGCAGCAGTTGGCGTACGACTTCGGAGTCGACGACCGTGCCTCCGTCGGCGACTTCACCCAGGGCGTCCATGAACTCCTCGACCTGGCCGACCCGGTCCTTCAGCAGGTAACCGACGCCCGTGCCGTCGCCGGAATCCAGCAGTTCGGACGCGTACGTCCGCTGCACGTACTGACTAAGCACCAGAACGGGAAGTGCGGGCCGCTTCTCGCGCAGTTGTAGCGCCGCGTGCAGTCCTTCGTCCTGGAAAGCCGGGGGCATACGGACGTCGGTCACGACGATGTCGGGGGCGTGCTCCTCGACCGCTGCGACCAGTGCCACGGCATCACCGACAGCCGCGACCACCTCGTGGCCGCAGCGGGTGAGCAGACTGATGAGTCCTTCCCGCAGCAACACGCTGTCCTCGGCCAGTACTACGCGGAGCGGTCTGTCAATTCGCAAGGAAACTCCACACACAACAGGGTCGGTCCGCCCGGTGGACTGGACAGAGAAAGTCTGCCATCCAGCACCGACACCCGGTCCGCGAGTCCGGTCAGCCCGCTGCCGGTCCCCGCAACCGCGCCGCCTCGGCCGTCGTCGGACACCTGCAGGAACAGAAGTCCGTCGCGGTACCCCCCGGCCACCTCCGCGGAGTTGGCCCCGCTGTGCTTGGCAATGTTGGCGAGGGCTTCGCAGACGACGAAGTACGCGGCAGCCTCGACCGCCTGGGGCAGCCGCCCGGACAGCTCCAGGTCGACGTCCACGGGAACCGCGGAGCGGTCCGCCGCGTCAGCGACCGCCGCCTGGAGACCGTAGTCCGCCAGGACCTTGGGATGGATGCCGTGGATGAGTTCCCGGAGCTCCGCGAGCGCCTTGCCCGCCTCCGCGTGAGCCTTGGCCAGTTGGTCGGCCAGCGGCCCGGGCGGCACGTCCAGGCGGGCCAGGCCGAGTGTCATCGTCAGTGCCACCAGCCGTTGCTGCGCCCCGTCGTGCAAATCGCGCTCGATGCGTCGCCGCTCCGCCTCGAAGGCATCGACCAACCGGAACCGCGAGCGCGTCAGTTCCACGACCTTCGCCCCCAGATCGCTCTCACGCGGCGCGATCAGCAGACGCGTCAGCTCTGCCCGGGCACCGGCCGCGGCCCCCAGGGCATAACTGCCCAGGACCAGGAGGACCAGCCCGAGTACGGCGATCCCGAAGGCCGTAGGCCACGTGGTGACCATCCAGACCTTGAGCACCTTGGTCTCTTGGCCGTCACCGACTGTCGCCATCACGAGCGGGGTCGCGATCATCGCCAATGGGAAGAGCAGACCGACCGTGATCGCGAAAGCGTCGACCGGCCACAACAACCCGGCGAACACCAGCGCGTATCCGAGTTCTCGCCAGGTCGTCTGTTCCCTCAGTCGCGTCGCCAGCCACGGCCACAGCCCTTTGGCGGCCGGCACCTGGTGCCGGTCGGCGACCGGGTCATGGTCGATCAGGCGCAGCCTGTGCCGCTCCGCCCACGCCACCGGGATTCCGGTGAGGGCCACGACGACGAGGAGGGGAAGCCCCACGAGCACGATGGCGAGGACACCGCCGACCACCGCCATGCCCACGATCCCCACGAGAGCGACAACGCCGGACAGCACGCCGGTGAGCAGGTAGGCGACCGACCGCCATGGCCACGGCGAGAGCAGGAAGCCCGGCGTGGCCATGGCCTGCCACACGTTCCGAGGGTGCATTCCGTCAGCGTAGAAGGTGCGGCCCGGCCGGTGCCATCGGTCCAGGGGGTGGTCCGGGGGTATGGCCAGCCCTACCCCCGGTGGTATGGCGGCAGGTCACGGTCGCTTCCCTGCAGGGTTCTGCCACCGCAGCTTGCTGCCGTATCGAAGCAGCAATTCCGCCAACCTGCGGCGTGAGCATTGGCCGGAGAACGACGCTTCGGCGTTCCGCGCCGGCCGGGTCGCCCACGCGGCACGGCGGCACGAGGTGGGGGATGACTCATGGAATTCCGGCTTCTCGGTCCGGTGGAGGCGAGAGACGGAGCACGGCGCATCGCGCTTTCGGGCTCCAAGGTGCACACGGTGCTGGCCGTGCTGCTGCTCGCCCGCGGCCGGGTGGTGAGCGACGGACAACTGAGCGAACTGCTGTGGGGATGGGACCCGCCCGCCACGATGAACGCGCAGATCTACACATACATATCGCGACTGCGGAAACTTCTGGGGCCTGGCGTCGACCTGGTCCGCCGACAGCCCGGCTACCAACTGACTGCCGCCGGTGCACGGATCGACGTGCTCGATTTCGAGCGTCTGGACCGGCTCGGCCGCAAGGCGCTGGAGGAGCGTCGCTTCGAGGAGGCGGCCGGTGCGTTCACGAGCGCGCTCAGTCTGTGGCATGGTCCGGCGCTGTCCAATGTGACGCCGTATCTCGCGGAGGTGGAACTCCCACAACTGGAGGAGGCTCGGACAAGCACGCTTGAACACCGTATGGAGGCCGACCTGGAACTCGGCCGGCATGAGCCGCTCGTCCCCGAACTCATCGGTCTCGTCGCCAAGTTCCCGCTGCGGGAGCGGCTCCGGGTCCAGTTGATGACGGCTTTGTACCGGTGTGGGCGGCAGGCCGAGGCGCTGCAGGCGTTCCAGGAGGGCCGTGAGGCACTCGCCGAGGAACTCGGCGTGGACCCCGGTCCGGATCTGAGGGCCATCCATCAGGCGGTGCTCGGCGGGGAGTTGAGCCAGCTGTCACACCCGGGGCCGGCGCGTGTCTCCCGCACGTCGCCGAAGACCCTGCCGCCCGTCATGGTGCCGCCCGCCATAGCCGACTTCACCGGCAGGGAGAACGAGCTGGCGGAGCTGTGCGCGCGGTTGGCAGCCGCCCCCGGCCATCGTCGCGACGGGTTCCGGGCGCGACGGATGCTGATCGCCGGCATGGCGGGGGTCGGCAAGACCACACTCGCCGTCCAGGCCGCACACGCCGTGGCTCACGAGTTCCCCGACGGCCTGCTCCATGTCCAGCTGCGCCATGAGGACGGCACGGCGAAGGATTGCGCCACCGTTCTCAGGCAACTGCTGCGGGCGCTCGGCGAAGCCGGTGACGACACCTCGGCGTCCGGCAGCGGACCCGAGCAGCTGGACGACCTGATCCGCCGCTACCGCACCTGGACGGCGGGGCGTCGACTGCTGATCCTGCTGGACGACGCATCGAACGAACTCCGCATCGACGCCTTGCTTCCGCCCACGGCCGACGCCGCCGTCCTCGTCACGAGCCGCAGCAGGCTCCCCGCGCTGCCCGGCTTCCGTACCGTCGTGCTCGAACCGATGGGGACCGCGGAGTCGCTCGCCCTGCTCACCTCGATGGCCGGAAGGTCACGGATCCTCGGCGAGCCCGAGGCCGTCAACGTCATCTCCGAGGCATGCGCGGGTCTGCCGCTCGCGCTGCGGGCAGCCGCCGACCGACTGGCCACCCGGCCCCACTGGCCCGCGGCCCGCCTCGCCCGGCGCCTGTCCGATCCAGCGCTGCGCATCGAGGAGTTGCGCATCGGCGGCGGGGACGTACGCCGGAGCCTGGACTCGGCGCTGCGACAACTTCCCGCGGTCGAGCAGGAGTTGGTTCGGGCTCTGGCCCCGAGGGAGAGCGGCACGTTCACCACGGCAGCCGTCGCACTGGAGTCCGGTCTGTCCGAGGAGAACGCCGAGGAACTCCTGGAGCGGCTGGTCGAAGGGGCGGTGCTGGAGATGGCCGGCATCGACACGGAGGGCAGGCCCCGGTACCGCTTCCACGAGCTGATGCGGCTCGTCGCCGCAGGCCCGCACGGGTGCCTCGCCGACTCCCGGCTGACCAGGGCGAGCTGAGCGGAGCGGCGCGGGTAGGGCTGGCCATACCCCAAGTCTCGCTTCTGCCGCACTGCGCCGCGATGCCTCCACGCGG
Source organism: Streptomyces lacrimifluminis (assembly GCF_014646095.1). Classification (GTDB taxonomy): domain Bacteria; phylum Actinomycetota; class Actinomycetes; order Streptomycetales; family Streptomycetaceae; genus Streptomyces; species Streptomyces lacrimifluminis. The sequence continues at coordinate 11,676 of NZ_BMMU01000024.1, read as the reverse complement.
TTTCGTGGAGTCACCGAGCGAACGAGAGAGGCGGCGCCCTGATGACGGGATGGCTGGCAGAGCACATGGGGGCCTACGGGAGCTCCGGCGTCCTCTGCGCGGTGCTGCTTCTGCCCGCGCTGGAAGCGGCGCTGCCGATGGTGGGTGCGCTGCTGCCGGGGCAGACGGCCGTGGTCCTCGGCGGCGCGCTCGCCTGGAGCGGCGTCATCACCATCGAGGCCACGTTGCTCGCCGCGGTCGCCGGCGCGGTCCTGGGCAATATCGTCGGGTACGCGATCGGGCGCCGCTGGCGGGCACGGGTCCTGGCTCCCCTGCGGGGCCCGACACGCCGGGGCAGGTACGCCGAGCGGGCTCTCGGTCTGATCGAACGGCGCGGCGGCTGCGCGGTGTTCGTCGGACGCTTCACCGCGGTCCTGCGCACGCTCGTGCCCACCCTGTGCGGGGCGACCGGCATGCCACTGCGGCGCTATCTCCTCTGGTCCGTGGTCAGCAGCGCCGTGTGGGCACCGGCGTTCGTCCTGATCGGGTACGTCATAGGGCCTGCGGGGCCCGGCTGAGTCCGCAGAACGTCGAAAACCCGAACCGCCCGTCGGGGCACGCAGCTTGCTGCCATTGCAGTTACCTGCCACACGCCGTGCAGGCACCGTTTTGAACGATTCCGTCCCGCCCGGTGTGCGGGAGGACCGACATCGAACAGTGGGGACAGATGAACAAGGACGCCATCCAGTTGCGCTCCGTCACCAGGCGGTACGGGTCAGGTGACAGCGCGGTGACGGCGCTCGACAAGGTCTCGCTCTCCTTCCCGGAGGGCACGTTCACCGCCGTCATGGGCCCCTCCGGCTCCGGCAAGTCGACCCTGCTGCAGTGCGCCGCCGGGCTGGACCGCCCCACATCGGGATCGGTCGTCGTGGGCGGGACCGACCTGACGAAGCTGAACGAGACCAAGCTGACCCTTCTGCGACGCGAACGCATCGGGTTCGTCTTCCAGTCGTTCAACCTCTTGCCGTCCCTGACCGCCGAGCAGAACGTGGCGCTGCCCCTGCGGCTCGCGGGCCGCCGCCCGGCCAGGGCCCAGGTGCGCGAGGTGCTCGAGCAGGTCGGCCTCGGTGACCGGGCACGACACCGGCCGACGGAGATGTCCGGCGGCCAGCAGCAGCGCGTCGCCCTCGCCCGTGCCCTGATCACCCGCCCCGAGGTGCTCTTCGGCGACGAGCCGACCGGTGCCCTCGACTCGCAGACCGGTCGTGAGGTGCTGAAGCTGCTGCGCGGCATGGTCGACGCCGACGGCCAGACGGTCATCATGGTCACGCACGACCCGGTCTCCGCCTCGTACGCCGACCGCATCGTCTTCCTCGTCGACGGACGGGTCAACGGCGAGATGGTCGGGGCGAGTGCCGACGACATCGCCACTCGTATGACCAAGCTGGAGGCCGCGCCGTGCTGAGTGTCGCCCTGCACACCCTGCGCAGCCGCTGGATCACCTTCGTCGGCAGCTTCGTCGCGCTCTCGCTCGGTGTCGCGCTGATCGCCGTCATGGGTCTGGCCCTCGCCTCGTCGCTGCACGCGCCCGACCGGAAGCCGGAGCGGTTCGCCGCGGCGCCCGTCGTGGTGAAGGGAGCGGACACGCTGCGCGTGTCCAGCTCGATCGGTGACCGGGTGCAGAAGCTCGCCCAGCCGCGCGCCGTGCCCGCCGCCGCCGTCGTGAAGCTCAAGAAGCTCGGCACCGTCATCGAGGACCGGTCGTTCGCCGTACGGGCACAGGGCGGCCCCGGCGATCTGGTGGGCCACCCCTGGTCCACGGCCGTCTTCGCCCCGTACGAGATCGACGAAGGACGCGCCCCCCGCGCCGCCGACGAGGTCGTCGTCAGCGGCGACTGGGTGCAGCCGGGTGAGCGGGTACAGACCGATCGTGGCGCCGTACGCGTGGTCGGAACCGTCACCGGGCGCGGCTTCGAGAACGTCGTGTTCTACACCGACGCACGCGCGGCCCAACTGTGGCCGAACAGTACTCAGCTGGTCGTGGACGCAGACACGGCGGCCGTGCGTACGGCGGTGAGCGGCAGCCCAGGTGTCCAGGTCCTCACCGGTGACGCGCGCCGCTACGCCGACGCCGACCCCGACCGGGACAGCGAGGCCCTCACCGCGATGAACGCCATGTTCGGCACCGCGGGCGGTGTCACCACCTTCGTGTCGGTGTTCGTGGTGGCGTCCACCTTCGCCTTCTCGGTCGCCCAGCGGCGCCGGGAGTTCGGGCTGCTGCGCACGGCAGGGGCGACCCCGGGGCAGATCCGCCGGATGGTCTTCGTCGAGGCCCTCTCGGTCGGCGTGCTCGCCTCTGCCGCCGGCTGCGTGCTCGGCGCCTACGGGGCACCCCGGCTCGCCGCCTGGGTCGTTGACGGCGGACTCGCCCCGAACTGGTTCACCATCGGTGCCGCCACCTGGCCGTACTACACGGCCTTCGCAACCGGCCTGCTCGTCGCGCTGTGCGGCGTGGTGGCCGCGTCCTGGCGAGCGGGCCGCACCGGCCCCACCCAGGCGTTGCGCGAGGCGTCCGTGGACACCAACCCGATGACCTGGGGCCGCTGGCTGTCCGGCGCTGCCCTGCTGCTGACCGCCGCCGTGACACTGGGCCTGGCCCTGTTCAGCGACCCAGGTGACCTGTTGCACCGCAAGACCTACGTGAGCCGCCCGATGCTGCTGATCACCGCGGTGGCACTGCTCGCGCCCGTCGTGGTGCGGCCGTTGACCCGGCTGATCGCATGGCTTCCGGCCCAGTTGCCGGGTGCCGGCGGCATGCTGGTGCGGGAGAACGCCGCCGCCGGGGTCCGGCGCACCGCCGCGATCGCCGCGCCCGTCCTGGTCACGGTCGCCCTCACGGGCTCCCTGCTCGGGGCCACCGCGACGCTGAACGAGGCGAAGGCCACGGAGACCCGCGAGCAGACGGCTGCCGCCTTCGTCATCACTCCGGCGAGCGGCGGCTTCGACGCGGCGACGCTGCGCGATTTGCGCAAGGTGCCCGGCGCCGAGGTGTCCGCGACCTCGTCGAGCGCCGTCTACGTCATGGAGGATGGCGTGGCGCTCATCAAGGACGAGGCTCGCTCCGCCGATCCCGGCCCGTTGGCCGCCACCACAAACCTGCCGATCGCCTCCGGAGAAGCCGGCGATCTCAACGACGACTCGATCATCGTCAACGAGGAATGGCAGCAGCACACCGTGGGAGAGCACGTGCGGGTGTGGCTCGGAGACGGCACTCGGAAAACACTGCGGATCGCCGCGGTGATGACCACCGGCACCGGCAACAACGGCGTCTACGTCACCCCGCGCAACGCCGCGGGCGCGAGCGTCGACCGGGTCGACGTCGCCCTCACCGACGGCGCCGACGCGGGCGCCGTGGCCGCGGGGCTGCGTGCCGAGGTGCGCACCTCGGGCGGGCAGGTCTTCACCAAGGAGCAGTGGGTGCAGGCGAGTTACCCCGAGACGAACGAGACGACCCGAATGGGCTTCCTGCTGGTGCTTGGCATCGCCCTCCTCTACACCGGTATCTCCCTGGCCAACACCATGGTCATGGCGACCTCCGACCGGGTACGCGACCTGGCTGTGCTGCGCCTGGCCGGAGCCACCCGGTGGCAGGTGCTGCGACTCGTGGGCGCCGAGGCTCTGATGGTCGTGGCGGTCGGTGGAGTGCTGGGACTCCTGGTCGCGGTGCTCAACCTGGCGGGCATGTGGAGCGCCCTGGGCCTGCTGTCGGTGTGGACCACGATCCAGCTTCCCTGGACGGCCATCGGCGTGGCCGTGGGCACCTGCGCGGTGCTCGCCGTGGTCTCGTCCGTCGCCCCCGCCTCGATCGCTCTGCGCCGCCGGGCGGTGGAACTGGCGGGCATCCGGGAGTGACCTTCCGACCCGGCGCCGGACGGTACGTTCCCCCGCCCCGGCCGGCGCCGACCTCCGCGACGCGCGGCATCCGACCCCCGTGGCCCGCGCCGTGGAGCGCCGACGGCCGGGACGCCTCTTGGAGAGCGTCCCGGCCGTCGGTGTGCGTCAGTTCGTTGCGGGTGTCGGCCGGCCGGACAGTTCGGCCATCGCCACCGCGATCCTCCGGGGGCCGGTGAACGGTTCCCGGCCGTGTGCGGCGAGCATGTTGTCGACGATCAGCACGTCGTCGCGCTGCCAGTCGAAGCGGGTCGCCGCCGAGCGATAGGCGTCCCGCAGGTGAGCGACCGTCTCGTCAGGAATGGGGCCGCCGTCACCGAAGTAGGTGTTGGTCGGCAGGTCCTCGTCGGGGAAGATCTCCCTGAGCCCTTCACCGACCTCCGGTGCCAGGGAGGTGATGTGCCAGAAGGTGGCGTGGTTGAACCACACCTCCTCGCCGGAGACCGGGTGTGTGCGCACAGCCGGCCGTACCGCCGTGGTGCGCAGCCCGCCGTCCACGCGCCACTCGGCCGTGATGCCCTTGTCCCGGCAGTACTCCACGACCGTGTCCCGGTCACGGGTACCGAAAGTCTCCTCCCATGGCACGCCGAAGTCCGCGTGGAAGTTGCGCACCACACGCCAGCCATCGCGCCGGGCGAACTCCTCGCGCACCGCCGGGTCGATGGCCCGGTACACCTCACGGATGTCCGCGAGCGGGGTCGCGCCGCGGGTGTGGGCGGGCTCGATGCAGTAGAAGTACAGCGTGTTGGGCCACACCGCCTGGTACGAGTTCTCGTTGTGCAGAAAGATCTCCTCGTCGGCGGGATAGTCCGTCGACGTGTAGACCTGCCCCTTGATCGTGGAGCGCGGCGAGGACCGCTCGGCGTAGGTCAGCGGTGCGCTGCCGGAGAGCGCGTGCACCACCGCGTCGAACCCGTCAACACCGCCGACCTCGAAGCCGCGCAGCAGGATCGCCCCGCGCTCGCCGAGGACCGTCCGCAGTTTCTCGCGGTGGGCGCGGATGAATTCGTGGACCGGGGTGCCCGACTGTCCGGTGTACTCGATGGCGGTCATCGGACCAATACCTCTCTCGTCTGCACAGGACCTGCTGTGCCTGCTGTGCCTGCTGTGCCTGCCGCGAGTTCCTCGTATCGACGGAACACCGCGGGCCCGGCCGGGTCCGCCGCCTCTCGCGCCAGCGCCGCGAACACCCTGTCGGGCATCGGCAGGTCCTGCACCAGCCAGGGGCCGGGGCCCTCCGCCCGGGGGACCAGCACCGGACCGTCCTCGGCGGGTTGTACGTCGACCTCGCGGAGGTCCGTGGCGATGCCGACGCCGATCGCCTTGACCACCGCCTCCTTCCGCGTCCAGCAGCGGAAGAAGGCACGTCTGCGCGCGGTGTCGTCGGGAGCGGAACCGATATGAGCGAGTTCGGAGGCGCTCATCACGAACGAGGAGGCGCCGTCGACGTCGAGCCGGCGGTCGTCCTCCATGTCCACACCCACCGGACACCCGGCCGCCACGGCGAGCAGCCAGTGCGGACCGCACCGCGAGAGGCTGAAGTCCAGGTCGGTGGGCGGCCAGTCGATCCGCGGCCGACCGTGCTCCGGACGGGCGCAGCGCGGACAAGGGTGCCTGCCGAGCACCACGTCGCGCGGCGGCACACCGAGGTACTCGGACAGCACCCGGCGCAACGCCGTGTGCGCGGTCGCGTAACACACCGCCGCCGCGGCGGGCAGGCGCCGGACCTTCCGCTCCTCCTCGTCCGACAGCAGGCCGGTGTCACCTGTCCCGGGTTCGTCGGCGGCCCGGCCGCGCCAGATGTGGACCGCGGCACGGTCCCTGAGCAGTCCGTATGCGGCGGTCATCGCCTCAGTCCGACATCGCGACGAGGATCCGGCGGTCTCCGGTGAACGGGCGGCGCCCGTGGGCGAGCAGGACGTTGTCGATCAGCAGCAGGTCGCCGGTGCGCCAGTCGACGTCGACGGCGTGCTCCAGGCCGCGGTCGCGGATCTGGGCGACGTACCCGGCGGGAATGGGGCTCCCGTCGGCGAAGGTGACGTTCTGCGGCAGTTCGTCCTCGGGCAGGATCTGCGCCAGGGCGGACGCCGTGTCGTCGCCGAGGCCGGCGGGGTGCCACTGATCGGCCTGGTTGAACCACACCTCGGCGCCGGTGACCGGGTGCCTGGTGGTGGCCGGACGTACCGAGGAGACACGGATGCTTCCGTCGGACTTCCACTCCCAGTCGGCTCCGGTCGGCTTGAGGAACGCCTCCACCTCCTCGCGGCTGGTCGTCTCGAAGGTGTCCTGCCAGCTCTTGCCGAGGCCGTAGCCGTCGTGCAGGTTCTGCACGTAGCGCACCCCGCCAGCGAAGGCCTCGCGCACCTCGGCGTCCAGGGACTCCAGCCACAGCGCGGCGTCGACGACGGGGGTGGCACCGCCGCCGCCCGGCTGGATCTGGCAGTAGAAGGCGAGGCGGGCCGGCCAGGAGTGGGCGTAGCTCATCTCGTTGTGCATGGAGATGGTGAACTCCTGCGGATACTCGGTGGAGGTGTAGACGTTGCTGCCGACCTTGGTGCGGGGCGAGTTGCCGTGCACGTAGGCGAGCCGGTTCGGCAGCAGCCGGCCGAGCACTTCGTCAAGGCGGTCGGGAGCGGCCTCGAACCCCCTGAACACGAGGCCCTTCTCCTCCGTCAGCACCCGGGTGAGCTCCCCCGGCCCCATGTCGTCGAGCCGGCCGATCAGTTCGTCGTCGCCACCGACGCCTTCGGACTCGATCTCGAGCGGCGTCCAGATGTCCGTCTCCGTCATGGTTCATGCCTCCAGGTCCTTGGTGATGTCGGCGACCAGTTCGGCCTCGCGTGCGGCGAGGTAGAAGTGATCGCCCGGGTAGGTACGCAGGGCGAAGTCCTGGGCGCGCGTCAGCTCGGACCAGGCCTGTACGTCGTCGGGGTCGCAGCCCGGGTCGCCGAGCCCGAGACAGGCGGTGATCGGGGCCCGGGTCGGCACGGGCGGTGACGCGGGACGGTAGCTCTCGATGAGCCGGTAGTCGGCGCGCAGCACGGGCAGCAGCAGTTCGCGCAGTTCAGGGATGTCGTACGCCTCCGAGCCCAGCGAGCCCAGTCGGCGTACACCGGCGACCAGTTCGTCGTCGCCGCGCAGGTGCAGGCCGGTGGGCCGGGAACGGTGCGGCGCGGAGCGGGCGGAGACCACCAGGCGCCGGGGGACGACCCCGTGCCGGTGTTCCAGCCGGAGGGCGGTCTCATAGGCGACGGACGAGCCCATGCTGTGCCCGAACAGGGCGACGGGCCGGTCCAGATGGGGCAGCAGCGCGGCGGTGACCGCGTCGGCGAGGGTGGCCATGTCCTCGACGAAGGGCTCGGTCAGCCGCTCCTGGCGGCCCGGACAGCGGACGGCGAGCAGTTCCACGTCGTCCGGAAGGCGGGCGGGCCAGCCGTGGAAGAGCTGGGCGTTGCCGCCCGCGTGCGGGAAGCACACGAGGCGGATCCGGGGCGCGCGGCCGGAGGCGGGGCGGTAACTCCGCAGCCATGGGTCGTCCCGCACGAGCCGGTCACCCGACCGCGTCGGTGTCGGTCCCGTCATCGGGGAGCTCTCCCTTCAGGTCCGGTGCCACTGCGGCGAGCAGGGCCAGTACGGCCATGGCGATGGCGATCGCGCGGACGGTGGGGAGGGCACCCCAGGCAGCGAGGAGCAGGCCTCCCGCGAACGAGCCGAGTGCGTTGGTCCCCGAGCCGACGAGCCCCGCGGCGGCGGCGACCCGCCCCTGGAGCGCGTCGGGGGTGGTGCGCACCTGGTAGACGGCGGCGGCCACGTTGAACACGGCGCCCACGAATCCGGTGCCCGCGTACAGCGCGCCGAGCAGCACGGGTTCGCGGGTGAATCCCATGGCGCCGATCAGCACCGCCCAGGCGACGGCCCCGGCGATCAGCAGCGTGCGCTGCCGTGCACGGCGCTGGACCCAGCCGCCCACGAGCGCCCCGCACAGGCCGCCGACGCCGCCGATGCCCAGCACGATCGCGAGGGTCGCCGACGGCAGCCCGGCCTCCTTGACCCGCAGGATCAGGGCGAGCGCGAGCATCTGGAACAGAACGTTGGTTCCGGCGACATAGGCGAACGCCGCGCGCAGGAAGCGCTGTCGCCACAGCCAGCGCATCCCCTCGGCGATCTCGCCCGCCATGCGGCCCCGGCCGGCGGTTGGGTCGCGTTCCTGCTGGAAGTCCTTGCGGATCAGCAGCAGGCTGACGGCGGAGACGAGGTAGCCCAGCACGCCGAAGCCGAACGGCACCCAGCGGCCCGCCGACTGCAGCAGCACACCGCCGGGCTGGCCGAGGAGACCTGCCGCCCGGCCGCGTGCCTCGTTCCGCGAGAGCGCGGTGGACAGATGTGCCGGATGCACGATGTTGCGTACGGCTCCCCGCTCGGCGAGCCGGTAGAACACGGCGAGGGAGGCTTCTGTGAACGCCACGGCCGCCAGGTGCGCGACCGTCACCCGGCCCGCCGCGAGGGCGAGCGCCACGCTGCCCACGGCGGCGACCCGGCCCAGCTCACACACCAGCATCAGCCGCCGCCGGTCCCAGCGGTCCACGAGGGCGCCGGCCGGCAACTGCACGAGCAGCAACGGCAGCAGCGCCGCCGTGGACACCACGGACATGGCCAGCGGAGAGCCGGTGTGCCACAGCACGATCAGCGGATACGCGACCGTGGTGACCCGGTTCGCCAGGAACGACATGCTCGCCCCCGACCACAGGAGCAGGAAGTCGCGGTTGCGGCCCAACGGCGCGGGTGGGATCCGGGCCGCCGCCGGCCCGCTCCCGGCGCCGTCGACGAGGGTCACGTCCTGCACCACTCGAGAACCGCCATCGCGCTGTGCATCTTGTTCTCCGCCTGCTGGAAGGCGATGCTGGCGGGCCCGTCGAGCACCTCGGCGGTGACCTCGTCGCCACGGTGTGCGGGCAGGTCGTGCATGAAGACGGCCTTGGGGCCGGCCTCCCACAACGCCTCGGTCACCTGGAACGGCGCGAACACCGCCCGCCAGTCCGGGTCCGGTTTGCTGGTGCCGGTGGTCTGCCAGCGCGTGGTGTACACGACGTCCAGGCCGACGGGCAGATCCGTCATGTCGTGGCACTCCCGGAACACCGCGCCGTACCGGGCGGCCTGTTCGCCGGCGCGCTCGCGGTAGTACGGGGCCAGGCCGTACCCCGGCGGCGTTCGCAGCTCGAACTCGACGCCTGGGAACCGGGTCAGGGCGAGGCAGAGCGCCGACGCGGTGTTGTTGCCTTCACCGACGTAGAGCACGCGCAGTCCCTCGACGCGGCCGAACTGCCGGTGCAGGGTGGTCAGGTCGGTGAGCGCCTGGGTGGGGTGCTCGTCGGCGCTCATCGCGTTGATCACGGCCATGCGCTCCTGGGCGGCCCAGGCCCGCAGCTCGGCGGGGTCTCCCGCGGTGCGGGCGACGATGACGTCGAGCATGCCGGACATCACCCGGCCGGTGTCCTCGCTGGTCTCGCCGGTGTTGAGCTGGAGGTCGCCGGGTCCGTACGCGATGATCCGCGCGCCCAGCCGCAGGGCACCGCTGGAGAACGCGGTGCGCGTGCGGGTCGAGGTCTTGCGGAAGTAGACGCCGACGACGTCGTCGGCGAGTGGGGCGGGCCGGCCCGCGGTGCCGGCCGAGAATTCGGCACCGCGGGTGACGAGCGCGTACAGGTCGGCGTCGTCGAGGTCGTCGATGGAGATCAAATGCCGTACGGAAGCCACGAGCTCCTCCTCAAGGATGCGCGGGACGCGGGTCAGGCCCGCTCTTCGTCGGTCACGACAGGGGCGAGGACCGCGGGGAGTACGGCGGAGTCGTCGGCGGAGCGCCAGTCGGCCGCCAGCCGGCCGGTGCCGAAGGCGGTGTCGTCGCCGCCCAGTTCGGCGGTGAGGTGCTTGACCACCGCCTTGCCGGAGTCCGCGTTGGTCAGCGCGACGAAACCGGTTCCGCCGTGGAGGCGGCTGATCGCCATGTTCCAGTAGCCCGAGGGCTCGCCCCCGTGGCCGAACTCCAGGTCGTCGCCGCTGTCGTCGACGATCGTGCCGAGTCCGTAGAACGTGCCGGTCTCCCCCGCCAGGAGCTCGCGGGCGAGAGCCTGCGGAACCAACGCTCCCGGTGCGCCGAGCAGGGCGCCCCGCACCGCGACCACGAACCGGGCGGTGTCGGCCGCGGTCGTCCACAGACCGGCCGCCGCCAGATGGGCCCGGGTGCGCCAGCCGCCCGTGAGCGGAGCGCCGTGGGCGTCGTGGCCGAGGGCCACGGGAAGCCCACAGACGCGTGGGTGGTCCTGGTCGAAGCTGGTGTCGGCGAGGCCGAGCGGGTCCAGCACCAGACGCCGGATCAGCGGCTCGAACTCCTCTCCCGTGGCGTCCTCCAGCAGCTGCTGGAGGACCCAGTAGTGCGTGCTGCTCTTGCGGAACGTTCCGCCCGGCGGCAGTTCGCGGCGCACCGGCGACGTGGCCGGCGGTCTGCCCGCCAGCAGATCGAGAAGGCTCGGCACCGGTTCGCCGGGGCGGAATCCGACGCTGCGCTGGCGGGCAAGGCCGGCGCGGTGCCCGAGCAGCAGGCGCGGGGTGACCGGTCCGGGCGCCCCGGGGGTGTCGGCCAGGTGCCAGGACGTCAGATACGTCTCGATGTCCGCGTCGAGCTCGACCACGCCCTGGTCCACCAGGCGCAGCACGGCGAGCGCGGTCACGTGCTTGCTGATGGAGCCAACCTGGAAGAGAGTCCGCGGCGTCACCGGCTCGTTCCCGCCGGCGGCCAGCACTCCGTGCCCTTCCACGGCCGCGACGGCACCGTCACGCAGGACGGCAAGGGCAAGGCCGGGCACGTGGTGGTCGGCCATGACGGCGTCGATCCCCGTCCTGCGCGCGGTCCGTTCGGCCGTACCGGCCGTGGAGCCGCTCCGGGCCCGGGGCACCGCCTCGATCAGCGCTGCGGCCTCCGCCGGTGCCCCGGTCGCCAGCGCGGCCGGATCACCTCCTGCGGCCTGCTGCATCAGTCGGGCCAGCAGCTCGGCGGGGACCTCGACGGTGACGGGGACTTCGTCCGTGGCGACCGCGCCGGACGCCGCCGCGGCGTCCGCGTCCTGGGACTCTCGATCCGTCCCGCCGACGGCGAGGGTGGCCGTGGGTACGGTGGGGTTTCCGGCCAGGGTGGCGGTGCTCTCGGGCGCGAGGTGGGCGCGCGCGTCCGCGTCCACAGCGGCGGCCAGGTCGATCAGGGTGTCGTGCTGGTACATGCGGTAGATCGAGACCGCCAGCCCGGCCGCGCGGGCCGCCGCCAGAACCTTGATCATCAACAGCGAGTGGCCACCGAGCTCGAAGAAGCGGTCGTGCACACCGATCTGGTCGACGCCCAGGACATCGGACCAGATGGCGGCCAGGGCCTTCTCCGTGGGCGTGCGGGGCGGCACATGGTCCGTGCCGGTGCGCAGCGCGCCCCGGTCGGGCGCGGGCAGGGCGCGGCGGTCGACCTTGCCGTTGGCGTTGAGCGGCAGCGCCTCCAGTGACACGAAGGCAGCGGGCACCATGTAGTCCGGCAGGCGCACCGCACAGTGTCCGGCCAGCTCCTCCGCGGCGGGCTCGGCGGCATCCGCCGTCGCCGTCCAGTACGCGACCAAGCGTCGGTCGCCGGGCACCGGCTCATGGACAGACACGAATGCCTCGTGGACGGCGGGGTGTTGGATCAGTACCGTCTGGATCTCACCGAGTTCG
>NZ_BMMU01000023.1:64547-132337 GCF_014646095.1 Streptomyces lacrimifluminis | reverse complement strand
ACTCGATGCCGTTGTGGACCATCTTCGAGAAGTGCCCGGCGCCCACCTTGCCCGCGTGGACCGCGCCGAAGTCGCCCTTGGGCTTGAGGGCGTCGAAGACCGGCTGCACCTTGGCGATGTGCTCGGGGTCGCCGCCGTACATCAGCGCGTAGCCGTTCTCCAGGCCCCAGACGCCGCCGGAGACACCGCAGTCGACGAAGCCGATGCCCTTGGCCGCCAGCTCCTCGGCGTGCTTCTCGTCGTCCGTCCAGCGCGAGTTGCCGCCGTCCACGACGACGTCACCGGGCTCAAGGAGCTCCGCGAGCTCGTCGACGGTGGACTGGGTCGGGGCGCCGGCCGGGACCATCACCCACACCACCCGCGGGGCCCTGAGCCCGTCCACAAGCTCCTTGAGGCTGTGGACATCGGCGACGTCCGGGTTGCGGTCGTATCCGATGACGGTGAGACCTGCGCGGCGGATCCGCTCGCGCATGTTGCCGCCCATCTTGCCGAGGCCGACGAGACCGAGCTCCATCAGTTGTTCCTTAGGTTGCGTCGTGGCATGAGGGCACTCCTGTCGCTCGTGCCCACGTCCGAGCCTAAACCCGGACGCTCACGCACACCTGTGGGCATACGCGCTCAAACGTATGCCCCCACCTGCGGTGTTCCTTGTCGGAGGCGATCAGCCGCTCAGAAGGCTCAGCCGCTCAGGCGGACCGGCATGATCAGGTACTTGTACGCCTCGTCCGCCTCCGCGTCCACGGCCGGCTTGCCACTGAGCAGCGCGGGCTTCGTCGACGTCGTGAAGGAGAGCTGGGCGACCGGGGAGTCGATGGCGCTCAGACCGTCCAGCAGGAACGTCGGGTTGAAGGCGATCGAGACGTCGTCGCCCTCCAGCTGGGCGTCGACCCTTTCCACAGCCTGTGCGTCGTCGCTGGAACCGGCCTCCAGGATGAGCACCCCCTGCTCGAAGCTGAGCCGCACCGGGGTGTTCCGCTCGGCCACCAGGGCCACACGCTTGACGGCCTCCACGAAGGGGGCGGTCTCGATCACGGCGATGGAGTTGAACTCCGTCGGGAACAGCGAGCGGTACTTCGGGAGGTCGCCCTCCAGCAGACGCGTCGTCGTGCGACGGCCGGCGCCCTCGAAGCCGATGAGGCCCTCGCCCGCGCCCGAGCCGGACAGCGCCAGGATCACGCTGTCGCCGCTCGTGAGCGCCTTGGCGGTGTCCAGGAGCGTCTTGGCGGGCACCAGGGCCACCGCGGACGCCTCCGGGTCCTCCGGCTTCCACAGGAACTCACGGACCGCGAAGCGGTAGCGGTCGGTGGACGCCAGGGTCACCCTGTCGCCCTCGATCTCGATGCGCACACCGGTGAGGACGGGCAGCGTGTCGTCACGGCCGGCCGCGATGGCCACCTGGGCGGCGGCGGAGGCGAAGACCTCACCGGGCACCGTGCCGGTCGCGGTGGGCATCTGCGGCAGCGCCGGGTACTCCTCCACAGGCAGTGTGTGCAGGGTGAAGCGGGACGAGCCGCACACCACCGTCGCCCGTACACCGTCCATGGAGATCTCCACCGGGCGGTTGGGAAGGGCGCGGCAGATGTCGGCGAGGAGCCGGCCGGACACCAGGACCGTCCCCTCCTCCTCGACCTCGGCCTCCACCGAGACCCGCGCGGAGACCTCGTAGTCGAAGCTCGACAGGCTCAGCTGGCCTTCCTCGGCCTTCAGCAGGAGGCCGGCGAGGACAGGGGCCGGCGGACGGGCCGGGAGGCTGCGCGCCGCCCAGGCAACTGCCTCCGCGAGTACGTCGCGTTCCACCCGGATCTTCACTGTTGCCGCCTCCTGCTGTTGCCGGCGCTTCTCGGCCTGCCTGGCTTCGTCGTCTGTCTCGGTGTCGTGGGTCCCTGTGCTGGGAAGGACACCGGGAACAGTCTGACGTACGGCACTGACAGTAGGTGCCCGTCGGGGTCAAGTCGTGACGAGGGGCAGCCGGGCTCCCGACAGCGAGTTGTGCACAGGACCCACTTCGAAACGGATTCCCAGCTCTCTCTAGTTGTCAGTAGTAGTAGGGGCTGTGGATACCGTGGATAACCCCGTTTTCGCAGCTCAGGCGGCAAATTTTGTCCACTGACCCTGTGGGTGGAGGCGGTGGATAACCCGGCCTCTCTGTGGAGAACAGAAAGTTCTGCACACCCCATGCACAGCCGGGGGCGACTTCTCCCCAGCGCCGTCCCCAGCTTTACCCACCTTTCCCACAACCCAACCAGACGCCTTGGTGTGACGCCTTTCACTCGACGTGGTGAGAAGGCGCGTTGTGTTGCCGAACAGTGGACAGGGGTGTGGAGAAGCCGGTGATCGCTGGGGACAACCGGCCGCAGCCTGTGGGCCGCCGGTGGACAACTCCGTGCACAGCCTGTGGATCATTTCTTTGTCCACAGCCTGTGGAGATCTTTTGTCCACCAATCCACAACCACCTGACCTGGTCTGATGGTCTATCACCAGCCTCGCCTGTGGACACAGTCTGGACAACTTCCCGGTCCCCAGGGTGTGGACGCGAAAAAGTCACCGAATTTGTGGAGGGTGGCCGTAACTCGGCGCGCATTCGAACAGTGGGTTGCGGCCCGGCAACGCTCGACGCGCGCAGAAACCGGCGGGGAACCGGTCGGCACCTTCTCCGGCAGCTGCCGGAGAACGCCGAAAGCGCCCTCGGGATGTGTCCCAGGGGCGCCTTCAGGGCTGTGACCGCGCTGCTGTCAGCCGTTCTTGATGCGGTTGGTCAGCTCGGTGACCTGGTTGTAGATGGAGCGGCGCTCGGCCATCAGCGCGCGGATCTTGCGGTCGGCGTGCATGACGGTCGTGTGGTCGCGGCCACCGAACTGCGCCCCGATCTTCGGCAGCGAGAGGTCCGTGAGCTCGCGGCACAGGTACATGGCGATCTGGCGGGCCGTGACCAGCTGACGGCCGCGTGAGCTGCCGCAGAGGTCCTCGACCGTGAGGCCGAAGTAGTCGGCGGTCGCCGCCATGATGGCCGGCGCGGTGATCTCGGGGGTCGAGTCCTCGCCGCCCGGGATCAGGTCCTTGAGGACGATCTCCGTGAGGCCGAGGTCCACCGGCTGCCGGTTGAGCGACGCGAACGCGGTCACCCGGATCAGCGCGCCCTCCAGTTCGCGGATGTTGCGCGAGATACGGGAGGCGATGAACTCCAGGACCTCCGGCGGGGCGTTGAGCTGCTCCTGGACCGCCTTCTTACGGAGGATGGCGATACGCGTCTCCAGCTCGGGCGGCTGGACGTCGGTGATCAGGCCCCACTCGAAACGGTTCCGCAGCCGGTCCTCCAGTGTGACCAGCTGCTTCGGCGGCCGGTCGCTGGACAGCACGATCTGCTTGTTGGCGTTGTGGAGCGTGTTGAAGGTGTGGAAGAACTCCTCCTGCGTCGACTCCTTGTCCGCGAGGAACTGGATGTCGTCGACGAGCAGGATGTCCATCTCGCGGTAGCGCTTGCGGAAGCTGTCGCCCTTGCCGTCACGGATGGAGTTGATGAACTCGTTGGTGAACTCCTCCGAGCTCACATATCGCACGCGCGTGCCGGGGTAGAGGCTGCGCGCGTAGTGCCCGATGGCGTGCAGCAGGTGTGTCTTGCCGAGTCCCGACTCCCCGTAGATGAAGAGAGGGTTGTACGCCTTCGCGGGTGCCTCGGCGACGGCGACGGCGGCGGCGTGGGCGAAACGGTTCGACGCGCCGATGACGAACGTGTCGAACAGGTATTTGGGGTTGAGGCGTGCGGTGGGCTCGCCGGGGCCCGGTGCCGGGGTCTGCCGCGACGCGGGCGAGCCGGGTGCGCCGCCGCCGGGTCGCACGGAGCCGCCAGGTCCGCCCCTGTGCCCGTGACCGCCGCCGGACGGGGAGTCCGACAGGTCGCGGCGGCCGTCGCGCTGTCCGTAGTCGCCGCGCTGCTGTTCGTACTCGGAGCGCTGCTGTTCGTACGGCGAGCGGTCGCGCGGGGGCTGCGGGCGGTAGTCGGAGGACGGTGACGCGTACGGGTCGCGCTCCGGGAAGCCGAGCCGCGGCTGCTGCCAGCCGTAGTCGTCCTGGGTCGGCCGGGGCCAGGCGCCGGGCTCGGGGCGCTGGTACTCGGACGGGTAGGCGGGGCGGGCGGTGGGGAGCTGGTCCGCGTGAGAGGGTTGCTGGCCGTCGCGCGTCTGAGGGCGATCGTCGGCGCGGTGGCGGCCGTACCCCTGGTACGGGTCGCGGGCCGGCGAGAGCTCGGAATCCTCGTAGCGCGACTGCGGCGGGGCGGGGGGCGCGGGCGGGTGCTGCTCGCCGACGGAGTCGTCCACGGTGATCGCGATGCGGATCGGCCGCCCGCACTCACGGCTGAGCGTCTCGCTGACGATCGGTGCGAGGCGGCCTTCGAGCACGCCTTTCGCAAACTCGTTCGGTACGGCGAGCAGTGCGGTGTCCGCGACCAGGGCCAGCGGCTGGCAGCGCCTGATCCAGCGCTCGTCCTTCACCTCGACGCCCTGCCCGCGGCCCTCACCGAGGAGTTGTTCCAGCACTCGTGGCCACACTGCGGCAAGATCGGCAGGTACGTCAGCCACAGGGCACGCTCTCTCACGGGTCCCACGAACGTGTGGTTCTGGGACGTATCGGGATGTACTTCGGGTGGGACGGGCGATAGGGAGTCCGGCCACGGTAGTCAGGGCGACGGGTGCGGTTCAAGTTGTTGTCCCCAGCCTGTGGATAGTGTCTCGCCCCGGGTGCTGGTTTGACCGGATGGCGTAGCCCCGCGTACCGTGACCAGGTCGAGTTGTCGATGGCTGCTGCCGCCTGCCTCCGATGGGCATAGATCACGTACGAGTGCTCCTACCAGGGCATCCTTCAGTGATCGGGAGCGGTGCAATCGGGCGTAAGCGAGCTACTCGTGGGCGCACGGTGACAGCCAAGACGGCACCCCGGTATCTACCGATTCTTTCTGGAGCCCCCGAGTGAGCAAGCGCACCTTCCAGCCGAACAACCGTCGCCGCGCGAAGACCCACGGCTTCCGCCTGCGGATGCGTACCCGTGCCGGTCGCGCGATTCTCGCGAACCGCCGTGGCAAGGGTCGCGCGAGCCTGTCCGCCTGATTCTGATCAGGTCATGACGTCGTGCTGCCTACCGAGCATCGGCTGAGGCGGCGCGAGGAATTCGCGACCGCGGTACGGCGGGGCCGCCGGGCCGGCCGTCCGCTCCTCGTCGTCCATCTTCGTAGCGGTACCACGGACCCGCACGCGCCTGGGGAGAGCGCTCCCCCGACGCGTGCGGGTTTCGTCGTCAGCAAGGCTGTCGGCGGCGCGGTCGTCCGCAACAAGGTGAAGCGCAGGCTTCGCCACCTGATGCGCGATCGAGTCGCCGAGCTGCCCCCCGGTAGCCTGGTAGTCGTACGAGCGTTGCCCGGTGCGGGCGACGCCGACCATGCACAGCTGGCCCGAGACCTGGACGCCGCTCTGCAGCGGCTGCTGGGAGGGGGCGCGCGATGAAGTACCCGCTGCTGGCCCTGATCAAGCTGTACCAGTGGACGATCAGTCCGCTGCTCGGGCCCGTGTGCAAGTACTACCCGTCGTGCTCCCACTACGGCCATACGGCCATCGACCGGCACGGTGCGGTCAAGGGGACGGCACTGACCGCCTGGCGCATCCTGCGGTGCAACCCGTGGTCGCTCGGCGGTGTGGACCATGTCCCGCCGCGCAAGCGTCCGCGGTGGCACGAAATGCTGCGCAACACCTGGCATGCACGCAAGGGCGGGACCTCCGCCGCCGGCGCGGCCATCGAGGGACAGAACCCTTCGAGTCCGGCCGCCGAGACCCCGTCCCATGTCCAAGGAGCATGATTAGTGGACACGATTGCCAGCATTTTCAGCTTCATCACGACACCCGTTTCCTGGGTCATCGTCCAGTTCCACAGTGTGTACGGCGCGATCTTCGGCCCTGACACCGGCTGGGCCTGGGGCTTGTCCATCGTGTCCCTGGTGATCCTGATCCGCATCTGCCTGATCCCGCTCTTCGTGAAGCAGATCAAGGCGACCCGGGCCATGCAGACGCTGCAGCCCGAGATGAAGAAGATCCAGGAGCGCTACAAGAACGACAAGCAGCGCCAGTCCGAAGAGATGATGAAGCTGTACAAGGAGACGGGCACCAACCCGCTCTCCTCGTGCCTTCCCATCCTGGCGCAGTCGCCGTTCTTCTTCGCCCTCTACCACGTGCTCAACAGCATTGCGTCGAACGACACCATCGGTGTGATCAACAAGAGCCTGCTGGAGAGCGCGCAGAAGGCACACGTCTTCGGCGCCCCGCTGGCCGCGAAGTTCACCGACAGCGCGGACAAGGTCTCGGCGCTGGACGCTTCGCTGACCACCGTGCGTATCGTCACCGCGATCATGATCGTCCTGATGTCGGCGTCGCAGTTCTACACGCAGCGCCAGCTGATGACGAAGAACGTCGACACCACGGTGAAGACGCCGTTCATGCAGCAGCAGAAGATGCTGATGTACGTCTTCCCGATCATGTTCGCCGTCTTCGGCATCAACTTCCCGGTCGGTGTCCTCGTCTACTGGCTGACCACCAACGTGTGGACCATGGGCCAGCAGATGTACGTCATCCGCAACAACCCGACCCCGGGCAGCACGGCACAGGCCGCCTACCTGGAGCGCCTTCACAAGCACGTCACGCAGCACGGCAAGACGCGCAGCCGCGGTGAGCGTGCCATCGTGAAGGCCATCGTCGCCAAGGGCCGCGACCGCAACGAGTTCGAGCGCAAGTTCATCAACGGTCTGAACAAGGCGGGCCTCGCCGCTCAGCCCGACGGCACGGTGACGAAGGGTGTGAACCCGGAGGTCGCCGAGACCGAGGACGGTACGCCCGCCACCGGCGCAGCCAAGCGCCAGCAGCCCAAGCGTCAGAGCAAGTCCCAGCGTCAGTCCGGCGCCAGGTCGGCAGGCGGGTCCGAGCCGGAGACTCCCACGACGTCGCTGATCAAGTCGGACGAGCCCGACGACGCCAAGCCGGACGGAGGAGCCGCCAAGCCGGCCGCTTCCAAGACTGGTTCCGGTACCGCCCGCAGCAAGGCCCAGTCCGGACAGCGCAAGGGTCCGCAGCGCCCCAAGTCCCCGTCCAAGAAGTAAGAAGGAGTCCATCCCGTGACGGAAGGCACCATCACCTCCGCCGCAGCCGAGGGTGTCGACACCCTGTCCCGCCTGGAGCAGGAGGGCGAGATCGCGGCGGACTACCTCGAGGGTCTGCTGGACATCGCCGACCTCGACGGCGACATCGACATGGACGTCGAGGCCGACCGCGCCGCTGTCTCGATCATCAGTGACGCGGGCAGCCGCGACCTGCAGAAGCTGGTCGGCCGGGACGGCGAGGTACTGGAGGCCCTCCAGGAGCTCACGCGCCTGGCGGTACACCGGGAGACCGGGGACCGCAGCCGGCTGATGCTCGACATCGCGGGCTACCGAGCCAAGAAGCGTGAGGAGCTCTCGGAGCTCGGCGCCAAGACCGCGGCCGAGGTCAAGAGCTCCGGCGAGCCCGTCAAGATGAAGCCTATGACGCCGTTCGAGCGCAAGGTCGTGCACGACGCGGTGAAGGCCGCCGGTCTGCGCAGCGAGTCCGAGGGCGAGGAGCCCCAGCGCTTCGTCGTCGTCCTTCCCGCCTGATCGGTACGTAGGTCCCTCCGGCCCCGTCTGTTGCGCAGACGGGGCCGAACTTTGTCAGCCTGTAGTTCCCGGCAGCTGTTGATCCCCTGTTCGTCCCCCTGTGGTCTTCGACAGCTCCAGTCCCTGTAGTCCTGGTGATCAGCGCCCAGTGGCGCTCATGCGGTACGGAAGGACGGTTCCCCGTGACGGAGGCAGCGGAGCTCCCCCCGGCGCCCGAGCAGGCGCGCGAGGTGTTCGGCGATCGCTTCGCGGACGCGGTCCGATACGCGGAACTGCTCGCCGAGGCGGGTGTGCAGCGCGGACTGATCGGCCCGCGTGAGGTGCCCCGCCTGTGGGAGCGGCACCTGTTGAACTGTGCGGTGCTCTCCGAGGTGGTGCCGGAGAACGTGACGGTGTGCGATGTCGGCTCGGGCGCCGGTCTGCCCGGCATTCCGCTGGCCCTGGTCCGGGAGGACCTGAAGATCACGCTGCTCGAACCTCTGCTGCGCAGGACCAACTTCCTCAGCGAGGTCGTCGAGCTGCTGGGCCTCGACCACGTGACGGTCGTCCGTGGCCGTGCGGAAGAGGTCATGGGGACGCTCCAGCCGGTCCATGTGGTGACGGCACGTGCTGTGGCCCCGCTGGACCGTCTGGCCACCTGGGGCATTCCTCTGCTGCGTCCGTATGGGGAGATGCTGGCGCTCAAAGGGGACACCGCCGAGGATGAGCTGAAGGCTTCAGCCACCGCGTTGAGCAAGCTCGGGGCGGTCGAGACGTCCATCCTGCATGTCGGTGAGGGAGTGGTGGACCCGCTGTCGACCGTCGTGCGGGTTGTGGTCGGGGAGAGCCCCGGTGGAGTGCGGTTCGCGGCGAAGCGGGCCAAGGCTGCCCGGACGGGACGGGCGCGACGTCGGCGCTGAACTTCGCGTTCGTTGATCCGTCCTGACGACGAGACGTACTCCACACAAGCTGCCTAACCTACGCATCTCGGAGTGTCGCGCGGCCAGAGAGCTCGCAGCTGGGCATCTTGTTTCACGTGAAACGTCGCTCACTGCTGCACGGCATCATCAGCCGCGGCCGGGCCGCGGCCGCACCCCGCGACCGAAAGCCTCTCCGTTCACCCGGAGAGGTAACGGAGTTGTCCACAGAGGTGGATTTCTCCACAGAACCCCAGGCCTCACTGGTTCACGACCCCGAAGACATGGCAGGCTCTGTTCATTGCGAGCCTGAAGTCGAGGAGAGTGAATCCTTGCGGTCCAACGCCAACATCGCGGGACCGATGACCGATCCGGTCCCCGGTCCCCGAACCGAGTCGATTGGGGAGGATGTTTCACGTGAAACACCACCCCCGATGGACGACACTCCCATCGGTCGTGCTGCCCAATTGGCGGTGGAGGCTCTGGGGCGGGCCGGCGAAGGCCTGCCACGGCCGGAGCGGACCCGTGTCATGGTGGTCGCCAACCAGAAGGGCGGAGTGGGGAAGACGACGACAACCGTCAACCTCGCCGCCTCGCTGGCCCTGCACGGGGCTCGCGTCCTGGTCGTGGACCTCGACCCTCAGGGCAACGCTTCCACGGCGCTGGGGATCGACCATCACGCCGATGTTCCTTCCATCTACGACGTGTTGATCGACAGCAGGCCACTCTCGGAAGTCGTTCAGCCGGTCCCCGACGTCGAGGGCCTCTTCTGCGCGCCCGCCACGATCGATCTCGCCGGTGCGGAGATCGAGCTGGTGTCGCTGGTGGCACGAGAGAGCCGGCTTGAGCGAGCGATCCAGGCGTATGAGCAGCCTCTGGACTACATCCTCATCGACTGCCCGCCCTCGCTCGGCCTGCTGACGGTCAACGCGCTGGTCGCCGGCGCCGAGGTGCTCATCCCGATCCAGTGCGAGTACTACGCGCTGGAAGGCCTGGGCCAGCTGCTGCGCAACGTCGATCTGGTCCGGGCCCACCTGAACCGAGACCTTCAGGTAACGACGATCCTGCTCACCATGTACGACGGCCGGACGCGCCTCGCGTCCCAGGTCGCGGACGAGGTGCGCAACCACTTCGGCGA
Organism: Streptomyces lacrimifluminis; assembly: GCF_014646095.1. Taxonomy (GTDB): domain Bacteria; phylum Actinomycetota; class Actinomycetes; order Streptomycetales; family Streptomycetaceae; genus Streptomyces; species Streptomyces lacrimifluminis. The sequence continues at coordinate 122,637 of NZ_BMMU01000023.1, read as the reverse complement.
CGAGGTGCTGCGGACGAGCATTCCGCGCTCGGTCCGCATCTCCGAGGCGCCGAGCTATGGACAGACGGTGCTCACCTACGATCCAGGATCGAGTGGTGCCCTGTCCTACCTTGAGGCGGCCCGGGAAATCGCATTGAAGGGTGTCGGCGTCAGCTATGACGCGCAGCACGCCCACATCGGCGCACAGAGCGAACAAAGCATCGTGGAGGGAAACCAGTGAGCGAGCGACGGAGGGGGTTGGGCCGTGGTCTCGGCGCACTGATCCCATCTGCACCGACCGGAGACAGGCCGACGCCACCCGCGATGGGGGGCACCGCCTCCACCTCACCGGCTGCGGTTCCCGTACTCATGGCCGAGCGCGGAGTGGCCGCGGCGAGGGTGGCCACGCTGCCGCCTGTTTCACGTGAAACAGAGGATGCCTCCTCGAACGAATTCGGGGAGGTCCCGGCGCCTCCCATCGGTGCCCACTTCGCTGAGCTTCCCATCGACTCCATCACGCCGAACCCACGACAGCCACGTGATGTGTTCGACGAGGACGCGCTGGCGGAGCTGGTCACCTCCATCAAGGAGGTCGGTCTCCTCCAGCCCGTCGTCGTGCGGCAGGTGGGTGCCACCAGCTACGAGCTCATCATGGGCGAGCGGCGCTGGCGGGCCTGCCGTGAAGCGGGCCTTGAAGCGATCCCGGCGATCGTGCGGGCCACGGAGGACGAGAAGCTCCTCCTGGACGCGCTGCTGGAGAACCTCCACAGGGCTCAGCTGAACCCGCTGGAAGAGGCGGCGGCCTACGACCAGTTGCTCAAGGACTTCCACTGCACGCACGATCAGTTGGCGGACCGGATCGGCCGTTCCCGGCCGCAGGTCTCCAACACCCTGCGTCTGCTGAAGCTCTCGCCGGCGGTCCAGCGACGTGTCGCCGCCGGAGTCCTCTCCGCCGGGCACGCCCGCGCGCTTCTCTCCGTGGACGACTCGGAGGAGCAGGACCGGCTGGCTCACCGGATTGTGGCCGAGGGACTCTCGGTACGGGCCGTCGAGGAGATCGTGACCCTGATGGGTTCGCGGCCGACGGCGGCGACGAGGTCCAAGGGGCCACGAGCCGGCGCTCTGGTGTCTCCGGCACTGACCGATCTCGCCGGTCGGCTCTCGGACCGCTTCGAGACACGGGTGAAGGTCGACCTGGGGCAGAAGAAGGGCAAGATCACTGTCGAGTTCGCCTCGATGGAAGACCTTGAGCGCATCCTCAGCTCTCTCGCCCCGGGCGAGGGGCCGGTTCTCCAGAAGAGTCTTCTGGACGACGACTCCGAGGACTCGGAGGACTGAGAGCTTGGCCGGCTCGAGCAATTTCCGCTCGATCGGCGACAGGAGCGGGTCGTGTCCGGTGTCACTGGACACGACCCGCTCTTTGCTTGCAGGCGGTATCGATGCGATCGCTTCGTGGATACGATGCGGTCGGGAAGGCGAATCCACCTGGCAGCACCTCTGATTGGAGAGGCGGGGGCCATGCGAACGGTGAGCCGCACCGGTCTCGTGAGCGCGGGTCTGGGCCTGGGCGCAGTCGGCGGGTTCGTCGGCAGCCTGCTCAGGGAACGGAGCGCTCTGACAGCCGCTCGCGACGCTGCGGGCGAAGGAAGCGAGGAACAGCCTTCATGGGGCGTCGGCTCGTACCGCTCACGCTGGACAACCTTCAGGACCTTCCCCAACGCTGTCGCGCGTGCGTCTTCTGGGAACTGGATCCCGTCAGCGGGGAAGCCGCGCTAAAGGCCGGGACACCCGCGCTGGAGAAGGAAGCGTGGATCTCGGCCGTTCTGCTCGACTGGGGTTCCTGCGGCCGTGTCGTCTACGTCGACGACAATCCGGTGGGGTTCGTGCTCTACGCCCCTCCGGCCTACGTTCCCCGGTCCACGGCGTTCCCCACGAGTCCGGTCTCGCCGGACGCGGTGCAGCTGATGACCGCCTTCATCATGCCGGGCTACCAGGGGCAGGGACTGGGGCGCGTGATGGTGCAGACGGTCGCCAAGGACCTGCTGCGACGGGGCTTCAAGGCGATCGAGGCCTTTGGGGACGCCCGCTGGAAAGAGACAGCTTGTGTCCTGCCCGCGGACCATCTGCTCGCTGTGGGCTTCAAGACGGTGCGACCCCATCCCCTGCATCCTCGGCTTCGGTTGGAGCTGCGGACGACGCTCTCCTGGAAGGAAGACGTGGAGATGGCGCTCGACCGGCTGCTGGGAGCAGTACAGAAGGAACCGGTGCTTCGGCCGCTCTAGGGACTTGCACAAGCGAGTGGGCCGCCCCTTTCGGGTCGGCCCACTCATGTTTCACGTGAAACATCGGCTGCTGCGTCAACTAGTCGGCGAGGAAGTCCTCAAGGTCGCGCACGATCGCGGCCTTCGGCTTGGCGCCGACGATGGTCTTGGCGACCTCGCCACCCTGGTAGACGTTCAGGGTCGGGATGGACATCACGCCGTACTTGGCGGCGATTCCCGGATTCTCATCGATGTTGAGCTTGACGACCTCGATCTTGTCGCCGTACTCGGCGGCGATAGCCTCGAGCGACGGCGCGATCTGGCGGCACGGTCCGCACCAGGCGGCCCAGAAGTCCACCAGGACGGGCTTGTCGTTCTTGAGGACGTCCTCGTCGAAGGAGTCGTCGGTCACGTTCTTCAGGGTGCCGGCCACAGGGGGCTCCTTAACTCGATGCTTCGGTGGGGCGGATGGGGGTCAGACAGAGGTCTTCTCGGGCTCGGCCTGCTCCTCGTTGTCCGCCAGGGCGGCGAGGAAGCGCTCGGCGTCCAGCGCGGCGGAGCAGCCGGTGCCGGACGCGGTGATCGCCTGGCGGTAGGTGTGGTCGACCACGTCACCGGCGGCGAAGACCCCGCTGAGGTTGGTCCGCGTCGACGGAGCGTCGACCTTCAGGTAGCCCTCTTCGTCGAGGACCAACTGCCCCTTGAAGAGTTCGGTACGCGGGTCGTGGCCGATCGCGATGAACAGACCCGTCACGGCCAGGTCCGACAGCTCGCCGGTCTTGAGGTTGCGCAGTTTCAGCCCGGCGAGCTTCGGGTCGCCCTGGATCTCGGCCACCTCGCTGTCCCAGACGAAGCGGATCTTCGGGTCGGCGAAGGCGCGCTCCTGCATCGCCTTGGAGGCGCGCAGGGTGTCGCGACGGTGGACGATCGTCACCGACTTGGCGAAGCGGGAGAGGAAGGTCGCTTCCTCCATCGCGGTGTCGCCGCCGCCGATGACGGCGATGTCCTGGTCCTTGAAGAAGAAGCCGTCGCACGTCGCGCACCAGGAGACGCCACGGCCGGACAGGGCGTCCTCGTTCGGCAGGCCGAGCTTGCGGTGCTGCGAGCCGGTGGTGACGATGACGGCCTTCGCCCTGTGCACGGTGCCCGCGGTGTCCGTGACGGTCTTGATGTCACCCGTCAGGTCTACGGCGACGATGTCGTCCGCGATGAGCTCGGCGCCGAAGCGCTCGGACTGGGCGCGCATGTTGTCCATGAGCTCGGGGCCCATGATGCCGTCCTGGAAGCCGGGGAAGTTCTCCACCTCGGTGGTGTTCATGAGCGCACCACCGGCGGTCACGGCGCCCTCGAAGACCAGCGGCTTCAGTGACGCGCGTGCTGTATAGAGCGCCGCCGTGTAGCCGGCGGGCCCGGAGCCGATGATGATCACGTTTCGGACGTCGCTCACGGCGTGTTTCCTCGTTTCTGGACGGCTTCGTACGACCGGTGGGAGCCTCTCTCAGAACTCTCACCCCACCCAACGGATCCTACGGGGCCCGCATTCCCGCTGTGTCCGGGCACACAGGGGCGCCGCTCGGTACGGGATACCGCGGAGGGGGAGGCGAAGCGTTCGCGCTCAGGAACGCGCGTAGGAGTGCGTCAGCAGAACCTCTGCCGGAGGGCCCGACGGCTGCTTCGTACAGGCCGAGTCGAGGACGTAGGCGGTGACGCGGGTGTTGTCGCCTGCCGCGGGGAGCACCACGAGATAGGCATCGGTGCCGTCGTAAGAGCCTTGCTTCACACCGAGGACGGGTGTGTTGCCGCGGCCGATGCCCTTGATGACACAAGCGGGGACGGTCGTCGGCTCGATCTTGACAGTGCCGTCGTTTTCGTCGGTCGTCGGGTCATCGGGGTGGATCTGGACGCCGACCGACGGCCTTCCGCTGCGGGTGTTCTTCTCAAGGTCCTGCCCCTTGAGGAGTTCGGCGACCTGGGCCTCGACCTTCTGCCCGGCAAACGTGCTCGCAGCCTGGGGCTGCTTGTTGTCATCGCCCAGGGACGACACCAGGATGGAGCCGAGTCCCAGGGCGGCAGCCGTGAAGACTGTGCTCAGAACAATGGTGCGGCGCCGGCCGCGTCGTGCGCGGTCCTTCCGGCCCGGCCCGGTGGCCGCGTGAGCACGGCCCGTGGGACGGTCCGTGAGTCCTGCGGCGGGGGGCGATGTTTCACGTGAAACATGCGCGCCCTCGCTCTCGCCGGACACGGCACCGGCAGCGGCGACCGAAACCGGGGTGTTCAGCGGCGCCTCGGCGGCGAGGGCGGCTTCGATACGGCCGACCACGTCGTCCGGCATGTGTACAGGGCTCGGCATCGAGCCGAGGAGGCCGCGGATCTCCTCCAGGGAGGCATACACATCGGCGCAGAGAACGCACTCGTCCAGATGCCGTTGTACGTCCGCGGTCCGGGACGGTGTGAGCAGGCCCTCGGTGAGGTCGGAGAGCTCCGTGACGTCCGGGTGTCCAGCTGTGTCGGTCGTGGATGTCACGCTCGCCCACCTCCGCCCTTCACAGCAGCTGAATCGCTTGGCCCTGCATCTGTTGGTCCCGCTGCGGGTGGGACGGATGTCCCCTGCGCCCGGTTCCGTCCGTCACCCGATTCCTTGCCGTCACCGGTTTTCTCCGGTCGGAGATGGGTGAGGAGCGGCAGCAGTCTGGCTCTGCCGCGGGCACAACGGCTCTTCACCGTCCCAGTGGGTACTCCGAGGACACGGGCGGCCTCCGCTACCGGGTAGCCCTGCATGTCCACCAGGACGAGGGCGGCGCGCTGGTCGGGCGGGAGGGTGCCGAGCGCCTCGATGAGCTGGCGGTGCAGATCGTTGCGCTCGGCCGGTGCCGACGCCGACTCGTGCGGTTCGAGCAGCTGCTCCAGCCGTTCGGTGTCGTCGACCGGTGAGGTCTTGCGGGACGCGGCTTTTCGGGCGCGGTCAAGGCAGGCGTTCACCGTGATGCGGTGCAGCCAGGTCGTGACGGCCGACTGGCCCCGGAAGGTGTGGGCGGCCCGGTAGGCGGAGACGAGGGCGTCCTGGACGGCGTCAGCGGCCTCCTCGCGGTCCCCCAGAGTCCGCAGGGCCACCGCCCAGAGCCGGTCACGATGCCGGCGCACGATCTCACCGAAGGCGTCGGGGTCGCCTTCTACATGCCGGGCGAGAAGGTCCTGATCGCTTGTGTCACCGTATGCGCTGCCATCTGCCATCGGACCCCCCTCCCCTTCACTTCTCAGCTGCTCACCTTGACGTCCACGATCCTGCCGCGGAACTTGCCGTCGTCGACCTGCTTCGGCAGATCGGTCAGCCAGACCAGAAGATAGCGAGACTTGAGCGACTTGCCGGGCTTGAGGGTCACACTCGCGCCCGAGCCTCCGGCCACCTTCGTGTAACCGTCGAGGGACGTCGGCTCCGTACCGGTGTCTCCCGAGGCGGCGCGGAGTTCGACGGAGGTGTCGCCGACGAAGGTGACGGTTACCTCTCCGACCTGCTGGACCTTGCCGAGATCGAGGACGACTCCGACGCCCGACTTCAACCGTCCGAAGTCGGAACTTGTGTAGTAGCTCGTCTGCCAGTACGTGCCCGCAGTGGTGTCGTAAACCTTGTCTATGTCGTCCGGGTTCTCGGTCCCGTCCTCGCCGAGCGGGTCGAAGTCACGGGCCCCTTCGATGGCGATCGGCCTGCTGACAGGTTTCGCCGGACTCTTGTCCCCACCGTCCGTTGTCTGCGTCTGGTCGGTGTCGTCGGCCTTGTTGCCCTGGTCCATGAGGGCGTCCGCGAGCTGCCAGCTGCCGAGGCCGAGGGCGGCGATCAGGAGGGCGGAGACAGCCCACTTGAGCGCCTTGCCGGTACGGCTCTGCAGCGGGGGCGGCGGGGTGGGCAGCGGCTGCGCGAGGCCCGGGCGGGGAGCCTGACGGCCGTACGAGCCCTGTTGGTACGTCGTGCGCTGGTAGTCGGGCGGTGCCGTGAACACCGGCTCCGGCGGGCGGATGCGGGGCATCTCGCCGATCGCCTTGACCAGTTCCTCGGGCGTCGTGCACGCGGACTCGTGGCGTGAGGCGGTGGCGCCGTCGTTGGCGAGCGCGCGCATCGCGAGCTCCGACAGGCCGCGGTGGACTCCGGCCCGCACCTGGTCGGGCGCGATCAGACCGACACCCTTGGGCAGCCCCGACAGGCCGTACGCGTCGTTCTCGTACGGCCAGCGCTGGGTGAGCGAGGCGTACAGCAGGGCGCCGATCGCCTCCGTGTCGGCCCGTTGCGGGGTGTCGGAAGTGATGCCGCGCAGCGCCGCGTTGACCGCGAGGCCGCGCACACGCCACTGGCCGGACGAGCTCCGCAGGATGGTGCTCGGGGTCAGGCGCAGATGCGCGAGGCCCTCCCGGTGGGCGACGGCCATGGCGGAGGCGATCTGGCTGACCATCTGGTAGGCGTCGTGCGCCTCCAGCGGGCCTGCGGCCAGGAGTGCGGTCAGTTCCGTCGCGTCGGGCAGCCACTCGTGGACGACGTACACGAGGTCGTCCTCCTCGACGGCGTCGAGGACCTGCACGAAGCGGGGGTCGCCGAGCAGCGCCGAGGATCGGGCCGCGGCCAGCACGGAACGCGCCCGTGAGTGGTCCGCGGGCAGGATGTGCACGCCGACGGCGCGACGAAGCTTCTCGTCGACCGCGCGCCAGCTGCTGAATCCGTCCAGACGGGTGACGCACTCTTCCAGGCGGTAGCGCCTGGCGAGTTTGTGGCCGCTGTGCAGTTCGGGCGGTGAGGCCTTTCCGGGACTCTCGGTCCCGCCGCTCCCCTGTGCCTCGTCGTTGTCCGTGTCCCGCTCCCGGTTCTGGGCCACGCCGTCGGCCGTGGGCTCGTCCGCCTGCGCGGTCAACGGCTCGTCGCCGCTGTTGTCTGCCACGTCGACGGCAGCTGTGCTCCGTTCCGCCACCGTCGCTCCTGCCTCCCCATCCGTTACGAGCTCTCCGACGCCAAACCCAATTGTGCCCACAGTCCGCCACTCTGCACGACACGCGGTGGCGGACGATGGTTGTGCGGTTTCCCTCGACTCACCGCCCCAGTCGCCCGCGCACCATACCCACCAGTGAGTTCAGTTCTTCAATGCGCATACGGCGGGCGGCGACGTAGAAGACGCCGAGCAGGACGGCACCACCGCCGAGCAGGGCGGCGAAGGAGCCGCCGACGCCCTGGCCCAGAGTGTGGCCGATGCCGTAGCAGGCCGCGCCGCTGAGGAGCGCGGCCGGTACCGAGGCGATGCCCAGCCGGGCGTACGTCCGCAGGACACGGGTGCCGTCGAGGTCGCCGCCAAGGCGCTTGCGCAGCCGGTTCCAGGCGACGCCGACACCGATCGCGTACGCGAGTCCGTACGAGGCGGCCATGCCGACCACGGCCCAGCGGGCCGGGAGCACGAAAAAGCAGAGGGCGGATGCCGTCGCGTTGACGGCGGCGACGATCACCGTGTTGTAGAAGGGGGTGCGGGTGTCCTCGTACGCGTAGAAGGCGCGCAGGACGACGTACTGCACGGAGTAGGGGATCAGGCCCAGGGCGAAGGCCATCAGCATGAAGCCCATGTTGGTGGCCTCGGTGGTGCCCGAGGAACCGAAGATCAGGGTGCACATCGGGATACCGAGGGCCACGAAGCCGAAGGCGATGGGCACGATCGCGACAGCGGTGGTGCGCAGGCCCTGGGAGATGTCGTCGCGCACCGCGCCGGCGTCGCCCTCGTGGGCCGAGCGGGCCAGCCGCGGCAGCAGTGCGGCCATCAGGGAGACCGTGATGATGGCCTGCGGCAGGCCCCAGACGAGCTGGGCGTTGGCATAGGCCGCGAAGCCGGTGCCCTTGACCTCCGGGTTGTCGCCGGCGGCGGCGGTGGCCAGCTGGGTGACGACGAGGGCGCCCGCCTGGTTGGCGAGGACGAACAGGATCGTCCACTTGGCGAGCATCGCGGCCTTGCCGAGGCCGTGGCCCTTCCAGTCGAAGCGCAGCCGCATCCTGAAGCCGGTCTCGCGCAGGTACGGGATCATCGCGAGGGCCTGGACGACGAGGCCTAGCAGCACACCGATGCCGAGGAGGCGCTGGCCCTCCGGCGGGATGGTGGTGACCTCCATGCCGGAGTCCGCCGCGCTGCCGTACACCCAGATGAACATGCCGAGGGTCACGATGATGACGACGTTGTTCAGGACCGGCGTCCACATCATCGCGCCGAACTTCCCGCGCGCGTTGAGGATCTGCCCCATCACGACGTGGATGCCCATGAAGAAGATCGTGGGCAGGAAGTAGCGGGTGAAGGTGACGGCGACCTCGTTGGCCGCCGGATCGTCGGCGATCTCCACCGACAGGGCGCGGACCAGCAGGGGAGCGGCGAAAACCGCCAGCGCGGTGAGCACGCCGAGGGCGACCATGACGAGGGTCAGCAGACGGTTCGCGAACGCCTCGCCGCCGTCGTCGTCGTCCTTCATGGCACGTACGAGCTGCGGTACGAAGACGGAGTTGAGGCCCCCGCCGACGGTCAGGATGTAGATCATGGTGGGCAGCTGATAGGCGACCTGGAAGGAGTCGCCCAGCATGCCGAGACCGAGGGCCGACACGATCAGCGCCGAGCGGACGAAGCCGGTGAGGCGGGAGACCATCGTGCCCGCCGCCATGACGGCGCTCGACTTCAGCAGGCCCGCGGCCCGACCGCTTTTCTTGGGGGCCGCAGGTGTCGTGGCGGGGGCGGGTGCTGCTTGGGGGGTGAGCTGCATAGTGGCGTCGGCAGCCGGGACCTGGACCCGCGGGGCGGGGCTGTGGCCCGGGGCCGGCGAGGGGGACGGGCCGGGTACCACCGGGGGTTCCGCGGGCCCCTGCCCGCCGCCCTGCTGCTGGTCCCGGAAGAGATGCGCGAAGGCGTCCGGCTCGTGTCGTTGCTCCCCGGCCTGGGAGACCAGGGCGTCGACGCCCACGTACTGGGTGGTGCGGGGATCGTCGCCGTACGGCAGGTACTGCGTGGCTCCGTCCGGCTCGGGGGCCGGGGTCTGGGCCCACACGTGCGGATCGGGGGCGTACGGCGCCTGGGCGGGCTGGCCATAGAGCGGAGGCTGCGGCTGATACGTGCCGGGGGGCGGCGGGGGGTGCGCGGCGCGGTCGTAGAGCGCCTCGGCCACCGGGTCCTGGGCGGAGAGATCCTGGGCCCGGTAGGGGTCCTGTGTGTAGGCGTCCTGGAGGTACATGTCCGCGGGGGACTGCGCCGGCACCTGGCCGTCCTCGGGCGGCGGAGCCTCGGGACGGCCCGAGTCGCCCGCGCCCTGACCGCGGTCACCGTCGTACGGCGCGTTCATGGTTACCCCACCTCATCGTTCACCGGGCCCACCGGCCACGACATCGCTCAACGGTCCACTCTCTCACCCGTCCCGGACGGGTCGGCGCTTTCCGGTGCGGTGTTCGGCGTCGGGTCACTCGGCTGCTCCGGGGCGTCTGCCCGCACCGCCGCGTCCGACTCCCCCCGCGGACGACTCTCGTCGTCGGCATGGTTCTCGTCGTCTCCGGCCGCCTCATCCACAGCTTCGTCCTCGTGCCCGTTGCCCGACCCCTCGGCGCGCCGGGCCGCGGCGCGCTTGCGCTGTGTGTACATGCGCAGGCCGGCGAGTACGAGCAGCAGGAAGCCGCCGCCGATGACCAGCATCGCCATGGCCGTGAACTCGGTGACCCGCACGTCGAAGGAGACGGCCGGTCCGTACTTCTGGCCGTCCTTCGTGTACAGCTGCGCGATCACGGTGATCGGGCCGTTGGCGTTGGACGACGTGGTGAACTTCACGGACTGGCTGTGGCCGCCGGAGATCGCGACGGGCTTTTCCTGGTAGTCGTCGTCACCGATCTTGAGCCGGGTCGGGTTCGTCGAGGTGACCCGCAGGACGAGGTTGTCGACGGGCTGGACGAGGTTGTTCTGGACGGTGACCGGGATGGTGGCGCTGCCGCCGGAGAGCTTCGTCTCGGACTTCTTGATCAGCTTGACCTGGTCGGTCAGGTCGTCGAGGTGTGACTCCACGCCCCTGCGGAAACTGTTCGCAGCGCCGGACCGGCCGCGCCAGGACGTGGCCATCTCGCGGTTGACGGCCCGCCCGAAGGGCGTCTCCACGCGGGTCTCGTCGGTAAGGATGATCTTGAAGTTGTCGAGCTTGTCCTGCGTGGTCGCGATCTGCGCGAAGGCCGACTTCGGCAACTGGTGCCTGCGCAGTGTGGCGGGGTAGGAGGACGCCGAGGGCACCTTGGTGGTGGCGCCCGGGTCCGGCTTGGTGTCGGCGGTCGCGGTGAGTTCCTGGGGCTGGGACCAGTTCGAGTCCTGGAGGGCGGTGATCGCCTCCTCCATCGTCTGGGCCTGGCTCGCGGACGGCATGCGCTGCGGGGCGACGACGATGGTGCGCTGCTTGTCGGCCTGGAGGGTGGTCGTCAGGCTCGTGGCGAGGAACTTCTGCACCGCGAGCGTGGAGCTGCCGGCCTTCGTCATGTCGCCCTGGAAGGCCGTGGACAGCCGCGTGTCCGCGACGACCGCCGTGGTGCCGCCACCGATGGGGCGGGCCGCGGATGGCGTGTACGGCAGGTCGCCGGTCTCCTTCAGGCTGTCGCTTCGCGCGATCACCTTGTCGGCACCCGCCGAGGTGGCGATCTTGACGATCGACGGGTCTACGGCACCGTTCACCGGCCACGCGAAGTCGGTGCTGGGTGTGACATGGAGGATCGTCTTCACGGTGTCGGTGGCAACGTCCGTGGCACTCTTGAGATGGCTCAGAGTGCCGGTGACGTTCTTGCCGTTGTGCGCGATGGAAGCGAGGTCGGGGTCACCGAAGGGGAGGGCGACGACCTCCTTGCCCGCGACCGCGTCCTGGAGTTCGGCGAGCCACTGCTTGGCGACCGCCTGACCCGTGCCCGGCGTACTGGTGCCGTCGGCGCCCTGGATGCCGTAGCCGCCGGCCATCGCGTCGACGGACGCCAGCAGGTCGGGGTCGATCACCCAGGTGACGTCGAGTTCCTTGCCCAGGGAGAGCATCTGCTCCAGGCGTCCACCCGGGGAGATCTCCGTGGCGAGGTCGTCGTTGAGGAAGACGGGCGTCTGCTGCTCGCCCGGGCCGGTCTGCGCCGTCATGTGGACCGTGGAGATCAGTGGCCACAGATACGTCGTCCGCGTCCTTGTGTCCGCCTCCTTGGGCTGCCACGGCAGGAACGTCCGCTGGATTCCGAGCACCCGCTCGTACGGTTCGGCGGAGGTCTCGCCCGACAGCGAGACGCCGAGTTGGTAGACGCCGTCCTGGCCGAGGTCCATCTTGTCGACCGGAACGGAGAGGGTGAACGGCTGGGCGACCCCCGGAGTGAGCTTCGAGAACTTCTCGACGTACTTGCCGCCGACCTCCGTCCCGTCGGCACCCGATACGTAGTCGGTGCGCGCGGCGACGTCGTCGATCCCCGAGCGGGTGGTCAGCAGCTGTCCCACGCGCAGGTCCACATGGGCGTCCGTGACCGCCCGCTTGCCCTTGTTGGTCACGGTGCCGGACACGGTCACCGTGTCCCCGTCCGTGGGGGCGCTGGGGGTGAGCGAATCGATGGAAACGACCACCGGGTCGGAATCCGCGGCATACGCGGGCTGTCCGGCGGGTAGTTGGAGCAGACAGGCCAGTAGAGGCGCCCCCGTGAGCAGCACTCCGGCTCGCCGGAACCACCGGCGCGCGAGTGAGGGAGTCAGCCCCGGGAAGTCTGCCGCCTCGGCCACGCGTTCGCCCGTCCCTCGTCGTCAGTGGTCGTCGGAATGTGCGTCCACGCATGGTAACGATGCGCGCTGAGGGGAAGTGCCGCGGACTGCTCCACAAGATCGTGGAACACCGGTCGGCTGTCCTCTATGTGTGTGTATCGATGGAGGAGTCCCCGGCCGAGTGCGTGGACGTTTTATGGAGGCGCGGTCCGTCGCCCGGGCCACGTACCCTTTTCTGTTGTGCCGAACGCCAACGAAGACAATGCCAGTGCCCTGAACCAGGTGCAGCTCCACGCGGTGAGTGAGTTGCTGCGGGTGGCCCCGGTCGCCGACGACCTTGCCCGTCGTTTCCAGGAGGCCGGGTTCTCGCTCGCCCTGGTCGGCGGCTCCGTCCGGGACGCGCTGCTGGACCGGCTCGGCAACGACCTGGACTTCACGACCGACGCTCGCCCCGAGGACGTACTGAAGATCGTCCGCCCCTGGGCGGACGCCGTGTGGGAGGTCGGGATCGCCTTCGGGACGCTCGGGGCACAGAAGGACGGCTTCCAGATCGAGGTGACGACCTACCGGTCGGAGGCGTACGACAGGACCTCGCGCAAGCCGGAGGTTTCGTACGGTGACTCCATTGAGGAGGACCTCGTCCGGCGCGACTTCACGGTTAACGCGATGGCCGTGGCGCTGCCGGAGAAGGTGTTCATCGATCCGCACGGCGGACGTGAGGACCTGGCACGTCGTGTGCTGCGCACGCCGGGCACGCCTGAGGATTCCTTCTCGGACGACCCGCTACGGATGATGCGGGCCGCGCGCTTCGCCGCCCAGCTCGACTTCGAGGTGGCCCCCGAGGTCGTCACGGCCATGACCGACATGGCCGGCCGTATCGAGATCGTCTCGGCGGAGCGCGTGCGGGACGAGCTGAACAAGCTGATCCTGTCTCCGCACCCGCGCAAGGGCCTGACACTGCTGGTGGACACCGGCCTCGCCGACCACGTACTGCCCGAGTTGCCGGCTCTGCGCCTGGAGCGCGACGAACACCACCGGCACAAGGACGTCTACGAGCACTCCCTGATCGTTCTGGAGCAGGCGATCGAGCTGGAGCGGAACGGCCCCGATCTCGTTCTCCGGCTTGCCGCGCTGCTGCACGACATCGGCAAGCCGCGCACGCGTCGCTTCGAGGAGGACGGGCGGGTCTCGTTCCACCACCACGAGGTGGTCGGGGCGAAGATGACCAAGAAGCGGATGACGGCGCTCAAGTACTCCAACGAGCTGGTGAAGGACGTCTCGCGTCTGGTCGAACTCCACCTGCGCTTCCACGGGTACGGCACCGGAGAGTGGACGGACTCGGCGGTCCGCCGCTATGTCCGGGACGGGGGTCCTCTCCTCGACCGCCTCCACAAGCTGACCCGCTCGGACTGCACCACACGGAACAAGCGCAGGGCAACGGCGCTCTCGCGTGCGTACGACGGCCTGGAGGAGCGGATCACCCAACTCCAGGAGCAGGAGGAGCTGGACTCGATCCGTCCCGACCTCGACGGCAACCAGATCATGGAGATCCTGGGCGTCGGGCCCGGTCCGGCGATCGGTCAGGCGTACAAGTTCCTGCTGGAACTGCGGCTGGAGAACGGGCCGATGGAGCGAGAGGCCGCGGTGGGAGCGCTCAAGGAGTGGTGGGCCGAGCAGGACTGAGGTGTGAAACGGCGCGATGTTTCACGTGAAACATCGCGCCGGAACACACAGCGGGCGGTGTTTCACGTGAAACACCGCCCGCTGTCCTTGTGTGTTGTGTCTTGCTCAGACTTCCTTGAGGCAGAGCACGACGTCGTGGCTGCTGCCCTCCTGGTAGTAGGAGATCGTTGCCTCCGTGACGGACTTGCACTTGTCGGCGTCGCTGGTGTTGTCGAACTTCTCGACGACCTTGTACTGGGCGTCGCTGGAGGTGCAGCCGACTTCGTTGAGGTCGGGCGCCGTGTTCGAACCGTCGTTGTGCATACAGGCGCCCACGGACGTCGTCTCGGCGTCACTCTGCCCGAAGTACCACTTGCCGCCGGCGATGGCTATCGCGATGACGATGAACACGCCTATGCGCATCAGCTTCTTGCTGAAGCGCTTGGTCGGCGCGGGCGGCGGGACCGGAGCTCCCTGGAACGGGGCACCCTGGTGCGGCGGGTACGGCTGCTGGGCCGCCGTCGGCTCGGCGGGCACAGGGGCGTTCGGGTTCTGGTCCTGTGGCGGAGTGGTCATTTCGGGGGTCCCCCTTGGGTATGGGTGCGCTTGGTGCGAAGTAAGACGCACGTAAATTACCGGGACCCACTGACAACTCTGAACCTCACAGAGTCTCTGTGGCATTCATGTGACACTTACCGGCGTTCAAAGCGGGCCATAGTCATAGCAATTGCCCCGTAGATAACGGCGATCGTGACCAAGAGGGGCACCGAGCGGCCGTCGGAGGGCAGCATCAAGGCCGCCACCCCGGCCGCGCCGACGAAGGCGACGTTGAACAGGACGTCGTAGACGGAGAAGATCCGGCCGCGGAAACCGTCGTCGACCGAGGACTGGACGATCGTGTCCGTGGCGATCTTCGAGCCCTGAGTGACAAGGCCGAGGACGAACGCCGCGATCAGCATGGGCACTTCGGCGAACGACAGGCCGAGCCCGGGCACCAGGACAGCCGCCGCTCCGGCGCACACCACGATCCAGCCGCCGGGACCGAGTCGCCCGACGCCTGCCGGTGTCATGACGGCCGCGACGAAGAAACCCGCTCCGGAGATGCCCACCGCGAGGCCGAGCAGGGCCAGCCCGTCGTCGGAGCCGTCCGACCAGGCGTACCGGCAGAGCATGAGCACCATGACCGTCAGGGCGCCGTAGCAGAACCGCATCAGCGTCATTGCGCCCAGCGACCAGGCCGCCTCCCGGCGCCCAGGCTCGGCCAGGTGCCGTACGCCTGCCGCCAGACCGCGTGCGGTGCCGGTGAGCGCCGACCCCAGCCGGGGCTGCACCAACTCGGCATCGGGGCCAAGTAGTTCCCGGTCGAGGCGGAGGGAGGCGAGCGATGCGCAGAGGTACAGGGCCGCGCCCAGGAGGACTACCGCGGCATCGGAGTCGGAGGCGGCGATTCGTACGACGAAGGCGAGTCCGCCGCCCGCCGTGGCAGCGAGTGTGCCGGCTGTCGGGGAGAGCGAGTTGGCGATCACCAGGCGCTCGTCGTCGACCACGCGCGGCAGGGCCGCCGAGAGCCCGGCCAGGACGAAGCGGTTGACGGCGGTGACACAGAGGGCGGAGACGTAGAAGAGCCAGTCGGGGACATGGCTCAGCATCAGGACGGCCGTCAGGCATGCCAGCAGGGCGCGCAGCAGGTTGCCGTACAGGAAGACCTGTCGGCGTCGCCAGCGGTCCAGCAGGACACCTGCGAAGGGGCCGACCAGGGAGTACGGCAGAAGCAGAACCGCCATCGCGGAGGCGATCGCGGCCGGCGAGGTCTGTTTCTCCGGCGAGAAGACGACGTACGCGGCGAGTGCGACCTGGTAGACGCCGTCGGCGCCCTGGGAGAGCAGCCTTACGGTGAGCAGCCGCCGGAAGTTCCTCAGGCGCAGGAGTACCCGCAGGTCACACACGACAGCCATGGGGCACAGCCTCACATACGAGGAGGGTCCCCGGGCGGATGACCCGGGGACCCTCGACGGGCAGGAGCGACAAGCCTGTGGGGGCTCGACCGGCGCTGGACTCCTCTCAGCTCTCGACTTCGCCCTTGATGAACTTCTCGACGTTCTCCCGTGCCTCGTCGTCGAAGTACTGGACCGGCGGGGACTTCATGAAGTAGCTCGACGCGGAGAGGATCGGGCCGCCGACTCCGCGGTCCTTGGCGATCTTCGCGGCGCGCACGGCGTCGATGATGACGCCGGCGGAGTTCGGGGAGTCCCAGACCTCCAGTTTGTACTCCAGGTTAAGCGGGACGTCGCCGAACGCGCGGCCCTCCAGGCGGACGTACGCCCACTTGCGGTCGTCGAGCCAGGCCACGTAGTCCGACGGGCCGATGTGGACGTTGTCGGCGCCCAGCTCGCGGTCGCGGATCTGGGAGGTGACAGCCTGCGTCTTGGAGATCTTCTTGGACTCCAGGCGCTCCCGCTCGAGCATGTTCTTGAAGTCCATGTTGCCGCCGACGTTCAGCTGCATCGTGCGGTCCAGGACCACACCCCGGTCCTCGAACAGCTTCGCCATCACACGGTGCGTGATCGTGGCGCCGACCTGCGACTTGATGTCGTCGCCGACGATCGGGACACCCGCCTCGGTGAACTTGTCCGCCCACTCCTTGGTACCGGCGATGAAGACCGGGAGTGCGTTGACGAAGGCGACCTTGGCGTCGATCGCGCACTGGGCGTAGAACTTCGCCGCGGCCTCGGAACCCACGGGGAGGTAGCAGACCAGGACGTCGACCTGCTTGTCCTTGAGGACCTGGACGATGTCGACCGGGTCCTGATCGGACTCCTCGATGGTCTCGCGGTAGTACTTGCCGAGCCCGTCGAGGGTGTGGCCGCGCTGGACCGTCACACCCGTGGAGGGGACGTCGCAGATCTTGATGGTGTTGTTCTCGGAGGCGCCGATGGCGTCCGCGAGGTCGAGACCGACCTTCTTCGCGTCGACGTCGAACGCGGCGACGAACTCCACGTCACGGACGTGGTACTCCCCGAACTGCACATGCATGAGGCCCGGGACCCTGGCCGCCGGATCGGCGTCCTTGTAGTACTCGACTCCCTGTACCAGCGACGCGGCGCAGTTGCCCACGCCGACGACGGCTACGCGAATGGAACCCATTCGGTTGCTCCCTGTGTGTACGAGTGAGGACCTGAGCGGCCCTCACGTGGCGGTGTCGTCGGACGGACCGGTCCGGGAGTCGTCCTCCCTGGACCGGGGCAGGCCGCCCGGCGCTCCAGATGTGGTGTCCTGCGAGTCGGGTTCTCCGGAAACGGCACCTTTGAGGTCCCGCCCGGCCCGCTCGCTCTCGATGAGCTCGTTCAGCCAGCGCACTTCGCGCTCCACGGACTCCATTCCGTGGCGCTGGAGCTCAAGGGTGTAGTCGTCGAGGCGCTCCCGGGTACGCGCCAGAGAGGCGCCCATTTTCTCCAGACGCTCCTCCAGCCGGCCGCGGCGTCCCTCGAGAACGCGCATGCGTACATCGCGGGACGTCTGGCCGAAGAAGGCGAAACGAGCGGCGAAGTGCTCGTCCTCGTAAGCGTCCGGCCCCGTCTGTGAGAGCAGCTCCTCGAAGTGCTCCTTACCTTCAGCCGTCAACCGATAGACGATCTTGGCGCGACGCCCTGTGAGCGAAGCGGCGAGCACGTCCTCGGGCGCACTGCCGGGCTCCTCGATCAACCAGCCGTTCACGACCAGCGTCTTGAGGCAGGGGTACAGCGTGCCGTAGCTGAAGGCGCGGAACACACCCAGTGACGTATTGAGCCGTTTACGCAGCTCATAGCCGTGCATCGGGGACTCGCGGAGCAGGCCGAGGACGGCGAACTCGAGGATTCCGGCACGCCGGCTCATCGTCGCCTCCTTTCTCCCACGGTCCGACCGTGACGTCTCCGGCACTGTTTATGCCGAGCTGATGTATCGACTCGATACATCTAGACGATAGAACGCCCCTGTGGATGCGACAAGAGGGGAGGTCGTGAACGGGATCACATCACCGATTCGTAGGAAGCAAGTTGCCTGATTTGGGGTGAACTTCGGGGCTAGGCGGGTTTTGACGGTGCGTAGTCTGTGCGCCATGCAGTCCACCGGGAACCGAGTGACGTTTGGGGACGTTGTCGTGCTCGGTGCGGTACGGATGAATGCGAACACGGTCGCATCCGTACTTTGGGGGGACCGGAAACCAGCCGCCGTTTCCAGGCGCGCACGGGTGCGCCTGCCCAAGGAGTAATCGTTCGATGAGCGAGCACCGTCGCAAACCGCCGCAGCCGCAGGGAGGCGGACGTGCCGCGGCCCGACGCGGCCAGTCCGGCTCGTCCTCCGGCCGCCGCGCGGCACCGCGGGGCGCAACCGAGTCTCCTTCCGACTCCTATGGATCGGATTCCTATGGGTTGGGTCCATACGGAGCGGAAGGTGACGAGCGCCAGTCCGGAGGCCGCGCCGAATCCCGGCGCGCCTCGCAGAGAAGTACTGGCGGGCGTCGCAGAGTGCCCGAGGGCGGTGGCGGCGGGCGCCGCGGCGGTCCCAACGGCCCGAACGGGCCAGGGCGCGGCAGAGGCCGTACGGCCGGCCCCCCGCCCAAGAAGCGCTTCATCGACTACCCGCGCGCGGGCAAGTACGGAGCGGCGCGCTGGATGCCGTCCTGGCGGCAGGTGACGGGACTGTTCATCGGCTTCGTCGGCAGCCTGGTGGCGGTGGCCGGCATCGGCTACGCCCTGGTGGGCGTGCCGGATGTCGCGAAGGCCGCCAATGCCCAGAACAACGTCTACTACTGGGCCGACGGCAGCCAGATGGTGGCGACCGGTGGTGAGACGAACCGTCAGATCATCGGCTACGAGAAGATCCCCGCGTCGATGCGGTACGCCGTGATGTCGGCCGAGAACAAGACGTTCGAGACCGACAGCGGTATCGACCCGATGGGCATCGGCCGAGCCCTGTTCAACATGGCCAAGGGCGGTCAGACGCAGGGTGGTTCGACGATCACCCAGCAGTACGTGAAGAACGCCCGCCTGGACGACCAGTCGCAGACGCTCACGCGGAAGTTCAAGGAGCTGTTCATCTCCATCAAGGTCGGCACCAATGTCTCCAAAGAGGAGATCATGGCCGGCTACCTGAACACCGCGTACTACGGCCGTGACTCCTACGGTCTGCAAGCAGCTGCCCGCGCGTACTTCAACAAGGATGCCGAGGATCTGGACGCCAGTGAGTGCGCTTTCCTGGCCGCGGTGCTGAAGGGCGCCACGTACTACGACCCCGCCGGCAACGTGAACGTCGACGCCGTGAACGCCAAGCCTGAGCTCAACCGCAAGCGGGCCGTGGAGCGGTGGAGGTGGATCCTCGACGAGGAGGTCAGGGACGGGCGCATGACCGCAGCGGAGCGCGCCAAGTACACGACCTTCCCGAAGACCCAGAACCCGCGTTCCAACACCGCGCTGAGCGGTCAGGTCGGTTATCTCGTCGACCTCGCCAAGGGCTACCTCATCAACAACACCGACAAGACCGGGATCACCGCCGACCAACTGCAGCAGGGCGGCTACTCGATCTACACGACCTTCGACAAGAAGAAGGTCCAGGCGCTGGAGAAGGCGGTCACGAAGGTCCAGAAGGCGAACATCGATGAGAAGAAGAGGCCGGACACCGACAAGTACGTCCAGTTCGGTGGGGCCTCTGTCGACCCGACGACGGGCGCGATCAAGGCCTCCTACGGCGGTGTGGACGCGACCAAGCACTTCACCAACAACGCCGACACGACGGGCGCCCAGGTGGGCTCGACGTTCAAGACGTTCGTCCTCGCCGCCGCGATGAAATGGGGCGTGCGAGATCCGGATCTCGGGGCCACACAGGCACAGGACGAGCGGACCCAGGTTTCCCCGGAGAGCATCTACAGCGGCAAGAACAAGCTGAAGATCAAGAACTACGACAACACCATTTGGAGGGACAAGGACGACAAGGAGTGGCTGCAGCGCAACGACGGCGACGAGTCGTACAACGCGCCCAGCTTCCGGATCGACCTGCGTGAGGCGATGCGGGTCTCCTCCAACTCCGCCTACGTCCAGCTCGGCATGGACGTCGGTCTGGACAAGGTCAGGGAGTCCGCCACCGACGCGGGCATCCTCGACAGCAGCCTCGCGAGTGCTGACTTCCCGTCGTTCTCGATCGGCACTTCCAGCCCGAGCGCGATCCGCATGGCCGGCGCCTACGCGACCTTTGCGGCCAGCGGCAAGCAGAGGACCCCGTACTCAGTCGAGACGGTCACGAACAAGGACGGCACGATCTTCGAGCACGAGAAGATCGCCAACGCCAAGCAGGTGTTCACCGCCCAGGTCGCCGACAACGTCACCGACGTCCTCAAGACCGTGGTCGACGACGGAACGGGTACGGCGGCCCAACTGTCCGGTCGTGACGTGGCCGGCAAGACCGGTACCACCGACGGCAACAAGTCGGCCTGGTTCGTCGGCTACACCCCGCAGCTGTCCACCGCGATCAGCATGTTCCGGATGGACGACGACGAGACCAAGAAGAACCGCGAGTTCCTGGAGATGTACGGCACGGGTGGCCAGGAGAAGATCCACGGCGCCTCGTTCCCGGCCGAGATCTGGCAGGACTACATGGAACAGGCGCTCAAGGGTGCGCCGGTGAAGGACTTCCCGACTCCCGAGCCCTACGGCGAGGTCGTCGACAAGGATCCGCTGCCGAGCCCGACGCCCACTGTCACCGAGTCGGAGGAAGTGGAGCCGACGCCGAGCCCGACGCCCACCGAGGAAGAAGTCGAGCCTTCCCCTTCGCCCTCACCGAGCGAGACCTGCGGCACCTTCGACGTCACCTGCGAAGACACCGGAGGGACGGATACCGGCGGCACGGACGAAGGCTCTACCGACGGCGGAGTGACATCCAGTCCGACACCCACGGAGAGCGACGAAGAAAGCAACGGCAGCGGCACCGGCAACGCGAACGGCAGCGGCAGCGGCACCGGCAACGGCGGCATCTTCGGCTGACCGGCCCGTTGGCCGACAGCGCCCGGTGCGGGTGTTTCACGTGAAACACCGATCCGATTCACGCTGTTTCACGTGAAACATGGGGCCGTCGCACCGACCAGGTGCGGCGGCCCCCGGCGTATTCCTAGGTGCGTACGGCAGGATGTGGCCCATGCCCAGTGCAGAGACGACGCAAGCGAGCGTGCGCGAGCCGGACCCGGTACGGCCGACCAAGGACGACGAGATCGCCGTAGCCGGCAGTGAGCTGATCGGCGGCCCCATCGGGCGGCGGGCCCTGCTGGGGACGTCCTGGTGGACTCCGGTACGAGTGGTCGCGCTCGTGGCGATCGGCATGTTCGCCCTCGGCCTGGTCCAGAAGGCGCCCTGCTACAACGGCGGCTGGTTCTTCGGGGCCGGCACGCAGTACACGCACGCCTGCTACTCCGACATTCCGCACCTCTACCAGGGCCGCGGATTCGCCGACGGACTCGTGCCGTACTTCGACAAGATCTCCGGCGACATGGAGTACCTCGAATACCCGGTGCTGACCGGCGTGTTCATGGAGGTGGCCGCCTGGCTCACGCCCGCCAGCGGGACCATCCAGCACCAGGAACAGTGGTACTGGTTCGTCAACGCCGGGATGCTGATGGTGTGCGCGGTGATCATCGCCGTATGCGTGTCACGCACGCACACGCGGCGTCCCTGGGACGGTCTGCTGGTCGCGCTGGCGCCTGCCTTCGCGCTCACCGCCACGATCAACTGGGACCTGCTGGCGGTCGCTCTGACGGCCGCTGCGATGCTGATGTGGTCTCGTGGCCGGTCACTCGCCTTCGGTGTCCTGCTGGGGCTCGCCACGGCCGCCAAGCTCTATCCCTTCCTGCTTCTGGGGCCCCTGTTCCTGCTGTGCTGGCGCGCAGGCAAGTGGCGGCCGTTCGGCAAGGCGCTGGGAGGAGCCGTGGTCGCCTGGGTCGCGGTGAACCTTCCGGTGATGGTCTTCGCCTTCGACGGCTGGTCGAAGTTCTACCGGTTCAGCCAGGAACGGGGCGTCGACTTCGGTTCCTTCTGGCTGGTCCTCGCCCAGCACTCGGACAATCCGTTCACCACTGAGACCGTCAACACCTTTGCGATGCTCCTGATGCTGGCCTCGGCCGCGGGCATCGCGGCACTCACGCTGACCGCCCCGCGTCGTCCGCGCTTCGCCCAGCTCGCCTTCCTGATCGTCGCGGCGTTCATCCTCACCAACAAGGTCTACTCGCCCCAGTACGTCCTGTGGCTGATCCCCCTCGCCGTTCTGGCCCGCCCGAAATGGCGGGACTTCCTCATCTGGCAGGCGTGCGAGGTCGCGTACTTCCTGGGCATCTGGATGTACCTCGCCTACACGACCAGCGGTGACGCCCACAAGGGCCTGCCCACCGAGGGCTACCAATTCGTCATCGGTGTCCACCTGGTGGGCACGCTGTACCTGTGCGCTGTGGTCGTCCGGGACATCCTCATGCCAGAGCGGGACGTGGTGCGCCGGGCCGGCGACGACGATCCGTCAGGGGGCGTGCTCGACGGCGCGCAGGACGTCTTCGTGCTCGGCCCTGCGGCCCATCCGCCGAGGCACGCCGCGCACGTCGACGTACCGCAGGTGGAGTGGGGCAGCCAGCGGATGCGGGAGGACGACGACCGTTCGCTCTGAGCGAACACGCGTCGAGAAGGCACTGCGAAGGGCCGTACACGGACTCCCTGTACGGCCCTTCGCACACCCCGACCAGCTGGTCAGCGGTCGACGATCCGGTCGAACTGCGTGGTGGTGTGCCGCAGATGGGCCACCAGTTCCTCGCCGACCTTCGGCTCCTTGGCGTCCGCCGAGGGCACGAAGAGGATCGAGACCTGCATGTGCGGCGGCTCGGCGAACCAGCGTTGCTTGCCGTCCCAGACGAACGGGGCGAGATTTCGGTTGACCGTGGCGAGGCCGGCGCGGGCGACGCCCTTCGCGCGCGGCATGACGCCGTGCAGGGCCTTGGGGGCCTCCAGACCCACCCCGTGCGACGTACCGCCTGCCACGACCACCAGATAGCCGTCCGAAGCCGCTTTCTGCTGCCGGTAGCCGAAGCGGTCGCCCTTGGCCACATGGGTGACGTCCAGGACCGCGCCGCGGTACTCCGTGGCGTCGTGGTCCCCCAGCCACAGCCGGGTGCCGATACGAGCGCGGAAGCGGGTCTGCGGGAACTGCTGCTGCAGTCGCGCGAGGTCCTCGGCCTTGAGGTGGCTGACGAACATGGTGTGCAACGGCAGCCTTGCCGCGCGCAGCCGGTCCATCCAGCCGATGACCTCTTCCACAGCGTCCGAGCCGTCGGTACGGTCCAGCGGCAGATGGATCGCGAAGCCTTCGAGACGCACGTCCTCTATGGCGGCGTGCAGCTGGGGCAGCTGCTGCTCGGTCACACCGTGACGCTTCATGGAGGACATGACCTCGATGACGACACGGGCGCCGACGAGGCCGTGCACCCCGTCCACCGACGACACCGAGCGGATGACGCGATCGGGCAGCGGCACGGGCTCCTCGCCCCGCCTGAAGGGCGTCAGCACCAGCAGGTCGCCGCTGAACCAGTCCTTGGTCCGCGCGGCCTCGTACGTCGTTCCGACGGCCAGGATGTCCGAGCCCAGCCGCGTGGCCTCCTCGGCCAGCCGTTCGTGCCCGAAG
Organism: Streptomyces lacrimifluminis; assembly: GCF_014646095.1. Taxonomy (GTDB): domain Bacteria; phylum Actinomycetota; class Actinomycetes; order Streptomycetales; family Streptomycetaceae; genus Streptomyces; species Streptomyces lacrimifluminis. Next base: position 99,314 of record NZ_BMMU01000023.1, on the reverse strand, counting down.
CCGTAGCCGTTGCCCTTGCAGACCGGGACGAGCCCCGGGAACTGCTCGGACACGTGCTTGTGGTGCGCACGCCAGCGCGCGGTGTCGACGTAGAGCGTGAGCGCCATGGCCGGGACCTGGAACCTTTCTCGTGGCTGCGGTGCATCAGTGGTGTGAACGGGAATGCCGGTACATCAGCGGCGCGACATGTAGATGTCGAGCGCCTTGTGGAGCAGCTTGTTGAGCGGGAAGTCCCACTCGCCGAGATATTCGGCAGCCTGCCCACCGGTGCCGACCTTGAACTGGATCAGCCCGAAGAGGTGGTCCGTCTCGTCGAGCGAGTCGGAGATGCCTCGCAGGTCGTAGGCGGTGGCGCCCAGTGCGTAGGCGTCGCGCAGCATCCGCCACTGCATGGCGTTCGAGGGGCGCACTTCACGCCCGATGTTGTCCGAGGCGCCGTACGAGTACCAGACGTGCCCGCCGACGATCAGCATCGTCGCGGCCGAGAGGTTCACTCCTTTGTGGCGGGCGAAGTAGAGCCGCATTCGGTTGGGGTCCTCGGTGTTGAGGGCCGTCCACATGCGCTGGAAGTACGACAGCGGGCGGGGCCGGAAGTGGTCGCGCACCGCTGTGATCTCGTACAGCCGCTGCCACTCCTCCAGGTCGTGGTAACCGCCCTGGACGACCTCGACACCGGACTTCTCGGCCTTCTTGATGTTGCGGCGCCACAGCTGGTTGAAGTTCTGGTGGACCTCTTCCAGTGAACGGTTCGCGAGCGGCACCTGGTAGACGTAACGAGGCTGTACGTCGCCGAAGCCGGCTCCGCCGTCCTCGCCCTGCTGCCAGCCCATGCGACGCAGCTTGTCGGCGACCTCGAAGGCGCGCGGCTCGATGAAGTCGGCCTCGATGTCGCGCAGCCGCTTCACGTCCGGGCTCTGGATGCCGGCCTTGATGGACGTGGCCTCCCAGCGACGGATGATCACCGGCGGGCCCATCTTCACGGAGAAGGCGCCCTGTTGCTTGAGGTGGGCCAGCATCGGCTGGATCCAGTCGTCGAGATTCGGCGCGAACCAGTTGATGACCGGGCCCTCGGGCAGATAGGCGAGATACCGCTTGATCTTGGGCAGCTGGCGGTACAGCACGAGACCCGCGCCCACCATGTCGCCCGTCCGGTCGTCGAACCACCCGAGGTTCTCGGAGCGCCACTCCGCCTTGACGTCAGCCCAGGCAGGAACCTGCATGTGGCTCGCCGACGGCAGGCTCTGGATGTACGCCAGATGCTGCTCTCGGCTGATCGTCCTCAGGGTCAAGCTCATTCGGGGCGCTCCTCGGGCTGGTGTGTCCCCATGGGTACAAGGGCTCCGGCTCTCGCGCCGAAGCCTACTGCGCCCTGCGAGCGCCTCGTCTGGCCGTATGGCACCTGTGCCCCGGCTCACCTCGGCCGGGGCACAGGGCGGTGGTCCGTGTCAGCCGATCACGCCGCCGAAGAGACCGCCGTGCGCCATGCCGAGGAAGAAGCCGATCGCTGCGGCGCCGAGGCCCAGGATCAGTCCGAAGCGTTCGCGGGTCGTCTCCGAGACGAACTGTCCGTACGCACCGGTGAGGATGCCCACCAGGCCGGTCCAGGAGCTGAGCAGATGCAGACTGTGGAACATCGCCGTGACGAGGGCGATCACTCCGAGCACCAGTGTCACAGCGAGCAGGCTGTCCTGGAGCGGATGGGGCTTGCCGTCGGTGGCGAAGAGAGATCCGGCGGTGTTGGGTCGCAATGCCTGTGCCATGTGGCACCTCCTGCGGAAGGCGGCGCATCGTAGCGCCATACACACCCGATGTGTACAGATTGACGGTCTCTGGGGCCTGATTTCAACCGGAAGCGCAGTGCGGGTACTCTGTACCGTCTGCACCGGTGTCTGCCCATGCCATGACGAGGAATCCCTATCAGGGACCTCCGACTGTCAGTGGCTGCCGATACCGTTGCGTACGCATAACAACCCTCCTGCCACGGAACGACCGTGGCCGCTGAGTCCAAAGGAGGTGGGTTCCACATGCGTCACTACGAAGTGATGGTCATCCTCGACCCCGAGCTGGAGGAGCGCGCTGTCGCCCCTCTGATCGAGAACTTCCTCTCCGTCGTCCGTGAGGGCAACGGAAAGGTCGAGAAGGTCGACACCTGGGGCCGTCGTCGTCTCTCGTACGAGATCAAGAAGAAGCCCGAGGGCATCTACTCGGTCATCGACCTGCAGGCCGAGCCTGCGGTCGTCAAGGAGCTCGACCGCCAGATGAACCTGAACGAGTCGGTCCTCCGGACCAAGGTCCTCCGCCCCGAGACCCACTGAGCCTCCCGCTCAGCTGATCTCGGGATTTCGAGTAGCAGCACCAAAAGCAGCCAGCAGCAAACCCGCCGAGAGGTTCCCCTATGGCAGGCGAGACCGTCATCACGGTCGTCGGCAATCTTGTCGATGACCCCGAGCTGCGCTTCACCCCCTCGGGTGCGGCGGTCGCGAAGTTCCGTGTCGCGTCCACCCCCCGCACTTTCGACCGGCAGACGAACGAGTGGAAGGACGGCGAAAGCCTGTTCCTGACCTGCTCGGTCTGGCGTCAGGCGGCGGAGAACGTGGCCGAGTCGCTTCAGCGAGGCATGCGCGTCATCGTGCAGGGCCGGCTGAAGCAGCGGTCCTACGAGACCACGCAGGGCGAGAAGCGCACGGTCTACGAGCTGGACGTCGACGAGGTCGGCGCCAGCCTGCGCAGCGCCACCGCCAAGGTCACCAAGGCCGCCGGCCGAGGTGGTCAGGGCGGTTACAGCGGCGGCGGCTCCGGTGGCGGTGGTGGCCAGCAGGGTGGCGGCTGGGGTGGAAACTCCGGCGGCGCTCCGCAGGGCGGCAGCGCTCCGGCTGAAGACCCCTGGGCAACGGGCGCTCCCGCTGGTGGCAACCAGGGCGGTGGCGGTGGTGGCGGCTGGGGTGGAAACTCCGGCGGCTCCGGCGGTTCCGGTGGCGGCTACTCGGACGAGCCCCCCTTCTAGGCCTTCGGGCCGAGGGGTGGGCCGTACCCACACTTCTTGATCACACAGGAGAAACACCATGGCGAAGCCGCCTGTGCGCAAGCCCAAGAAAAAGGTCTGCGCTTTCTGCAAGGACAAGGTCCAGTACGTGGACTACAAGGACACGAACATGCTGCGGAAGTTCATTTCCGACCGTGGCAAGATCCGTGCCCGCCGCGTGACCGGCAACTGCACGCAGCACCAGCGTGACGTCGCCACGGCTGTCAAGAACAGCCGTGAGATGGCGCTGCTGCCCTACACGTCCACCGCGCGATAAGGGAAGGGTGACCGACTAATGAAGATCATCCTCACCCACGAGGTCTCTGGCCTCGGTGCCGCGGGCGACGTCGTCGACGTCAAGGACGGCTACGCTCGCAACTACCTGATCCCGCGGAACTTCGCTATCCGTTGGACCAAGGGTGGCGAGAAGGACGTCGAGCAGATTCGTCGCGCTCGCAAGATCCACGAGATCCAGACCATCGAGCAGGCCAACGACATCAAGGCCCGCCTCGAAGGCGTCAAGGTCCGTCTGGCCGTCCGCTCCGGCGACGCCGGTCGTCTCTTCGGTTCCGTCACTCCGGCCGACATCGCCACGGCGATCAAGGCTTCCGGTGGCCCCGAGGTCGACAAGCGCCGCATCGAGCTGGGCGCGCCGATCAAGACGCTCGGCGCCCACGAGACGTCCGTGCGTCTGCACCCCGAGGTTGCCGCCAAGGTCAACATCGAGGTTGTCGCCGCCTAAGCGGTGTGCTCGCTGAAGCAGTTGTAGGGCCGCATCCTCTGGGGTGCGGCCCTTCTGCATGAGCGGATTCGTGGGCGTGTGGCGTAGTCAGGAAGCGATCCCCTGCTTGTGCGAGGAACTGACCACGCCGATGTTTCACGTGAAACGGCAGGAACCGGGTCGATGTTTCACGTGAAACAGGGGACGTGGAGCAGAGCGGTACGGCGCATTCGGTGCTCTCCGTGCCGTCAGCGGGTGGCGCCCGTGACCATCCAACGGCCTGAGCGGGCTCGAAGCCACAGAGTCAGCATGCGGACGATCATCATGAGCGTCATCGCTCCCCAGAGGGCGGTGAGGCCGCCGCCCAGGGTCGGCACGAACAGGGCCACCGGTGCGAAAGCGGCGAGCGTGATCAGCATTGCCCCAGCCAGGTAGGGGCCGTCGCCCGCGCCCATCAGAACGCCGTCGAGCACAAAGACGATCCCGCAGATCGGTTGGGACAGCGCGACCATGAGCAGGGCCGGCAACGCGGTGTCCTTGACCATGGCGTCGCTGGTGAACAGGGGCAGGAACAGCGGACGGCTGACGATCACCAGCAGGCCGAGCACGATTCCGGTGGCGATGCCCCACTCGACCATGCGGCGGCAGGCTTCTCGGGCGCCCCTGATGTCGTTCGCGCCGAGGTAGCGCCCGATGATGGCCTGGCCTGCGATCGCGATCGCGTCGAGCGCGAAGGCGAGCAGGCTCCAGAGGGACAGGATGATCTGGTGTGCGGCGACATCCGCGTCCCCGAGTCGGGCGGCAACGGCTGTGGCGATCATGAGGATCGCCCGCAGTGAGAGGGTGCGCACGAGAAGTGGCGCGCCCGCCTGGGCGGAGGTCCGTATCCCTTTGGGGTCGGGGCGAAGCGAGGCGCCGTGCCTGTGTGCGCCGCGGACGACGACCGTGAGATAGGCCGCCGCCATGCCCCACTGGGCGATAACGGTGCCCCAGGCGGAACCCGCGATACCGAGGTTCGCACCGTAGACGAGGCCCACGTTCAGGGCAGCGTTGGCGGCGAAGCCCGCGATGGCGACGTACAGCGGGGTTCTGGTGTCCTGGAGGCCGCGCAGAATGCCGGTGGAGGCGAGGACGACGAGCATGGCCGGGATGCCGAGCGCCGAGATCCGCAGATAGGTTGCCGCGTACGAGGCCGCGGTGTTCGAGGCGCCGAAGAGATCCACGAGTGCGGGTGCCGAGGGCAGGACGACGGCAATGACCCCGGCGCCGAGCAGGAGGGCGAGCCAGATGCCGTCCACACCCTGGCGGATGGCGGCCTGGAGATCGCCCGCGCCGACGCGTCGGGCGACGGCGGCCGTGGTGGCGTACGCGAGGAAGACGAAGACACTGACCGCTGTGGTGAGCAGGACAGAGGCGATGCCGAGACCGGCGAGTTGTGCTGTGCCGAGGTGGCCGATGATCGCGCTGTCGGCCATGACGAAGAGGGGCTCGGCGGTGAGTGCGCCGAAGGCAGGGACAGCCAGTGCGACGATCTCTCGGTCGTGCCGACGTCGCGTAGCCCTGGGGTCAGCGGGAGCCTGTGTCATGACCACCAATCTAATCTTCCACAGGTAAGAGATGCAATGTGCTTGTGACCATTACCTGCCCTCTTGGGGGACGCGTCGCGGTGTGCCGCTTGTGGAGATCTTGGCCTGATGCGGAAAGTTTTTCTTCTGCACAGCCGGTGGACGGGAAAGTCGCTGGTCAGCAGGGGTGCATCGAAAGCCGCGAAAGCTTGTTCACAGGGCTGTCCACCGGGTCGTGCACAGGTTTTGCGGAGTTCTCCACAGCATCCGGGCCGTCGTCCACATGGCCTGTGGATAACCAGATTGGCTGACGGTGCCGACGGGCCTACGGTGGTGCGGCGCCCACTCCGTCTCCCAGCCTCGGAAACGTCACAAAACCGACGCGCCGGAACCGGAGTTGGGCGTCTTATTTGTCAGTGCCGTGCCGTAGAAAAGAGGGGCACGGCGAGGTCCGCTCGGCGGACGGGAGGAGGTCGCTCGGTGAGTATTTCCGAGCCCTTGGACGATCCGTGGGCCGACAGCGGTCCCAGTGATCGTCTGCCCCCCTCCCGACAGCGCCGCGAAAGGGGCCGGGGCCGCGACGAACAGCACGACCGCGGCAGCGAAAACGGCGCCTGGGAAAGCGAGAGCACGTCGTTCGAGCGCGTCCCGCCCCAGGACCTCGACGCCGAGCAGTCCGTGCTCGGCGGCATGCTCCTGTCCAAGGACGCGATCGCCGACGTCGTCGAGGTACTCAAGGGCCACGACTTCTACCGGCCCGCGCACGAGATCGTCTACGGGGCGATCCTCGATCTCTACGCGAAGGGCGAGCCGGCCGACCCCATCACGGTTGCGGCCGAACTCACCAGGCGGGGCGAGATCACCAAGGTCGGCGGTGCTCCCTATCTGCATGCGCTGGTGCAGACGGTGCCGACGGCGGCGAACGCCGAGTACTACGCGGAGATCGTGCACGAGCGCGCGGTTCTGCGACGGTTGGTCGAGGCCGGAACCCGCATCACCCAGATGGGATACGCGGCCGACGGAGACGTCGACGAGATCGTCAACAGCGCCCAGGCCGAGATCTACGCGGTCACCGAGCAGCGCACCACGGAGGACTATCTGCCGCTCGGCGACATCATGGAGGGTGCCCTCGACGAGATCGAGGCGATCGGTTCACGTTCGGGGGAGATGACCGGTGTGCCGACCGGGTTCACCGACCTCGACCAGCTCACCAACGGCCTGCACCCCGGTCAGATGATCATCATCGCGGCTCGCCCCGCCATGGGTAAGTCGACGCTGGCGCTGGACTTCGCTCGTGCGTGCTCGATCAAGCACAACATGCCGAGCGTGATCTTCTCCCTCGAAATGGGCCGCAACGAGATTGCCATGCGTCTGCTGTCCGCCGAGGCACGCGTGGCCCTTCACCACATGCGCTCCGGCACGATGACCGACGAGGACTGGACGCGGCTCGCTCGCCGCATGCCGGACGTCTCGGCCGCGCCGCTGTACATCGACGACTCCCCCAACCTGTCGATGATGGAGATCCGGGCCAAGTGCCGCCGCCTCAAGCAGCGCGCGGACCTGAAACTCGTCGTCATCGACTACCTCCAGCTGATGCAGTCCGGCGGCAAGCGTTCCGAGAGCCGCCAGCAGGAGGTCTCCGACATGTCGCGAAACCTGAAGCTCCTGGCCAAGGAACTGGAGCTGCCGGTGATCGCGCTGTCGCAGCTGAACCGTGGTCCCGAGCAGCGTACGGACAAGAAACCCATGGTCTCCGACCTGCGTGAGTCCGGCTCGATCGAGCAGGACGCCGACATGGTGATCCTGCTGCACCGCGAGGACGCGTACGAGAAGGAGTCTCCACGCGCGGGCGAGGCGGACATCATCGTCGGCAAGCACCGAAACGGCCCGACGGCGACGATCACGGTTGCCTTCCAGGGGCACTATTCGCGGTTCGTGGACATGGCCCAGACGTGACGTGGTGGTGCCTTGCAGGGTCTCGCGGCTGATGTCGTCATCCCACGGGCCGTGTCGTACCGATGTCGTATACGACATCACCGTGGGACCAGCCTGTGGGTGCTGCTGCTCAGCGCCTCGTCTCGTACCTGGTCAGGACCACGCCGCCGGGCAACGTCCGCGTCTCCACCAGGTTCAGGTTCACCCAGCTGTCCAGCGCGGTGAAGAACGGCGTGCCGCTGCCCACCAGGACCGGATGGGCGGCGATCGCGTACTCGTCGATCAGCCCTGCGCGCATGGCCGCCCCGGCGAGCGTTGCGCCGCCGATGTTCATCGGGCCGCCGTCCTCGGCCTTGAGCCGGGTGATCTCGGCGATCGCGTCGCCGGTGACCAGGCGGGTGTTCCAGTCGACCTTGTCGATCGTCGAGGAGAACACCACCTTCGGTGTGTCCCGCCAGTTCCGCGCGAACTCGATCTCCGCCGGGGTGGCGCCCGGCTGCTGGTCGCCGGTCGGCCAGTAGGAGCTCATCGTCTCCCACAGCTTGCGCCCATACAGCGACAGGCCACTCGCCTGCTCGTGGTCGAGCCACCACTGGAACAGCTCGTCGCTCGGCGGTCCGCCCCAGCTGATGTCGTCGCCGGCCGCGGTGATGTAGCCGTCCAGGGTCAGGTTCATGCCGTAGACCAGTTTCCGCATGGCTCAACCTTCCGTTCGTGGGTGTCCGGTGTATAGACCAGCGCGGCGAGGGAAACTCATCGGTGCACGAGCTGGGCTCTCCGGTAGCCCTCGTGCTCGGGGCTCGGCGAGGTGTACTCGGCCGAATCGGACAAGCCGCCTGATCTCGACCTCGCCCCTGCGAGGAAATGCCACGGATTTCAGACTGATCATGGGTGACATGGCCGTGAGACAGCCAAGAACGCCCAGGTCACGCAAGATCGACAGGTCACGAGCGGCGAGGCCCTGCATGCCTCCCACGGTGGAGGGGAAATGCGCTCGACGCAACGCAGCGCGACCGATGAACTTGCCCCATGACAACACCACAGGACGAGCTTCTTCCCGGCACGCGGCGGGCGTTGCTGCATCGGATCGCTGTTGCCCAGAGCGCAGGGCGGGCACCGTCGTTGGTCGCGGCGGTGGTTCGAGGCGGAGAGATGGTCTGGACGGGGGCGCGAACCTCGGTGGAGGGCCATGCGCCCGATGCCAACGTGCAGTACCGGATCGGTTCGATCACCAAGACCTTCACCGCCGTACTGGTGATGCGGTTGCGCGACGAGGGGCTCCTCGATCTCGTCGATCCGCTGGAGAAACATCTGCCGGGTACCGGCGCGGGGGAGGCCACCATCGCCGAACTGCTCGCGCATACGGGTGGGTTGGCGGCCGAGTCGCCGGCGCCCTGGTGGGAGCGGACACCTGGATCACTGCGACCCGAGTTGGCCGACGTACTCGGGGAGCGTCCATTGCTGCATCCTGTGGGTCGACGCCACCACTACTCGAACCCTGGCTACAGCGTTCTCGGCGCTCTGGTCGAGGAGTTGCGCGGTGCTCCGTGGGAGGACGTGCTGCGGCGTGAGGTACTCCAACCCCTCGGGCTGGAGCGGACCAGCGGGCACCCGCAGGCGCCGCACGCGGGTGGCTGGGCAGTGCATCCCTGGGCCGATGTGCTGCTGCCGGAGCCGACGGAGGACCTCGGACGGATGGCGCCGGCCGGCCAGCTCTGGTCCACCGCAGGAGACTTGGCGCGCTTCGCCGCCTTCCTGGCCAAGGGGGACGACCGGGTGCTGAGCGCTGCGTCCGTTGCGGAGATGCGCACGCCGGCGGCTCCGGCCGAAACGGAGGATGTGGCCGCCGGTTCGGCGTACGGCCTCGGTATGCAGGTTCAGTACCGGGACGGCCGGCTGCTGGTGGGGCACGGAGGATCGCTGCCCGGCTTCCTGGCGAGCCTCACCATCGGCGTGGCGGACGACCTCGCGGCTGTCGTCCTGGCCAACTGCACCTCTGGTTTGCTGGTGTCCGCGGTCGCCGCCGACCTCGTGCAGATCGTCGCGGAGGCCGAGCCGCGGATTCCGGAGCCATGGCGCCCGTTGCCCGAAGTCGACAGGTCCGTATTGGAGTTGGCGGGTCCTTGGTACTGGGGGACTGCCCCTTATGCCCTGCGGCTGTCGGTCGACGGGGGTGTCTCGCTGGGGCCCTTGGTCGGCATCGGCCGCCGCTCGCGCTTCAAGTCGAACGGTGACGGCACCTGGACGGGCCTCGACGGTTACTTCGCCGGAGAGCTTCTGCGGGCCGTACGGCGGCCGAACGGGGCCGTGGACCACCTGGACCTCGGGTCGTTCGTCTTCGTGCGTCAGCCGTACGACGAGGGGGCGTCCGTGCCGGGTGGGGTGGATCCGGAAGGGTGGCGAGGGATCAAGTAGGCACCGACTGCGCGGAAGCGTCATGTTTCACGTGAAACATGACGCTTCTTCCGAGTGTTCAGAGCTGGAGTTTGAAGCCGACGTGTGAAGGCGTGAAGCCGAGCCGTTCGTAGAAACGGTGGGCGTCCGTGCGTGTGACGTCCGAGGTCAGCTGAACCAACTGGCAGTTCTCCCGGCGCGACCTGTCGATCGCCCACTCGATGAGCCGACCACCGAGGCCGCTGCCGCGTTCGGCGGCGTGGACGCGCACACCCTCGATGATCGACCGGGTCGCGCCCTTGCGGGACAGCCCCGGAACGATGGTGAGCTGGAGCGTGCCGACCACGCGCCCCTCACGGACCGCGACGACCAGGTGCTGGTTCGGGTCGGCGGTCAGACGGGCCAGTGCGGTCAGATACGGGGTCAAGTCGTCCGGTGACTCCCGCTGCGCGCCCAGCCGGTCGTCGGCGAGCATGCCGACGACCGAGGGAAGGTCCTCCGCGGTCGCGGGCCGTATCTCAAGATCTCCCATGGCCGCACCCTACGTGGGGAGGTTCACCGACTCCACGACCCGGACCAGCGGAGCCCGCTCCGGATTCTTCGCCGCCTCGTCGAGAGCCTCGCGCAGGGCGATGTCATTTGGTGGGACGTGCCTCGTCGAGGAGCCTGAGGCCTGCCTCGCTGACGTTGGTGTAGATCCCGCGGCGGTCCGTGGGGCACAGGTAGCGGGCCAACAGCCCGCGGTCCTCGAGTCTGGTGACCAGTCGTGTCGTGGCGCCCTGGCTGAGGACGACCGCGTCGGCGACCGCCTTCATCTGCAGATGGCGGCCCACGCCGTCGTGCTGTCGGCTGAGGACTTCCAGCAGCGAGTACTCGCGCACACTCAGCCCGTGCTTGCTCTGCAGGGCGCGCTCAATGTGCGCCTCGACCTTCCGTGCAGCAAGGAAAGGGCGCACCAGCCCTGGGAGAGGGCGGGTGAGTGCGGGGTCCGTCGCCGGCATTGGCTGTCGCGAGCGACTTCGGGGTCTCCATCCCGACCGCCGGAGTTCCCGTGACCGGCTATGCGCTCGGTGTCGTGGTCGGGGCCCCGGTCATGTCCGCCGTCGTACCAAGGTCTCCCGTAAACGGATGCTCATGCTGCTCTTGGACCGCAGCCTCAGCCTGCGGCGACGGTCAGAGGCGCGAACCGCCGCGTCCAGTCACCCGGCAGTTCGGGGATGCCGTGCGTCATCACCGCGTTGAAGCTCAGCGGCGCCAGTCCGCGCTCCTTCACCCATGCCAGCAGTTCTCCGTGCCGTACATCGATGTCCGTGCGCAGCGGACGGTCGGTGTGGGCCGCGAGTGAGGCGAGGAGCGCTTTCGCCGCCTCCGTGTCGCGGGCGATCAGTGGACCGACGACATGGGTCTCCATGTTGGGCCAGGCCGCCGCGTAGCCGATGATCCGGCCGTTCTCCTCGGCGACGCGCAACTGGTCGGAGAAGGCGGGCAGCCGAGTGATGATGGGTGTGCGGTCGGTGCCGAACACCTCCTCGTCGAGCCGGAGGATGTCGGCGAGATCCTCGGCCGTGGCCGCGCGCGTGCCGACTTCGGGCTCCGGCCCGTGCGGCGTGAAGTGGCCGCGCACCATCTCGGCCTTGCCAATGACCTTGAAGCCGAGTTCTTCGTAGAGCGGGCGGCCGTTCGGGGTGGCGTGCAGTGTCAGAGGCGTGGTGCCCATCGCGGCGACCACGTGCTGCATCAGCCGCTTCCCGACGCCCTGGCGGGCATGCCGCTCGGCGACCAGCACCATGCCGATGGCTCCCAACTCGGGGTATCCGTACGGTCCGTACTCGGTGACGACGCAAGCGGTGACCAGTCCGCCGCCCGGGTCATCGATGCCGTAACCCTTTCCGGCCGTGAGCAGGAGACCCCACTTGTGCTCTTCACGGGGCCAGCCCCGGTCCTCGGACAGGTCGGCGCAGGCGGTGAGATCACGACGCGTCAGGCGGCGGATGGGCAGATCGACAGGAGAAGGAGTCGGCACGCAGGTCAGGCTGTCCGACCGGCGCCCCCGGCGTCCACCTGTTTGTGGTCGGACGTACGCACTTTTGGCCATGTCGTGCCCGACCGTACAGCGCGCGGACAGATGTTTCACGTGAAACGGTGAGCATCGGTCATCGGGCGCCAGGCCCTAGCCTCGGCGCTCATGACGCGACTGCATCTCTTCGACCTCGACGGAACGCTGCTGCACGGCTCAGCCGCCCCCGTCGAGATATCCCGGCAACTTGGGCTCGACCGCGAAATCGCCGAGTTGGAGCGGGACTTCGTGACTCGACGTGTCGAGCCTGCGGAGTACGCGCGGCGCGTGCACTTTCTCTGGGCGGAGCTGACCGTTGCCCATGTCGACGCGGCCTTCGCGGAAGCGCCCTGGCTGCGGCGGATCAGGGAGACATGGGACGAGATCCGGGGCCGGGGGGAGTACTGCGCCGTTGTCTCTCTGTCACCCTCGTTCTTTGTCGAACGGCTGACAGGGTGGGGCGCACATGCGGCGCACGGCTCGCGCTTCCCGGCGGTGCCCTTCACGGAGCCGCTGGATCCCACCGGAATCCTCACGTCGGCGGCCAAGGTAGGGATCGCGGACCGGCTCTGCGGGCAGTTCGGTCTGACCCGGGCGGACTGTGTCGCGTACGGCGATTCGCTCTCCGACGCGGAGCTCTTCGAGGTGGTGCCGGTCTCTGTCGCGGTCAACGCCGACCGTCATCTGGCGGGCCTCGCGACCCATACCTACGCGGGGCAGGATTTGTGGGATGCCTATGAATTGGTGTGCGGCGCCCGGTAGTTGAGGGAATTGATGGTTCGCCCCCTTACTCGTCAGCGGTGAATAAGGGTGGGACTTGTGCGCTCGGCGACGGCCGGTATGGTCGACTCCGGTTCCTGCCCGTAACCGGGGTGCGTATCCCGGGCACGCGGCAAGAGCAGGGCAATGCAGCCTAACGGGACGGAGAGATCGAAGACTCGCATTTCCGGTTACGCGGCGGAGGTGTTCGTCCATGGTGGGACGCTGCGGTGAGGGGACTGCGGCCAAGGTCACACTCTGGCGCTCCTTGTCCGCGTGGAGTGGTAATCCGGGTTGAATGCGGCCGCATTGGACAGGGGGCGAACGGGGAAAGCAAGCCGTCAGCGGGGGAACGCGAGCACATTCCGACCTAGGAAGTGCGCAGACCGACCGAAAGATGTTCGAGGCGAGGCAGACCATGGACGCTCCGACCACCACGTCGGCCGACAACGGCACGTCCGGCGGCAGCGGCGGGGGCGGCTGGTTCAAGCCGCGCAAGCAGCCGGAAACGCCCCCGGGCGGCGGGCAGGAGGCAACGGAGGGCACGGCCAGTCGGCTGGCCGCCCTGCGTCCCGTGGGCCGGCCCGCTACGGGCGCCGCCACGAGTTCCTCGTCGGACGCCAACGCCCGTCCGGCCGGGGGCGAACCTTCGCCGGAGCGGGAACGAATACCCGAGCCGTCGCCCCCCGAGCCCCCGGCGATGCCTCCGACTCCCGCGCCCTTGCCTCCCCTGCCCCTCGTTCCCGCGTCACCGCTTCCCGCGCCCTTCACCCCCGCGCCTGCGGCCACCGAGACCCCGGTCCGCCCGCCCTTCACTCCGCCGGCCCCAGCTTCCGTACCGCCGGATTCCGGCACCTCGGCAGGCGCACCCGAGCCCGCTCCCCCCGTCCGCCCGGTGCCGGCCCTCGCGGCCACTCCCTCCGAGGCTTCCCGCACACCTCCCGCGCCGTACTCCGAGCCGCCCGTGCCCGTGCAGCTGCCCGCTCCGGCTTCCGAGCCGCTCCAGCAGGCGTCCCCCGACGCAGTGCTCATCCGGCGGACCATGGAAGTGGTCGGTCCTGTCGCCGACAAGGCCACCTCGTACTTCTACGCGCTCCTCTTCGTTCGTCATCCCGAACTGCGTTCACTCTTCCCGGCCGCGATGGACACCCAGCGGGACCGGCTGCTCAAGGCACTGCTCACCGCCGCCGAACACATCGACAACACCGAGGTCCTAGTCGCGTATCTGAAGAACCTCGGCCGCGGCCACCGCAAGTACGGCACCCGGCCCGAGCACTACCCGGCCGTCGGCGAGTGCCTCATCGGCTCGCTGAGCCGGTACGCCGCCGCGATCTGGGACCAGGAGACCGAGGCGGCGTGGGTACGGGCGTACACGACGATGTCGCAGGTCATGATCGACGCTGCGGCCGTCGACGAACTGCGCGCTCCGGCCTGGTGGCACGGGGAGGTGGTGTCGCACGATCTCAGGACCCCGGACATCGCCGTCATCACCGTCCGGCCCGACCAGCCGTACCCGTTCCTCGCCGGGCAGTACGCGAGCCTGGAGACACCGTGGTGGCCCCGCATCTGGCGGCACTACTCCTTCGCGTCGGCGCCCCGCTCCGACGGTCTGCTGTCCTTCCATGTGAAGGCGGTGCCCGCGGGCTGGGTCTCCAACGCACTGGTGCACCGTGCCCGACCCGGCGACATCGTCCGGCTGGGCCCGCCCGCCGGCACGATGACCGTCGACCACACCACCGACAGCGGCCTGCTCTGTCTGGGCGGCGGCACCGGTATCGCGCCCATCAAGGCGCTGGTCGAGGACGTCGCCGAGCACGGTGACCGGCGGCGGGTCGAGGTGTTCTACGGTGCCCGTACTGATCTCGACCTGTACGACATCGACACCATGCTGCGGCTCCAGCAGAGCCATCCCTGGCTGTCGGTACGCGCGGTCATAGACCAGCAGGCGAATCTCCAGCTCCCCGACGCTGTACGGGAGTACGGGCCCTGGTACGAGTACGACGCTTATCTGTCGGGCCCGCCCGGGATGATCCGCAGCGGTGTGGACGCGTTGCTGCGTGCCGGTATCCCCGCGGAGCGGATCCGCCACGACTCGGTGGAGGAACTGGTCGTCACCGGGAACTGACCCGGCTGCGCGCTGTCAGCCCAAGTCGGGCGCGTGCATCGCCCGTACGCCCTCGATGTTCCCGTCCAGATAGTGGCGCAGCGACAGCGGCACGAGATGGACGGAGGCGATGCCGACCCGGGTGAAGGGGATGCGGACGATCTCGTACTCGCCGCAGGGCTGGTCGACTTCGGGGCCGTGTCGCAGCGAGAGGTCCATGCTCTCCAGACGGCAGACGAAGAAGTGCTGCACCTTCACGCCTGTGGCGCCGCCGTCCGCGCCGATGTGCTCGACGGTGTCCACGAAGCAGGGCACCACGTCGGTGATCTTGGCACCCAGCTCTTCGTGCACTTCACGGTGCAGGGCGTCGACGACCGTCGTGTCGTCCGGTTCGACCCCGCCGCCCGGAGTGAGCCAGTAGGGATCGACACTCGGCTTGGTCCGCTTGATGAGGATCAGATCGTCGCCATCGAGCAGGATGGCGCGTGCGGTGCGCTTGACCACAGGTCGGACGGTCATGGGAGAAATGTGGCCCGGCTGGTTCCACGTGAAACATCTCGGCTCCCCACGATGTGCTCTCGGTGAAGCAAAGGCGGCGGACCGCATGGGGTGAAATGGCTGTTTCACGTGAAACATTGCAGGGGTTTGGAGAGGTCCGCGGAAAGGTCCACAGAGGGCTTCCAGGCCCAGCGAGGGCTCAGCCCCAGTCGGTCGCCGCGCGCTGGAGCCATTCGTGTGCCCGTGTGAGGTGCGGCATTGCCAGTGTGCCGGTGCGGACCACCAGAAAATACGTCCGCAGTGGGGGTACCGCCGGATCGAGCAGAGCAACCACCTCCCCGCGCTCCAGGGCGGGCGCGCACAGATACCGGGGCAGCACCGCGAGTCCCGCGCCCGCGACCGCGCAGGCGAGCACCGCACGCAGGTCGGGCACGATGACGGTGCCCGAGGCGGCGGGATGGGAGTCGAAGACGGAGGCCCAGTAGCGGGCGACGAGTGGCAGCGACTCGTGGACCTCCACCAAGGGGAGGTCCTGCAGGACGGACGCCCCCTTGCAGCGCAGTTTCCCGGCGCCGACCTCGGCGGCCCAGCGCGGAGCGGCGACCAGGACGTGCTCCTCGTCGCAGAGCGCAGTCGCTGTGAGCAGGGTGCCGTGCGGACGGGTCGTCGTGATGGCCAGATCATGATGCCCGGCGGACAGGCCCTCCAGGGTTTCCTCGGCATTGCCGAAGGAGACACGCAGGGCGAAGCCCTGGCCGTCGTCCCCGGTCAGCTCCGTAAGCGCGGGAAGCGCGCGTTCGGCGGTGAACTCCGGTGGCCCGGCAAGGTGCAGCGTGCGTAGGGAGGAGTCCTCGTCCAGCCCGGTCTCGGTGATCTCCACGAGCGCGTCGAGATGTGGCGCGGCCTTGTGCGCGAGCTCGTCGCCGATGGTCGTGGGGGTCACGCCACGGGCTTGGCGCAGGAACAGAGGGCGCCCCAGCTGCCGCTCCAGGGCGCGGATCTGCGAGGTGACGGCAGGCTGTGAGAGGCCGAGCAGGGCGGCGGCACGAGTGAAGGAGCCGGCTCGGTGGACAGTCAGGAAGGTGCGCAGCAAGGCCAGGTCCATGACGTGTGCTCCCCCTTCGCTGCCCTTCTTTCGTCCTCCAGGCCTGTCCAACTATAAATAAGTCGATAGGACCCTGTCGTTGCCGTGATTGGACACTGACACAGAGTCAACTAGCCTTGTGCGCGCGGTTCTTCGCGCGTGGAACCGCGGCGGTCCGAGCCACGAGGGGGGAGGCTCGGACCGCCATCGGGCGTAGCGGAGCACCTCTCGGCCCCTGCTCGACAGGTCAGTCCGTCGACTCGTCCAGCGCGCGGAGCACATCCGCCACCAGGTCGTCCTGGTCCTCGGCGCCGACCGAAAAACGAATGAAGCCCTCCGGCACGGCGTCCCCGCCCCACCGGCCGCGCCGTTCGGCCGTGGACCGGACCCCACCGAAACTCGTGGCGTCGTCCACGAGCCGCAGCGCGTCGAGAAAACGGTCGGCACGTGCGCGCGTGGGCAGCACGAAGGAAACCACACACCCGTAGCGCCGCATCTGCTGCGCAGCGATCTCGTACGAGGGGTCCTCCGGCAGCCCCGGATAGCGCAGCCCGGTCACCTCGGGCCGTCCCCGCAGAGACTCGGCGAGAGCCAGTGCGGTGGCGTCCTGCCGGTCGACACGCAAGGGGAGAGTGGCAATCGACCGATGGGCGAGCCATGCCTCCATGGGCCCGGGAATCGCCCCGGCGATCTTGCGCCACCGTCGTACGGCGGCCATCGCGGAGGCGTCCGCACCGGTGACGTAACCGAGCAGCACGTCGCCGTGCCCGGTGAGCTGCTTGGTTCCACTGGCCACGGAGAAGTCGGCGCCGAGTTCCAGCGGGCGCTGGCCGAGGGGCGTCGCCAGGGTGTTGTCGACGGCCACGAGACAGCCACGCGCGTGTGCCGCCTCGGCGAGCCGTCGTACGTCGCACACGTCGAGTCCGGGGTTCGACGGGGTCTCGATCCACAGCAGCCGTGCGCCGTCGAGCACGTCGAGCTGAGCGTTGCCGCCGGTCGGCGCGGTGCGCACCTCGATGCCGTACGCCTCCAACTGGGCCCGCACCAGGGGCAGCGCCTGGTAGCCGTCGTTGGGCAGGATGACGGTGTCCCCGGTGCGCAGCTGGGAGAAGAGCACCGACGAGACGGCGGCCATCCCGGAGGCGAAGACGAGCGTCTCGACGCCATCCCGCTCCGGTGCCTCCAACTCGCCGATGGCGCGCTCCAGCAACGTCCAGGTCGGGTTCTCGTCGCGGCCGTAGGTGTACGGGCCGGTGGGGTCGCCCGGCAGATGGTAGTGGGCGGCGAACACCGGGCCGGGGAGGGCCGGCGCGTGCTTCACCGGGTCGGGCAGCCCCGCCCGCACCGCGCGCGTGCCGTTACCCATGCCCTGATTCGCGCGAATGTCTGAACTCTTGTTCGCATTCGAATGGGTCATGCCGCCCGTCCTTCCACTTCCGCCTGCACTGCGATGAGCAGGCCCACGCTCGCCGCCTCCACCATCTCAAGGCACTCCTCGAAGCCGTCCGTGCCCCCGTAGTACGGGTCAGGGACGTCCAGATCGGCGTCCGCGACGGGATCGTACGAGCGCAGCAGACGTACCTTCTCCGCGTCCTGCGGAGTGGGCGCCAGACGGCGCAGGGCCTTGAGATGGCCTGCGTCGAGGGCGACGACGAGGTCGAGACGGGTGAACCACGCGGCCTGGAACTGGCGGGCCGCGTGATCGCCGTCGTAGCCGGCCGCCTCCAGCACGGAGACCGTGCGCGGGTCGGCGGCGTCGCCCTCGTGCCAGCCTCCCGTGCCCGCGCTGTCGACCTCGACCAGGCCCGCCAGCCCGGCCTCCTCCACGCGCGCGCGGAAGACGGACTCCGCCATCGGGGAGCGGCAGATGTTGCCTGTGCAGACGAAACAGACGCGGTAGGGCATCGAGCGTCCTCAGTCCTCGTCGGGAAGGACGATGTGCAGCGCCCAGGAGACGATCGAGATGATCAGACCGCCCAGGACGGCAGTCCAGAAGCCCTCGACGTGGAAGCTCAGGTCGAACTTGTCGGCCAGCCACGAGGTGAGCAGCAGCATCAGGGCGTTGACCACCAGGGTGATCAGTCCGAGCGTGAGGATGAACAGCGGGAAGGTCAGCACCTGCACGAGCGGCTTGACCAGGAAGTTCACCAGGCCGAACAGCAGAGCGACGACGATCAACGTGCCGATCTTCTTGCCCGTGCTGTCACCGGTCAGGGTGATCTTGTCGAGTACCCACACGGCCACGCCGAGGGCGCCCGCGTTGGCGATCGTCTTGACTACGAAATTCTTCATGTGTCTGATCGTGGCAGAAGAGATCGGTTACGAGCGTGGGCGAGGGCGATGAAGGCATTCCGGTTGGATGAACTGGAGGCGGAACGTGCCGCCAACGACGGTGCCTACCTGCAGTTCCTGCGCGAACGGAACATGTCGGTCGGCCTGTACGCACTGAACGCGGGCGAGCAGGACCCGCAGCAGCCCCACCGCCAGGACGAGGTGTACTTCGTGGTGAGCGGGCGGGCCGCGATCACGGTCGGTATGGAGACGACCCAGGTGGCACGCGGCAGTGTCGTGTACGTGCCGGCCGGGGTGGCCCACAAGTTCCATCACATCAGCGAGGATCTGCGGGTCATGGTGGTCTTCTCTCCGCCTGAGAGCTGACCTGTTGCCTCGGGGTTCCCTAGGGGATCGATCAGGGGAGGACAAGGGATGCGAGGCCCCCGCCGGGCCCCCTGCCGGCCCTAGCATCGAAGGCGGAACATCACATGTCCCGGCACGAGCGAAGGCCACAGGCCCCGGCGGATGCGACGGGCCGAGAAGTAAGGAAGAGCGCGATGCGAGAGATCTTCGCGGGAATGCCGTGGTGGGTGAAGTGGGTCGCGGTGCCGGTCATCGCCCTCGTCGTGTTCGGCGGGCTGATAGCGACCGTCGTCGGGTTCGTCATCGCCCTGCTCTTCAAGGCGCTGGTCTTCGTCGCCCTGGTCGGCGGACTCATCTACGTCGTACGGAAGTTCATGACGAGTTCGTCGTCGCGCAGCGACTGGTGAGTGCCGTGGGGCGAGGGGGGCACGGGAGCCGGTCGGCGGGACGGCGCGGGCGCCGGTAACAGAAATCACCGGTTCGCTCGGGCGGGGGAAGTTTCCCGTACGGGCCGTCTGTGGGCGGTGACAGGCGGTTAGAGTCCGGAATTCGACGCGGGGACAACCCTCGCGGACGGCGTACCCCCTCCTCCCGTGCCTTCCGCACGGGCAGCCCCCCTCGCCTTCGAGAGTGACCCTCGCCATGGTCGACACCGCCCCCGCGGAACCACAGGCTCCACCCGTTCAGCGCCGGCCCGAACAACGGACCGCGCCCTCCCCGAGGCCTCGCGGCCGACCCACCGAGGTACCCGTCTCGGCCCCCGTACCTGCCCTCCGCCCCGCGCCGCCCGCCGAAGCGCACTCCACGGCGACCCTTATCGGCTCCGTGCAACGGGCGATGCGTCTGCTGGAATCCGTCGCCGCGCACGAGCACGGCGCACCGGCGAAACAGTTGGCCCGCGAGACCGGCCTCGCCCTCCCGACCGCCTACCACCTGCTGCGGACGCTCGTCTTCGAGGGTTATCTGCGGCGGGACAAAGGGCTGTTCTTCCTTGGTGAGGCGGCCGATCGGCTCGGCAGCAGCGGGGCAAGGCAGAAGCGTCGCAGCACAGTGGTGGACGCACTCGCGCACTGGCGGGACACCATCGGCGTACCCGTGTACTACGCGGTGTACCGCGACGGCGAGATCGAGGTCATGTGCGTCTCCGACACCCCCGGTAACCCGGCGGTCGAGGAGTGGGCGGACTTCCGGGAGACCGGACACGCGCACGCCATCGGACAGTGCCTGCTCTCCCAGTTGGACGAGGAGTGCCGCCGGGACCATCTCGACCGTCACCCCGTCCAGGCGGTCACCCCCTACACGGTGCGTGACAGCCATACGCTGCTGCGCCGTCTCGACCGCATGCGGCGCATGGAACTGGTCGTGGAGCGGCAGGAGTACGCGCTGGGGACGGTCTGTGCGGCGGTTCCGATCACCATCGGTTCCACGGCTGCCACATTGGCCATTTCTCTGCCTTCCCACCAGGCCGATCGACTGCTAGAAGCGGCGCAGCAGTTGCAGACAGAGGTCGGAAGACTGCTGGGGTCGCTCGCGATCTCTATCAGTATCTGAAAACTCACTCCTTGTGATTCACCGTGTACTTTCAGCAAGATTCGAGCAGTATCAAGAGCGATGATTCCAGGCCAGTCCACGGCAAGTGACGGGGTTAGGCGATGCGCGAGTCGGTGCAGGCAGAAGTCATGATGAGCTTTCTTGTCTCGGAGGAGCTCTCCTTCCGCATTCCGGTGGAGCTGCGCTACGAGACCTGTGATCCCTATGCCGTCAGGCTGACCTTCCATTTGCCTGGCGACGCCCCTGTGACCTGGGCCTTCGGGCGCGAGCTGCTGATCGACGGAGTGGGGCGGCCCTGCGGGGACGGGGATGTGCGGATCTCTCCCGCCGACTCCGATGTCCTGGGTGAGGTGCTGATCCGGCTTCAGGTCGGCGGCGACCAGGCGCTGTTCCGCTCCGGTGCGGCGCCGCTGGTGGCCTTCCTCGACCGCACGGACAAACTCGTGCCGCTGGGGCAGGAGCGCTCCCTCGCCGATTTCGACGCCCACCTCGACGAGGCGCTGGACCGCATTCTGGCGGAGGAACAGAGCGCGGGCTGAGCCGGACCCCCGACAGTGCTGTAACGCTTCTCCTTGGCGCGAGGAGAAGCGTTACAGCCGTACTTCGCGCCCAGCCCTGCTTCGGCGCAGATGCGGAGTCGGTGCCCAGCCTCCGTCAGTGCTTGCGGCGACGGCCCTTCCCGGCGCGGGCCGGGACCGCCTGGGCCGCTGTTCCTGCCCCGGCTGCCCCGGCTGCCGCGGCCCCTGCCCCCGGCCCGGTCCCCGCTGCCGCTCCTGCGGTCAGCGGTGCCGTGCCCGGGCGGTCGGCCGAGACCATCAGAGCCGCCAGGAGCGTGGTCACCGGCACGGACGCGACCAGGCCGATCGAGCCCACCAGGGTCCGCACGATCTCCGCCGCGACGAGTTCGCTGTTGGCGACAGCCCCGACGCTGCTCTGCGCGATCGAGAAGAGAAGCAGCAGGGGCAGCGCGGCACCCGCGTAGGCGAGGACGAGCGTGTTGACGACGGAGGCGATGTGGTCGCGGCCGATGCGGATGCCGGCGCGGTACAGCCCGCGCCATCCCATCGTCGGATTCGCCTCGTGGAGTTCCCAGACCGCCGATGTCTGCGTCACCGTCACATCGTCCAGGACGCCGAGCGAACCGATGATGACACCTGCGAGCAGCAGGCCGCTCATGTCGATGGACGGATACAGGCCATGGATCAGACCCGTGTTGTCGTCCGTGTTACCGGTCAGCGCGGCCCAGCCGATGAACAGCGAGCCGAGAACGCCGATCAGCACCAGCGAGATCAGGGTGCCGAGCACTGCCACGGATGTACGGGCCGAGAGGCCGTGGCACATGTAGAGCGCGATCAGCATGATGGCACTGGCTCCGACCACCGCCACGACCAGTGGATTCGACCCCTGCAGGACCGCCGGCAGGATGAAGAAGGTCAGGACCATGAAGCTGACGGCCAGTGCGACCAGGGCCATCACACCGCGCATGCGTCCGACGGCCACGACGGCGAGCGCGAAGATGCCGGCCAGCAGGGCCATGGGGAACCTGCGGTTCACGTCGGAGACCGAGTACTGCAGGTCCTTCGGTGCCGAGGGCTCGTAGGCCACCACGACCTTCTGGTCCTGGTGCAACTGCCGTGACTGGTCCGGCTGGACGATCTCCGTGAACGTACGGCCCTTGTCGTCACCGGTGTCGACCCGGATCGTCGCCCGCTTGCAGTCGCCGGTCGCCTGTTGCTGCGCCGAGGAGCCCTCGGCGGTGGACGTGTCGCCGGTCGGGGTCTCCCCCGAGGCGTTGACGGACTTGCAGTCCACCGCGACGACCTTGGTGACCGTGGCCTCCTGGGTCTGCCGGTCGAAGCCGACGCCGGTGCGCTCGTGGGCCGGGGCGCCGCCGGGCCACAGCACCGCGAGCCCGACCACGACCGCCACGGCGAAGGGGATCAGAATCGCCCCGATGATCTTCCGCAGGTGGATGGAGACAGGGGCTGCCGGGCCATGGCTGTGACTGTGGCCGTGCGAGTGACCGCGGTTGTCGTCGGGGCCGTAGGTGTCACCGGGCCCGTGTCCGCCCTCGTGTCCTCCACCGTGTCCGTCACCGGGTCCGGGTCCGTGCCCACCACCGGAACCGCCGCCAGGTCCGCCGCTGTACCCGCCGCCGGGGCCGTTTTCGTGCCCAGGGTGACCGTGGCCCTGGCCGCCTTGTCCCGGGCCGGATCCGTGATCGTGACCACCACCTGCTCCAGGTCCAGGACTCTGCCCGGCACCGGAAGCGGAAGCGGGAAGAGGGCCGAACTGACCGGTCCCGGGCCCCTCGGTTCCGAAGCCCTGTCCTTGGCCACGCGGACCCGGTCGGTCTTCTCGACCCGACCCCGCTCCGGGCCCGTAGCCGCGATCGATCCTCCGACCGGGCCCGAATTCTGGCCGGAATCCGGGACCGCTACTCGGGCCGGTCGCCCCGCCGGCGCCGCCTGCTCCCGTGCCGGGCGAGGACACACCACCGAGGCCGCCGGAGCCGTTGCCGGACCGGGGCCCGCGCTCTCGGCCGGTGCCGCCGCCGTTTCCGTTGCCCGTCCCGGAGCCGTGCCCGGCGCCGCTTCCGCGCGGCGGCTCGGAGGGCGGGTATGGGGGTCCTTGCGTCGTGGTCACCGCCCGATCATCGCAAGAACGGCAGGGGCCCTCTGTTCACCTCGCCCAAATTGACGCTAGCGTGGAGGCACCTTTTGTACACGCGGGAGCTCGGAGCACCGGGCTGAGAGGGCGCTGACCTCCGTCTTAGCGATGTTTCACGTGGAACATGTGGAACGAGTGATGTTTCACATGAAACATCGGCAGACGGGATCCGCTGCGTCGACCGCTGAACCTGTTACCGGGTAATGCCGGCGTAGGGAGTAGGTCTCATGACCATCAAGGACACACGCACGCCTGCCTCCGACCAGGACGCACAGCTCGTCCAGGGCGAACAGTCCCAGGAGGCCGGGAAGTCCATCGGCTGGCACAAGGGGTATGTCGGCGGCTCACGCCCCGACGTGCGGGTGCCGGTCCGTCAGGTGCACCTCACCAACGGGAAGTCGGTAACCCTGTACGACACGTCGGGTCCGTACACCGATCCGCGGATCGACACCGACGTCCGCAGGGGGCTGGCGCCGCTGCGCGACAACTGGATCATCGCCCGCGGTGACACCGAGGAGTACGCGGGTCGCCCCATCCGCCCGGAGGACGACGGGATCAAGCACACCTCGCCGCGTGGCGGGCTCAGGAACCTCGACGCGGTGTTCCCGGGGAGGCCCCGGCAGCCGCGCCGGAGCCGGAACGGACAGGCGGTGACGCAACTCGCGTACGCCCGCCGCGGGGAGATCACGCCCGAGATGGAGTTCGTGGCCGTCCGGGAGAACATGGACCCGGAGGTGGTCCGCGACGAGATCGCCGCCGGACGCGCGGTACTGCCCGCGAACGTCAACCACCCGGAGATCGAGCCGATGATCATCGGCAAGCGGTTCCTGGTGAAGGTCAACGCCAACATCGGCAACTCCGCGGTCACTTCCTCCATCGAGGAAGAGGTCGAGAAGATGACCTGGGCGACGCGCTGGGGCGCCGACACGGTCATGGACCTGTCCACCGGCCGCAATATCCACACCACCCGTGAGTGGGTGCTGCGCAACTCCCCCGTCCCCATCGGCACGGTGCCGCTCTACCAGGCGTTGGAGAAGGTGGACGGCAGGGCCGAGGAACTGACCTGGGAGATCTACAAGGACACGGTCGTCGAACAGGCCGAGCAGGGTGTGGACTACATGACGGTGCACGCGGGCGTTCGCCTCGCGTACGTACCGCTCACCGCGAACCGTAAGACCGGCATCGTCTCGCGCGGTGGATCGATCATGGCGGCATGGTGCCTGGCGCACCACAAGGAGTCTTTCCTGTACGAGAACTTCGAAGAACTGTGCGAGATCCTCGCCGCGTACGACGTCACCTACTCCCTGGGCGACGGCCTACGGCCCGGATCGATCGCTGACGCCAACGACCAGGCGCAGTTCGCGGAGTTGCGGACGCTCGGGGAACTCAACACGATCGCGAAGCGTTTTCACGTACAGACGATGATCGAAGGCCCGGGACACGTCCCGATGCACAAGATCAAGGAGAACATCGATCTACAGCAGGAGATCTGTGATGAAGCTCCGTTCTATACGCTCGGCCCGCTGACGACGGACGTCGCGCCGGCGTACGACCACATCACTTCCGGCATCGGTGCCGCGATGATCGCCTGGTGGGGCACGGCCATGCTCTGCTATGTCACACCCAAGGAGCACTTGGGTCTGCCCAATCGTGACGACGTCAAGACCGGCGTCATCACCTACAAGATCGCCGCCCACGCAGCCGACCTCGCCAAGGGGCACCCAGGTGCGCAGGATTGGGACGACGCACTCTCCGACGCCCGCTTCGAGTTCCGGTGGGAGGACCAGTTCAACCTGGCCCTCGACCCGGACACAGCGCGGGAGTTCCACGACGAGACCCTGCCGGCCGAGCCCGCCAAGACCGCTCATTTCTGCTCGATGTGCGGGCCGAAGTTCTGCTCGATGAAGATCAGCCAGAGCATCACAGAGCGATTTGGCGGTACGGCGGCTGCGGACGCGACGGCCGAGGAGGTCGCTGAGGGGATGCTGCAGAAGTCGAAGGAGTTTGCGGCCAGCGGAAACCGGGTGTATTTGCCGCTCGCGGAGTGAGAACCGGGTGGCGATGCCCCCGATGCCCCGGCGCTTCGGGGCATCGTCACCCTTGGGACCTCGGCAAGGCTGCCCTCCTGCTCTCTCGGCGGGCAGACTGCCCCCATGACAGCGAGAGCACTGAGCAAGGGCGCCAACCTTCCCGTCGATTCTCCTGAGGTACGCGTCGAGTTCGGTTGGCATGAGAAGCCTGGCATGCCCGATGTCGACGCCTCGGCCTTGCTGCTCACCGGTGCGGGACGCGTTCGCGACGATGGTGACTTCGTCTTCTACAACCAGCCGCAGCATGCGTCGAACGCTGTGACCCACCTGGGAAAGGTGAGTTCCGGTGGTGTCCTCACCGACACGGTCGAGGTGCATCTGCACTCGCTCGACCCCGCCGTAGAGCGAGTTGTGCTGTGCGCTTCGGCCGATGGGGGAACGTTCGGGCAGGTGCCTGGACTGACCCTGAGGCTCCTGGACGCGAAGAGCGGGACAGAGATCGCACGGTTTCCCATGGAGGCCGGGACGGAGACCGCGTTCATCGGTGGCGAGCTGTATCTGCGGGCAGGGCAGTGGAAGTTCCGTGCGGTCGGTCAGGGCTATGCCTCCGGGCTCGCCGGACTGGCCACCGACTTCGGCATCACCGTTGACGACGCGTCCTCGGACACGTCCGCGCTCCCGGCGACACCTGTTTCGGCATCTCCCGTCCCGGCCCCAGCATCCGTGGGCCCACGCCTCAGCAAGGGCGAGGAACAGTTGCCCGTCGAAATGCGCAAGCGTCTGTCTCTGCGCAAGGAGCAGGTGGCGGTCAGTCTGAGAAAGCATGGCGCAGCCGGGATCACCGCACGCGTCATCCTGGTCCTGGACGCCTCCGGATCCATGTCCTTCCTCTACTCCAAGGGGGTCGTCGCCGATGTCGTGGAGCGCATGGCAGCGGTTGCCGCGCAGCTGGACGACGACGGTGAAATGCAGGCCTGGACGTTCGCTTCACATGCGGCACGCCTCCCTGACCTGCGACTCGGGGACCTTCCCGAGTGGCTGCGACTGCACGTCCGGGTGGGACAGATCAGCCTCTTCCGGCGCAGCAGAAAGCCCGGCAGAGGGCTGGAATCCGGTCAGGTCGACATGCGGACGGTGGGTATCCAGAACGAAGAACAGAAGGCGATCGCCCAAGTTCGTACGTATGTCAGGGAAAACCCTGCCGCTGCCCCCACCCTGGTGCTGTTCTTCTCCGACGGGGGCGTCTACCGCAACGACGTGATCGAGCGGGAGTTGCGGGAAGCCGTCGAGGAACCGATCTTCTGGCAGTTCGTGGGGCTTGGACGGTCCAACTACGGAGTGCTGGAACGCTTCGACACCCTGCCCGGCCGTCGCGTCGACAACGTCGGATTCTTCGCTGTGGACGACATCAGTACCGTCCCCGACCAGGAGCTGTACGACCGGCTCCTGTCCGAGTTCCCGACCTGGATCGCTGCCGCAGGCCAGGCGGGCATCATGTGATCCTATTCTTCCGGTGGGCGCCGGTTGCCCCGGCCCTGTACCGCGCCGGCCCCGGTCCATGGGAACGGCCGTACGCCTTTGGAGCGTGCGGAAGCCCAGGTGGTCAGGCGGCTCCAGTAGCCGCCCGCTCCACCTGAGTCCTGGGCCCGCTTCCGGACCGGCCGGTCACTCCGGCGGGTGGTCCGGGCCCCCGAAGTCCGGGCTGGAGAAGTCCGGGCTCGAGAAGCTGGGGCGGTGGCCCGTCGTCGAGCCCTCATCGGGGCTGCTGAAGCCGGGTCGGTTGTAGCCGAGTTGGGGCATGCGGCCGGTGGTGGGTTCCGGAGCCGGTTTGCGGTTCATGGCCGCCGTACCGGGATCGGCGAGGGCATCGCGGAGGAACGGCATGATGCCGCGCTCCAGCAGGGCCTCGCGCCAGGCTTCCCTGGCCTGCGCGACCTCCCCGGTCAGTTCGCCGTACGCCCCGGCCTCCTCCGCCTCCGGGCTGTTGCGCAGGGCGGTGAGGAGAAGGCCGACCCCGGCGACGAGTATCGCTGCCGCGGTCATCGCACCGAACACCCATCCGGTGGTGAGCATGGTCTGGGCGAACGCCGGCTGGGGGTCGAGCATCTTGAGGATGTAGCCCACGAGCAGGAAGATCGCCGCGGCCGTGCCCGCGAGGACGGGAGCCAGGACCGCGACGACGGCGACGGCGCCCGCCCCGGCGGTCTCGGCGGCGGCCTCGCCCATTCCTGCGAGTCCCATCGTGCCTGGGCCCGGCTCGGTGGAGCCGGATTCGTGGAAGGACGACGGGGTGGACGGCGCCGGGTGGCGCAGTTCGTCGCGGACCTTCACGTAGTGCTGGTATTCGGCCGCCGCGGCGACCGTGATGAGCGCGGTGGCGTTGAGTGCCATGGTGCGCAGTTGTTCGGGGTTCAGCCGTTGGCCGACGGCGGCCAGTTCCGGGCGGTGTGGGGCGGAGCGCAGCGCCTCATCGAGGATCCGCCCGTATTCCTGGCGGTCCTCGTTCAACAGGTGCTGCGGAACGCTGTTCATGTGCATCCCCCGATGCTCCGTAGGGCTTGGGGCTCGGCATGCTGACGAGCCGTCGGGCAGAAACGGAGGGGAGCCTGCTACGGATAAGCCGATGGTAGAGCGGCGACGGCGCGCGGTGACAGGGGGTTTGAAGAAATTGCCGTGCGACTGTCCCCCGTCCGATGCGGTTCGCAGTCGGAGGACGTGTGCCCGGGAAACGCTCGGATAGCCGTCAGAGATCCAGCGGTAGTTCCTGGACCAGCAGTTTTCCGGCCATGGTCACGCCGCCGTCCATCGCGATGGCCAGTCCGTCGGCGTAGACATGCGGATGTTCGATGTTCGGACCGGAGTTGTCCCCGCCGTCGTCCTCGGTGCCGACATCGCCCACCAGATACGGGATGGGGCTGTGGCCGTGAACGATGCGGGTGCCGCCGTAGGTGTCGAGGAGGGAGCGTACGGCCTCGGCGCCGCCCTCGTCGCGGAAGGAGAAGCGCTTGGTGAACTTGCGGAACAGATCCCACACCTCGTCCGCGTCGTTGCGCGTGATCGTCTCTCGGACGGTGTCGTTGACCGCCTCGATCGAGTCGCCGTAGTCGAGGTAGGCGGTGGTGTCCGAGTGCACGAGCAGGTGGCCGTCGACCTCCTCGATCGCGTCGAGGCGGGCCATCCACTGGAGGTGGTGGTCCTGAAGCCGGTCCATGTCGGTCTTCTGGCCGCCGTTCAGCAGCCAGGCCGCCTGGAAGGTGGCCGTGCCCGCGCCCGAGTTGACGGGGGTGTCACCGAACCGCTTGGCACCCAGGAGCAGCAGCTCGTGGTTGCCCATGAGGGCCTTGCAGTAGCCGCCGGCCGCGGCTGCCTCGGCGGACAGCCGCATGACCAGGTCGATGACCCCGATGCCGTCCGGACCGCGGTCGGTGAAGTCGCCGAGGAACCAGAGCCGGGCGGTGCCCGCCGACCAGTTGCCCGCGCTGTCGATCAGGCCCTGTTCCTGGAGGGCGCCCACCAGTTCGTCGAGGTAGCCGTGGACGTCGCCGACGACGAACAGAGGTCCCGGGCCGTCGGCGGCCAGGGCCGCGGGATCGACGGTCACCTGGAGCGTGTCACCGCGGTTGATGACGGGCAGGTCGCGTTGGGTCGGCGTGTACCCGTCGGGGTATTCCTCCAGGTCGGACAGGATCTGAGCTCCCTCGGCGGGCTCCTGGACCTCGGTGTCGGCCGTCCCGGCGGTGACGTCCCGGGGGGCCGTGCCGTCGGTGTGCGGACCGGCCTCATGGACGTAAGCGGGCACCCGGAAGTCGCGCAACGTCGCCGTCCGCGTCACCTCGGGTCCCTGACCGGCCCCCTGAGTCATCGACCCCTCCACCATCGCGCCGCATCTGCACCGCATCGGACTGCCTGGTCGCAGCGGCCCGCGGTGTCGTGGGCCCATCATAGGAATGCGGATCGCGCCATGTGATGACCCAGGGGTGGTGAATCGGCGAAGGAGCCCAGTTCACTGAGGCTTTCGCCCCGGTTCGGAGGGGCTTTCCCGTCTGGGCCCACCCCGGACCCGCCGGTTTCGTGGCTTGCTTCGAACCTCGGACACCGATGATTCGTACGATCATGACACCGGCGCCCGTCAACTGTCCGGACGCCGGTGTCCCGCGTTCCTGAACGGGGCCGGGCTCCCGCTTCCCCTACGGGGCCGACCCCTCGTACGGCCCCGCTGTCCGGGAACCGGCCCCGCACAAGCCCACTTTGCCCGCCCCTCACCACCGCCCCCGGATCACCCTTCCTCGGGCGACCGCGGAGGACTGACCGTCGTGCGCGGCGGACGGCGCTGCGAGGACGTCCGCACGATCAGTTCGGTCGGTATCACCTGCTCGACCGGCTGGTCCGAGTCGAGGTTCTCGATGGCGTCGATCAGGAGCTGGACCACCGCCGTGCCGATGCGGCGCGGCTTCAGGGAGAGGGTGGTGATCGGCGGCTCCGTGGTGGCGTACACCGTCGACTCGCTGCAGCAGACCAGCAGGAGGTCGTCCGGGACGCGCAGGCCGTAGCGGCGGGCCGCGGCCAGCAGGTCGGTGCCGTTCGGGTCGAAGAGGCCGTAGACGGCGTCCGGGCGGTCCGGGCGGGCCAGCAGCCGGTCGGCGGCCACGGCGCCCGCGCACGGGTCGTGGGCCGGGTAGGACTCGTACACCGGGTCCTGGCCGACCCGCTCGCACCAGCGGAGGTACGCCGTGGTCGAGAGATGGGTGTAGGTGTCGGTGGAGGTCCCCGTCAGCAGGCCGATGCGGCGGGCGCCGGCGTCGGCCAGGTGGTCGAGGATGCCCAGGACCGCCGCCTCGTGGT
The DNA here is from genome assembly GCF_014646095.1 of Streptomyces lacrimifluminis. Classification (GTDB taxonomy): domain Bacteria; phylum Actinomycetota; class Actinomycetes; order Streptomycetales; family Streptomycetaceae; genus Streptomyces; species Streptomyces lacrimifluminis. Next base: position 69,446 of record NZ_BMMU01000023.1, on the reverse strand, counting down.
CGTTGTCGACCCACGCGGTGACCGGGAGCGAGCCGGCCGGGCGTCCGTCGGAGACGACGGGCAGTCCCTGCCGGACGAGTTCGGTGACCACCGGGTCGTGGTCGGACGGGTCGATGACGACCGTGCCGTCCAGGGCGACGTTCGACCAGACGTCGTGGCGCGAGGTCGCGGGGAGGATGACCAGGGCGTAGCCCCGGGCGAGCGCTGCCGAGGTGGCGGCCCTCGCCATCTCCGCGAAGTACGCGAACTCGGTGAAGGTGAAAGGTTCATCCCCGTATGTCGTCACGGTCAGACCGATCAGCCCGGACTTGCCGGTACGGAGGGTTCGGGCCGCGGCCGACGGGCGGTAGCCCAGCCGGTCCGCGACCTCTCGGACATGGCGGCGGGTGGCGTCCGGGAGCCGGCCCTTTCCGTTGAGGGCGTCGGAGACGGTCGTGATCGAGACACCGGCGGCGGCGGCCACGTCTCTGATGCCTGCCCGGCCCGGCCGACCGCTTCTTCGGGTTGTCTCCGCGCGGCTCACCTGGTGCTTCCCTGCTGCTGTCATGGCGAGCCGATAGTAGGGCTCATGCGGTGGGGTAGTGCGGACGCATATGCAGTCGTTGACAGGCACGTTTCTGCATGGTCAAAAGCTATCAACTGCCTGAGAAAAGAAGTCAGTTGAACGAAATTACTGACCTACGTGACTTGTCGGCGGACATAGGCCTGCCAAGTGACCGATGTTTCGAAGAGGTCTCAACTCACCTCTACGAGGGATGCGCGCCACGGCGCGAGCCACCGGCGCGTGCCGAGAAGCGCAATGCGCCCCCTAATTCGTACAATTTTGTACGGTGATACCCCTGATGCTCATGGGACAGGTGAGGTGGAGGCGTGGAGCCGTCCGAGGTTCTCGAAGCGGACCGACCCGTACGCAGCGGCGCCGAATCCTCATAAGGTGAGAAGCATTGGTACCCGGTAACCGGCAGCGGGTCGCCGTGCTGAGCCGGTGGTGGTCACGAGGAGGACTGCGGTGAGCGAGACGAGCCCCAAGCTGCGCGCCGAGCTGGAGGGTATCCCCACCTACAAGCCGGGCAGGCCTGCCGCGGCCGGCGGTCCGGTGGCCTACAAGCTGTCCTCGAACGAGAACCCGTACCCGCCGCTGCCCGGGGTGCTGGAGACCGTGACAGCCGCGGCGGGAGCCTTCAACCGCTACCCGGACATGGCCTGCACGGAGCTCATGAGCGAACTGGCAGAACGTTTCGCCGTGCCGGTCTCCCATGTCGCCACCGGCACCGGTTCGGTCGGTGTCGCCCAGCAGCTGATCCAGGCCACCAGCGGGCCCGGCGACGAGGTGATCTACGCCTGGCGGTCCTTCGAGGCCTATCCGATCATCACGCAGATCAGCGGCGCCACCTCGGTCAAGGTCCCGTTGACGCCCGGCGATGTGCACGACCTCGACGCGATGGCGGACGCGATCACCGACCGGACCCGGCTGATCTTCGTCTGCAACCCCAACAACCCGACCGGGACGGCCGTGCGGCGGGCCGAGCTGGAGCGGTTCCTGGACCGGGTGCCCGGTGATGCGCTGGTGGTGCTCGACGAGGCCTACCGGGAGTTCGTTCGCGACTCCGAAGTGCCGGACGGGGTCGCGCTCTACCGCGACCGGCCGAACGTCTGTGTGCTGCGGACCTTTTCCAAGGCATACGGCCTCGCCGGACTCCGGGTCGGGTTCGCGATCGCCCACGAGCCGGTGGCGGCGGCGCTGCGCAAGACGGCGGTGCCGTTCGGGGTGAGCCAGCTCGCCCAGGACGCGGCGGTGGCCTCGCTGCGGGCCGAGGACGCGCTGCTGGGCCGGGTCGGTTCGCTGGTGTCCGAGCGCTCGCGGGTGGTCGACGGTCTGCGCGGCCAGGGCTGGACGGTGCCCGAGACACAGGCGAACTTCGTGTGGCTGCGGCTGGGGGAGCGCACGGCGGACTTCGCGGCGGTGTGCGAGCGGGCCGGGGTCGTCGTCCGGCCGTTCCCGGGCGAGGGGGTTCGGGTGACGGTCGGGGAGACCGAGGCGAACGACGTCTTCCTGAAGGCGGCGGAGGTGTTCCGCAAGGAGCTCTAGTCCAGAGGTCCTGGGCGTCGGCGACCCGGCGCGTCCAGGACCGGCCGTACATCGTCTGACCGGCCCTTTTCTGTCAAGGGCCGGTCAGGTCTCGTTTAGGGACCCCCCACCCATGCAAGTTCGAACGGGCATGCGCCATAATTGCTTGTGAATGTGAACGCGTTCACAAGCGCACCCGTTTGTCCCACTCATGGAGGACGGCAACCGGGACAGACCGACGCAATGGTCACGGCTCGTAAGGAGGAGATGTGGACGTTGCTTTGGCGCCCGAGACTCTGGCGCGATGGCAGTTCGGCATCACCACCGTCTACCACTTCCTGTTCGTCCCGCTGACGATCTCCCTCGCCGCGCTCACCGCCGGCCTGCAGACCGCCTGGGTGCGCACCGAGAAGGAGAAGTACCTCAAGGCCACCAAGTTCTGGGGCAAGCTCTTCCTGATCAACATCGCGATGGGTGTCGTCACCGGCATCGTGCAGGAGTTCCAGTTCGGCATGAACTGGTCCGACTACTCGCGCTTCGTCGGCGATGTCTTCGGCGCCCCGCTCGCCTTCGAGGCGCTGATCGCCTTCTTCTTCGAGTCCACCTTCATCGGGCTGTGGATCTTCGGCTGGGACAAGCTGCCGAAGAGGATCCACCTGGCCTGCATCTGGATGGTCTCGATCGGCACGATCCTGTCGGCGTACTTCATCCTCGCGGCCAACTCCTGGATGCAGCACCCCGTCGGCTACCGGATCAACGAGAAGAAGGGGCGCGCCGAGCTCACCGACTTCTGGCTGGTCCTCACGCAGAACACCGCGCTGACCCAGGTCTTCCACACGCTCTCCGCGGCCTTCCTCACGGGTGGCGCCTTCATGGTCGGCATCGCCGCCTTCCACCTGACGCGCAAGAAGCACATCGACGTGATGAAGACCTCGCTGCGGCTCGGCCTGGTCACCGTCGTCATCGGCGGTCTGCTCACCGCGGTCAGCGGTGACTTCCTCGGCAAGGTCATGTTCAAGCAGCAGCCGATGAAGATGGCCGCCGCCGAGGCACTCTGGGACGGCGAGGCGCCCGCGCCCTTCTCCGTCTTCGCCTACGGTGACGTCGACGCGGGCCACAACAAGGTCGCCATCGAGATCCCGGGCCTGCTGTCCTTCCTGGCCAACGACGACTTCAGCTCGTACGTCCCCGGGATCAACGACGTCAACAAGGCCGAGCAGGAGAAGTTCGGGCCCGGCGACTACCGGCCCAACATCCCGGTCGCCTACTGGGGCTTTCGCTGGATGATCGGCTTCGGTATGACGTCCTTCGCGATCGGGCTCGCCGGGCTCTGGCTGACGCGCAAGAAGTTCATGCTGCCGCAGCATCTGCGGGTCGGTGACGACGAAGTGCCGCACCTCTCGCTGCTCCCCGGGAAGGTGCTGGGCCCGACGCTCACCAAGTGGTACTGGCGCATCGCGATCCTCACCCTCGGCTTCCCGCTGATTGCCAGCTCCTGGGGCTGGATCTTCACCGAGATGGGCCGCCAGCCGTGGGTTGTCTACGGCATCTTCCAGACCCGGGACGCGGTCTCCCCCGGGGTGTCGCAGGGCGAGATCCTCACCTCGATGATCGTCTTCACCTCGCTCTACGCGATCCTCGCCGTCATCGAGGTCAAGCTCCTCGTGAAGTACGTCAAGGCCGGGCCGCCCGAAATGACCGAGGCCGACCTCAACCCGCCCACGAAGATCGGCGGCGACCCACAGGACGCCGACAAGCCGATGGCCTTCTCCTACTAGGCCCAGGGAGCTGGAAACGCCATGCAACTTCACGACGTCTGGTTCGTCCTCATCGCCGTCCTGTGGATCGGCTACTTCTTCCTGGAGGGCTTCGACTTCGGGGTCGGTGTCCTCACCAAGCTGCTCGCCCGTGACCGGGCGGAGAAGCGGGTCCTCATCAACACCATCGGACCCGTCTGGGACGGCAACGAGGTGTGGCTGCTCTCGGCGGGCGGCGCGACCTTCGCCGCCTTCCCCGAGTGGTACGCCACGCTCTTCTCCGGTTTCTATCTGCCGCTGCTGCTCATCCTGGTCTGCCTGATCGTCCGTGGTGTCGCCTTCGAGTACCGCGTGAAGCGGCCCGAGGAGAACTGGCAGCGCAACTGGGAGACCGCGATCTTCTGGACCTCGCTCCTGCCGGCCTTCCTCTGGGGCGTGGCCTTCGCCAACATCACGCGCGGGGTGAAGATCGACGCGGACTTCGAGTACGTCGGGAATCTCGCCGACCTGCTCAACCCGTACGCCCTGCTCGGCGGCCTGGTCACCCTGTCGCTGTTCACCTTCCACGGCACGGTGTTCGTCGGCCTCAAGACCGTCGGGGACATCCGGGAACGGGCGCGGAAGCTGGCGGTGCGCGTCGGACTCGTGGCTGCCGTCGTCGCGCTCGCGTTCCTGAGCTGGACCCAGGCCGACAAGGGCGACAGCGGCTCCCTGGCCGCGGCGGTCGTGGCGGTGCTCGCCCTCGTCGCCGCGCTGGGTGCGGCGTGGAAGGGGCGGGAGGGCTGGGCGTTCGCGTTCTCGGGCGTCACCATCGTGGCCGCCGTCGCGATGCTGTTCCTGACGCTCTTCCCGAATGTCATGCCGTCCTCGCTCAACGCGGACTGGAACCTCACGGTCACCAACGCCTCGTCGAGCCCCTACACCCTGAAGATCATGACGTGGTGTGCGGGGATCGCCACCCCCATGGTCCTGCTCTACCAGGGCTGGACGTACTGGGTGTTCCGCAAGCGGATCGGCACGCAACACCTCGCCGAGGCCGCGCACTGAGCCGTCCTTGTCAGGGCTATCTCTGTC
>NZ_BMMU01000023.1:0-64524 GCF_014646095.1 Streptomyces lacrimifluminis | reverse complement strand
CACCTCCCTGGACCGAAGGGCATGTTTCACGTGAAACCAATCGATCCGCGGCTGCTCCGGTACGCCGGTGCCACGCGCCGATTCCTGCTGGCGGTCATCGGCCTCGGTGCAGTCGGCGCGGGGCTGGTCATCGCACAGGCCATGCTCATCGCCGAGGTGGTGGTCGGCGCGTTCCAGCACGGACAGCCGGTCACCGAACTCCGCACCCCCCTGCTGCTGTTGGCGGCCGTCGCCGGTGGTCGGGCGGTGGTCTCCTGGCTCACCGAGCTCGCCGCGCACCGGACGAGCGCGGCCGTGAAGTCGGAGCTGCGCGGCCGGTTGCTGGAGCGGGCCGTCGCGCTCGGCCCCGGGTGGCTGAGCGGGCAGCGGACCGGATCGCTGGTCGCCCTCGCCACGCGGGGGGTCGACGCGCTGGACGACTATTTCTCGCGCTACCTGCCGCAGTTGGGGCTCGCGGTGGTGGTGCCCGTGGCCGTGCTCGCGCGGATCGTCACCGAGGACTGGGTGTCGGCCGCGATCATCGTCGGCACCCTGCCGCTCATTCCCGTCTTCATGGTGCTGATCGGCTGGGCCACCCAGTCCCGGATGGACCGTCAATGGCGGCTGCTGTCCCGGCTGTCGGGCCACTTCCTGGATGTCGTGGCCGGGCTGCCGACGCTGAAGGTGTTCGGCCGGGCCAAGGCGCAGGCCGAGTCGATCCGGCGGATCACCGGTGAGTACCGGCAGGCCACGATGGGGACCCTGCGGATCGCCTTCATCTCGTCCTTCGCGCTGGAGCTGCTGGCGACGCTTTCCGTGGCGCTGGTCGCGGTGACCATCGGTATGCGGCTCGTGCACGGCGAGATGGACCTCTACATCGGGCTCGTCATTCTCGTCCTCGCGCCCGAGGCGTATCTGCCGCTCAGGCAGGTGGGCGCCCAGTTCCACGCGGCGGCCGAGGGGCTGGCCGCGGCCGAGGAGATCTTCGCCGTACTGGAGACGCCGGTGCCGGAATCCGGGACCGGGGCGGTTCCTGAGGGCGGGGTGGCCTTCGAGGGTGTCACGGTCCGGTATCCCGGGCGGTCGGTGGACGCGGTGGCGGAGGTGTCCTTCGCCGTCGAGGCCGGCGAGACGGTCGCGCTCGTCGGGCCGAGCGGCGCGGGCAAGTCGACGCTGCTGCACGCGCTGCTCGGGTTCGTACGGCCGACGGAAGGGCGGGTGTCGGTCGGGGGAGCCGATCTCGCCGGCATCGATCTGGACCAGTGGCGTTCGCGGGTGGCCTGGGTGCCGCAGCGGCCCCACCTGTTCGCCGGGTCGATCGCCGAGAACGTACGGCTGGCCCGGCCCGACGCCGACGACACCGCCGTACGGAGGGCCCTTGCCGATGCCGGCGCCCTGGAGTTCGTGGACACGCTGCCCGAGGGCATGCACGCGGTGCTCGGCGAGGACGGGGCCGGGCTCTCCGCCGGGCAGCGGCAACGGCTCGCGCTGGCCCGGGCGTTCCTCGCGGACCGGCCTGTGCTGCTGCTCGACGAGCCGACGGCCGCGCTGGACGGGGAGACCGAGGCCGAGGTCGTGGGCGCCGTACGGCGCCTTGCCGTCGGACGGACAGTGCTCCTGGTCGTGCATCGGCCGGCGCTGCTGGCGGTGGCGGACCGGGTGGTGCGGCTGGCGGAGGAAGTCCGGCCCGCTCACCTGCCTGGTGCCGAGCAGACAGGCGGTTCTCTCGGCGGTGACGGATTCGTCGTGGGCGGTCCACAGGGTGCACAGCTCCCCGTGCTCGACGAGGAGGAACTCGTGCCCGGCGTTCCCGCGGGGCGACGTGGGGTGCTCGCGCGGGTGCGGGCCATGTCCGGGGCCCGGCGCGGGCGGCTCGGGCTCGCGCTGCTGCTCGGAAGTCTCGCGCTCGGCAGTGCCGTCGGGCTCATGGCGACCTCCGGGTGGCTCATCTCGCGGGCCTCGCAGCAGCCGCCCGTGCTGTATCTGATGGTCGCCGTGACGGCCACGCGTGCCTTCGGGATCGGGCGGGCCGTCTTCCGGTACGCCGAGCGGCTGGTGTCGCACGACGTCGTGCTGCGGATGCTGGCCGACACCCGGGTCGCCGTCTACCGGCGCCTGGAGCGGCTGGCGCCCGCCGGACTGCGGACGACCCGGCGCGGGGACCTGCTGTCGCGGCTCGTCGCCGATGTGGACGCCCTCCAGGATTACTGGCTGCGCTGGCTGCTGCCCGCCGGGGCCGCCCTCGTCGTCTCCGCCGCCTCCGTCGGGTTCACGGCGTGGCTGCTGCCGGAGGCCGGCGCCGTGCTCGCCGCCGGGCTGCTCGCGGCCGGAGTGGGCGTCCCCCTCGTGACCAGTGCTGTGGCACGGCGCGCGGAACGCCGGCTCGCCCCGGCCCGCGGGGCGCTCGCCACGCACGTGGCCGACCTGCTCACCGGAACCGCCGAGTCGACGGTCGCGGGCGCCCTGAACGGACGTACCGAGCGGGTACGGCGGGCCGACTCCGCACTCACCCGGATCGCCTCGCGCGCCGCCACCGCCACCGCGCTCGGCGACGGACTCACCGCGCTGCTGTCCGGGCTGACGGTCGCTGCCACCGCCCTCGTGGGCGTGCAAGGGGTCGCCGACGGGCGGCTCGGCGGGGTGGTGATGGCCGTTGTCGTCCTCACTCCCCTGGCCGCCTTCGAGGCCGTCCTGGGGCTGCCGCTCGCCGTGCGCTACCGGCAGCGGGTGCGCAGGAGCGCGGAGCGCGTGTACGAGGTCCTGGACGCGCCCGACCCGGTACGCGAACCCGAAGAGCCGCTCCCCGCGCCCCTGTCGCCGTTCCCGGTCGTCGTCAAGGAGCTGGCCGCCCGCCACGCCGGGCAGGACCGGGACGCGCTCGCCCGCCTCGACCTCACCCTCGACGAAGGGCGCCGGATCGCCGTCGTCGGCCCGTCCGGGTCCGGCAAGACGACGCTCGCGCAGGTGCTCCTGCGGTTCCTGGACGCGGACGCCGGCTCCTACACGCTGGGCGGTGTGGACGCGTACGCGCTGGACGGCGACGACGTACGGCGGCTGGTCGGGCTGTGCGCCCAGGACGCGCACCTCTTCGACAGCTCCGTGTGCGAGAACCTGTTGCTGGCGAAGAAGGACGCGACGGAGGACGACCTGCGGGGTGCCCTCGCGCGGGCACGGCTGCTGGACTGGGCCGAGTCGCTGCCCGAGGGGCTCGACACGCTGGTCGGCGAGCACGGGGCGCGGCTGTCCGGCGGGCAGCGGCAACGGCTGGCGCTCGCCCGGGCGCTGCTCGCGGACTTCCCGGTGCTTGTGCTCGACGAGCCGGCCGAACATCTCGACCTGCCGACGGCCGACGCGCTCACCGCCGATCTGCTGGCCGCGACCGAGGGCCGTACGACGCTGCTCATCACCCACCGCCTGGCCGGTCTCGACGCCGTGGACGAGGTGATCGTGCTGGACGGGGGGCAGGTCGTGCAACGGGGGACGTACGCGGAACTGGTCGCCGTCGAAGGGCCGCTGCGGGGGATGGCGGAGCGGGAGGCCGAGTCCGAGCAACTGGCGTTGGTGGCGGCGACGCGTTAGTCACCTGTTCGTCAGTCCTCCACGCGTCTGCGCGTCTGCTCGTCAAGGGAGTGGTTCGCGCTCGACTTTCGGGGACAAACAGGAGTAATTAGGCTCGTGGAATGTCCGACCTACCGCTTCGTCCCGAGCCGTGCGTGCCGCAGTTGCTGGAAGCCATGCGGGCCGTCGGGAGCGGGCTCGGGCCGCATGCCACGCTGGAGCGGATCTGTGCGACGGCGACCGCCCTGGTGGACGCCGGGCGCGTGGCCATCGGGGTCCTCGCCGAGGACGGCACCGGCTTCGCCGACTTCGTTCACCACGGTGTCGACGAGGACACCGTCCGGTGGGTCGAGCCGATCCGGGTGCACGGTGAGGTCTTCGGGAAGCTGTACCTGGGTGACAAGCGAGGCGGCGGCCCCTTCACCGAGCACGACCTGACCCTGGTCCGAGTGCTGGCCACCGAGGCGGGCATCGCCATCGGCAACGCCCGCCTGTACGAGGCCGCCCGGCAGCGCGAGCGCTGGATCGACGGATCCGTGGCCGTGACCACCGCGCTGCTCTCGGGCGGCGACATCGGCGACTCCCTCCGGATCGTCGCCGAACAGGCCCGCAGGCTCTCCGGGGCGGCGGCCGGGATCGTGCTGCTGCCCGCCGACGAGGGCGGCCTGGAGGTCGTCGCCGTGGACGCGGAACGCCCCTCCGACGCCCTCGGCATGGTCATCCCGCCGGAGAGCGAGATCGTCGCCGAACTCCTCGCCGGCGAGCCGCTGTTCGTCGCGGACGCGGCCACCGACCCCCGGCTGGTCCTCCACACCGGCCTCACCCTGGGCTACGGGCCCACCATGCTGCTCCCCCTGCAGAGTGACGGCCGTGTCGTCGGCAGCCTCGCCATGCCCCGCGGGCGGGGAGAGCGGGCGTTCACGGAGACGGAGCGCGCGCTCGCCGTCCAGTTCGCCGCGCAGGCCGCGCTCGCGCTGATGATGGCCGAGGCACAGCGCGACCGGGAACGGCTCGCGGTGTACGAGGACCGCGACCGGATCGCCCGTGACCTGCACGATCTCGTCATCCAACGGCTGTTCGCCACCGGGATGATGCTGGAGAGCGCCCAGCGCGGACCGGTCGCGCCCGAAGTACGGGACGGCGTCGGCAGGGCCGTCGACGAACTAGACGTCACCATCCAGGAGATCCGCACCGCGATCTTCGCGCTCCAGGACGACCCCGGGGAGGTGCCGTCCGAACTGTCCACGCGGGTGCGGCGGGAGATCAGCACGGCCGCCGTGGCACTCGGCTTCAAGCCCTCGCTCCGGGTGGCCGGTCCGGTCGACAGCGCGGTCGGCGAGCCGACCGGCAAGAACCTCGTCGCCGCTCTGCGCGAGGGCCTGTCCAACGCCTTCCGCCATGCCGGGGCGTCCCGGATCGATGTCGTGGTCGACGCGGACGCGACCCTGCCGGACGGCAGGCCGGGTGTACGGCTGACCGTCGCCGACGACGGTGTCGGCATCCCCGAGGGCGGTCGGCGCAGCGGCCTCAGGAACCTGAAACGGCGCGCCGAGTCGCTGGGCGGCGACAGCCGGCACGGACCCGGCAGCGGCCCGGACGGCGGCGGTACGACGGTGGTGTGGCAGGCGCCGTACTGAGGTCGCCGCGGACGCCGTTACTGAGCCGTTCGTGGCAACGGGTCCCCCAGGCGTACGACGTGAACAGGCGACCGGCCCGGTTTGCGGTGCACGATCGCTGACATGGGCTCACGTCGCCGTCATCCGCTGCTCGTTCCGGCGCTGCTGTGCGCGCTCGCCGTCCTGGTCGCCCGGCCGACGGCCGCTTCGGGCGAGGACACGGATCCCGGATCGGACGCCGCTACGGACTCGGGTCTCAGCACCGAGGTGACCCGGCTGTACGCGGATGCCGCCGTGGTGACGCAGCAGTACGAGGCCGGACGGCGCGAGTCCGAGGCGGAAGGGGCCAAGGCCCGGCGGTACGAGGAACTCCTCACCCGCGAACGGCGCGACATCGCCGTCCTGCACGAGGACCTCGGCCGGATCGCGCGCGGCCAGTACCGCAGCGGAGGCGGCCTGCCGCTCACCGCGCAGATGCTGCTCGCGGACAGCCCGGAGGAGCTGATGCGTGGTCAGCGGGCCGTGTGGCAGGCCGATCTCGCCGTCAACAACGCGATCGGCAAGAGCAGGCGCGCGGAGGCCCGGCTCGCCGCCGACGAGGCGAAGGCGGCGGCGCAGTGGCAGAAACTGGAGCGCCGGAACGGCGAACTCGCCGAGCTGAAGCGGTCGATCGATGCGAAGCTCGAAGAGGCCCGCTGGACGCTCCAGGGCCGGGCCGACGCCTCGGTCACGGCGGGCTCCTGCCGGGGCGCCGTTCGGCTCGACCAGCCGGATCCCGGGACCATGCCGGAGTACGTCACGCCCGTGGAGACGTACGAGCTGTCCGCGAGTTTCGGCAGCGGCGGCGACCGGTGGGCCAACGGGCACACCGGGCAGGACTTCGCGGTACCGATCGGCACTCCGGTGCGGGCGGTCGGCGCGGGCAGGGTGGTGTCGGTGTCGTGCGGGGGCGCCTTCGGCATCGAGATCGTGATCGAGCATCCCGGGGGCTACTACACGCAGTACGCGCACCTCGCCGCCGTCACCGTCGACCAGGGGCAGCGGGTGACCCCGGGTCAGTGGATCGGCCAGACCGGCACGACCGGCAACTCGACCGGCCCGCACCTGCACTTCGAGGTACGCGTCACACCGGAACTGGGGTCGGGGGTGGACCCGGCGGCGTGGCTGACGGAGCGCGGGGTGCGGTTGTAGGTGAGGCCCCGTACGCCAGCTTCCTCAGAGGCGTTCCGCGAGCAGCCGCTCGATCACGACGGCCACCCCGTCCTCGTAGTTGGGCGCCGTGTGCCCCGAGGCCGCCGCGAGAACGTCGGGATGCGCGTTGCCCATCGCGTACGACCGGCCCGCCCAGGTGAGCATCTCGACGTCGTTCGGCATGTCCCCGAAGGCGACGACCTCCTCGGACGAGATGCCCCGCTCGGCGCAGCACAGGGCCAGCGTGCTCGCCTTGGAGACCTCGGGGCCGCTGATCTCCAGCAGGGCGCTGGGGCTGGAGCGGGTCACGGTGGCGCGGTCGCCGATCGCGAGCCGGGCGGTGGTGAGAAACGCGTCGGGGTCCATCGTGTGGTGGAAGGCGAGGATCTTGAGCACGGGCTCACCGTCGCTCGGCCCGCCCGGGGCCAGCAGCTTCTCGGCGGGCGCCAGATTGTCCGGCACCTCCATGTGCAGCTTCGGATACTCCGGCTCCTGGTGGAAGCCGTACGTCTGCTCCACGGCGTACACGGTCCCCGGCGCGGCCTCGCGCAGCAGGCGTACGGCGTCCAGCGCGTTGTCCCTCGCCAGCTCCCGCACCTTCACGAAGCGGTGGGCACCGGGGCCGCCGTGCAGATCGACCACGGCGGCGCCGTTGCCGCAGATCGCCAGACCGTGACCGTGGACGTGCTCGCTGACGACGTCCATCCAGCGGGCCGGGCGGCCCGTGACGAAGAAGACCTCGACACCCGCGGCCTCGGCGGCGGCCAGGGCGGCGACCGTGCGCGGGGACACCGACTTGTCGTCGCGCAGCAGTGTGCCGTCGAGGTCGGTGGCGATCAGCCGGATCGGGAGGGCGGCGGCGGGGGTCTCGGGCTCTCTGGTCGCTGAGGTCACCCGCCCATTCTCGCGTATGTCCACGCCCGCCCGTGCGGCGGTCCGCCCAGGTGAGTGGCCGCCCTGACCGGTCCTGGCCGGTTCTGGGTCAGCGCAGCTGCGCCGGCGCCTCCTGGGCGATGCGTTCGAAGACCCGCTCGTCGGCCGCGAAGTCGGAGTCGGGGATGGGCCAGTGGACGACGATCTCGGTGAAGCCCAGCTCCTGGTGCCGGCCCGCGAAGTCGACGAACGCGTCCACGGACTCCAGCGGACGTCCCCGGTCCGGGGTGAACCCGGTGAGCAGGATCCTGTCGAGCCCGCTCACGTCCCGGCCGATCGCGGCGCAGGCGTCGGCCAGCTTCTCCGTCTGCCCGCGCAGGGCCTGGACCGACTGTTCGGGCGTGCCGCTCTCGAACAGCCTGGGGTCACCGGTCGTCACCCACGCCTGCCCGTAACGCGCCGCGAGCTTCAGCCCGCGCGGCCCGGTGGCGGCCACCGCGAACGGCAGCCGGGGGCGCTGCACACAGCCCGGGATGTTGCGCACCTCGTGGGCCGAGTAGTAGTCGCCCTGGTAGGAGACGCCGTCCTTGCCGTCCTCGGTCAGCAGCTTGTCGAGGATCGCGACGAACTCGCCGAACCGGTCGGCGCGCTCCCGGGGCGTCCACGGGTCCTGGCCCAGCGCGGTGGCGTCGAAGCCGGTGCCGCCCGCGCCGATGCCGAGGGTGATCCGGCCGTTCGACACGTCGTCGAGGGAGATCAGCTCCTTGGCCAGCGTCACCGGGTGCCGGAAGTTCGGCGATGTCACCAGCGTGCCCAGGCGCAGCCGGTCGGTGACGGCGGCGGCGGCCGTGAGCGTGGGTACGGCACCGAACCACGGGCCGTCCCGGAAGGTGCGCCACGACAGGTGGTCGTACGTGAACGCGGTGTGGAACCCGAGTTGCTCCGCGCGCTGCCAGGCCGAACGGCCGCCCTCGTGCCAACGACGGTACGGAAGGATCGCGGTGCTCAGGTGCAGGCTCATGCTTGAGAGCCTAGGTGCCGTTCAGGTTTCACGTGAAACAGTCACCGAGCACTCGCCGAGCGGTCACCGGACGCGACTACCGAGCCACGGGCTGAGGCCGGGCATCGGGATGTACTCCTTGTACGTGCGGTCGCCAGGCAGCGGTACGACCAGGTGGCGGGCGTGCGGGAATCGGCGGGCCGTGACGAACGCGAGGCCGTCGTGGACGGAGCGGAGGAAGGCGGGGACGTCGTCGCGCGGGATGTCGGGGCACTCGACGCCCTCGACGGTGATCAGCGCGTCGTCGTCGGGGGAGAGGCGGACGGTCACCCGGGGGACTCCGCCGAACTCGGCGAAGGCCTCGTGCGGGAGCGAGCCGTCAGGGTCCGTGGTACGCCGATGCCCGCGGCCGTGCGCCGGGAGGTCCGTCGGCGCCGATGTCATGGCCGACCTCGATCTCACGGGCGTACTCGGCGGCGAGGGCACACAGGGCGGTGACGACGGCCTCGGTGGTGGGCAGGTGCTCCATGCCCTCGATCATGCCGGGGCCGGTGCCGCGCGGTGTCAGTGCGGAGCGGAGAACCGCAGATAGCGCGGCGGAACGGACTCCGTGAGCCACACGCCGTTCGCGCTGATGTGGAAGAGGTGGCCGTCGCGGTGCATGGCGGCCGAGTCCACCGGGAGCACGACGGGCCGGCCTCGGCGGGCGCCGACCCGGGTCGCGGTCTCACGGTCGGCCGAGAGGTGGACGGCGTGCCGGTTCATGGGGCGCAGGCCCTCGGCGCGGATCGCGTCCAGGAAGCGGTCCACCGTGCCGTGGTAGAGGTACGGCGGCGGGGTCGCCGGGGGCAGCCCGAGGTCGACCTCGACACTGTGGCCCTGGCTGGCGCGGATCCGGGTTCCGTCGACCGCGAAGCGCTTCTTGTCGTTGGCCGCGACCACGTGGTCCAACTCGTCGCGCGTGAACCGGAAGCCGTGAGCCGTGGCAGCCGCGATCAGCGTGTCGATCTCGACCCAGCCGGTCTCGTCGAGCGCGAGCCCGATCCTCCCCCACTGCCTTGAGGGCGTGGGAGGTGCCCCCACCGGCTGGTGCCGCAGATGCTTCGACAGGTACTTCGACACCTTCACGGTGCGTCTTTCGTCCATCTCTTTCTCGGTCATCCCACAAGAGTGTCGGGCGCGACGGTGATCACGCATTTGATTTTGGTTCGGAGGTTTGATCCACAGCCAAGTCCAGTTATCCACAGGGCAATTGAAGAATCTGTGGACAACCGGCCTACGTTTCAAGGCTTTTGGCCAACTTGAGGGGATTTGCCTCTTATTGGGGGTCCAATGTCACAGCGGCGGGTCCAGCCGCGCCAGCGCCCTCAACGCCCCCGGTACGAAGCGGGACATGAGATGTGCGCCCCGGGCTTCCGGCGTCACCGGTGCGACCGCCTCGTTGCGTACCACCGCGCGCAGGATCGCCGAAGCCACCTTTTCCGGCGGGTAGTTGCGCAACCCGTACAGCCGAGCCGTCCGCTTCTGCCGACGGGCCTGCTCCTCGGCATCGACTCCCGTGAAACGCGCGGTCGTTGTGATGTTCGTGTTGACGAACCCGGGGCAGATCGCCGAGACACCGATGCCCTGGCCCGCAAGCTCGGCGCGCAGACACTCGCTGAGCATCAGCACCGCGGCCTTCGAAGTGCTGTACGCGGGCAGGGCTTTGGAAGGCTGGTAGGCGGCTGCGGACGCGATGTTGACGATGTGGCCGCCCTGTCCGCGTTCCGCCATCTGCTTCCCGAAGAGCCGGCAACCGTGGATCACACCCCACAAGTTAACGTCCAGGACCTTCTTCCAGTCCTCCGGAGTCGTGTCGAAGAACGACCCGGAGATCCCGATCCCCGCGTTGTTCACCAGCACGTCCACCACGCCGTACTCGGCGGCGACCTTCTCGGCGAGCTTCTCCATCGCCGCCTCGTCCGTGACGTCGACCGGCTCCGCCCAGGCTTCGGGGGCGCCGACGAGCCGGGCCAACTCGGCTGTGCGGGCGGCGCTTTCGGCGTCCCGGTCGACGGCCACCACCCGGGCGCCCGACTCGGCGAACGCGAACGCCGTGGCCCGTCCGATGCCGCTGCCCGCCCCGGTCACCAGGACCAGCTGCCCGCCGAAACGCTGTGCGTACGGGCCCGTTGCCGTGGTCGGGAGCCGCCCACCCTCGTTGGCCGTCACGAACTCCCCGATCCAGGCGGCCACCTGGTCGGGCCGGGTGCGCGGGATCCAGTGCTTGGCGTCGAGTGTGCGGCGCACCAGCCGGGGCGCCCACCGCTCCAGCCCGTCGTACAGCCGCTCGGAGAGGAACGCGTCCCCCAGGGGCGTGATGAGCTGCACGGGCGCGTGCGCGTGTGCGTCCGTGCGCGGCCTGCGCAGGCGTGACCGGACGTTGTCCCGGTACAGCCAGGCGCCGTTGGCCGCGTCCGTGGGCAGGGAGGCGGTCGGGTAGCCGTCCCCGGAGACCTTCTCGAGGCGGGCCAGCAGCTTCGGCCAGCGTCTGCCGAGCGGGCCGCGCCAGGCGAGTTCGGGCAGCACGGGCGTGTGCAGCGCGTATACATACCAGGACCTGCGTCCCTGGCCCAGGAGTTGGGCGACCGCGCGCGGGGTGGGCCGTTTCAGGCGCCCCTTCGTCCAGTGGCCGAGGTGGTCGAGTGACGGCCCGGACATCGACGTGAAGGACGCGATCCGGCCCTCGGCGCGCGCGACGGTCACGAACTCCCAGGACTGCACCGAGCCCCAGTCGTGCCCCACCAGATGCACCGGCCGGTCCGGACTGACCGCGTCCGCGACCGCCAGGAAGTCGTCCGTCAGCTTCTCCAGGGTGAAGCCGCCCCGCAGCGGACGTGGCGCTGTCGAACTGCCGTGGCCCCGCACGTCGTACAGCACGACGTGGAAGCGGTCGGCAAGCCGCACGGCGACCTGGGACCACACCTCCTTGGTGTCCGGATAACCGTGCACAAGGATCACCGTGGGGTCCGCCGGGTCCCCCAACTCGGCGACGCACAGTTCGATCCCGCCCGTCCGTACCCGGCGCTCACGCGCTCCGTCGAGAGTCACTTCGCCTCCGCCCAGCGCCGCACGTGCGGCAGATCGTCGTCCAGCCAGAACGCGCTCTCCTGCGGGTCCGCTGAGTCCGTGACGACCAGGATCTCCTCGAACTTCGCCCCCGTGCCCCGGAATCCGAGATGTGGCTCCACCGCCCACAGACCCGGCTGCGGCGGGTGGTCGGAGAACCGGTACGGCGACCACAGGGGCGACCAGCCCTCGCGGTGGCCACGCAGCGCGTCGCCCGCCAGCCCCTTCAGGGACTGTGTACCGAACCCGAACAGCCGGGGCGACCACGACCGTTCGCGTACCCGGTCGACCTTGTGCGCGATCACCCCGAAGGGATACGCGCGATGCCGGTTGGCATAGCCCTGGCGGACCATGAGACGGTCCACGTCCTCGTAGATCCCGCGCAGCGGGCGCCGCTCGCGCACCTCGCGCAGGATCAGCTCGCGGTGGGCCTCCAGGTCGGCCATGAGCCTCTCCTGCACCGGATTGGCACCGAGCGAGCCGGAATAGCCGATGTCCGCCGCGAAACCCCGGTGGACCGGCGCCAGGTCCAGGATGAACGGCATCCCCGGCTCCAGCCGGCGCCCGGTCGGGAAGAACTGGAAGGGGACACGGAAGTTCACGAACGCCGTGCGGTCCCCGAACCAGGCGAAGGGCAGATGGAACCAGTCCCGCACACCCCGCTCGCGCAGCCACTCGCGCTGCATCCGGGCGGCTTCCCGCTCGGTGATCCCCGGCTGGAGCCGGGCCGCGACGGCCTCCGCGCACTCGTACGCCAGCCGTTGCACCCGTCTGAACCCGGCCAGTTCCCCGGCCAGTGCCCTGACCCGTCTCCCAGCCGGTTCCCCGGTGAGTCCGCCCGCCTCCGCCGTCGCCATTGCCGCCGCCACCGTCCCCATCGACCGCGCTACCTGCCCGTAACTTGACCCCCGCGAATCTGACACTTGTTAGAGCCCGCGTCAACAGCCGAACGCCTGTCTGTGGACAACGGAGCCGATGGGGACAGCCCGCCGTCGGTTGTTCGACCTGAGGGGGACCCCTACGGGCCCGTACGACTGAAGGTGGATACCGAGACAGCTCTTCGGGTTGACGACCGATGTGGTGTGCGCCACTACCGTCATGGATGTGACTGTGATCGCGACCGAAAGCCTGAGCAAGCGGTTCCCCCGGGTGACCGCGCTCGACCGGCTCTCCATGGACATCGGACCCGGTGTGACCGGACTCGTCGGCGCCAATGGCGCCGGCAAGTCCACCCTGATCAAGATCCTGCTGGGTCTGTCTCCCGCCACGGAGGGCCGGGCCACCGTGCTCGGCCTCGACGTCGCCACCGAAGGCGGCGCCATCCGTGAGCGGGTCGGCTACATGCCGGAGCACGACTGCCTGCCACCCGACGTCTCGGCCACCGAGTTCGTCGTGCACATGGCGCGCATGTCCGGGCTCCCGCCTGCCGCCGCCCGGGAGCGCACCGCGGACACGCTGCGCCATGTCGGTCTGTACGAGGAGCGCTACCGTCCCATCGGTGGCTACTCGACCGGCATGAAACAGCGCGTGAAACTGGCCCAGGCGCTGGTCCACGACCCGCAGCTGGTCTTCCTGGACGAGCCGACCAACGGCCTCGACCCGGTCGGCCGCGACGAGATGCTCGGCCTGATCCGCCGTATCCACACCGACTTCGGCATCTCGGTGCTGGTCACCTCGCACCTGCTCGGCGAGCTGGAGCGGACCTGTGACCACGTGGTGGTCGTCGACGGCGGCAAGCTCCTGCGGTCCAGCTCCACCACGGACTTCACCCAGTCCACGGCCATCCTCGCCATCGAGGTGACCGACACCGACGAACACCCGGACGGCACCGCCGCCATGCGTGACGCGCTCCACGCGCGCGGGGTGGAAACCCACGACGGCAGCGGCCTGCCCGGCGCCGGACACATCCTGCTGCTCACGGCCCAGGGCGAGGACACCTACGACCTCGTACGGGACACGGTCGCCGGCCTCGGCCTCGGCCTGGTGCGCATGGAACAGCGCAGGCACCACATCTCCGAGGTCTTCACCGACAGCGACGAACAGCAGCGCGCCGCACAACAGAGCACCGCACAGCACAGCGCGGGAAAGGAGGCGGTCGGCCATGGCGGTTGAGCAGACCCCGGCACAGACGGGCGCCCAGTCCCGCATCCACAACATCGGTTACCGCTCGTACGACGGCCAGCGACTGGGCCGCGCGTACGCCCGCCGCTCGCTCTACTCGCAGTCCCTGCGCGGCTCCTACGGCCTCGGCCGCTCGGCCAAGTCCAAGGTGCTGCCGATGCTGCTCTTCGCGGTGATGTGCGTCCCGGCGGCCATCATGGTGGCGGTCACGGTCGCCACCAAGGCCAAGGAACTGCCCGTCGAGTACACGAACTACGCGATCGTCATGCAGGCGGTCATCGGCCTGTACGTCGCCTCGCAGGCCCCCCAGGCCGTCTCCCGCGACCTGCGCTTCAAGACCGTACCCCTGTACTTCTCGCGCCCGATCGAGACCTCGGACTACGTCCGGGCGAAGTTCGCGGCGCTGGCCTCGGCCCTGTTCCTCATCACCGCGGTGCCGCTGGTGGTGCTCTACGGCGGCGCCATGCTGGCCAAGCTCGACTTCACCGACCAGACCAAGGGTTTCCTTCAGGGGCTCGTCTCCGTGGCACTGCTCTCGCTGCTGTTCGCCGGTATCGGCCTCGTCATCTCGGCGGCCACCCCGCGCCGCGGCTTCGGTATCGCGGCCGTCATCGCCGTGCTGACCATCTCCTACGGGGCGGTGTCCACGCTCCAGGCCATCGCCGACGCGCAGACCATGGTGGACGGGCAGAGCTCGACCGCCGCCCCCTGGATCGGCCTCTTCTCGCCCATCACTCTCATCGACGGGGTGCAGACGGCCTTCCTGGGCGCCACATCCTCCTACCCCGGAGGGGTAGGCCCCAGCACCGGCGCAGGCGTGGTCTTCCTGCTCGCCGTCCTGGGTCTCATCGCCGGCTGCTACGGCCTTCTGATGCGCCGCTACCGAAAGGTCGGACTGTGACCACGCTCAACATCGACCACGTCTCGCGCTGGTTCGGCAACGTGGTGGCGGTCAACGACATCACCATGACGATCGGCCCTGGCGTCACCGGCCTCCTCGGCCCCAACGGCGCCGGAAAGTCCACCCTCATCAACATGATGGGCGGCTTCCTGGCCCCCTCCACCGGCACCGTCACCCTCGACGGAGCGCCCGTGTGGCGCAACGAGCAGATCTACAAGCACATCGGCATCGTCCCCGAGCGCGAGGCGATGTACGACTTCCTCACCGGCCTCGAGTTCGTCGTCGCCAACGCCGAGTTGCACGGCCTGGGCGCCAAGGCGGCCCAGCGGGCGCTCGCCACGGTCGAGATGGAGTACGCGCAGGACCGCAAGATCTCGACGTACTCCAAGGGCATGCGCCAGCGCGTGAAGATGGCCAGCGCACTCGTGCACGACCCGTCGCTCCTCCTGCTCGACGAGCCCTTCAACGGCATGGACCCGCGCCAGCGCATGCAGCTCATGGACCTGCTGCGCCGTATGGGCGCCGAGGGCCGCACGGTCCTGTTCTCCTCGCACATCCTCGAAGAGGTCGAGCAGTTGGCGGCCCACATCGAGGTCGTCGTCGCCGGACGGCACGCGGCCAGCGGTGACTTCCGCCGGATCCGTCGTCTGATGACCGACCGCCCGCACCGCTACCTCGTCCGCTCCAGCGACGACCGGGCCCTCGCCGCGGCGCTGATCGCCGACCCGTCGACCTCCGGCATCGAGGTGGACCTCGCGGAGGGCGCGTTGCGCATCCAGGCCGTCGACTTCGGCCGCTTCACCGCCCTGCTGCCCCGCGTTGCCAGGGACCACGGCATCCGGCTGCTCACGGTCTCGCCGTCCGACGAGTCCCTCGAATCCGTGTTCTCGTATCTCGTCGCCGCGTAGGAGGCCGAAAATGTACGACCCCACAGTCGCCCGGCTCACCTACCGGGCCCTGCTCGGCCGCCGCCGGGCCCTCATCCTGGGCGCGCTGCCCCTGCTGCTGATCGTGATCGCCGTCGTCGTACGGGTCCTCGTCGGCGCCGACGACCAGACGGCGGCGGACCTGCTGGGCGGACTCGCCCTCGCCACGATGGTGCCGATCATCGGCGTCATCGCGGGAACCGGCGCGATCGGCCCGGAGATCGACGACGGCTCTGTCGTCTACCTGCTCTCCAAGCCGCTCAAGCGACCCAAGATCATCTACACCAAGCTGATCGTCGCGATCGGCGTCACCATGGCGTTCTCGGCGGTGCCGACGTTCGTCGCCGGCCTCATCCTCAACGGCAACGGCCAGCAGGTCGCCGTCTCCTACACGGTCGCGGCACTGGTCGCCTCCATCGCCTACGCCGCGCTCTTCCTGCTGCTCGGCACGGTGTCCCGGCACGCGGTGGTCTTCGGGCTCGTCTACGCCCTGGTCTGGGAAGCCCTGTTCGGCTCCCTGGTGCCGGGCGCGCGCACGCTGAGCGTCCAGCAGTGGGCCCTGGCCGTCGGCCACAAGGTCACGGGCGGCGAACTGATCACCTCGGACGTCAGCCTGACCACGGCGACGGTCCTGCTGATCGCGGTCACCGTCCTCGCCACCTGGTACGCCGGTCAGAAGCTGCGCACGCTGACCCCGACCGGCGAGGAGTAGGCCGGACCGGCCCCGGGCCCGGTCCGCTCTCGACAGGGGCTTCCTGACAGGGACTTCACGCGTGTCCGGGCACACTGGACAAAGGGGCGGCAGGACGGGGATGGCAGGGAACAGGGACAGGGACATCTGGGACGAGGTGGTCCTCGACGAGGACTTCATACGCTCAGCCGGAACCGCCGAACCGTCCGCCCGCGCCCGGATGCTGACGGCGCGGTGGCGGGCTGCGGCTCCCGAGCCGCAGCCCTGGCGGTCGGACGAGCCCCCGGCGGGCTGGTTCTTCAGCAAGTCGCGTCGCCGCAGGTGGCGCCGGAAGTAGAACGCCGGGCCGGCCCGGCACTCGGTCACCAGTTTTATTCGGTGGCGCCCGACTCGGCGTACAGGCACAGTAGTGGTGTCCAGTACGCCGGATCTGTCCGATGTCGTAGGTCTGACGTCATCGATCCGGTGGCTGGAGTCGGGTTCTGGGAGCGGAGCCGGGCGACGCCGGTGCACGGCGGTTCGCGCGGCTTCCTTCAGGGCAGCCCGCGGCGGGCTCCGGAGCAGTCACTACCCTCCGGGCGGGCCCGCTCAGCGGGGGGAGCTGCCCGGGGCGGCCACTTCGAGCGCGCGAGTCACTTCGCGCGGGCCGCCCTCCCAGGCCCCCGACCCATCTGCTCCAGCCGGCCCCGCATGCCTACGCCAGCAACCGCTCCAGCACCACCGCGATGCCGTCCTCGTCGTTCGACGACGTCACCTCGTCCGCCACCGCACGCAGTTCGGCGTGGGCGTTGGCCATCGCGACCCCGCGTGCCGCCCAGGTGAACATCGGGATGTCGTTGGGCATGTCACCGAAGGCGATCGTGTCCGCGGGCTTCAGGCCCAGCCGACGGGCCGCCAGAGACAGCCCCTTCGCCTTCGACAGGCCCAGAGGGAGGAGTTCGACGATCCCCTCGCCGGCCATGGTGACCGTGACGAATCCGCCCGCAGTCCGTGCGGCGACCTCGGTGAGCTCGTCGGCGGACAGGGTCGGGTGCTGGATGTAGATCTTGCCCAGCGGCTCGGTCCACAGGTCCGACGGTTCCGTGAGCGGGACGAAGGGCAACGAGCCCACGCCGGCGTAGCCCGGCCCGACCAGCACCTCGCCGTCGAGGCCGGCCCGGCTCGCCGCCAGGAACAGCGGCCCGACCTCCGCCTCGATCTTCGCCAGCGCGAGCGAGGCCAGCTGCCGGTCCAGGGTGATCGACGTCAGCAGACGATGCGCCCCGACGTCGTACACCTGTGCGCCCTGGCCGCAGACCGCGAGTCCCTCGTAGCCCAGCTCGTCGAGGACGTGCCGCGTCCAGCGCACCCCCCGGCCGGTGACGACGATGTGCGCGGCGCCCGCCGCGGTGGCCGCGGCGAGTGCCTCACGGGTGCGCGCCGAGACCGAGTCGTCGGAACGCAGCAGCGTTCCGTCGAGGTCGGTCGCGACGAGCCGGTACGGGAACGACCCGGCGGCGTCGGTCACTTGGCGACCGGCTCCAGCAGCTCCCGGCCGCCCAGATACGGGCGCAGCACCTCGGGCACGCGCACCGAGCCGTCGGCCAGCTGGTGGTTCTCCAGGATCGCCACGATCGTGCGCGGTACGGCGCACAGCGTGCCGTTGAGCGTCGCCAACGGCTGGACCTTGTTCTTGCCGTCACTGGTGTCGCGCATCCGCACGGACAGACGCCGGGCCTGGAAGCCGTCGCAGTTGGAGGCCGAGGTCAGCTCGCGGTACTTGTCCTGGGTCGGGATCCACGCCTCGCAGTCGAACTTGCGCGAGGCGGACGCTCCCAGGTCGCCCGAGGCCACGTCGATGACCTGGAAGGGCAGTTCGAGGGCGGTCAGCCACTGCTTCTCCCAGTCCAGAAGACGCTGGTGCTCGTTCTCCGCGTCCTCGGGGTGGACGTACGAGAACATCTCGACCTTGTCGAACTGGTGCACGCGGAAGATGCCCCGGGTGTCCTTGCCGTAGGTGCCTGCCTCGCGGCGGAAGCACGGCGAGAAGCCGGCGTAGCGCAGCGGCAGCTTGTCGGCGTCGAGGATCTCGTCCATGTGGTACGCGGCGAGGGGGACCTCGGAGGTGCCGACCAGGTAGTAGTCGTCCTTCTCCAGGTGGTACACGTTCTCCGCAGCCTGGCCGAGGAAGCCGGTGCCCTCCATCGCGCGCGGGCGGACCAGCGCCGGGGTCAGCATCGGGATGAAGCCGGCCTCCGTGGCCTGTGCGATCGCCGCGTTGACGAGCGCGAGCTCCAGCAGCGCGCCGACGCCGGTGAGGTAGTAGAAGCGCGAGCCGGACACCTTGGCGCCCCGCTCGACGTCGATGGCGCCCAGTGCCTCGCCCAGCTCCAGGTGGTCCTTGGGCTCGAAGCCCTCGGCGCCGAAGTCGCGGATCGTGCCGTGCGTCTCCAGGACGACGAAGTCCTCCTCGCCGCCGACCGGGACGTCGGGGTGGACCAGGTTGCCGAGCTGGACCAGGAGCTTCTTGGCTTCCTCGTCCGCCTCGTGCTGCTCGGCGTCGGCCGCCTTGACGTCGGCGGCGAGCTGCCCGGCCTTCGCCAGCAGCTCGGCCTTCTCGTCACCCGAGGCCCTGGGGATCAGCTTGCCGAGCGCCTTCTGCTCGGAACGCAGCTCGTCGAAACGGACGCCGGACGACCTGCGCCGCTCGTCGGCGGACAGGAGAGCGTCGACGAGCGCGACGTCCTCTCCACGGGCGCGCTGCGAAGCGCGCACACGGTCGGGGTCCTCACGGAGCAGGCGAAGGTCAATCACCCTCCAAGGCTACCGGTGCGAGGTCGGCACTCACGACTCGGTATTTCCCTACGCACCCCGTGTTGCCATTTGCCCGAAATGTCGATCTTTTCAATGAGCGTCAAGGAAAGCGACCGGCTTCCCTGAAAGAGTCGGGTGATGGTGCCTGGTTGACTCGAATCCCTTGTGGCGCAGGGGACTTGAGGGCGGGGTCGTCCACAGTAATCCACACCCGGGAAAAGTTATCCACAGGCTGTGTGAAAGATCTGTGGATTACGGAAGTGATCGTTTCGAAAGGTGTCCGCGAGATGGCCAATTCCCCAAGCAAACCACCTTCATGACCACTTTCGGGTGGAAATGCGTAACCCCGGCGAGTTACGCCAGGGAAACGAGTGGACGAAGGGTGGTCTTCCGAACTGTGGACCGATCGGCGGCCTGTAGGGCGATTTGTCGACAGGTCAGCGCTCCGTTGTCGACTTGTCCCCAGGTCGAGAAGCCAGCCTGTGGATAACTTCTGTGGATAACGGAAATCGGCTGGTAGGACCGGCCGGCAGGAGGGAAGGGCCGGTCAGAAGCGGCCGTCCTGGCAGCGAGCCACCCAGTCGGCGGCCGTCACGAACTCCTCGTCGGACGTCCCCGGCAGGGGAGCACGGACGTCCTCCACACCGATGTCCGCACGCGGGTACGAACCCAGGTACCGCACCTTGAGACAGATTCGCCTGAGCCCCATCAGCGCCTCGGCGACCTTCCGGTCGGAGATGTGGCCCTCGGCGTCAATGGCGAAGCAGTAGTTACCGATGCCCTGCCCGGTCGGCCGGGACTGCAGCAGCATCAGGTTGACGCCCCGCACCGCGAACTCGCCCAGCAGATCACGCAGTCCACCGGGGTGGTCGTCGCGCTGCCAGATGACGACGGACGTCTTGTCGGCGCCGGTCGGCGCCGCGGGCCGGGCGGGCCTGCCCACCAGGACGAACCGTGTCTGCGCGTTCTCCGCGTCGTGGATGCCGGTCTCCAGCGCGGTGAGGCCGTACCGGGCGGCGGCGAACTCACCCGCGAAGGCGGCGTCGTACCGGCCCTCCTGCACAAGCCGGGCACCGTCCGCGTTCGAGGCGGACGACTCCCACACCACGTCCGGGAGGTTGATCTTCATCCAGTTGCGGATCTGGGACTGCGCGGCCGGATGGGCGGTGACGGTCTTGATCTCCGACAGCTTGGTGCCCGGCCTGACCAGCAGCGCGAAGGTGATCGACAGCAGCACCTCGCGGTAGATCATCAGCGGGGAGCCCGCGACCAGCTCGTCGAGCGTGGTGGTGATACCTCCCTCGACGGAGTTCTCGATCGGCACGAACGCGGCCTCGACCTCACCGCTGCGCACCGCGTCGAGCGTGGCCGGCACGGACACCATCGGGATCAGCTCTCGGGTGGCCGCCTCCGGAAGCGTGCGCAGGGCAACCTCGGTGAAGGTGCCCTCGGGGCCGAGATACGCGTAGCTGGCTGGCATGACCTCACCCTAATGGCCCCAAGGGCCTGTCCGGCGGATCACGCCGGGGACGCGGGGGCTCACGTACGCCGATCAGGCGCCGCTGCTTTGCCCCGACCTGATCCGCCGGGCAGGCCCATGCCGAGCACGGCGCACGCTTCCCGACCCCGCAGCTCCAAGGGGTGACCCGGCCCCGGACACCACGCCGGGAGCCGCCGCGTCACCCCTCCAGCAACCACTGTCCCACGTACTCCCCCTCGCCCGCCCCGCCCGGTACCGCGAACAGCCCGCTCGACTCGTGCCGGATGAACTTCGACAGCGCGTCGCCCCGGTCGAGCTTGCGCTGGACGGGGACGAAGCCACGCAGCGGATCGGCCTGCCAGCAGACGAAGAGGAGCCCCGCGTCGGGCGTCCCGTCCGCGCCGATGCCGTCGTGGAAGGAGAAGGGGCGCCGCAGGATGGCCGCGCCCCCGTTCTCGTCGGGGCGGGTGATCCGGGCGTGCGCGTTGATGGGCACCACGAGATCACCGTTGGCGTCGACCTTCTCCAGGTCCATCGCGGTCGTCTCGGTCCCGCCGCTGAGCGGCGCCCCGTTCGCCTTCCGCCGCCCGACCACGTCCTCCTGCTGCTTGACCGACAGTTGCTCCCAGTCGTCGAGAAGCATGCGGATACGGCGTACGACGGCGTAGGAGCCGTTCGCCATCCAGGACGGTTCGCCGGAGGCGGGCACGAAGATGCGCTGGTCGAAGTCGGCCTCGGACGGCTTCGGGTTGCGGGTGCCGTCGATCTGGCCCATCAGGTTGCGGGCGGTCATCGGCCGGCCGGTGGCGCCCGGCGACCGGTTGAAGCCGTTCATCTGCCAGCGGACCCGGGCGGCGCTGCCCGCGTCCTTCTGGACCGCGCGCAGGGCGTGGAAGGCGACCAGTGCGTCGTTGGCGCCGATCTGCACCCACAGATCGCCGTTGCTGCGGGCCTTGTCGAGGTGGTCGGAGGAGAACTCGGGCAGCGGATCGAGCGCCACCGGGCGCTGCTTCTCCAACCCGGTGCGGGCGAAGAAGCCGTACCCGAATCCGAAGGTGACCGTCAGGGACGAGGGGCCCGCGTCCCGGGCGACATCCGTGTCGTCGTGCGCGGCGGCCTCGCCGGCCATGAGCCGCCGGGCGGTGTCGGACCAGCGGCGCAGCAGCGCGGCGGCCTCGGTGCGGCCCGCGCCCGCCGCCAGGTCGAAGGCGACGAGATGGCCGCTGGCCTGGAGGCCCTCGGTGATGCCCGGCTGATGTTTCCCGTGAAACATTGCCATGTCCGCGCCCACCGACGTGAGCGCCAGGGACGAGCCGGAGGAGCCCGAGTCGCCGTCGGAGGCGCCGACGGCATAGCCGGTGGCCCCGCCCGCCGCACCGAGCGCGAGCCCGGTGGCACCGGCGGTGCCGAGCAGCCGCCGACGCGAGATGCCCTGGTCGCCGTGGTGCTGGGCACCTTCCGCGGCGGTTTCCTTGTTGTTTTCCTTGGTGGACTGGTCAGCCATGGTGCGGTTCAGCCGATCTGCGCGTTCTTGTCGACCGTTACTTGGTCGATGTCGGAGGTCCGCACGGTCACGGCGATCTTCCAGACGCCGGCCATGGGGATCTGGACCTCGTTCGCCGTCCAGTGTCCGGTGGCGAGGTGGTCCGGGTTCACGGGCAGCGGCCCGATCTTCCTGGCGGTGAGGGTGAAGGCGACCTTCACCTCGGGCACGTCGAACGCCCTGCCGTTGGGCCGCTCCACGTACACGTGCATGACGTTGCCGCCGACGCGGGCGGGGTTGATGTCGAGCCGTACGAGGCCCTTGCCGTCCTGGCCGCCGGTGTCGAAGGGCATGTCCAGGGTCAGCGCGCCCGTCCCGTCGGAGTCCGAGGAGGAAGAGGACGACGCCGAGGCGGCGGCCTTGGCCTCCTCCTCCGTACGGCCCGGCTCGGTGGACGTCAGCACGGTCGTGACGGCGAGCAGCACGACGGCGACGCCCGCCTCGGCGAGCACCGAGCGGCGCAGCCCCGAGCGCAGGGGGTCGGCGTCGCGCAGCCGCTTCAGCCGCGCGGTGTCGACGGCGGCCCGCTGCCGGGCGAGCTGGGCGGCCCGTTCGGCGCCCGTGCCCCCGCCGGCCCCTGCGGTGACCGGTTCCTTCTCGGGGGCGTCGGCCTGGGCCTCGGCACTCTCCGTGTCCTGCGCTGCCTCGGCTGCGGCGGTCTCCGGCAGCTGGGCGGTCCAGCGGCGCGAGATGCAGGCGACGCCGACGAGGACGACCACCAGGCCGACCTTGACGAGCAGCAGCTGTCCGTACGAGGTGCCGGTGAGTGCCGACCAGGAGCCGAGCTGGCGCCACGACTGGTAGATCCCGGTCGCGACCAGCGCCAGCACGCTGCCGAAGGCGACGCGCGAGAAGCGGCGGACGGCCGAACCCTCCACCGGGGCGTCCGCGGGAGCCCGGAACAGTGCGACCAGGAGCGCCGAGAGGCCGCCGAGCCAGAGGGCGACGGCGATCAGGTGGATCACGTCGACGGGCATCGCGATGTCGGTCTGGAGGCCGGTCGAGGCGTGTTCGGCAAGCGCCCAGGTGGCGGCAAGCCCGATCGCGACGACACCGCCGCCGATGCCGAGCCCGAAGGTGAGGTCCCGCCTCGCGGAACCGTCGTCCAGTTCCTCCTCGTCCTCCCCGTCCTCGTCGTCCGCTGTCTCGGGCCGGGCGTACGCGCCGAAGAGGACCGCGATGAACAGCGCGCCGGCCGCGAGCAGCAGCAGCCGGGAGACGAGGGCGGCGCCCGTCTTGGTCTGGAGGACGTCTGAGAGGAGGCCCAGGTCGAAGATGGCGCCGACCTTGCCGGAGCCGGTGTACGAGCCGCGCATCAGCAGCAGCGCGAGCGTGGCCGCGGTCATCGCGAGCCACCCGGAGACGACGAGCCGCTGCAACGCCCGTACGCCGGAACCGCGCTGCCAGCAGGCGAGGACGAAGGCGGCGCCGCCGACCATGACGATGAAGCCCGCGTACGAGACGTACCGGCCGAAGCCGTACAGGGCGCCGACGACTCCGCCGCCGGCCGTCTGGGCGGAGACCGAGACGGAGGTGACGGAGGGGGCACCGATGGAGAAGGTGAAGGCGCCGGCGACGGGGTGGCTGTCCGCCGAGACGACCTGGTAGGCGACGGTGAACGTACCGTCGGGCAGCCCGGAGTGGAGCGGGACGCCGTAGGTCGTGCCGTTCAGCTCGGTCGCCTTGCCGGTGTCGACGCGCTTGCCCTTGGGGTCGAGCACGCGGAACGCGTCGTCGGACAGGGCGACCTTCTCGGAGAAGGTCAGCGTCACCTGGGTCGGGGCCTTGTCGACCACCACACCCTGTTGCGGGGCGCTGCCGGTGAGCGCGGCGTGTGCGGAGACCGGCGTGGCGCCGGACAGCACGGCGAGCAGCGCGGCGGCGACCGCGAGGAACAGCAGCACCAGGGGCCGCACGCGCGGTGCGATGGTCTGTGTCACGGTGTTCCCTCCCTCGGTCTCAGTGTCCGGTCTTCGGGTTGTACGTCGCCGACTTCACCGGCATCTCGACGGTGATCGGCGAGGTTTTGGCAAAGTGCAGCCGCACGGAGACCTTCTCGCCCTCCCGCGGTTTGCGCTTGAGCCGCTCGAACATCAGATGGTCGCCGCCGCTCTGCAGGACGAGTTCGCCGTGGGCCGGGATGTCGAGGCGCTCGGCCTCCTCCATGGTCTGGCCGACGGTCCTGTGCACGGTGACATCGCCGGCGACATCGCTGGTGACGCGGGTGAGTACGTCACCGGCGGCGCCCTTGTTGGTGATGACGAGGAACCCGGCCGCCATGGAGTCCGAGACGGGCTGGGGCATGTAGGCGGAGCCGACCGACAGGCCGGCGCCGTCCGGGGAGTCCCCGGAGTCCGGGCTCCCGCACCCGGTGAGGGCGAGTGCTCCGGCGAGCACCGCGGCCGTCGCGACGGCGAGACGCCGCACCGGTCGCACACGACGAACAGGCCGCACAGGACTCACGACCCTCGGGTGGCTCACGGGTTCTGCCCCTTGATGAGCTTGGGGAGGTCCTTGATGTAGTCGTCGACGGTGGCGTCCTCGCCGTACAGGACATAGCCGCCGTCGGTCTTCGGGGAGAACGCGATGACCTGGGTGCCGTGCATCGAGATCGTCTTGCCGTTCTTGTCCTTCGACGTCGGCTCGATGGAGATGCCGAGGGTGCGGGCGCCCGCCTGGATGGTGGCGAAGTCGCCGGTCAGGCCGACCACCTGGGGGTCGATGCCCTTGAGCCACTTGCCGAGCGCGGCCGGGGTGTCCCGCTTCGGGTCGGTGGTGACGAACACGATGCGGAGCTTGTCCTGGTCGGCCGGGGACAGCTTCTTCTTGGCGACGGCGATGTTGCTCATCGTCAGTGGGCAGACGTCGGGGCAGTTGGTGTAGCCGAAGTAGACGAGCGTGGGCCGGCCCTTGGTCTCCGCGCGGAGGTCGTACGGCTTGCCCTGGGTGTCGGTGAGGACGAGGTCGGGCTTCTCGAACGGCTGGTCGAGGATCGTGGCCGCCTTGTCGGAGCCGGCCTCGACGGAGACATCGGCGACGGACTGGCCCGAGTCGTCACCGCTGCCGCAGGCGGAGAGGGTCAGGGTGGCCGCGACGAGCAGGGCGGACGCGGCGAACAGCTTCTTGCGCATAAGGAGAGTTCCCGAAGGTGTTGTTCGTGGAAGGTTCGGTGCGTACCCCAGGGTGTGCGGGACACCGGGGGCGTACGGGACAACCGCACGCCCCCGGCGCGCACCGGAGGTGAACGGGTGTCAGACGGTGGTGCGGCGGCGTCCGGCCACGCCGTACGCCACGCCCGCGACACCGACGACGATGCCCACGACGCCCAGCACGCGCGCGGTGGTGTCGCTGCTGTCGGCGGGCTCGGCGGCGGTGGTCGTGGTCTTCGCGGCGGCCGGCTCGGCGGGCTCCGCCGATTCCGCGGCGCCGCCGTGATGGCCCCCGGTGGCGGCGGACAGGGCGAGCACCGGAGCGGGGTTGTCGGGCTCCTCGGCCCCGTCCTTCGGGACCTCGATCCAGCGGACGACCTCCTTGTTGGAGTACGTCTGGAGCGCCTTGAAGACGAGTTCGTCGGTGTCCTCGGGCAGCTGGCCGACAGAGAGCGGGAACTTCTGGAAGAAGCCGGGCTCGACGCCCTTGCCGGTGGCGGTCCAGGTGACCTTGGAGACGGCCTCGGAGATCTTCTCGCCGTGCAGTTCGAGGGGCTTGGCCAGCTTGGACCTGGTGACCTTCACGGTCCAGCCGTCGACCGGCTGCGGCATCACCGAGGCGAGCGGGTGGTCGGTCGGGAAGCTGACCTCGAGCTTGGTGGTCGAGGCGTTGTCGCGCTCGTTCGGCACCTTGAAGTTGACGGTCGCGTAGCCGCCCTTGGCGGCGGTGCCCTCGGCCGAAACGCTGACGTGCGCGAAGGCGGGGCCGGACAGGACGAGGACGCCGGCACCGGCGAGAGCGGCGGTGGCGGCGATACGGGAAACCTTCATGACGGAGGCGCTCCACTTCGAGTGAGGTCCGACGGGCCGGAGGGGAATCCGACAGATCGGAGCGGAAGAGGGACGCGCGTGCGAAAGGGTGCACACGCGCGTGCCGCACGACGGCGGCTCCTCCTCGGACTCGGAACCTCGGATCGGAAGACCCTGGGTACCCGGGGAGCGGTCGCGTCGTGTCAGGCGGCGAGCACGAGCGGGGCGGCCGGCGGACCGCGCCGGACCACCGTGTGCTGGAGCGCGGTGGCGGACGGCCCGAGGGGTACGAGCGTCCACGCGCGCGGTGCGTGCGGCGCCGTACCGGGCGTACCCGGAAGGCCCGTACGGAGTGCGCGCGCCAGCGCGAGCGCCCCGCGCAGGGATCGTACGAGCGCCGCCTCGGCCATTCCGTGCGCCGACAGCCGCATCAGCCGCAGCAGCGCCAGGTCCCCGCGGCGCAGCAGCCAGCCGGTGGCGACGGCCGCGAGGAGGTGACCGAGCAGCATGGGCAGCGTCGGCAGCAGGGAGGTGACGGACCCGGTGGACGCGAGGGCGTCCGACGCATGGCTCATGGACCCCATGTCCATGCCGGTACCGGTGCCCACCCCCGTACCGCCCGCCCCGCCCGTAGTGATCCGCGCGTCGGCGAGGATCCGCTGCGCCTGGGCCGGGCTG
Source organism: Streptomyces lacrimifluminis (assembly GCF_014646095.1). Classification (GTDB taxonomy): domain Bacteria; phylum Actinomycetota; class Actinomycetes; order Streptomycetales; family Streptomycetaceae; genus Streptomyces; species Streptomyces lacrimifluminis. The sequence continues at coordinate 38,107 of NZ_BMMU01000023.1, read as the reverse complement.
ATCGCCGCGAGCGGCGCGCCGCACAGCAGCCGGGCGGCCCGGGCGATCAGGGCGGTGTCCGTCGTGGTGGCCGTAGAGGTCGTGGCGGCCGTGGAGGCCATCACCGACGACGTGGTGTGCTGCCCGAGTCCGAACAGGGTGTGCAGGGCGGTCTGACCGACGGCCAGCAGGGCCACGATGCCCGGTAGCGAGCGGGTCCGTCCGGCGAGCGGTGCCACACACGCGAGGACCCCGAGGAAACCGGCGCCCAGGGTCCACAGCGGAACGGAGGCACAGGAGGCGAGGGTGTGACCGGCCCCGGCCAGCACGACACAGACCGCGGAGAACACCGCGGCCCTCAGCATCCGGAAGGCGCTTCCGGAGGGCGCTGTGCGCCGGCGGCGGGCAGTCATGGCGGGCTCATCATCGCACTGGCCTCACGCCACCCATACGGCAGGTCCACAAGGTGGATTACGGCCGGGTAACACCAGGTAAAACCATGTACAACCGGAAGATCGCTTCTGTCGGTTGATGCACTACATACACCGATTGCAGCCCTCGGTGCATCCCCCGTATGGGCGGCATCACGTCAACTGCGTGCTTACACACCGCCACTGGCGGCAATACGTACAGGTATGTCGAGCCGCGGCCTGGAGGCTGGAGCATGAGCATCTGGTGGTCACTCCATCTTCGGCGTGAGGCCGCGAGCGTTCCGCTCGCCCGACGCCTGCTGCTGGGCACCATGGAGACGGCGGGCGTCGACCCCGACATCTGTTTCGACCTCTCCATCGCGCTCAGCGAGGCCTGTGCGAACGCCGTCGAGCACGGCGGGGACACCGGGCACGACGACTCCCGCGGGGCCTATCGCGTCACCGCGTACCTCGACGGTGAGAAGTGCCGCATCGAAGTCACCGACTCGGGGCCCGGCTTCCCGGCGAGCCCGGCGGCCTCCGAGGCCCCGGCCCGGCCGGCGCCCGTGGCCGCTGTCCCGTACGACGCGGAGAGCGGCCGGGGCCTGTCACTGATCGAGGAGCTCGCCGATCACGTCAGCATCGGCAACAAGCCGGGCCGGGGCGGCGCGGTGGTCAGCTTCGACAAGATCCTCAAGTGGCAGAAGGACGCGCCGCTGATGGCGGTCTGACCGCACCGGAGGCGGTCCGCAGCGGTGACCCGCGCGTCGCGGACAGCCGCCGACTTCAGGTTTCCCACGCTTCACAGGCGGCGCTCAGCCCGCACCCATCTTCCTGACGGACGGCGTCCCTAGTTTTCTGATCATGACGGGAAACCACAGGGACACATCGATCAGCCGGCGCCGCGCTCTCGCGGTGACCGGAGGCACGGTCGCCGCCGGCGGACTCGTGGTCGCGGGCTACCGGTCGGCGTTCGCCGACGAGGCGACGACCACGGCCACAGTCACTGCCGACGCCACGGCGAGCGGGAGCAGCGGCACCTGCGTGCTCATGTCGAGCGTGACGGAGGGGCCGTACTACCTCGACAACGCGCTGGTGAGAAAGGACATCACCGAAGGCAAGGCCGGTGTCCCGCTGACCCTGCGCATCACCGTCCAGGACACCACCGAGTCCTGCGCGCCGGTCGCCGGCGCGGCCGTGGAGATCTGGCACTGCGACGCCTGGGGCTACTACTCCGGCTACACCACCGCCAACCCCGGCGGCTCGGCCCCCGCCGAGAGCGAGGACGGCTCCACCGCCGACGACGACACCTATCTGCGCGGCTACCAGATCGCCGACGCCAACGGGGTCGTGAAGTTCGAGACGATCTTCCCCGGCTGGTACACCCCGCGCACCTGCCACATCCACCTCAAGGTCCACACCGGCGGCCAGAAGGAGGACGGCACCTACGAGGGCGGCACGGTCAACCACACCGGCCAGTTGTTCTTCCCCGACGACGCGGCCGAGGGGATCTTCGCCCTGGAGCCCTACTCGAAGCACTCCGGCAGCTACACGACCCTCGCCGAAGACATGGTGTACGACGGCGGCGGCGCCTCCAGCGGTCTGCTCACCCTGAAGCCGGTCCACAAGAAGGACGTCTCCAAGGGCTACAAGGGCTTCATCACCCTGGGCATCGACCCGGAGGCCGAGAACACCGGCGCGGGCAGCGGCGGCGGAGGTGGCGGTACGCCCCCGAGCGGCGAGCCGCCGACGGACACACCGACCGACAGCGCCTCCCCGTCCCCGTCGGCTTCCTCATAGGCTGCGGCCATGAGCAGCCCCGAGGACGAGGTGCTGGCGCTGGCCGCCGTGGACGCGCTGACCGGGCAGCTGGCCCTGGCTCCCAAGCCGGGCCTGCCCGACCCGCGCGATCTCGACGCCCGCGCCACGCGCAGGGACCAACTCGCCCTGCGCTGGTCGGCCAAGGCGCTCGCGCCCGGCCTCGCGGCGATGGCCGCCGCGGCCCGCCGCACGGGCGAACCGACTCCCGGGCTCCGTACGGAACTCGGCGCGATCGGCCGGTCCACCGAGCACTCGGTGGCGCTCGCGGGCGGCGGCCACCGGGGTGCACTGTGGGCGCTCGGCCTGCTGGTCGCGGCAGCCGCCCTGGATCCCCGGGCCAGGGCGAGCGACGTCACGGCCACCGCCAAGCGCATCGCCGCCCACCCCGACAAACGCGCCCCGCGCAGACCCTCCCGGGGCTCCTCGGTGTCGGCCAAGTACGGCGCGGCCGGCGCCCGGGGCGAGGCGAGGGCGGGATTCCCGCACGTACGGCGCGCGTTGGACGCCCTGGCCACCGCCCGCTCGACCGGCGCGACGGAGGCGCAGGCCCGCCTGGACGCCCTCCTGACCGTCATGTCGACGCTCCAGGACACCGAGTTGCTGTACACGGCGGGCCCGCTCGGCCTGCGCCATGTCCAGGCGGGCGCCCGCGAAATCCTGGCATCGGGCGGCACGTCCACGGAGGCGGGCGCCGCGGCACTGGCCGCCTTCGACGACGACCTCCACGCGCGCGCGTGGAGCCCCCGCGGGAGCGCAGGTCTCTTCGCGGGGGCCCTGTTCCTGGACTCGCTTCCGGTCAGCTCACTGACACGGGCTGCCTGACGGCCGCGCCCACCGGGCCGGCGGCAGCGGCTCTCCGTGCCGCCGGCCCCATCGCGTACGACGCGACCAGCGTGACCCCGCCCAGCAGCAGCCACCCCGGGGTCCCCCAGCCCACCAGCAGCGTGGTGAGGACGAGGGGCCCCGCGGTACGGGCCACGGTGACGCCGGTGCCGAAGAAGCCCTGGTACTCACCGACCCGGTCGGCCGGGGCCAGCTCGAACGACAGTTGCCAGGACCCCGCCGACTGCCCCATCTCGGCGACGACCTGCAGCACGGCGCCGACCACCAGGACACCGACGGCCACCCAGGGGCTCAGCCCGGCGGACAGGGCGAACACCGCGCACGCCGCGAGCATCACCCACCCGGAACGCCGTACCGCGCGCGTGGCCGACGCGATCCCCGACACCCCACGCGCCATCCGCACCTGGAACACCATCACCGCCCCGGTGTTGAGCACGAACAGCGTGGAGACGACCCAGGCCGGAGCATCGGTCCGCTCGGTGATCCACAGCGGGACACCGAGGCTGAGCAACGGCATGCGCAGCAGCAGAACGGTGTTGAGCAGGGTCACGACGACGTACGGCCGGTCGCGCAGCACACCGAGCCCCCGCGACTTCGTCACGGCGACGGGCGCCACCGGCGGCAGCCGCAGCAGCAGCCCCGCGCACACCAGGAAACTAACCGCGTCCAGCGCGAACACCCCGAGATACGCCGCCCGCGTCCCGGCGCTCAGCGCGAGGCCGCCGAGCCCGGCGCCCACCGCCAGACCGGCGTTGAGCGTGGACTGGAGGTGCGCGAGCAGCCGCGTCCGGTCCCCGGCGGTCACCAGCCCGGCGAGCAGCGCCTGCCGGGCCGCCGCGAGCCCCGACTGCGCCGACGCGTAGGCACAGGCCGCGACCACGAACGGCACGAAGCCGCGCACGACGAGGAAGGACGCCACCGCGGCCCCCGTGGCGAGCGCCAGCAGTACGGCGGTCCCGCGTGCCCCGCGCCGGTCGGCGAGCCGCCCGAGCGGCACCCCGACCAGCGATCCGACCGCCCAGGCGAGCGTCAGCCCGAGCCCCACGCGCGCCGGAGCGAGCCCGACGACATGGGTGAAGTAGAGGGCGGAGGTGACGTAGTACGCCCCGTCGCCGACCGAGTTGGTCAACTGGGCCAGGGCGAGCACGCGCTGCGGGCCTGCGGGCGGGACGAGGGAGTTGGTCATACGGACGACGTTAGAAGCGCGGTGGACCGCTGAGCAGACCCAATAGTCACGCCATTCAGTGGCCCAATTCCGCTCCGGTTCACTCCGATTCACCATGGTTCATGCCTGTTTACTTCGGCTTGCTTCGGGGAAACCGCGCTCAGTCACCCGCCAGAACCCGCCCGAGCACCTCCAACGCCTCCGGGTACACCCGCTCCCGAGGCGTCCCGTACCCCACGACGAGCCCCTGGGCCCGCTCTCCCGCCGCCCCCTCGCCCGGCGCGTGCCAGTGCTCCCCGAGATGCCCCACCGCGAGCCCGGCTTCGGCGGCCCGCGCCAGGACCGCCGCCTCGTCGGCCACCTCGACCAGGGCGTGCAGCCCCGCCGCGATGCCGCGCACGTTCCGATGAGCGCCCAGCAGTTCGACGAGCCGGTCCCGGCGGCGCCGGTACCGCAGGCGGCACGCGCGCACGTGCCGGTCGTACGCGTGGCTGGTGATCAGTTCGGCGAGGGCCAGCTGCCCGATGGTCTCCGTGTGGTGGTCGCTGTGCAGCTTGGCGTCGGCGACCGGGTCGACGAGGTGGGGCGGCAGCACCATCCAGCCGAGGCGCAGGGCGGGCCCGAGCGTCTTGGAGGCGGTGCCGACATAGGCGACCTGCCCCGGAGCCATGCCCTGAAGAGCGCCGACGGGCTGTCTGTCGTACCGGAACTCCCCGTCGTAGTCGTCCTCGACGATCAGCCCGCCACGCGCGCGTGCCCAGTCGCTGAGCGCCCGACGCCGCTCCGGGTGCAGGGTGACGCCGGTCGGGTACTGATGGGCGGGCGTGACGACCACCGCCGAGACGTCGTGCGGGTCGGCCAACTCCTCCACACGGGCGCCGTGTCCGTCGATGCCGATCGGTACGACCCGTCCGCCGGCCCGCCGGACGACCTCGCGGTGGAAGGGCAGCCCCGGGTCCTCCATGGCGATCGTGGCGCCGTCCAGCACGCGCGTGAGGAGCGCGAGCCCCTGCACGTACCCGGAGGTGATCACGATCCGCTCGGGCGGCGCGAGCACCCCGCGGGCCCGGCCCAGGTAGCCGGACAGTGCCGTCCGCAGCTCGATCCGGCCGCGCGGATCGCCGTAGTCGTACGCCGGGGAGGGAGCCGCCGCGAGGGCCCGGCGCAGCGCCCGTAGCCAGGCGTCCGCCGGGAACGTCCCCACGTCCGGACTCCCGGGCCGCAGATCGAAGCGGGGCACACGCGCGCGTGCGTGTGCCCCCGGCGGTTCGGCGTCCACCGAGGGCAACGCGGCGACCTGCGTACCGGCCCCCTGCCGAGCGCTGAGATACCCCTCGGCGACGAGCTGGTCGTAGGCGGCCTTCACGGTCCCCCGCGAGACCCCCAACTCGTCGGCGAGCCGCCGAGTGGCAGGCAGTAGGGCCCCGGGCGCGAGCCGCCCGTCCCGCACGGCGTCACGCAGGGCCCGCTCAATCCCGGCGCGACGCCCTTCGGCGGCGATCACTTCCAGATGCAGGTCCACACCGACATGCCCAGGGGCGAGGGGAACCGCGCGCTCAGCCACGAACTGCCCGCAGCCGAAAGATCAGCTCTTCAGGGAAGCCATCCAAGCCTCCACCTCATCCGAGCGCCGGGGAAGCCCAGCCGAAAGGTTCCGATTCCCGGACTCCGTCACCAGGATGTCGTCCTCGATCCGCACCCCGATACCCCGATACTCCACAGGCACGGTCAGATCATCGGCCTGGAAGTACAGCCCGGGTTCAACGGTCAGCACCATCCCGGGCTCCAGCACACCATCCACGTACGACTCGACCCGCGCCGCAGCGCAGTCGTGAACGTCCATGCCGAGCATGTGCCCGGTGCCGTGCAGCGTCCACCTCCGCTGCAGCCCCAGCTCCAGCACCCGCTCCACCGGCCCCTCGACCAGCCCCCACTCCACGATCCGCTCGGCCAGCACCCGCTGCGCGGCGTCGTGGAAGTCCCGGTACTTGCCCCCGGGCCGCACGGCCGCGATCCCGGCCTCCTGGGCGTCGTACACCGCGTCGTAGATCTTCTTCTGGATCTCGGTGTACGTGCCGTTGATCGGCAGGGTCCGGGTGACGTCGGCCGTGTAGTACGTGTGCGTCTCGACGCCCGCGTCCAGCAGCAGCAGCTCACCGGAGCGCACGGCCCCGTCGTTGCGCACCCAGTGCAGCGTGCAGGCGTGCGGGCCGGCGGCGCAGATGGAGCCGTATCCGACGTCGTTGCCCTCGACCCGCGCGCGGAGGAAGAAGGTGCCCTCGATGTACCGCTCGGAGGTCGCCTCGGCCTTGTCGAGGACCTTCACCACGTCCTCGAACCCGCGCACCGTCGAGTCGACGGCCTTCTGCAGCTCACCGATCTCGAACTCGTCCTTGACCAGCCGTGCCTCCGACAGGAAGACCCGCAGTTCCTCGTCGCGCTCGGCGGTGACCTTGTCGGTCAGGGCGGCCTCGATACCGGCGTCGAACCCGCGTACGACGCGGACGGGCCCGGTGGCCTCCGCCAGCGTGCCCGCCAGCTCACGCACGTCCGAGGCCGGAATGCCGTACACCTGTTCGGCCTCGGTGAGCGAGTGGCGGCGGCCGACCCACAGCTCGCCCTGGCCGGAGAGCCAGAACTCGCCGTTCTCACGGTCGGAGCGCGGGAGGAGATAGATGGTCGCCCGGTGACCGTCGACGACCGGCTCCAGGACGAGGACGCCGTCCTCCGTCTGGTTGCCGGTCAGGTACGCGTACTCGACCGACGCACGGAAGGGGTACTCCGTGTCGTTCGAACGTGTCTTCAGATTGCCCGCGGGGATCACCAGACGCTCGCCCGGGAAGCGCGCGGAGAGCGCGGCGCGGCGGGCGGCGGTGTGACCGGCCTGCGCGAGGGGCTCCAGGCCCGTCAGCTCGGTGTCGGCCCAGCCGGACTTCATGTTCTCGGCAAGCTCGTCGGAGACGCCCGGGTACAGGCCGTTCTTCCGCTGCTTGATCGGCTCTTCGGGCTCGGTCTCAGTCTCCGGGGTCACCGGATTGAGCTCGTCCGCCACGGTCATCCTCCTAGATACGGCACTGGACCCCGTCCATCGTACGGTCGTACGGGACAGGGCCCAGGGGTGCGCATGGAGACCGGACGGGTGTCCGGCGGCTCACTCGAACCGCGCCGACAGCAGTACGACGTCCTCCTGACCGTCCGACGCGTCCAGCTCGTCCGGCAGCATGCTCCGCAGGACGTGGTCCGCGATCGCGCCAGGATCGTCCCGCAGCTGCCTGGGCACGCTCGCCGCCGCCGCGTGCAGCCGGGAGAAGGCCCGGTCCACGGAGGCGCCGGTACGGTGCAGCAGTCCGTCGGTGTAGAGCAGAACCGTCTCTCCTGGCTCGGTACGGAACTCCACGCTGGGCGCCTCCCAGCAGGCGAGCATCCCGAGCGGCGCCGACACGGTGGTCTCCACGAACTCGGTGCGCCGCTCGCCGATCACCAGGGGCGGACAGTGCCCGGCACCGGCCAGCGTGACCTTGCGCAGCGTGGGCTCGCAGTACGCGAACAGGGCGGTGGCGCAGCGGGCGGGCTCGGTGAGCCGCAGAAGCAGCTCCAGGTCGGAGAGGACCGCCACGGGGTCCTCTCCCTCCATCACGGCGTACGCGCGCAGGGAGGCCCGCAGCCGGCCCATCGCGGCGATCGCGCTCGGCCCGGAGCCGGTCACCGCGCCCACGGCCAGGCCGAGGGCGGCGTCCGGGAGCGGCAGCGCGTCGTACCAGTCGCCGCCGCCGCGCGGGCCGGTGCGGTGCCGGGCGGCGAGTTGGACGCCGGCCGTCCGGGGCAGCCGGGAGGGCAGCAGCTCCGCGGAGATCGTCCGCACGCACGCGCGTGTGCGCTCCACCTCGACCAGCCGGGCCAGGTGCTCGGTCGCGAACCGCGCGTACAGGCCGACGAGGTGGCGCTGCCGTTCGACCGGCTCCGCGGGTTCGTCGTACAGCCAGACGGCCGCGCCGAGGCGGCCCGCGGACTCGGTGGACAGGGGGAGCGCGTAGCTCGCCGCGTAGCCGAGGCGGGCGGCCACCTCGCGGTGGCGGGGGTCCAGACCGTCCTCGGCGAGGAGGTCCGGGTGTGTGATTTCGCTCTCGCCGCCGGGCAGCCCGGCGGCCGTGTCGAGAAGCTGCCCGTACGGCATCGCGCCGCGCGGGATCGTCTCGATGTGTCCGAGGTCGGCACGGGCCAGCCCCAGGCCGATGGTGGTGTCGGGGCCCAGACCGTCACCGGGTTCCAGGACGACGAGACCGCGTCGGGCGCCCACGAGAGCGGCTCCGGCGCGCAGCAGTTCCTGGAGCGCGTCGGTGAGTACCGACGTGCGCGCCAGCCGTTCGGTGAGCTCATGCAGTGTTGTGAGGTCGGACACCCAACCGGCGAGGCGGTCCTGAAGGAGGATGCCGGGGCCGTTCGGGCAGGTCGGCGCGGGTGTGTCCGCTGGGGTGTCCGGCGTTACGGGCGCGGGCGCGACAGTGTGTGCGGGCGAGGGAACCGTGGCGTCGATTCCAGCCACTTTCGGGAGGTGAGGGGCGTTCATGGCGTCCGGCCTTCCGACCGGCGCCTATTGCTCAATAGCATCGCAAACCCCCATGTGATTCTGCGCCGCTAGCAGTGTCTCCACATGTACACGCACTCGTGAGGGGATGTCCAGCATTGTCCTGCCGGGATTCCTGGTGTCCATGGGTTTGCCGGGTCCCCTTGCGGAAAAGCGAAGTTGGCTTAAAACTGACTCGGGTAGCGGGTTATTGCGGTCGACTGGCCTGGTTCGACGGAGCGTCACAGCGGTCTTGGTGGGTACGTTCTCGGTGAAGGCCCAGGGGTGGTTGTGGAACCGCCCGGAACCTGGCGACGGACCCGGGCGTCCTTACCATCGACGACCGTGCCCCATCCTCCCTTGACGGAGGCGGAGAGAACACGCGGGACGGCAAAACGCCAGACTCCGCCACCCCGCGCCATGCCCAGGCTTTAGATGAACGCTGTATGGATGCGGACGTAATCAACGCTCGGCGCTCGGCGCACAACAAGGGGGCTTCCCCTTGCCTCTCGCCGGTCGGGATGCGCCAGGAGATACGCACAGTGAAGTGATCGACACATGGTGTGATGTGGCCCACGGTGTTGCCAGGCGTGCAACGGAAAGGAACGAGCGCTCATGCGCGAGATCCTCGGAAGGCTCGGAAGGCGACGCAGGCTCCTGTCCCGGCGTGACGGCGGGAAGCCTGAGGTGCTCGGCGCGGCTCTGACGTTCGCGACCGGTTGGCAGTGGCCCGTACTCCCGGGCGTGGCACCGGATCCACAGGGGCGCGCCCGTTGCGGCTGCCCCGATCCGGAGTGCACGGTCCCCGGCGCTCACCCGTTCGACCCCGGTCTGCTCGCGGCCACCACCGACGAGCGCATGGTGAGCTGGTGGTGGACCAACCGGCCGACGGCCCCCATCATCCTCGCCACCGGCGGCGCCGCCCCGTGCGCGGTGAGCCTGCCGGCCCCGGCCGCGGCCCGTGCGCTCAAGGCTTTGGACCGCAAGGGCATGCGCCTGGGTCCGGTCGTCGCGGCGCCCACCCGATGGTCGCTGCTCGTGAAGCCGTACACGATGGAACAGCTGGGCGAGCTGCTGTACGCGAAGGACTTCGTGCCCGGCTCCCTCCGCTTCCACAGCGAGGGCGGTTACATCGCGCTGCCCCCGTCCGAGACCGGTCAGGGCCAGATCCGCTGGGAGCGCGCACCGCTGCCCGGCTCGTCCTCGCCCTGGGTGCCCGATGTCGAGGCCGTGGTGGACGCCGTGGTCGAGGCCCTCACTCGTACGGGTGTGAGCGCGCCCGAGTTGTAGGGGTGTCGAGCGCGCGGGCAACCGGGCGCCCGGCCCTGTCGTTATCTTCACCTCCATGAACCTCCGTCTGCTCGCGCTCTCGGGCGTCGTGGCGCTCACGGTCGCGCTTCCGCTGGCCGTGGCGTCCGCGGGGCCCGTGGGCGACGCGGACCGCGACGCCCTCCTTTCCCTGACGCCGGAAGAAGGCCCTCAGGAGGGGCCTGAGGACGGCAAGGCGAGAGAGGCCGCCGATCCTCCCGCCGACCCCACCGGTTCCCCGCTGCTGCTGGGCCTTGGGCTCGCCACGGCCGCCCGCTGCGGTCCCGAACTCACCTCCCCCGACGGCATCGAGGCGCAGACCTGTGTGCTGTCCCAGGGGGAGGAGACCTGGGCGCGCACCTATTACCGCAACGCGACCGGCCATGCGCTCACGTCCGTACTGAGCCTCATGGGGCCGGGCGCCCGCACCGTGCAACTGCGGTGCGCGGTGGGCGCGGAGGACGAGCCGGGGGTGTGCGAGACGCCCAGGGAGCGCACGGCGGGCGAGCCGGGGGCGTACACGGCGGTCGCGGAGTTCGCGGCGGCGGGGAATCCGGCGGAAGACGCGGCGGAGGCGTCGGACGTCGGAGAGGGCCCGCTGCTGCTGCGATCGGGGAGCAACTCCGGGGTGCCCGACGGGAGTTGACGCACGGCGCCGTTCCGTGCGGAACGCGGTACAGGACGCTGTGCGGATCTCCGGGCAGAGAAAGACCCGGTTGCTGGCGACGGGGGATGCACCAGCAACCGGGCTACCGCAACGCTAACAAGAGATCGGCGGTTCGCAAATTCGATCTCGGCTATTCGGACACCGATTCCGTTGCTCTCACCGGGAGTTGTGACTGGAGTCACCCGGTCGGAGCGAGCGGATCCGACTGTGTGTCAGCTGAGAGTCACCTGTCGGTTGGTCAGGCCGCCGCGGGCTCGGCGCTCTTCCGGAGTGAGCGGAGCGTCCGAGGCCAGGGCGGTGGCGAGACGGTCGGCGAACTCGGCGGCCGGCTTCTCGACGTCCTCCGCGGTGACGCCGGTCGGCAGGTCCCAGACCGGCACGGTGAGGCCGTGCGCCCGGAAGGAACCCACCAGGCGCGTGCCCTCGCCCAGGCTGGACCGCCCGGCCGCGTGCAGCCGCGCGAGGGCGTCGAGCAGCTGCTCCTCGCCGTGCGGCATCACCCAGCGCAGGTGGTTCTTGTCCGGCGTCTCGCACCAGTACGCAGCGTCGACGCCCGTCAGCTTCACGGTCGGGATGGCGGCGTCGTTCGCGCGCTCCAGGGAGGCGGTGACGTCCGCCGTGGCGTTCTGCGCGTCCGGAACCCAGAACTCGAACCCCGTGTGCACAACTGGCTCGAACGCGCCTTCGGGGTCGAGCAGGTCCTGCAGTCGCGGACCCTCGGCCGGGGAGCGGCGGCCCTGGACGGGCGTACCGGGCTCCGCGGTGAGCGCGCGCTGGAGGGTGTCGGCGAGGTCGCGGCTGATGTCGCCGGACGCCGTGTCGTTCTGCAGACCGAGCAGGACCGAGCCGTCGTCGCGGCGCAGGGCGGGCCAGGCCATCGGCAGAACCGTCGCGAGTGTGACCGAGGGAACGCCCTCGGGAAGGCCGGCCTTCAGGGTCAGCTCCACGGTGGCGGCGGGGACCAGCTCGCGCAGGGCCACCCAGTCGCCCTCGCCGGGCAGGCCCTCGAAGGGCCGGTGCACCAGTTCGGTCACCGCGTGCGCGGCGGCCCGGCCGTGGCAGGCCTTGTAGCGCCGGCCACTGTTGCAGGGGCAGGGCTCGCGGGCGCCGACAACCGGAAAGTCCCCATCAGCGCCTCCGGCGCGGGCTCGGTCGGACAGCTGAGGCCGCGAGGCCTTCGTCTGGGGTCGCTTCTTGGCCATCGTGGGTGTCTCCCGGTTACGGCTCGTCTCGTACTGGCGCGAGCCTAGCCGCTCGTACGACGGCTGAAGGGACCCTGGGGACAACGGACCGCACGCCGACGGCCGGACCTGTGGACACGTCCGGCCGCCGGTGTGCCGTCAGTCCATGTCGTCGAACGCGTCCGAGAAGTCCAGCTCGGGTATCGCGGACATCGAGCGGGCCGTGATGCGGGTGGCGAAGTCGGTGCGCCGATGGCCCGCGTCAGGGTCGTGGACGTCGTCGTTGACGACGACCCACACCGTGACCTCGCCGCGGGTGTCGTCGCGGACACCCCAGTCGTTGGCCAGCGCCGTGATGATGTTCAGCCCGCGGCCACCGTGCGCCGTCACCGAAGGGGTCGCCGGAACCGGGCGGGTCGGACCGCCGCCGTCCGTCACCTCGACGGTGAGCCTGCCGCCGGTGTCCACGCGCCACGCGGCCCGGACGTCGCCGTCACCGGCCAGGGCCTCGCCCAGTGGCCGACCGTGTTTGCACGCATTGCTCAAGAGTTCGGACAGGATCAACACCGCGTCGTCGATGACCGATTCCGACACACCGCCCGTGCGCAACTGATCGCGCATCCGATGTCTTGCTTTCCCCACGCCCGCAGGGCCATGGGGAACGGCCATGCTCGACGACGTGGGCACCTCCTGTGCCACCACAAACGCCACCCCCGAGACCTCCTTTGCCCCACGCCACGGTGTGAATGCCCCCTTGGCCTGTACCGGAAACCGTCCCTTCCGCCTTCTATGACGCACTCGCGGTGATCGAACACGGAGCGAACGCGCCGGTGCACTCCCCGTAACGGAGTGGCCGGATTTCGACGGTATGGCCGAAGGTGGAGGCTCCCTCACCGGGACCGCCAGGTCAAGAGCCCCGGCGCGAACCGGGGTTCGGAGTCGGGTAAGAGACGGCTCGCGGCCGAGGGGTTCTGCCGTTGTGGGAGCGCGGCCGGTCAGCGGCCCAGTTGCCGCAGAACCGCGCCCGGGCGGTTGGTGATGATGGCGTCGATGCCGAGCTCGACGCAGAGGCCGACGTCCTCGGGCTCGTTCACGGTCCAGACGTGCACCCGGTGGCCGGCGCGTTTCAGCCGCTCGACATACGCCGGGTGGCTGCGCACGATCCGGATCGAGGGGCCCGCGATCCCGACCCCCATGGGCAGCCGGCCGTCGCGCAGCCGGGGCGAGAGGAACTGGTTCAGATAGACCGTCGGCAGCGTCGGCGAGGCGGCCCGGACCCGGTGCAGCGAGCGCGCCGAGAAGCTCATGACCCGTACCTGTGAATCGGCCGGGGACTCCGGGGCGTCCAGCCCGAACCGCTTGAGCAGGAACAGGAGCCGCTCCTCGACCTGCCCCGCCCAGCGCGTGGGGTGCTTGGTCTCGATGGCCAGCTCCACCCGCCGCCCGGCGTCGGCGACGAGTTCGAGCAGCCGCTCCAGGGTGAGTACGGAGGTGTCCTCACGGTCCTCCGGGCGGTGCTCCCAGTCGGGGGCCTCGTCGCCGTTCTTCCAGGAACCGAAGTCCAGGGCGGCCAGGTCGGCGAGTTCCAGGGCGGAGACCGCGCCGCGGCCGTTGGACGTACGGTTGACGCGGCGGTCGTGGACGCAGACGAGATGGCCGTCCGCGGTCAGCCGTACGTCGCACTCCAGGGCGTCGGCGCCGGCCTCGATCGCCTTCTTGTAGGCGGCCAGTGTGTGCTCGGGTGCCTCTTCGGAGGCTCCGCGGTGGGCGACGACCTGGATCGGGTGCTGTCGTGCGTGGGTCACCGCGTCATGGTGTCACCGTCGGAGGGCGCCATGACGTAGCGGGCACCCCGCGCGCGTAACAGATGCACATGGTTGTGTGAATTGTCAGATATAAAGGATGGCCCCGGACCCACAGGCACCGCTTATGGTGCCCTGACGGCCCGTGGGAAAAGCTGGCGGCATACAAAAGGACACGCACAGCTGAAACGTACCGACCGCGTACCCGTGTAAACGGGTACGCACATATGTGATCGGACGTGACCAAGTGCGACCGACCAGGACAGCCGTGGATCGAGGAGACAGAGCTGTGAGCACCGAGAACGAGGGCACTGTGGTACCCCCGGCCCCGTCCGCACCTCCCGTGCCGGTGGAAACTCCTGCTGCCTCCCCGCAGGTCACCGCGCACGAGGCCCCGACGACTCCGCTCCCGCCGGTGCCTTCGAGCGCCCCGGGCACACCGGAGCAGGCACAGGCGCACGCGGGCCAGGTGTCGGCGTACGCGTCGGCGGGAGCGCCGGAGGCGGGACAGGGCGCCGGGCCGGCCCCCGAAGCGGGCGCCTGGCCGCCGCCCCCGCCGCCGGTGACGCCGTCGTACATGGGCGGCGGAAGCGGCGCTGACACGGGCGCGCCCTGGGGCGCCACGTACGACCAGCAGCAGCCGAAGCCGAAGTCCGGGCGCGGCGGGCTGTTCGCGGCCGTGCTGGTGGCCGCGCTGGTCGCGGGCGGCCTGGGCGGCGGCCTCGGCTACACGCTGGCCAAGGACAACGACTCCACCACGTCCACGACGGTCTCCGCCTCACAGCAGACCGGCGGCGACCTGAAGCGCGACGCGGGCACGGTCGCGGGCGTGGCCGCCAAGGCGCTGCCGAGCACGGTCACCATCGAGGCCGAGAGCTCCAGCGGCGAGGGCGGCACCGGTACGGGCTTCGTCTTCGACACCCAGGGCCACATCGTCACCAACAACCACGTCGTCGCGGAGGCGGTCGACGGCGGCAAACTGACGGCCACCTTCCCCGACGGCAAGAAGTACGACGCCGAGGTCGTCGGCCACGCACAGGGCTACGACGTGGCGGTCATCAAGCTCAAGAACGCCCCGTCGAACCTCCAGCCGCTCACCCTCGGCGACTCCGACAAGGTGGCCGTGGGCGACTCGACGATCGCGATCGGCGCCCCCTTCGGCCTCTCCAACACGGTGACGACGGGCATCATCAGCGCCAAGAACCGCCCGGTGGCCTCCAGCGACGGCAGCGCCAGCAGCAAGGCCTCGTACATGAGCGCCCTACAGACGGACGCGTCGATCAACCCGGGCAACTCCGGCGGTCCGCTGCTCGACGCGTCGGGCAACGTCATCGGCATCAACTCGGCGATCCAGTCCTCCAGCGGCGGCGGCCTGGGCACCGGCCAGTCCGGCTCGATCGGCCTGGGCTTCGCCATCCCGATCAACCAGGCCAAGTACGTCGCCCAGCAACTGATCAAGACGGGCAAGCCGGTCTACGCGAAGATCGGCGCCTCGGTCACCCTGACCGAGGGTACGGGCGGCGCGCAGATCAGCCAGAAGTCCGACGACTCCCCGGAACCCGTGGAGACGGGCGGCCCGGCGGCTGCGGCCGGCCTCAAGCCCGGCGACGTCATCACCAAGCTCGACGACCACGTGATCGACAGCGGCCCGACCCTGATCGGCGAGATCTGGACCCACAAGCCCGGCGACAAGGTCCAGATCACCTACGAACGCGACGGCAAGTCAAAGACGGTCGAACTGACCCTGGGCTCCCGCGAGGGCGACAGCTGACCCACGGGCGCCCGCGAGGACCCGTTACTCTTGTCCCGCGCCGAGCTGATCAGGCTGGGCGCGGGGAAGCGTGCCCGAGCGGCCTAAGGGAACGGTCTTGAAAACCGTCGTGGCAGCGATGTCACCGTGAGTTCGAATCTCACCGCTTCCGCCAGGTCAGGGAGTGTGCAGGTCAGATGGGGTGTCTCTCGGTGAGGGGCACCCCATCTGCGTGGGCCTGTCTCAGCTTGACGCGGGTCTGTCGCGTTGTTGATCAGCGTGTGTGGACCAGGTGTGGACCACGGTCCATGCCGCGCTGGGGCGGGCTGGGTACTTGAGTACCGACAACCCTGCATGCCAGCCCGATGGGTCGCGTCAGCAGTGGCAGTGGACCCGGACGAGGATCGTGTCGCCGGGAAGGTCCGCGAGGTACGCCTCGCTGCCCGGCCACACGGCGGGCAGTGGAGAGTCGTGTGGGCACAGCTCAGGCTCGCAGAAGGCGTGGACGGCCTCCATGCCGTGCTGGTACACCTCCAGCCACCAGCCATCCAGAGTGAGCACATCCGTATTCGATGGCCTTGTTGATGTGTACTGCCGGATGTACTCGGCCCGGGTTCCGGCGTAGCCGATGACCGGGTGCTCCAAAGGATCGCTGTTGCCAAAAAAGCCCAGGAAGCCCGTGTCGAGGCTGAAAGAGTGGTCCAGGTACGCCTTGATCAGCGGCTGGTCCCGGTAGGCGGAGAACATTGCGTCTGAATACCCGTCACCGCCGAATGCGGTGGGATCGTTTCGCCAGCGGTCCACGAAGTCCGCGAGGGGAACGGCCGCAGGGTGCACGGCGGAGAGGCTGTGCCACAGGTCCCACGACGCGGCGGCTGCACGTTCGGAAGCAAGGTGCGGCTGGGAGAAATCGAGCAGGGCGCGCGGTCCTCCGGCGCAGACGCCCGGGGGGCTGGGGCGGGGTGTGCCGTCGGGTGCAGGGTCGTCATGGATGAGCCGGGGATCGTCCTCGTGTCCGAGGGCGACGGCGAAACCTCCGTCTGTGCTGCCGCCGCGGATGCGGCGGGAGTCCCACATGCCGCGACTGACAGGGTTGTTTCCTGAATCGGAGTCGAAGGGCGCAAAAGCCTTCGTGAGCGCCCCTTCGACATCGCCCGCGGCCTCGGCCGGCAGGCAGACCGTCACCGTTACGCCAGCCATCAACTCTCCTTGTCATCTGGGTGCACAGGATGGATGCAGGTGTGCAGATCCGTGCCCCAGACCATGTCTACAGTGCGGCGAAGCCGGGACGCGATTTGTTTTGGGTGAGGCCGGGCGTGACCGAGCACCGGCGGACTAGATCCGGGTATCTGCTGGTCAGGGGAACTGTTTCACTCGGGGCGCGGACCACGTCCAACACAGTGAGAAGGCGCCGTCCTCTCCCCGTTGTGGGGTGAGGACGGCGCCTGAGGTTGGACGGATCGCCCGGCCTATTCGTCGTCGGCAGACTTCAAGGCCCGTTCGATCTGCTGGTTCGCGCGCTGCTGGTTGCGGTGAATAGCCTTGGCATAGAAGCGGAACAGGACCGCGATGCTGTGCCCCGCTCGTCGCGCGACCTCCGCCGGGGAAACGCCAGACTCAAGCCAGAGCGAGACGCCCGCGTGGCGCAGGGAGTACGGCACGCCAGCCAGCGGCGAGGCCGCCTCAGACTCCGTCAGCGCTGTGAGCCGGGCCGCCTTCCATGCCTCGCCGTACTCCTTGGAGAGGAGGTGGCCACCCTGGGTCGCGCGGAAGAGCCGGCCGTCCTCGGTCATGCCGAACTCCGTGATGTGCTCGCGGACCAGGCGCACGAGAACCGGCGGAATCGGAACCGGCCGGGTCGCCTTGCGGGCCCGCTTCTTCAGGCCACGCGTATCGAACGACTCCCCTGTGTCCGTCCAGCCGGAGCCGACTCGGGCCATGCTCGTGGAGAGCAGGACTTCGCCCCACCCCTCTTCGGGCAGGGTGAAGTCGTCCGCTCGAAGACCGGCCGCCTCTCCGGGACGGTTGGCCGCGTAGTAGAGGCAGCCGAAGAACGCCATCAGGTGTCGTCCGCGTTCGCCCTGCTCGCCGACAGCATCGATCAGCGCCTTCGCCAGCTTGGGGCCGGGGACGAACCGGAAGTCGATCTCGTCGTCAGTCTGGGGCGGGGTCCAGTCGACCTTGTCGAGGGGCAGGGTCGTCAGCAACTCCCGCTCTACCGCGTACCGGAGACAGTTGCTGAGGACCGTCCGCTTGCGGTTCACCGTGTTCTCGGCAGCGGCCGTGCCGTCCTGCTTCAGCATCAGGGCGTCGAGCGCCGTACGCACCACCGAAGGCGTGTTGAGGTCGGTGATGTCCACGGACTTCCGGCCCATCCAGTCCAGCGCGGCCACGACGTCGGCAGGCGGCTCTTCGACGTCGAGGCGCGGCCTCAGCGTTCCGTCATCGCCGAGGACGAACCGATAGACCCACGAGTAGAGCGCGATCCGGAGCACCTTCGGAGCAGGAGCCCCTCGTTGGTCTTTGACCAGCTTCGGCGTGATGGTGGCGAGCGTGTCAGCGATGCTCGCGCGGTGCTTGGCCGAGGCGCTCGGCCACTTCATCTCGGCGTACGTGCGGGTATGGGCGTACCAGGTGGCGGAGTTGAGCGCCTGGACCTCCGAGGCAGGCAGGCCGGTTTCCGTGTCGAACTGCTCGCGGTTGCGCAGGGCGGTCAGCAGCTCTGCACGGCGCCCATCGGCCTGGGCCTTGATCTTGTAGCTCTTGGAGAAGGGGCGGGGGCCGACGCGCCAACGGAGTTGGTGTGCTGCCGCGCGGTTGGGTCGCTTCCGGATGCCCCAGATCTGGACGTCGTAGGTCAGCACGCTTCCTGCACCTCGCAGCCGTCGAACCAGGCGTCGAGGTCGGCCCGGCGGATACGTATCTGACCGTTGGGGAGCTTCAGGTGCTTCGGTGCCTGGCCGCGTGCCCGCATTCGATAGAAGGCTGCGCGGGAGACCCTGATCTCAGCGAGTGCTTCGACCAGCGTCAGCGTTCGCTTGTCGGCGGTGGTCGGAGTGGTCACAGCCAGGGCGCTCCTTCGGACTTGAGGTGTTCGGAATAGGCCCTGTCGTGGCGGACCTGGGCGGCGAGGAGTTCTTCGCCGGGGCGGTAGCCGCTGCTGAGGTAGGTCCACGAGGAGGCGGTGACGAGGGTGGTGTTCTCGTCGTCGACCGGAAGGCCGGCCCGGACGCGGGCGGCTTCGGCCTGAGCTGTGCGCCAGGCACGGCGTACGTCGCGGAGTGCGCCGAGGGTGGTCGAGTAGGCGCGGGATTTGCTGGAGAAGTGGCCGCGGAAGCCGAGCATGTGTGCCCACTTCCAGAGCTTGAGGTGGGCGAACTCGGGGAGGTGGCCGAGCGCCCAGGCGGTGCGGATCATCTGGCGGGCGTGCTGCTGGATGGCGAGGTTGGTGAGGGGTTCGGCCTGGCCGGTGCCGTCGCAGTCCTCGCACCGGTCGTGGAAGCCGTCGGGGCCGCGTACGTAGCCGCGTCCGGCGCAGGGGCGGCATACGAGGGTGCGGTCCACGGTGCCCGCGCCTTCGGCGTTTTTGGTGGCGTACTTGGCGACGTATCCGGCGACTTTGGCGTCTGTGAGTTCGCCGTCTCCCAAGGCCGAGATCTGATCGACCTTGAAGCGGTCGCCCCACCGGATGACGCGTTCGCCGACCGCGTCCGACTCGACGATGAGTCGGGCCCGTTCGACCGCCAGGCCGACGGCGACGTGGAGGGCGTCGAAGGTGGCCCAAACCGGGGGCGCGGTGGTGTGGCCGTCGGGACCGTCGAAGCGGACGACGGCGTGGAAGTGGACCAGGCCGCGCTGTTGGTACTCGGCGACTTTGGCGAAGGAGATGCGGAGGGCCGCGTTGAGTGCCTTCTGTGTCATGCCGAGGTGCTCGGCGAGGGCGCGGCGTAGGTAGGTGGTGAAGCGTGCCCACAGGGCCCCGGCGTGGGCGTTCCACAGCACGGCGCCGCTGTAGTCGTAGCTTGCCGGGCGCAGTGGGGTGCCGAGTTCGGGAGCGTCCTGGGCGTGGCTTTCGCCGCATGAGCAGGGGCGGGGCTTGCCCGTGTCGGTCGTGGGGCGGTTGTGGACGGGGCCGAAGGACGGGGCGGTGAGGGTGACGAAGGCGCGGGGGTGGTCGTGGACGGTTTCGGCGACGTTCTTGCCGCCGGACAGTCCGGCCTTGATCAGGTGGTAGGTGTCGGCGGCGTAGAGGCGGGAGCAGGCGGGGCAGCGGGAGGCGCGGCGGTTGCCGCAGGTGGTGAGGAGACGGCCGGAGGGTTCGTCCTCGGAGCGGTAGGAGCGGACCACTTGCTTGGTGGTCTGGTCGGTGGTGATCGTCCAGCCGTGCAGGTTGACCGGGCTGGTGCAGCCCCGTAGGTCGCGGACCTGTTCGGTGACTCGGTCGAAGTCGTCGGTGTTGGCCAGTTCGACCAGGTCCCGCAGGCCGGGGCTGATGACGTGGCGCAGGTCGAGGGGGCGGCGCATGGGTGGCGGGGTGTCCCTTCTGGCACGAGGGTGGGCCCTGCGGGCAGCAGCGATTCAGTGCGCTCGGGCTGCTGCCCGCAGGCATGGCAAGGCGGGCCCAGGGGCGGGCGGTGGTGGGAAGTGCCGGAGAAGCCAGCGGAAGGTGGTGGCGCTACAGAACTGCGTGCAGCGCGGTGGCCATGGGCAGGCCGATCCCGAGTCGCGTCTTCAGCTGGGCCGCCGTGATCGGTTCGCCATGCTCGGTGCGGTGGGCCGTGGCGATCGAGCGTGCTTCGGTCAGCAGCGGCTCAGGCACCTTGATCGCAGGCGAGGCAGGAGCCGGGGTCACGTGAGGAGCGGCGGGGGCCGGGGCCGGGACGGTGGGAGGCGTCGCAGGCGCAGGGCGGGATGTGTCAGAAGCCGTCTCAGGCTTCGACTCGGTCTTGTTCGGCAGGCAAGCCGGTACGGCGGGGCGCGCAACGGTGTGGAAGGCGCGGAGGAGTTGCGGGCCGACGGAGCCCCAGCCGAGGAGAAGTAGCGGGGCCACCGCGTCGACGGCGGCGCGGCCGTAGTGTCCGGTGACGATCGGTTCAGCGACGTTGAGGGCGAGGGTCAGTAGTCCGGAGAAGTGCATGAGGCGGGTCGCGGCCGTCATCTGTTCGGCCGGAAGGCCGCGCAGGGAGAGGTAGCGAAGTGCGACCAGGAGGCCGACCACGGACAGGTCCACCATTGGGGCGATGAGCGGTGCGATCGGGCCGGGGACGCCGAGGCGGAGTGCGAGTGACCAGACGTTGCCGAAGGAGAAGACGAACGCCAGCGCGGCAATGACGATCATGACGGCGGTGATCGTGCGCTGGGTGGTCCGGTCTTCTGTCATGAGTTTTCACCCCCTCTCCTGAGGTGTCGGGAACGTGCGAGGCGGTGGGGCGACCTGCTCAGGCGTCGAGCTTCGTGAGATCCACGTCCGTCGTGCGAGGGCCGATAAAGGCTGCCAGCAGGGTCGATGGGTCGATAGTGAGGTTCGCCGTCTCTTCGGCGATGTGAGCCGCTTCCGCGTCGGGTACGTAGGGCGTACGAATGCGGGTGAAGCCGGGTTGCGACTGGTGATTCATCGACGCGACGCCGACGTAGGTGGGGTCCTGGAGGTTGATGGGGTTGGCGTCCGGCCATTCCCGGATCTCGTCACCGAGAGCGGCCACGGCGGCTTCGGCGGTCTTCTGGGCGAAGCTCAGGCCCACGGGGCACACGTCGCGAATGAAGGTGGGTATCGCGTCGCCCGTGGACTTCTGAGTGGTGAGGATGACGAGCAGTCCCACGGACCGGCCCTTCTTCACCAGGTCTTCCACGAGCCGGGCGTTCTCGGCGGCGAGCGCGGCTAGCTTCTTCGTCTCCTGGTCGCTTCCCTTGTGGTCGCGGAAGTAGGTGTGCGCTTCGTCGACGATCAGCACGACCAGGGGCCAGTTCTCGGAAGGACCGATGTCCCACATGGACTTCACCCCGAGGATCTGGCGCACCGATGCCGACCGGGCGCGGCGCAGTTCAACGAGCTGCCGGAACAGCTTGTTGGCCTCTTCCAGGTCATCGCCCACGAAGGCGAACATGCGCTGGACCCAGTCCGCGTAGTCACCTTCGTACGCAGCCGACACCTTGCCGTCCGCGCAGGCGAACTGCACTGCGGGCGAGGGCGCCCAGTCGGCGAGCAGCCGGTTGATCAGGCTGGTCTTGCCGAAGCCGGGAAGGCCGGCCACGGTCACGCCGGGTACCTGCGTGAGGTTCACGGACACGGGTTGTGCGTACTCGTCCAGGCCCAGATCCCACTGGGCTGTCTCCTCCGGAGGCTCACCCGTGGGGTGGTGCTCGGTGGGGAACTTCAGCGGATCCAGTCGCACACCCCGGATGAGGATCTGCCCAGGCTTGTCCTGGGTGACCGCGACCCGTGTGCAGCGCCAGGCGTCCGCGAGGTGCGGGGCCGCCTTCTGGAATTGCGCAAGCCCGACGCTAGGCAGGCACTGTGCCCGCGCGATCACTCCGTACGCGTCGTGCTTCACCTTCAGGGCGGGGATGAGGACGCGCGGCTTGATGGGCTTGCCGTTCGTGTTCGCCAGCGACGCCAGTGCGGTCGGGGTCTTGTCCGTGGCCGACAGCTTGAGCATCGGTGCGAGCCGCTTCCAGCCCCACCGCACGCGTATGGCCTGCCGTATGGACTGGCGGGTCATGGCATCGGCGCGAACGTAGCGGACCACCCACCAGATCGCCCATCCGACGAGCACGGCGAGTACCAGGGCGACGACGAGCGGGACTTGACCGAAGATCCCTTGCGCCGGAGCGTTCGGATCCTTCATTTGTGACTCTCCAGCGGGTTGTAGAGGAAGGCCGTGAGGGCCTTTTCGAGGGCCGCCCGATCCGCCGACGCGTCGAGGCGGGGGAAGCCGTAGGCGACGAGTAGGGCCGCCACCGAGGTCACGAGTGATTCGGTGAACTGGGCACCCGGCCCGGCGTGAGGCAGCGGGTAGCTGCGCTCAGCGCCGGACCGGAAGGCGGTGCCGCTCACGCCGCCTCAGCGGCCGGGGCCACCAGGTCCAGTCGGCCCGCGCGGTACGCGATGCCGTCCGAGAGCGAGCCGTTGAAGATGCGCGCCCACGGAGTGGCGAACAGCTCCACCGGCATGACCGGGACACCCGGGCGGAGCCCGTTGGGCAGACCGGTTTCCGGAACGGTGATCTTCAGAGCCTCGGCGCGGTCCTCCTCCATGAAGAAGAGGGTGATCGTGTAGAGCTTCGCGCCGGTCTCACGGTCGGTGGCGAACTGCGTCTTCTCCTGGTCCGCGTACTTCGGCACCGGCAGGGTGCCGACCATGAACGAAGAGGTGGGGAGCAGGCCAACACGGATGCGTGCCATGGGAGTTGATTCCTCTCAACTGCGCTCCACCGGGTTGGTGGGGCGTGATCTCCATTGAACATAGCAGACCTAGCAGTGTCAAGTGAATCGGGTGAGCTAGGTGTCAGCTGACATAGGCCACCTATGTCAGTGGGGTGTGCTAGGGGTGCTAAAAATCGCTACTCTTGGGCAATGAGCCCCGCGCCAGAGAGCAAGCAGGACCGCCGGCCGCCTTATCAGCACGCTGCCGACGAGATTCGGCGCGACATCTTGCAGGGGCGGATCAAGCCGGGCGAGCAGATGCCGTCCATCCGCGAGCTACAGGAACGCTTCGGCGTGGCCAACATGACCGCGAGGTCCGCGCTCAACGTGCTGCGGGACGAAGGCCTGATCTACACGATCCATGGTCGCGGCAGCTTCGTCGCAGACCACAACGCCGGCGGGGAACCCTCGGCGAACTACACCGCTCCGGTTTGGTACTTGGCGAACAGGGAGGAGAAGCAGAGCCAGGCCGAGCCGGGCGAGGGTGGGCCCGACGGCACCGAAGCTGCCGCAGACGCCGGGACCACCCTTACCGAAGTACTCACCGCACTACGTGACGAGATCCGTGCCCTCAGCGCTGATCATCAGGAACTGCGGCGCGAGGTCGAGGAACTGAAGACAGCTCAGCAGCCGAAGCCGTAGTCCTGAGCTGGGCCACTTCCTCTCGCAACTCCCTGGTTTCCCTACTGAGGCGAACGACCATGGCCCGCATCTCCTCGATCAGCGCGACTACTTGATCCGTGTCCCCGACCTGAATGCTGGTCGACCCCATTTCGTTGTCCGGTATGTGCTCGGTCATCGCTCCCCGCTTGCCGACGTGCCGTCGTTCCGTGCCGCACTTGCTCGAACCGCCGGGGCCTGCCCACGGCATCCGTGCCTCTCCCGGATTGATCGACTGCTGCCCTGCGTGCTGTTCAGAGTTTCTTTACTGGATCAAGGCGGCCCGCCTACGGCGTGCCGCGCGCGCTGGCGGCCACGGGCCGCCGCCGCTCCCTGTCTCCGCCACCGCTGCGGCGGCCCCCGGCCACTCAGCGCGCAGCACCGCCAAGGCAGACAGCCAGGCCAGGAAGCAACTCGCCCAGCCCGAGCACCAGGACCACGACCACGAGCAGGCCGAGCCTGAGCGCGCACGACCCCGCCGTCCGGGTGGCCGTCGTTTCGAAACCGGGAAGCGTGGCTGATGCCGGTACGGGGTTGCTGGAGGCATACGTGACGGGTGTTTGTTCGGCGCACTCGCCGTCTTGGCTGACTTTCGGTGGTGCAGGTCAGAACTGCGCTTCCAATGACCGCCTTCAACCGCCGCCCTCTCTAACTCAACAACAGCTGACGGGGGTTGTCGCCGCACCCGAATCCGAGCACGCCGACTGCCCCGGTACCATCGGCACCGGGGTCCTGATCAGGGATTCCACGACCGGACCACCCGGAATGCTGTCCAGGCTGAGGGGTGGTCCGGTCTTTTGTTGTTGGCGTCCGCGCACTGCTGACGCGAGACGGGCTGGGCTTTCGGGATCAGGTCAGGGCTTTCACTACCTCGGAGATGGTGGGGCGATCCCCTGGTGCATGACTGAGCATCGCGTCGACCAATTCGCCCAGTTCACCGGGCACTTTCACGGGCCGACGTCGGCCGTTTGCCACCGCCTCGCGCTGCACGGGGCGAGGAGCGTCGTCCGGGTACTCGACCGCCCGCCAGCCCGTGGCGGAGATGAGCAGCGAGGCCCCGAGCGCGTAGACGTCGGCTGCCGGTGTCGGCTCCGCTTCCCCGGTGTCGAGCACACTGCGCGCGATCTCCGGTGCTTCGTAGTGGACGAGGCAGCCGCGGAACGGGAAGTCGTGCCCCTCGGGTACATGGCCGCCACGGGCAAGGGCGAGGTCGATGAGGTGTGTTCGTTCCGGCCCGATGATGAAGTGGGCGGGCTGCACATCACCATGCGCCCAGCCCTTGGCGTGAAGTTCGGCCAGCGCCTCGACGCATTCCAGCGCCACGCTCGTGTCCGGTGCGATGGACGAGTCCTTCCTACGGCAGCGCTCCCACAGCCGGTACAGGTCCGGCCCCTCGTACCACGGCTGGAAGTTCCACGTGCCGTGCTCCCATTCGCCGTACGCGATCCCCTCGACGCCGAGGCGAAGCAGCACGGCACCCTCGCGTGCAGGCGCGAGCGCGGTCCAGGGCTGGGCAGGCCAGTCGGCCGTAGCCTCGATCGGATAGCCGACCTTCACGGCGTAGTGGCCCCGGTGGCTCTCCACCTCCCAGACCGTGGAGCCCCGACGGTTGATGACCATGCGCTGAGTCGTGGGCATGAGTGCGTCGAGCACCACGATCGGCAGTTCAGGGGTTGGGCCGGGCAACGTCTCTTCTCCTTCCAGGCGAGCGCGGACGACCACGAGTTGGGGCCGGCCGCGTCGCTGTTGTCGTGTGCTACGCCTGACCGTACGGTCGGCCGCAGTCCGAGTCGCACTGTGCGAGATTCACGCCGTTCACGGTCCACAGGTCGTCGAAGACCATGAACCCGGCAGCCTTCATGGCGCGTGCCGAGGCGGCGACCATCTCCGGGTCGCGGGCATCGCCACCCGGCTTCGGGTTGTGGTGCAGAAAGCGACCCGCGTACTGCTCGCACAGGGCTGCGTACTCCTTCGTATGCAGGATGAGCGCGTGGAGGCCGAGGTCCACGTCATCGGACGGGACCATGGGAACGGGGGCGGTGGCCGCCGTGACGAGGAACGCAACCGCCTGGTCCGCGATCCGTTTGGCGCGCTCGGGCGACTGCCCGTTGTGGATGACCACGAAGTGGGCGAGGCTCTCGAACATTTCCTCACCAGCCACCGCGCGACCGGTCCGCTGGTCGTTCGCCGTTGCCGTCATGTGCAATCTCCCGGTGTGAGGTGGTGCGTGGTACGGGCATACCGCCCTGATCGCCGAGCTGGGCTCTTGCAGACGATCAGGGGGCAGGCTTGGAGGCCGGCCCCGAACGGGGACGGGGGAGCCGTGAACTGGCACCCGTCCGGGGCGGCCGGTCTACTGACGGATACCGAGGGGTGCGCCGATCACCAGGCCGCACGAACCGCTGATGCAGATGCTGAAAGGACTCCCGCGTACCGGCCGATGGCGCGCATCACAACCCGCCCAGACTGTTGCCGTTCTTGATGGTCAGACGTGCGCTCAGTTCCTCTCGCGCACTGAGCGCCACCACGTTGTCCGGTACGGCATCCCACTCCAGGCCGCCACGGATCGGCCGCATCTGCACACGGCCCCCGCACTTGCCCATGACGACGCCGATGCGGTCCCTGACGCTGTCCTTGGCCAGTTCGCCGATGCCTGGTCTGGTCTGCTGATTGCTCGCCATGCACACGAGCATCGCGAACCAGGTACCCCCGCCAAAAGGTCAGGCTGATTACCCAACTTGGGTAACATCGCGGGAAGTAGAGAATCAGCGACGTTGCGTAGCCCTCGCAGTGTGGGAGCTTGCCCGATGCCCGACGCCGACCGGCCGCAGGAACTGCCTGCCAGGCTGCTCACCGATCCCGAGATGATCAACGCGTGCCGGGTACGGGACTTCGGCAGAGTCTTCCGGCTGGTCAAGACCAAGGTGGGCATCTACCCGTCGATGATCGCCAGGCGATGCGAGCTGACACCCAGCCGAGTCGGCGAAGTGATTGCCGGGCGACGCCAGTTGCTGCATATGGACGTCGTCGAACGCATCGCGGACGGCTTGCGCATCCCAGGGCACATGCTCGGGCTTGCCCGTCGTCCCTGGGAGACACCCCAAGCTCTCGTGGTCACCGAGCGCGAGGCACCGCAAGCGCCGGAGCCAGCACAGCAGACCCCCGCGTCTCTGCCGGGGCCGGACGTAGACAGCATCCTGGCTCTGGCTACACGAACGAGCCTCAGCACAGCCACACTTGCAGCGTTCCGCTCCTCCATCGAGGACTACTGGCGACGGGACGACCAGCACGGCGGCGAGGCCCTGAGGCCGGCCATCGTCGGTCAGCTCCGGCATGTCGTGGGCCTGTTGAAGGAGAGCCGACCGCCGTCCATCCAGAACGGCCTGTACGGAATCGCGGCCGAGTTGGCACGCCTCACCGGCTGGACCTACTTCGACGCCCGCCAGTACAACCAGGCCCGCGCGTACTTCACCGAGGCCCTGCAACTGGCCAAGGAAATCGACGACCGTCAGTTCATGGCCAACGTCCTGGCCTGCATGAGCTTGCAGGCCACGTACCAGGACAAGCCGGGGGACTCTCTCGCACTCGTGACCGCCGCTCAGGACCAGGCCCGCCCAGCTCTCGGCACCACGCCGCGCGTCATGTCGATGCTGTCCATGCGCGAAGCCTTCGCCCATGCCACCCTCGGCAACCGGGACTCCACTTACCGGGCGATCGGGGAAGCGCACCGCCACTTCGAGCAGATCGAGGCGAACGACCCGGACCCGTCGTGGGTGACCTACTTCGACGAGCTGAAGCTCATAGTGGACACCGGCATTGCTCACGGCCGACTGGGGGAGGCGGCGACTGCCGAGCCCTTGATCGCGGATGCTCTGCGGCGGGAGAACAGCACCAACCAACGCGGGCGCGCGTTCCACGCGTTCTGGCTGGCCCGTGCGCAGTTGGACCAAGGGAAGCTGGCCCAGGCGTGCCACACGGCCACGCAAGCTCTGGAGCCCGCCTCGGCGGTGTCGTCCGAGCGAGTGTCGGGCCATCTCCGGGAGTTCTACGAGCAGTTGGCCCCGCACAGGCGGGAGCCCGTAGCCCTGGCCTTCGAGGCACGGCTACGGGAACTCCTCCCACCGGTCAGCGGATCGCTTCGTCCATGAGCACGTACAACAGGCCGACGAGGGATCCGCTGCTCACGATCTCGCGGCGGTCGATCATCCCGCGCACCTCGCTGAGGGGGATCCACTCGATGCGGTCGGACTCGTTCTTCTCCGTGGGCGGGCCGTCGTAGGTCGCGCCGTCCGCGCGGAAGACGTGGTGCTGCGAGTCGGTGATGCCGTTGGCCGGCTCGGCGTAGATCAGGGGCTTGACGGGACCGGGGCGCCAGCCCGTTTCCTCCAAGACCTCGCGGGCCGCCGCCTCTTCTGGGGACTCGCCCTCTTCGACCAGGCCCATGGGCAACTCCCAGGCCCAGGAGTCGGTGATGAAGCGGTGCCGCCACATCATCAGCACCTCTTGGCGGTCGTTGACCACAGCGGCCACGGCCAGGTGCCGGAGACGAACGACGTGGTACTCCCACCGATGTCCGTCAGGCTGCTGGACGTCCACCAAGCACAGGTTCACCCACTTGTTCGTGTAGATCTGTCGCTCACCGTGGGTCTTCCACTCCATGCCTTCGGCCCCTCTCGATCGGACTCTAGGATCTCAGACCGATCTGGCGGGGGGCGCATGTTCGGCTCTTTTCGCGTCACCTTGACGAGATGCCCCTCGCGTGCCCCGCACTCTGA
This sequence comes from Streptomyces lacrimifluminis, assembly GCF_014646095.1. GTDB lineage: Bacteria > Actinomycetota > Actinomycetes > Streptomycetales > Streptomycetaceae > Streptomyces > Streptomyces lacrimifluminis. The sequence goes on along the minus strand of NZ_BMMU01000023.1, from coordinate 9,760 downwards.
GTGAGGGATCAAGCGTCAGGGGAAGGGGCAGCGGCGTGTCGTCGAAGCGAGGAGCGCAACTGACAAAGGGGTTGGCGCGAGTCGGCTCCTGAGGGCCTATAACTGGAGCTCAAAGAGATCTATCGCAGAAAATCAGACCGAGTGTAGTAGGCCGATGGGGCACTGTTAGCGAACTGACTGACCGTTCTCCGCGTCCAACAGTTGGCGTCGTCCGTGCCCAAGCTTGATTACACGATGGCAGAACTCGCGGAGGGGTCTCAGCAGAGTCGCTCGACAGTTTCTCGGTTCTCGGTTGAACGGCACCACTCCTGGATGGGACAGCCAGCACAGTATGGTTCATTCGGAAGACAATTCGATTGTGCCAACTGCCTCAACGCAGCCATACGGATCGGTGCATCGGGGCCGCCACCAATGAGCCGAGAAAGTTCGATACGCCCATCAGTGAGCTTGTTAGTGCGATCAGAGTTGCTCGCAAAAATCCTTGCAGCCACACGCAATGGACCCTGCTGGGAAAGCAAAACATCCTCACCCAAGAGTAGCCTGAACATGGAAATCTCTGCAGGCTTCAATTTCAGTTGAATGATTAGATCGTCAGTGTTCTGCCAAATGTTGCGCTTCGACGTCAGATCTTCGATTCGCTGCAGACGCTGAAGCGTCTTGGGGTCATCAATGGCCGTATAGAGCTGCTGAAGTTCTTTCGCTGTGAGTTTGGAACGTTCCTTAAGGCGCTGGATGGCCCACTCAAGGTTACGAGCTCCTATGCGTTCCGCGCCGACCAGAGCTACCACGAGCGCAACGGCCTGCTGGACATACGGGCCTGGATAAAGGAACCAAGAGCGCCCTTTGCGTTGCTGGCGCCCCCACGCTGACAAAGCCTTGTGCAGTTCCAGCCACTCGTTCTTACTGGGTTGCGCATCCTCAACCGGCATCAGAGCGGTGGCCGCGGCCTCCCCCAAACGAGGCGGTACAGCGTTACCGATCTGTCTAAATGCATCGCTACGCGTTCCTGAGAATCGGAAATTATCAGGGAACGTCTGGATGCGAGCCGCTTCACGTACCGTCAGAGTTCGGTGTTCTTCCGGATGAATATACCAATATCCATCTTTTGCGATATGGGCGGTGATGGACCGACTGAAGTCGTCCCAATGAAGCCGCTTGTATTTATCGTCGAAGGTATCGGCTTTGTAACGCCGTAGATGCTCTGGGATGTCGGAATACAAGGTTTTATGATCCATGCGCTTGAAGACCTCTAGGTCGTCGGGGCGCACAGGCCTCGTCATGTGATCATAAACAATACCCGGCTCGTCGACTTCTTTCCTCATGAGCGTCAGGAAATCAGACGGATCGGACGAAGGCTCGTATTGCAGCCTACGACCGCCGAGGGGCTTGGATTCGTCAAGTGTGGGGAGGTCGCCGATAGCTTGCCTAAGATGAACGGGGGCGGCCGTAGTTGGCCAAGTGAACTTGGCGCTATCGTTTCGGGCCAGTACTATCAATCGTTTGCGATGCTGGGGCACGCCGTACTGCCAGGCGTCGACCAAGCGCACCTCTGTGAAGTAGCCGGCTTCCTCCAAGGCCTCAACGATGGTTCGAACAACCCGGAAGTCATCACCAAGCGCCATGTCCGGAACATTCTCCATGAGAACCGCACGAGGTTGCACTTGGAGCACGATGTCTAGGTAGGCACGCCAGAGCTCTTTGCGCAGATCGTTTTCGTCGCGCTTGCCAGCGTCAACCAAGCTCTTGATCTTGCTACGCCCAGCACGACTGAACGGTTGGCAGGGAGGGCCACCGGAGATCAGATCGATGGGTGCCTGCTGCAACAAGGAGATGAGACGACCACGCTGTTCTGCGTCACCCAGATCCGTTCCCAGAGCAAGTCCGGGGAAGTTAACCCGGTGTGTCTCCAAAGCTCGCCGATCTGAGTCGACGGAGGCAGCAACAGTCCACCCCGCATGCTCTAGTCCAAGGCTCAAGCCACCCGCACCTGAGAAGAGGTCGACAGCCAGACGCGCCCCGGAGCTGAACCGGGCCTTGCACCAAGCTGCGAAAGTCTCCTCGGTACAAGCCTCAGGATGCTCGTCGAGCTGGAGTACGTCGCTGCGATGCAGCTTCACCCCGTAGACCGACACCCAAGCCTCCTCATATTGCTCGAAACAACGACCACCAGGACAACACAGACGGCTGCTCCAGACAACCCCTTCCCGCAGGTGGCACAACGGAAAGATGACGCAGCTCAACACCAAGTGCACGGCTGCTCGTCGGAGCGGACACCCTGCGGGGCGTGGACCTAGCTGGATGGGGTTGCTTCTGTCTCCGGGCGCTGTCCCCAACAGCTGTCACGTGAGTCTTGGGCCCGGGTATCGGCTACTGCCCGAGCCGCCTAGCAACCTTGAGCAGCGAACTGCCCCCAGGGATGTCCAGCACGCTCTTCCAGCAGTCCTCCTTCTTACACCATTCGGTGACGTTCCCCGAACCGGGGGCTGCAAGGAGCACTTGCCGGACGGGACGGCTCAGTTCGGCGACCGCTTGGCGGACGCTGTCAGGTAGCCCTTGCTTCCTCCATACCGTCGCTAGGACATCGTCCAAATCGACTTCCGCGGCAAGCCGGGCCAGGGTGTAAGTCGTAACATTAGCGAGATATCCCGCACCAGGGTTCAACTTCCTGATATCCGCACGCCCATGTTCGAACAGGATTCTCTTTGCGACGAGTGCTTTAAAATAGCTCTCGTCAGGAACCGAAGGCGGCACTGACAATACGTTCATTGTCCACCAGTGAAAGCATTTCTGTGCACCCAAACTCACGACATGAGGAAGCTGTCGAAATGTCAAGTCATACTTGGCTGCGTCAGTCTTAGCGAAACGCTGACCGCGCGGGTACTCTTCGTCAAAAGATTTCTTTTTGGCTGTGGTGTGCCGTCGGGCTCTATCTACGTTGTACTGGCCTCGCACTCGCTCGTAATACCATCGGCTTTGGCGAGTAGATCCCAGAGTTGCGGGTGCCCAGACGCTACGAGACGCGCGTTCGAGCTCGACATGAAATGGGCTGTTAGCCTCAAAATCTGCTTCATTGATGGAGTTCTGCGAGTTGGCGTAGCGCGAGATATAGGGCACCAGCTGGTCGAGGAGATCTGGCTGCACCACTGTGATCTTCATAGGTACTTGAATCTGACTGAGATCAGCACCATCGCGCATGGCAGCATTGTGGAGCGAAGCCGTGGTCTGGCCTCCGTTGACGATCTGCAGGTCGCTAATATCGAGTAGGTAAGTTCCATTCTCTCGTTGTTCTAGTGTGACCCCCGTTGCAGTGGCCGAGATGCCGTTATTATAGGCAAGAAATCGATCAGCACTTTTCCGGATCGTTTCGTTTATATTTTTGTTGACTTTCCCCTTGGCTTGCAGGAATGCCCGGACGTTCCGTTGCAACAGCTTGGACCCGTGCAATTCATAGATGTCCGCGAGTAGCTTGCCCGGTATCAAAGTGAGTAGGCATTGATAATCCCCCGCCAAGCGAGGGGCGGGAAGGCAGGGGAGCGGATTTGCAAGCTCTTCAAAACTAACAAAAATCGGCTCCTCTTGACGACCTGAATTGACGAGTCGCCTGAGACGCTCAATGTCCCACAGATTATGGACTATGGGCACCCCGTCTAGTTCCTCGGACGGCAAATCTTGCAGGGTGCTTCGTCCGTCAGTTAGGAGAAAGATTCTAATCTTTCCGAAATTTTTCCATCTGGCATGAATATCCTGTGCCATGTCAAACTGAGGGCTCGACTCTTCCATTCGGAGATGGTGTCCGTCACGACATGCGGCAGCAAACAGTTTTGCCCAGTTGAAACGTCTCCTGACTTGGTCGCGTGAGATTGTTTGACCGTGTTCTCCATAATAAACAGAAACGAGGTCCAATACATGTCCGTCATCGCTGACTGAGTAGCCGGCCACCTCCATGCGACTGCGTCCGGCGGGGTGCGCAAAATAGCAGACTTCTACGTCTTCGAGCGTTCCGTCATCCACAAGGTAATCGCCAGCCGCTCGAACGAAGGCGTCTCGCCTTAGCCAGCCAGGTTCGCGCCCGAGATAATCTTCAATCGTCTGCTCTAGCGCAATGGCGAATTCCTGCATCTCCTCCACTAACTACTCCTTGCCTGTTCCCGCTAGAGAGATTGAAGATCGCACCGTTTCCTCATTCACTCTGTATGCATCGCACACTGACAGGTCGATGTTATATGACACCCGAGACACTCCGGAGGGTAGTGCCAAGGAAGTCAGGCGCGGGAACCCGTCAACTATATGAAAACATTGCCGACGACTCAGTGCGTACCGGTGGTTGGCATATTGTGTGCTATGGCTGTCCAGCCACCCTGCTTCTAGTAGACAGTTCTCGAACCGTGACCGTTCTGGCTGCACCCGAGGATCTGCGCGAAGTTCTTCCACCATATCAATGAGCGAGACGCCACTCGGTGCAACTGTCATGACTTGATGTATCAAGAACAGGTCCGTTGAGTTGGAAGTCTCTAGTTGACTTTCACTGCTTATCTGACATTGGTTGGCACCTCTTCGACCGACAGTCTTAACCTCGACTGCTGTTGAGAAATGACTAAAATCCCTCGGCGCTCCTGCAGGTCCCTCCCAGGCAGGGATTGCAGCCGCTCCAATGGCTGGCAGCAGAATCTCCCGCAACGTAAGAAGCTCACCGAACAGCCCCATTCGTGCTTCCGGAGTGAGGCCTGTAGAAAGCCCTCTGTCGAGCATCTTGCGCCAAGCGTTTAGCCGGCGGACGAGAGCCAGGGTGGGGTTGGCGGTGTGTATGTGGAGCTGCCGAACCAAATCAGCCAGGAGCGTGCAGAACAAGAATCGATCGGTATCCGGGCCCGCGACAATTTCGACCGATCCACCCCTAATTCGACAGACGAGGCCAGAGGCAAGGATCAAGTCTCGATCTTCCGTGTCATCACTGCTCCGAATCAACAATGCCCACTCGCGGCTTGGAAACCGAACTTCAGTGAAGACATCAATGGAAGCGTCAGGCATGAGACGCCGACGCACTGCCCCAGGGAGTTTGCTACCCCCGGCTTCAGTAGCAGTGAAGCTTGCTTCGAGCTGTTCCGGAGTACTGGTGGCCATCAGCTGTCACCTTCGGCATCTTCATCAATGGCTTTCCGAAGTCCGTCAAGGAAGACTTGGTTGACGCGATACCGAACCTTTTCTGCCTTGTCGGAATGCGGAAATACGACAGCGTACCCGACGATAGGGATGCTGGGATCGGGGACTTCGATTTCCGACGCAATTGGATCGATGGGGTAGATGAGCAACAAGCCTTCGTTGGGGTCGCGGAGCTTCCGCAGAGATTCTCCGCTTGCACGCTTTGGCTCGCGCCCTTTACCGTTTTTAAGGAAATCCTGAACCGTCCTATTGAATGCTTCGGTTACCGTCTCCGGTGCAAGCCCGATAGCTTCATGCGCGGGACTGACAAGAACGCCAACTTCACATTCGCGATCCAGAACCCTAGAGTGAGTAATCGTCCGGCGCTTAACCAGCGAGATACCGAGTCCCTTCAACGGCACGGAAGACGCTCCAGCCGTAATGGCTACGGTCCAGCGGAGAAGCTCCCCCTTGGATACTTGGCTCTTAATGTAGGGGATGAGATTCTCTGGATTAGCGGTGAGTACGCGAGGAGATACAAGGAACCTCGCAAGGAAATCGAGTACAACCTGAGATGGAACGTTCTGGCGAAAGAATCCGCGTCCAGCTCCGTCCAGCCTATCTTCAGGAACTGAATCGAAAGGAGTTATCGCTTCGATCAAACGGTCAAGGCCGGCGGAGTTATCGGCCTGTGCTCGCTTGTCCGTCCGCATGACCAGAGTCTCAGCTCTACTTGCAGAGAGGCTGACAGTCATCACCTGTGAGGAGCGCATTTTAGTGGCAGCGGTTACCTGCAGGTTCCCTTTTCCGTCCAATACGCGAAGACCCACGTGCTTTGGTGTCTGGCGTGCGCGAGATACCGCCGCCGTGAGATCCATAAGCTCTCGGTTGGCCCGAGTGATGTGAACGTAGTAGTTGACTAGTTCCGTTGTAGTGTACAGGCGCGTTACGTCCAAATATCCTGGACGATATCCAAACCACCGTCCCATTTGAAGCAGTGTGTCGTAGGTTTTGGAGGCGCGCAGATAGTAGGATACCGTCAACCCTTCGAGGGTTAGGCCACGGGAAAGTTTGTCACCACCGACGGCCACGACTGTTACCGGAGTCGTTGATTGATATTCCAGGACGTCCGCAGCGGTGCCGTTGATTCGCTTCACATTTGAAACGGCTTCTTCCAGAATCACTGGCACGAATTCTTCCACCTCCTCCCATGAGACTGGAGGGCCAGCTAGAGCGCTAACGTCATCCCGGCCCGCAATTTCTTCACGGGTGGGAGAAAAATCTTCTTCCCATAGAGTGAGTAGCCGTTTCCGAAGCGCCTGTCCGGATTTTCCGTGATCTCCCCAATCTGCCGACATTCCCTGCAAGTGATCTTCTATCTGGCGGGCAATCTCCCCCTGGACATCTGTCCAGCGAGTGACGTGGACCAACATCGTGTTGTGTCCGCTTGCTATGCCGTAGTCCTTCGTGCGTACCCGCCGCACGGCAGTGGCAAGCAGGAATGCGTCTAGTGCCTCGACTAGCGATGGCGGCAATTGCTTTCCCGGACGGTAACCCTTTCTGTGGCCGTCTGGAAGCCAATATTCGTGATCGTCCACTGGTCGTGTTATGGGAAGTGGCTCGCGAATCTCAGCTGCGGATGGATCCTCAAGGCCGAATACAACCTCCGGTCCACAATAATTGGAAGGGGGCTCCAAGGCGACGAGGAAGTTTTTGGGAAAGAGATCCTCTCCATGCTTGGGGTGGTCGGTTTCGTCCGGAATGAAAATGTTCGCGAACGGGGTAGCGGTGTACGCTATATAGGCGCGTTTATCGAATAGCTCAAGCAAGCCGCGGACTGCTTTGTTGATCGCGGTCGGATCATGGGCGGGGTCGCTTTGGCTAGTGCCCTTTTTTGGGCGTTTGGTGTCGACTGACGCATAGTCGGCCTCATCGTCAATGAGTAGGAGGGGGATGTTCTTAATGGTTCGAGGCTCTTCCTCTCCCGTGGAGAAGTTAGAAAGCCAATCTTGGAGGTTTTCCAAAATGCGGGCGTTCTTTTTGGCGACGACGAGGATGCTTACCTCGTTGATATTTATTGGAGTGCCCTGGAACTGTGCTGCGGTGAAGTCGCTAACCTGTGTTGTTACAGGTTGACAAATGTTAGGCTTCTTCATTCCCAAGGTTCCGACTCCGATGATGACGGAGCTGTCAGAGTCTGGGTTTCTGCTTAGTTTGCTGTTAAAGCCAAGAAATTCCTTGTCGAGTCGAGCTTGGGTCTGATGCCGAAGGCTTTCGTGCTGGCTTGTTAGCACGATAGTGACCTGATATCCGGCATCGGCTGCCTTGCAAATGAGTCCAGTGTAGCTAGCCGTTTTGCCAGATTGAACCTGGCCATAGACCATTCCGTATGTCTTCCAGGTGCCAGCGCGGGCCGGGTCTTCGAGCAGTTCAAGAATCTGATCTGTTGCTTCGTCGAGAGATTCAACCGTGCTCGGCTTCCAAGATTTTTTGAGCCATTCTGCGTAGCGCCGCCAGTACGAGAACTCGATTCCCTGGCGCCTATTTTCCAGCCAGGCTATGTGGTCCCCGGAGTTGCTCACCACGATTGCTTGCGGAACCCAGACGTCGAATTCCGATTCTAGGAGGCGAACCACCTCGTCGACAGAGACCGGACCGGCTGCAGACAGCATGTTAGCTGCCGATTGGGCAATTTCCTTGAATCGCTCGCGGGTGCGTTCATGCTTTTCAATCCCCAAGACCCCCTGCTTCGCAAGCGTCAGGGCGGCATCCGTGAGATCGGCCATTGATCATGTCCCCTCGGTGGAATCAATTTCGATGATCTCTTTGACGAGGCCGGGATAACGGCAGAAAGGCTCCGCTTTGAGCAGCGCCGCAGCCAAAGTCGTTCTCATTGTGGCGTCCGAAGGAAGTCCCGTGAGTAGCGATCTGAGTGTTGCAAGGACTTCTTCGGTATCTGGATGTTCGAGTTCTGGCGGAGGTTCTTCACCACGGGTCGTGACTTCCTGTGCGATGAGTTCACGTGGGAGTGTCGTTTCGATCATCCGCAAGACCCCCTCCAACGCATTTTCGGGAGCAGACGACAGCGCGGCGGCCACGAGAGGGTGGTCTCTATTGATGGAATAATCAGATTGACCGAGTCTGCGTACTTGGTGCCACACGGGCTCGACTTGGCTATGCTTGCCTTGTCTTCGAACGGGAGCGCCGCGGTAAGTGAATATTTTCTCAGATCTGGCCCGTGCGTCCTCGGCTAGCTCTATGAGCCTAGGTTCCAGGTGAATTGGAGGATGTACGGTCGATTTTCTGACATCGACCGCCCAGAGAAGATCCAGCCCGGGTGGGATTTCAAGCGCGATTCGAGCCAGCCGAGTGGGGGCGGACTTATGGAGGTTTCCAAGCCCCAACCAGCCGCCGGCCACGACGAGTCGATTACCTCGGTAGACGTAGAAACCTTGGCGGGCGAGCATGCCACCTGGCCCAGATACCAAGGCTGTATCTTGCTTGCTCAGCCTTGACGGATGAGGCAGAATTACTGGGTTTACTCTGACGGCGTGTCCGGCGGTCTGTAGTTCTTCCGTACCGCGGTCTTGGGTGGCCGGGTGACGTCTCAGATAAGGATCCAAGGGAGTGATCCCTTGCCGCCCTATGCGCAAGTTGAGACGACCCGTTTCCAGGAAACGATGGAAAGTCAGAGCTAGCTCACGGCCGGCATCAGAGACTTTCCGAGACAGTGATCTCCCGTCTCCAAGTTTGTCCGTCTTTCGCCAGATGATCGCAGTGCCCTGCCCGGTGAATCCGATCCTTTCGGCGATACGGAGCACTTCGCTATCTGGCTGAGTGAGTACTACCCACTCTTTCCGCTGCGCAATGTAGTCAATGTCCCAGGTTCTTGCAGCGAGTTTATCGGCATTGATGGACAGGACGGTAAGCATTCGAGCTTGAGAGAGTGAGGCGGTTTTTAGTCCCAAGCCGAACCGCCCAAGATCCCCCTGCTCGCGAATGTGTCTTGGGTTGCGTGCGAATCTCATCGCGGCGTGGAGTTCGGGCTCGCTCATGCCGCAGCCATCATCCACGATGGCCACCCAGGCTTCGCCGGGATCTGAGCAGAACGAGACGTGCACATTCTTGGCCTTTGCGGCGATGCTGTTGTCCACCAAATCGGCCAGTGCGGTCGGCAGGTCGTAGCCAAACGCGCGGAGAGACTCGATGAGATCTTCGGCGTATGGGTCGAGTCGCTCTTCAGCGAGTGCGCGTCCCTGCATGTGGTGTCCCGGTCCCCTAGTCCTGGTACTGGTTGAGAGGTTAGGGGAAGATGCCGGCACATGGGGTGCGACGGCCCATCTCGATCTGTGATCCGCTGCGATGTAGCTCAAGGGCTCAAGGGGCAGGCAGCAGGGGTGGAGTCCCCTCAAGGTTTTGGCCGCTGGCTGAAGGGCCGTTCCCTTCAACAAGCAGGCTTGGTGGCGGTGGCATGTGGCTGGGAGCGGCCGTTGATGGGCTGGCGGAGTGTGTGGTGAGGTCGGGCTGGCCATGATTGGCAAGGGCCTTCGCCGCCGGACCAGTGAGCTTCTTCGAGCTGGCCACCGATCAGGTGACGGTCCACGAAGCACAACGAGCGAGG
>NZ_BMMU01000022.1 GCF_014646095.1 Streptomyces lacrimifluminis | reverse complement strand
ACTCATCCGGCGCGTACTGCGGACCATCAAGGAAGACACATCGTGACCGAGCCGATTGGCCCCTTCCGGAAGTCGTCGTACTCCGGACAGGAGAACAACTGCGTTGAGGTTGCCACCCGTGCCGTAGGCGGCCGAGCCGTACGCGACAGCAAGGACCAGGCCGGCGGCCCGATGCTCACCTTCGCTCCCGGCAGCTGGCAGGCCTTCCTCACCGGCGCCAAGGCCGAGGCGGGGCCAGTGCGGTGACCACCAGCTTCTCGACCCCGGCCTGGTTCGGTGATCTTCTCGGCGTGAGCGACGTACTGGCAGCCAAGGACCGTGCCGGTGTCGTGTACTGGCGAGGCTTCGAGGACGCGGACCCGGACGACGTCCCGCCGTTCACCTTCCGCCTGGCTGATCTGGCGACGGTGTTCGCCGACCATGCAGCCGAGCAGACCTCCGAGCAGAAGCAACGGGTGCTGGGAATCCTGGAGGAGGTCCAGGCGTCCGGCAGCGAACACGACAGCACGGCGGTCGCCACGGGCTTCTTCGAGGCGCTCCTCAACGCCTGGGACGAGGGGTTCGATCTTCAGGCGGTCTGGGAGTACGTGGGTTCCGAATCCCGGGAGCACTGCCTGGCCTGGAACGAGTTCACGGGTGTCCCGACACCGGACTGGATGCGCTGACGACAGATCAACGAGCGTGGATGCGGAGAGGCCCGGGGTCGGAATTCCGACCCCGGGCCTCTCCGCATCCACACCCTGTCCGCTGTCCGCTACGACTGCTTCAGCTTCTCGCCCAGTTTCTTCGACTGGAGGGTCATCGTCCGCTTCAGGCGGGAGCCGAACGGCCTCTCGACGAACCTGTGCATCAGCCAGGCCAGCGACAGCAGGCCCGCTACCGACGCGAGGATCGTGACGTACGGGTCGAGGCCCCAGCCGCGGTGCAGGATCCGGATGAAGAACCAGCCCAGGTGCTCGTGGATCAGGTAGAAGGGGTACGTCAACGCGCCCGCGATCGTCAGCCAGTTCCAGTTCGCCCAGCGCGTCCAGCCCAGCGCCACCACCGCCACGGAGGCGAAGGCGAGCAGCACGATCAGCTGGATCACGTACGGGTTGCGGGAGAAGTCGCCCTGCGCGCCCGGGTGCCACAGGGCCGTCACCGAGTAGCGCTGGCCCAGCAGGAACGACATGCCGACGATGCCCCACAGGAGCAGGTCGCTGCCGTAACGGTGGATCAGGTAGAGGGCCAGGCCGCCGATGAAGAAGGGGGCGTGGTCGCGGAAGGTGAGTTCCGAGATCAGCGGGTTGTCCGCGACCCGGGCGAAGGCGCCGGCCAGCGTCCACAGGATGCAGAAGGTCACCACCCGGCGGTAGGTGACGCCCTTCCAGACCACGAACAGGGCGAACAGCACGTAGAACTTGAGTTCCACCCACAGGGTCCAGCACACGCCCAGGACACGCGAGCTGCCCAGTGGCTGCTGCATCATCGTGAAGTTGAGCAGGAACTCGTCGGCGCGCACATGGTGAACCACCACCGGCATCAGGAACGAGGCGGCGGTGACCATGACGAGCGCGACCCAGTACGCCGGGTAGAGACGGGCGATGCGTGAGCGGAAGAAGTCGCCGAGCGTCTTGCCCCAGCTGCTCATGCAGATCACGAAGCCACTGATGACGAAGAAGAACTGCACCCCGAGGCTGCCGTAGGTCGCGAACTGGGACAGGGTCGGGAACATCACACCTGGCGACTGGTTCCAGGACTCGGCGACCGTGCCGTTCTTGCCGGCGAAGTGGTACATGCAGACCATCAGCGCGGCCACCAACCGCAGTCCGTCCAGCGCCCTCAGCCGGCTGACCGGACGGGCCTTCTTGCCCTCGGCGGAGGACGGAACGGCCGGTTCGGCACTCCCGGACCGCGGGCCCGGCGGCGGAGCCGGGAGCGGAGGGGCCATGGTCTGGTCGGCCGCGGTCATCGGCTGGCCTTTCGCAGCTGGGACAAGAGAAGCTGACTCATCGACGACAACTCAGGAGAGTCAGGGGCAAGCAAAAGAGGTAGCACAGAACTCTCACGGATGAACAACCGGTCAGCTCATTGACGCATGACGGACGCGGATGGATGCACGCGGACGCCGACGCGTCGCCACCCGTCCGTATACGAACCGGGAGACGACGCGTTTGGCAGATTAAATCTTCGCGGTTCCCGTTGTCACCGCTTCCCCGTCACCGCTTCACCGCTTCACCGTTTTGCTCAACGCCCGTGCCCGGCGTGCGATCCGGCGCACGGTCGCGTTGCGCGGGATGAACGACAGCTGGGACGGCAGGGCGCCGGGCAGCGCCAGCGAGGTCAGACGGCGGCGCTTGAAGTAGCGCCAGGTCTGCTCGGTGAGGTGCTTGGAGAGGTAGCTCTCCGCCTCCGGGCGCAGCCGTGGATAGATCCGGGGCTGCATGCAGAAGCCGATCGCCTTGACGAGTCCGGCCAGGTTCTTGCCGACCTGCTTGTCCGACGGCATCGACCATTTCGTGACGGCCTTGGCGTCCGCGAGGTCCGGCAGCAGGACGTCCACGATGGTCAGGGGCACGCGGTTGCTGTTCTGGTACGGCGTGATCTTCTCCAGCACGGTGTCCGTGCCGACCCGGGCGACCGGGATGCCGTACAGGCCGGCCGCCGTGAACAGGCCGGTCGAGAAGCAGCCGACGACCAGCGCGGGACGCAGCCGCTGGAAGAGGACCTCGGCGAGCACGGGCCGGTCCAGGACGGTGAGTTCCGCGCCGAGCTTCTTCGCCTCGCTCTCCAGTGACCCCGCCCAGGCCGCGGGTGCGGTCGGGTGCGGCTTGAAGACGAGTGAACGGTGTCCGGCCGCGACGGCGCCGCGCACCATGCGCAGATGCAGTTCCTCCTCCTCGTGCGGGGTGAGGATGCCGAGCGCGGAGAGGTACTGGCCCAGCAGCAGTGCGGGCTGGTCCTTCGGGAGGCTCTCCCAGGTCACCGTCTCGTCCCCGGCCTCGGCGAGTTCGCCCAGCACCTTCAGGAACGCCTCGGACGGCACCAGCTCGGCGGGCACGCCGAACTCGGTGAGCAGCAGCGGGGTGAGGCCCGGGACGAGATCGAGGTGGAGGAGGCGCCCGATGCGGGTGCCGACCAGCGCGTCGATCTTGTCGCGCGTGGGGCCATAACTTATGAGGCCGTCCGCGTAGACGTCGACGGGTGCGCCGGTGAACAGCTGGCACAGCGCGAGGGCCGGGTTGACCTGCACGGACTCGACGGCCAGCTGGATGTTGTCGTCGCCCAGGTTCCACAGCAGCCGCAGATGCCGCTCCCACAGCGGGACGTCGTCGGCGCGCGGGCCCCAGCCGCTGGGGTGGAACGGGGCGATCGTCTCGTTCCAGGACAGGACCTCGTCGAACCGCCCGCTGACCCGGTCGAAACCGGACATCGTGTCGACCCCGGGGGTGATCTCGGGGTTGGCCGCGTTGTTGGTGATCAGCAGCAGTCTGCGGTCGGCCGGACCGAAGAGCCCGGCGTCGAGGGCGGCGGCCAGCGTGGCGGCGCCGTACAGCGTCGACGCACAGAAGATCTGAGTGGTACGGGTCCTGTTGCCGCGGGTCTGGGGGATGCGCGTCTCGGTGGTGGCGGACATCAGACGGACACCGTCCCGGCGGACGCGGAGACGGGCCTGCGCCGCACCTTCCGCAGTCGGGTGGCCCGCTGGGCGTCCATCGAGTCGATGGCCTCCGCGAGCACGTCCTGCGGCATCCGCTTCAGCGCGGCGGCGCTCAGGGAGCGCAGTTTTCGGGCCACGGCGGGTTCGAACCTCTCGATCGCTCCGAGGTGATGAGCCATGATCGCGCAGTAGGTGCGCACTGCTTTCGGCAGCAGCCTATCCGCCTCGGGGTCCCGGGCCGTCTCCTCGATGACCTGGTCGAAGGCCCGGATGAAGTCGAGTTGGCGAACATCACCGATTTGGGTGAGCGAGGAGGCGACCCCACGCCGGTAGAAGACGCCGAGCAGCCCCACCGCGGCGAACGACTCCGCCTCCCGGTGCAGCTTCCAGATCCACGGCCGGTCCTCCGCCGTACGCAGTCCGTCGGTGAAGTGCAGGATGCCGCGGTCGACGAGCCGGCGGTGGTAGATGCCCGCCCAGGCGTAGGCGTAGTCGACGGAGGTGGTGCGGTCGGTGGGCAGGATCGCGTCCCGCGGCGACATCACGACCCCGCGCCGGCCGTGCGGGACCCGATGGATCGCGCGCGCCCTGTTGGTGCACTGGACATGGTCCGTACGAACGAAATCGCAGCCCAAGTCCTCAATAGCGGCGAGGAGTTGGGGGAAATAGCCGGGCGCGAGCCAGTCGTCGCCGTCGAGGAACGTGAGGTATTCGCCACGCGCTTTGTCGATACCGGTGTTGCGGGCGGTGGCCAGGCCTCCGTTCTTCTCGTGGCTGACCAGCACGGCGCCCGGCAGCTCGCGCTCTGCGCGCGCGAGGATGTCCGGAGTCTCGTCGCGCGAACAGTCGTCGACGAGGATGAACTCGAAGTCCTCGCGCGCGTTGGCGCGCAGGCTCTTCAGAGTGTCGGGCGCGTAATGCTGCACGTTGTAGAACGGCACGATGACGGAGAGCTTGACCACGAGTCCGAGGTTAGAGCCTCTCCGGTGGTGTCACTTTACCCGGGGTTTGATGTCGGGTGAACTACATGTGTCCGCCCGGTGAATCAAGGGGGTTTCTGCACGTTTGGCGTCTTGATTCAAGTCGACGCGACCCTTTGTTAACCCTTTGTTGCCTTGGGATTGGGTGGAAGCCCCCCATGTCGGCTTAAGGTCTTGGGCGTGCCAGCCAGTACCACGAGCCCCATGAGGGTTGCCGTCCTCGCCGATTCCGACACTCGGTGGAAATGGGGTGCGCTCACAGCCAGCCGTATTTCTCCTGATAATTCCGACATTCATCTTGACGGCTACCTCCTCAGAGGCCGGGCCACCCCCACCGCCCGCCAGCTCCAGGAGGTCGGCGTCAGGGCGGACTCGCTCCGCGAGGTGACCGCCCTGGAGTTCCTGCGGGCCATGGACCAGGAGGAGCCGTACGACATCCTCGTGCTCGCCCTGGTCGGCGGCGGCGTCCAGGCGATGCTGCACGGCCTGGCCCAGGTGTGGGACGACACGGCACTGCGCCCCGTCGTCGTCACCGGCTATGTCGGGGTCGTCTACGAGAAGCTCGCCGACGGACTCCTGCTGCGGCACGGCGCCGACCTGGTCCTCGCGAACTCCCGCCAGGACGCCGACCGTTTCAAGGCCGTGTACGACGGAGTCGGTGCCGATTCGTCCTCTGTGACCGAAGTCGCACTCCCGTTCCTGGGCGGCGCGTCTTACACAGGTGAGCATGGTCACCCGTACACGGTGGTGTTCGCCGCTCAGCCCTCCGTCCCGGAGAGCCGCAAGGACCGTACGTATCTCCTCGACCGGCTCGTGCAGCACGCCAGGCTGCACCCCGAGCGCGAGGTGCTGCTCAAGCTGCGCTCCAAGCCCGGCGAGCACACCACGCACATCGAGGAACTGCCCTACCAGAAACTGGCCCAGCGCGCCGACCTTCCGCCGAACTTCAAGCTGGTCTACGGGCACATGGGCGAGGTCCTGGACCGCACGGACCTGCTGGTCACGATCAGTTCCACGGCCGCGCTGGAGTCCCTGCACCGCAGCATCCCGACCGTCGTGCTGAGCGACCTGGGAGTGCGCGAGGCGCTCGGCAACCACCACTTCATCGGCTCCGGCTGCCTTGCCTCCTGGGACCAGCTCGACGCGGGCCACAAGCCCGTACCCGACGCGGAGTGGGTGGACCGTCAGGGCGTCGCCGCGGATGGCTCGTACGAGACGGCCTTCGATGCCGCACGCGACAGGATCGACCGTCTTCTGGGATCCTCGAAGCTTCCGCCCCTGGCCCCGTACTACACACCGATGACGGCTCCCGGATATTTGCCGGGTATTCTCGCTCGGCACCACCTCGGCCCCGACGGCGTTCCGCTCCCCGGGGCGCCGGCCTCCGACAAGGAGCCGGGAGCGGTGCGGCAGATCGTGCGTCGCGCGGCCCGCGGCGCCTACCGGCACGGCGTGCAGCGCGTCGCGCCCGTGATCCGGCGGATGGGGGAGCTGTGACCCACCGGATCCCCCGTCGAGCACGCGAAGAGCGTCAAGGAGTACAGGCAATGTCCAACCCGGAGTCCAACCCGGAAGCGGGCCCAGCGACCGCGCGGCCCCGCGTGCTCGCAGTGATCCCCGCGAGAGGGGGCTCCAAGGGCGTGCCTGCGAAGAACCTGCTGCCCGTCGGCGGGGTCCCGCTGGTCGCCCGCGCGGTGCGCGAGTGCCTCGCCGCCAAGCTGGTCACGGACGTCGTCGTCTCCACGGACGACCAGGCGATCGCCGCCGCCGCCCGCCAGGCCGGCGCCGAGGTCGTGCTGCGCCCCGCCGCCATCGCCGGTGACACCGCGACCTCCGAGGCCGCCGTCCTGCACGCCATGGACGCCCACGAGACGCTGCACGGCGCCAAGGTCGACGTGGTCCTGCTCGTGCAGTGCACCAGCCCGTTCATCATCCGCGAGGACGTCGACGGCGTCGTCAACGCGGTCGTGCACAACGGCGCGGACAGCGCGCTGACCGTCGCCCCCTTCCACGGTTTCATCTGGCGCGACGCCGCCGACGACCCGCAGCCGGTGCGCGGCGAGCGCACGGCCGTCGAGGGCGGCACCGGCTCCGTGGCCACCGAAACGGTGACCGTCGGCGGTGGCTATGGTGTGAATCACGACAAGTCCTTCCGGCCCCGCCGCCAGGACCGCCCCCAGGACCTCCTGGAGACCGGCGCCGTCTACGCCATGGACGCGACGGGCTTCCGCCGGTCGAAGCACCGTTTCTTCGGTCACACCGAACCCGTGCGCACCGACCCGGCCCGGGTGCTGGAGATCGACGACCCGCACGACCTCGCCCGCGCCCGGGCCCTCGCGACGCTCTTCGACGCGAACCGCCCCGGCGCCCTCCCGACCGCCGACGACATCGACGCGGTCGTACTCGACTTCGACGGCACCCAGACGGACGACAGGGTGCTGATCGACTCCGAAGGACGGGAGTTCGTCTCCGTGCACCGCGGCGACGGCCTCGGCATCGCCGCGCTGCGCAAGAGCAGCCTCAAGTTGCTGATCCTGTCCTCGGAACAGAACCCGGTCGTCGCCGCCCGCGCACGGAAGCTACAGCTGCCCGTGCTGCACGGCATCGACCGCAAGGACCTCGCGCTGAAGCAGTGGTGCGAGGAGCAGGGCATCGCGCCGGAGCGCGTGCTCTACGTCGGCAACGACGTCAACGACCTCCCGTGCTTCGCCCTCGTGGGCTGGCCCGTGGCGGTCGCGAGCGCCCACGACGTTGTGCGCGGCGCCGCACGCGCGGTCACCACCGTTCCCGGCGGCGACGGCGCGATCCGAGAGATCGCCAGCTGGATCCTCGGCCCCTCTCTCGACCCCCTCAACAAGAAGTAAGGAACCCCCAGAATGACCTCCACCCGCTTGCGCTCGTTCGGCTCGAAGACCGCCGGTCCCGGCCAGCCCGTCTACATCTGTGGCGAGATCGGCATCAACCACAACGGTGACCTTGAGAACGCCTTCAAGCTGATCGACGTGGCCGCCGAAGCCGGCTGCGACGCGGTCAAGTTCCAGAAGCGCACCCCGGAGATCTGCACCCCGCGCGACCAGTGGGACATCGAGCGCGACACCCCCTGGGGCCGCATGACCTACATCGACTACCGCCACCGTGTGGAGTTCGGTGAGGACGACTACCGCCAGATCGACGAGCACTGCAAGAAGCGCGGCATCGACTGGTTCGCCTCCCCGTGGGACACCGAGGCCGTCGCGTTCCTGGAGAAGTTCGACGTCCCGGCCCACAAGGTCGCCTCCGCGTCCCTGACGGACGACGAGCTGCTCGTCGCCCTGCGCAAGACCGGCCGTACGGTCATCCTGTCGACGGGTATGTCCACCCCGAAGCAGATCCGTCACGCGGTCGAGGTCCTCGGCTCGGACAACATCCTCCTGTGCCACGCGACCTCCACCTACCCGGCGAAGGCCGAGGAGCTCAACCTCCGCGTGATCAACACGCTGGAGAAGGAGTACCCGAACGTCCCGATCGGCTACTCCGGCCACGAGACGGGCCTGCAGACCACGCTGGCCGCGGTCGCCCTCGGTGCCACCTTCGTCGAGCGTCACATCACCCTCGACCGCGCGATGTGGGGCTCCGACCAGGCCGCCTCCGTCGAGCCGCAGGGCCTGACCCGTCTCGTCCGTGACATCCGCACCATCTCCGAGTCCCTCGGCGACGGCGTCAAGAAGGTCTACGAGTCCGAGATCGGCCCGATGAAGAAGCTCCGTCGTGTCTCCGGCGTCATCGCCGACGCGGAGATCGCGGCTGCGGCGGGCGAGCCCGTCACCGCCTGATCCGCATCACTCAGCGGCTTCACCGGCGCAGGCCGGTGACCACTGTCGTCCACGCGGATTCCCCAGTCCGTACTCACGGAAGCGACGGTCGTACGTCGATGAGCCCACGCGCCGGTACCACCGGCCCCCACACTCTCGCCTTC
This sequence comes from Streptomyces lacrimifluminis, assembly GCF_014646095.1. Classification (GTDB taxonomy): domain Bacteria; phylum Actinomycetota; class Actinomycetes; order Streptomycetales; family Streptomycetaceae; genus Streptomyces; species Streptomyces lacrimifluminis. Next base: position 128,670 of record NZ_BMMU01000022.1, on the reverse strand, counting down.
GTCGAGAGCCCGGTCCAGCTGCTGAACGTGCTGGAATGGGCGCATGTGCATGCGCATGCGCTCAGCCCGGAGGGGGCCGGCGGTCCGGCGCCGGCCGTTTCCGCCCGCAAAAAGGGCAAACGCTTCGGAAGGGTCCCCGGACAGGCGTCGCGCCGCTGGCGCAGGGGCCAGAGCCGGCCGACGGTCCACCGGGAACCTGCCCGGGGCGGACTGACCCTGGTGGTCCTCTCCCCGGTCGACCCGATGACCCGCGGCCAGCTGCGCCGTATGGCCGAGCTCGCCCGCGAGGAGGGCCACGAGGTCCGCTGGGAGGACGCCCGGGCCGGAACATCGGCCCCTTTCCGCACGATCGGCGGTCTCGCCCCCCTGCTGCGCAGGACGGAACGGATCGTCATGGGGGACCCGTTCTCCCGCTACGTACAGGTACTCCTGAACATCACCAAGGCCCGCGACCTCGTCGTCGTCGACGACGGCACGGCGACCATGGAGTTCGTCTCCCAACTCGCGCGCGGTGAGCGCCTGGTGCGCTGGCACCGCAAGGCGCAGCGCCCCGGAGCGCGGGACCTGCTGTTCATCCCGGTGTCGTCGAAGGCACGCCGTCGGCTGACCCCGGGCGGCAGGCGCCGGGTCGAGGTCTTCTCCTCGATGCCGATCGAGGAGACCCCCAAGGGCGTCGAGGTCACGTCCAACGACTTCGCCTGGACCCGCTCCCGCTTCGGCCCCCCGCTCATCTCCGAGGGCGCCGACATGGTCGGCACGTCGCTCGTCGAGACGGGCGTGGTCGACGCCGACCGCTACCGCGACGCCGTCCGCACCCTGGCCAAGGCCCACGGCGTGACGCGCTACTTCGCCCACCGACGCGAGAGCGCCGAGAAGCTCCACGACCTGGCGGCCTGCACGGGGCTGGAAGTGGTCCGCCCGGACCTCCCCCTGGAGCTGATCGCCCGCCGGGGCCCCATCGGCCGGACGATCCTCAGCTTCCCCTCGACGGTCGTCCACACCCTCCCCCTGGCCCTGGCGGGCACGAACGTCAAGGTCGCCGTCTGCGACATCGACCCGGCCTGGCTGACCGCGAACGCGTCACCGCGGGCGCAGGGGTTCCTGTCGGGCGTCACCGGGTCGGCCCGGGACGTGGAACGGGTGTCGACGGAGTCGGGCCGCCCGGCGAAGGAAGCGAAGGCGACGGGCTGACGCCCGTTCCGTTCCCCGTCTCCGCCGAGCGTCACGTCACGCCACGCGGCAGGCTCCTCACGAGGCCTTGCCGCAACACGGACCTCGTCGTCCTCCGGGTCCGGCAGGACCCACAAGGCTTCGGAGCCCGGTCAGGTACGGCCGGTCAGGTACGGCCGGTCACCGACCCACTCGGGTTCCCGGACGGGCCGGACCAACGGACGGGGCCGCCGTCTCCCGGGTCCGAAGACCTCGGCTCGTCCTGCGGGCCGTCGATCCCCCGGTGCGCGCACACGGGTGAGTCGGCCTCGTCGTACGGTCCGTCACCCCGGAGCGGGCGGACCGGCGTGCGCTCCTTCCCCGCCGCGCGCAGCCCTCGCGCCCGGCTACACCGGCTTGCGCGCCAGCAGGTACGCGCGCTGCCGGGTCTCGTCCTCGTAGGGCTCGCGGACCGTTTGCGCGTGCAGGGTCAGGCCCGCCTTGGCCAGGAGTTCGGCCACCCTGTCCGGCGTACGGAACCAGTAGTCCAGCGACATCTCGTGGCCGAAGCGTTCCGTGAGGCGCAGGTGGCCGTCGTCGGGGCCGGTCTGGAAGCCGAGCAGGACGTGGCCGCCGGGGGCCAGGACGCGGTGGAACTCCGCGAACACCGTGGGCAGGGCGGCGTCCGGGACGTGGATGATCGAGTAGAGGGCCAGGACTCCGCCCAGGGTCTCGTCCGGGAGGTCCAGGGACGTCATCGAGCCGACGTGGAACCGGAGTCCGGGGTGGGCCCGGCGGGCCAGCGCCACCATGCGCGGGGACAGGTCCACGCCGAAGACCGGGACGCCGAGGGCGTGCAGTCTCGCGGTGACCCAGCCGGGCCCGGAACCGATGTCCGCGACGGGCGCGGCACCCTGGGCCCGCACCAGCTCGGCGAAGGCGGCGACGACGGCGCGGTCCAGGGGAAGGTCCGCCAGGTGGTCCGCGCATCGCTCCGTGTAGTCGGCGGCCATGGCGTCGTAGGACGCGCGGGTGGCGTGGAGGAAGTCCGGCGAGTCCGGTACGGCGGCCTGTATGGAGTCCGTCACGGACGCCTGGTTCGGGGCGGTCACGGGGGTGCACGTTACCGGGGGGCGGTCCGGCGGAAGGGGCGATTACGCGGGCTGCGGAGACTGTGGGCCAATGTTCATGTGCCGTGACCCCGGCCGTTTCGGTAGGTGGACAGTTCCGGCGACGCTGTGGACGGCGTGGCAACCTGGACGCAGGTGGACGGAAGTGGCTGGCGCGAAAAGGCCGCGAGTTTACCCATACCAGTTCGCGAATATGCCTTCGGCGGTCGAATTTTCTCCCCTGACAGGTTGAATTTTTGTTGATCGTGGGTCATTCGACCGCCCGGGCGTCCTACCCTTCAGAGGGTGAACCAACTGATGTCCCGAGAGTCCGAGGCCGATCTCCCCGGGGAAGCCGCGCTTCCCGGCACACTGCCGGAGGCGTTGCGCGCCGAACTCGTCGCGTTCCGACGTGACCTGCACATGCACCCGGAGCTCGGCAACCAGGAGTTCCGCACCACCGCCGCGATCAAGGCACGGCTCGAGAAGGCCGGCCTGCGGCCGCGCGTGCTCGCCACCGGAACCGGGCTCATCTGTGACATCGGTGACGTCGGCGGAGACCCCGAGGGCCAGGGCGGCGACGCCGCTGTGCCCGCGCTCGCCCTGCGCGCGGACATCGACGCCCTCCCCATCCCGGACACGAAGAGTGAGTGCGGGTACCGCTCCACCGTGCCCGGCCGCGCCCATGCCTGCGGGCACGACGTGCACACGACCGTAGTCCTCGGCGCCGGGCTCGTCCTCGCCGAACTGCACCGGCAGGGCGCTCTGCCGCGGCCGGTGCGGCTGCTCTTCCAGCCCGCCGAGGAGGTGCTTCCCGGCGGCGCCGCCGACGCGATCGAGTGCGGCGCGCTCGACGGGATCGGCCGGATCATCGCCGTGCACTGCGACCCGAGGGTCGACGCCGGGCGGATCGGGCTGCGCCACGGTCCCATCACCTCCGCCTGCGACCGGCTGGAGGTCTCGCTCGACGGCGCCGGCGGCCACACCGCCCGCCCCCACCTCACCACCGACCTCGTCACCGCCGCCGCCCGCGTCGCCACCGACGTGCCCGCGCTCGTCGCCCGGCGCGTCGACGCCCGCAGCGGGCTCTCCGTGACCTGGGGGCGGATCGAGTCGGGGCACGCCTGCAACGTGATCCCGCAGCACGCCGAGCTCTCCGGGACCGTACGGTGCCTCGACCTGGAGACCTGGCACCAGGCGCCCGATCTCGTCCACGCGGCCGTCGACGAGATCGCCAGCCTGTACGGAGCCAAGTCCGAGATCACCTACGTGCGCGGTGTGCCGCCGGTCGTCAACGACGCGGAGGTCGCGGAACTGCTGCGCGACGCCCAGACAGCCCGGCGTGGCCTCCACTCCGTCGAGGACACCGCACAGAGCCTCGGCGGGGAGGACTTCTCCTGGTACCTGGAGCACGTGCCCGGCGCGATGGCCCGGCTCGGCGTGCGCAGGCCGGGGGAGCGGGGAGTACGCGATCTGCACCAGGGCGACTTCGACGCCGACGAGTACGCGATCACGGTCGGTGTGGAACTGTTCACCGCCGCCGCGCTGATCGACGGACAGCAGCGGCAGGCCTAGCCAGAGCCTGGCCTGGTCCAGGAGCGGCCGCGAAGGGGGTACTCGCAGGCGCCCGGTGCGATGCCCTCTTGCGTGTCCCTTCCAGATACCTTCGTCCCTTTGTTTCACTCGGCCGTAACCGTGCGTGGGCAAACGTAACCCCCCTCGGCACGAATCGATAACGGCCTCTCGAAACCCCGTTCCCCTCCCTTTCTACGCGCGTTACTGTGCGCCGCAATCGCCGCCGCAGGTGGCGCATCGGGTAAGCGGGCCGGGGACGGTGCCGTGGGGATGAAGGGGTGCCTGCTGTGCGTCTTATTTCTCGGAGGACTCGGTTCTCCCAAGCCGCGGTGACCGTCGCGGTCGTCGCCCTCACGGCTGTCGGTTGCGGTGAGTCCAGCACCAGCTCGGGCGGCTCCGACGACGAGTCCGGCAAGTACACGGGCAAGGGCATCGGCCTCGCCTACGACATCGGGGGCAAGGGCGACCAGTCCTTCAACGACGCCGCCTACTCGGGTTTCGAGAAGGCCAACACGGAGTTCAAGATGGGCGGCCGGGACATCGAGCCGCAGGACGGCGAGTCCGACGCGGACAAGGTCCAGCGCCTCACCCAGCTCGCCCAGGCGGGCTACAACCCGGTGATAGGCGTCGGCTACATCTACGCGCCCGCCGTCAAGGAGGTCTCCGCCAAGTTCCCGGACACGACCTTCGGGGTCATCGACGACGAGCAGGTCACCGCGAAGAACGTCGCCGACCTCGTCTTCCACGAGGAGCAGGCCTCCTACCTGGCCGGCGTCGCCGCCGCCAAGGCGACGAAGAAGAACCACATCGGCTTCATCGGTGGTGTGGACATCCCGCTCATCCACAAGTTCGAGGCCGGCTTCGTCCAGGGCGCCAAGTCCATCACCCCGAACATCAAGATCGAGTCGCAGTACCTGACCGAGACGGCCCAGGAAGGCGGCTTCTCCAGCCCCGACAAGGGCAAGGACGCGGCGAGCGGCCAGATCGAGGCCGGCGCCGACGTGATCTACGCAGCGGCCGGTCTGTCCGGTCAGGGCGTGATCTCCGAGGCCGCGGCCAAGAAGATCTGGGCGATCGGCGTCGACTCCGACCAGTACAGCCAGCAGGCGCTCGCCGCGTACAAGGACCACATCCTCGGCTCGGCCCTGAAGAACGTCGGCGGCGCGGTCTACGACCTGGCCAAGTCCGTGTACGAGGGCGAGCCGCTGTCCGGCGTCGTGCGCGCCGACCTCGCCTCGGGCGGTGTCGGGTTCGCCGACACCAACCCGAAGTACAAGGCGATGACGGACGTGGTGGCCGCGGTCGACAAGGCCAAGCAGGACATCATCGACGGCAAGGTCACCGTCAACACCAAGTGACCCCGTCGTCGGTTTCGCGGACGTGACCTGACGTCGGCGCGACGGACCCGTACGACGAGCAGCGCCCCGGCCCCGCGGTCGGGGCGCTGCTCGTCGTACGGAGGAAAGGGACTCGTTCCGCCTCCCCCTGCTCGTGTCCCGCTTCGTGGGGTGAGCGACCTTGCTCGACGCGTCCGGTCGGCCGCGCGTCGGCCACCCATGGGACACGGCTCCCGGGTCGCGCAGCAGATGCTCTGCCGTCAGCGCCATGCGCGGCTCCGAACCGCGCCGATGCGGCGATGACCTGGGATTCCGGCGCCTTGATCCGCTACACGACCTGGCGGGACGCCACCCTCCCCCTCGACGCGGTTGTGGTCGCGGGGGCCGCCGCCGGGGGCCTGCCGCACCCGGAGTTCCCGCGCGCCGGTCGCCCGCCTCACCGGCCGCTCGAACCGCCCCGGCTCGACGGGTTCGAGACCCGGCACGGCCCGCGGCCCGGGCCGGCTCTCCGGGGTGTTGGGGCGGCCCTGGGTACGCCCGGCCGGGCATCGTTCCTGCACATACGCCGCTTGGCTCCCGCGAGGGGAGCCTTCCTGTCCGTAATGTGGGCCGCGACTGCGGCCACAGCTCGATAACGGACCGGACAGTTGGGGTTTTCCGTCTGGTCTACGCGCGTTACGCTGCGGCGGAACCTGCGCCTGGTAGGCGCTTGCACAAAGGAGTCTCGTCCCATGCGCCGGCTGTCCCGAATCGCGGTTGCGGGTATCGCGTCCGCCACCCTCGCCGTAACTGCCTCTGCCTGTGGCAGCTCGTCCTCCTCGTCCTCCAGCAGCAGCGACAGCAAGGGCAAGGGTCTCGCCCTCGCCTACGACGTCGGTGGCAAGGGCGACCAGTCCTTCAACGACGCCGCGACCGCCGGCATGGACAAGGCCGACGCGGAGTTCGGCTACAAGAGCACGGCCGTCGAGCCGCAGGACGGTGAGTCCGACGCGGACAAGGCCCAGCGCCTGGAGCAGCTCGCCAAGCAGGGCTACAACCCGGTCATCGGCGTCGGCTACGCCTACGCGCCCGCCGTCAAGGAGGTCGCGGCCAAGTTCCCGAAGGTCACCTTCGGTGTCGTCGACGACGAGCAGATCAAGGCCGACAACGTCGCCGACATGGTCTTCACCGAGGAGCAGGGCTCCTACCTCGCCGGTGTCACGGCCGCCCTCACCACCAAGACGAACGTCGTCGGCTTCGTCGGCGGTGTGGACATCCCGCTGATCCACAAGTTCGAGGCGGGCTACAAGCAGGGCGTCGAGGACACCAAGAAGGGCGTCACGGTCAAGTCGCAGTACCTGACCGAGACCGCGCAGGAGGGTGGCTTCGCCAGCCCCGACAAGGGCGAGAACGCGGCCGAGGGCATGATCGACAGCAAGGCGGACGTCATCTACGCCGCCGCCGGTCTCTCCGGCCAGGGCGTCATCAAGGCCGCCGCCGCGAACAAGATCTGGGCGATCGGTGTCGACTCGGACCAGTACAAGCAGGACGCGCTGGCCAAGTACAAGGACTCGATCCTGACGTCGGCCCTGAAGGACGTCGCCGGGGCGGTCTACAACCTGGCCAAGTCGGTCAAGGACGGCAAGCCCGAGACCGGCGTCGTCCGCGCCGACCTCGCCTCGGGTGGTGTCGGCCTGGCCGACTCCAACCCGGTCTTCAAGGACAACGCCACCCTCCAGGAGGCGCTGAAGAAGGCCGAGGCCGGCATCAAGGACGGTTCGATCAAGGTCAAGACCTCCTGACGCCAGGAGGCGCCAGGGGTTTGAGCGTGGTCCACGAGGCGCTGTAATCACAGCGTTACGGCCGTGGAACGGGGTGCGGAGAGGATGGTCGATCCGCACCCCGTTCGCGCGGCAGAATGCTCGGAACGGATCGGTACGGATCAATCATTCAATGATCAAGTCCGATCAGGTCCGGGCACTATTTAAAGCAGGGGCGCTACGCGCGTAGAGAGGCCCCCTTCTCAAGGAGAGTGCGCCATCGACGCGTCCAGCAGCCCTCCGCTCACCGCTCAGTCGACGACCGCGGTCGAGCTGACGGGCATCACCAAGCGGTTCCCCGGTGTCGTCGCCAACCACGACATCCACCTCACGGTCAACAAGGGCACCGTGCACGCCCTCGTCGGCGAGAACGGGGCCGGCAAGTCCACCCTGATGAAGATCCTCTACGGCATGCAGAAGCCGGACGAGGGCACCATCGCGGTCGACGGTGAACAGGTGGCCTTCTCGTCGCCCGCCGACGCCATCGCGCGCGGCATCGGCATGGTCCACCAGCACTTCATGCTCGCCGACAACCTCACCGTCCTGGAGAACGTGGTCCTGGGCAGCGAGAAGCTCCACGGTATCGGCGGCGGCGCCCGCAGGAAGATCAAGGAGATCTCCGACCGCTACGGCCTCAGCGTCCGCCCGGACGCCCTCGTCGAAGACCTCGGCGTCGCCGACCGTCAGCGCGTCGAGATCCTCAAGGTCCTCTACCGGGGCGCCAGGACCCTCATCCTCGACGAGCCCACCGCCGTCCTCGTCCCGCAGGAGGTCGACGCCCTCTTCGAGAACCTGCGGGAACTCAAGTCCGAGGGCCTGGCCGTCATCTTCATCTCCCACAAGCTGGGCGAGGTCCTGTCGGTCGCCGACGAGATCACCGTCATCCGGCGCGGTACGACGGTCGGCACCGCCGTCCCCGCCGACACGACCCCGCGTCAGCTCGCCGAGCTGATGGTGGGCAGCGAGCTGCCGACACCCGAGACCAGTGAGTCCACGGTCACCGACCGCCCCGTGCTCCAGGTCGACAGGCTGCGCCTGGAGGCGGAGGGCGGCCGGGCCGTCCTCGACGACATCACGTTCACCATCCACGCGGGCGAGGTCCTCGGCCTCGCCGGTGTCGAGGGCAACGGCCAGACCGAGCTGATCGAGGCCCTCATCGGCCTCAGGAGCGCCGACTCCGGCACCATCGCCCTCGCCGGCGACGAGATCACCGCCTGGCCCACCCGCAAGCGCCGCGAACAGGGCGTCGGCTACATCCCGGAGGACCGCCACCGCCACGGCCTGCTCCTCGAAGCCCCGCTCTGGGAGAACCGCATCCTCGGCCATGTCACCGAGAAGCCCAACAGCAAGGGCAAGCGCGGCTTCTGGCTCGACCCGAAGGGCGCCCAGGAGGACACCCGCCGGATCGTCGAGGCGTACGACGTCCGCACCCCCGGCATCGACGTCACCGCCGCCTCCCTGTCAGGCGGCAACCAGCAGAAGCTGATCGTCGGCCGCGAGATGACCCACAAGCCGCGCTTCCTGATCGCCGCCCACCCCACCCGCGGTGTGGACGTCGGCGCCCAGGCGCAGATCTGGGACCAGATCCGCGAGGCCCGCCGCGAAGGCCTGGCCGTGCTGCTGATCTCCGCCGACCTGGACGAGCTGATCGGCCTGTCGGACACCCTGCGCGTCATCTACAACGGCAGGCTGGTCGCCGACGCCGACCCGGCCACCATCACGCCGGAAGAACTCGGCTCGGCCATGACAGGTGCCGCGACCGGTCACCTGGAGCACGTCGAAGAAAGCACCGGCGAAAGCACCGAAGCCGGCGCGGAAGCAAGCCCGGAAGCAAGCGCGGACACCGCCCCGGAGGACGAGGCCCGATGAAGAAGTTCGACAAGGAGCGGCTGCTCCTCGCGGTGGCCGGGCCGGTCATCGCGCTCGTCGCGGCGATCGCCCTGACCTCGGTGGTACTGCTCGCCTCGGGCCGCAACCCGTTCGAGCCGTACGGCCTGATGCTGGAACAGGCGTCGTTCTCCGACGTCCAGGTCCTGATCGTCAACCAGGCGTCGATGTACTACATCGCCGCCCTCGCGGTCGCCCTCGGCTTCCGTATGAACCTCTTCAACATCGGCGTCGACGGCCAGTACCGTCTCGGCGCGATGATGGCCGCCGCGGTCGGCGCCAACGTGTCGCTGCCGTCCTTCCTCCAGATCCCCCTGCTCCTCCTGGTCGCCATGCTCACCGGCGCCTTCTGGGCAGGTATCGCGGGCATCCTGAAGGTCACCCGGGGCGTCAGCGAGGTCGTCGCGACGATCATGCTCAACGCGATCGCCACCAGCCTCATCGGCTGGCTGATGCTCTCCGACAACTGGGGCGTCCAGGTCGGCAACAACAACACCACCGGCGTGATGAAGGAGTCCGGCTGGTTCCCGGGCATCGACCTCGGCGCGGACGTCGGCGAGATCTACGGCCTGGTCTTCCTCGCCGTCCTCCTGGGCATCCTGTACTGGGCCGTCCTCAACCGCACCCGCTTCGGCTTCGACCTGCGCGCCACCGGCGAGTCCGAGTCCGCCGCCGCGGCCTCCGGCGTCGACGCCAAGCGCATGGTGCTGATCTCCATGCTGATCTCCGGCGGTGTGGCGGGCATGTCCGGCCTGCCGCTGCTGCTCGGCGAGGTCCACACCTACAGCCTGAGCTTCCCCGCGGGCCTCGGCTTCACCGCCATCGGCATCGCCCTCCTCGGCCGCAACAACCCCGGCGGCATCGCGTTCGCCGCCCTGCTGTGGGCCTTCCTCGACAAGGCGTCCCCCGCCCTCGACTACGCGACCCCGGTCGCGTACGAGAAGGAGATCGCCACCATCATGCAGGGCCTGATCGTCTTCGCGGTCGTCATCTCGTACGAGGCCGTACGTCAGTGGGGCCTGCGTCGCCAGCAGCGTCAGGTGGGCGCCGAACTGGCCGCAGCCGCCGCCGACAACAACACCACCCAGAAGGAGGTGGCGGCCCGATGAGCGCCCAGACCATCGCCAAGCCGCAGGCGCAGCAGCCCGGCAAGGGCAAGCGCCGGATCTCGCTCCCGGTACTCCTGCTGATCATCGCGGGTGTGCTGGTCCTGACATCGGTCGTGCGTCTGATCACGGGCGCCGACGGCATCACCTCGACCGGCCAGATGTCCACGGCCCTGCGGCTCGCCGTCCCGATCGGCCTGGCCGGCCTCGGCGGTCTGTGGGCCGAGCGCGCGGGCGTCGTCAACATCGGCCTCGAAGGCATGATGATCCTCGGCACCTGGTTCGGCGCCTGGGCCGGGTACCAGTGGGGCCCGTGGGTGGGCATCGCCTTCGGCATCCTCGGCGGCTGCCTCGGCGCCGTCCTGCACGCCATCGCGACGGTGACCTTCAACGTCAACCACATCGTCTCCGGTGTGGCCATCAACATCCTTGCCCTGGGCACCGCCCGCTACCTCTCGAAGTTCACCTTCGAGGAGGCTCCGGGGGGCTCCTCCAAGCAGTCCCCGCCGATCGACTCGCTGGGCACCTTCGACATCCCAGGGCTGTCGGGCTGGCTGGACACGCTCAACCAGAAGCACTGGTTCCTGGTCTCGGACATCGCGGGTCTCGTCGGCGGTCTGGTCACGGACCTGTCCCCGCTGACGGTCATCGCGGTGGCCCTCGTACCCGCCAGCTGGTGGATCCTGTGGCGCACCGCCTTCGGCCTGCGTCTGCGCTCCTGCGGCGAGAACCCGGTGGCGGCCGAGTCGCTCGGCGTCAACGTCTACAAGTACAAGTACCTGGCCGTGATCATCTCGGGCGGCTTCGCCGGCCTCGGCGGCGCCTTCCTGTCGATCGTCGCCTCGAACGTCTACCTCGACGGCCAGACGGCGGGGCGTGGCTACATCGGCCTCGCCGCGATGATCTTCGGCAACTGGATGCCGGGCGGACTCGCCCTCGGCGCGGGCCTGTTCGGCTACACGGACAGCCTCAACCTGCGCGGCGGTACGACCAACGTGCACGCGCTGATCCTGCTGCTGGCGATCCTGCTGGTGTTCGGGGCGGCCTACCTGGTGTGGAAGAAGCGGTACGTTCCCGCCGTCATCACCGCGCTCATCTCGGCCGTGATGTTCTTCTGGTACGCCGACACGGACGAGGTTCCCCGCCAGCTCGTGACGGCGGCGCCCTACATCGTGACCCTGCTGGTCCTCTCCTTCTCGGCGCAGCGCCTGCGAATGCCGAAGGCGGACGGCATGCCGTACCGCAGGGGGCAGGGCAAGTGACGGCGACCGAGTCCGCGAACGCCGAACCGGTCGACTGGGAGAAGCTGCGGGCGGTGGCCCGGGACGCGATGTCCCGCGCGTACGCCCCCTACTCCGGTTACCCGGTCGGTGTCGCGGCCCTGGTCGACGACGGCCGCACGGTCTCGGGCTGCAACGTCGAGAACGCGTCGTACGGGATCGGCCTGTGCGCCGAGTGCGGCCTGGTCTCCGAGCTCCAGCTCACGGGCGGCGGCCGGCTGACGCACTTCACGTGCGTGGACGGCAGGGGCGACATCCTCGTCCCGTGCGGACGCTGCCGGCAGCTGCTGTACGAGTTCGGCGGCGAGAGCCTGCTGCTGGAGACCCCGGCGGGCATCCTGCCCCTCTCGGAGATGCTTCCCCAGGCCTTCGGCCCGGACCATCTCACCAAGTAACTCCCGTACGGCCCCCCGGAGTTGGTCGAGCACCCACTCCGGGGGGCCGCACAGTTTCGCAGAACCACCGGAAGGAAAGCCATGACGCTCCTGTCCATGGATGTCATCTCCGTCATCCGCACCAAGCGGGACCGCGGTGAACTCAGTGACGAGCAGATCGACTGGGTCATCGACGCGTACACGCGCGGCGTGGTCGCCGACGAGCAGATGTCCGCGCTCGCCATGGCGATCCTGCTGAACGGCATGAACCGCCGCGAGATCGCCCGCTGGACGGCGGCGATGATCGCGTCCGGCGAGCGCATGAACTTCGACGCCCTGTCCCGCCCGACGGCCGACAAGCACAGCACGGGTGGCGTGGGCGACAAGATCACCCTCCCGCTCGCCCCCCTGGTCGCGGCGTGCGGGGCCGCCGTGCCGCAGCTCTCGGGCCGTGGCCTCGGCCACACCGGCGGCACACTCGACAAGCTGGAGTCGATCCCCGGCTGGCGGGCGCTGCTCTCCAACGAGGAGATGCTGAGCGTCCTGGACAGCACAGGCGCGGTGATCTGCGCGGCGGGCGACGGCCTCGCCCCGGCCGACAAGAAGCTGTACGCGCTGCGGGACGTCACCGGCACGGTCGAGGCCATCCCGCTGATCGCCTCCTCGATCATGTCGAAGAAGATCGCGGAGGGCACCGGCTCCCTGGTCCTGGACGTCAAGGTGGGCACGGGCGCCTTCATGAAGACCATCGAGGACGCGCGGGAACTGGCCTCCACGATGGTGGGTCTGGGTACTGACCACGGGGTGAGGACGGTCGCCCTGCTGACGGACATGTCGACCCCGCTCGGCCTGACGGCCGGCAACGCGCTGGAGGTACGGGAGTCGGTCGAGGTCCTGGCGGGCGGCGGCCCCGCGGACGTGGTCGAACTGACGATCGCCCTGGCCCGCGAGATGCTCGAAGCGGCCGGCGTGAAGGACGCCGACCCGGCGAAGGCGCTGGCGGACGGTTCGGCGATGGACGTGTGGCGCCGGATGATCGCGGCCCAGGGCGGCGACCCGGACGCCCCGCTGCCGACGTCGAAGGAGCAGCACGTCATCAAGGCCCCGTCCTCGGGCGTCCTGACCCGCCTGGACGCGTACGGCGTCGGCGTCGCCGCCTGGCGGCTCGGCGCGGGGCGTGCCCGCAAGGAGGACCCGGTGCAGGCGGGCGCGGGCGTCGAGCTCCACGCCAAGCCGGGCGACACGGTCACGGCGGGCCAGCCCCTGCTGACCCTCCACACGGACACCCCGGAACGCTTCGAGTACGCGCTCCAGGCGGTCGAGGGGTCCTACGACATCGGCGCGGCGGCCACGGACTTCGCGGCGGCGCCGGTGGTGCTGGAGCGGATCGCCTGAGCCGGTAGCGGTACGGCGGGGAGGGGGCTCTGGCGTCCCCTCCCCGCCCTACCGCTCAGCCCAGCAGGGCCGCGACGACCACCAGCACCGGTACGGCCAGGACGGTCGACAGCAGGATCGACTCGCGGGCCAGGGTCTCCGCCACGCGGTAACGGCCCGCGTACGTGAAGAGGTTCTGGGCGGCGGGCAGGGCCGAGGTCACCACCACGTCGAGCAGCGGCGCGCCGCGCAGACCGAAGACACCCGCGCCCAGCGCCCAGGCGGCCACCGGCTGGCCCACCGACTTCAGGGCGACCGACAGCAGTACGGGGGTCCGCTCGGAACCGCGCAACGGCCAGGTGCTGCCGGACAGCGAGATCCCGAAGGCCAGCAGCACCGCCGGGACGGACATGTTGCCGATCAGGGTCAGCGGGTCCAGGACGGGCGCGGGGACGCCGATCCCCGTCGCCGACACCAGCACCCCGGACAGCGAACCGACGGCGACGGGGTTGCGCAGCGGTGTGATCAACTGCCGCCACAGCGGGCCCTTCTCACCGGTGCTCGTCAGATCGAGGACGGTCAGCGCGATCGGTGTGACCACGATCGTCTGGAACAGCAGCACCGGCGCGACGAGCGAGGCGTCACCCAGCACGTACACGGCGATCGGGATACCGAGGTTGCCGGAGTTGACGTAACTGGAGCAGAGAGCGCCGATCGTCGTACGTCCGGCGCCCCAGCGGCGTACGACGCCCACCGCGACGAAGACACTGGCCGCCGCGATCGTGCTCAGCGCCGTGACCAGGAGCCGGCTGGAGAAGATCACCGACAGGTCGGCCCGGGCGAGCGTGGTGAACAGCAGGGCCGGGGTGGCGACATGGAAGGCGAGCTTGGTCAGTACCTCGCGTCCGTTGTCCCCGAGGTAGCCGCGCAGCCCGATCGCGTAACCGACGCCGATGACCACCGCGATCACCGCGAACCCGGTCAGCACCCCCTGCACAGCGCCTCCTTCGCGGGCCGGGAGGAAGGGAGGCCGTGGGGTATCGCGGGCGGGGTCGGTTCGTGGGACATACATGCAACCCTCCGGGGAGGAGGGGGACGAGTCAAAGTGATCTCAACGGGTGGGCGATGGGGAGAGGTGGGGGTGGGCGATGAGTTACGGCCGTCCGTCCGGTCTACCGTTCGTGGACGCCATGACACCCGCTGTACTCGTGCTGGCCGGCCCCGTCACCCGTGAGGAGGTGACGGGGCTGTGCGAGGACCTGCGTGCCCTGTTGGGGACCGGCGGCGGTGGTGGTCGTGACCCGGTCGTGGTGTGTGATGTGGCGGGGCTGGGGCCGCCGGGGCTGGGCGCGGTGGAGTTGCTGGCCCGGCTCCAGCTGGCTGCCCGCCGGGCCGGCGGCCGGATACGCCTCCGGGACCCGGCGCCCGCCCTACTCGCCTTCCTGGACCTGGTCGGTCTGAGCTTCGACGTCGAGGTCGAGGGGCAGCGAGAGCGGGAGGCCGAACAGCGGGAACCAGCGCTTGGTGTCGAGGAAGCAGTGGAACCCGGTGATCCGGCCGTCTGAGATCTCCAGCACCTGGACCGCCCAGGGGGAGAAGCCGCCCGTCTCCTCGTCCGGCTTGTACTGGGCGAAGCCCGGCAGGCCGTTGACGGCGACCGGCACGAGGTGGGAGCCGGCGCAGGCGGCGCCGAGCGTCGTCATGAAGCCGGTGATGTCCTCCGGCCCGGTCAGCCACAGGTCGAACGGCGGCATCGTCATGACGGCGTCCTCGTGCAGCAGCGCCGTGAGCGCCGTCATGTCGTACCCCTCGAACGCGGCGACGTAGCGTTCGAGGAGCTTCTGCTGCTCCTCGTCGAGCGGGTTGGAGACGGTCGCGTCGGCGCCGGTGAGGTCGCGCTCGGCGAGGGTCGCGCGGGCCCGCTGGAGGGCACTGTTGACGGACGCGACCGAGGTGTCGAGGAGTTCGGCGACCTCGCTCGCCTTCCAGGCCAGCACCTCGCGGAGGATCAGCACGGCCCGCTGCTTCGCGGGGAGTTGCTGCAGGGCGGCCATGAAGGCGAGCCGCACGGACTCCTTGGCCACGGCCGCCTCCGCCGGGTCCTCGACGGTGGGCAGTACACGGGCGTCCGGCATCGGTTCCAGCCAGGTGTTGTCGGGGCGCGGGGAGAGGGCGGCCCGGGCGAGGGGGGTGGACTCGGTGAGGTCCATGGGGCGGGCGCGTTTGTTGCCGGCGGTCAGCATGTCCAGGCAGACGTTCGTGGCGATGCGGTACAGCCAGGAACGGAGGCTGGAGCGCCCCTCGAACTTCTCATGGTTGCGCCAGGCGCGGACCATGGTGTCCTGCACGGCGTCCTCGGCCTCGAAGGAGGAGCCGAGCATCCGGTAGCAGTACCCGGTCAGTTCGACGCGGTACCGCTCCAGTTGTACGTCGAGGTCTGTCGCAGTAGCCGTACCGTCACCCATCGCCAACCCACCCCATGGCTGCCTTCGTCGCCTCATCGCGACCCAACACGAAGAAGCTAGCGCAGGCCACTGACAATGGCCCGGGGAGCGGGTAAAGGTGCAGGTGGAAAGGGTTTTCGCCCCCGCCGCCCCTACCCGTTCCCAACCCTGGGGGCCGCCGCCCCCAGACCCCCGCTGTCGGCCCTGAACGGGCCTCGTCCTCAAACGCCGGACGGGCTGGAGGGGTACCGCCCGGGCGGGATGGAGAGGGTGAACGGGCGGGTGGGTGGGAAACAAGACCCGGGCTGTAACGGGCCTCGTCCTCGGGTCGCCGGGTGGGCTGGGACGCCCGGGCTGGAGAGAGACGGTGAACGGGCGGGTGGGTGGGAAACAAAACCCGGGCTGGACACGCGTTCTCCTGTGAACGCCGGACAACGAACGCCCCGGGTCAAGCCGCCGCAGCCACCCGCACACTCCGTGCCGCCCGCGACCCCATCACCGTGACCGTCACGACGCCGAGCACCGCCAGCAGCCCCATCCCCACAGTCCCCGACCAGCCACCCGCGTGGAACGCCACCGCTCCCAACGTGCTGCCGGCGCTGGAGCCGATGTAGTACGCCGACTGGTACAGCGCCGACGCCTGAGCCCGCCCCTCCTTCGCCGTGTGGCTCACCGCCGACGACGCCACCGCGTGGCCCGCGAAGAACCCCGCCGTGATCAGCACCAGGCCCAGCAGAACCAGCGCCAGGGTGTCCGACAGGGACAGCAGCAGGCCCGCCGTCGTCGTACCGCCGGCCAGGTACAGAGCGCCCCGGCGCCCCAGGCGGGCCACCAGCCTCCCCGCCGTCGACGCCGACACCGTACCCACCAGGTACACCAGGAAGACCGAGCCGACGATGCCCTGGGGCAGGCCGAACGGGGCCTCCGTCAGGCGGTACCCGATCACCGTGTAGACCCCGCCGAACACCGTCATGAAGAGCGCGCCGATCGCGTACAGCCGTCGCAGCAACGGGTTCGTCAAATGCGTACGGACCGTGCGCGCCAGGACCCGCGGACGCAGCGAGCCCGTCCGGAAGTGACGCGGAGCGGGGAGCAGCAGCCGGAAGGCCACCGCGCAGCCCACGGCCAGGACGCCGATCACGGCGACCGCGGCCCGCCAGCCCCACTCCTGCGCGACCCAGCCCGTGATGACCCGGCCGCTCATCCCGCCCACGCTGTTGCCGGCCACGAACAGACCGATCGCGGTGATCAGCGCCTTCGGGCGGACCTCCTCGGCCAGATACGCCGTCGCCGACGCGGGCAGCCCCGCCAGCGCGGCGCCCTGCACCGCCCGCAGCGCGATCAGCGTGCCCAGCGAGGGGGCGAAGGGGACCAGCAGCCCGACCGTCGCCGCCACGGCCAGCGACGCGGTCATCACCGTACGCCGCCCGAACCGCTCCGACAGCGCGCTCATCGGCAGGACGAACAGGGCCAGCGCACCGGTCGCCGCCGACACCGTCCAGCTCGCGTCGCTCGCCGCAGCCCCGAACTCGCCGGAGACCAACGGCAGCAGTGCCTGCGTGGAGTAGAGGAGGGCGAAGGTCGCGACGCCCGCGAGGAAGAGCGCGAAGCTCATCCGCCGGTAGCCGGGCCCACCCGGGGCCATACGGGAGTCGACGACGGGGAGCGAGGGGACCGAAGGACGTGAGGAAGAGGCGGCGGCCACTGTCGTGGACGCCCCGGTACTGGCAGCAGGCATGCCTCGAAGTTACGTACGCCCCCGCTCATCCGTCCAATGCACGGAAACCCCATAATCGTTCCCATGGTGCATCAGCAGAGGTCAGCAGCTCGCCTGTCACCGTCCAGTGACACGGAAGACATCGTCACCGCCCTCGCCCCCCGCCTTTCCTACTTCGCCGGAGTCGCCCGCACGGAGCACGTCACCCGCGCCGCCCAGGAGATGCAGGTCCCGCAGTCGACGCTCTCCCGGGCGATGGTCCGCCTCGAACAGGACCTGGGTGTCGAGCTGTTCGCCCGCCGGGGACGCACCGTCTCCCTCACCCCCGCGGGCCGTACGTTCCTCGCCTCCGTCGAACGGGCCCTCGCGGAGATCGAGCGGGCCGCCGACGAGGTACGCGCCGACGCCGACCCCGCCACCGGCAAGGTCGCCTTCGGCTTCCTGCACACCATGGGCGCCGAGACCGTCCCCGGCCTGCTGCACGCCTTCCGCGCCGACCATCCCCGCGTCCGGTTCACCCTCGTACAGAACTACGGCGAGGCCATGATCGAACGCCTGCGCTCCGGCGAACTGGACCTCTGTCTCACCTCGCCCGTCCCGGACGCCCCCGACCTGGTCGCCCGCCGCCTGGACGAACAGAAACTCCGCCTGGTGGTCCCCGCCGACCACCGCCTGGCCACCCGCAGACGAGTCCGCCTGGCCGAGGCGGCCGAGGAAACCTTCGTCACCCTGGAACCCGGCTACGGCCTCCGCCGGATCACCGACGACCTCTGCCAGCAGGCCGGCTTCCGCCCCCGCATCGCCTTCGAGGGAGAGGAGGCGGAAACCCTGAGGGGCCTGGTGGCCGCTGGGCTGGGCGTAGCCCTCCTGCCTCCTCCGGCCGTCCCCCGCCCGGGAGTCGCGGAACTGACGGTCACCTCGCCGAGAGCGGCGAGGGAGATCGGTGTCGCGTGGCTGGACGGCCACCCGGACACCCCGCCGGTGGCCGCTTTCAAGAAGTTCCTCCTGGCAAGAAAGGGCAACCTGCTGCCCTGAACACGGGCAACCTGTCACCCGCCCGAGGGCGACGCCCTGCCTTTGGGGGCGCGGGGCGGTGACATGTGCGGCTCCGCCGCGTGGGCGCGACAAGTCACAGACAACCGGCACTCCGAACTCAAGCAGAACCCCCGAGACCTATCGCCGCAAAGACCCACCGAACCCTGCGGCCAACGGCATCCGCAACCCCAGCGGCGGCGGAGCCAGCAGCGCGTCCTGCACAGGCCGGGAAAACCCCCGCCCGAACAGCACCCCCATCACGAAGTCCTCCGCCAGCGCGTGCACTTCCTGCCGGTACTGGTGCAACCCGTGCCCGTCCGCATGCACTTCGAACCGGCAGACGTCCCGGTTCGCCTTCTTCGCCCGCGCCGCGAACCGGAACGACAGTTCGGGATCGGTCCGTTCGTCGTTCGTGCCGTGCACGATCAGCACCCGCCGCCCGGCCAGCTGCCGTACCGGTTCCGGCGGCGCCGCCACGTCGTCCTCGGGCAGCCAGGGCGCCAGCGCCAGTACGGAGTTGACGGCCTCGTGGTCCGCCGCGCGCAGCGCCGCCCGCCCGCCCATGTCGACGCCGGCGAGGCACACGGAGACGTCGCCGTACCGTCGTACGACCTCGTCGACGGCCCATCGCGCGTCGTGCGCGAGCTGCGCCTCGCTGCCGTTCCAGCCGCGGTAGCGGTAGTGGACGACATGCACGGCCAGTCCGTCCGTACGGCCCGCCCGGGCGAGCCGGCGGCCCAACGTCCTTACGGAGGCGGCTGCCAGCATGGGCGACGGCCTGCGGGACGACACCTCGTCACCGCTGGGAAGCAGCAGGACCACGCCGCTGACCGACGTCGGCTCCGGGCCCAGCGCCTTACCGAGCCGGGCCTGTCGTACCGGCGTCACTTGGTGTGCCATGGCAGAACAGTGTCAGAAGCATCGGTGTACGCCACCCGTCCTTGTGGTCACCGTTACGTATCGGCGGAAACGTACAGGCGAAGAGAGGGAGAAAGGAGAGGAGGGGAACAGGTGATCTACGCGCGTAGGAGTTAGAGTGCGGAAATGACGAGCCAGAGTGATCGGACGACGAGTCGGAAGACGACCCAGAGCGCGACCGGCGTGAGCACCCCGAGTCCCAGCCCCAGTCCCCGTCCCACCCCGGACCAGATCCGCCGCGCCCCCAAGGTCCTGCTGCACGACCATCTCGACGGCGGCCTGCGCCCCGGCACGATCGTCGACCTGGCGCGCGACACGGGCTACACCCAACTGCCTCAGACCGACCCCGACAAGCTGGGCGCCTGGTTCCGCGACGCCGCCGACTCCGGTTCCCTGGAGCGGTACCTGGAGACCTTCGCCCACACCTGCGCCGTCATGCAGACCCGCGACGCCCTCGTCCGGGTCGCCGCCGAGTGCGCCGAGGACCTCGCCGAGGACGGCGTCGTCTACGCCGAGGTGCGGTACGCGCCCGAGCAGCACCTCGATGGCGGGCTCAGCCTCGAAGAGGTCGTCGAGGCCGTCAACGAGGGCTTCCGGGAAGGTGAGAGGCGGGCCCGGGAGAACGGTCACCGCATCCGGGTCGGTGCCCTGCTCACCGCGATGCGGCACGCCGCCCGCTCCCTGGAGATCGCCGAACTGGCGAACCGGTACCGCGATCTGGGCGTCGCCGGCTTCGACATCGCCGGTGCCGAGGCCGGCTTCCCGCCCACCCGTCACCTCGACGCGTTCGAGTACCTCAAGCGCGAGAACAACCACTTCACCATCCACGCCGGCGAGGCCTTCGGGCTCCCCTCCATCTGGCAGGCCCTCCAGTGGTGCGGCGCCGACCGCCTCGGCCACGGCGTGCGCATCATCGACGACATCCAGGTCCAGGACGACGGCTCGGTGAAACTCGGCCGCCTGGCCTCCTATGTACGGGACAAGCGCATCCCCCTCGAACTGTGCCCCAGCTCCAACCTCCAGACCGGCGCCGCCTCCTCCTATGCCGAGCACCCCATCGGGCTGCTGCGCAAGCTGCACTTCCGCGCGACCGTGAACACCGACAACCGCCTGATGTCGGGTACCGGAATGAGCCGGGAATTCGAGCACCTTGTCGAAGCGTTCGATTATACGCTCGACGACCTGCAATGGTTCTCGGTCAATGCTATGAAGTCAGCATTCATTCCTTTCGATGAACGACTGGCGATGATCAATGACGTCATCAAGCCCGGATACGCCGAGCTGAAATCCGAATGGTTGTTCCGACAGGCCGTCTCCACCAGCGGTTCTGTCGAGACGCAGGGCTGATCCAGGGGTCCGGGAAGCGGTCGGGTCGGTACGACTCGGCCGCTTTTCGATGTTTGCGGCGGGTGGCTCCTCGTGTTTACGGTCGTGGACCGCTCATATCCCCGTCTCGCATTCAAGGACGCATTCACCATGAAGCAGTCTGCTGCCAAGACCCTCGGTGTCGCCGCTCTCGGTGCCGCCTTCGCCGCGGCGGGTGCGGGTGCCGCCAACGCCGCCCCGGCCCTTCCCGCCCTCCCGGACTCCGCCGCGCTGGGCTCCGTGACCCAGACGCTGCCCGTGGAGAGCGCGTCGAAGGCGCTGCCGGGTGCCGCCGAGGCCGTGGCCCAGGGACAGAGCGCCGTCGGCGCGGGCGTCGCCGCCGCGCAGCCTGCCGTCACGAAGGTGCTGTCCGGGGGCCCGACCGCGCCGGTCGCCGGTCTGCTCGGTGGCCTCCCGCTGCAGGGCCTGCCCACGCACGGCCTCCCGGTGAACGGCATTCCGCTCGGCTGACCCACCCCGTGAACGCGCCGCTGGGGCGCACCCCTTCATCAGGGGTGCGCCCCAGCGGCGTACAGGCCGGTCGTCCGGGTCGTCTACCAGGCGGCGTGGGCCTTGGTCCCGTACTTCTCGGAGGGCAGCAGGATCCACATGGCTATGTAGAGCAGGAACTGCGGGCCGGGCAGCAGGCACGAGAGCACGAAGATCACGCGCATCGTCGTCGCGGAGGTGCCGAAGCGCCGTGCCAGCGCGGCACACACTCCGCCGATCATGCGGCCGTTGGTGGGGCGGGCAAGGGCGGTCATGGCGTCTCCTCGGTGAGTCCGGCGAGGGGACCGGCCTTTCCGGTCGCCTCATCTGCACTCAACGTTACGGACGCACAACGGACGAAGCGTCGCTCTACGGGGCGATCCCGACCCTGGGAATCGTCGGGGTCCTACCCTGAGTCGCGTCCTCCGTGCGGACGGTCGTCCGGCGTCTGCGGTCGCTCCTGCGGCGGAGCCAGGACCGTACGGCGGGCACCACGGCGACATGCGCGAGGCCCACGCCCACCGTGTTCAGAAGCAGCGAGTCGACGTCCACGACCTGACCGGGCACGCCGGTCTGCAACAGCTCGATGCCGAGCGAGATCATCGCACCGGCCATGACCGTACGGACGAGCGAGGCGAGCGGGGAGACGTGGAGCCGGCCGCCCGCCATCGGCAGCAGCACACCCAGCGGAGCCAGCAGCGCGAGCCCCTGCGCGATGCGCCTGGTCGCCTCCTGCCAGCCGAGGGTCAGATCGGCCCGTAGGCTCGCGAAGGGCTGCAGGTTGGCGGGCAGTTGCCACGGGACGTCGAGCGGACGCAGCGTGAACCAGGCGACGAGCGCGAGATGGGCGACGAGGAGGACACCTCCCGCCGTACGGATGCGAATGGCGGCACTTTCGCCGACCGAGCCATGACGCTGCACGCCCCCCAAGACGCGGCCATCGGCACGATCGGTTCCGGGTTGCCCCCGTGCAGGCGAGTGAGTCGTGTGCCACACGGGGGCCTGTGCGGCGCCCTCCGGGGGGTGGGTGGGTCTTTGGCCGCGGGCCGGTGGGGGCTCGTGGCGCAGTTCCCCGCGCCCCTAAGAGGGGCGCTCAGCCGCTGTCCACGCCCGACGACGGCGGCACCTGGGCCCCCGGCCGGGAGCGGACCTCCGGTGTGCACGCGTACCGGCGCAGGGGGCCGGTCTCCGGGCCGCCCAGGACGACGGAGCCGTCTTCCTCGGCGGCGGCCGAGTCGGAGAACGTGCAGACGATCTGGGCCAGGGCGTACGACGCGAGGTCGGCCGGGGGCGTGCTCAGGCGCAGGGTGTCCTCGGGGTCCCTCGGGCCGGGACCGCTCACGCTCATCCCGCCGCGTACGTCCGTCGTGTAGCCGGCCTCGGTCTCGCTCGTCGGCGGAGTCCTGGCCAGCTCGTCCAGCAGCCCCTGGGCCACCAGTACGCGCCGCTCCGCCTCCGCCGTCCCGTCCGGGACACGCACCGCGCGGTCGACGGTCACCAGCTGGGAGGCGCACAGGAGGAACACCTGGACCGGGACGCCCGCGGATGTCTCCGCGGCGACGTCCGGCGCGGAGGAGCCGGAGGCGTCGGAGAGGGAGCATGGCACACGGGAGGGCGCCGGACCGAAGTCCGTCGGGACCTCGGTGGCCCGGATCCCGCATCCGGCGAGCAGTACGGCGAGCGCCCCGAGGAGCGGGACGGCCGGCCAGCGGCGCACGCCCCGTGCGCCTCGTTCGCCGTGTACGCCCCGTACGTTCGTCACGCGCCCTCCCCGTTGCCGTTCGCGCCGTCCGGCTCGGCCGGTGTCTCCGTCAGTGCCGACGGGTCCCTGGGCAGCCGCAGGGTGAACACCGCGCCGCCCTTCGGGGAGTTGGCGGCGGTGATCTCGCCGCCGTGGATGTGGGCGTTCTCCAGGGCGATGGACAGGCCCAGGCCGCTGCCCTCGGAGCGGGGGCGGGAGGCGCTCGCCTTGTAGAAGCGGTCGAAGACGTGCGGCAGGACGTCCTCGGGGATGCCCGGACCGTGGTCCTGCACCTCGATCAGCAGATCGCCGCCGCCGTCGGCATCCTCGTCGGACGCGCGCACCGACACCCGTACCGGCGAGCCGCCGTGCTTGAGGGCGTTGCCGATGAGGTTGGCCAGGATGACGTCCAGGCGGCGCGGGTCGAGCAGCGACATGATGCCGCGCTCGGCGTCCAGTTCGACCGCGTCCAGCCAGGCGCGCGCGTCGATGCAGGCCGTGATCTGGTCGGCGATGTCGACGTTGTCGAGGACCAGCCGGGCGGTGCCCGCGTCGAAGCGGGTCACCTCCATCAGGTTCTCCACCAGGGAGTTGAGCCGCCGGGTCTCGCTCACCACCAGCCGTACCGCCGGTTCGATCATCGGGTCGACGCTGCCGGTCTCCGCGTCCAGCTCCTCTTCCAGGATCTCCGTCACGGCGGTGATCGCGGTGAGCGGCGTACGCAGTTCGTGGGACATGTCCGCGACGAACCGGCGCGAGGCCTCGTCGCGGGCGCTCATGTCGGCGACCCGTGTCTCCAGCGCCTCCGCCGTGTGGTTGAACGTCCGGGCGAGATCGGCCAGTTCGTCCGTGCCCGACACCCGCAGCCGCGTGTCCAGCTTGCCCTCGCCGAGCCGCCGGGCCGCGATACCGAGACGGTGCACCGGCTTCAGCACGGTCGTGGCGGCGGCCTGCGCGAGCAGCGCCGAGCCGATCAGCGCGAGGCCGGTGGCGATGCCCAGCGACCAGGCCAGCGAGTTGAGGTCCTTCTCCTCGGGCTCCAGCGACTTCAGCATGTAGCCGGCCGGACCGCCGCCGATCACCTTCGTGCCCGCGACCAGGTACGGCTTGTCGCCGTCGATGATCCGCTGCCAGTAAAGGTGGTACGGGTACTTGTTGTTCGAGGTGATCGACTGCTCCTTGCCGACCGCCGTACGCAGCGACTCGGGTACGTCCGCCAGCGAGAAGGGGTCCAGCGCCCCGGAGTTGCCGACCACCGTCCGCCCGCTCTCGTCCTCCGCGACCAGCAGCACACTGAACCGCTGGCTGCTGGCGGCCATCTGGCCCGCCGTGTGCTGGAGTTCGTCCTGGCTGGGATGGGTGGGCAGCACGCCCGCGCGGTTCTGCATCTCCTGCTGGAAGTCGCGCAGCACCGCGTCCTGCGTACGCGTGAGCACCGCCTCGCGGTTGAGCCAGTACGCGATCCCGGACGCCGACACGGCCGCCGTCAGCGCCACCAGGCCGAAGACCACGACCAGCCGCAGCCGCAGGCTGGTGAAGCGCAGCCCGGAAAGTATCGCCTTGCGCGCCGCGGCCCAGCCACGGAGCTTGTCCTGCGGTTTCGTCACTGAGGCGAGTCCAGCCGGTAGCCGACCCCGCGGACGGTACGGATCAACGTCGGTGACGACGGCACGTCCTCGACCTTGGCGCGCAGCCGCTGCACACACGCGTCCACCAGCCGCGAGTCGCCCAGGTAGTCGTGCTCCCAGACCAGTCGCAGCAACTGCTGCCGGGACAGCGCCTGACCGGGCCGCCGGCTCAGCTCAAGGAGCAGCCGCAGCTCGGTGGGCGTCAGCTGCAGATCCTCGCCGTTCTTCGTCACCGTCATCGCCGACCGGTCGATGACCAGCGAACCGAAGGTCGCCGAGTCGCTGGACTCCCGCTCCCCGCGCCGCAGGACGGCCCGGATACGGGCGTCGAGCACCCGCCCCTGCACCGGTTTGACGACATAGTCGTCCGCGCCGGACTCCAGTCCGACGACCACGTCGATGTCGTCGCTGCGCGCGGTGAGCAGAATGATCGGCAGCTGGTCCGTGCGCCGGATGCGCCGGCACACCTCGAATCCGTCGATACCGGGCAGCATCACGTCCAGGACGATCAGATCCGGCCGCTGCTCACGCAGCAGCTTCAGACCGTCCTCACCGGTGGCAGCGGTGGCAACCCGGTGGCCCTGGCGGGTCAAAGACAGCTCCAGGGCCGTACGGATGGCGTCGTCGTCCTCGATCAGCAACAGGGAAGGCACGGATGCATTCTGGCCCATGGCCGGGCCGGGCTGCGACTGTCAGGTGCTTGTCGGGCGATTTCGGGGTGTCGGCGGGCCCGTACCGCGTCCTTCTGTGACCTTCCTGTGTTCTTCGCCGTGCTGTTCCTGAGAAAGGGCCCTGTTGCACGCCTGTGACAGTCGGCGGACACCGTCATGAAGTGGCGTGGGCAAGCTTCTCGGCACAGGCAAGGAAGCACCAGGAACCGAGCCGAACACCGGGAAGTCCACGACGGGGGGCGCGAGATGAGCACGCTGCACAGCACAAGCGCGAACGCAGTGATCACGCGTCTGCACGACGTCACCCGGACCACCGAGAAGTCCGGTGCCGTGAACGGGCGGGGGTGCGTTCGCGGCACCGGGCGTCAGCACACCACGTACATGTCGGTGGTTGACGCACACACCGGGGGAAGCGGCAGCGGTGCCACGGGGGTTACGGGGGCCGCGTACAGGGAGTCCACGGGGGAGCGTCGTTCGCTGTCGGAGGCGGAGTTCACCGCCTACGTCCAGGAGCGCCGCGCCTCCCTGTACGCAACCGCCTACCACCTCACCGGTGACCGCTTCGAGGCCGAGGACCTGCTCCAGAGCGCGTTGTTCTCGACGTATCGTGCCTGGGAGCGGATCAGCGACAAGGCGGCGGTCGGGGGTTATCTCCGCCGCACCATGACGAATCTGCACATCAGCGCGTGGCGCCGCCGCAAGCTGAACGAGTACCCGACCGAGGAACTGCCGGAGACGGCCGGCGACACGGACGCGATGCGCGGCACGGAACTGCGCGCGGTCCTGTGGCAGGCGCTCGCCCGGCTCCCCGAACTCCAGCGGACGATGCTGGTCCTTCGTTACTACGAGGGCCGCACGGACCCGGAGATCGCGGAGATCCTCGACATCAGTGTCGGCACGGTGAAGTCCAGCATCTGGCGGTCGCTCCGCCGGATGCGTGAGGACGAGGTCCTCAGCTTCGGCCGTGACGAGGAGGAATCCTTCGGGGAGCTTGTCGCCTGAGGGTGTGGGGGAAGCACCGCTCGACGGGGGAGCGGTAACGGGGGGAAGCACGGGGGAGCATCACCAGGGGGGAACACCACCGGGGCTGGGGGGCCGCGGGGGTGGCACCACACGGGGGAAGCACAAAAGAAGCGGGACTGGAGGGCCGGGGGGTCCGTCCAGTCCCGCTTTTCGTGTGCGTGTGTTCCTTGCGCGCGTGTGCGTGCGGCGTGTGCCGGGTGATCGCGGGGGTCAGGAGGCTGCCGTGCTCGGCTGGGTGCGGCGGCCCGCCGCCGCGTCCGCCAGTCTGCCCATCGCCTCGTCCCGGTCGCACGCGTGGGCGCCCAGGGCCGTCTGGCGGGCCACGATGGAACGTTCGGCGCGCATCAGCCGCCAGCCGCGGCGCACCAGGAACGGCACCGACTTACGGCCCTCGCGCAGATCCCGCAGGAAGCGTCGGCGGAACGTCCGAGCCGGACCCCGGCTCAGACAGAGCGCGTCCGCGAGGACGCCCTCCTCCCGGCAGCGCGCGACGATCTCGGCGGCGAAGATGCCCTCCGCGATGAAGAGCGGGGTCCGGCCGATCTCGACGCTCTCCTCGCCCGTGCGTTCGCTCAGCGAGATGTCGTACACCGGGACGTTCGTACGACCCGTGCGGCACAGCTCGGTGATCGCGGCGACCGCCGTGTCCGCGTCCCATGACTCGGGGTGGTCCCAGTCGATGTCGGTGCTTCCCAGGACCTGCGGCAGCGTCGGGTCGGTGCCCTCCTTGTAGAAGTCGTCGAGCCGCAGGACCGGGAGACCGGAACGGGCCGCGAGGAGGGACTTGCCGGAGCCTGAAGGGCCGCAGAGCAGCACGACTCGCGTGGGTATGGGCAGGTGGGAAGTCACGAGACACCAGTGTGAGGCATCGGGCGCCCCCTGCCGACCCCGCGGGTCGGCATTGGAAGGTGCGTCACACCGCGACTGCCGTTTTCTGTGGACCGAGCGGGAGTTGAGTCCGTTCGCCATCCTCCGGTGGAGCGGGGGCCCCGCACTCCCCCAGAGGGGCCCCACGCGCCGTACCCGGTGTCCCAGGTCGCACGACCACGCCAACGCGAACGGTCCACGGCACCGCGAGCCGCGAGCCTGGAAGTCGACCGTCACACGATCGAGCTACTCCGGCCTCGTCCTCCTTGGCGAGCAGCTACTACTCTTCGTGTCGTCCTGATTACTCAACACACCAGAAGGCGGCCACCAGTCATGGCACGACGAACGTCCCCCCAGAACCACACCGCCCAGCGCGCCCTGATCGCCCTCGCGGCCACCGGCGCGGCCCTGGGGGCGGGTGCCGCGACGGCTTCCGCCGCCGAGGGCGGACCCGCGGTGGACGTCATGCGCACCAGCCCCACCTCGCTGGGGAACATCGACCCGCAGTCGGGCCTCGCGGCGCTCACCGGCACGGTCGGCTATGTCACGGGGCCGGTCCAGGGCCTCAAGCCCAACCCCCTCGCCGGTACGGGCGTCGACCCGCTCGACAACGGCGTGGCCACCCAGCTCGCCGACTTCCAGCCGGTTGCTTCGCAGATGCTGACCGGGCCTGTCGCGCAGGCGCAGTCGATCGGGCGCATTCCGGTGCTGGGGGAGGCCTTGGGGGTCTTGGGCGGTTGAGGTGGGGGAGGGGGGCGGGGAGCTGCTGACCGATGCCGGGCGCGACTGCGTCGTGGCTGGTCGCGCCCCGCGGCGGAGCCGCAAAAAAGATGCAGCCCCGCGCCCCTCCTGGGTGGCCTGCGGCCGGCCTAGTAGGAGGAACCCGACGCGCCCAAAGAACCCGTCGGGTGCCAGACCGTCTTCGTCTCCAGGAAGGCGGTCATGCGTTCGGTGCCCGGGGTGGCGAACCACTGCGCGCTGTCCACAGTCTGTGGACGGAGAACGCGCTTGAGGTTGTCGGCCGCCGCGATCTCCAGCTCCTTCGCGAGGACCTCGTCCGCGCCCGCCAGGTCGATCGCGTTGACGTCCTGGTGCGCGGCCAGGGACGGCGTGATCTCCGCCGTACGGCCGGAGAGGATGTTGACGACTCCGCCGGGTACGTCCGAGGTGGCCAGCACCTCGCCGAGGGAGAGGGCGGGAAGCGGTGACTTCTCGCTGGCGACCACGATCGCCGTGTTGCCGGTGGCGATCACCGGGGCGAGCACCGACACCAGGCCAAGGAACGACGACTCCTGGGGGGCGAGGACGACCACCACACCGGTCGGCTCGGGGGAGGAGAGGTTGAAGTACGGCCCCGCCACCGGGTTTCCGCCGCCGACGACCTGGGCGATCTTGTCGGTCCAGCCCGCGTACCAGACCCAGCGGTCGATCGCCGCGTCGACCTGGGCGGTCGCCTTCGGCTTCGACAGGCCCTCGGCGTCCGCGACCTCCCGGACGAACTGCTCCCTGCGGCCCTCCAGCATCTCGGCGACACGGTAGAGGATCTGGCCGCGGTTGTACGCCGTGGCCCCGGCCCAGCCGCCGAACGCCTTGCGCGCGGCGACGACCGCGTCACGGGCGTCCTTGCGGGAGGACAGGGGCGCGTTCGCCAGCCACTTGTCCTTAGCGTCGCTCACCTCGTACACCCGGCCGCTCTCGGAACGCGGGAACTTCCCGCCCACGTACAGCTTGTAGGTCTTGAAGACGGACAGACGCGCGTCCGACCGTGCGTCCGGTCGTGTGTCCACTCGGGGATCAGACATCGAGGTACGCCTCCAGGCCGTGGCGACCGCCCTCGCGGCCGAACCCCGACTCCTTGTAGCCGCCGAAGGGCGAGGTGGGGTCGAACTTGTTGAACGTGTTGGACCAGACGACGCCGGCGCGCAGCTTGTTGGCCACGGCGAGGATCCGCGAACCCTTCTCCGTCCAGATGCCCGCCGACAGGCCGTACTGGGTGTTGTTGGCCTTGGCGACGGCCTCGTCCGGGGTGCGGAAGGTGAGGACCGAGAGCACCGGGCCGAAGATCTCGTCGCGGGCGATGGTGTGCGCCTGGGTGACGTTCGTGAAGAGTGTCGGGGCGAACCAGTAGCCGGAGGACGGGAGTTCGCAGGCCGGGGACCAGCGCTCGGCGCCCTCCGCCTCGCCCGCCTCGACGAGCGAGGTGATCCGGGCGAGCTGCTCGGCGGAGTTGATCGCACCGATGTCCGTGTTCTTGTCCAGCGGGTCGCCGAGGCGGAGCGTGGACAGGCGCCGCTTGAGCGAGTCGAGCAACTCGTCCTGGACCGACTCCTGCACGAGGAGCCGGGAGCCCGCGCAGCAGACCTGGCCCTGGTTGAAGAAGATGCCGGTGACGATGCCCTCGACGGCCTGGTCGATGGGGGCGTCGTCGAAGACGATGTTGGCGCCCTTGCCGCCCAGCTCCAGGGTGAGCTTCTTGCGGGTGCCGGCGACGGTGCGGGCGATCTCCTTGCCGACGGCCGTCGACCCGGTGAACGCGACCTTGTTGACGTCCGGGTGCGCGACGAGCGCGGCGCCCGTGTCGCCGTACCCGGGAAGGATGTTGACGACGCCCTTGGGCAGGCCCGCCTGGCGGCAGATGTCCGCGAAGAAGAGGGCGGAGAGGGGGGTCGTCTCGGCGGGCTTCAGGACCACCGTGTTGCCGGTCGCCAGCGCCGGGGCGATCTTCCAGGCCAGCATCAGGAGCGGGAAGTTCCAGGGGATGACCTGGCCCGCGACGCCGAGGGGGCGCGGGTTCGTGCCGTAGCCGGCGTGGTCGAGCTTGTCGGCCCAGCCCGCGTAGTAGAAGAAGTGGGCCGCCACCAGGGGGAGGTCCGCGTCGCGCGTCTCCTTGATGGGCTTGCCGTTGTCCAGGGTTTCCAGGACGGCCAGCTCGCGGGAGCGCTCCTGGATGATGCGGGCGATACGGAACAGGTACTTCGCGCGCTCGGCGCCGGGCAGCGCCGACCACTTCTCGAAGGCCTTGCGGGCGGCCTTCACCGCACGCTCGACGTCGGCCTCGCCCGCCTGGGCGACCTCGGAGAGGACCTCCTCGGTGGAGGGGGAGACCGTCTTGAAGACCCTGCCCTCGGCGGCTTCCACGAACTCGCCGTCGATGAACAGGCCGTAGGAGGGGGCGATGTCGACGACGGCGCGGGACTCGGGCGCCGGGGCGTACTCAAAAACGGATGCCATGGTGATCAGTCCACCGTCACGTAGTCGGGGCCGGAGTAGCGGCCGGTGGCCAGCTTCTGGCGCTGCATCAGCAGGTCGTTCAGCAGCGAGGAGGCGCCGAAGCGGAACCAGTGGTTGTCGAGCCAGTCCTCGCCCACGGTCTCGTTGACCACGACCAGGAACTTCACCGCGTCCTTGGTGGTACGGATGCCACCGGCAGGCTTCACGCCCACCTGGACGCCGGTCTGCGCACGGAAGTCGCGTACGGCCTCCAGCATCAGGAGGGTGTTCGCGGGCGTCGCGTTGACGGCGACCTTGCCGGTGGACGTCTTGATGAAGTCGGCCCCGGCGATCATGCCGAGCCAGGAGGCGCGCCGGATGTTGTCGTACGTCGACAGCTCACCGGTCTCGAAGATGACCTTGAGCCGGGCGGACGCCCCGCAGGCCTCCTTCACGGCGACGATCTCCTCGTACACCTTCAGGTAGTTGCCCGCGAGGAACGCGCCGCGGTCGATGACCATGTCGATCTCGTCGGCACCGGCGGCGACGGCGTCACGCACGTCGGCCAGCTTCACGCCGAGGGCGGCGCGGCCCGCGGGGAAGGCGGTGGCGACGGAGGCGACCTTGACGGCGGAACCGGCGACGGCCTCCTTCGCGACGGCCACCATGTCGGGATAGACGCAGACCGCGGCCGTGGCGGGGGCCGTGCGGTCGGTCGGGTCGGGGCGGACCGCCTTGGCGCCGAGTGCCCGGACCTTGCCGGGCGTGTCCGCGCCTTCCAGCGTCGTCAGGTCGACCATCGAGATGGCGAGGTCGATGGCGTACGCCTTCGCGGTCGTCTTGATGGAACGCGTGCCGAGGGAGGCGGCGCGCGCCTCCAGGCCGACCGCGTCGACGCCGGGCAGCCCGTGAAGGTAGCGGCGCAGCGTGCTGTCGGACGCGGTCACGTCCTTGAGCGGGAGTGCGGTGGATGCAGTGGTGGGCATGGTCACAAGCCGAGCATATCTACGCGCGTAGCGGCTGTACAGCCCCGGGAAATCGCCGGGCGGTGTGGTTGTGGGGGTGGGGTGGGTGGGGGTGGGCGTCCCGTTTGTTTCGCCCCCACCGCCCCTACCCGTCCCATCCCCAGGGGCTCCGCCCCTTCGGCCCCGCCAGGGGGCTGTGCCCCCTGGACCCCCATCGGCCTGGACCCCCATCGGCCTGGACCCCCCATCGGCCTGGACCCCCCATCGGCCTGGACGGCCTCGTCCTCAAACGCCGGACGGGCTGAAACGCCCGGGCCTGGGAAGGCGGTGTTCGGAGTGTCGGGCAGAATCGGGGGCATGACGACCCCGGACCAACCGTCGCCCGTGCAGGGCCCTACGCAATCCGTGTCTCCCGACCGGGTCCACCGCTCACCCTCCGCCCTCGTGGCCGGGGTGCTGCTGCTCGGGATCGCGGCCTGGCTCGGCGCCGACGCGCTGTTCGTCGGCCATGGGCGGACCCCGTGGCTGGCGCTCGCCGCGCTGCTCCTCGCCGTACCGCTGGTGATCGCCTTCACACTGCGGCCCGCAGTGCTGGCCAACGATCACCGGCTGCGCGTGCGCAACCCGTTCCGGATCATCGTGCTGCCCTGGGGGACCGTCGCCGGGTTCCGGTCGGGCTACTCGAACGAGGTCGTCGTCGAGTCCGGCACCAAGTACCAGCTCTGGGCCGTCCCCGTCTCGCTGCGTGCCCGCAAGCGCGCCAACCGGGCCAGGTTGCGGCAGAACCGCGAGGCCGGGGGCGCCGGCGGACGGACGTCCCTGGTGCCGTCCGGTCCGACCCGCGCGCAGACCGACCAGATCATGGACGACCTGGACCGGCTGCGGGAGGCCCGGGCGGAGGCGGTCACCTCACAGGGCGAGGTGACCGTGAAATGGGCGTACGAGATCATGGCGCCCGCTGCCGCGGGTGCGGTTCTGCTGGCGATTCTGCTCGCGGTCGGCTGACCGGCGTGACTTTCCCGCACGAGTCGTTGCGGCTGCCCTCCGCCGCCATACCCGACGGCTGTCAGGACTGGACCACCGCTCGCGCGGCGGGCTGGTCGGCCGCGCTGCCGCCACGCTGGACCTTCCTGCGGGTGCGCCGCTCGGTCGCGGCCGGACTCGCCACCCTTGTGCTGTGCGTCGGCGCCCTGGTGGCGATGGCCGGCGGCCTGTGGCCGTTCGTCGCGGCCGGGTTCGCGGTGTACGTGCTGTGGGTGCTCGCCCGGCCCGAGCTCGTGTGGGTCGGCGCGCCCCTGCTGCTGCTCGCCCTCGCCGCGGAGGCCTCCTCGAAGTCGTGGGCGCTGACCGGCTTCGGCGTGGTGGTCGTGCTGGGCTCCTGGGCTGTCGTGGCCGTACGGTTGCGAGCGCGCGGTGAGCAGCTGGAGCGGGCCGTGGAGGCCGCCGGGGGCGTCGCCGCGTTCGTGCCGGGCACCGAGGCGCCCGTACGGCGTGGGCGGCTGCTGTTCGCGCTGGGGTTCGTCGTGCTCGCGCTCGGCGTGCTGACCGGGAGCACCGCCGGTCTCTGGGGCTCGGCCGAGGACCAGGAGGGCGCCTGGGTCGTCACCGTCTTCCTGGTCGGCCTCGGGGTGACCGCGCTGGCCTCGGCATGGCTCGGCCGGCAGCGGGCGGGCGCGCTGCGCGGAGCTCCGGTGCCGGTGCTGCGCGTCCTCGTACGCGACGACACCCAGGGCGCCACCGAGGTGTACGCCGCCGACGATCTCACCGCCGAGCGGCCCCTGTTCACCGTCGATCTCACCTCCTTCGACGAGGACGACGACGATGACGGTGACGAGGGCGACGGGGACGGGGATGACGAGGCCGGTGGGGACGGTGACGACGAGCTTCGGCGGGTGCTTCTCGGCCTTGACGACGACACCCTCGGGCCGGTCCGGGAAGCCGTCCTCTACGGCGCTCCCTTCGACGGCGCCGAGGTGCTCGTCGTCAGCGCCGACGAGGATCCCGAGCAGCCGCCGCTCACGGAGTGGTCGGCGGGGCCGGTCCGGCCGCTGTCGCCGGACGCGGGTCGCAGGCGCGTCGCCCGGCACCGCGAACACGTCGCGGACAGCTTCCAACTGGAGCTTCAGGGGCGGGAGTTGGCCGGGCAACAGGCGATGCCCGGCACGGTGCGGCGCTGGCGGGCGGGGTGGCTGGACTGGCTGGGCACCGCGTTTGTCGTGTTGTGGGGCCTGTGGCTGGCCTTGGACTGGATCTACGAGCCCGACCACTCGACGTGGAAGCTGGTGTTCCTCCTCCTGCTCGGGCTGTTCGGCGCGGCCAACGTCTCGATGAAGCTCGCCTGGCGCGTCACCGCCGACCGGTCCGGCATCTGGATCAACGGGCTGCGCGGGCCCCGGCATGTGCCCTGGGACGGCCTCCGTTTCGTACGCCGCCGGTCGCTGGAACTGAAGATCGACTGGCAGGACGGCGCCTGGTCGGTCTTCGCGCCCCGCTGGGGCCGGCTCCAGCGACGCCGGGGGCTGACCCACCCGTACGACGCCCTGGCCGCCGAACTGACCGCCATGCGCCTCGACCCCGAACTGCGGCCGACCGGTGAGAGCGGCGAGGCGGAACGGGGACGGCCGCTCTGGCCGTCGGCCGCGGTACTGGCGGCGGTGTGGGTGGTGGCGTTGGTGGCGGCGCGCTGAGAGCACGGCACCGGGCGCGCCGGGCCCCGCGGCTCCGGCATGGTCCGCCGGGCAGACCTCAGGGCGCGCTCGGCCAGACCAGGAGCATGTACGCGCCGCAGTACGCCGACAGCGCCACCGCCGCCGTGATCGCGCACGCGCGGAAGCTGCGGGAGGCGCGGGCCAGATGGACCGCGAGGGGCAGCAGCAGCGGGAAGGCCGGGACGAGGAAGCGGGCGCGGGGGTAGTAGACACCGCCGCTGCCCAGGACGATCGCCAGCAGAACGCCCGTGAAGACCAGGAGCGGGAGGGGCTGGCGGTCCCGGACCGACAGGACGAAGAGGCAGGCCGCCCCCAGCAGGACCGCGGTCACCATCACCAGGAACAGCTCGGGCGTCGAGTCGTACATCAGCAGCTCCCGCATTCTGCGCAGGGTCAGCGCGCCCCCGTCCAGGTCCTGGCGCCACAGGCGCTGTACGACGAGGTAGCCGTCCCAGCGGCCCAGCCGCAGGCCCACCCAGCCGACGTACCCGAGCCAGCCGAGCGGGGCGAGGACGGCGGCCGTGAGGACACGGAGGGAGGGCGAGCGGCGGCGGAGGAGGAGGGTAACGAGTGCCGTGAGCGATACGGCGGCGGCCACGGCGACCCCGGTGGGGCGGGTCAGCCCGGCGAAAACGGCCAGCGAGGCCGCCCACAGCCAGCGGCCGGTGAGCACCGCGTGCAGCGACCAGGCGGCCAGCGCCGTGAACAGGGACTCCGTGTACCCCATCCACTGGACCGCGCCCACCGGGAACGCCGCCCACAGCGTGGCCAGGAGGATGCCCGTCCGGCGGTCGTGCAGGCGCTCCCCGACCGCGAAGACGCCCCACGCGGCGACGAGCGACGCGACGACGGCGAGAGCCAGACCCGTACTCGCCCGGGTGCCCGGGGTGAGGACGGCGAGCGCCTTGACGAGGGCCGGGTAGAGCGGGAAGAAGGCCAGGCTGCCCGCGTCGTGGGCGGTGCCCAGGGTGCGCGGGTAGCCGTGGTCGGCGATGCCCAGGTACCAGTCGGCGTCCCACTGGGTGGCCAGGATCGGCCAGACGCCGTGGTGCTGGCGGTGCGCCCACAGGGAGAGGAGGAGCAGGCCGGTGACGCGGACCGCCGTGTAGGCGAGAAGGGCGGGGGCCGCGTGACGGAAGGCCCGGAGGATTCGGCGGGTCAGGAGGGCAGGGAGGGCCGGGAAGGGGCGCCGGGCGGGTGGGGCGGTGGTCGTGGCGGTCGGGGCGGGCTTCGGCCGGGTGACCGTCGAGGACACGGGGCGGCTCCAGGTACGGGGCGACGGGGCGATATACCCGGTCACCGTTCCCCGGGGGCGGGGTCCGTGGTGGAGCGCGCGTCAGCGAGCGTGCGCAAATCACTCGATGGGGTGCCTCCGGTCGGGGGCACCCCATCGAGGGTGAGGGGTTCGGTGCGGGATTCCTGTACGTCCGCCGGGCTGCGGCTCAGATGCCCGCCGCCGCGGAGAGATCCCGCTTGATCGTCTCCAGCAGGTCCGTCGCCTTCGCGCGGGCCGCCGGGAGATCCGCGTGCGTGGGCACCGGGAGGACGACCTCCAGGTAGCACTTCAGCTTGGGCTCCGTACCGCTGGGGCGGACGATGACGCGGGCGCCGTCGAGCGTGTAGCGCAGGCCGTCCGTGGGCGGGAGTGTCTCCGTGCCCCGGGTCAGGTCCTCGGCCTTCGTGATCGGCAGGCCCGCGAGGCCGGTCGGGGGCCGCTCGCGCAGCCGGCGCATGGCGTTCGCGATGACCGAGAGGTCCTCGACGCGGACCGAGAGCTGGTCCGTGGCGTGCAGACCGTGCTCGACCGCGATGTCGTCGAGCAGGTCGAGGAGCGTACGGCCCTCGGCCTTCAGCTCGGAGGCGAGTTCCGTGATGGCGAGCGCGGCGGTGATGCCGTCCTTGTCGCGTACGCCCTCGGGGTCCACGCAGTAGCCGAGGGCCTCCTCGTAGCCGTAGCGCAGGCCGTCGACACGGGCGATCCACTTGAAGCCGGTCAGGGTCTCCTCGTACGGCAGACCCGCCTTCTCGGCGATCCGGCCCAGGAGGGACGAGGAGACGATCGACTCGGCGAACGTGCCCCGCGCGCCGTGCCGGACCAGGTGGGTGGCGAGGAGGGCGCCGACCTCGTCGCCGCGCAGCATGCGCCAGCCGTCGCCGCCGGGTACGGCCACCGCGCAGCGGTCCGCGTCCGGGTCGTTCGCGATGATCAGGTCCGGGTTCGTCTCACGGGCCTTCGCGAAGGCGAGGTCCATCGCGCCGGGCTCTTCCGGGTTGGGGAAGGCGACGGTCGGGAAGTCCGGGTCGGGGTCGGCCTGTTCGGCGACCGGTTCGGGGGCGGGGAAACCGGCCCGGGCGAAGGCCGCGAGGAGGGTCTCCAGGCCGACGCCGTGCATCGCGGTGTAGACCGTGCGGGCGGTACGGGGGGAGCCGGGCGTGAGGACGGCGTCCGTACGGGCCAGGTAGGCGTTCAGGACGGTGTCGTCGAGGGTCTCCCAGCCGGTGGTGGGGCGGGGGACGTCGGCGAGGGCGCGTACGGCGTCGATCTCGGCGGCGATCTCCGCGTCCGCCGGCGGGACGATCTGGGAACCGTCGCCCAGGTACACCTTGTAGCCGTTGTCGCGGGGCGGGTTGTGGCTGGCGGTGACCTCCACGCCCGCGACGGCGCCGAGGTGCCTTATGGCGAACGCCAGTACGGGGGTGGGGAGGGGGCGGGGGAGGACGGCAGCGCGCAGACCGGCGCCGGTCATCACGGCGGCGGTGTCCTGGGCGAAGTCGGCCGACTTGTGGCGGGCGTCGTAGCCGATGACGACGAGGCCGTCGGTTCGGCCCTTCGCCTTGAGGTACGCGGCGAGGCCGGCGGCGGCGCGGACGACGACCGAGCGGTTCATGCGCATGGGGCCGGCGCCGAGTTCGCCGCGGAGACCCGCGGTGCCGAACTGGAGGGTGCCGGTGAAGCGGGCGGTGAGTTCGGGGAGGTCCTGGGCGTCGATGAGCTTGGCGAGTTCCTCACGGGTTTCGGCGTCGGGGTCCTCGGCCAGCCACGCCTTGGCGCGTGCGATGAGTTCGTCGTCGTGCACGTCGTGCCTCTCGTTGTGGTTTTGCGGTGCGGTGCGGTGCGTGGTCGGGTGCGGGCCCATTGTTCTCGCCCCCGCCGCCCCTGCCCGTCCCATCCTGTACCTGGGGGCTGCGCCCCCAGACCCCTCTTTCGCGCTGAACGCGCTCGTCCTCAATCTCCCCCAGAGGGGGGACCCCCAGACGGGCTGAAATGAGGGGGCGGGGGCGGACCAAGCGTTACAGGCGGTCCAGGACCTGGGTCAGCAGGGCGCCCATGCGGGTGGCGCTGTCGCGGCCCGCCTGGAGGACCTCCTCGTGGTTCAGGGGCTCGCCCGTCATGCCCGCCGCGAGGTTCGTCACCAGCGAGATGCCCAGGATCTCGGCGCCGGCCTCCCGCGCCGCGATCGCCTCCAGCACCGTCGACATGCCGACCAGGTCCGCGCCGATGACCCGCGCCATCCGGATCTCGGCCGGCGTCTCGTAGTGCGGGCCCGTGAACTGGGCGTACACGCCCTCCTCAAGGCTGGGGTCGATCTCCTTGCACAGGGCACGCAGCCGCGGCGAGTACAGGTCCGTCAGGTCGACGAAGTTCGCGCCGACGATCGGGGACGTCGCCGTGAGGTTGATGTGGTCGCTGATCAGGACCGGCTGGCCGGGGCGCATGTCGGCGCGCAGGCCGCCGCAGCCGTTGGTCAGGACGATGGTCTTGCAGCCGGCGGCCACGGCGGTACGGACACCGTGCGCCACGGACGCGACGCCCCGCCCCTCGTAGTAGTGCGTGCGGCCCAGGAAGACCAGCGCGCGCTTGTCACCGATCCGGTACGAGCGGATCTTGCCGCCGTGGCCCTCGACCGCCGGCGGCGGGAACCCCGGCAGCTCGGTGACCTGGAACTCGGCCTCGGGGTCGCCCAGGGCGTCCACGGCCGGTGCCCAGCCGGAGCCCATCACGAGGGCGACGTCGTGGGTCTCGGCGCCCGTGAGCTCCCGCAGGCGCGCGGCAGCGGCGTCGGCGGCGGAGTAGGGGTCGCCCTGGATGTCGTCCGGAAGAAGAGATGCGTTCACGCGCATGAGGGTATCCGGTTCGAGCCTACGCGCGTAGATGACGGAGGTTGCGGGAGGGCGATCGTTGTCTTGTCGTTTCCAACGGCACCCGGCCGACGGCCCTCAACAGGGACGTTTTCTCAGTTCCATCACATAGTCGTGCGGCGCCCCCGCCGACTCCGCCGCGTCGGCGATCTCGCCCAGGTTCCGGGCCGACGGCAGGCCGCCCTCGTACCCGTTGAGGACGTACACCCACGCCGGTTCCTCGCCCTCCAGCGTGTCGACGCGCAGCCGCATCCGGCGGTAGATGTCGAGGCCCACGCCCTCCCAGCGGTCCAGCGAGTCCTCGTCGAGCGGGGCGATCTCGTACAGGGCGACGAAGACCTGGGAGCGCGGTGCCTCGACGATCGTGGGGAGGGCGCCCTCCCAGCCCATGTGCTCGCCGCCGAAGGTCAGCCGCCAGCCGGTCAGCCAGCCGGTGGCGCGCAGCGGCGAGTGCGGTGCGCGGCGCGTCATGAGCCGCGCGTCGAGATTGCCGGCGTAGGCGGCGTAGAGCGACATGGATCGAGAGTACGGCAGCGGACACGGCCGTCACTCCGGCAGCACACGTCCCTTCTGTACCCGTACAGGTGTCCGCCCCCGCCCGCGCCGGACCCGTCGGCGGTCCCCCTGATGCCCGCCCCGGACCCGTGCGGCGGCCCCGGGGCGTCGGCACCTCGGCGCGTACGGGACAATGGGGTATGTGACTCGGATCGTGATCATTGGTGGCGGACCCGGCGGCTACGAAGCGGCGCTGGTGGCAGCGCAGCTCGGCGCGGAGGTGACCGTCGTCGACTGCGACGGTCTGGGCGGGGCGTCGGTGCTGACCGACTGCGTCCCGTCGAAGACCCTGATCGCCACGGCCGAGGTGATGACCACCTTCGACTCGTCGTACGAGGAGCTGGGGATCATCGTCGCCGACGACACCCCACCCGACAAGCAGGCCGCCCGCGTCGTCGGTGTCGATCTCGGCAAGGTCAACCGACGGGTGAAGCGCCTCGCCCTCGCCCAGTCGCACGACATCACCGCCTCCGTCACCCGGGCCGGTGCGCGCGTCCTGCGCGGGCGCGGTCGGCTCGACGGCATGCAGGGCATCGACGGCTCCCGGAAGGTCGTCGTACGCGCCGTGGACGGCAGCGAGGAGACGCTCGTCGCCGACGCCGTGCTGATCGCCACCGGCGGACACCCGCGCGAGCTGGCCGACGCGCAGCCCGACGGGGAGCGCATCCTCAACTGGACCCAGGTCTACGACCTCACCGAGCTGCCCGAGGAGCTCATCGTGGTCGGGTCCGGTGTCACCGGCGCCGAGTTCGCCGGCGCCTACCAGGCACTCGGGTCCAAGGTGACCCTCGTGTCGTCGCGCGACCGGGTGCTGCCGGGTGAGGACCCCGACGCCGCCGCCGTCCTCGAAGAGGTCTTCCGGCGCCGTGGCATGAACGTCATGGCCCGCTCCCGCGCCGAGTCCGCCAAGCGCGTCGGCGACCGGGTCGAGGTCACCCTCTCCGACGGGCGTGTCATCACCGGCTCGCACTGTCTGATGGCCGTCGGCGCGATTCCCAACAGTGCCGGGATGGGCCTGGAGGAGGCCGGGGTCAAGCTCCGTGACTCCGGGCACATCTGGACCGACAAGGTGTCGCGGACGACCGCCCCGGGTGTGTACGCCGCCGGTGACGTGACCGGCGTCTTCGCCCTCGCGTCCGTCGCCGCCATGCAGGGCCGTATCGCCATGTACCACTTCCTCGGCGACGCGGTGGCCCCGCTCAACCTGAAGACCGTCTCCTCCAACGTCTTCACCGACCCCGAGATCGCGACCGTCGGCTACACCCAGGCCGATGTCGACGGTGGCAAGATCGAGGCCGTGGTCGTCAAACTGCCGCTGCTGCGCAATCCGCGCGCGAAGATGCAGGGGATCCGGGACGGTTTCGTCAAGCTCATGTGCCGGCCGGGCACCGGGATTGTCGTCGGCGGGTGTGTCGTGTCGCCGCGCGCCTCCGAACTCATCCACCCGATCTCGATCGCCGTCGACAACAATCTGACGGTCGAGCAGATCGCGAACGCGTTCACGGTCTATCCGTCCCTTTCGGGATCGATCGCCGAGGTCGCCCGGCAGCTTCACACGCGCAAGGCGGCGGGCGAGGCCTGACGGCCGGGAGGCGGCGAGGGGAGCGACTTCCCGCTGGTCACGGTGGTGTGCGGCCCATTCCTGCGGCATAGGCAGGGGAGATAGGCGCGTATACCACTTCCCGTAGCCCCATGTGAACAACTTCTGCTATTCGGCGCAAACTGCTGAAAGCAGACGGTCGTTGGGGTTACTGTCAGTTTCGTGTTCGCTGCAGAACGTCGTCAATTGATCCTCGAAATGGTGCGTGCCAATGGAGCCGTGTCGCTCCGTGAGCTCGCCCGCGTCGTCCAGACCTCCGAAGTGACCGTACGGCGGGACGTGCGCGCACTGGAGGCAGAAGGACTCCTCGACCGCCGGCATGGCGGTGCGGTATTGCCGGGCGGGTTCACGCGAGAGTCCGGCTTTCCGCAGAAATCCCATCTCGCGACCGCCGAGAAGACGGCCATCGCCGACCTCGCCGCGAGCTTCGTCGAAGAGGGCGAGGCCATCGTGGTCGGGGCGGGGACCACCACGCAGGAGCTGGCACGCCGGCTCGCGCGGGTCCCCGGGCTGACCGTCGTCACCAACTCCCTGTTGGTGGCCCAGGCGTTGGCCCACGCGAACAGAGTGGAGGTCGTGATGACCGGCGGCACTCTGCGCGGTTCCAACTACGCCCTGGTCGGCAGCGGCGCCGAGCAGTCCCTGCACGGGCTGCGGGTGTCCAAGGCCTTCCTCTCCGGAAGCGGGCTCACCGCCGAACGCGGACTGTCCACCTCCAACATGCTGTCGGCGTCCGTCGACCGCGCGCTGGTGCAGGCCGCCGCCGAGGTCGTCGTGCTCGCCGATCACACCAAGCTCGGTTCGGACACCATGTTCCAGACCGTGCCCACGGATGTGATCACCCGTCTCGTCACCGACGAACCGCCCGTCCACGACGACCGCGCGGGTACGGAACTCCAGGCCCTGGCCGACCAGGGGGTGCAGATCGCCGTGGCCGGATCGTCGGGCTCGGGCAACAACTCCTCGGGAAACGGGCAACAGGGCGGTGAGCACGTCCCGGGACGCCAGCAGCGCCGGGACGTACCGCTTCCCAACCCGCGCCGGGGACAGCTCCCCGGTGGCGCGGCGGGCCATCCGCTGCGCGGCACGATGCTGGGCGAGCAGCCCGGCGGACCCGGTGAGCGCGAGCGGGAACGGGCCCGGGT
Organism: Streptomyces lacrimifluminis; assembly: GCF_014646095.1. Classification (GTDB taxonomy): domain Bacteria; phylum Actinomycetota; class Actinomycetes; order Streptomycetales; family Streptomycetaceae; genus Streptomyces; species Streptomyces lacrimifluminis. The sequence goes on along the minus strand of NZ_BMMU01000022.1, from coordinate 87,459 downwards.
GGCAGACCTCCGCCGCCGCTGACCTTCGTAGGACGGGTCGCCGGGAACGGGCCGTCAGGATCGGGCCGTACGAACCGGGTTACCCGGGTACGGCCTTCAGGCCCCGCAGTGTCAGGGTCAGGAGGCGGTCGGCCAGGTCCGGGTCGTCCGGGGTCTCCTCGGCCGCCAGCGCGATCGCGTTGGTGAGCTGGAGCAGGTCGCCGATGGAGACGTCGGTGCGCAGGGTGCCGGCCCGCTGGGCGCGGGCGAGCAGGGCCGCGCCCGCCTCCCGCATCGGGTTGCTGCACCTGGCCAGCGCCGAGTCGGCGTCGTACGACACCGACATGAGCGCCCGTGCCAGGCCGCGGTACTCGCCGGCGTGCGTGACGATCTCGCGCAGCCAGGTCACCAGCGCGGTGCACGGCTCCGGGTCGGTCAGCAGTTCGCGGGAGCGGGCCAGCAGGTCGCTCACCGCGTCCTCGAAGACGGCGCTCAACAGGGCGTGCCGGTTGGGGAAGTGGCGGTAGAGGGTGCCGATGCCGAGGCCGGCGCGCCGTGCGACGTCCTCCAGCGAGGCGTCCGTCCCGTGCTCGGCGAAGGCGGAGCGTGCCTCGGTGAGGAGGCGCTCGTAGTTGCGGCGGGCGTCCGCACGGAGGCCTGCCGGCGGCTGGGCCATGGGGTCACCTGCCCTTCCTGTACGTGCTCCGTGGGTTCAGCATGCCATTGGCCGGTCGCCGTAGGGATGCGGTTGTTTGCCGGGTGCGGGCCCGGTGGGGGCTGGTCGCGCAGTTCCCCGCGCCCCTCCTGGCGTACGGGCGCTGCGCGCACCGTACGCCAGGAACAAGAAGCGCCCGGTGGGCTGATCGCTCAGTCCACCGGGCGCCTTGTGACGTCGTACGGTCAGTCTTTGATCTCGCAGATCGGTGCACCCGAGGTGAGGGAGGCGCCGATCTCGGCGGCGAGGCCCTTGATGGTGCCGGCCTTGTGGGCGTTGAGGGGCTGTTCCATCTTCATGGCCTCCAGGACGACGACCAGGTCGCCTTCCTTGACCTCCTGGCCCTCCTCGACGGCGACCTTGACGATGGTGCCCTGCATCGGGGAGGCGAGGGTGTCGCCGGAGGCCGCCGGGCCGGACTTCTTGGCGGCGCGGCGCTTGGGCTTGGCACCGGCGGCGAGGCCGGTGCGGGCCAGGGACATGCCCAGCGAGATGGGGAGGGAGACCTCCAGGCGCTTGCCGCCGACCTCGACGACCACGGTCTCGCGGCCCGCCTCCTCGTCCACCTCGACATCGGCGGGCGCGGCGAAGGCCGGGATCTCGTTGACGAACTCGGTCTCGATCCACCGGGTGTGGACCGTGAACGGGGCGTCGGAGCCGGTGAGTTCGGGCGCGAAGGCGGGGTCGGCGACCACCGCGCGGTGGAAGGGGATGGCGGTGGCCATGCCCTCGACCTGGAACTCGGCCAGTGCGCGGGCGGCCCGCTGCAGGGCCTGCTCGCGGGTGGCGCCGGTGACGATCAGCTTGGCCAGCAGGGAGTCCCAGGCGGGACCGATGACCGAGCCGGACTCGACGCCCGCGTCGAGGCGGACACCGGGGCCCGAGGGCGGCGCGAAGGTGGTGACGGTGCCCGGGGCGGGCAGGAAGCCGCGGCCGGGGTCCTCGCCGTTGATACGGAACTCGAAGGAGTGACCGCGCAGTTCGGGGTCGCCGTAACCGAGTTCCTCGCCGTCGGCGATACGGAACATCTCGCGCACGAGGTCGATGCCGGCGACCTCCTCGGTGACCGGGTGCTCGACCTGCAGACGGGTGTTGACCTCCAGGAAGGAGATCGTGCCGTCGACGCCGACCAGGAACTCCACCGTTCCGGCGCCGACGTAGCCGGCCTCCTTCAGGATCGCCTTGGAGGACGAGTACAGCTCCGCCACCTGCGCCTCGGAGAGGAACGGTGCCGGAGCCTCCTCCACCAGCTTCTGGTGGCGGCGCTGGAGCGAGCAGTCACGCGTGGAGACGACGACCACGTTGCCGTGGGAGTCGGCCAGGCACTGGGTCTCGACGTGCCGGGGCTTGTCGAGGTAGCGCTCGACGAAGCACTCGCCGCGTCCGAAGGCGGCGACCGCCTCGCGGACCGCCGAGTCGTACAGCTCGGGCACCTCTTCGAGGTTCCGGGCGACCTTCAGACCGCGTCCGCCGCCACCGAAGGCCGCCTTGATCGCGATGGGCAGGCCGTTCTCCCGGGCGAAGGCGACGACCTCGTCCGAGCCGGAGACGGGGTCGGGGGTGCCGGCGACCAGGGGTGCCCCGGCACGCTGGGCGATATGGCGGGCGGCGACCTTGTCGCCGAGGTCGCGGATGGCCTGCGGGGGCGGGCCGATCCAGGTGAGACCGGCATCGATGACGGCCTGGGCGAAGTCGGCGTTCTCCGAGAGGAAGCCGTATCCGGGATGGATCGCGTCCGCCCCTGAGTCCTTGGCGGCCTGGAGCACCTTGGCGATGTCGAGATAGCTGGTCGCCGGGGTGTCACCGCCCAAAGCGAACGCCTCATCCGCGGCACGCACATGAAGTGCGTCCCGGTCGGGGTCGGCGTACACGGCCACGCTCGCGATCCCGGCATCCTGGCAGGCCCGAGCAACGCGGACAGCGATTTCGCCACGGTTGGCGATGAGCACCTTGCGCACGATTGAGGCTCCCTCCTTGAAACAAGCCGAGTTTAGGGACTGCCGACACGGCGCATCGACCCGTCCCCACTGGTGAGCTTGCCCACACGGAGCGTGATGCGAGGCTCGCCCTACCCGTGAAATCCCTTGTCGCACCTATGTACGCGGGACTCCATCGGGAAACCCTAGCCCCCTGATGTGGTCAAGGTCTCTGTGAGAGCGTGCTGCGGCCCACGCGGATTCTTTGTGGACTCCCTACGAACGGCCCAATGATTCGCTGCCCGCCGAGGAACCTCCGCCGAACCCTTGTCCGCGCGTTTACCCGTTAGTAGCGTTCGCGCTGTACCGAACGTAGTACGAACTGAACGTAGTAGTGGTAACAGCAGCCTTGCTCGTGCGGCGCCTGAGCGGCGACCGTGCGCAGTCGAAAGTGGGTGGGGGCCGGTGGTCCGCAGACCGGTGGCATGGATCGTCGCGATCGTCCTCTTCGTGGAGGCGTTCGGTATTGCCGCGCTGAACTGGTTCCTGGGGATCGTGGTGGGCCGCCAGAAGATGTCCCTCGCCGGCCTCGACCCGGACATGATGGCCGTGTCCTCGAAGGTCGGCGGTGTGCTGTTCGGCGCCTACTTCGCGCTGTGCGGTGTGGTGGCCCTGCTCGTCGCCTGGCGTGACCGCTCCCCGGCCGGGCTCGGCCGCATCCTGCTGATCAGCGTTGCCGTGGTGCACGCGCTGCTGGGCGCGTTCGTCTGGGGGCTGGTGGGTGTGCCGGCGTTCCTGGCCATGATCGTGGTGCTGACGCTGGTGGTGCTCCTGCTGATGACGTACGACAAGCAGAACCCCACCGCGACCGAGCCCCCCGAGGACACTTCCCCGTTGACGCCCCAGCCGACCCCCACCGCCCCCTGAGCGTCTCCCTCCGCCCCGGCTACTTCTCCCGGGGCGTCCACAACTCCGTGATTCCGACGCCGAGTTCGGCGAGCAGCCTGCGTACGAGTGGCAGGCTGATGCCGATGACGTTGCCGTGGCCGCCGTCGATGCCGTCGATGAACGGCGCCGAGCGGCCGTCGAGCGTGAACGCTCCGGCGACGTGGAGGGGCTCGCCCGAGGCGACGTACGCGGCGATCTCCTCGTCCGTCGGCTCGCCGAAGCGGACCACGGTGGACGCGGTGGCCGAGACGGAGCGCCCCGTCGCCGTGTCGTGGACGCAGTGCCCGGTCTCCAGGGTGCCCGCCCGGCCGCGCATCGACTTCCAGCGGGCGGTGGCCTCCTCGGCGTCGGTGGGCTTGCCGTACGCCTCGCCGTCCAGGTCGAGGACGGAGTCGCAGCCGATCACCAGCGCGCCGTGCACCTCGGGCCGTGCGGCCACCACGGCGGCCTTGGCCTCGGCGAGGGCGAGGGCCAGTTCGGCGGGGGTCGGCGCGGTCACGGCGTCCTCGTCGAACCCGCTGACGATCACCTCGGGGTCGAGTCCGGCCTGCCTGAGCAGGTTGAGCCGGGCGGGGGACTGGGAGGCGAGCACGAGACGGCGGCGCGGCTGATCATCGGTCATGCGGCCAGGGTATCGGCGGGGTACGGGGCCCGGACAGGTCCTACAGCACGCCGAGGACGATCATCGCGAGCAGCATCGCCAGCGCCATGAGAAACCCGAGCCGCCGAAGCATCTGCTGCGCGTCGCGCAGTTCCTTCGGCGGCTCGTTCTCGGGGTCGGACCACAGCATTCCACTAGCGTGGGGCTTGGCGGGTGGGGGGCGCCTGAGTACGCGTACTCAACTTGCCCCCGCTATGCGCATCGTTTGCTGCGGGCCGGCGGGGGCTGGTCGCTCCCTCCCCAGTCTCGGCTTCGCTCGAGCGGGGGGACCCCCATCGCGGCGGAGCCGCATATCGATACAGCCCCGCGCCCCTGTCGGGGGCGCGGTTGCTCAGCCTGGCCAGTAGGTCCGGCCCCAGGACGACGGACCTGGGTGGGGCAGGTGCTGGGTGGTGATCCTTGCCGGATCCGACCACGCGTCCTTCGTGCCGGGGGTGCCAGGTGCCGTGGAGGACGCCGCCACGGCGCGGGCTCGGACCACCGCCAGGGCGGCGGCGAGCTCCTCGGGGGTCGGATTGCCCCGTACGACCTTGATGTTCACAACGGCTCCTGAACTGTCTGAGCGGTCGGTCCGGACGGTCTAGAGGGGGATGTTGCCGTGCTTCTTCGGCGGCAGGGACTCGCGCTTCGTACGGAGCTGGCGCAGGCCCCGTACGACCTGGCGGCGGGTGTCGGACGGCAGGATCACCGCGTCCACGTAGCCGCGTTCGGCCGCGATGTAGGGGTTGAGGAGGTGGTCCTCGTACTCCTGGATCAGGCGGGCGCGGACGGCCTCCAGGTCCTCCCCGTTCGCCTCCGCCTCGGCGATCGTGCGGCGGTGGAGGATGTTGACCGCGCCCTGGGCGCCCATCACGGCGATCTGGGCGGTCGGCCAGGCGAGGTTGAGATCGGCACCCAGGTGCTTGGAGCCCATGACGTCGTAGGCGCCGCCGAAGGCCTTGCGGGTGATGACCGTGATGAGGGGGACGGTCGCCTCGGCGTAGGCGTAGATCAGCTTCGCGCCCCTGCGGATGATGCCCGTGTGCTCCTGGTCGACGCCCGGCAGGAAGCCGGGGACGTCCACGAAGGTGATGACCGGGACGTTGAAGGCGTCGCACGTACGGACGAAGCGGGCCGCCTTCTCCGAGGCGTCGATGTCGAGGCAGCCCGCGAACTGCATCGGCTGGTTGGCGACGATCCCGACCGGCCGGCCCTCCACCCGGCCGAACCCGGTGAGGATGTTGGGCGCGAAAAGGGACTGGGTCTCGAAGAACTCGGCGTCGTCCAGGACGTGTTCGATCACCGTGTGCATGTCGTACGGCTGGTTCGCGCTGTCCGGGATCAGGACGTCCAGCTCGCGGTCCTCGTCCGTGACGGCGAGGTCCGCCTCCTCCGGGAACAGCGGGGGCTCGCTGAGGTTGTTGGACGGCAGGTACGACAGCAGCTGCTTGACGTACTCGATGGCGTCCTTCTCGTCGCCGGCCATGTGGTGGGCCACGCCCGAGGCGGAGTTGTGGGTGCGGGCGCCGCCCAGTTCCTCGAAGCCGACGTCCTCGCCGGTGACCGTCTTGATGACGTCCGGGCCGGTGATGAACATGTGCGAGGTCTGGTCGACCATGACCGTGAAGTCGGTGATGGCCGGGGAGTACACGGCTCCGCCCGCGCAGGGGCCCACGACCAGGCTGATCTGCGGGATGACCCCGGACGCATGGGTGTTGCGGCGGAAGATCTCGCCGTACGCGCCCAGGGACGCCACGCCCTCCTGGATACGGGCGCCGCCCGAGTCGTTGATGCCGATGACCGGACAGCCGGTCTTCAGCGCGAAGTCCATGACCTTGACGATCTTCTGGCCGTACACCTCGCCCAGCGCGCCGCCGAACACGGTGAAGTCCTGCGAGAACACGGCGATCGGACGGCCGTCGACGGTGCCGTAACCGGTCACCACACCGTCTCCGTACGGGCGGTTGTTCTCCAGCCCGAAGTTGGTCGAGCGGTGCGTGGCGAACTCGTCCAGCTCCACGAACGAGTCCTCGTCGAGGAGCAGTTCGATCCGCTCACGGGCCGTCAGTTTGCCCTTGGCGTGCTGCTTCTCGACAGCCCGTCCCGATCCGGCGTGCGTCGCCGCCTCGACGCGGCGTTGCAGGTCGGCGAGCTTGCCCGCGGTGGTGTGGATGTCGATCTGTTGCGGCTGTACCGGCTCGGCCATCGGGATGCGGCTCCCTGCAAAGAGTGACGTGCTCAGAAGGGGGGGTTGGCTACTCATCCGTAGCGTAGTGGCGGGCCTACCCATCGGCAGTGCGGCGTTTACCACATCTAGTGTGGCTTGCATGACGCCGCGAGATGACGCAGACAACGACGCAGACAACACCGAGGGCGCAGCAGGACCGGAGGGTGCGGCGGGAAGCGACGGGCGCTGGTCCGACCTGGACCGGCCGCCGCTCAACGCCGTCGCGCTGCGCCGGGCCCTGGTCCGGGAGGGCGGGCTCTGGTCGGGGGTGGAGGTCGTCCGCAGTACGGGGTCCACGAACGCCGATCTCGTCGCCCTCGCGGGCGCGGGCAAGGCGGAGGAGGGTCTGATCCTGCTCGCCGAGGAGCAGACCGCCGGACGCGGCCGGCTGGACCGGCAGTGGACGGCGCCCGCCCGTTCCGGGCTGTTCTTCTCCGTACTGCTGAAGCCGACGCAGGTCCCGGTGGCCCGCTGGGGCTGGCTGCCGCTGCTCACCGGGGTCGCGGTGGCCACGGGACTGTCACGCGCCGCGGGCGTCGATACGTCCCTCAAGTGGCCCAACGACCTGCTGGTGAACGTGGGCGGCGCGGAGCGCAAGGCGGGCGGGATCCTCGCGGAGCGGTCCGGCGCGGACGGGGTGGTGATCGGCATCGGCGTCAACGTCACCCTGCGCGAGGACGAGCTGCCGGTGCCGACGGCGGGGTCGCTGGCGCTGGCCGGGGCGGTGGGGACGGACCGGGATCCGCTGCTGAGGGCGGTGCTGCGGTCGCTGGAGCAGTGGTACGTGCGGTGGCGGTCGGTGGAGGGGGATCCCGTGTTGTCGGGGCTGCAGGAGACGTATGCGGCGGGGTGCGCGACATTGGGGCGGACGGTGCGGGCGGAGTTGCCGGGGGACCGGTCCATCGTGGGCGAGGCGGTTGCCGTGGACGGGGACGGAAGGCTGGTGCTCGCCACGGAGGAGGGGGTGCAGGAGCCGGTGGGGGCGGGGGATGTGGTGCACCTGCGGCCGGCCTAAGGAATTTCCCCCCGCCCACCCGTTATCCCGTCCGTTTACGGGCGCCCTCGAAGTTCTCGGTGCCGGGCGGCATTTTCAGCCCGTCCGGGGGCGCAGCCCCCAGTGACGGTCACACCAACACCGGGTAGGTCGTCCCTGCTGGACCTGGCGGAGCGAGGCCGTATCGTTGAGGGCGGTCGATATCTGACCGTGACAGATCGGAAGGGCAGCAGGCGTGACCGTCGACGACACGGGCTCCGACACGGCGGGCAGCCGGGTGGACGGTCCCCCACTCTCGGCTTCGCTCGACCGGGGGGTCCCCCATGACGCCGACACCGGCGGAGACCCGCTCGCCCTGCGCCTCGAACAGCTCATCCTCGGCGCCGAGCGGCGCTACACGCCCTTTCAGGCCGCCCGCAGTGCCGGTGTCTCCATGGAGCTGGCGTCCCGCTTCTGGCGGGCGATGGGTTTCGCCGACATCGGGCAGGCCAAGGCGCTGACCGAGGCGGACGTCCTCGCGCTGCGCCGGCTCGCCGGTCTCGTCGAGGCGGGGCTGCTGAGCGAGGCGATGGCCGTGCAGGTGGCGCGCTCCACCGGGCAGACCACCGCCCGTTTGGCCGAGTGGCAGATCGACTCCTTCCTGGAGGGACTGACCGAGCCGCCCGAGCCCGGAATGACACGCACCGAGGTGACGTACCCGCTGATCGAGCTGCTCCTGCCCGAGCTGGAGGAGTTCATCGTGTACGTCTGGCGGCGCCAGCTCGCCGCCGCGACCGGGCGGGTCGTGCAGGCCGCCGACGACGAGGAGATGGTCGACCGGCGGCTCGCCGTCTGCTTCGCCGACCTGGTCGGGTTCACGCGGCTGACCCGGCGTATGGAGGAGGAGGAGCTCGGCGAACTCGTCGAGGCCTTCGAGACCACGGCCGCCGACCTGGTGGCGGCGAACGGCGGGCGGCTCGTCAAGACGCTCGGCGACGAGGTGCTGTACGCGGCGGACGAGCCGGGCGTGGCCGCCGAGATCGCGCTGCGGCTGATCGAGACGATGGCGCACGACGAGACGATGCCCGAGCTGCGGGTCGGGATGGCCTTCGGCACGGTGACCACCCGTATGGGTGATGTGTTCGGGTCGACGGTGAATCTGGCCTCGCGGTTGACGTCGATAGCGCCGCGGGACGCCGTGCTCGTCGACGCGGCGTTCGCGGAGGAGCTGATCCGTACCGGGGACGCGCCCGCCTCCGAGGCGGAGGCGGCCGAGGCCGCCGCCACCGCGGAGAAGGAGGGCGAGGAGCCGCCGGTGTACCGCTTCGCGCTCCAGCCGATGTGGCAGCGGCCCGTGCGCGGGCTCGGCGTGGTCGAGCCCTGGCTGCTGACCCGGCGGGCCGGTCCCGTCGCGTAGGACCGGCCGCGCGCGTTCCCCTCCGCTCAGTGGCGGTGGTTCAGCGCGTCCACGCACAGGCCGATGAGCGGTACGCACACTCCGCCGGGCGCCGAGGGCTGCGGGGCCGGTGCGGGGGCCTGCGGGGGCTCGGGCGTCGGCGCGGGGGCCGGTGCCCCTTGCTGCGGGGGCTGTGGCTGGGGCTGAGGCGCCACTGGTGCCGGGGCCGCCGGCCGCACCTGGCCGGGCGGGGTGACGGGCGCCGGCGTGCTGGGGTGCTGCGGGATCGTGGTGGCGTCGGCGGCGGGCCCGAGGGCCGTGGGGAGCGCGCCGAGGGGCAAGGGCCGCAAGGGGCCGGTCGTGCTCGGGAGAGCCGTCGGAAGCGCGGTCGAGGGCGTGGTCGGGACGGAGGTCGCGCCGCCCATCGGGGCGCTCGCCGACGGGTTCGCCGTGGGGATGCCACCGACGTCGGACGCCGTGTCGCCGGTGCGGTCGGCCGAGGCGCCCCCGTCCGAATTCGAGTCAGCGTTCGAGTCCGCGCTCATGTCGGTGTCCAGGTCGGACTGGGCCTGGGCCCTGCCGACGCCCATTCCGCCGTCGGGCGCCATCCGTACGAGGCTCAGGACCCCGGCGGCCAGCGCGAAGCCGCCCGCCGCCAGCAGGACCTTGCGGGGGCGGGGCTTGCGGTGCCGGCCCCGGGGGCGGTTGAGGAGGGGCGTCGGCGGGGCCTCGGACGCCGGAGGCGCGGAAGGAGGCGGGGGAGGGGTCCATGGCCGGGCGGGGGCCTGGTACTGCGCTGGGATGCGGGACGGGGCCTGTGGCGGGACCTGCGCGTGCCTTGGTGTGCCTGTCCCGACCGGCCTTGTCGTCGTGTCCGTCATCGCGATCCCTCCCCGTTGCGCTCGCGCCCCGGGTGCGCCGTGGCGGTGCGCACGTTATGCGCTCCCGGGAGGGAGATTTCAGGAGATCGGTGCCATGTCACCCGAACGAGGAGAGGGTCCCTTCTCCGTCCGTTCTTCCCCCGGGCGTGGGCGGGCTGCGATGATCGGGGCGGCCGTAGTTAACCTGCGTTAACCAGGAGGGTGTCATGGGTGAGGAACGGGTCGAGGGGCGGTCGGAGGAGCGGTTCGGGGAGTTCGTCGTGGTGCGGCGGCACGGGTTCGTCGCCGAGCTGGTCCTCGATCGGCCGAAGGCCATGAACGCGGTCTCCTCCGCCATGGCCCGGTCCATCGCCGGCGCGTGTGCCGCCCTGGCCGCCGACGGTGACGTACGCGCGGTGGTGCTGACCTCCACCCATGAGCGGGCGTTCTGCGTCGGCGCCGACCTCAAGGAACGGAACTCGATGTCCGACGCCGAACTGGTCCGGCAGCGGCCGGTGGCGCGGGGTGCCTACACCGGCGTACTGGAGCTGCCGATGCCGACGGTCGCCGCGGTGCACGGGTTCGCGCTGGGGGGTGGGTTCGAGCTGGCGCTGTCCTGCGATCTGATCGTCGCGGACTCCACGGCGGTGGTGGGGTTGCCGGAGGTGTCCGTGGGCGTGATTCCGGGGGGTGGCGGTACGCAGTTGCTGCCCCGGCGGGTGGGCGCGGCGCGGGCCGCCGAGCTGATCTTCACCGCGCGGCGGGTGGAGTCGGGCGAGGCGCGGGAGCTGGGGCTGCTGGACGTACTCGTGGAGACGGGGCGCGACCGGGAGGAGGCGCTGGCACTGGCGTCCCGGATCGCGGCGAACTCCCCGGTGGGGGTGCGGGCGGCCAAGCGGGCGTTGCGGCTGGGGTTCGGGCTGGATCTGCGGGCGGGGCTTGAGGTGGAGGACGCCGCGTGGCGTTCCGTCGCCTTCTCGGGCGATCGGGCGGAGGGGGTCGCGGCGTTCGCCGAGAAGAGGGCGCCCGTCTGGCCGGGGGAGTAGCTTTCCCGCCTCCGGCGACCTTGAAAGGGACTCTGCTCGCTTTCTCGATGTCTCATTCCGCCCAAACCTTCCTAATCTGGATCAATGGGTGAGGAAAGCCGGCTCCATGCCGTCGTGACGCTCGCGCAGGGCATGGCCGCGGCGCAGAGTTCCCGCGAGTCCTGGCGTGCCGCCGCGCTCGGCGCCTGTCATGCCCTGGCCGGGAACTTCGCCGCGCTGTCGGTCTGGGAACGGGAGCTGGGGCGGCTGCGGGTTCTGGTGAACGTGGGGGAGCGGGCCGCCGACGAGGAGGAGTTCCCGGAGGCGGAGGCCTACCCCGTGCACCAGTTCCCGGAGATCACCGAGTTCCTGCACGAGCGGTGGGCGGGCGGTGGTGAGCCCAACGCCTGGGTCGAGACCGCCGAGGGGCCCGCGCACGAGTCGTCGGCCGGCCGCCCCGGGTACTGCCATCAGCGTGTCGCCGCCCTGCGGCGCCGGGGGCGCGGCTGCTGTGTCGTCGCCCCCGTGGTGCTGCACGGCCGGGCCTGGGGTGAGCTGTATGTCGCCCGGCCCGTCGGTGCCCCCGTCTTCGGCCGTGCCGACGCCGACTTCGCCACCGTCCTGGCCTCCGTCGTCGCGGCCGGGATCGCCCAGACCGAGCGGTTGGAGGAGGCCCGGCGGCTCGCGTTCACCGACGCGCTCACCGGGCTCGCCAACCGGCGTGCCGTGGACGCCCACCTCGACGAGGCGATCGAGCGGCACCGGCGGGACGGCGCGGTGGTCAGCCTCGTCGTCTGCGATCTGAACGGGCTCAAACGCGTCAACGACACCCTGGGGCACGCGGTCGGCGACCGGCTCCTCGAACGGTTCGGGTCGGTGCTGTCGCTGTGCGGGGCCATGCTGCCCGGCGCCCTCGCCGCGCGGCTCGGGGGTGACGAGTTCTGTCTGCTGGTGGTCGGTGCGCCTGTCGACGACGTGGTCCGGGCGGCGGACGAACTGTGCCGTCGCGCGGCCGAGTTGGAGCTGGGGGAAGGGGTCGCGTGCGGGATCGCGTCGACCGCCGACGCGATCGGGCCGGTGCGGACGGCTCGGCGGTTGTTCCGGCTCGCCGACGCGGCGCAGTACCGGGCGAAGGCGGTCCACGCGGACCGGCCGGTGGTCGCGGGGCGCGAGGGCCCCGACGACCCGGTCGTCCGGCTCGCCGAGGAGCCCTCCGGCGAGGCGGTCGTCGAGCGGCGGCGGTTCCGTGGGCGTCGGGCGTGAGGTTCGGGGTGTTCGTGTGGGCGTCACTGGGGGCTGCCGCCCCCAGACCCCCGCTCCGGCCCTGAACGGGCCTTGTCCTCGATCGCCGGGCGGGCTGGATAGGTAAGGGGTGTACCGGCCACCCGGTAGTGACATCCTGGAATTCACTGCGTACGCTCCTGAATATGGATATGCACACTGTGGTGGTGGGGACGTCCGGGGCGACCGCGGCCGACGTGCTGGCCGTGGCGCGTGGCGGGGCCCGGATCGAGTTGTCCGGGGAGGCCGTCGCCGCTCTCTCGAAGGCCCGCGGGATCATCGACGCGCTGGCCGCCAAGCCCGAGCCCGTGTACGGCGTGAGCACCGGGTTCGGTGCCCTCGCGAGCCGGCACATCAGCCCCGAACTGCGGGGCCGGCTCCAGCGCAACATCGTCCGCTCGCACGCCGCCGGCATGGGACCGCGGGTCGAGCGCGAGGTCGTACGGGCGCTGATGTTCCTGCGGCTCAAGACCGTCTGCTCGGGGCACACGGGCGTGCGGCCCGAGGTCGCGCAGACCATGGCCGACCTGCTCAACGCCGGGATCACCCCGGTCGTGCACGAGTACGGCTCCCTCGGCTGCTCCGGCGACCTGGCACCCCTCTCCCACTGCGCCCTCACGCTCATGGGCGAGGGCGACGCGGACGGGCCGGACGGGGTCGTGAAGCCGGCCGCCGAACTCCTCGCCGCGCACGGCATCGAGCCCGTCGAGCTGCGCGAGAAGGAGGGCCTCGCCCTCCTCAACGGCACCGACGGCATGCTCGGCATGCTGATCATGGCCCTCGCCGACCTCGACACCCTCTACAAGTCCGCCGACGTCACCGCCGCCCTCTCGCTGGAGGCCCTCCTCGGCACCGAGAAGGTGCTCGCACCCGAACTGCACGCCATCCGGCCGCACCCCGGTCAGGGGGCCAGCGCCGCCAACATGCTTGCCGTGCTGAAGGGTTCGGAACTCACCGGGCATCACCAGGACGGCGCGCCGCGCGTCCAGGACGCCTACTCCGTGCGCTGCGCCCCGCAGGTCGCCGGCGCCGGACGCGACACCATGGCGCATGCGCGGCTCGTCGCCGAGCGGGAGCTGGCCTCGTCCGTCGACAACCCCGTCGTCCTGCCCGACGGGCGGGTCGAGTCCAACGGGAACTTCCACGGGGCTCCGGTGGCGTACGTCCTCGACTTCCTCGCCATCGCCGCGGCCGACCTGGGATCCATCGCCGAGCGGCGCACGGACCGGCTCCTCGACAAGAACCGCTCGCACGGGCTGCCGCCGTTCCTCGCGGACGACGCCGGTGTGGACAGCGGACTGATGATCGCCCAGTACACGCAGGCCGCCCTGGTCAGCGAGCTGAAGCGGCTCGCCGTACCCGCCTCGGCCGACTCGATCCCGTCCTCCGCGATGCAGGAGGACCATGTGTCGATGGGCTGGTCGGCGGCGCGCAAGCTCCGTACCGCCGTCGACAACCTCGCCCGGATCATCGCCGTCGAGCTGTACGCGGCCACGCGTGCCATCGAGCTGCGGGAGGGGCTCGCGCCCGCGCCCGCGTCCCGGGCCGTCATCGACGCCGTACGGGCGGCGGGCGTCGAGGGGCCGGGGCCGGACCGGTTCCTGGCGCCCGACCTCGCCGCGGCGGACGCGTTCGTGCGGGGCGGGCACCTGGTCGCGGCGGTGGAGCCGGTGACCGGGCCGCTGCGGTAGGCGTTCGCGGTCAGCGGGCCGGGGCCCTGCCGGTGCTGCCGGACAGGGCCCCGGCCCGCTCAGAAGCCCAGGCGCTCCCGCCGCAGCGAATACACCACGAACCCGGCGCCCATACCGAGGCAGAACGTGCCGCCGACGACGTACGGCGTGGTGTTGAAGCTGCCGGTGTCGGCGAGCCGGGTGCCGTCGTCGACGCCCGAGTCCGAGGTCGTCGTGGCGGTGGCCGTGGTGGCCGTCGTACTCGTGCTGGTACGGGTACTCGTCCTCGCGTTCGCGCCGACGGCCCTGGTGGTGCTCGTCATGGAGATCTGCCGGGAGTGCTCCGACATCGTGGACATGGACGTGTCCGCTCTGTGCCGCTGCTCCACCGACTTCTCGGCCGTCGCGTTGGCGGACGGGACGAACCACAGGGCACCCAGGAGGGTGCCCGCGGCGGTGGCGGTCAACAACGATCGACGTGCGGATGACACGGAATATCGATCCCCTTGTGGCGCTGGCGAATTGGCCGTGACCCCGATGCTAATGAAAGGCGCGGGTCGTGGGAAAGTTGCGGGAGCCGAGAGCCGTACGCTCTCCGACCATGAGCACATCAGAGACATCACGTTTTGTACGACTTCGCGTGGAACTGGTCGTCGAGGTCGACGACGTGGACGCCCTGACGAAGGCCGCTTTGCAGCGGATCGCCGCCGACACCGAGATGCCGGCCGACGAGCGGGTGCACGCCGAGGACACTGTGACGGAAGACACCGCGGAGGCGCTCGCGTACCTCGTGGACCCGTTCGACCTGGTCGGTGAGGTGCCCGGGACCGAACTGGCGCAGGCTTCCTGGAGCAGCGAGGAGATCGACTACGACCCGGATTCGCCGGATTGGGATCTGGACGAGGATGATGAGGCGGACGGCGATGAAGTGGTCGGGGAGCGGGTAGGCGGCTGACACGGCTGGGGAAAAACCTGACCCCGGACGGCAACCGCCGACCGGGGTTTCGTCGTCTCAGGAGAAGCAGTGACCGGCAGTGGCACCACGCGACCCGGTGGAGTACGGGATGAGCGGACAGCTCCCTGTGACCCAGGCGACGTGGTGTGCCCCACACATCGAGTGAATGTGGAACGGGACGAACCGGTCGTAGCGTTGAAGCGTGTTACGGGGATTTGCGGGTTCCGCACGGGGACCCTCGCTGGTTTTGGTTGGGGATTCGGCAACGATGGAGAAGCGTGTGAAGACGGACAGTAGGCGGCGCAAGGGTCTGATGGCCGCGTCCGCCCTGCTCGGTGGCGTGCTGGTGCTCTCTGCGTGCAGCGGAGGCGACAGCAACAGTGCCTCCAAGGGCGACAGCGGCACCGACACCTCTCAGGCCAAGGCCGACGAGGCGGCGGCCGAGAAGACCTCCGAGGCCCAGATCAAGATCACGCCAGGGGACGGCTCGAACAACGCCTCCATCAACAACGCCGCCCGGGTGGCGGTGACCAAGGGCACCCTCACGTCCGTGGAGATGACGACGGCGGACGGTACCGCTGTCGCCGGTGAGATATCGGCGGACAAGACCAGTTGGAAGCCGAGCGCCCAGCTGGAGCGCGCCACCACCTACAAGGTGACGGCGGAGGCGACGGACGCGAAGGGCCGTGCCGCCCACGAGAACGCCTCGTTCACCACGGTCGCCGCCGCGAACAGCTTCGTCGGCTACTTCACTCCCGAGGACGGCTCGACCGTCGGTGTGGGCATGCCCGTGTCGATCAACTTCGACAAGGCGATCACCGAGAAGGCGGCCGTCCAGAAGGCCGTCACGGTCTCCTCGACCAGTGGGCAGGAGATCGTCTGCCACTGGTTCAACGACACCCGCATGGACTGCCGGCCCGACGACTACTGGCAGGAGAACTCCACCGTCACGCTGAAGCTGGCGCTCGACGGCGTGGAGGGCGCGAGCGGTGTCTTCGGCGTGCAGCAGAAGACGGTCACCTTCAAGATCGGCCGTAACCAGGTCTCCATCGTCGACGCCAAGACGAAGACGATGAAGGTCACCCAGGACGGCAAGGTCGTCAGGACCATCCCGATCTCCGCCGGTTCGCCCGAGAACAAGACGTACGAGGGCAAGATGGTGATGTCGGAGATGTTCAAGGAGACGCGCATGAACGGCGCGACCGTGGGCTTCACCGACGACGACGGCAAGGGCGAGTACGACATCAAGGACGTGCCGCACGCCATCCGGCTGACCACCTCCGGCACCTTCGTGCACGGCAACTACTGGAGCTCCGACGGGACCTTCGGCAGCGCCAACGTCAGCCACGGCTGCGTCGGCCTGAACGACACCAAGGGTGCCAACGACTCGAAGTCCGAGGGCGCCTGGTTCTACAACAACTCGATCATCGGTGACGTCGTCGACGTCCGGAACACCGGCGACAAGACCGTCGACCCGGCCAACGGACTCAACGGCTGGAACATGAACTGGGCGGACTGGAAGGCGGGTTCGGCGGTCTGATCCGGTCTGATCCGACCTGACCACCAACTCCCCGTGTGACGAGGGTGGCCGCTCCTGCGAGCGGCCACCCTCTGCGTTTCCCAAGGCTGTTGACGCCGGTTTCCGATGCCGATCACAAGCTTCTCATGCATCTCTTATGCAGGACTTATCCCGTCATCACGCGGTGTACCTAGCTTGCGGCCATGTTCTTCACCTACCTGAGGCGCGAACTGCGCCGCCGCCGTAAAGCGGCACTCGTCGTCGCCTCCGGGCTAGCGCTCGGCATCGCCCTGGTCATCGTGGTCACCTCCGTGTCCTCGGGCATGTCGAAGGCGCAGGACAAGGTTCTCGAGTCGCTGTACGGACTCGGCACCGACATGACCGTCACCAAGGCCGCCGCGGCCCAGACCGGCAGCGGCGACGCCCAGCGCCCGCGCTTCCAGTTCGACGCGCAGGACAACGACTCCGACGCGGAGCAGAGCAGCGACCGGGTGATGGTCCAGGGCTTCCAGACCCTGGCCGCCTCCACGGTCTCCAAGGTCGGTACACAGAAGGGCGTCTCGGACGCCGTCGGCGGACTGAGCCTCCAGGTCATCAAGGTCAGCGGCCAGTTCCGCCAGGGCCAGTTCCAGCAGGACCAGCAGGGCAACGGCGGCAACCAGGGCGGCGGATTCCCCGGCGGCGGCTCAACAGGGTCTCCGCAGGGGCGTGTCGAGGGCGGCGGCGCCGAGTTCGACGTCAACAACTACTCGGTGTACGGCGCCGACGTCACCAAGCCGGCCCTCGGCCCGCTGACCTCCTCGAAGATCACCAGCGGCCGTACCTTCACGACCTCCGAGACCGACGCCAAGGTGGTGGTCGTCGACGCCTCCTACGCCAAGGAGAAGAAGCTCAAGGTCGGCAGCACGGTCACCATCAAGGGCGTCAAGTACAAGGCCATCGGTATCGCCACCCCCGAGAGCGGCGACGCGGCGGCCAACCTCTACATCCCGCTGAAGCAGGCCCAGACCCTCAGCGACTCCAAGGACAAGGTCACCACGATCTACGTCCAGGCGACCGACTCCCAGCAGATCAGCGCGGTCAAGTCGACGATCCAGAAGAACATCTCGGGTACGACCGTCACGACGTCCGCCGATCTCGCCGACACCGTCTCCGGGTCCCTGTCCACCGCCTCCGACCTGGCCTCCAACGTCGGCAAGTGGCTGTCCATCGCGGTGCTCGTCGCCGCCTTCCTGGTCGCGGGCCTGCTCACCTCCTCGGCGGTCTCCCGCCGGGTGCGCGAGTTCGGCACGCTGAAGGCGCTCGGCTGGAAGTCGGGCCGGGTCACCCGGCAGGTCGTCGGCGAGGCCGTCGTCAACGGGCTGGTGGGCGGCGCCCTCGGTATCGCGCTCGGCCTCGCCGGTGCGTATGCCGTCACCGCGATCAGCCCGGAACTCCAGGCGGAGGTGGGCAGTTCGGGCGGCAACGGCGGTCCCGGCGGAGCCGGCGGCTTCCCCGGCGGTGGCGGTGGCGGCTTCGGCCGGCAGGCCGCGTCCCAGGCCCTGACGGTCGCGCTCACCGCGCCCGTCGCGCTCTCCACCATCGTCCTCGCGGTCGGCCTGGCCGTCGCGGGCGGCCTGATCGCCGGGGCCTTCGGCGGCTGGCGCGCGTCCAGGCTGCGCCCTGCGGACGCGCTGAGGCGAGTGGAGTAGGACGCGGGGTTCGGCTACGACCGACGGGGGCTGGACCCACCCAGGGGCGCGGGGCTGCATTCATATGCGGCTCCGCCGCGATGGGGGTCCCCCCGCCAGAGCGAAGCCGAGAGTGGGGGAGCGACCAGCCCCCACCGGCCCGCAGCCGACAAACGACGACGCACCACCCCGAACCTCACCCAGGAGCCACCCACATGTACGAACTCAAGGGCGTAACCAAGCGCTACACCCGAGGCAAGGAAACCGTGGACGCCCTCGCCGGCATCGACCTCACCATCGCCGACGGCGACCGCCTCGTCATCCAGGGCCCCACCGGCGGCGGCAAGTCGACACTCCTCCAAATGCTCGGCGGCCTGGACCGCCCCACCGACGGCAGCATCGACCTCGACGGAACAGATCTCGCCAAACTGTCCGAGAGTCGCCTCACCAAAGTCCGCAGCGAGAACATCGGCTTCGTCTTCCAGAGTTTCAATCTCATTCCGACGCTGTCGGCCCAGGAAAACGTCGAGACCGCTCTCGTACCCCTCGGCGTGAAAGGCCGGGAGCGGCGTGAACGGGCCGCCGAGGCGCTGAAGTCGGTGGGGCTCGGGGAGCGGCTCGGGCATCTGCCGGGGGAGATGTCCGGCGGCCAGCAGCAGCGCGTCGCCATCGCCCGTGCGCTGGTCAAGCAGCCGAAGGTGCTGCTCGCCGACGAACCCACCGGGAACCTCGACGAGTCGATGCGCGACGAGATCATGGACGTACTCGAAACCATGTGGAAGGAGCTCGGGCTCACTTTCATCATGGTCACGCACGATTCGGCGATCGCGAAGAAGGCCCCGCGGCTGGCGACCATCCGTAAGGGGAAGATCACTGTGAAGGAGAACGCCGGTTCGTAAAGCCCGCATGGTCCGCAAAGTCCGCAGGGTTTCGTAACTGCCTCGTAACAGCCAATGCGTAATCGTCCAGACTATTGAGCGCTTGATCACCCCTCGGCATAATTCACGGTCGGGGGGTGTGCGCGCATGCGTACAGGACTCCCCCAGCCGGGTGAACGGGGAACTGCCCGGCACTTCAGCCAGCGCTCCAGGGGGAGACTTGCGCACAGAAGTAAAAAGAGCATGTGCGGCAACCGTAGCCACGGCGGCCGCAGTTGCCCTCGCGGCGGGCATGACCGGCCCGGCGTCCGCGAAGGCCGATGTGAAGGCCGAGCAGCAGCGTGTGACCAGCGCCGCCGCCCAGAAGCTCAAGCCCACGCACCGCATCACACTGATCACCGGTGACCGTGTCGCCGTCGACGCGAAGGGCCGCGTCGTCGGCCTGGAGCGGGCGGCCGGCCGCGAGAAGATACCCGTACAGATCCGCAAGGTCGACGGCCACACGCTCGTCATCCCGGCCGACGCGGCCCGGCTGATCTCGGGCGGCAAGCTGGACCAACGGCTGTTCGACGTCACGGAGTTGAACAAGGAGGCGACCCGCAAGTCCCAGCAGAAGGGACTGAAGGTCATCGTCGGCTACTCGGGGGCGGCGACCGCCACCAGGGCCGATGTCCGTGACGCGGGCACCCTCCGCCAGACGCTGAGGTCCCTGAACGCGGACGCCGTGCAGACGTCGCAGAAGGACACTCCCGAGCTCTGGGACGCGGTGACCAACGGCGACAAAACGGCCGCCGGGATCGCGCACGTCTGGCTCGACGGCACCCGCAAGGCCAGCCTCGACAAGTCCGTACCGCAGATCGGCGCGCCGAAGGCGTGGGCGGCCGGCTACGACGGCAAGGGTGTCAAGATCGCGGTCCTGGACACGGGTGTCGACGCCACCCACCCGGACCTCAAGAACCAGGTGATCGCGGCCAAGAACTTCTCCATGGCCACGACCACCACCGACAAGTACGGTCACGGAACGCACGTCGCGTCCATCGCGGCGGGCACCGGGGCCAAGTCGGGCGGCAAGTACAAGGGCGTCGCACCCGGCGCCAAGATCCTCAACGGCAAGGTCCTGGACGACAACGGCTCCGGTGACGACTCGGGCATCGTCGCCGGTATGGAGTGGGCCGCCGAGCAGGGCGCCCAGGTCGTCAACCTCAGCCTCGGCGGCCAGGACACCCCCGAGGTGGACCCGCTGGAGGCGACGGTCAACAAGCTGTCCGCCGAGAAGGGCATCCTCTTCGCGATCGCGGCGGGCAACTCCGGTCCTGAGTCGATCGGTTCGCCGGGCAGCGCCGACAGGGCGCTCACCGTCGGCGCGGTCGACGACAAGGACCTGCTGGCCGACTTCTCCAGCACCGGCCCGCGCGTCGGCGACGGCGCCATCAAGCCGGACGTGACCGCGCCCGGCGTGGACATATCGGCCGCCTCCGCCAAGGGCAGCCTCATCGAGGCGGAGGTCGGCGAGAACCCGGCCGGTTACGTCTCCATCTCGGGTACGTCGATGGCGACGCCGCATGTGGCGGGCGCGGCGGCGATCCTCAAGCAGGAGCACCCGGACTGGACGTATGCCGAGATCAAGGGCGCGCTCACCGGGTCCGCGAAGGGCGGCAAGTACACGCCGTTCCAGCAGGGTTCGGGCCGTATCCAGGTCGACAAGGCCATCAAGCAGACCGTGATCGCCGACCCCGGCGCGGTGAGCTTCGGCACGCAGACGTGGCCGCACACCGACGACATCCCGGTCACCAAGCCGCTGACGTACCGCAACCTCGGCACGACCGACGTCACGCTGAAGCTGACGGCGACCGCGACCAACCCGAAGGGCCAGGCCGCTCCGGCCGGCTTCTTCAAGCTGGCCGCGACGACCCTGAAGGTCCCGGCGGGCGGCACGGCCTCGGTCGGCTACACCGTCAACACCAAGCTGGGCGGCACCCTCGACGGCGCGTACTCCTCGTACGTGACGGCGACGGCCGGCGCCCAGAGCGTCCGTACGGCGGCTGCGGTCAACCGTGAGGTCGAGTCGTACGACGTCACCGTCAAGCACATCGACAAGGCCGGTCAGCCGACGGGCGAGTACTACACGGTCCTCCTCGGCTACGCCGGCCTGGGCACTGGCCGCGGTTACCAGGTCCCGACGGCCGCCACCGGCACCACGACCATGCGGCTGCCCAAGGGCACCTACCTCCTCGACGGATGGATCGCGAAGGACTTCACCAGGCCCGACATGGGCGGTGCGGGCCTCGACTGGGTGGTCCAGCCGAAGCTGGCGGTCACCAGGAACACCTCGGTGACGATCGACGCCCGCACCACCAAGGCGGCGGACATCACGGTGCCGGACGCCGCCGCCAAGCCGCTGAGCGTGACGGTCAGCTACCTGTACGACGTGCCGGGCATCGGTATCGAGGTGAACCTCGACTCCTTCGCGAACGTGCGGATGGCCCACCTTGGCCCGGAGGTCACCGGCCTCTCGCAGAAGTGGTTCGGCCAGTTCAGCAAGGGTGCGGGCGCGGAGTACGACGTGATCACCACCGCCAAGGTCAAGAAGATCCAGGGCGACAAGGTCCGCCACTTCAAGGCGAGCGAGTTCGCCACGGTGTCGAACCGGCTCGGTGCCGGATCACCCGACAAGACCGGTGGGCTCGGCGCGATCGCCCTCCTGCCCGAGGATGTCGGCTTCGGCACGCTCGTCGAGCAGGCCCTGCCGGCCACCCGTACGGTGCACGTGTCCACCGGTGAGAAGGTCCAGTGGCTCTTCGACTTCACCCAGTTCAAGGGCAAGGACGCACAGGGCTTCTCGATCCCCGAGGCCTACTACACGCTCGGGATCCCGCAGACGGTGAAGCCGGGCGGCACATACGCGCGCACCTTCAACAACGCGGTCTTCGGGCCGCGTCTGCTTCCGGAGTACGGCGTTTTCCGTGACGGCAACGACATCTACGGTCTGGTGCCGCTGTTCTCCGACGGCGCGGGCCACCCCGGCTCGTCCGACTTCACCTCGGTGACGACGACGCTCTACCGCAACGGCCAGAAGGTCGGCACGAACGACGACCCGCTGTTCGGCGGTAAGGCGTTCACGGTTCCGGCGGGCGACGCCGCGTACAAGCTGACGACGTCGGTCAAGCGCAGCGTCAAGGTCGCCCAGGCGTCCACGCGGGTCGACGCGAGCTGGACGTTCCGCTCCAAGAAGCCGGGGGAGGACGGGGCCCAGCTCCCGGTCTCCTCGGCCCGCTTCAACGCTGCTGTCGGCCTGGACAACAAGGTCGCGGCGGGCAAGAAGGCGACGTTCCCGGTCATCGTCGAGGGCGCGGCGCGCGGCAGCAACCTGAAGTCGCTGTCGGTGTACGCGTCGTACGACTACGGCAAGACCTGGAAGAAGCTGACCGTGAAGAACGGGAAGGTCACCGTCGTGAACCCGGCGAAGGGGGCGGCGATCTCCTTCCACGCGAAGATCAGCGACAAGAAGGGCAACAAGTCGACGATCTCGATCTACAACGCGTACTACGGCAAGTAGGTCGCCGTTGACGTAGGTGTTGGCGGACGGCCGGCCGGGGAAATCCCCGGCCGGCCGTCCGTGCGTTTCGGCCCGGTCAGGCGCCCGCGCCCGCCCTCGTCGCGTCACGGCCCCAGCTCGCCAGCAGCCGCAGCGCCTCCGCCGAGGGGGAACCCGGTTCCGCGTGGTAGACGATCAGGGTCTGGTCGCTGTCGTCCGGGAGCCTGAACGACTCGAAGTTCAGGGTCAGTTCACCCACCAGGGGATGCCGGAACCGCTTCACCCCGTAGGTCTTCTCCTTGACGTCGTGGGTCGCCCACAGCCGCCGGAACTCCTCGCTCTTCACCGACAGCTCGCCCACCAGCGCGGACAGCCTCGGGTCCTCCGGATAGCAGCCGGCGTCCATCCGCAGATGGCAGACGATGTCGATCGCCTTCTGCTCCCAGTCCATGAACAGGTCGTGGTACTCGGGCCGCAGGAACACCAGCCGCGCCCAGTTGCGGTCCTGCGGCGGCAGCTCGGCCCAGTCCCCGAAGAGGGAGGCGGTCATCGCGTTCCACGCCAGGATGTCCGTACGCCGCCCCGCGACGTACGCCGGGACCCCGTCCATCGTGTCGAGCAGTTGCCGCAGCGTCCCGCGTACGACCTGGGCCCGCACCGACGGCTTCTTCTTGTGCTGCTTCGGCTTGGCGAGGTGCGTGAGGTGGGCGTGCTCGGCGCCCGTCAGCCGCAGGGCACGGGCGATGGCGTCGAGGACCTCCGCGGAGACGTTCCGCCCGTTGCCCTGTTCGAGCCGCGTGTAGTAGGCGACGGACACCCCGGCCAGCTGGGCCAGCTCCTCGCGGCGCAGCCCCGGCACCCGGCGGTGCCGCCCGAAGTCCGGCAGCCCCACGTCCTCCGGCTTGAGCCGGGCCCGCCGGGTGCGCAGGAACTCGCTGAGCTCGGCACGCCGGTCCAGAGCCCCACCGGTGCTCCGCCCGTTCCCGGAGGCGTCCGCCGGATACGTGCGATCGGCGCGATCGGGATGTTCGTCCATAGGGTCCAGTATTCCCGGTCGTACGAACACGAGCCTGACCCCGCCAGTGGTAGGACCGCTGGACGTACGCAGAACCGTGGACTGGGTGAACGCGGAAACCTTGGGCAGACTGAACGTCGCACCCGGTCAGAAGGCGGCCGGGTGCGAAATCCCCCTAGGAGAACTCCGGCATGACCACTGTCGCTGCATACGCCGCCCCCTCCGCCAAGGCTCCCCTGGAGCGCACCACCATCGAGCGTCGCGAGGTCCGCGAGTTCGACGTCCTGATCGACATCAAGTTCGCCGGTATCTGCCACTCCGACATCCACCAGGCCCGCGAGGGCTGGGGCGAGGCCATCTTCCCGATGGTCCCGGGCCACGAGATCGCCGGTGTCGTCGAGGCGGTCGGTTCCGGTGTCACCAAGTTCGCGGTCGGCGACCACGTGGGTGTCGGCTGCATGGTCGACTCGTGCCGCGAGTGCGAGAACTGCGTGGCCGGCCTGGAGCAGTACTGCCTCAAGGGCATGGTCGGCACATACAACGCCCTCGACAAGAACGGTGAGCCGACGTACGGCGGCTACTCCCAGAAGATCGTCGTGGACGAGAGCTACACCGTCCGCATCCCCGACGGCCTGGCCCTCGACGTGGCCGCGCCGCTGCTCTGCGCCGGCATCACCACGTACTCCCCGCTGAAGCACTGGAACGCCGGCCCCGGCAAGAAGGTCGCGATCCTCGGCATGGGCGGCCTCGGCCACATGGGTGTCAAGATCGCGAACGCGCTAGGCGCCGAGGTCACCGTCCTCTCGCAGTCCCTCCGCAAGAAGGAGGACGGCCTGAAGCTGGGCGCCGCCCACTACTACGCGACCAGCGACGAGGCCACCTTCAAGGAGCTGCGCGGCACCTTCGACATCATCCTGTCGACGGTCTCGGCCCCGCTGAACCTGGACAGCTATCTGTCCCTCCTCAAGACGGACGGCGCGTTCGTGAACGTCGGCGCCCCCGAGGAGCCCGTCGCGCTGAACCTCTTCTCGGTGATCGCCGGCCGCAAGACCCTCGCCGGCTCCGGCATCGGTGGCATCCAGGAGACCCAGGAGATGCTGGACTTCTGCGCCGAGCACGGCCTGGGCTCCGAGATCGAGCTGATCAGTGCCTCGGAGATCAACGAGGCGTACGAGCGGGTCCTCGCGAGCGACGTCCGCTACCGCTTCGTGATCGACACTGCGACGATCTGACTCCGTCGGGGTGCGCGTACTCGGCTGCGGGTGCTTCGTGGCTTGTCGCTCCCTCACTCTCGGCTTCGCTCGAGCGGGGGGACCCCCGTCGCGGCGGAGCCGTATATCGACACAGCCCAGCGCCCCTAGAGGACGGGGCTGCGCCCCTGTCCTCCAGGGGCTGCCAGGAGCCACAGCAGGTACGGGCCGCCCACCAGCGCCGTGAGTGCCCCCACTGGGATCTCCAGTGGGGGCAGCAGCGTACGGGCCACCAGATCCGCCCCGACCAGCACCACCGCCCCCGTCAACGCCGAGCCCAGCAGCGGTAGTTGAGGTGCGCGGGTGAGGCGCCGGGCCAGCTGGGGCGCGGTGAGCGCGACGAACCCGATCGGCCCGGCGGCGCCGGTCGCGGTGGCGGCGAGGACGACCCCGAGAACGGTCAGCCCGAGCTGTGTCCGCTGCACCCGTACCCCGAGCGCGGCGGCGGTGTCGGCGTCGAGCCCGAGCGGTCGCAGCGCCCGGCTCGCCCACACCAGCGCGGGCAGACACAGCAGCAGTACGACGCCCAGCGGCCCCGCCTGCTCCCACCCCCGCCCGTTGAGACTCCCCGTGAGCCACAGCTTGACCTGCTCGGCGGCCTCCAGCTCACTGTCGGCGAGGTAGAGCTGCACCACCGCCGAGAGCGCGACGCCGATCCCCACCCCCGTGAGCACGAACCGGCTCGCCTGCATCCCCCGGCGCCAG
The DNA here is from genome assembly GCF_014646095.1 of Streptomyces lacrimifluminis. GTDB lineage: Bacteria > Actinomycetota > Actinomycetes > Streptomycetales > Streptomycetaceae > Streptomyces > Streptomyces lacrimifluminis. The sequence continues at coordinate 62,302 of NZ_BMMU01000022.1, read as the reverse complement.
GCGAGCACGTACACCAGCGCGGCAGCAGCGAGCCCGCCCGCGACGGACACGGCGGGCATGGCACCTGGGGAGGCGACCGTCCCGGTGGTGAGCGCCAGCACGGTCGCGGCGGCTGCCCCGTGCCCGACCCCGATGACGTCCGGGCTGGCCAGCGGATTGCGGGTCACGCTCTGCACGAGCGACCCGGCGAGCCCGAGGGCGGCCCCGACGAGCGCCCCGAGCACGATCCGCGGCACCCGCAGCTCGTTGACGACGAGGTCGTGCGCCCCGCCCCCGCTCCGCACGGTCGCCCACACCTCCCCGGGCGGGACGAACGTCTGCCCGACGCACGCCGACACCCCCATCACCAGGGCGAGCAGCGCGAGAAGTCCGACGGAGACGGCGGCGGACCGCCGGTGCAGGAGGAGGGAGAGGTGCGGCCGGGTCCGCAGCACGGTGACCCCGGATGGCAGGGAGCTGCCCCGGGCGGGCTGCCGTACCTGCGTGCCGGTCACGTGCTCGCCACCTTCCGCCGTACGAGCACCACCAGCACCGGCACGCCCACCAGCGCCGTCATGACGCCTGCGGGGACCTCGGCCGGGGCCCGTACGACCCGTCCGGCCACGTCGGCGGCCAGCAGCAGCGCGGCACCGAGCAGGGCGGACAGCGGGAGGACATGGCGATGGCCGCCCGAGACGAGGCGTCGGGCCAGGTGGGGCACGGCGAGGCCGATGAACGCGATCGGCCCGGCGGCGGCGACCGCGGCGGCCGTCAGCAGGGTGGCGCCGAGCGCCGCGGACACCCGCACGGCATGCACCCGGTGCCCGAGCGCCCGGGCCGTGTCGTCGCCGAGCGCGAGGGCGTCGAGACCACGGGCGCAGCCCAGCACGAGCAGCGCCCCGCAGAGCAGGAACGGCAGCATGCGCCCCACGGTGTCGGCGTCCCGCCCGCTGAGCGCGCCCACCTGCCAGAAGCGGAACTGGTCGAGTGTGGCGGAGGAGGAGGTCAGTACGACGGTGGTGGCCCCGGCGGTCATCGCGGACAGGGCGGTACCGGCCAGTGCGAGTTTCACGGGCGAGGCGCCGCCTCGGCCGCGCGCGGCGATGGCGTACACGAGACAGGCGGCGGCGACGGCCCCGGCGAAGGCGTACCAGACGTACCCGCCGAAGCCGTTGGCGAGCCCGAGCGCGATGGCGATCACGACACCGGCCGCCGCGCCCTGACTGAGCCCGAGGATGCCCGGGTCGGCGAGCGGATTACGGGTGACGGCCTGCAGCGCGGCCCCGGCGAGCCCGAGGGCGGCCCCGGCGGTGAGCCCGATCTCGGTCCGGGGCACCCGCAGCGAACGTACGACCAGCGCGTCCGGGGTGTTCCCGCCGTTCAGCAACGCGTCGAGAACGGCACCCGGCGGCACGGCACGGGTACCGACGGCCAGGCTGAGCAGCGCGACACCGGCGACAACCAGGAGGGCGAGGAGGAGGACGAGGACGGCGGTGGCCGTTGCACGTGCGGTACGTACCGCACGTCCGGTACGTGCGGTCACTTGCCGAGGCGCTCGGCGAGCTGCCGTACGACGAGACGGGCGGCGGTCGGGCCGGCGTTGAGGTACCAGGGGTCGTCGTCGACCTTGACGGCGTGCCCGGCGGTGACGGCCTTCATCGACTTCCACAGCGGCCCGGCGACGACACTCTCGGCGTCTGTCTTGCCGGCGTCGCCCTGCACGGAGTAGAAGATCCAGTCGGCGTCGGCGACATCGATGCTCTCGGCCCCGATGTCCTCCGAAATGGCCTTGAACTGCTGGGACTTGGGCCGCCCGAGCCCCATGTCCACGGCGATGGACCCGGTGAAGGAGGAGACGCCGAACATACGGGTGCGGTCGGGGGTGAAGCGGACCATGGAGACGGTGGTGGCGCCGAGTCCGCTGCCTTCTTCCGCCGCGTCGGCGGCGATGTCCTCGACCATCTTCCGGGCCTGCTGTCCCTTGCCGACCGCCTCCCCGACGAGCAGCAGATCGCGCTTCCAGTTGATGCCGTTGCCGGCGGTGACGACGGTCGGGGCGATCTTGGAGAGCTTGGGATAGAGGTCGCCGAGGGAGTCGTTGGCGAGGATGAGATCGGGCTTTACGGCGGCGAGGGTTTCGAGGTTCGGCGCCTGGCGGGTTCCCGCGTCGGTCATCGCGGCGAGCTTCGCCTTGTCCTGCGGGAAGGCGTCGGCGAGGTAGTCGGGGACGATCCCGGCGTTGCCGGCGCGGGTGGTGGCCGCGGGGACGAGCCCGAGGGAGAGCAGGTCGTCGAGCTGCCCGGTGCTGAGGACGGCGACCCGGGTGGGCGCGGCCTTGAGGGTGGTGGAGCCCTTGAAGTGCGTGACCGTACGAGGGAAGGTGCCGTCCGTGTCTACGTCGGAGCCCATGCCGGAGGCGAGGGCGGAGGGGGCTGCGGAGGGCCCGTCGGCGGTGCCTGCGGAGGCCCCGATGACGGGGTTGCGGGCTTCGGCGCCGGCCGCCTTGGCATCGTTGTCGGAGGCCGAGGAGCAGCTGGTCAGCAGCCCTCCGGCGAGGATCGCGACCACGAGGGGCTGCCACTTCGACGACGTGCGCACTGGGTTCACTCCGCTGATTTGCTGTTCGGTCACTCGGGCATTGCTAAGGCAAGGCTTACCTTAACTTTGTCTCCTGTGCGGTACCGACCGGGGGTGGTGACGTGGAGGGGCACGTACTGGGCGGACCCGTCTTACTGCCGCCCTCGCGAGGTCAACACGAACGACGGCGGGCGGGGAGCGTACTCCGAGGATCCGCACGGCCGCGGTCTGGAGATCCTTACGCGGCCGTGCGGGAGCGGGGGCGGCGGGGACAACGGGGGCAGCGGGGCCTGGCCGGGGTGCGAATCTTCCCGACGGGACCCCTGGGATCCCGTCGGGAAGAGACCTACGGTCGTCCGGTCCCGTAGGTGTCGTCGAACGTCCACACGGCGTGGGCGCCCGGGCCGACGACGAGGGTCGAACGGCCGAGCCGTTCCATGTGCCGGTAGGGCACGGGCCGGTTGAGGGACATCTCGACCCGGCGCATCCTCGCGTGTTCGCGCGCGACGACGTCGTAGCGGATCGTGGTGCCGCCGCCCTTCGCGACGATGCCGCCGTCCGCCAGCGACCGGACGGAGAAGCGCCCGGCCCGCAGCAGTGGCACGGTACTGGCGAGGTCGCGGGCGGTGACCGCGAGGCGGACCGAGGTGACGTCCCGCATCAGGTGGTGGCGGTAGAGGTCGGGCAGATAGCGTTCCCGGCCGACGTCACCGGGGGAGGCGGCCGGCTCGGTGTTGCTGCGCGGGTCGGCGAAGTACTCGGACGTGTACTCCATCGCCCAGGCGCCGTAGGCGTCGTACTGGAGGGTGGGGGAGACCGCGTCGAACCACGGCACCGGGACGCCGTCGCCGAAGTCCCGCGTCTGGCGGAACAGGACCGGGTCGCTGACTCCTGCTGCCCGCAACCGCTGGACGACGGTGGCCAGATCGCCGGCCCGCTCGGTCGACAGGCCCACCCCGGTGCAGCCGAGGGTGCCGTCCTGACCCGGTGCGTCACCGATGCCGAACAGTTCGAGGTAGGTCTCGCGGCCCATCAGATACCGGCCGGTCCAGGTCTCGCCGTTGGCCCCGGTCGTGGTGCGGACCTGGAAGTCGGCGAACTTCCGAAGGTACGCGGAATGCTCGATCGCGTCGGCGGTCTGCCGGTCGAACACCCCGTAGGCGTGGTTGTAGTAGAGCAACTGCCGTCCGGACGAAGGGGGTTGCTTCTCCCGAGCGGGTATCGCGCTCGCGGCCCCACCTTGCACCCCCGCCGCGAGGGCCACAATGATGACCATGATCATCCGCAATGTTCGTCGAAGCAGCATGTCAGCGATGGTAGGGCGGAGGATTTGCGTCTGACTTTCGTGACCGCTGGGCGCGCTGTTTTCAGCCGTCGCGATGCCGGTCGCGGCCGTCACCGGTTCGCATCGCGTCCACGTCCGCGTTGATCGCGGCCGTCATCGCCTTCGCCCCGCGGCGGCGTCACGCGATCGACGGTGACGCACACGGCGGATGATTCCCCGTCACACCAAGCCTCGCTCGCCGTCCTTTCGGGCTCCGCAACCGGCCGTGCCAGGTTGCCCTGACGGTACGTCGGACGCCCGGAGTGCGCGGCGGCCTGCCCGTCCGCATGCCCCACAGGCCCTCGTCGGCAGAAACCCGCACGGCGATACTCCCTACTCGTGAGACGTGATGATCTCCGCCGGGCAGTCCCGCCAACCGGGGACCCTGCGGTCAGCACGCTCAACTAGGCCGTGGTACACACGAGTTGTTCATCTTCCCGTAGCTGATCCTCACACGGCGGCGCGGAACTGAGGCCGCAGGACCGATTACCGTGCCCGGAAGGTCGGCGAACCGCACAGTCCCGGCACAGGGGCATGCGTGACATCCGTGCCGCACCCACGACCTGGTTCAGATTTCCGAGTTCAGAGTTCAGAAAACGTTCTGGAGACAAACCCGATGAAACTCGCCAAGCGTCTCATCCTCACCACCACGGCTCTCGTCGCCGTATCCGCCGGCACGCTCCTGAGCGCGACCGCCGGCCAGGCCGCACCCTCGCAGTCCGCCCGCCCCGGCGTCGACGCTCCCGCCGCGCTGAAGGTTCCCGACGGCACCAGGCTGACCGGCGTTTTCTCCGCCGAGGGCGTCCAGACCTACACCTGCACCGACGGCGCCTGGAAGCTGCTGGAACCCGCCGCCACCCTCTGGGCCAAGAACGACCACTCCCGCCGCACCGTGGCCCTCCACTCCCGCGGCCCCGTCTGGGTGTCCACGGTGGACGGCAGCGCGGTCAACGCCGCGGCCATCGCCAACTCCCCCAAGACCGGCACGATCCCGGAACTCCTCCTGCAGTCCACCGCCACGCGCGGCACCGGCGTCTTCGCCGGTGTCTCCTACATCCAGCGTCTCAACACCCGCGGCGGCGTCGCCCCCGCCACCGCCTGCACCGGGGCCGACCAGACGAGCGTTCACTACTCCGCGACGTACACGTTCTACAAGCCCGCCAAGTAGTCACGGCTCGTCAACTTCCTTGATTCCACGGCCAGAAGGAACGCAAGGAACGTAGGGCGGCGGTCCCCGGTAGCGTCAGACGCCGGGGACCGTCGCGTCTCCGCGACGGTCCCAGTCCCACCGCAAGCCCTTCGTATCCTCGCTCGGCAACGAGATCCCGCGCAGTCCCTGTCCCTGTCCACCGGCAGCGACTGGCTGGCCATGTGGCCCTTCGGTCCCGCGTCCGCCCTGGTGTCGTGGCCGGGATGCGATGCCTGGGGGAAAGGGTGACGATGGAAAAGCAGGCCGCGGCGCGATCACTCCCCGGGGGGGATGTGGAGATGCGATATGTCGGTTCACAAGGTTCGCCCGGACATCAGAGTTCTGAATGACAGCCTTGAGGTGCCGGGGATCGGACACCTGCCGGTGAATGCCTTCGTACTGCTCGCTGCGCAGCCCGTCGTCATCGACACGGGACTCGGGCTGCCCGACCGGAACTTCCTGGAGGCGGTCGGTTCCGTGGTGGATCCGGCGGATGTGCGCTGGATCTGGCTCACGCACCCGGATCGTGATCACACGGGTGGCATCTTCGACCTGCTCGCCGCGGCGCCCGAGGCACGTGTCGTGACCACGTTTCTCTCCGCCGGGATCATGTCCTGCGAGCGGCCGCTGCCGCTCGACCGTCTGTATCTGCTCAATCCGGGTCAGAGTCTCGATGTCGGCGACCGTACCCTCACGGGGTTCAGACCGCCGTTGTTCGACAACCCGGCCACCGTCGGCCTCTTCGACGACCGGTCGGGCGTCTGCTTCAGCTCCGACTGCTTCGGTGGGCCGATGTCCAGCGCGGAACTGGCACACGCTGACGACGTCCGCGCGGTCGCCGTGGATGACCTGCGGGCCGCACAGCTGCTGTGGGCCACGATCGACAGCCCGTGGGTGCACACCGTGGATGTCCAGAAGTTCCTCGGTACCTTCCGGCTCCTGCGGGACAGGGACCCGGAGCTCATCCTCTCCACACATCTGCCGCCGGCCCCGGGAGTAACCGGGGTGATGATCGACACGCTGGGCTCAGCACCGGGAGAATCGGCGTTCATGGGACCGGACCAGGCGGCACTGGAGCAGATGCTGGCCGGCTTCGAGCCCACTGGCGGCGGGAACCAGCCCGCACCTGGCAGCCCGGTGTGACTCCAACGCCGTTTCCGTCAGCGGTCGGGTTCCGGTGCCGGAGCAACACCGGCCGCGGAGCAACACCGGCCGGGCAGGACGTCAGTCCGTTCGTCCCATCACCCCAGAAGGTGGGCAAGAGGTTCGTCTCCAGCGGGATAAGGGCGTTCCTGGGGTAGCAGCCGGGCAGCGGAGTCCAAGTCGCCGACGCTGACGAGGGCGTGGATCTCGTGGGCGAGCGGGGTCACGTCGCTGATGGCGACAGTCCAGTCGTCCGCGTAGCGCCGTACGGCCTCACCGGCGAGACCCAGTTGCAAGGACCGGTACGGCAGGGTCTGGAGGCGCAGATCGCGCTCGGGGTCCCACTGCACCCGAGCGGGGGCACGCTTCAACTGGCGCTGCCAGGTGGCTCGGTCGGGGTGCACTCCGCGGACGTAGCTCGACAGACACGCATGGCGCAGCGCCCACTCGAAGCCCTCACGGCTGATCTCGACAGCGAGGACGGTCTCCTGCCCCGCTTTCGTGCCCCAGCCGCAGCGGTACATCATCCACAGGAAAGAGGGCTTGATCCAAGTCATCCTGTCCCGCTTCCACCCACTGGAGAAACGGCCCTCGCGGGCAGCGGGCAGGCCGATTTCCGGCGGGTACGCCTGGTAGACGGTGATCGTGGACTCGGCGTAGGCCGCACGGATCCCGTGTTGGGGTTGCTCCATGGCGTACAGCGTGGGCTCCGCCTGGTCAGGCGGCTACTGAATTTCGGCGGGCCCTGACCGCGAGGGAGAGCATCCGAGGTGGACCGTCCAGTTGCCAGTTGCCAGTTGCCAGTCGCCAGTCGCCAGTTACCCGTGCCACGGCCGCCCTCTTCGGGCCCCTGGGGTCACGGCACCGGTACTTGTCCGGGGGTCTCCGGTGCGGGAGCTGCGCCCGTCGGGCAGGACGCTCCCGGTTCGTCTCGAACGGGCCGTCCAGATGGATCCAGCTGGATCTCCGTCCCGACCGGCCTGTGCCGCCCTGTGGCCGGCCGGGAGCTGATCACTGGTCTCCCATGCTCTGTGCGGGGAGGCAGGAAATGGGAGCCCTTCAGGACGGGACGGCGGCGTCGGCACCCGCGGCCGACTCGTCGGTCCCCGGATCCGACGGCTCTCGGAGCTGCTCGCGCACATAGCTCCAGACCACCGCGATCAGTGCGGCGATCGGAACCGCGAGGAGACTGCCCACGATGCCGGCCAGGTTGCCGCCCAACGTCACCGCCAGCAGGATCACCGCTGCGTGGAGGCCGAGTCCACGACTTTGGATCATGGGCTGGAACACGTTGCCCTCCAACTGCTGCACCACGATGATGATGGCCAGCACGATCAGTGCGTCCGTCAGGCCGTTGGAGACCAGCGCGATAAGAACCGCGACGAAACCGGCGAACAGGGCACCAATGATCGGCACGAACGCGGAGACGAAGGTCAGCACCGCCAGCGGGAGCACCAGCGGTACCCCGAGAATCCACAGGCCCAGGCCGATCAGGACGGCGTCGAGGAGGCCGACAGCCGCCTGGGAGCGCACGAACGAACCCAGGGTGTCCCAGCCGCGCGAGGCCACGGTCGGGACGTCGGTGGCGAGCCGGCCGGGCAGCTGATGGGCGAGCCACGGCAGGAAGCGCGGGCCGTCCTTGAGGAAGAAGAACATCAGGAAGAGGGCCAGGACGGCGGTGACCAAGCCGTTCACCACGGTGCTCACCCCCGTGACGACAACGCCGACCATGCTGCCGAGGCCGTCCTGTGCGCGGGAGACGGCGGTGTCGAAGGCCTTGTTGATCTGGGCGTCACCGATGTTCAACGGCGGCCCGGCGGCCCACTCCCGCAACTTCTGGATGCCTTCGACCACGCCGTCGGTCAGTTCGCCGGACTGGGATGCCACTGGTACCGCGATCAGCGCCACGAACCCCATGGCGACCAGCAGGAACAGCACGGTCACGGCCGATGCGGCCGGGGCGGGTTTCCAGCCGCGCCGACGCAGGAAACGGGTCGGTGGCCAGGTCAGTGTGGTCAGAAGCAGGCCGACCACGAGCGGCCAGACGACCGACCACATGCGGCCGAGGATCCACAAAGTCACCGCGAGCATCAAAAGTATGAGCAGCAACTCTGCGGAGGCACGCGCCGTCGTGCGGAGCGCGGCGCGGGTTTTTGTGGAACTCAAGGTGGCAGTCACGGATGCACCCTATGGGTACTCACGTCACACCGAAACGGCTGCTCGCAGTGTGCGGACCCCCACGTATGACGATCCCGGGTTGAATCGGACTCCCGGGCCTCGGCCGCTCTTGCGGCAGCAGCCGGACTGCGCGGCAGGGCGGCGCCCTCCTCGCGGTGGCCGGAGGTCACCGACCTTCCGGCCGGTCGGCAAGGCGCGGAATTGCCTGGAACCCTCGCGCGTTGAGCGAACTGGGCAAGGGATGCCGGTGGTGTGCGAGCCGAGCAGCCCGAGCGACCGAGCTGACAGAAACTGGAGGGACCTCGATGGCTGCGCAGACGCAGAGGGCAGTGCTCGCGGGCGGATGCTTCTGGGGGATGGAGGACCTGATCCGCCGACTCCCGGGCGTGACGGCGACCCGGGTCGGATACACCGGCGGCGACGTGGCGAACGCGACGTACCGAAACCATGGCACGCACGCGGAGGCCATCGAGATCCTCTTCGACCCCGCGGGCACCGATTTCCGCACGATCCTGGAGTTCTTCTTCCAGATCCACGACCCGAGCACCAAGAACCGCCAGGGCAACGACATCGGCCTCAGCTACCGCTCGGCGATCTACTACGTGGATGACGAGCAGAAGCGGATCGCCGAGGACACGATCGCGGATGTGGACGCCTCCGGACTGTGGCCGGGCAAGGTCGTCACCGAGGTGGAGCCGGTCGGCCCCTTCTGGGAGGCCGAGCCCGAGCACCAGGACTACCTGCAGCGTTACCCGGACGGCTACACCTGCCACTTCCCGCGCCCGGGATGGCGGCTGCCCGCCCGCGCGGAGGGCTGACCGCAGAGGCGGCCCGGCGGAAGACGGAGGCCGACCGGACCAGACGGTGACGACACCATCGATCGATACCGCCCGCATTCCGCCTGTGCCCCATCGACGCATTCCGCCTGTACACATCGACGGATGCCGCCCGTCCCCCGTCGCTGTCGGCCGGCCGGGTCGGTTCGCCCCGGCCGCCCTCACTCCGTGGCCTCCTACTCAGCCCCCGCCGACACGACCGCCTGCGCCGACAGGTTCCGGATACGGCAGTAGCGCGCCGTCATCCCCTTGCCGTGATAGCGCCACGGCAGCGCGTTCACGTACCCGTCCACCAGCTTGAACTGCTCGATCGCGGCCTCGTCGCGGTCCTGGAGGGAGAGGTAGTACGCCAGCAGGTGGCGGAGTTCCGGGAGGCGCGGGTGGGCCGGGTCGGCTGCTGCGGCGTCGGCCAGGCCGGCGTTCACGCGGGCGATCATCTCCGGGGCGCGGTCGGCGGCGTTGTCGTCCGACTCGTCGTGCTCGAAGTGGGCGATCAGCGGGAGGACCGTCAACAGGCTGCCCAGTGGGGCGGACGCCGCCGCGCGCTCGGCGAACTCGGCCGCGAGCCGCTCCGAGCCGCACCACTTCTTGCACCAGTACTGCAGCGCCCGCCAGTGGGCCTCGTAGTGGTGGGGGGCGCGTGCGGTGATCTGCGCCCACAGCTTGTCCATCTCGGAGTGCGGGTAGCTGAGTCCGGTGGCCACCGTGATCTCCGAGATGTACGGAGTGGGGTCGCCGGGGTTCAGCGCCGCCGCCCGGGCTATCTCGTCACGGGAACGCCGCAGCATCCGGTGGAACCCGTCGAACTGCTCCCGCGTGGTGTGCTTGGCCCACTGGGCACCCCTGAGCTGTCCGGCGAGCATGACGGTGCTGCTCGCCCGGACCACAGCCGCGTCCGGGTCGTCGGGACCGTCGGCCTCCCAGGCGATCAGCCAGTCGTCCTCCTCCGCCGCGAACCCGGCGAGATGCGCCACGGCCATGGACCGGAGATCCCAGTTCCGCCCGATGCCGTCCAACAGCCCGGCGCCGGCCCTCCAGTCACCGCCACGCACGGCGGCGAACGCAGCCTCCCAGCCGGCCGGCAGAGGTCCCGCGTATTCGGTGTTCTGCCGATCGGCGGGGAGGAGACCGAGCTGTTCGGCGGCCTCGGCACCACCACCGTCCTCGCCGCCGCCGGTTCCCTTCATCTGGGCGGCGAACTCCTTGACGAACACCCCGCCCAGCCAGAGCACGACGAGCAGGGTGGGAACGGCCAGAATGCCCAGGATCCAGAGCAGTACGGTCATCGGGGAGCGTCCGTTTCTCGGGAGGCGGGATCGCGGGGAGCGGGGGGAAGCAGGGCGCGCAGCGGGGCGGTGTCCGGGGGGTCGGCGAGGGCCGTGTCCACGGCGATGGCGATCGCGGCGTCGAGCCCGGGGGCGCCGTCGTCCGGTGTGCTGCCCGGTGCCGGGAGCAGACGTGCCTTCGCCGGCTGCTCCCAGGAGAACTCCCAGCGCATCCGCGACCGCGCGCTGAACTCCGCCATCACCATACTGTGCAGAGAGTTGTGCAGCGTCGGACGTACGAACTCACGGAACGCACGCCCCTTCGCCGCGACCGCCTCGTCCGACAGCGGCAACCGGCGCGCCAGCTGCCACAGTTGGCCGTTGTCGATGAGGGTGAGGAGGGCCGGGAGGGTGGGGCGGTCCTTCGTGTACAGGGCCAGGGCCCGGTGGAGCGGGGTGTTGAGCGCGGCCAGATTGCCCGCCATCGCGCCGTCGAGGAGTTCCTGCCAGTCGGAGGTACGCCGCGACTGCCGTACCTCCTCGGTCAGGACCGTGTCCTCCAGTGCGGCGAACGTGCGCTCCTCGTCCGCCAGTACGGCGATGGCCGCGCCGTGGGCCTCGTCCGCGCGGCCGTCGGCGGGGAGCAGCTCGATACGGCGTACGCGGTCGGCGACGGCCGGGTGGGAGTCGTACGGCGAGGTCGGCTCCGTGGGCAACTCGCTGCGCAGGCCCGCCAGTTCGAGCTGGCGGGCGGTCAGCATCCGGCCGAAGCCGCCGAACACCTCACCGTGCGGCGGCAGTAGCCCGGCGTCGGCGCCCAGGGCGGCGTAGCTGCGCGCGTAGAACCCGAACGCGCCGGTCAGCACCGGGATTTCGCGCAGTGCGGACGCGGTGGCGTCGCGGCCGGCGATCCGGGCGGCCGAGGCGTCGGCGGCGTACTCCTGGCGGCGGGAGTCGGCGAGCGTGGTGCGGAGGTACAACTCGGCGTACGCGGTGTAGATCCGGGCCAGCGTGCGGTACGTGACGCCCACGCCGTATGTGTCGATCTCCCGGCCCTTCTTGCCCCTGCCCTCGGCCTTGGCGTTCTTCCGCTCCTGCCGGGCCCGCTCCCGGCCTTCCACGCTGCCCGCGCGCTCCTCGAAGTTCCTTATGGTGCGCAGGAGTTGGGTACGTCCGCGCAGGGTGAGGGCGGCCAGCCGGGTGTCGGAGCCTGCGTAGTGGCCGAGTTCATGGGCGAGGACCGCGCGCAGCTGGGCCTCGGTCAGGCCCTGCATGAGGGGTACACCGAGACAGAGACGGCGCGGGCCGGGGAGGAGACCGAGCAGGCGGGCGTCCTCGCTGACGGCGGCGTTGACGTCACCGGTGAGGACGATGCGGGACGGGGCACGGGTGCCGACCTGGTCGGCCAACTCCCGCACCGTACGCCAGAGTTCCGGTTCGTCCACCTCGGTCACGGACAGGCCCGGCGGCTCCTCGGGCTTCGGTGTACGCAGCATGAGCAGGCCACGGGCCAACGGGATCGCCAGCACTATGGAGACGGCGGTCAGCTTTGTCGCGACGCCGGCCGGACCGTGCGCGAAGAGCAGGTAGTCGGCGCCGGCGAGTGCCGCCAGCAGGAGCACGCCGAGCAGATAGAAGCCGGCGAGCAGTACAAGAGCGCGCAGCGCGCGCAGGGTCGAGCCCATCGGGCCGGGATCCCTCCACGGAACGGGGACGGTGGGAAGGGCGCGCGGCCGAGCGGTGGGGTCATGACCGGCGGGTGGGGGAAAGCGGAGTATTGCCTACGGGCACGCGGGCAGGCAAGACATGATCATGCCACCGGGTGCGGGGTGGGAATGCAGGCGTCAGGAAGGGAGCTCTCCGTCCTCCCTCGGCCCCGGCCCCGGGCGCCTCTGACCGGCACTCCCCACCGTCACCCTGCCGCCCCGCCCCGACCCTCACCGCAGCAGTGTCGCCGGGCTTCCGCCGTTCGCCTCGTACCCCGCCACCGCCAGCGCCCGGTACACCGCGAACTCCGCCGCCGGATCGGCGGTGAGGGTCCAGGGGAGGGCGCCCACGTGGCCGTCGACGTGCACCAGCTGGTTCATGGCCTCCGCCCAGCGCTCGGAACGCACCAGGAAGAAGATCAGCAGATGGCGTACGTGAGCCAGCATCGGGTCGCCCGGCCGGGCCGCGTGGACCGCGTACAGCGCGCCGTGGATCGACTTCGCCACCACCTCGCTCTGGTAGAAGCCGCTGACGAGGTTCACCTCGGGCATGTGCTCGAAGACCGCGAACAGCGGCATCGCCGCCAGCAGCGAGCCCTGCGGAGCCCGGGCCGCCGCCGCTTCCGCGAAGGACATCGCCAGCGCGCGCGAGCCGTGCCACTTCTCGCACCAGTAGTGCAGGGCCGCGAGATGCGCCCCCATGTGCTCCGGCGCGCGGTCGAGGATCTTCAGCCACAGCTGCTCGAACTCCGGCCGGGAGTACGCCAGTCCGCGTGCCACCGACAGCTCGACGATGTACGGGATCGGGTCGCCGGGGGAGAGGAGCGCCGCGTCGCCGCACGCCGCCTTCGCCTCCTCCATGATGATCCGGAACTCGTCCGTCCCGGGCGTCGACGTACGCCACGCCTGCTGTACCAGGAACTCCGCGTGCACCGCCGCGCCGCCCGCGTCCTTGGGCGCCTCCGTTCGCCACACCCGCAGCCACTGGCCGCCCGGCGACTCGCTCACCCCGCCGGGGCGCTGCTGCAGCTCCAGCGACGCGGCACCCGCGAAGGCCTGCACGCGCTGCCAGCGCCGCTCGCCGTCCCTCTCCGTGCCGGCGAGCAACTGCGCCGCCGCTCTGTAGTCCTGCGTGCGCTGCACGACGTCCAGGACGTCCAGCAGGTCCTGGTCGGGGCCGGGCATACGGATGTCCAGCGCCTCCTGCCGGACGAAGCCGTAGTTCGCCGGGTCCGCGGCGTCCGGGTCGCCGGGGGCGACCTGCTGAATACCGGCACTCCTGCGCCGCATGAACGGCAACACCACGAAGCCGAGCATGACCAGCGCCATCAGGACCCAGAGAATCTCCATGCCTCAAGCGAACCAGACGCCTGTGACAATTGGCCAACCCGGTCTGGAGAAGGCCCCAGGAAGCCCTTCGGATCTCGGAAGCCCTCCGGACCCGTCAGGAATCCTTCGGCTGGCCAGCCGGATAGGTCCCGGCACCCGTTCCTTCCCGGCCCAGCTCGCTCCCGGCGCCCGTCGGTGACGACCCGCACGGTTACGGTCACGGTGTGCCGTTGCCGGGAGCGGCGGCGCGCGCGGTCGGGGAGAGCGGGTCGAGCCGGTGACCGCGACGGCCGGTGAACCGGTCGCGACGACCAGCGCGAGGCGCCCCGATCCGCCCCCGCAGCCGGCCTCGAACCGCCCGCCACATCCGTATACACCCCGGAACCGGTCCCGGTCGGCGCCGGATTCCGGGCCGGTCGGTTCTGACGCCGGCCTCGGCCCGCGCCAGGACCGCTTCAGCCCGCTGCAGGATGAACCCGTACCGGTCCGCCGTAGGAACCGCTTCAGCCCGCCGTGGGATCCGTGCCGATCCGGCCTGGAACCCGGCCAGGGTCTGCCCCGTCCTCCCCGGAGCCCGCTCACCCCGGCCTCAGAGCCCTCGCCCCGGGCCCTCGCCCCGGAGCCCCGGCCCGGCTCCCGGAGGCCGTGGCCGTCACCAAACCCCCGGGCGGACTACCCTCGGTCCACATGAGCGACAGGCACATCAGTCAGCACTTCGAGACCCTCGCGATCCACGCGGGCAACACCGCGGATCCCCTCACCGGCGCGGTCGTCCCGCCGATCTACCAGGTCTCGACCTACAAGCAGGACGGCGTCGGCGGGCTGCGCGGCGGCTACGAGTACAGCCGCAGCGCCAATCCGACCCGTACCGCCCTCGAAGAGAACCTCGCGGCCCTGGAGGGCGGTCGCCGTGGTCTCGCGTTCGCGTCCGGACTGGCGGCCGAGGACTGCCTGTTGCGTACGCTGCTCAGCCCCGGCGACCACGTGGTCATCCCGAACGACGCGTACGGCGGCACGTTCCGCCTCTTCGCGAAGGTCGTCGCCCGATGGGGCGTGGAGTGGTCGGTCGCCGACACCAGCGACCCCGCCGCCGTGCGGGCCGCCCTCACCCCGAAGACCAAGGCCGTGTGGGTGGAGACGCCCTCCAACCCGCTCCTCGGCATCACCGACATCGCGGCCGTCGCCCAGATCGCCCGCGAGGCCGGCGCCCGGCTCGTCGTCGACAACACCTTCGCCACGCCCTACCTCCAGCAGCCCCTGGCCCTCGGCGCCGACGTCGTCGTGCACTCCCTGACCAAGTACATGGGCGGCCACTCCGACGTCGTCGGCGGCGCACTGGTCACCGGCGACCAGGAACTCGGCGAGGAGCTGGCGTACCACCAGAACGCGATGGGCGCGGTCGCCGGCCCCTTCGACTCCTGGCTGGTGCTGCGCGGCGCCAAGACGCTCTCCGTACGGATGGACCGGCACAGCGAGAACGCCACCAGGATCGCCGACATGCTCACCCGGCACGCGCGCGTGACGCGCGTTCTCTACCCGGGACTCCCGGAGCACCCCGGTCACGAGGTCGCCGCCAAGCAGATGCGGGCGTTCGGCGGCATGGTGTCGTTCCAGGTCCAGGGCGGCGAGGAGGCGGCCGTCGAGGTCTGCGACCGCGCGAAGGTGTTCACGCTCGGCGAGTCCCTCGGCGGCGTGGAGTCCCTGATCGAGCACCCGGGACGCATGACGCACGCGTCCGTCGCCGGCTCGGCCCTGGAGGTTCCCGGCGACCTCGTACGCCTCTCCGTGGGCATCGAGAACATCGAGGACCTCCTGGAGGACCTCCAGCAGGCCCTCGGCTAGACCGGCCGCGACCCGGTCCCCCCGCGACCGGGTCTCACCAGCCCGTCAGGGGTGGAGTCGTCACCGACGGCGGCTCCACCCAGGGCTGGACCATCGCCGCCCACAGGCTGAAGACGACCACCGCGGCGAACAGCAGCAGCCACATCAGCCGCCGCGCCGCCCGCCTGCGCCGCAACATGCGGCTGCCCCGCCGTACGACCTCCCCGTACAGGTCGGCCGGCACCGGAGGCGGCGTACCCTCCATGAGCCGCCGCACGGCGACCTCCCGTTCCCGCCGGCTCACGACGGCACCACCTTCGGCCCGGCAACGGTCGGCGCCGGTTCCCGCGGCGGGTGCAGCAGCGTCGCCGTCGCCCGGTCGCAGATCGCGTGGACACGATCCGTGGGCAGACCGAGCAGCGCCGCCGTCTGCTCCTCCCCGACCCCCTCGTGCAGCCGCAGGACCAGGATCAGCCGTTGCTGGGGAGTGAGCCGGGCCAGGGCGCTGCCGGGATGCGGGCGGGCCCGGCCGAGACCGCCGTACCGGTGCCAGGCCCCGCGCGCGAAGCGGACGGCGAGATGCCGGCGGGCCCGGTCGTACGGGTCCTCGCCGCGCATCCGGTCCCAGCACGCGTACGTGTGCGCGAAGGCATGCGTGAGCAGAACCCGCGCGCGCGGGTTGTCGTGCGGCGCCTCCGCCGTGAGCAGCGTGGCCGTGTGCAGCAGCCGGCCGGCCGCGCCCGCGACGAACGCCTCGAAGTCCCGGGACGGTCGGGCACCCCGGGACACCCGCCGTTCTCGCACCGTGCCTCCCGTCGTACGACAAGGAACCCGGTCTTATCTGAGGCCAGGGGCCACCCGCCGGTCAAGAGCCGGGAAGCGCGAGCCAGAGGAAGCCGGTCAGGAGGCGGGCTCCGGTTCCCCCACCGCGATGCCCTGGGCCGCCTGACGGGCGGAGAGGGCGGTGTTGAAGCGCGTGAGGAGCGTGCAGAACACCTCGCGCTCCTCCGGCGCCCACTCCTCCGTCAGCTCGGCCATCAACTGACGCCTCGACGACCGTACTTCCTCCAGCCGCGACAGCCCGCGCGGAGACAACTGGAGGACCACCGCCCGCCCGTCCTCGGGGTGCGAGGTGCGCTTGACGAGGCCCGTGTCGACGAGCGGAGCCACCTGCCGGGTAACCGTCGACGAGTCGATGCCCATGCTCGCGGCGAGCGCCTTGACGCCCATCGGGCCTTCCTTGTCGAGGCGGTTGAGCAGCAGATACGCGGCACGGTCCATCGAGTTGCGCACCTGCCCGACTCCCCCGAGCCGGGTCTGTTCGGCACGGCGCGCGAACACCGCGACCTCGTGCTGCAACGTGTCGAGGAGACCGGTGTCACCGACGGTCGTCATGTCCATCGACATTTCAGGTGTTGTGGGCATGGCCGGGGGCTCGCTTCATCAAAGGGGGTGCTGGGTTGGGGGACAGGGTACGCGGCAGAAAGGCGGCCCGTACCGACGCTGCGAAAACCGATCTCGGAGCTTGGTCACACCGCGAGCCCGCGCCTGTGAACTGCGAGACTTGAGTCATGAGCTACAGCACGGCTGACTCCTTGCGTCACCTGAGGCCCGTCACCCTCGACGATGTGCGCGGCGCGCAGAAGATGCTCCTGGGTGTGGCACGGGTGACGGCCATGGAGGGCAGCCGGCATCTGTCCCAGCTGGTGGGTGCGCCGGTGCACCTCAAGTGCGAGAACCTCCAGCGGACCGGGTCCTTCAAGCTGCGGGGCGCGTACGTCCGTATCGCCGGGCTGCTGCCCGAGGAGCGCGCCGCCGGGGTCGTCGCGGCCAGCGCCGGCAACCACGCGCAGGGGGTAGCCCTGGCCTCGGCGCTGCTCGGGGTGCGCGCGACCGTGTTCATGCCGCAGGGCGCCCCGCTGCCGAAGATCAGCGCCACCCGCGAGTACGGCGCCGAGGTGAGGCTGCACGGTCAGGTCGTCGACGAGACCCTGATCGCCGCCCAGGAGTACGCGGACCGGACGGGCGCGGTGCTGATCCACCCCTTCGACCACGCCGACATCATCGCCGGGCAGGGCACGGTCGGCCTGGAGATCCTGGAACAGTGCCCCGAGGTACGCACGATCCTCGTCGGGATCGGTGGGGGCGGCCTGGCCGCCGGGATCGCGGTCGCCGTCAAGTCGGTGCGGCCCGACGTACGGATCGTGGGCGTACAGGCGGCGGGAGCCGCCGCGTATCCGCCCTCGCTGGCGGCCGGCCGGCCGGTGTCGGTCGCGAACCCGGCCACGATGGCCGACGGCATCAAGGTCGGGCGGCCCGGAGACGTGCCGTTCGCGATCATCGGCGAACTGGTCGACGAGGTCCGCACGGTCAGCGAGGACGAGCTGTCGGCCGCGCTGCTGCTCTGCCTGGAGCGGGCCAAGCTCGTCGTGGAACCGGCCGGGGCGAGCCCGGTCGCGGCGCTGCTGAGCGATCCCGGGTCCTTCGAGGGGCCGGTCGTGGCGGTGCTGTCCGGCGGCAACGTCGACCCGGTGCTGCTGGAGCGCATCCTGCGCCACGGCATGGCCGCACAGGGCCGCTACCTGGCGGTTCGGCTGCGGCTGACGGACCGGCCGGGCGCCCTCGCGACGCTGCTCGGGGTGTTGTCAGTGGTCGACGCTAATGTCCTCGACGTGGGCCACGTCCGGACCGATCCGCGGCTCGGACTCACGGAGGCGGAGGTCGAGCTGCACCTGGAGACGAAGGGGCCGGCGCACTGCGCCGAGGTCGGCCTGGCCCTGCGCGAGGCCGGTTACCTCGTCATCGGCTGAGACCACTCACTCGGACGGGTGGCCTCCGGAAAAATGCGTGAGGGACGCGATACATCGCGTTATGGTGTGTGTCACGCCTCTGGTCCCGCCCCAGTCCGTTAGCTCGTCCGCTCATCCTCCCTCCCTCCCGCCCGCCGGTCAGGCGGGGCGGGGCGAAGGGGAAAAATCTAGGCTTTTGCGGTAACCCCAACGACGTGGAGAACTGATATGCCAGGTGCCATCTATGCCGAAGGCCTGGTGAAGACCTTCGGTGACGTAAGGGCTCTGGACGGCGTCGATCTTGACGTCCCGGAGGGCACGGTCCTCGGTCTGCTCGGACCGAACGGAGCGGGCAAGACCACCACCGTCCGCTGTCTGACGACTCTGCTGCGGCCCGACCGCGGCTCGGCGGTCGTCGCGGGCATCGACGTCCTGAAACACCCCGACGCCGTCCGCCGCTCGATCGGCCTCTCCGGCCAGTTCGCGGCGGTCGACGAGTATCTGACCGGCCGCGAGAACCTCCAGATGGTCGGTCAGCTGTACCAGATGAAGGCGAAGGCCGCGAAGGTCCGCGCGGCCGAACTGCTGGAGCAGTTCCACCTCGCGGACGCCGCCGACCGCCCCGCGAAGACCTACTCCGGAGGCATGCGCCGCCGGCTCGACCTCGCGGCGGCCCTGGTCGTCTCGCCGCCGGTGATGTTCATGGACGAACCGACGACCGGCCTCGACCCGCGCAACCGCCAGCAACTGTGGGAGGTCATCAAGCAGTTGGTCTCCGGGGGGACGACACTGCTGCTGACGACGCAGTATCTGGAGGAGGCCGACCATCTCGCGCACGACATCGCGGTGGTCGACCACGGGCGGGTCATCGCCCGCGGCACCTCCGACGAGCTCAAGGCCCGCACGGGTGGCGAGCGCGTCGAGGTCGTCGTGCACGAGCGCGAGCACATCGCGACCGCCTCCGAAGTGCTCAGCGCCTTCGGCAGGGGCCAGGGAGAGGTCGCCGTCGAGGAACACATGCGCAAACTCACCGTGCCCGTCACCGGCGGCGCGAAGCTCCTCGCCGAGGTCATCCGCGAACTGGACACCCGCGGCATCGAGATCGACGACATCGGCCTGCGCCGCCCCACCCTCGACGACGTCTTCCTCTCCCTGACCGGCCACGTGGCCGAGGTGAAGGACGAGGAGAACGGCGCGGCGAGCGCGAAGCAAGGCGGAGAACAGGACACGAAGCAGAGCGGAAAGGACACCGTCAAGTGAGTGCCGTCACGGACGCGGCGCCCGCAGTGGCGTCCACGAACCCGTTCAGTCAACTGATCCGCGACTCGCTGGTCGTTGCGAAACGGAACCTTATCCGCATGTCCAGGATTCCCGAGATGGTGATCTTCGGACTCATCCAGCCGATCATGTTCGTGGTGCTGTTCGCGTATGTCTTCGGCGGCTCCATGAACATCGCGGGGTCGACGGACTCCAGCACCTACCGCGAGTTCCTGATGGCCGGCATCTTCGCGCAGACCGTCACCTTCGCAACGGCGGGCGCCGGCGCGGGCATCGCTGACGACATGCACAAAGGCCTCATCGACCGTTTCCGCTCCCTGCCCATGGCGCGCGGCGCGGTCCTGACCGGGCGCACGCTCGCCGACCTCGTGCAGACAGCGCTCACCCTGTTCGTGCTGGCGGTGGTGGCGCTGCTGGTCGGCTGGCGCACACACACCAACATCGGTGAGGTGCTCGGCGCCTTCGGACTGCTGCTCCTGGCGGGATACGCGTTCACCTGGATCGGCGCCCTGATCGGCCTGTCGGTGCGTACGCCCGAGGCGGCCACTTCCGGCGGCCTGATCTGGCTCTTCCCGGTCACGTTCGTCTCGAACGCGTTCGTGGACTCCAGTCGCATGACCCCGTGGCTGCGGCACATCGCCGACTGGAACCCCTTCAGCGCCACGGTGCAGGCTTGCCGGGTGCTGTTCGGCAACCCCGGCGTCTCGCCGTCGGACGCCTGGCCCATGCAGCACCCGGTGTGGGCCTCGGCCATCTACTCGGTCCTGATCATCCTCATCTTCAGGACCCTGGCGGTCCGCAAATACCGTTCGGACACCGCGTGACGCTGCCCCGGGTATGACGATGCCCCCGGCGCCAGGAGGGTGCCGGGGGCTCGTAAGGGGCGAGGCGGGGAATCCCCGAAGGGGCGGTTCCGGGAGGTCAGGCCTGGTAGGGCACGGCCTTCAGGATCTTCACGGAGGCGAGCTTGCCGTTGGGCAGCTCGTACTGGGCGTCCGCGCCGACCTTCTTGCCGCTCACCCCGCTGCCGAGCGGAGACTGCGGCGAGTAGGTCTCGATGTCGGAGCTGGCGTACTCGCGCGAGGCGAGCAGGAAGGTCAGCGTGTCGTCCTCGTCGCCGTCGAAGGCGATGGTCACGACCATGCCGGGCGCCACCGCGCCGTTCGCCGCCGGAGCCTCGCCGACCTTCGCGTTCTCCAGGAGCTGGGTCAGCTGGCGCACACGGAGCTCCTGCTTGCCCTGCTCCTCCTTGGCGGCGTGGTACCCGCCGTTCTCGCGCAGGTCGCCCTCCTCGCGTGCAGCGGCGATCTTGGCGGAGATCTCCGTGCGCGCAGGACCAGTAAGGTGCTCAAGCTCGTCCTTGAGCTTGTTGTACGCCTCCTGGGTCAGCCAGGTGACGTTCTCGCTGGTCTGGGTCACAGGTGCTCCTCGTAGGTACTGGGAATACAAAGCATCGCCCTACCAGAAGAATGTTCCTCCACGGATGGGCGAAACCACGAGCCTAACAATTCAGCGGCGGCAGGGGGAGGACATAAGCCATCAGAAATACGTCAACGCAGGTCAGTGCTTGTGTGATGAGTGTGACCCTCGTTGCTGACCCCGGTTGCTGACCCGGGCGGCGGCCTCAGCCGCTGTGGCAGCCGAGCAGCTCGGCCGTGGTGCCCATGGACGTCGTGCGGAGGGTGACGACCTTGTCGACGCGGGTGGCGTCACCGTCGAAGCGGAAGTCGGCGCGGCCGACCTCGGCACCGTTCTCGGCCTGGGAGCGGACCGTGCAGTAGCCGTTCGTTCCTGAGTCCTTGCGGACCTCCAGATGAACCTTGACCGAGTCGTCGTACGTCTTGAAGGTGATGATCTCGGCGCTGATCTTGTTACCGACGACGTAGTGGTAGCCGAACCAGCCGACCACGACGAGCATGACCGACCCGAGGAAGGCGGCGAGGAGCTTGAGTCTGCGGTCGGCGCGGTCGTCCGTGGAGCGGCCGTACCGTCCCTCGGGCAGTCGCGTGGTCGCCGTACTCATGATCGTCCTCTCCGCGAAGGCCCGGGAAGCCGGGCCCCGGAATTATTGGCCGCTCGGTTCGGTCACTATAGAAGCTGCTCATCGCACCCGCTCACACCGGGCGCCGACCTACGAGGATTGAGTCTTGACTGACCAGCTGCGACTGATGGCCGTGCACGCGCACCCCGACGACGAGTCGAGCAAGGGTGCGGCCACCATGGCGAAGTACGTGTCCGAGGGGGTGGACGTGCTCGTCGTGACCTGCACGGGCGGGGAGCGCGGTTCCATCCTCAACCCGAAGCTGCAGGGCGACAAGTACATCGAGGAGAACATCCACGAGGTACGCAAGAAGGAGATGGACGAGGCCCGCGAGATCCTCGGCATCAAGCAGGAGTGGCTCGGCTTCGTCGACTCCGGCCTGCCCGAGGGCGACCCGCTGCCGCCGCTGCCCGAGGGCTGCTTCGCCCTGGAGGACGTGGACAAGGCGGCCGGGGAGCTGGTGAAGCAGATCCGCTCGTTCCGTCCGCAGGTGATCACGACGTACGACGAGAACGGCGGGTACCCGCACCCCGACCACATCATGACCCACACGATCTCGATGGTGGCCTTCGACGGCGCCGCGGACACCGAGAAGTACCCGGAGCCGGAGTTCGGCCCGGCGTACCAGCCGCGGAAGCTGTACTACAACCAGGGCTTCAACCGGCCGCGTACCGAGGCGCTGCACAACGCGCTGATCGAGCGCGGGATGGAGTCGCCGTACGGGGACTGG
Organism: Streptomyces lacrimifluminis; assembly: GCF_014646095.1. Lineage (GTDB taxonomy): Bacteria > Actinomycetota > Actinomycetes > Streptomycetales > Streptomycetaceae > Streptomyces > Streptomyces lacrimifluminis. The sequence continues at coordinate 40,117 of NZ_BMMU01000022.1, read as the reverse complement.
CTGAAGCGGTGGTCGGAGTTCGAGCGCACCGAGCGCACGCTGACCACGCATGTCCCGTGCGCGGAGTTCTTCGGGATCCGCGACAAGGCGCTGCTCGCGCACGCCACCCAGATCGACCCCGACGGGGGCTGGTTCCGGGTGCCGCTGGATCTTCAGCGGGAGGTCTGGCCGACGGAGGAGTACGAGCTCGCGAAGTCGCTCGTGGACACTTCCCTCCCCGAGGACGACCTCTTTGCGGGCATCCGCGACAATGCCTGACATGAGTGCAAGCGCAAGCCTGGCAATGACGCACCTCGTCCCGTTCGCGGCGGAGGTCGACGAGGACAAGGTGACCCCCGGTGTCCTCGGCTTCATCGTGTTCGCGGTGATGGCTCTGGCCGTGTGGGCCCTGATGAAGTCCATGAACAAGCAGATGGGCAGGATCGACTTCAAGGAGGCGCCGGACCCCGAGAAGTCCCCCGACGCCGCCAAGGAAGCGGCCAGGGGGGCGGCCAAGGGCTCCGCGCAGGAGTGAGGCCGCACCGGGTGCCCGGCACCCGGTGACCGGCCTTCCGCTCTGCCTCCGCTCTACCTCCGGCCTGCCGCCGCCACCGGCACCCCCATGACCTCCCGGGCGTGCCGGTTCGGGATCATGCCCAGGCGCCACCCCTGCCAGCCCGACTCCAGCGCCACACCGCGCTCCAGGAGGAGCTGGTAGGCGTCGACGAAGTCGTCGAGCTTCTCGTCGCGTGACGGGTGGCGGCCCCGGGACAGCTGGGACAGCTCCTCCTGGGCCACCGCCGTGCCGATGTCGACGCCGCCGGGGGCCGCGTACGGCAGGAGGGTGCAGCGCAGGAAGCGCGCCCAGTCCTCGCCGCGCCGGTCACCGTACGAGGTGAACAGGCCGATCGCCTCGTCGCAGAGGGCCAGCGCCTGCTGGGTGCGGGCGTTGCCCGCGTCGACAATCGCGAGTTCCAGGCAGGTCCAGGCCTCGCCGTGGGCCACCCCGATGCGCTGGAAGTCGGCGCGGGCGTCCACCAGAAGCTGGCGCGCGAAGCCCGAGTTGCGCAGCGAACCCGTCTGGACGGCCCGCTGGTCCCGGGTGACACGGGCCGAGTGATGGCGGGCGCAGGCCAGGCCGTAGACGTCCCGGATGCGGGAGAACATCGTGCGGGACCGTTCCAGCTCGCGGACCGCCAGATCCAGGTTGCCGGTCTCCTCCAGGGACTGGCCCAGGTAGTAGACCGACCATGCCTCGCCGCGCGCGTCCTCGTTGTCCCGGTGGACCGCCGCCGCCTGCCGCAGTCCGTCGACCGCCGCCGACGCGTCCCCCGCGACCAGCCGGGCGCGGGCCAGCTGGGTCAGGGCCCAGGCCTCGCCACGGGTGTCGCGTGTACGGCCGTACAGATCGAGGGCCGTGCGCAGTTCGGACTCGGCGCGCGGTACGTCGCCCATCCGCAGGGCCAGTTGACCGAGCTGGAAGTGGGCCCACGCCTCGCCGTGGATCGACTCGCCCTCCTTGTGCAGGACCAGCGAGCGGGTCAGCAGGTCCCACGCCTCGGCGAGGCGGGAGCGGTCGCGTTCGACGGCGGCGAGGGCGTGCATCGTCCAGGCGCGGTCGGTCGCCAGTTCGGGTGCCTGCTGGAGGTCCAGGGACTCCTGGAGCTTCGCCGCCGCCTCGGCCAGGTTGCCCTGGTGGTGCAGCGTGATGCCGAGCGAGCACAGCGCCCGGGCGGCGCCCGCGTCGTGGTGGGCCTCCATGTACAGCTCGACGACCGAGGTGAGCGTCGTGCGCGCCTTGTCCAGTTCGCCCAGCTGACGGGCCGCGATACCCGTACGCCACTGCACCGAGCGGACCAGCAGACCCTCGTCCACCGACTCCGCCAGCTCGCTGATCTCGCCGAGCCGGTAGAGGTCGCCGCGCAGCAGGCAGTAGTCGCACAGGGCGCCCAGCAGGTTGAGTACGGCGGCCTGGTTGACGCCGTCCGCGTGCCGCAGCGTCGCCGTGATGAAGCTCGACTCGTCGTCCAGCCAGCGCAGCGCCTCGTCGAGGGAGGTGAAGCCGTGCGGGCTGAAGCGGTCCGAGCGGGTCGACATGTTGCCGTCGACCAGACGCAGCACCGAGTCGGCCAGCTCGCCGTAGCTCACGATCAGGCGCTCCTGTGCGGCGGTGCGCTCGGCCGGTTCCTCCTCGTCCAGGAGACGGGCCTGCGCGAAGGCGCGGACCAGGTCGTGCAGGCGGTAACGGCTGCCCCGGACGTGGTCGATCAGGCCCGCGCGGGCGAGCGCGTCCAGCTGACGGGTCGCCTCCGTGCGGTCCGTTGCCAGCAGGGCCGCGGCAGCCGCCGCGCCGAGCGTGGCCTGCCCGGCCAGCGCCAGCCTGCGCAGCAGCCGCCGGGCCGGCTCCGACTGGTCGGTGTAGCGCAGCCACAGCACCCGCTCCACCGGCTCGACAGGGCCGTACGCGCCCAGATCGGCGGCCAGCCGCCGCTGGCTGCGCGAGCCGAGCGAGGAGCCCGCGATACGCAGCGCGAGCGGCAGCCCGCCGCACAACTCCCGTATCCGGTCGGCGGATTCGGCATCGTACGGGCCTGCCGAACCGGACGGACCCGACCCCGGTTCCGCCTGCGTGGACGCGTTCAGCAGCTCCTCCGCACCCGCCGCGTCCAGGGGCTCGACGGGCAGCTGATGGACCCAGAAGGGCAGGTCGGCGGGGAGATCGAGGGGTTCGCGGGCGGTGACGATGACGAGGCTGTCGGAGCGCTCCGGGACGAGGGTGCGGACCTGCTCGGGGTCCTTGGCGTCGTCCAGGACGATCGTCACCGGGACCCCGGTGAGGTGCTGGTTGTACAGCTCGCTCAGCCTCCTGACCTGCTGGTCCGGTGACGAACGCTCACGGAAGAGCGACTGCTCGCGGGAGGCGCCGAGCCGGTTCAGGAGATACAGCAGGGCGTCGCGGGTGGGCAGCGGCGCCTCCTTCGGGCTGTCGCCGCGCAGATCCACCGCGCACGCGCCCCGGAACTGGTCCCGCAGATCGTGCGCCGCGTGGATGGCGAGCGCGCTGCGGCCACTGCCGGACGCCCCGTGCAGGACGACCAGGGTCGGCCGGGTCTCCGTACTCGCCCGGGCCGCGTGCACCCACTGCCGGATACGGGCCAGTTCCTGCCGTCGGCCCGCGAACGGCTCGTCCGGGTCCGGAAGTTGGGCGAAGGACTGCTCAAGGACGCTGCGCGTACGGGCCGCCGCGCTCTTGTCGCTGCCGCGCAGCCTCGGCCCCGGCTTCTTCGGGCCGGTGGACGCGCTGAGCACCCGCTGCTGGTCGAGGAACGGGCGTATGCCGCGTACCTCCAGCGCCGTCAGCCAGGTCAGCCGCAGCTGCTCGGGACCACCGGGCTGGCTCACGGCGCCGGCCCGGTGGTGGGCGGCCGGCAGATGGGATGCGGTCACCTTGAGGACCGTCGCGGCGGCGCCCACGACGCCCACGGTCAGTGCCGCGCCCATGGCGGTGCCCGCGCCGGTGCCCAGCGCCAGATCGGCGACGCCCGCCGCGAGCGCGGCGACAGCCGCCACCAGCAGGGGAGTTCCGGCGCCCTCCCGGGCGTAGCGCTGCCCGAAGGTGAGCTGCCCGGCCTTCGCCTCGTCGAGCGCCCGCGTGTACGCGGCGTACTCCTCCGCCGACGACTGCGCCATGGCGTCCAGCGCCCCGCGCGCCCGTGTCAGCAGCACACCCCCGTCGGTACGTCCCCCGGACCGCCGCACCTCTTCCTCCACGGCCCGGCCCAACAGCCGCTCGGCTTCCGCCCGGTGGCTGTCCCGCATGGTGTCCCCCTCTGGCAGCAATCTGATGGCAGCGATCCGATGGCGGCAAGGTGATGCAGCGATCTGACGGCAACGGCCTGTCCTCGGTGGCGCCTTGGTGTTCCTTGGTCAAGTGTCCTGCGGACGGCGCATCGGGGCGAGGGGGCGTGGGGCCCCGATCGTCGTGTCGGGCACGCCGGTTGAGGCGGTTGACGCGGGAGGGAGGCCGCGCGGCTATCGTGATCACAGACATCGAACGGGGAGAACCGGACATGAGCAGCGACAACCCGCCACCGGGCGGTCCGCCGTCCGCGCCGCCACACACACCGCCGCAGGTACCGCCGCCGTCGCAGCCCCCGCGGTGGGCCTGGTGGGTCGTAGGCATCGTCATCCCTGTCGTGGGACTGCTCGTCACGCTGCTGGTGGGTCGGCCCGGCTCCTCGGACGACAACACCGCGGAGTCGGCGCCGACACCTACGAGGTCGTCCGCGTCGGCGGAGACCGCCGGCCAGGGGCAGCCCGCTCCGGCGCCCACGAAGGGCGCGGCGGTGGATCGGGCGCTGTTCGGTCCGAAGGTCGTCGACGCCGACACGACCAACACCGGGTCGTACATCGAGCTGGACAAGCCCGAACCGATCGTGCTGGGCAGTTCCCTCAAGGGCGCGGACATCATCTTCGGGGCGTCCCTCGGCGACCCGAACCTGTTCGTGCCGGGCTCCGGGTCCCTGCTGGCTCCGCTGCCCGCCTCCGGCGCCGCCCCGACGGCCGAGGAGTGCGCCCAGGCCGTCGAGGGCAACGGGGGCTACACGGCGCCCGTGAAGCGGGGCGACCGCTTCTGCCTGCTGACCGACCAGGGCCGCCTCGCCTACCTCGTCGTCGTCAGCGCACCGAGCCGTGGCACCGGAAAACTGAACATCACCGTCTGGGACACGCCTGCCGTCTGACCGGTCGGGCACTGCGGCAGGATGGACCCCATGCCGAACCGACTGGCCCATGAGACGTCCCCCTATCTCCTCCAGCACGCCGACAACCCGGTCGACTGGTGGCCCTGGTCGGCCGAGGCGTTCGAGGAGGCACGGCGGAGCGGCAAACCCGTCCTGCTGAGCGTCGGGTACAGCAGCTGCCACTGGTGTCACGTCATGGCTCACGAGTCCTTCGAGGACCAGGCCACCGCCGACTACCTCAACGAGCACTTCGTCAGCGTCAAGGTCGACCGCGAGGAGCGCCCCGACGTCGACGCCGTCTACATGGAGGCCGTCCAGGCGGCGACCGGTCAGGGCGGCTGGCCCATGACGGTGTTCCTCACGCCGGACGCCGAGCCCTTCTACTTCGGTACCTACTTCCCGCCCGAGCCCCGCAGTGGTATGCCCTCCTTCCGGGAGGTGCTTCAGGGGGTCCGCGGCGCCTGGACCGACCGGCGGGACGAGGTCGCCGAGGTCGCGCAGAAGATCGTGCGGGATCTCGCCGGACGGGAGATCGAGTACGGGGCGCCCGAGGCCCCCGGTGAGGAGGAGCAGGCGCGGGCACTGCTCGGGCTCACCCGGGAGTACGACGCCCAGCGCGGTGGATTCGGCGGGGCGCCGAAGTTCCCGCCGTCCATGGCCCTGGAGTTCCTGCTGCGGCACGGCGCCCGTACGGGTTCCGAGGGGGCGCTGCAGATGGCCCAGGACACCTGTGAGCGCATGGCCCGGGGCGGGATCTACGACCAGCTCGGCGGCGGCTTCGCCCGGTACTCCGTCGACCGGGAGTGGGTGGTGCCCCACTTCGAGAAGATGCTGTACGACAACGCGCTGCTGTGCCGCGTGTACGCCCACCTCTGGCGCGCCACCGGCTCCGAGCTCGCCCGGCGTGTCGCCCTGGAGACCGCCGACTTCCTGGTGCGGGAACTCCGCACGAACGAAGGGGGGTTCGCGTCCGCGCTCGACGCCGACAGCGATGACGGGACCGGCAGGCACGTCGAAGGTGCCTACTACGTCTGGACGCCGGCGCAGCTTGCCGAGGTGCTCGGCGCCGAGGACGCGGAGCTTGCCGCGCACTACTTCGGGGTGACGGCGGACGGCACCTTCGAGGAAGGGGCCTCCGTTCTCCAACTTCCGCAGCACGAGGGCGTGTTCGACGCCGAGAAGATCGAGTCCGTCAAGGCGCGGTTGCTCGACGCTCGTCGGGAGCGGCCCGCTCCCGGGCGGGACGACAAGGTGGTCGCCGCCTGGAACGGGCTCGCCGTCGCCGCGCTCGCCGAAGCCGGCGCCTACTTCGAGCGGCCCGACCTCGTGGACGCCGCGCTGGCCGCCGCCGATCTCCTCGTACGGGTTCATCTGGACGACCGGGCCCAGCTCGCCCGTACCAGCAAGGACGGTCAAGTCGGTCCGAACGCGGGGGTGTTGGAGGACTACGCCGATGTCGCCGAGGGGTTCCTCGCGCTGGCCTCGGTGACGGGGGAGGGGGTGTGGCTGGAGTTCGCCGGGTTCCTGCTCGACCATGTGCTCGTGCGGTTCGTCGACGCCGAGTCGGGTGCGCTGTACGACACCGCCAGCGATGCCGAGCAGCTCATCCGGCGGCCTCAGGACCCGACCGACAACGCGGTGCCCTCCGGGTGGACCGCCGCTGCGGGGGCGCTGCTCGGTTACGCCGCCCAGACCGGTGCCGAGCCCCATCGGGCCGCTGCCGAGCGGGCGTTGGGCGTGGTGAAGGCGCTCGGACCGCGCGTGCCGCGGTTCGTCGGGTGGGGGCTCGCTGTCGCGGAGGCGCTGCTCGACGGGCCCCGGGAGGTGGCGATCGTCGGGCCGTCTCTTGGTGATCCCGCCACAACCGTTCTGCACCGTACGGCACTTCTGGCGACGGCTCCGGGGGCCGTGGTTGCCGTGGGGGTTGTGGGCAGTGGTGAGTTGCCGTTGCTTGCGGGGCGGCCTCTCGTCGGTGGGGAGCCGACCGCGTACGTGTGCCGTAACTTCACGTGTGACGCGCCGACGACCGATCCGGAGCGGTTGCGTACCGCGCTGGGCGGCTGAGTCTCGCCCCCGCCGCCCCTACCCGTCCCATCCTGTTCCTGGGGGCTGCCGCCCCCGGACCCCCGCTGTCGGCCCTGAACGGGCCTCGTCCTCAAACTCCCCCGGAGGGGGGACCCCCGGACGGGCTGGAAATGCCGCTCGGGAGGCCGTGTGCGAGGACGTTCACCGTGCGGTCCACCAGGTCGGCCAGGTTGTCCTTGAAGTCGTTCTGCGCCCAGTAGACGGCGACCTCCGACAGGCCGCCGATCAGGGACATGGCGTAGACACGGACCTCCAGGTCGGCGGGGTCGCGGCCGGTGCGCTCCGCGATGACGCGGCAGAGAAGGCGGCCGGTTTCGGACATGCTCTCGATCATGCGGGAGCGGACCGCCGGGACCTCCAGCATCAGTCGGCTGCGCAGCCGGGTCACCTCGGGCTCCTCGGACCAGCTGAGGCCGACGGCCCGCTTCAGGACGTACCGCAGGGAGTCGAGCCACGGTTCGTCCGCCGGGCGGGCGCGCAGTTCCTCCTCCAGCACGGAGTCGTACTCGTCGGTGAGCACGATGTCCTCCTTGGTGGGGAAGTAGCGGAAGACCGTGGACTGCGACACCTCGGCGCGTTCGGCGATCTGCTCGACCGTCGTGGCGTCGTATCCCTGGTTCTCGATCAGTTCGTACGTCGCGGCACGGATCGCCCTCCGGGTCCTGATCTTCTTCCGCTCACGGAGGCCCAGTTGGGGGCGGTCGGCGAGGGGAGAGGTGCGTGCGGCCGTCATGCACTCATTGTCGGCCATCGGGCCGGACGGCAGCCATGCCGGTGGCTGTGTCAGGGGTGACGGCAGGGGTGGTGGCAGGGGTGAGGAGTGCCGGGTTCGTCGGCGCGGGCCCGGTGTGTGTCGGAAGAGCGAGGGCCGGACGGAAGGGCCAGGGGGATGACCATCGCCGCGCCCACTCCCGTCAGCGCGCGGGCCGCGGTGATCCAGTTCATGTCACCGGCCGGTGCCCCGACGAGCGACCCGGCGAGGAAGACGCCGAGCCCGGCGATCAGCATCCGGTGCCGCCCGGAGCGGTCACCGAGGAGACCTGCCGGGAGCATCGGCGCGGCGAACGGACGATGTACGCGTCCGGCGTCCTCCCCCAGTGCCAAACGCCCGGGGGCCCCAGCCGCTCCCCGGTGCTCGTGCCGAGCTGTTCGGACGTCGTCGGCAGTGCGAGGTTGAGGATCGTCATGTCACAGGTTCCGGTGCGAGGGCGCGAGGGTGCGAGGGCGCGAAAAGCGGATGTGAAGGCACGAAAAGCGGATGTGAAGGCACGAAAAACGGCCGCGGCTCGGAAGCCGCGGCCATCTGGGTCGTTCGAGGGGATCAGGGTCTACCCGTGCTGGTACGCCACCATCGAGATGCCGATGTAGTGCGCGACGAAGGCCGCGAGGGTCAGGGAGTGGAACACCTCGTGGAAGCCGAACCAGCGCGGTGACGGGTTGGGGCGCTGGAGCCCGTAGATCACGCCGCCCGCGCTGTAGAGGAGCCCGCCGACGAGGACCAGTACCAGGACGCCGATGCCGCCCGCGCGCATGAAGTCCGGCAGGAAGAAGACGGCCGCCCAGCCCATCGCGATGTAGCAGGGGGTGTAGAGCCAGCGCGGGGCGCCGACCCAGAACACGCGGAAGGCGATGCCGGCCACAGCCGCACCCCAGATGCCCCACAGGAGCCACTGCCCCTTGCTCGCCGGGAGCAGCAGCATCGTCAGCGGGGTGTAGGTGCCCGCGATGATCAGGAAGATGTTGGCGTGGTCGAGCCTGCGCAGGACGCCGTCCATGCGCGGGCTCCAGGTGCCGCGGTGGTAGAGCGCGCTCACGCCGAACAGCAGGCAGGCGGTGAGGGTGAAGATCCCGCAGGCTATGCGCGCCCGGCTCGAACTGGCGAGCGCGGTGAGCACCAGACCGGAGATGAGTACGGCCGGAAACATGCCGAGATGCAGCCAGCCGCGCAGCTTGGGCTTGATCTCATCGGAATGTGGCAGCGAGAGCGCCAGGGGACCGCGGCCGGCGTCCGGCGAGTCCAGGGGCGCGTCGGGAACGGACGCAGTCATGACGGCCATCGTACCTACGCAACCGTAAGTTACGCGTCAGTTCGGTGACGGGAAGGGGTGGAAGTGGTCAGCCTCTCATGTGTGCTGGGCCTCGGGTGTGCCAGGTGAATACGGGGTGACCCGGAGGAAACGTCAGGGCGGGCGGCGAATGAGTGGCGATGGTCACGTCGCTCAGGTGTGAGGCCCTCTGGACAGATGGGCGCTCCAGTCGGATGATCAAATGAGTGCGGTCGGCACCGGATGAGCGCCATTGATCCATACCGTGAAGCATCCGGGTCGCAGCCCCCAAGGGGCAGTCAGCAAAAAAACCCTCATTCAAGGAGCAATCGTGGCGCGCGACATCGCGGCTCCCGTTCCCCCTGACACCTTCCTCTCAGGCACCGTCCCGACCAACCACAAGCAACTGGTCTCGTGGGTCAACGAGATCGCAGAACTGACGCAGCCGGACAACGTGGTCTGGTGTGACGGATCCGAGGCCGAGTACGAGCGCCTGTGCGAGGAGCTCGTCGAAAAGGGCACCTTCAGGAAACTGGACCCGATCAAACGCCCCAACTCCTACTACGCGGCCTCCGACCCGACCGATGTCGCACGCGTCGAGGACCGCACCTTCATCTGCTCCGAGAAGGAGGAGGACGCGGGCCCCACGAACCACTGGAAGGACCCCGCCGAGATGCGGGCCATCTTCGCGGGGGAGAAGGGCGTCTTCCGCGGCTCGATGAAGGGCCGGACGATGTACGTCGTCCCGTTCTGCATGGGCCCGCTCGGCTCGGACCTCTCCGCGATCGGCGTCGAGATCACCGACTCGGCGTACGTCGCCGTGTCCATGCGCACGATGACGCGCATGGGCAGCCAGGTCCTCGACGAGCTCGGCACCGACGGGTTCTTCGTGCGTGCTGTGCACACGCTCGGGGCGCCGCTGGCCGAGGGCGAGGCCGACGTGCCGTGGCCGTGCAACTCCACGAAGTACATCTCGCACTTCCCGGAGAGCCGCGAGATCTGGTCGTACGGCTCCGGGTACGGCGGCAACGCGCTGCTCGGCAAGAAGTGCTACGCGCTGCGCATCGCGTCCGTCATGGCACGCGACGAGGGCTGGCTCGCCGAGCACATGCTGATCCTCAAGCTCACGCCTCCGCAGGGTGAGTCGAAGTACGTGGCGGCGGCCTTCCCGTCGGCCTGTGGCAAGACGAACCTCGCGATGCTGGAGCCGACGGTCGGCGGCTGGACCGTCGAGACGATCGGCGACGACATCGCCTGGATGCGCTTCGGCGAGGACGGCCGTCTCTACGCCATCAACCCCGAGGCCGGTTTCTTCGGCGTCGCGCCCGGCACCGGTGAGCACACCAACGCCAACGCGATGAAGACGCTTTGGGGCAACTCGGTCTTCACCAACGTGGCGCTGACCGACGACGGCGACGTCTGGTGGGAGGGCATGACGGAGGAGACTCCGGCCCACCTGACGGACTGGAAGGGCAACGACTGGACGCCGGAGTCAGGAGTTCCGGCCGCCCACCCGAACGCCCGCTTCACCACCCCCGCCTCCCAGTGCCCGATCATCGCGCCCGAGTGGGAGGACCCGAAGGGCGTGCCGATCTCGGCGATCCTGTTCGGCGGACGGCGCGCCACCGCCGTACCGCTGGTCACGGAGTCCTTCGACTGGAACCACGGTGTCTTCCTGGGCGCGAACGTGGCCTCCGAGAAGACGGCCGCCGCCGAGGGCAAGGTCGGTGAGCTGCGCCGCGACCCCTTCGCCATGCTGCCGTTCTGCGGCTACAACATGGGCGACTACATGGCGCACTGGATCGACGTGGCGAAGGACAAGGACCAGTCCAAGCTGCCGAAGATCTACTACGTCAACTGGTTCCGCAAGAACGACGAGGGCAAGTTCGTGTGGCCCGGGTTCGGTGAGAACAGTCGTGTCCTGAAGTGGATCGTGGACCGGCTGGACGGGAAGGCCGAGGGTGTCGAGACGCCGATCGGGGTCCTGCCTGCCAAGGGGGCGCTCGACACGGACGGTCTCGAACTCTCCGAGTCCGACCTCGACTTCCTGCTCACGGTCGACAAGGACGTGTGGCGTGAGGAGGCGGCGCTGGTTCCCGAGCACCTGAACACGTTCGGGGAGCACACTCCGAAGGAACTGTGGGACGAGTACCGGGCGCTGGTGCAGCGTCTGGGCTGAGGCCCGCGTCCAAAGCTCCGCGGCCGGTCGGACTTGCCCTGACCTGCGACGTCGTCATGGCCGGCCGCGGTGGTTCTTCTCGCCCCCGCCGCCCCTACCCGTCCCATCCCTGGGGGCTGCGCCCCCGGACCCCCCTTTCGCGCTGAACGCGCTCGTCCTCAAGCGCCGGACGGGCTGAATATCCAGCCCCTCCGGCGTTTGGGGAGCGGGGTCTGGGGCGGAGCCCCAGAAGGACGGGACGGGTAGGGGCGGCGGGGGCGAAGAACATCTCGGGCCGCCGGTTACGCGCGGTCCTCCAGGTAGCGGGTGTGTGTTTCCTGGCGGCGGGCCTCCGCCTCCCGCAGGCTCACCGCCAGCCGCTCCGCCTCCTCGTGGAGGAGGCCGAGCTGTCGTTCCAGGTGCCGTTCCGGGGGTTCGGCGCCGGGGGTCAGCCGGGTCCACCACCGGGTCCGTACGAAGGTGTCGACGGCCTCCGGTACGTCCTGCCGCACGGCCCGGGAGAGCGCGTGGACGCCCTCCGGGTCGGTCGCCAGCACCTCGCTGGACCAGTCGGGGTCCAGCAGCGCCGTGAGGAGTCCGGTCAGCTCGGTGAGCCGGCCGGCGGCGGCGGGCGGCAGTTCGACGCCTTCGAGGTACGTCAGCAGCCGGCCGAAGTCCCCCCGCAACTCGTCGAGCTGGGCGGAGAGCTGCGCGGACGGGTCCGGGAAGTCCGGCAGCGGCTGCCGCTCCGGCGGGGCGAGCAGCGCGCCCGCGCCGTACAGTCCGGCGACGACGACCGGCCAGTACGGCCCCGCCACACCGGTGAACGTCAGGCCCAGGCCCACCAGCCCGCACGCACTCCCGGCGATGTTCTTACGGGACTCCAGGACCCCCACGATTCCCATGAACCTACTGGTAGCCACGGATCTCCTTGAACGCGCCGTCGAGCGAGCCCTCCTGGGCGTCGAAGAGACGACCGCCGGTCAGGTCGGCGATGTGCGCCAGCTCGGAGCGGTCGGAGTCGCCGAAGAGGATGGGGAAGACCGGGATCTCCCGCTGCCGGACCGGGAGTTGACGGTAGAAGCCGTCGAACTCCGCCGCCTTCGCGCCCGCCGTGTTCTCACCGTCCGTCATCAGCACGATCGACGTGAACGTGTCGCGGTCGGCGCCGAGTTGCTCGTACGCCTTCTCCAGTGAGGTGTAGATCGCGGTGTCGCCGTCCGCCACCAGCCCATCGGTGTCCCGGCGGATCGCGTCGAGTCCGCTCTGCGGATCGGAGGGGCTCACCACATGCGTCCGCACACTCTTCACCTCCGAGCCGAACGGCATCAGCGTCACCTCCTCCCGCTGCCGGAAGTCGCCGGTGAGGCCGCGCAGCGCCCGCTTCAGCCCGGACAGCCGCTCACCCTCCATCGAGCCCGAGGTGTCGAGGACGTACACCGTCCGCGAGGGGCGGCGCAGCTCGTTCTCGTACGCGTCGAGCAGTCCGTCGGCGACGGATCGGCTGCCGGGGAAGGGCAGTTCACGGCGGCGGGAGGTTTCCAGGCCAGCTGCGGGCGGTACGGAGGCGACGACGGGGCGACGGTGGGTGACGTCGGTGATCTCGCGCTGCGTCGCCGGGGTGCGCAGGGCCTCCGTCAGGCGGCGGACGTCCTCCCGGGTCGCGGCGTCGGTCGACGCGAGCGAGGTGACCGGGTAGTCGGCGGTGACGACTCCGTCGCGCGGGCGTATCACCGTGAGTCCCGGGATGCCCTTGAGGACGGACTCGTAGTTGAGCAGGGCGTCGACGGTGCCCCGCCGCTCGTACGCGGCGGCCAGCCAGCCCGACGAACCGGACGTCAGCTTCTGGCCCTTGAAGAACTCCTTCAGTCGCGGGGACGCCTTCGTCACCTCGGCGTCGGTGAGCGCGGACTGCGCCCCGGACAGTCCCGAGGCCACCGAAACCAGTGTGGAGAAGCCGGAGTTGGAGCGCGCCGGGTCGGTCATGCCGTACGTCAGCTTCCCGTCCCGTACCGCCTCCTCGACCTGGGACCAGGTGACCTGCTCGGGCTGCCAGCCCAACTCGGCGACGCTGGCGGCCCTGACGCCGATCGCGACGGGGCTCGACATGACGGACGTCTCGGAGACGACCTTCTTCGCCGCGTCGGGGCGCAGCCGCAGATAGTCGTTGGAGGACAGCCACAGGGCGTCGTACACCCCGTCGGTCTTTCCCTTCGCCAGCAGTTCGACGGCGTCGAGGGTGCCCATGTAGGTGGGCCGGACCTTGATGCCGGTGTCCTTCTCGACCTTGTCGAGGACGGGCTTCATGTCGGAGAGCTCGCTGGACGCGAGGACCCGGAGGGTGCCGGGCTTGGAGGCGGCGGCCGGGTCCTGGGACGACTTCCCCGCCGTACAGGCGGAGGCGGTCAGGAGGGCGAGTGCGAGAGCGGCGGTCCGGGCGAGCCGGTGTCTCCTGCTCGTACCTGTGCTCACAGTTGGCCTCCGTCCAGTGCGCTACGGGACCGGCTGCGCTCCAAGTAGGCGTTCGCGTGCTGGAGTTCGGAGGTCAGCGACTCCACCGTCGCCGCCATCGCCTCCGTCGCCTGGACCTTGTAGGTGTCGATGGTGTCGAGGGTGCGGTAGATCTGCTGGAAGGCGTTCTTGAGGGTCTCCGCCCCGACGGCCGGATCGGCGGCGATCCGCTGGATCTCGCCGCTCTGTGTGGCGAGCATCTCCGCGTTGCCCCGGATGAGGTCCTCGGTCGTCCCGCGCAGCGCGTTGACCTGCTCGATGACCTTCTTCTGGTTGTCGAGGGCGGTGGCCAGCATCACGGAGATGCGCAGTGCGGACACGGTCGTGGTGGCCGCGCGGTCGACCCCCTTGATCAGCTCGTCGTTGTTGCGGCGTACGACGTCCATGGCGAGATAGCCCTGTGCGCACACCGCGAGCTGGGTCAGCAGGTCCTGGTGCTTCTGCCGGACCGGGAAGAGCACATCGGCGCGCAGGTTGTCGGCGCCCCCCGGATCGGTCGCCTCGACGCCGCCGATGTGCCGCTCGACGGCGGAGTCCAGGGCTTCCGTCAGGACGACGTACTCCTGGAGCTTGCCCATGGTCTCCCAGAGGCGGACGCGTTCGGTCTGCAACGCCGCGCTGTCCCTGCGCAGTTCGTCCTGTCCGCCGCGCAGCGAGCCCACGATCTTGTTCAGGGTCGCCTGCGAGGAGGCGTACTTGGCGACGTGGTCACGCAGTTTGTTGCCGCCGGGCAATCTGGACAGGAACTTCCGCCCCTTGCCGGTGGGCAGGTCACGCGGGTCCAGGTCCTCGACCACGCGCCGGAGTTCGACGAGCGAGCCCGCCACCTGCGACTGGGCGTCCCCGCCGTTGCTCGGCAGGCTGCGGACGGCCCGTTCCAGCATGCGGTTGGACTGCGCGGCGGCGGTTCGCATCTCGCCGGCGCCGAGGCCGGTGATCTCCCCGACCCGGCCCGCGAACTCGGGCGAGCGGGCGTCGAGGGCGGCGAGCTGTCCGACGTATTCGGCGGCCTTGCGGGCCATGTCCGTAAGGACACTGTCGTCGACGGGGACGAGACCACCGGCCTTCTCGCGCGGCACGGCCGCGACGGGCTCGGGCGGAGTGAGCGTGAAGATGTCGTCGACGCTCTGACTGCTGTCCTGGCTCGTGTTCTGGATCGGCTTCTGGAAGTTCACGTGGGATCCCCCTGGTTCCGGGCCCGGCGTGCCATCTCGTGCAGCACCTTGGAGGTGGGCACGGGAGCCTGCCGGACGCCGGTCAGTCTCTGGTTGAGGTAGGCGGCGTGGGCGGCGGTCGCCGCGACGAACTCGGCGGCGTCGCCCTGCGGCCGGAACCCGTGCCGGACGGCGAGCTTGCGCAACACCGGGTCTTCGCTGAGGAGTTCACCGAGTGCGCGGCCCTCTTCGGTCAGCGGTACGACGGTGTGGTCGCTGTTGGCGGTGGTGTCCGGGTAGAGGACGGTGAGGTCGCCCGCGCTCTGCTGATCGCCGAGCAACGCGGCCACCTGCGACTCGTACACGAGGACCAGCGGGTTTCCGGCGCCGCTCACGAAGTCCCTGAACGCCGCGTCGGAGCTGGGCTGTTGGGCGCCCTGGACGCTGACCAGCTTGTGCATCAGGGGCGCGGTACGGTCGATGTCGGCGTCGCTCGCCACCACCCTGCCACCGTTCGCCACGTAGCTGGTGGCGGCGAGGTAGAGGGCGCCGGAGTTGGAACTCTCCGGGTCGGTGGAGGCGATGTAGAGGGTGCCGGTCAACTCCCCGTACTTTTCGGCGCCCTTGAGCTGCTGCCAGGTGCGGTCCTTGTCGGCGGCGGCGAGGTAGGCGGCCATCTTGAGGGTGCCGCGGCTCTGGCCCCTGTCGAGCGTCGCGAGTCCGCCCGCCGCGAGCACCTCGGCCGCGTTGCGGTGGGCCACGACGACGAGCGGCGAGTAGAAGGGGCGCGGCAGGGGCTGCCGTGCCTTGTACTTGGCGGCCAGTTCGTCGGCGGGCGCCTGGCTGGACGGGAAGGCGAAGTCGTACCCCTTGAGGTCCAGCCCTTCCATGGCCCACGACCCGGAGGTCTCCGTCCGCACGGTGTAACCCTTGGCGGCAAGGGCCTTCACCACGTCGGGATCGGCGAAGAACTCGGCCTTCTCCGACCCGATCACTCCACGCACGGTCTTCGTTGCCGTGCTCTGGTCCCCGTTGTCCCGGCCTGCCACGACGGCTGCCACCACGCCGCCGATCAGCAGGACCGCGAGGACAATCCCTGCGATTCGTCTCACGCCCGGAGCGTGCTCCCGGAATCCAACGTTCCCCGGCTACGAGAATGAACGGAGGGTGAACCACTGGTCCCGGTACGCAACGCGCCCTTCAGGGGCGCGGGGAACTGCGCGACAAGCCACGGACGGCCCGCAGCCGCCACGCCACCGAACCCCCACGGCGAACCGCACCGCAGCCAACCCGGACTGCACAACCCGGCACCACAAGAACCCCCTGCCCGAGCGAACGCAGTGAGGTGGCACCCGGTCCGCGCGTCGCTGCGGGAGCGCGCGGACCGGGGCCGTCGAGGGGAACCCGGGAGGGCTCAGCGGGACGCGAGGGCGCGGGGCTCGGTTGCCTCGGCGTGGGCGTCCATGCGTTCGGCGGCGAGGATCGCGGCGGCCGTGTCGGCGCGGGAGGCCGCGACGACCAGGGCCCGACCGGCGAGTGCGAGGGCGCGCCGGTGCAGGGCCGTGAGGTCGGGGCCGGCGGTCGCGGGGGTCGAGGCGCGGACCGGCGTACGGCCCCGGCGCAGCCGGCTCACCTGGGCGGCGAGGCGCTCCGCGGCGGTGTCCAGGTCGGCGGACGGTGCGAGGGCGCGCAGCTCGTCGGTCGCGGTGAGGAGTGCGGCGAGATGACCGGCCAGCTGGATGTCCAGCTCCTCCTCGCGCGACCTGTGAGGGTAGTCCGAGGCGGTGCCGGCCAGCGCGCTGCGGGCGCTGTGGACCGACGGGGTGCGGATCGGTTCGTACATGGGAGACGGCCTCCTGTGCGCTGACAGGAAACCATCCTAGCTTAGATCCAGTCTAAATTTGAGTCGGATCGCGGACAGAGGTTTACCCACGCCTTCTGTGGCTTCGAGTGGCTACGGCTGGCTGTAGCCGTCCAGGAAGGTGCCGATGCGGGTCACCGCGTCGCGCAGGTCGCCGACCGTGGGCAGTGTCACGACGCGGAAGTGATCCTGCTCGGGCCAGTTGAAACCCGTACCGTGCACGACCATGATCTTCTCGCGGCGTAGCAGGTCCAGAACCATCCGCCGGTCGTCCTTGATCCTGAAGACGTTCGGGTCGAGGCGCGGGAACAGATAGAGCGCGCCCTTCGGCTTCACACAGCTGACGCCCGGGATCTGGGTGAGCAGCTCGTACGCGACGTCCATCTGCTCCTTCAGTCGCCCGCCCGGCAGCACCAGGTCGTTGATGGTCTGCCGTCCGCTGAGCGCGGCCACGACACCGTGCTGCCCCGGCATGTTCGCGCACAGGCGCATGTTCGCCAGGATCGTCAGACCCTCGATGTACGAGTCGGCGTGCGCGCGGGGCCCGGAGATCGCCATCCAGCCGACCCGGTACCCGGCGACCCGGTACGCCTTCGACATGCCGTTGAAGGTGAGCGTGAGGAGATCGGGGGCGATCTTCGCGGTCGAGGTGTGCGTGGTGCCGTCGTACAGGATCTTGTCGTAGATCTCGTCCGAGCAGACGAGGAGGTTGTGGCGGCGGGCGATGTCCGTCAGCCCCCGGAGCATGGCGTCGTCGTACACCGCGCCCGTCGGGTTGTTCGGGTTGATGATGACGATCGCCTTGGTGCGGTCGGTGACCTTGCGTTCGATGTCGGCGAGATCCGGCATCCAGTCGGCCTGCTCGTCGCAGCGGTAGTGGACCGCCGTACCGCCGGAGAGGGAGACCGCCGCCGTCCACAGGGGGTAGTCGGGGGCGGGGACGAGCACCTCGTCGCCGTCGTCGAGCAGGGCCTGCATCGCCATCACGATCAGCTCGGAGACGCCGTTGCCGACGAACACGTGCTCGACGTCCGTCTCGATGCCGAGGGTCTGGTTGTGCATGACGACCGCCCGGCGCGCCGCCAGCAGCCCCTTCGCGTCGCCGTACCCGTGGGCCGACGACACGTTGCGGAGGATGTCCTCCAGGATCTCGGGCGGGCACTCGAAGCCGAAGGCCGCCGGGTTGCCGGTGTTCAGCTTGAGAATCCGGTGCCCTGCCGCCTCAAGCCGCATCGCCTCCTCGAGAACCGGGCCCCGGATCTCGTAACAGACGTTGGCGAGCTTGGTCGACTGGATCAGCTGCATGTCCGTGAGCTTACGGCCGGGTAACGCCTCCCGCGTCGTGTTTTCCACCACTTGAGACGGGGAAAAACAGGACACCGGTCATGAACAACCATCGGGTGTTGTGGCCGTCGGGGGCGGGGATGGAGCAGCTCAGGGCATTGCGTCCGGATCGGATCGGAAGAGCCTTCCATTCGACCGAACCTGTCGATTTCCGCTGGGCGATGCGCCTGCTGCGCAGAGTGCCGCAGCCGCGCCGGAACGCGGCTCGCCGGCTGGTCCGCCTGATGTACCGGCCGCTGACGGCCGGGACCAAGATCCGACTGCTCGGCCTGGCAGGCGCCGTCGCGCTGCTGGCGCTGGCCGGAGTCGGCGGAGTGCTCGGGGCACCGGCCGACACGGACAGACGGTGGGCCCTGGACTACCTGTTCGCCGACAACGCCGAACTGGGCGGCTTGAGCCCGAGCGGCGTGAGCCTGTCCCTGCTCCAGGACCCGGCCGGCCTCATCGTGCTGGCGGTCGTCTTCGTCACGCCCGTCTTCTGCTGTCAGCAGGTGCTGGCCATCGGCGAGTTCGTGCAGATGAGCGTGCGCAACGGAGGAGCGGAAAGGCTGTCCGAAGGACAGGTCCGCCAGCTCGGCCTGCTGGCCAGGCGGACCAACCAGTGGCTGGCCGCGCTCGGCCGCCGGGACGTCTCGGCGGCCATCGTGGTGGCCATGGCGACAGCCACGTACTTCCTGTACGACTTCGTCAACACCCATGGCCTCCTGCAGACGTGGAACCCGACCGGGCTTCCCGACTCGGTCTGGCGCTCCGCGGTCTACGACGGCTGGTGGGCCAACCGGCACACCCACCCCGAGATGGCGGTCGCCCTGTGTGTGGCGGGCACGTACGCCTTCTACTTCCTGGCCAAGCAACTGGTCATGGGCGTCGTCTTCACCGTCTACCTGTACCGCTCCGCGGCGATCGGCTTCGGCGTGACCCCGAACATGAGGTTCGACAGCGACGGCTTCCAGGGGCTGCGTCCCCTGCGCCAGTTCATGCTGTGGACCTACGGCTCGGCCCTGGCCCACCTGATCGGCCTGCTGGTCCTCTTCACCGTCTGGCTGCCGGCGGCGTCATGGATGGTGTTCGTCGTGCTGGTGGTGATGGTGGTGGACATGCTCGTGATCGTCTACCCCTCCTCGATCGGCTACCACTCCGCGCTGGTCGCCAAGCAGAAGCACGTCAACTGGCTGTACGAGAATCTTCCCGAGGGTGAACGGGCCCCGGCGATAGCCCAGGTCTGGGCCGTCCCGGTACTTCCGGTCACCACCCGCAGAGCCACGACCGGGATCACCCTCTATCTGCTGGCCCCCGCGGTACCCGCCCTGATCCCCATACTGTTCCAGCGGCTCTGAGAGGGCGGACACGATCGCCGGAACCCGAGGTGGCGGGGGCACGGGCAAGGTTCCGCCAAGGGGGCCCAAGTGGCCCCGGACCTGGGTATGTTGCTCTCGCCGATCTTGTCGAGGGGGGTGCGGCGGATGAAGTTCTCGCTGCTGTACGACGAGCCCGTGACCGGGCCGGAGGGCGATTCACTCGCCACCGGGCGGGCCGCGCGGGAACCGGCCGGGCTGCCGCACGGCTCCCGGGCCTCGACCCCGTTCACGCTCGCCGTCGACGCCGGGTGGACCGCCGAGCGGATTCTCGGCACCCGCCCTGTCGATCCGCTGATCTCCGACATGGCGCGCGGCACGGACCGGGAAGCCGGGTTCACGGACCTCGCGAGCCGGCGTGCGCTGGCTCTTCGACGGGCCCGCGGTGTTCTTCTCCGGGCGGGTCACGCCCGCCCGCGAACGGAGGTCCCGTGAACTCGGGGCGCGCATCGCGGACGGCGGCAACACGCTCTTCGAGTACATCGACGACGCCTGTACGGAAATCCGCCAACGCCCGTCCTGAAACAACTCCTTGCCCAACAGCCCCTCTGTGCTCACAATGCACATGACAAGACGGGAAGTGGCCGGAAGACCTCCGGCCGCCGCCGTCTCAGAGTCTCAGAGGGGACCCCCACATGAACAAGCCTCTCCTTGCCGCGCTCGCAGCCCTGGTGATCACCGGGGCGGGATCGGCACCCGCGGTGGCCGCGCAGGCCGACACGGCCGCGCCCGCCGGGAAGAGCGTCGCGGTCAAGGCCTCGGCCGGAGCGGCCGCCGCACCGGCCGTCCAGGCCGTCAACTTCGCCGGCACCGTCTCGCTCTCCAACTGTTCCGGCTCGCTCGTCCGCTTCCCGAACTCCGAGGCCGACGACCCGGCGCTGGTCATGTCCAACGGGCACTGCCTGGAGACGGGCTTCCCGGCCGCCGGCAAGGTCATCGTCGACCAGGCGTCCACCCGTACCTTCGGGCTGCTCAACGCCTCGGCCACCCGCGTCGCCACCCTGCGCGCCAACAAGATCGCGTACGCGACGATGACCGACACGGACGTGGCGATCTACCAGCTCACGACCACCTACGCGGCGATCAGGAGCTCGTACAACATCAGCCCGCTCACGCTCAACGACACCCACCCGGTCGTCGGCACCGCGATCACCGTCGTCTCCGGCTACTGGAAGCGGACGTACGCCTGCAACGTCGACGGCTTCGCCTACCGCCTCAAGGAAGGCCAGTGGACCTGGAAGGACTCGGTCCGCTACACCTCCGCCTGCCAGACCATCGGCGGTACCTCGGGCTCGCCGGTCGTCGACAACGCCACCGGCAACGTCGTCGCGGTCAACAACACCGGCAACGAGGACGGCGGGCGCTGCACCGACAACAACCCCTGCGAGGTCGACGCCAACGGCACGGTGACCGTGCGCGAGGGCATCAACTACGCCCAGGAGACCTACCAGATCCCCGCCTGCTTCGGCCTCGACAACAAGCTGGACCTCAGTCGCAGCGGCTGCACCCTGCCCAAGCCGTAAGCGGTAGCAGGCAGTACGTGGCTCAGGCGGGCGGTCGGATGCCGGTACGGCGGACCGCCCGCCCCGCCAGTACGTCCGTCCTGCGGCCGTCCTCCATCACGAACCGGCCGTCGATCAGCACGTACGGGATGCCGGTCGGGAGCGTGCGCGGCGCCTCGAAGGTGGAGCCCGCTGCCACCGTCGCCGCGTCGAAGAGGACCAGGTCGGCGCGGTAGCCCTCGCGGACCAGCCCCCGGTCCGGCAGTCGCAGCCGCGCCGCCGGGCGCGAGGTCAGGTGGGCCACGCACTCCTCCAGGGAGAGGACCCCCAACTCCCTTACGTACCGCCCGAGATACCGCGGGAACGTGCCGTACGCGCGAGGGTGCGGTTTCCCGCCCTGGAGGATGCCGTCCGAGCCACCCGTGTGGATGGCGTGGCGCATGATCGCCCGGACGTTCTCCTCGTGGCCCACGTGCTGAAGGATCGTCGTACCCAGGCGGTCGGTCAGCAGCAGGTGGCGGGCTGTGGTCCAGGGGGTCTCGCCGCGCGCGGTCGCAGCCTCCCGGACCGTACGGCCCACGAACGCGTTCAGCGCCGGGTCCGTCACCCCCGAGATCTCGATGGCGGCCCAGTCGATCGGCACACCGTGGCAGCCGTCCGCGCCGACGACCTCCAGGTGGTGCCGGACGCGTTCGGCGGTGCCGGCGTCCGCCAGGCGCCTGAAAATCTCCTCCGGGCCGCCCTCGCTCGCCCAACTCGGCAGCAACGCCACGAGCGTTGTGGAGCCGGGGGTGTACGGATACGTGTCCAGGGTGAGGTCCGCTCCCGCCGCCAGCGCCTCGTCGAGCAGCGACAGCAGCTCCGGGGCCCGGCCCTCGTTCACACCGAAGTTCATGGTGGCGTGGGCGAGATGGAGCGGACAGCCCGCCTCACGGGCCAGCTCCACCATCTCCGCGTACGCCTCAAGCGCCCCCGCGCCGTACGAGCGGTGATGGGGGCAGTAGTAGCCGCCGTATGACGCCACCACCCGGCACAGCTCGGTCAGTTCGGCATCCTTGGCGTACATCCCGGGCGTGTAGGTGAGCCCCGACGACATGCCCACCGCGCCCTGCTCCATCCCCTCCGCGACCAACTGCCGCATCCGGCCCAGCTCCTGGGGTGTCGCGTCCCGGTCGTCCCAGCCGACGGCGAGCATCCGTACCGTGCCCTGCGGGATCAGGTAGGCCGCGTTGACGGCGATGCCCTCGCCGTCGAAGCCGCGGTCCAGGCGGTCCAGATACTCGCCCACGGAACGCCAGTCGAAGTCGAGGTCGTCGCCGTGGCCGTTCCAGCCGGTGATCGCGCGGCGGACCTCGGCGAGGGTGCGGTCGTCGACCGGGGCGTACGACAGCCCGTCCTGGCCCAGGACTTCGAGGGTCACCCCCTGCGCGGCCTTCGCACTGTGGTCGGGGTCGCGGAGCAGGGCCAGGTCGCTGTGGGCGTGCATGTCGATGAAGCCGGGGGAAAGGGTCAGGCCCTCCGCGTCCAACTCCCTTCGTGCCTTGGGGCGTTGGCAGCCCGCTGCCGCCGCCTCCTGGACGATCGACACGATCCGGCCGCCGTCGATCACCACATCCGCCCGGTACGACTGGCCGCCGGAGCCGTCCACGACGTCCGCGTCCCGCATCACGAGCTCGTCCACGTCCGGCCTCCTGGGCAGTCGGAGATCTAGAAGAACGTACGGATGTAGTCGACGACCGTGCCGTCCGCCTCGGTCACCGGGATCAGCTGCCACTTGTCGAACGACGTGCACGGGTGGGACAGGCCGAGCCCCAGCCAGTCGCCGACCTCCAGATCCGCTTCCGGGGTCGTACGCAGCCAGGCGTGCTGGTCGGAGAGGCCGGTGACCGAGATGCCGGTGGCGGACCGCTCCGGAGCCCCTTCCCTGCGGACCACCTGGGGCAACGGCAGGTCGAGGTCGTACGCGGCGTCCCGCTTGCCCGCGTTCACGAAGGCCTGCTCGGGGGAGGGGCGGGAGACGACCTGCGTCCACAGCCGGAAGGCGGGCTCCAGGGCGCCCTCCTCGGGGACCCGGTTGAACGGGGTGACCTCGCGATAGCGGCCGTCGTCGTGCGAGACGTACGCCCCCGAGCGCAGCAACCTCAGTACCGGGAGCGACAGTTCGGGGATCTCCGCGAAGACGTCGGCGACCGCGTCGAACCAGGCGCTGCCGCCCGCGCTCACCACGATCTCCTCGATGGACGCGTCGGCGAACCGTCCCGCCTTGTCGAAGTCCGTCGCCAGTGCCACCAGCCGCCGCAGCCACGCCCGCACCCGCTCCGGGTCGGCCTGCGGCACCTCGCCCTCGTACCCCGCGACACCGACCAGCCGCAGAGACGGTACGGCGGCCACGGCGTCCGCGACCGCCGCGCACTCCGCCTCCGTGCGCACACCGGTCCGGGCGCCCTCGCCGGCGCCGAGTTCGACGACCACGTCCAGCGGGCGGGCACCCGCCCCCGCCCCTGTGAGAGCCGCGTCCATCAGTGCCACCCCGCGCACGGAGTCGACGTAACAGACGAAGCGGAAGCCCGGGTCGGCGGCCAGCTCGGCGGCGATCCAGCGCAGGGCGGCCGGGTCCACCAACTCGTTGGCCAGGAAGACCCGTTGGATGCCGAAGGCGCGGGCGACGCGTACCTGGTGCGGGACCGCGAGGGTGATGCCCCAGGCACCGTGCTCGATCTGGCGCTGGAAGAGCTGAGGGGCCATGGAGGTCTTGCCGTGCGGGGCGAAGGAGAGGCCGTGGCGGGCCGCGTACGTCTCCATCAGCTCCAGGTTGTGCGTGAGTCGCTCGGCGGAGAGGGCCAGTACGGGGGTGGTGAAACCGCCGGTGAAGAGGTTGCGGCGCTGGGCGGCCAGCTCGCCCACGGTCAGGCCGTCGGCGTCCGGCGGGAGGCCCTTGAAGCGGGCGTCGACGCGTTCTTCGGCTAGGTGGGACAGGTAGTCGGCTTTGCCGGTGCTCATGGGGCCTCCCAAGTGGGACGTTGCGTATTATGCAGTATTTGCTGCGGACTACGCAGCACCCGTCTAGTATCTCCTTGAGTGGCAAGGAGGTACGCACCCCGTCACTCGTTCCCCGGCCTTGCGGCCGGGGCGGATCGCTGTCGCGGTCAGCGCGTGAGTGACCAGCCCGAGTCATCACGATCCGAGAGGGTCAGAAGGAGGTGCATTCTCGATGACTACGTTGCCCGTGGGCGAGCAGACCCACCCTGACGTGCTTCCTCAGCGTCAGGCTCTGGAATCCGTGGGAGCGGACAATCCCGGGAACAGGAACGAAACGGCTCACGGACTCCCGGCTGTACGACGGCCGGGCACCGGCGGGGGACATGGGCGAGGGGAGACCCGGTCCGGCGGCACCCGCCGAGCCGGGCGTCACGTCCGAACCGTGACTGCGGTTGCGGGGAGGGCAGCGACCGGGAGCGGTAACGCTCCCTCAGCAGGAGAGGACGATGATCGTTCCCGCCGGGCGGACGGCAGCTCTTGTCGCAGCCGTGGTGGTGATCCACGCGTCTTCGTCCTCGACAGACGGGGCAAACCGTTGATGCCGTGCCATCCGGCCCGCGCCCGGGAGTTGCTCGCGAAGAAGCGAGCCGTGGTGGTGCGGCGCGTTCCGTTCGTCATTCGCCTGAAGGACCGAGCCCGTGAGGACTCAACAGTCCAGGGAGTGCAGATACGTATCGATCCCGGGAGCCGCAGTACCGGCATCGCGGTGACGGACGGGAAACAGGAAGCCGATCATGACGAGGCCGTCGTTACCGTGCGTCGGGGGCTGGTGGCACTGGAGGTGCGGCACCGGGGCCGTCGAATCCGAGACGCGCTTCAACGGCGCTCCGAATACCGTAGCCGCCGACGCGGCGCACGACTGCGCTATCGGGCTCCTCGGTTCGACAACCGGACCCGCCCCGACCGTTGTGGGTTTCCACGTCTGCGTCTGACGCGCACAACAGTCCACTACGGCTTCCAGACCGGTGACCTGGTACGTGCCACGGTCCCACGCGGCCGACGAGCCGGCACGTACACCGGTCGAGTCGCCGTTCGTGCCAGCGGTGGTTTCAACATCACCACTGCCGCCGGTACTGTCCAGGGCATTCACCACAGCCATGTCCGCCTCCTCCAGCGCGCGGACGGCTGCGCCTACACCACGCAGAAGGAGGCGGGTGCTCTCCGCTCCGAGCCGAAGGCCGGGGCGCGCGCCGCAGATCGCCGATGAGCCAGAGTGTCGACCGGGCGTTGTCCATCCTGCCGCTGCTCGCGCAGGGCCCCGCGGGTCTCGGAGAGGTCGCCGATCACCTCGGGGTCCACAAGACCACGGCAATGCGCCTCCTGCGCGCACTGCACGAACACAGCATGGTCTACCGCCAGCCAGACCAGCGCTACCGCCTCGGTGCCCGGTTCTTCTCGCTGGCCTGGAGCGCTGCCGAGAGCCTCGACGTGCGTGAGATCGCGCGTCCTCATCTCGTCGGGCTGAACGAGGAGTGCGGGCACACGGTTCACCTCGCCGTCCGGGAGAGAAGCGAGGTGCTCTACATCGACAAGATCGAGAGCCGCGATCCGGTGCGTATGTACTCGCGCATCGGTCTACCGGTGGCCATCACGGTCGCAGCCATCGCGAAGGTGCTGCTTGCAGACCTCTCCGAGACCGGGCGCAGGGAACTCGCGCACAAGCTCGACTATCCGAAGTACACGGCTCGTTCGACCCCGGACGCGGCCACGTTCCTGGCAGAGCTGGAAACCGTGCGCGAACAGGGCTGGGCCGCTGACTTCGGCGGTCACCAGGAGGTCGTCAACTGTGTCGCGGCTCCGATCCGTGGTGTGGATGGCCAGGTGGTCGCGGCGGTGTCCGTGTCCGCACCGAACATCGTCGTGACAGAAGGGCAGCTTCTCGCGCTGTTGCCGCTCGTACTCCGCACAGCGGAGGCCATCAGCCGTGACTACTGCGGTGACGCGTCCGTGAATGAATCTGAGGAGAAGGACTCGGAATGACCGCCAAGATCGCCCTCGAACCGCCCACGCACACCACCCCGCCCGCCAGGTTCTCCCACGGCGTGCGGAAGGGGAACATCCTCCAGGTCGCCGGACAGGTCGGCTTCCTGCCCGCCGTCGAGGGGCAGCCCCCCACGCCCGCCGGGCCGACCCTGGCCGAGCAGACCCTCCAGACACTCGCCAACGTCAAGGCCGTTCTGGAGGAGGGTGGCGCGAGCTGGGACGACGTGATGATGATCCGCGTCTATCTGACGGACGTGGACCACTTCGCCGAGATGAACGGCATCTACGACACGTACTTCGACGAGCAGGGCCTCACCGCGCCCCCGGCCGCCCGGACCACGGTGTACGTGGGCCTCCCGGCGGGCCTGCTGATCGAGATCGACGCGCTGGCGGTCCTGGACCACTGAGTCCCATGAGTCCCATGACCCCGCGCCCCTTGAGAGCACGGGGTCGTGTTCGATCCGCGGCTCCGCCGTGCGGGCGTGAGCAGCCAGCAGCCACGGAGAACCAGCCCCCGGCAGGCGGCGACGTCCTGCTCGTGGTCGGCGCCGGCGGGATCCTCGGCGCGGTCCTCAAGGCCGGCGGGGGCGCGCGGGCAGTCTCCGGCACCTACGGCGACGTCGGCGCGTACGGCGACATCGGCACCAGCGACGACGTCGGCGCGCCGGTGCTCGTCCTCGCCCATCCGGTCCCCGGGGTGCTGCGCGTCACCCAGGGCTCGGCGGCGGTCGCCCTCGTGACGAGGGCGGGCATCGTGGCGCCGCTGCTCAGCGCGGGCGACCACGCTCAGGCGTTCACCGCCCTCGGCACAGTGATTTCTCAGCTCTCTCCGGCCCCTGCTGTCCCATGACACAGCAATGTCCGCCATACTTCCGCCTGTGGAGCAGCGCATAGGTTCGAGCAGCCAGCCCCTGGAAACCGCCGCGGTCGACCCTGCGGCCATCCCCGGGCTCACTTCACCCGTGCCGGCCGTGCCGGAGGACGGGGTTCCGGACCCGGTGGAGGATGCCGCGCCGGAGGAGGTCGCTCCGGAGGAGGCCAAGGTCACCCCGGTGGTGGAAGCGTCGGAAGCGGATGAAGACGCTGACGCGGAAGCCCCGGAGGGTCCCGTCTTCGAGGCGTCCGACCGCCGGGCGAAGATCATCGCCGACTACAGAGGAGTACGGCTCTACCTGGACGACCAGGAGTGCGAGTTCCGCTGGGACGAGATCGGTGCCGTGGAGACGGAGACGTCGCGCTTCGGCAAGCGGTTCACGGTGACGGTCCACACCCCGGACCGGCGCTGGTACCCGGTCGAGATCGAGGCGAAGGCGAAGTCCCAGCACCAGGAGTGGGAAACGGAGCTGGACGCGGTCCTGGACTCCTACTTCGAGGACGCGGACGAATCCGAGGCCGAGGCCGGGGTGAGCGCCCCGTAGGG
The DNA here is from genome assembly GCF_014646095.1 of Streptomyces lacrimifluminis. Lineage (GTDB taxonomy): Bacteria > Actinomycetota > Actinomycetes > Streptomycetales > Streptomycetaceae > Streptomyces > Streptomyces lacrimifluminis. The sequence continues at coordinate 12,939 of NZ_BMMU01000022.1, read as the reverse complement.
GGCTCGGGACCGGGTCCTCGCGCGACTCCGCCGCGGTGGGCGCGCCCGGCAACGGACGGCCCGCGGTCTCCCGCGAGCCGTCCGCCGACGCCGGCCGTCAACCGCAGTACTGCGCCTGCTTCCCGATGGACCGGTACATACAGTCCGAGTTCTCCAGCAGCTGCAACACCGCGTCCCGGTTACGGGCCGTCTCCCGGTCGATCACCTCGTCGGGCGGATAGAAGCCGCCACCCGAGCTGGACCCCGGGTACATCTCGAAGGTGTAGCCGAAGATCTTCTGACTGCCCCAGAGGTAGTCGTCGATCGAACCGTCCGTGATGTACAGGTCGCTGGACTGCTCCGGCGTGTAGCCGTTGCTCGCGGCCATCTTCCCGCCGACCGTGGCGAAGGCGTCCCGGTCGTCCTGGGTCATGCCCGTCGTGGTGTTGGCGGTCGTGTACCCGAAGGGCCACAGGACGAGTTCGCTGTACGTGTGGAAGTCGATGCCCGTCTTGATCTGCTGGACGCCGCCGACGACCCGGCTCCGGACGAAGTTGGCGACCACCTTGACCTCGGGCGCGGACTCGGCGGACGTACCGCGGTACGTCTCGGACGAGGTCGAGCCGGAGGAGCCGCCGCAGCAGCCCCAGCGGTAGTTCCAGTTGCGGTTCATGTCCGTGCCGACGCTCGACGAACCGCTGTTGGGCTGGCGGTTCTTGCGCCACGAACGGTACGAACCGCTCGCGATGTCGTACTCGCCGCCGTCCGGGTTGAGGTCCGGGACGATCCAGATCTCGCGGGAGTCGAGCATCGCCTTGACCCGGGAGTCGGTGGCGTAGGTGGACGTCAGATTGCGCAGCAGGTAGAGCGCCATCTCGACGGTGAGGTGCTCACGGGCGTGCTGGTGGTGGGTGAACAGCACCTCGGGCTCGGCCTCGTCGGTGCCGACGTTGTCGCTGAGCTTGATGGCGACGATGTTCCGGCCCGAGTACGAGGTACCGATGACCCGCTGGCTGGCGATGGAGGGGTTGGCCGAGACGAGGGAGTTGATCTCCGCCGTCATCTCCGTGTAGTTGTGATAGCGGGAGTCGGCCGTGGGGAAGTCGAACAGCCGTATGTCGTCGGCGCTGCTGGAGCGGTCGGGTACCTGGCCCAGCGGTGTGATGTCGTAGCCGAGCGCGCGCAGCTTCTTGATCTGGTCCGCGCGGCCGGACACCGTGACGCCGTGGCCGTCGGCGTCGTCCACGGACACGCCCGCCTGCTGGAGCGCGGTGCGCTCCTCGACGGTCGAGTGCATATGGATCTCGTACTGGCGGATGTCGTCCGCCGAGGCCGCCGGGCGCTTGGCGCTGGTCGCGGTGGCGTCGGGCGTGGTGGAGGTGACACCGACGGCGAGGGCGAGGGACAGCAGGCCGACGACAGCGGCGGACCGTCTGCCGCTGCGGGCGCCTGAGCCTCGTATGCGAAGTCGCATGAAGTCTCCTGATTTCTCCGGGAGTTCCGGGGTCTCCGGAAGGTGGGGAGTGGAGCGGGGGGTGGTTCTTCGGTGCGACGGACTGATGCGGGTGTGGCGCCATCGTGCGGCTATGACATGGGCAGGTCAAGAGTGCCTGGAGGGTGATGGCACGAACCGGCTGGCCGTACGGGCCGGAAAGGGCTGTACGGAAGTCACTCCGAGGCCACCCAGAAGAGAGCCCGAAGAGAGCCCGATAAAGGCCCCACGGTGGCCGGAAGCGACCAGGAGTCGCCCCGGAAGCGGCGAGGAGGATACGCGTGCCCGCGCCGCCCGTCGCGGCTCTTCGGGAAGTGCACCCGCGCGTGTGACCTGCGTGTACGTGCCCAGGGGAAACCGGCGGAAGGTGAAGGCAGGGATTCGCGCGAGAAGGCTGCGAGAAGGCAGGGATTCGTGCAAGTAGGAGCAAGGAGCAGGGGGCCGTATCGTGCCGGTCGAGACCACCAGCTTCGTCGACCGCCGGGCCGAACAGGCCCAAGTCCGCGCGCTGTTGGCAAAGGCGCGCCTCGTCACCCTGACCGGGCCGGGCGGCGTCGGCAAGACGCGCCTCGCCGGACGCGTCGCGGCCCGCGTGACCCGTGCCTTCCCGGACGGCGTCCGCTTCGTGCGGCTGGCCGGCCTGGACGATCCTGGCCTCGTACCGCTGGCCGCCGCCGAGGCGCTGGGCCTCCGCGACCACTCCACGCGCGGTCGGCCGGGCACCCCGGACACCCTGGCCGACCAGCTGGGAACGCGCCGGCTCCTCCTGGTCCTCGACAACTGCGAACACCTGCACAGGGCCTGCGCCGAGCTCGCCGCCGCGCTTCTGCACCGCACCACCGGTGTACGGGTCCTCGCCACCAGCCGGCACCGTCTGGGTCTGACCGAGGAACACCTGCTGGACGTACGGCCGTTGCCCGTCCCGGACCCGGACGGCGACCTCTCCGAGGCCCACCGCCACCCGGCCCTCGCCCTCTTCGCCGACCGGGCCGCCGCGGTGGTCCCGGGCTTCACGCTCACCCCCGCCGACCGCCCCGCCGTAGCCCGCCTGTGCCGCCGCCTCGACGGACTCCCCCTGGCGATCGAACTGGCGGCGGCGCGCATGACCGACCCGGGCGACCTGAACACCGACCGCCTGCTCGCCCGCGTCGACGACGACCACCACGGCCACGCCGATCACCATCACCATCACTCTCGCCACCGCAGCCTCAGGGCGGCGATCGACTGGAGCCACCAACTGTGCTCGCCCCAGGAGCGGTTGGTGTGGGCGCAGGTGTCGGTGCTGACCGCTGACTTCGACCTGGAGACGGCTGAGGCCGTGTGCGGGGACGGCACCGACGACGTCCTGGACGCCGTGACCGGGCTGGTCGGCAAGTCCGTACTGAGCCGGGAACCGGGCCCGGACGGCGGCGTACGGTACCGCCTGCTCGGCACCCTCCGCCGGTACGGCCTCGACCGGTTGAGGCGGCGGCCCGGTGCGGAACGGGCCGCCCGGGCCCGGCACCGCGACTGGACGCAGACCCGGGCGTCGGCGTACGAGCGCGCCTGGTTCGGCCCCGGCCAGCCACGCATGGCCGCCCGCCTCCACGCCGACCGGGCCGGCCTGCGCGCCGCGCTCGACTTCAGCCTCGGGTCGAACGGGGACGCGCCGGACGACGCGCTCGCCGGCCTCCGTCTCGCCGGCACCCTCTGGTTCCACTGGTACGCGTGCGGCGCACCCGGCGAAGGCCGCTACTGGCTCGACCGCGCCCTCGAAGCGAACCCCGAGCCCGGCCTGGAGCGGGCCCGGGCCCTGTGGGCCGCCGGACTGCTCGGGCTGTTCACCGGGTCGTCGCAGGACCGCGCCCGTGACCGGCGGCGGGCCGAGGAGGCGCTCTCTCTCGCCGGACGCCTCGGTGACGCCGCCGAGGCCGCGCACGCCGGGTACGTCGTCGGAGTCGGCCTGCTTCTCGGGGGTGAACCCGCCGCCGCTCTGCGGCACTTCGAGGACGCCGTGGCACAGGGACCCGTAACCGGCGGGCATGCGGGCCTCGCCGGGCTCGAACGCGTCCACCTGGCCACCGCACTCGCCTCCTTGGGCGAGGCTGACCGGGCGGTCACCGTCTGCGAGAACGCCCTGCGGGTGTGCGAGGCGTACGACGAGCGGTGGGTACGCTCGGGCGTCCTGCGGGCGCTCGCCCTCGCCCACACCGTCAGCGAGGACTGGCGCCGGGCCGAACCACCCGCCCGCGAGGCCCTGCGCATCGCGCACACCCTGCACGACGTCCTCGGCGTCGCCCCCGCCCTCGATCTGCTCGCCATGGTCGCGACCACCCATCACCCCACCCACGAACGGGCGGCCGTCCTCCTCGGCGGCGCCGACCGCGTCCGGTCCGCCCCGCTCGACTCCGTACGGCGGGAGGGCGAGGCCAGGGCACGCGAGGGACTCGGGCGACGGGCCTACGAACGGGCGTACCGCCGGGGGCAGAGTTTCGATCCTGCCGGGATCGTCACGTACGCGCTGGGGGAAGGGGAGTCCGCCGCACGGCAACCCGAACCACCGTCCGGCACCGGGAGCCTGGGCGGTCGCGGTACGAGTCTCACCCGCCGCGAGAGCGAGGTCGCCGCGCTCGTCGCCGAAGGCCTCGCCAACCAGCAGATCGCCGACCGGCTGGTGATCGCCCGCCGTACCGCCGAGGGCCACGTGGAACACATCCTCGGCAAACTCGGCTTCACCAACCGCACCCAGATCGCCGCCTGGGTGGCAGCGCATCGCTGACAACACGGTGTGCGTACGGAAACAGGTATTTCTCCCCGCGCGCGGGGGCGCCCCCGGAGGTGATCCTGAAGTCATGCTGCAACTCTCCGGGGGCTCCGGGGGACACGGCCCGGATCCCGTCCCTAGGTATGGCTCGTACCTCCAACCCCCGCTGGGGGCAGGCCATCTGAGCGTCGAGTACGACCCGCGCCCCACCGCCGCCCGCGAGGCCCGGGCGGAGATACGCAGGCGGTTGGAGGAATGGGGCCTGGCCGGTCGGGAGGACTCTGCCGACCGGGGCGACAACCTCGTCGACGTGGCGGAACTGCTCGTCAGCGAGCTGGTCACCAACGCGGTGCTGCACGCGGCGAGCCGGTTCCGGCTCACCCTGTCGGCCGCACACGGTGTCCTGCGCTGCGAGGTCACCGACACCGGCCGCAGTACTCCGCGGGTGCGGCGGGCGGGCACCGCGGAGAGCGGCCGGGGGATGTTCCTGGTGGACGCGCTCGCGAGGCGCTGGGGCTGCCACCAGGACGGGCCGGGCAAGACCGTGTGGTTCGAGCTCGGCACCTGCGGGGCCGACGGCTGTGGTCGGCGACAGCCGTAGCGCCGCGCGTTCCGGAAGCCGGATGCCCCGGCTGTCCACCCTCCGGCTCTGGAACGCCCTCTTGTGCGGTCAGCCCCTTTGCGCTTACTTGACGTACATGGCGGACACCACAGGGAACTCCACGGAATCAGGGGCCACGGGCACCCCAGGACCCAACTCGACTCCGCGTAAGTCCAGTTGGAAATACATCGGCCCCGGCATCGTTGTCGCGGCGACCGGCGTCGGCGCCGGCGACCTGGTGGCGACGCTCATCGCCGGCAGCAACTTCGGCTACACCCTCCTGTGGGCTGCCGTACTCGGCTGCCTGGTCAAGATCGCCCTCGCCGAGGCGGCCGGCCGCTGGCACCTCTCCACCGGCCGCACCCTCTTCGACGGCTGGGCGAGCCTCGGCCGCTGGACGACGTACTTCTTCGTCGTGTACGTCGTGATCTGGGGCTTCGTCTACGGTGCGGCGGCGATGTCGTCGAGCGCGCTGCCGCTCCAGGCACTGTTCCCGGACGTCATGGACCTCAAGGCGTGGGCGATCCTGTGCGGGTTGTCCGGCCTGGTCTTCGTCTGGTTCAACAAGTACGCGGTCTTCGAGAAGGTCATGACGGTGCTGGTGGGCGTGATGTTCGTCGTCACGGTCTACCTGGCGATCCGGGTCACCCCGAACCTCGCGGACGCCTTCGCCGGCCTGCTGCCCGTCCTCCCCGACGAGAAGGACTCGATCCTCAACACACTCGGCCTGGTCGGCGGCGTGGGCGGCACCATCACCCTTGCGGCGTACGGCTACTGGGTCAACGCGAAGGGCTGGACCAACACCGGCTGGATGAAGGTGATGCGCCTCGACAACCGCGTCGCGTACGTGACGACGGGCATCTTCGTGGTGTCGATGCTGTTCGTGGGCGCGGAGTTGCTGCATTCGGCCAACGTGTCGATCGCGAGCGGCGACAAGGGCCTGATCCAGTTGAGCGACATCCTGGAGGACAAGTACGGCACGGCGACCGCGAAGTTCTTCCTGATCGGCTTCTTCGCCACGTCCTACACATCGCTGATCGGCGTCTGGCACGGCGTGAGCCTGATGTTCGCGGACTTCGTGGAACGCTTCCGCGGCACCCGGACGACGGGCGAGGAAGTCGCCTCGGGCACGCGCGAACGGTCGTGGCCCTTCCGCGCGTACCTGCTGTGGCTGACCTTCCCGCCCATCGTCCTGCTCTTCCAGGGCCAGCCCTTCCGCCTGATCATCCTGTACGGCGTCCTGGGCGCGGCCTTCCTCCCCTTCCTGGCCGGCACCCTGCTGGTCCTGCTCAACTCCTCCCGCACGCCCGCCGAATGGCGCAACCGGATGCTGAGCAACGCGATGCTGGTGATCGCGGGCCTGCTGTTCCTGGTGCTGTGCGTGAAGCAGATCTGGGACCAGCCGTGGTCGGAGTTCTTCTGAGCCCCTTTTGCCGTACAGTCCTTTGGCGGAGGCTCAGTTGGGGACCGGCTGCAGCCCCTGCCACTTCGAGTCGGTGGCGATGGTCCTGAGCTGGTCGAGGGTCAGGGCGGGATTCTCCCGGGTCGGGCCGGTGATCTGGTCGGCGGAGTTGAAGGCGCTGACGACCACCCGCAGACCGTCGGGCCAGATGGCGTCGGCGGTCCGCATGACGAGCCCCCGGCCCTTGTCGTCGCCCGGCCCCTGACGGACGACGACCTTGACGCCGTCGGGCATGGTCACGGCGCCCGAGCCGGGGCCGAAGAGCTCGTCCTCGACGTCCTGCATGTTGGGCTGCACATTGATCTGGACGAAGCTCTTGCCCTCGCCGTCGTCGACCACGACATAGCCGTACTCGGTGCCGGGTCCGCTCTGCCCGACCACGCCGAGGCCCTTCGGAAGCAGACCGGTGAGTGTCGTCACGATGGCGTCGCTTTCGACCTCCGCGGGCGCGCTGGACGTCGGCGGCGTCTCGACCTCGGTGGCCTCGGGAATAACCCTGACGGCCCCGAGCCACGCCGGATCGGTGACCAGAGCCTTCAACTGGGCGCTGTCCAGCGGGGGTTCGGGGCGACTGATGGGGGCGCCCTTCTCGGCGGCGGCGTTCCACTCCATCACCGCCACATGCTCGCCCTCGGCGGTGACGAGGTCCGCCGTCCACAGTTTCGTGTCGACGCGACGGTCCGGATACTCGTACCCCTTGACGATCCTGAGCAGCGCGCCGCCGGGCAGCGCGGTGGCCACGCAGTCGTCGTACGGGACGAACGCCTGGTCCGGGCACTCGGCGATCTCCCGGGCCTGCTGGCCCCCCGGCTCGACCCGGCCGAGGCTGATGGAGAGAGCCGCGTCGCCCTTTCCGTCGTCGAACACGCCGTACGCGTGCGGACCGAGTTTCGCGTCCGTGCCACGCGCCCGCTCGTCACGGAGCTCACCCTGGGGCAGCAACTCCTTGAGCTTGCTGAGCAGTTGGGCGCCGGTGACGGGGGACGGGGCACCGGTGGCGGTGGGTGTGGGGGCGGAGCCGGCGTCACCGGGTCCGACGGTCGTCCCGCCGGCCCCGACGGCCCGCTGTCCGGTCCCGTCGCCGCCCCAGGGCGCGACCAGCGCGCCGCCCACCCCCACCAGCGCGATCGCGGCGGCGCCGCTCACGATAGCGGTCCGGCGGCGCATCCGGAGGCGGCGCCCCCGGTTCTCACCGCCCGCTACGAGGGCGGCACGATCGGCGTCGAAGGCATCACCGGCGTTGCGCAGGGCGGCGCCGAGCCGGTTCTCGAACTGGTCGTCACGATGTTCAACGGGCACGGGGAACCACCACTTCTGCTGGGTACGGGAATTGTGGACCGGGAGAGGGGAGAGGGAGCGGGGAGAGGAGGAGGAGAGGAGGAGAGGAGCGGGGAGAAGGCGAGAGGCGGGACAGGGCGAGGCGGGCCTCAACGGACCGCGTACTCGCCGAGTTCCTCGCCGAGGAGGGTGCGCAGCCGGGCGAGTGCGCGGACACAACGCGTTCGTACGGCGGCCGAGCTGACGTTCATCGCACCCGCCGTCTCCTCGATGGAACGGTCCTCCCAGTAGCGCAGGACGACCACCGCCCGGTCCTTGGGCGGGAGTTGGGCAAGCGCCTCGACGAGGGTGAGCCGCATGGTCACGTCGGCTCCGGCGGAGGGTGCGGGAATCTCGGGCAGCACGTCGGTGGCCCGCTCGGTACTGCTGCGGCGCCGCTGATGCGTGAGAAAGGTGCGGGTGAGCACGGTCTGCGCATACCCCGCGGGGTTGCTGGCCCGGGAGACGCGCCCCCAGTTGACGTACAACCGCCCGAGTGTCTCCTGCACCAGGTCCTCGGCGAGGTGTGTGTCCCCGGCGGTGAGCAGACACGCGGAGCGGTAAAGATGCCCCGCACGCGCCACCGCGAACTCCGCGTACTCGTCCGCGCGGACCCTTCTCATACGTTCCCCCTGTTACCTGCGCCGCGCCGGGTCGTGGGCGCGGGGACTGTACTCACCTCATTGACGCGCTGGGCGGGTGGAAATGTTTCATGGGGCTCAGAAGCTCAGAAGCTCAGAGGAGGTGGTCGGCTTTCCCCGCCTTGATGTCGAGGATGAGCGTACGGAGCGCTTCGCGGGTGTCGGTGAGGTAGGTGCCCTCGGCGCCGGCCACGGCTATGTAGGCGTTGCCGGTGGGGTCGGTGCCTAGGCGGAAGCAGCTTGCTCCCTCGCCGCAGAAAGGCTCTTCCCAGGTGATGCCGGCCATCGGGCGTCTCCTCAAAGGCTGTTGGCGATGTCCCGGACGAAGTCGCGGGAGGCGTCCGCCGAGAGGGCGATGCGCTCCAGCCAGTCCAGGTGGGTACGGTACTTGGCCAACTGGGCCTCCTCGCTCAGAAATTCCGGCCCGTGGGTGCTGTCGACCTGTGCGGTGTCGAGCTGCGGAACTGGACCTTCGAGGTAGTTGACGGTCTGCCCGGCGCCGGGGAACGTACCGGCGGTGAACGGAATCACCAACAGCCGTACGGCAGGACGCTCGGACACGGTGAGCAGATGCTCCAGCTGGGCGCGCGCGATTTTTGGCCCGCCGAACTGCATGCGCAGCGCGGCCTCGTGCACGATTCCGACGTACTCGGGCGGATATTCGGCTTCGAGGACCTGCTGCCGCTCCACGCGGTACGCGAGCCGCAGCGCGACCTCGTGCGGAGGCAACGCCGGCAGTACGGCCCTGAAGAGTTCGAGGGCGTGGTCGCTGGTCTGGAGCAGGCCGGGAATGTGGGCGGTACGCATCCGCACCGCGTCGAACTCCAACTCGGCGATGTCGAGCAGCCCTGGGGCGAGCGAGCCCCGGTAACGCTCCCACCAGCCACGCCCGTGGGGCCGGGCCATGCTCACCAGGGCTTCCACGTAAGCCTCGTCCGAGCAGTCGCAGTTGCAGGCGAGGGTGCGCAGCCGGTCCGAACTGATGGTGCGAATACCGGTCTCGATGTTGGAGACCTTCGCCCGGTCGAGGCCGAGCAGCCCGGCAGCCTGATCCGCCGTTATCCCGGCGGCTGTCCGCATCCTGCGCAGCTCGTTGCCCAGACGTTTCTGTGATCGTCTACGACAGTCACCCCCGCCACACCCAACCGAACCTCGCGACAGCGTGCGACACCCGCCGCCGAGCCTCCCTTCGGGTCCTGGCCTGCGTATGCCGGGCCTGCGAGGGAGACTGGGGCTTCGGCGTGTCCCGCGAACCGGGCGGAGGCACGCGGATGTGGGCGACGCTGCCGCGAGAGACGGCGGTGAGGTACGGGTTGGCGGCGAACGGAGAGCCGCCTCAGCGGTTGACGGCCTGAATCTCCTGAACGACGACGGCCTGTTCGGCCCCGAATTCACCGTCGGGCAGGGCCTGCGGGTTGTTGACGCCCGTACCGGTCCAGTGGATCTTCCAGGTGATGGTGGCGCGGAGCGGATAGGTCCCGTCGCCGGACGAGCGCAGGTACTTCACACCGCAGGGCGGGGTCTGGTTCGCTTTCCCGGCGGCGTATGGCTCTCCGATACGCCCATTGACGAACGTACACACACCGGACGCGGGGTAGACCTGCGCGTCGGCGGTACCGGGCTCGATCCGCAGGGAGACGGGTTCGGCGACGGTCGTGGCCTCCATGTTGAGCACTGGTACGGATGCGGTCACGGAGACGGGCTTGAACTGTGCCGCGTCCAGCCAGGCCCAGGTGGGCAGGTTGACCTTGGTGGGGCCGGCGGGGGCGAGGGTGACCTTGGTGGAGGGGACGCGGATCTCGTTGTAGGCGAGTCCGGCGAGGATTTCCGGGGTGATGACGTTGTCGATGCCGGCGGGCGGGGCGTCGCCGGTGTCGACCCAGAAGTAGTCCTCGTCGCAGGCGTCCCAGCCCGGCGGGTAGGACTTGTTGACGTACGAGCCCCACCAGTAGCCCTTGCCGGTCTTGTCCTTGTTGAAGTCCTTCGAGGGGTCGTCCTTGTTGAGGTACTTCTTCCGCTGCTCGGCATCCCACTCGTACCCCGTGGACCCCGCCTCCCAGACCGGCTCCTTGACCTTCTGGAGCTGCTCCGGGGTGTACGTCGGGGCATACCAGCACGCGGGCGGCGTCCAGCCCCTTGCGGCGGCGACGGGACCGGCCGACTGCCCGGACCCGTTCTTGGAACGGTCGTAGACGACGGCTCCGGCGGTTGCGGAGAGGGTGCCGTCACCGGTGGCGTTGCCGTTCGGTCCCGTGGTGCCGGGAGGAGGGCCCGAAGTCCCGCCCCCGATCTCGTTATCGGCGAAAGCGGGGGCACCGCCCAGCAGAACCGAACCGATGGTTATCGACGTGATCAGCGCACGCGATACCGTCCTCAGGGCTGGCACTTGTCGCTCCCCCTTTGCGAATCGATCTTCTCGATGACCCACACGCCCTTGTCGTTCCTGTTGAGCTGGGTGCTGTAGAGGACGTAACTGTTCTTGGTGGCCGGGGTCTTATTGATCTTCTTCGGGCTCAGATACATGTCGTACGCCTTGCTCTGGTCCTCGCAGTACACGAGAGAGGCGCTGTCCTTGCCGCTGACGTTGGCGGTCGCGTCGTAGTAGCGGTAGGCGCCCGTGACCCGGGCCTTGGCGTCGACGTACGCCTTGATGAACGTCTCCGTACCGGCCGCTGCTTCGCCCTCGTAGTAGTAGAGGTAGGCCTCGTCGAGGGCATTCTGATTCACGATCGCGAGGTCCACGGCCTTGATGGACTGCTCGCTGTCGGCCAGGACCGCGTCCTTGTCCTTGTCGCCGGTCTTCGGCCACTCGAAGGTGTACGTCAGGTCGGCCGGCAGCTCGATCTTCGGCCGGTCGGCGGAGGCCGCCGAGGCCGAGTCGGACGCCGTCGGCGATGCAGAGGATTCGCTCCCGGTGTCGGCCCCGGCGATCTTGTCGTTGTCCTTCGAGCCGCCGTCGTCGCCGCCACACGCGGTGAGTAGCAGGGCAGCGGACGCGACGAGCGCGGCAGCAACGGGCAAAGAGCGGCGCTTCACAGTGGACTCCCCGTGAGACAGATGTGCTAGCAAAACCAAGACGCTATCGGTGGGGCCGGTGGTTCCGCCAGGCTACCCAGGTTGCACTGTGGCAACGGCAAAGGACCAGCCGCCGTGCGTGCTGGTGCGACTCACCCGGCTCCGGTGTTCGCTCCCTCAGGGCTGGCACCTGTCGGCTCCACGGATGGACGTGATCTTCACCAGCTCCCAGACACCGGCGTTGTTCTTCCGTACCTGAACGGCGTAGGCCACGTAACTGTCCTTGCTGTCCGGCGTCTTCCTGACCTCGCCGGTCTTGATGACCCTGGCGAAGCCCTTGCCCTCGTCCCCGACGTAACTCAGCGAAGCGCTGGTCGAGTTGCTGACGTTGACCTCGCGGTCGACGTAGTTCACAGAGCCCGTGACCGTCCACCCCGCGTCCGTGAACGCTTTGACCCAGTTCTCGGCAGCCGCTGCTCCTTCGCCTTCGGTGTAGTACTCCAGAGCCGGAAGGCGCGGGTTCTGAGCGACGATGGCCGCGTCGAGTGCACGGATCGTCTCAGCGTTGTCCTTGAGGACGGCGTCCTTGACGGCGTCACCGGTTTTCTCGGGAGTGAACGTGTGTCTGACATCCGACGGCAGATCGATCGTCGGTCGGGCAGCCGAAGTGGTCGAAGCCGTTGCAGAGACCGTCGGCGATGCAGACGGCTTGCTCTTGGCATCGGCCCCGGTGACCTTGTCGTTGTCCGACGATGCCGACTCGCCGTCGCCGCCGCCGCCACACGCGGCCATCAGCAGCATGGCCGTCGCGGCGAGCACGGCGGCAATGGGCGGAGCGTGACGCTTCACATTGGACTCTCCGTGGGACAGATGCGACGGCAAAGCCCATACGGTATCGGGGGTCTCGGGCAGCCATGACTCGACGACCTCCCGGTCGCGCCGAGCCCGGCGGGTACCGGTAGAGGCGTGAGAGCGCAGGAGGTATCGCGGGCATGGAGTACTGGAAGGTGGACTGGCTGCATGATTTCGAGTCCGAGGCGACCAGGATCTACAACGAGATCGGTGACGACGGGTACGAGGTCCGAAAGGTCCACCAGTACCGGGACGGGCGCAAGCTAAAGGCCGACGAACTCCACGAATCCGATGAGATCGGCCTCGGCACGACTCCGGTCGGTCCCATCGAAGACGTGGTTGCCCAGCACGAATTCGAGGCCGTCGTCATCACCCCTCAGGAATTCGAGACGGAGTGGCAAGGCGCGTCCTGGCCGGGCGGGGCACACACGTAGGCACGTCCTGGAACCAGCTCACCGACCCGCACGACCTTCACCTCGAACTCCCGTGTCCAGTAAGTTCGCGTGTGCGTACGGCTGTTGTCGTTGAGGTTCGGGTGACGGGGGTTGCGGGATGGTGGGGTATCGGCCGGCGGATTGGCATGTGCTGGATCTGGACAAGGACCCGACGCCGGGTGATCCGGATCGGGTGCGTCAACTGGCTCGTACGTTGCATGACTTCGCGGATGATGTCGCGGACGCGTTGCGGTTGGTCAAGGGGATGGCGTCGGAGAACGAGGCGCTGGAGTGGGCGGGCAAGACCGCTGAGGTGTTCCAGGACGAGTTCTCGGATGTGCCGAAGAACTTGAAGAAGTTGAAGAAGTCGTACGACCTGTGCGGCGATGCGCTGGTGGGTTAC
>NZ_BMMU01000021.1 GCF_014646095.1 Streptomyces lacrimifluminis | reverse complement strand
GAGGGTGAGGGTCTCGTCCGTGATCAGGTGCTTGGAGTAGTCGATGTGCAGATCACCGACCTGGAGCGTGTACCCGGCACCGCGCCCGGGGTCGGTCGCGAACAGATCCCGCAGATGGGTGTCCGCCAGGTCCTCACGGTGCTTGGCCAGGGACGTCCACTCGGGCGTCTGGTTGAGCCTGCTACGGCTGTCTGCGTTCATCTCGGACTTCCGCCTCTTTCCTGCCTGGGCCCCCGCTGCCGGTCCCAACCTAATTGATCAGCACGTCGGTCGAGCCGTCGTCGGACCGTCGTCCGGTCCAACAACAGATACGTCCTCGCCAACAGATACGTCCGGCCGAAGCGCCGGTATCAGTGCGGTGACCGACAGAACGAAGAATGCGGCGGCCAGCAGGGCCGGCGTGTTGAGTCCCCACGCCGTCGCGACAGCTCCGCCCAGCAGCGCGCCCAGGGGTGCTCCGGCGACCGCCAGCGTACGGAAGGCCGAGCTGACCCGGCCCAGCATTTCGGCGGGGCTGCGGCGCTGCATCAGGGTCGTCGTGTTGACGTTCCACACCATCCCCATGAGCCCGAACACCGCCATGGCGGCCACCAGCGCGGCCAGGCTGCGCACCGAGCCCATGACGACGAGCGCGCCGATCTGCACCGTACCGGCGAGCAGCACGGCCCGTATCCGCCCGAGCCGGCCGACGAGTCGGCCGTTCAGCGCGCCGCCGGCGAGGCTGCCGACGGCAAACGCGGTCATCGCCGCCGCGTACCCCCCGTTGCCCGCGACCAGCCAGTCGGTGACCAACAGGACAAGGGTGGCGATCAGGGCGCCCATGCCCACGTTGCACAGGGCCGTGGCCGCGCACAGGCCACGCAGCGGCCCGTCGTGCCACAGGGTGCGCAGGCCGGCCGTGATCTCCGCGCGCAGGGTGCTGCCCGCCGGTCTTGGCGCCCGCGCGGACACGTCGGGCCTCAGCGAGGCGAGCAGAGCCGCCCCGACCAGGAAGGTGACGGCATCGGCCGCGAAGGGGACGGCCGCGCCCAGCGCGATCAGTACGGGCACCACCGGTCCGGCCAGCAGACCGCCCGCTATGCGCTGACCGGTCATCAGGCGGGCGTTCGCGCCGCCGAGCGCCTCCTTGTCGACCAAGGCCGGCAGCAGGGCCGTCGCGGCGTTGTCGAAGAGGGTCTGGAGCGTGGTCAGCGCGAAGGCGAGTGCGATGAGCAGGCCGATCGAGGCGTGCCCGAGGCCGACGGCCACGGCGAAGCAGGCGACCAGCAGCCCTCGTACCGCATCCACCGTCCACATGGCGCGCCGCTGGTCGACCCGGTCCGCGACGGCCCCGCCGAGCAGGCCGAAGACGAGCCAGGGCAGATAACCGCAGGCCGTCACGGAGGCGATGAGCAGGGGCTTGTCGGTGAGTGTCGTGGCGAGCAGGGGCAGCGCGGCCGTACGCAGCGCGTCGCCGAAGCTGGAGAGTACGGCGGCGCTCCACAACCGCCCGAAACCCCCGCGCCAGGCGGGCACACGCGCTCCCGCCAACTCGACCGTCGTCACCATTCCCCCTCGCGGTTCGCCGATTCACAAACCGTAGAGGGCACCACTGACAATCGGTCGGGGAGCCGGTGCGTGACGCCCCGTCAAACGACTCCGGTCAGGCACCTCTCGGTGCCTGACCGGCCGTCAACTTCTAGACCTCGCCCCGCAGTTTGGCGAGCGCCTCGGCAAGGATCGCCTCGCCGTCCGCATCGCTGCGCCGCTCCCGTACGTATGCCAGGTGCGTCTTGTACGGCTCGGTTCGCGGCGGGGCCGGTGGGTTGTCCCGGTCCTGTCCGGCCGGAAAGCCGCAGCGCGGGCAGTCCCAGGTTTCGGGAACCTGCGCGTCGCTGGCGAAGCTGGGCACCGTCTCGTGTCCGTTGGAGCACCAGAAGGAGATGCGCAGCCGTGGCGCGGACTCGCCACGCTCGGCCTCGCCCATCGGCCCCGCCCCGACCCGGCTTCCTCGGATCGCGTTGCCACTTGCCACGGTCGTAACTCCCTGCGTAATGGTGCCGCGAAGCGAGTCGACGTTTTCGCTTCGTTGCGAGCGCCTCAGTCTACGTAAGGCCCAACGCGCGTCCAGTGCTTGGAGTTACAGGCCCTGCACCAAGACGCAAGCCCCATGATAGGCCGCCCTTGGCGGGGCGTACCGAACATGGGGCCTTACGTGCGGAATGTGCGTGCGTAATGTGCTGTCGTACCGGAATTTGACGACCGGTGTCAGCCGCTGATCAGTTGTTCACCTTCATCAGGATGCCGAGCACCACAATGCACGCGAACCACAGCAGACCGAGCACCACGGTGATGCGGTCGAGGTTGCGCTCGGCGACCGAGGAGCCGCCGACGGACGACTGCATGCCGCCACCGAACATGTCGGAGAGGCCGCCGCCCTTCCCCTTGTGCATCAGCACGAGCAGCATCAGCAGCAGGCTGAAGACGATCAGGGCGATCGAGAACCCCAAAACCACGGCTGGACCAACTTCCTCGGATTCTGATGGACGACGGGGCCGGAACTCTCATTCGGAGCGCTCGGCGCACCAAATACTAGTTTCGGCCCCGCCAGGGTACGACGGATCTCCGCTAGCGCATACTCACTGGTCGCGGAACCGAACGATCTTGACGAACTCCTCGGCGTCCAGCGAGGCACCGCCGACCAGTGCGCCGTCGATGTCGGGCTTCGCCATGATCTCGGCGACGTTCCCGGATTTCACCGAGCCGCCGTACTGGATGCGTACGGCGTCGGCGACATCCTGGGAATAGAGCTCGGCAAGCTTCACACGGATCGCCCCGCAGACCTCCTGGGCGTCGTCGGAGCCGCAGACCTTGCCCGTGCCGATGGCCCAGACGGGCTCGTACGCGATGACGACGGTCTCGGCCTGCTCGGCCGGGAGGTCCTTGAGGCCGCCCTCGACCTGCGCGAGCGTGTGGGCGACGTGGTTGCCCGCCTCGCGGACCTCCAGCTCCTCGCCGACGCACAGGATCGGCGTGAGGCCGTGCTTGTAGGCGGCCTTCACCTTGGCGTTGACGAGCTCGTCGGTCTCGTTGTGGTACTGGCGGCGCTCCGAGTGACCGATCGCCACGTAGGTGCACTTGAGCTTGGCCAGCATCGGGCCGGAGATCTCGCCCGTGTAGGCGCCCGTGTCGTGCGCGGAGATGTCCTGGGCGCCGTACTTGATCTTGAGCTTGTCGCCGTCGACCAGGGTCTGTACGGAACGCAGGTCGGTGAAGGGCGGCAGGACCGCGACCTCACAGGCGTCGTAGTCCTTGTCCGCGAGGGCGAAGGCAAGCTTCTGGACGTGGGCGATGGCCTCAAGGTGGTTGAGGTTCATCTTCCAGTTGCCCGCCATCAGCGGCGTGCGAGTGGTCATGTGCGGAGTCAGCCTTCCAGTGCGGCGAGACCGGGGAGCGTCTTGCCCTCGAGGTATTCGAGGGAGGCACCGCCGCCGGTCGAGATGTGGCCGAATGCGTTCTCGTCGAAGCCCAGGATGCGCACGGCCGCGGCGGAGTCTCCGCCGCCGACGACCGTGAAGGCCGGGGAGTCGAGGAGGGCCTGGGCGACCGCCTTGGTGCCCTCGGCGTAGTCGGGGTGTTCGAAGACGCCCATGGGGCCGTTCCAGAAGACGGTGGCGGCGTCGGCGAGCTTCGAGGCGTACAGCGTGCTGGACTCCGGACCGATGTCCAGGCCCATCCGGTCCGCGGGCATCGCGTCCGCGGCGACGGTGGTCGGGTTCGCCGGAGCCTTGGTCTTCAGGTCCGGGAAGGCGGAGCCGACCAGCACGTCGACCGGGAGGATCAGCTCGACGCCGTTCTTCTCCGCGCGCTCGATGTACTCGTTGACGGCCGGCAGCTGGTCCTCCTGGACGAGGGAGGCACCGATCTCGTACCCCTTGGCCTTGAGGAAGGTGAACACCATGCCGCCGCCGATGAGGATGCGGTCGGCCTTGCCGAGCAGCTGGTCGATGACGGCGAGCTTGTCGGAGACCTTGGCTCCGCCCAGCACGACGACGTACGGCCGCTTGACGTCCTCGGTGAGCTTCTTGAGGACGCCGACCTCGGTGGCGATGAGGTAGCCGGCGTAGTGCGGGAGGCGGGCCGGCAGGTCGAGGACCGAGGCGTGTCCACGGTGCACGGCGCCGAAGCCGTCGCCCACGTAGACGTCGGCGAGGGCGGCCAGCTGATCGGCGAACTCGCCGCGCTCGGTGTCGTCCTTCGACGTCTCGCCGGCGTTGAACCGCAGGTTCTCGAGCACCGCGACCTGGCCGGCCTCGAGGCCGTTCACGACGTCGTGGGCGGCGGGGCCGACGGTGTCCTGGGCGAAGGCCACGGGGGCGTCCAGGAGTTCACCGAGGCGCTCGGCGGCGGGCAGCAGGGAGAAGGCGGGGTCCGGGGCGCCCTTGGGGCGGCCCAGGTGGGAGGCGACGAGGACCTTGGCGCCGGCGTCCGCGAGAGCCTTGACGGTGGGCAGGACGGCCCGGATGCGGCCGTCGTCGGTGATGCTGCCGTCGGCCAGCGGCACGTTCAGGTCGGCGCGGACGAAGACCCGCTTGCCGTCGACTCCTTCGGCGAGGAGTTCGTCGATCGTCTTCATGAAGGGGACTCCTAGGGAGGGCTCTTTTGTCCGGGAGGGGCTGGATCGATCAGCACGTGCCACAGGGCTCGGGCAACGCTGCGCTGCGTCGCCCGAGCCCTGTGCTCACATCGAAGTGCCTGCTCCGGTACTCAGAGCTGGTTGCCGACGAAGACCGTGAGGTCGACGAGGCGGTTGGAGTAGCCCCACTCGTTGTCGTACCAGCCGATGATCTTCACGCTGTTGCCCTGCACCATGGTCAGGGAGGAGTCGAAGGTGCAGGAGGCCGGCCAGCCGACGATGTCCGAGGAGACGATCGCGTCCTCGGTGTAGTCCAGGTAGCCCTTCAGCTGGCCCTGGGCGGCCTTCTGGAACGCGGCGTTGACCTCGTCCTTGGTCACCACGCGCTCCGTCTCGACGACCAGGTCGGTGACGGATCCCGTCGGGACCGGCACACGCATCGCCATGCCGTTGAGCTTGCCCGCCAGCTCCGGGATGACCACGCCGAGGGCCTTGGCCGCACCGGTGCTCGCCGGGATGATGTTCTCGGCGGCGGCGCGGGCGCGGCGCAGGTCCTTGTGCGGGAAGTCCTGGAGACGCTGGTCGCTGGTGTAGGCGTGGACCGTGGTCATCAGGCCCGAGACGACGCCGAAGTTCTCCAGGAGGACCTTGGCCATCGGCGCCACACAGTTGGTGGTGCAGGAGGCGTTGGAGATGATGTGGTGGTTCGCCGCGTCGTACTTGTCCTCGTTGACGCCGAGGACGATCGTGATGTCCTCGTCCGAGGCCGGAGCCGAGATGAGGACCTTCTTGGCGCCACCGGCGATGTGCTTCGCGGCGTCGGCCTTCTTGGTGAAGATGCCGGTCGACTCGATGACGATGTCGACGCCCAGCTCACCCCAGGGGATGTCGGCCGGGTCGCGCTCGGAGAGCACCTTGATCGTGTGACCGTCGACCGTGATCGTGTCGGCGGTGTGCGTCACCTCGGCCTTGAGACGACCCAGGATCGTGTCGTACTTCAGAAGATGAGCAGTGGTCGCGGTGTCACCCAGGTCGTTGACAGCCACGATCTCGATGTCAGCACCCTGCTCCAGCAGCGCGCGGAAGTAGTTACGACCGATGCGGCCAAAGCCGTTGATGCCTACGCGGATCGTCACGAACCGATCTCCTCGTTAGGTACGCCGGCTTTCGTGCCGGCGAGTTGTATGGGATGTCCCCGACCGCCTACGACCCTACCTCTCTGAGGCCCAGGTGGTGACATCGAGATGCCCCATACACGGCAGGGCGGTCCGTACCCGCCAGTAGGGGTACGGACCGCCCAGGTGCTGCACCGCGATTACCCGATCGAAATCGGTGCGATCACCCGATGAACGGAGCTGATCAGTTCTTCAGCGCGGCCAGTGCCTTGCCGAGGAGTGCCTTCCGGTCGGCCGCCGTGGCGACGTGCTCCAGGCCGAAGCCCAGCAGCACGGTGTCGTCGGTGGTGACCGCTCCGTACGTCTTGAACAGCTCGCCCGAGCGTGCCCAGTCGCTGATGACCGCGGGGCTGCCCGCGGGCGGTCCCGGGGTGCTCCAGGCGCCCAGGGACGTCTCGAAGCCCTCGACCGCGCCCGCCGTGCCGCCGGTCACGACGGTGGCGTTGTCGGCGAGGACGCCGCGGCCTCCGGATCCGGGGTCGGTGATGTAGCTGAGCGAGATCTCCACCGTCCTGCCCGCGTAGGCCGAGAGGTCGAACGCGACTTCCTGCCAGCCCTCGGAGGCTCCGGTGAAGCTGTTCCAGGAGCCGCTGGTCCCGGTGGGTGTGCAGGAGCCCGAGCCGCGGGTCAGATAGCGGGTGAGCGCGGGGTGGCCCTGGATGAAGTACCCGGCCTCGCACTCGGCGGGCACGGTGGTGCTGGTGGCGCCGCCCTTCTCCGGGAGCGTGGTCCAGTCGTCGGCCCCGGCCGTGCGGGCTTCGAGTACGGCGTGGTCGTAGCCCTCCTCCGTGTCCCACAGGAGCTGGGTACGGAAGGTGGGCGCGGCTGCCGCGCTCACCCCGGTGAGGTCGATGGTGCGGGTGAGACGGTTCCAGGCGTAGTCGGTGTGCGTGACGGCCGCCATGGAGGAGCCCGCGTACG
Source organism: Streptomyces lacrimifluminis (assembly GCF_014646095.1). Lineage (GTDB taxonomy): Bacteria > Actinomycetota > Actinomycetes > Streptomycetales > Streptomycetaceae > Streptomyces > Streptomyces lacrimifluminis. The sequence continues at coordinate 163,708 of NZ_BMMU01000021.1, read as the reverse complement.
GGCCGTACGGGTTGACGGTTCCGGGATATCCGCCCGCGCCCGCGCTGGCGAACTGGGGGTACGTCGCCACGGGCAGGGTGTCCGAGGTTGCGCTGAAGGACCCTGCCGCGTTCAGCGGGTTGCCCGGCGCGTCACCGAGGGCGCCCGTGAAGCCGGTGAGCTTCCCGGAGCCGTTGAACGCCTTGGCCGACGGTGTGGTCGTACGGGTGTAGGCGCCCAGGTAGTACTGGCTGAAGTCGTTCGACAGGGTGCCCCCGCCGAGGTCGACGGAGCCTCCGGCACTCTCGCCGGCCTCGATCAGCTTGCCGCCCTCGTTGAGGTAGGCGCGCAGCTGGAGCTGGGTGGCGTTGCCCGGCCGTACGGCGCCCGTGTAGTGGACGACCGTCCTGAAATGGCCGAGCACGCCGAGTGCGTCGGGTGCGCCCAGGGTGGCGACGTCCCAGACGAGAGGCTTCCTGCCGTTGGCCTTCAGGGCGTCGACGTATGTCTGCGTCTGTGCGGCGGTCGCGCCCTCCTCGGCGACGACGAGCGTGTCGGCGCGCGGCCGTTCGGCGACCGTGTACGTGAAGCGCGTGCTCCTGGTGGGCTTTCCGGCCTTCGTCTCGCCGGTGAACCAGACCTCGACCTTGTCGCCCGGGTCGCCGTCGGCGACCTTGGCGCGGTACTCGTCGAAGTACAGGTTGTCGTCACCGCCGAAGGTCTCGCCGCCCTTCCACGCCTTGAGCGCCATGTCCTCCGTGCGGCCACCGTTGACGCGGTATCTGAGTTCCTTGTCGCGTACGGACTTGCGTACCACGACCGAGATCTCCTGGTCGGCGCCGCGCGAGTACGAGGTGGTGAAGGGTGCCGGGGTGAAGTCCGGGGCGTCGACGCCGACCGAGGACTTCGGCTGGTCGGGCCTGGCCGCGGACTCGGCGATGGACAGGGCGAACGGGATGTTCTTGGTGAACTCCTCCTGGATCAGCTTCTCGTCGTCCGGGAAGGTGAAGACCGAGGCGCAGTCGGCCGCGTTCCAGGCGTCGTCCGGATAGAAGTTCGACACGGTCTGACAGGTCGACATCTCCGGGGTGAACATCGCCGCGCCGTTGACGTTGGACGCGTGGCCGTTCGCCTCGCCGTTGGTGCTGTACAGCTCGGAGGAGAGCTGGGGGCGGGAACCGGGGATCGCGGAGTTCTCCGGTGTGCCGGCGAGCGACTTGTAGAGGACGTCGTCGGGGCTGGGCGACGCCACCTGCCAGCCGACCCCGTAGAGGAGGAGTTCGGCGGCTGAGTGGTAGTTGATGCCGTACTCGAAGCCGATGCGCCTCTCGAAGGAGTCCAGGGCCTTGGTCTCGGGCTCCGAGTTGGGACCGGCGCCGCGGTAGGTCTGGCTGGTGGGGAACGGGGACGAGCCCTCGTCGTCGTAGCCCCACTTGTAGGCGAAGTTGCGGTTGAGGTCGACGCCGTCGCCGATGGTGGTGGCGCCGTCGCCGTTGACGTCCCGCATGTTCTTGCGCCACTGGCGGTCGCCGTCGGCCCGGTGGGTGAAGTCGTAGCCGTCGGGGTTCGCGGACAGGACGAACCACAGTTCGGTCGAGTCGACGATCTTCTTGATGCGCCGGTCCTTGGAGTAGTTGTCCAAGTAGTGGTGCATCAGACGCCGGGTCATCTCCGGCGTGATCCATTCCCGCGCGTGCTGGTTGGACAGGTACAGGACGGACGGCTTGGCACCGTCCTTGGTCTTCTTCGCGCCCTTGGTCAGTTTCAGCGCGAGGATGTCCTGTCCCTGAAGGGTCTTGCCGATGGAGACGACCTTGGTCAGGGCCGGGTTCTGCTGCGCGGTCCGGAGGATCTCCTCCTGGAGGTTGCCCGCTCCGCTGTACGGCCGGAAGACGCCGTCGCCGGCGGCGGCCACACGCGCGCGTGCCTTCGCCGTGAGCGTGTGCTCCTTGAGGTCGACGCCCTTGTCCTCCAGCTGGTCGGCCTGCTTGTCGGTGAGGTAGACCTCGACCGTGGCCGTGCCCTTCTCCGGTGCCTGTTCCCCGAGTTCGTGACCGTCCTGGCCGGTCGCGAGCAGCAGGGGTATCTGCGCCTTCGTGACCTCGGCGCGGAAGACCTTGACCTCGTCGGCACCGGGCGTACCGGTGTCCTCCGCTGCCACGGCGACGGGCACGAGTCCCGCGCCGCCCAGGATGAGAGTGCCGGCGGCGAGGATCGTTCTCGCTCTGCGTCTCATGTACCCCCCTAGCGATGATCCGCCGCAGTGGCGGACCAGATGCCAGGCTCATGACAGTTCATGATCCAGTCAAGGGGGCACCGACAACTGACGAACGCCGGTGCCGGCACCCGAAGCGGGTACCGGCACCGGCGTGTTGAGGCTCCGTCAGCCCACGTCGGCCATCTCCTCGGAGAGGTTGGACTCCGTGCCCGGGATGCCGAGGTCCTGGGCCCGCTTGTCGGCCATGGCCAGCAGCCGGCGGATCCGGCCCGCGACGGCGTCCTTGGTCAGCGGCGGGTCGGCCAGGGCGCCCAGCTCCTCCAGGGATGCCTGCTTGTGGTCCATGCGCAGCCGGCCGGCAGCCGCGAGGTGCTCGGGGACCTCGTCGGCGAGGATCTCCAGCGCGCGCTGGACCCGGGCGCCGGCGGCGACCGCGGCGCGCGCGGAACGGCGCAGGTTCGCGTCGTCGAAGTTGGCGAGGCGGTTCGCGGTGGCGCGGACCTCGCGGCGCATCCGCCGCTCCTCCCAGGCCAGCACGGACTCGTGTGCGCCGAGCCGGGTGAGGAGGGCGCCGATCGCGTCCCCGTCCCGGACGACGACCCGGTCGACACCCCGCACCTCGCGGGCCTTGGCCGCGATCGAGAGGCGGCGGGCGGCACCCACGAGGGCCAGCGCGGCCTCGGGGCCCGGGCAGGTCACCTCCAGGGACGAGGAGCGTCCCGGCTCGGTGAGCGAGCCGTGGGCCAGGAAGGCGCCTCTCCAGGCCGCCTCCGCGTCACAGGTCGCCCCGGAGACCACCTGCGGGGGCAGGCCTCTGATCGGGCGGCCACGGCCGTCCACAAGCCCTGTCTGGCGGGCCAGCTGATCACCGCCCGCGACCACCCGGACCACGTAACGGGAGCCGCGGCGCAGTCCGCCGGGCGCCATCACGATCAGCTCGGAACTGTGGCCGAAGATCTCCAGAATGTCCCGCTTGAGCCGACGGGCCGCCATCGCGGTGTCCAGCTCCGCCTCGATCACGATGCGCCCGCTCACCAGGTGGAGGCCGCCGGCGAACCGCAGAATGGCAGAGACCTCCGCCTTCCTGCAGCAGGTACGGGTGACGGGGAGCCGGGAAATCTCGTCCTTCACCGCTGCCGTCATCGCCATGGGCCGATCCTTCCATGCATCCGAAAAATACGGTCGTACGCGGCGGCCAACAGCTCCGTATCGTGCCGAGGAGATCCGTCGGTCCGGGCCACCGGCGCCAGCTCGACCGCGGCACCGAACCGCTTGGCGGCATCGGTCAGCAAGTCGCGGTCGGGCACGGCGGCCTCGTCGGCCAGCACCACGTCCAGGGCGAGTTTAGGGGCGTGTCGTCCCAAAACCTCCAAATGACGCTGCGGGGAGAAGCCTTCGGTTTCTCCGGGTTGCGGCGCGAGGTTCAGCGAGAGTACCCGGCGGGCCTTCGTCTCGGTGAGCGCCTCCAGCAGTTCGGGCACCAGCAGATGCGGGATCACGGAGGAGAACCAGGAGCCCGGCCCGAGGACCACCCAGTCGGCGTCCAGGACCGCTGCGACGGCTTCCGGGACGGCGGGCGGGTCGTGCGGCACGAGGTGCACGCTCTGCACCTCGCCGGGCGTCAACGCGACGGTCGCCTGTCCCCGTACGGTGTCGACGTCGTCGGGCCGCTCCGGGTCATGGCCCTTGACCAGGGCCTGCAGTTCCAGGGGTACGGCCGACATCGGCAGGACGCGGCCGTGCGCGCCCAGGAGCCGGCCGACCAGGTCGAGTGCCTGGACGTGGTCGCCGAGCTGCTCCCACAGGGCGACGATCAGCAGGTTGCCGACCGCGTGTTCGTGCAGGTCGCCCTTGGACTGGAAGCGGTGCTGGATGACCCGGGCCCAGGTCTGGCCCCATTCGTCGTCGCCGCACAGGGCGGCCAGGGCCTTGCGCAGGTCGCCGGGCGGCAGGACGCCCAGCTCGTCGCGCAGGCGCCCGCTGGAGCCGCCGTCGTCGGCCACGGTGACGACGGCGGTCAGGTCGCCGGTGATCCGGCGCAGTGCGGCGAGCGAGGCGGACAGGCCCATGCCACCACCCAGGGCGACGACCTTGGGCTGGGCGCCCCGGCGGCGCGGCCTGGCGCCGCGGGCCTCGACGGGCCGGCCCACGCGGCCCTCGGGGGTCACCCGGCGCAGCCTGCTCAGCCGCGGTGTACGTCCCGTCATTCCCGTCCCATGTCCCGGTGCACGATCACGGTCTCCACGCCCTGCGAGGCGAGGCGGGCGGCGAGCTTCTCGGAGGTGGCGACCGAACGGTGCTTGCCGCCGGTGCAGCCGACCGCGATCGTCACATAGCGCTTGCCCTCGCGGCGGTATCCGGCGGCGATGAGCTGGAGCAGCTCGGCGTACCGGTCGAGGAACTCCTTGGCGCCGGGCTGGTTGAAGACGTACGCCGACACCTCCTCGTTGAGGCCGGTGTACGGGCGCAGCTCCGGGACCCAGTGCGGGTTGGGCAGGAACCGCATGTCCACGACCAGGTCGGCGTCGACCGGGAGGCCGTACTTGAAGCCGAAGGACATCACCGTGGCCCGCAGCTCGGGCTCCTCGTCGCCGGCGAACTGGGCGTCCATCTTGGCGCGCAGTTCGTGCACGTTGAGGCTGGAGGTGTCGATCACCAGGTCGGCGTCGCCGCGCAGTTCGCGCAGCAGTTCGCGCTCGGCGTCGATGCCGTCGACGATGCGGCCGTCCCCCTGGAGGGGGTGCGGCCGGCGCACCGACTCGAAGCGGCGCACCAGGGCGTCGTCCGAGGACTCCAGGAAGACGATCCGTCGGGTGACGCCCTTCACCGCCAGGTCGGCGAGCGAGTCACGGAGGTTGTCGAAGAAGCGCCTGCCGCGGACGTCGACGACGACCGCGATCCTGGCGACGTTGCCCTGGGACCGGGCGCCGAGTTCCACCATGGTGGGGATCAGCGCGGGTGGCAGGTTGTCGACGACGAACCAGCCGAGGTCCTCCAGACACTTGGCGGCCGTCGAACGGCCGGCTCCGGACATGCCGGAGATGATCACCAGCTCGGGGATGGCGACTTCGGCGACCCCCGCTGTCTCGATGCCCGTACCCACTTGCTCTCCGTCTTCCTGGCCCGGTGGTTCCTGGCCCGCCGTGTCGCCCGGTGCCGGGCCCCCGGCGTGCCGCGAGCGATCATCGCCCGCTTCCTTGTGACCTGCCTGGCTTTCCGCTGTGTGCTCGGCCTTCGGCGTCTCGTGCTCGGTCATGTCTCCTGCCCCCGTCGCTCGTCCGGGGCGCCCGCGGTTACGGGCTCCCCCGGGGCACCCGTCTGCGTTCCGGGTGCCCCGTCCTGCGTGTCTGTCGTGGTTTCTGCGTACTCCGTGTCATCCATGATCTCTCCGGTCGCCGTGTTCACGGCGGGTGCGGCCGGGGCCGCCCGCGCGAGGGCCACGGCGATCGTCTCGGCCGTCTTGAGGCCTATGCCGGGGACCTCGCGGATCTGGTCGATTGTGGCGGACCGCAGCTTTTTCACCGAGCCGAAATGCTTGATCAGCGCCTGTTTCCGGGTTTCACCGAGTCCGGGCACGTCGTCCAGCGGGCTCGCCCGGAAGCGTTTGGCCCGTTTGACGCGCTGGTAGGTGATCGCGAAGCGGTGGGCCTCGTCACGTACGCGCTGGAGGAGATACAGGCCCTCGCTGGTGCGGGGCAGGATCACCGGGTCGTCCTCGCCGGGTACCCAGACCTCCTCCAGTCGCTTGGCGAGGCCACAGACGGCGATGTCGTCGATGCCCAGCTCGTCCAGCGCCCGCTGGGCGGCGGCGACCTGCGGCTGCCCGCCGTCGACGACGACGAGCTGCGGCGGATAGGCGAACCGCTTGGGCCGCCCCTCGTCGTCCTTCAGTTCCTCGCCGGGTTCCCGGCCGAGCTCCTGACCGGTTCCCCGGCGGGATTCCCGGCCGGGGTCCTGGCCGTCCGCCCACTCCCCGGTCTTCTCCTTCTCGGCGATGTAGCGCTTGAAGCGACGGCCGATGACCTCGTGCATGGACCGGACGTCGTCCTGCCCCTCGAAGCCCTTGATCTGGAAGCGGCGGTACTCGCTCTTGCGCTGCAGGCCGTCCTCGAAGACGACCATCGAGGCCACCACGTCGTCGCCCTGGAGGTGGGAGATGTCGTAGCACTCGATCCGCAGCGGGGCGCTGTCCAGATCGAGGGCCTCGGCGATCTCCTCCAGGGCGCGTGAGCGGGTCGTCAGGTCGGAGGCACGCTTTGTCTTGTGCAGCACGAGCGAATGCTGCGCGTTGCGCTCCACGGTCTCCATGAGTGCCTTCTTGTCGCCACGCTGCGGGATGCGCAGCGACACGCCGGACCCACGCCGCTCCGCCAGCCACTCCTGGACGGGCTCCACGGGGTCGGGCAGCGCGGGGACGAGGACCTCCTTGGGCACGGAGTCGCCCTTCTCCTCCCCGTAGAGCTGCTGAAGGGCGTGCTCGACCAGGGCGCCGGTGGTGATCTCCTCGACCTTGTCGGTCACCCAGCCCCGCTGGCCGCGCACCCTCCCACCGCGTACGTGGAAGATCTGCACGGCCGCTTCCAGCTCGTCCTCGGCGACCGCGATCAGGTCCGCGTCGGTCGCGTCGGCGAGCACGACCGCGCTCTTCTCCATGGCTTTCCGCAGGGCCTCGATGTCGTCGCGCAGACGGGCGGCCCGCTCGTACTCCATCTCCTCGGCCGCTTCCGTCATCCGCTGCTCCAGCCGGCGGATGTACGTCCCTGTGCGGCCCGCCATGAAGTCGCTGAACTCGTCGGCCAGTTCGCGGTGTTCCTCGGCCGAGACCCGCCCGACGCAGGGTGCCGAGCACTTGTCGATGTAGCCGAGGAGGCAGGGGCGGCCGGTGCGGGCGGCGTTCTTGAAGACGCCGGCCGAGCATGTGCGCACCGGGAAGACGCGCAGGAGCAGGTCCACGGTGTCGCGAATCGCCCACGCGTGCCCGTACGGCCCGAAGTAGCGGACGCCCTTGCGCTTCTGACCGCGCATCACCTGCACACGCGGGTACTCCTCGTTCATCGTCACCGCGAGATACGGGTAGCTCTTGTCGTCGCGGTACTTGACGTTGAAACGGGGGTCGTACTCCTTGATCCAGGAGTACTCCAGCTGGAGCGCCTCGACCTCCGTGGACACCACCGTCCACTCCACGGAGGCGGCCGTGGTGACCATCGTGCGGGTGCGCGGGTGGAGGCCGGCCAGATCCTGGAAGTAGTTGGCCAGGCGTTGGCGCAGGCTTTTCGCCTTCCCGACGTAGATCACCCGGCGGTGCTCGTCGCGGAATCTGTACACCCCTGGAGAGTCCGGGATCTGTCCCGGACTGGGGCGGTAGCTGGAGGGGTCGGCCATGTCTCACACCCTACTGGCGGGGTGTGACAGCGCGGTGATCCTGTGGACGGACACCCCAGGTCCCCGCGGAGGGGCGGGCAGGAGAGCGAGAGCCTCGGCAGGTGCGCGTGTTGCGCCTCAGGTGTTGTCGCGCCTTGGTCAACACGCTTCAATGCGGGGGAACTCGGGGCGGTGAACGGCCGCGTACGTACGTGCGGACACCCGGACACGGGGACGAGGACTCCGCGTACGCCCGCCGACCGCCCCGGTTCGACCCACGCGCGGTCCGACCAGCCGCCGCGATCATTCACAGAAGGGCCCCTGTATGCGCCAAGGCACACCGCACGTGGACGACGTCGTCGTGGAGGACGCCGCCGCGGAACTGGAGACGGCTCTGCGAAACGGCCCCTTCCACGTGGCCCTGCGGGCCGCGATCTCCGCGCGCGGTCTGCCACTGCAACGCGTCCAGCACCATCTGCGGCGGTACGGGGTCAAGGTGGGCGTCACCAGCCTGAGTTACTGGCAGCAGGGCGCCCGCCGTCCGCAGCGCCCCGAGTCACTGCGGGCAGTGAGGGCCCTGGAGGAGATCCTCCAGCTACCGGACGAATCGCTGATCCGGCTGCTTTCCCGGGACGACGAACACGCCGGCACGCAACGTCCGGCCGGGCGTTCGTACCGCTCCCTGGTGGAGGCCTCCGGCATCCTGGAACAGCTGCTGACGGAGCTGGAGGCGCCGCTCGACGGCGGCCTGCACACCCTCGGCCTGCACGAACAGGTACAGATCGGCACACACCGTGAACTTCTCGCCCGCGAGGCCCATCACATCGTGCGCGCCCACCTGGACGGCACCGACCGTTTCGTCGCCGTGCACCACGGCGATCCCGGATCCACGCCGGACCGCATGTCGGTCCACGCCCTGGAGAACTGCCGCACGGGACGGATACGCCGGCACCACGACACCGGGGTGCTCGTCGCCGAACTCCTCTTCGACACCCGGCTGCGCGCAGGAGATACGTTCCTCTTCCGCTACGCCGTGGAGGACGGCACTGCGGGCGTGTCCCGTGAGTACGTGCGCGGATTCGGCGTCGCGGGCGGCCAGTACGCGCTCCAGGTCCGCTTCGACGAAGGGTCCCTGCCGGTGCGCTGCCACCGGTTCGCCCAGCACTCGGCCGCGGCCCCCCGCAGTGGCCGCCAGGACCTGCCGGTGAGCGCCCGCCACCGCTCGGTCCACCTCGTCGAACCGAGGCTGCGACCGGGGATCCTCGGCATCGCGTGGGACTGGGAGTGACGGAACCGCAGAGACGTAAGCGATTACGTAAACGCTTACGCAAGCGTTTACGTCCCCCTTCGAATGAGGTACGTTGCCGCCATCGAAGCCCGATCGGCACGGAAGGCGGGACTCCATGGCGACGATGGCCGACGTGGCGCGGCATGCCGGCGTGTCCGTGGCGACCGTCTCCCATGTGCTGAACGACACCCGTGTCGTGCGCCCCGCGACCCGCCAGGCGGTCCTCGACGCCATCGAGGTCCTGGGCTACACCCCGAACACGCTGGCCCGTTCCCTGGTGACCGCGCGGACGCGGTCCATCGGACTCGCGGTGTCGGCGATCAGCAACCCGTACTTCACGGAGATCCTGCAGGGCGTCGAGGCCGGTGCTCTGGAGCACGGCTACAGCCTCCTCATCGCCGACCCGCACGACGACCCCGAGCACGAGCGCAAGGTCGTCCAGCTGCTGCACGAGCGACGCGTGGACGGCATGATCGTCGCCCCCTCGGCGGATCCGGGCGCCCTGGTCGCCTACCTGACACGGCATGACGTACCGACGGTGTTCCTGGACCGGCTGCTCGACACCCCCTCGGTCAGCACCCCGCGCTTCGACCAGGTGTGTGCCGAGAACGCCGAGCCCATGGCCCGGCTGATGGCTCATCTCACCGCACTGGGCCACAAGCGCATCGGTCTGGTGGCGGGCCGCCCCGGCCTCAGCACGACGGCGGAACGGATCGCCGGCTACCGCATCGGCCTCGCGTCCGCCGGGCTGCCCCACGACGAACGCCTGGTGGCCCATGGCGACTCCGAGTCGGCGGGGGCCGAGCGGGCCACCAGCGCCCTTCTCTCCCTCGGGGCGCCTCCGACCGCCCTCGTCACCGCCAACAACGCGATGACCATCGGCACCCTGCGCGCCCTGCGCGAGCGGGGCCTCACCGTGCCGGACGACCTGGCACTGTGCTGCTTCGACGACTTCGCCTGGGCCGACCTCTTCACGCCGGGGCTCACCGCCATCGCGCAGCCCGGCAAGGACATCGGTGCCCAGGCCGTACGTCTGCTCCTGGACCGCCTGGCCGACCCGGACCGCCCGACCCGAACCGTGCGGCTCCCGTGCACGTTCGTCCATCGCGAGTCGTGCGGATGCGCCGACCGGGAGCACCCCGAGCACTCCCGCCAGGCCGAGAAAGGACCTGTCTCATGATCGTCGTCGCCGGTGAGGCACTCATCGACCTGGTACCGCGCGCGGCGGGCGCCCTCGCGGATCTGCGACCGGCGCTGGGTGGCGGGCCCTACAACACGGCGGTGGCCCTCGGCCGCCTCGGCTCCCCCACCGCGTTCTGTTCCCGCGTCTCGTCCGACCCCTTCGGCGAGGCGCTGCTCGACGGGCTGCGCGAGGCAGGCGTCGACGTGTCGTCCGTGCAGCGCGGCAGCGAGCCGACGACCCTCGCGGTCGCCTCGATCGGTGTGGACGGCTCCGCCGCCTACTCCTTCTATGTCGAGGGCACCGCCGACCGGCTGTTCACCACACCCGCTCGACTCCCCGACACAGTCCGGGCGGTGTCCTTCGGCACCTGCTCGCTGGTCCTGGAGCCGGGCGCGAGCGCGTACGAGGAACTGCTGCGGAGCGCCGCCGCACAGGGCGTGTTCACCGCGCTCGATCCGAACATCAGGGCGGGGCTGATTCCCGATGCGGACGCCTACCGGGCTCGTTTCACCAGTTGGCTGCCTTCCGTGTCGCTGCTCAAGCTCTCGGAGGAGGACGCGAAGTGGCTCGGCGGAACTCCGCGCGAGTGGCTGGCCGCCGGCCCCTCCGCCGTCGTGGTCACCCGGGGCGGCGACGGGCTGACCGTCTTCACCCGTGACGGTGCGGAACACTCCGTGCCCGGCGAGAAGGTGGACGTCGTGGACACGATCGGCGCCGGCGACACCGTGAACGCGGCACTGCTGCACGGCCTGTCGGCCCGGGACTCGCTGTCCCCGGCGGCCCTGGCCGACCTGGGTGCCGGCGGCTGGACCGACCTGCTCCGCCTCGCGGCCCGCGCGGCGGCCATCACCTGCTCACGAGCGGGGGCGGAACCTCCGTACGCGGCCGAACTGGGCGCGCTGTAGGAGCAGTTCGGCCCACCGGGGGGTGGGGCGGGGCAGTTGGCCGCTCCTGGTCGTCCAACGTGCGGGGGCCCGCGGGGAGTTCCCGCGGGCCCCCGGGTCCGCTGCGTCCGCTGTGTTCGCCGTGGTTTCCGGGCCGGCCGGCAGTTCAGGCCTTGCGGGCCCGAGTTGTCGTCTTCTTCGCCGGAGCGGCCTTCTTCGTGGCCCCGGCCGTCTTCGTCGACGTCGGCCTGGCCGCCACCGCCTTCTTGACGGCCGTCTTGCGCGGGGCCTTCACCGAGGCGGCGTCACTGACCCGCTCGGCACCGAGGACCTCGCGCAGGAACTTGCCGGTGTGGCTGGTGGCGACCGCGGCGACCTCCTCCGGTGTGCCCTCGGCGACGACGAGACCACCGCCGGCACCTCCCTCGGGGCCCATGTCGACGACCCAGTCGGCGGTCTTGATGACGTCGAGGTTGTGCTCGATGACGATGACCGTGTTGCCCTTGTCGACCAGGCCGGAGAGGACCTTGAGGAGCTTGCTGATGTCCTCGAAGTGCAGACCGGTGGTCGGCTCGTCCAGGACGTACACCGTGCGCCCGGTGGAGCGTTTCTGGAGTTCACTGGCGAGTTTCACGCGCTGGGCCTCGCCGCCGGACAGGGTCGTGGCGGACTGGCCGAGCCTGACGTAGCCGAGGCCGACGTCGTGCAGCGTGTTGAGGTGGCGGGCGATCGCGGGGACGGCCTCGAAGAAGTGACAGGCTTCCTCGATCGGCATGTTCAGGATGTCGGCGATGGACTTGCCCTTGTAGTGGACCTCCAGGGTCTCCCGGTTGTAGCGGGCGCCGTGACAGACCTCGCACGGGACGTACACGTCCGGGAGGAAGTTCATCTCGATCTTGATGGTGCCGTCGCCCGCGCAGTTCTCGCAGCGTCCGCCCTTGACGTTGAAGGAGAAGCGGCCGGGCAGATAGCCCCGCACCTTCGCCTCGACGGTCTCCGCGAACAGTCTGCGGACGTGGTCGAAGACGCCGGTGTACGTCGCCGGGTTCGATCGCGGGGTACGGCCGATGGGCGACTGGTCGACGTGCACGACCTTGTCGACCAGGTCGTCGCCGTCCACGCGCGTGTGGCGGCCGGGCACGCTGCGGGCGCCGTTCAGCTCGCGGGCGAGGTGCGTGTACAGGATGTCGTTGACCAGCGTCGACTTGCCGGAGCCTGACACCCCGGTGACGGCCGTGAGCACACCGAGCGGGAACGACACGTCGATGTCCTGCAGGTTGTTCTCGCGGGCCCCGTGCACGGTGAGCCGACGGGAGGGGTCCTGCGGGCGCCGGATGTCGGGCAGCGGGATGGCCTTCCTGCCGGACAGGTACTGCCCGGTCATCGACTCCTCGTTGGCGAGCAGTTCCTTCAGGGAGCCGCTGTGCACGACCTTGCCGCCGTGCTCGCCCGCGCCGGGGCCGATGTCGACGATCCAGTCGGCGACCTTGATGGTGTCCTCGTCGTGCTCGACGACGATGAGCGTGTTGCCCATGTCCCGCAGCCGGACCAGGGTTTCGATCAGCCGGTGGTTGTCGCGCTGGTGCAGACCGATGGAGGGTTCGTCGAGGACGTAGAGGACACCGACGAGTCCGGAGCCGATCTGGGTCGCGAGGCGGATGCGCTGGGCCTCGCCGCCGGAGAGAGTGCCGGCCGCGCGGTTCAGCGAGAGGTAGTCGAGACCGACGTCGACCAGGAACTTCAGCCGTTCGTTGACCTCCTTGAGCACCCGCTCCGCGATCTTCTTGTCGCGGGCGTCGAGCTTCAACTTGCCCAGGAAGTCCGCGCAGTCGCTGATCGACATCGCGGCGACCTCGGCGATGGACCGCTCCATGACCGTGACCGCGAGGACGATCGGCTTGAGGCGGGTGCCCTGGCAGGTGGGGCAGGGCACCTCCCGCATGTAGCCCTCGAAGCGCTCCCGGCTGGCGTCGCTCTCCGACTCGCTGTGCCGCCGCTTCACGAACGGGACGGCGCCCTCGAACGGTGTGGTGTACACACGCTCCCGGCCGTACCGGTTGCGGTAGCGCACCTCGATCTGGGTCTTGTGACCGTGCAGGAGCGCCTTCCTGGCACGCTGCGGGAGGCCCGCGAAGGGGATGTCCGTACGGAATCCCAGCGCGTCCGCGAGGGCGGTGATGAGGCGGCTGAAGTAGTCCTTGGTGTGACCGTGCGACCAGGGGTGGATCGCGCCCTCGTCGAGGGACTTGTCCTCGTCCGGGACGATCAGCTCGGGGTCGACCTCCATGCGCGTGCCGATGCCCGAGCAGTCGGGGCAGGCGCCGAAGGGCGAGTTGAAGGAGAAGGAGCGGGGCTCCAGTTCCTCGAAGGACAGGTCGTCGTACGGGCAGTACAGGTGCTCCGAGAACATGCGCTCGCGCTCGGGGTCGTCCTCGGGGAGGTCGACGAAGTCGAGCACGACCATGCCGCCGGCGAGACCGAGGGCGGTCTCCACGGAGTCGGTGAGGCGGCGCTTGGCGCCCTCCTTGACCGTGAGGCGGTCGATGACCACCTCGATGGTGTGCTTCTCCTGCTTCTTCAGCACGGGCGGGTCGGACAGCTGGACCGTCTCGCCGTCCACCCGCGCGCGGGAGTAGCCCTTGGTCTGGAGGTCCGCGAACAGGTCGACGAACTCGCCCTTGCGCTCCCGCACGAGCGGCGACAGCACCTGGAAGCGGCTGCCCTCCGGCAGCTCCAGGACCCTGTCGACGATGGCCTGCGGCGACTGACGCGAGATGGGACGACGGCACTCGGGGCAGTGCGGCTTGCCGATGCGCGCGAACAGGAGACGCAGATAGTCGTAGACCTCGGTGATGGTGCCCACCGTCGAGCGAGGATTGCGCGAGGTCGACTTCTGGTCGATCGAGACGGCCGGTGAGAGGCCCTCGATGAAGTCGACGTCCGGCTTGTCCATCTGGCCGAGGAACTGGCGGGCGTACGACGAGAGCGACTCGACGTAGCGGCGCTGGCCCTCGGCGAAGATCGTGTCGAAGGCCAGGGAGGACTTGCCCGACCCGGACAGGCCCGTGAAGACGATGAGCGAGTCGCGCGGGAGATCGAGCGAGACATTCTTGAGATTGTGCTCGCGCGCGCCACGGACGATGAGACGGTCGGCCACGCCGGTCCGCACCTTTCTTGAGAGAAGTGACAGGGGCGGGGCCCCCGTGCTTTCTCAGACTAGGGGGAGCCACTGACAACGCCGGTCGGATTCCTGGGGTGGTAACAATCCCCGGCCATCCAGCATGCCCGACGCCGCACTCGACCATATAGCACGCACATTCGATTTGCGGGGCTGGTCCACCGGCTTCACCCGAACGTGTGGCGGGGCTATCGTCGGCTCCATGGCCGATCAAGTGCGCGACCTGGCATCTGTACGCGACGCGACGGAACGGCTGCTCACCGCAGCCGCGAAATTGAACAACGATTCGGTGGCCGAACCGTCACGGCTGCCGGGCTGGACCCGCGGTCATGTCCTGGCCCACATCGCCCGCAACGCGGACGCTCTGGTGAACGTGCTCGCCGGCCGGCCGATGTACGCGTCCGGGGAGACCCGGGACGCCGACATCGGCCGGGACGCCCCGCGCCCCCTCGACGTACAGCTCTCGGACGTGCGCGAGAGCGCGGCCCGCTTCCAGGAGGCCGGGGCCGCGCACGCGGACTGGTCGCGCACGGTGGAGCTGCGCAACGGGGTCACCGACATGGCCTCCCGGGTGCCGTTCCGGCGTTGGATCGAGGTCGAGCTGCACCACGTGGACCTGGGGATCGGGTACGAGCTCGAAGACCTCCCGGCGGAGTTCACGGAGCGGGAGATCGCGTTCCTGGCCGACCGGTTCACCGGCCGTCCCGACGTGCCGCCCACGGTGATCACGGACGGCACGCGCGCGTGGAGCACGGGAAGCGAGGCGGGCGGGCCCGAGCTCACGGTCACCGGACCGCCACCCGAGCTGCTGGGGTGGCTCTGCGGCCGGCGCGACGGAGCGGCACTCCACGTCCCGGGAGGGACCCTGCCCACGCTGCCCCCGCTCTAGGGATACCGCCGTCGCTATAGGCTGAACGTCATGACGTACAGCGGAGCGGTGAAGGTCGGCGGCCCTGCCGATGTGCACGAGTTGCCGGGCCTGATGATCACCAAGGTCGCGGTGGGCCCGATGAACAACAACGCCTATCTGCTGCGCTGCCGGGCCACGGACGAGCAGTTGCTGATCGACGCGGCGAACGACGCCCACACCCTGATCACGCTCATCGGTGACGACGGCATCGCGTCGGTCGTCACCACGCACCGGCACGGGGACCACTGGCAGGCGCTCGCGGAGGTCGTGGAAGCCACCGGCGCCCGTACGTACGCGGGCCGGGACGACGCCGAGGGCATCCCCGTACCGACCGATGTGCCGGTCGACGACGGGGACACGATCCGCGTCGGGCGCGTGGAGCTCACCGCGCGCCATCTGGTCGGACACACACCCGGCTCGATCGCGCTCGTCTACGACGACCCGCACGGGCATCCGCACGTGTTCACCGGGGACTGCCTCTTTCCTGGTGGCGTGGGAAACACGCGCAAGGACCCGGATGCCTTCGCCAGCCTCATCCACGACGTGGAGACGAAGATCTTCGGCCCGCTCCCGGACGAGAGCTGGGTCTATCCGGGCCACGGCGACGACACCACCCTGGGTGCGGAGCGGCCCCACCTGCCGGAGTGGCACGCACGGGGCTGGTGAGCCGGCCGGCGGAGACCTCGCCCACGAGGTGGTGAACTCCCCTGCGGGGGCGTGCGGTTGATGACCGCACGCCCCGTGTGAAACGAACACACACGCCGGTAGCGCGCACGCGCTCCCGGCGTGCGCGCCGGCGTAGTCCACTGAAGGCAGCCCCGCACAGGATGACGGCTCCTGAGCGGCACGGGCCGCCGACCTGTCGATCCCCGCCCTCGGTCGGCGGCCCCGGCGTTCACGAGAATGCAACACACGTTCCCACCATGCGGACAATTCCGCCTGTGACCTGGACAAATGGCACGCTCCGCTGCCACTCTCCCGCCATGCATCTTGCCCCTCACATGTTGCGCCGCGTGATCTCCGCCGCCGCTGTCGCCCTGCTCGCCACCGCTGTCGGCTGCGCCCCGCAGCCTGAGGAGAAGAGCGCCGCCAACCCCACCGGGACGGCCGGAGCGGCCACCTGTGCCAAGGGCAAGTTGGACACGCAGACCTCGGGCAAGCTGACGATCGCCACCGACGAACCCGCGTACGAGCCCTGGTTCAAGGACGACAAGCCCGCGAACGGTGAGGGCTTCGAGTCGGCGGTCGCGTACGCCGTGGCGCAGCGGCTCGGCTACGACAAGGCGAACGTCGTGTGGCAGAGCGTGCCCTTCAACAAGGCGTTCGCGCCCGGCGCGAAGACCTTCGACTTCGACATCAACCAGGTGTCGATCAGCGCCGAGCGCAAGAAGGCGGTGGACTTCTCGTCCGGCTACTACGACGTGCGTCAGGCCGTCATCGCGCTGAAGACCTCCAAGGCCGCGAAGGCGACGAGCATCGCGGACCTCAAGGGCCTCAAGCTGGGCGCCCAGGTCGGCACCACCAGCCTCGACTACATCGACGACGTGGTGAAGCCGACCCGGGAGCCCGCCGCGTACGCGAAGAACGACCAGGCCAAGTCCGCGCTGCAGAACGGCCAGGTGGACGCCATCGTCGTCGACCTGCCGACCGCCTTCTACATCACCGCCGCCGAGGTGACCGACGCGAGGATCGTCGGGCAGTTCGAGAACCAGGACGGCATGCCGGAGCAGTTCGGGCTCGTGCTCGACAAGGGCAGCGCGCTCACCTCGTGCGTGGCGACCGCGGTGGACACCCTGCGCAAGGACGGCACGCTCGCCTCGATCGAGAAGCAGTGGCTGTCGGACGCCGTCGACGCTCCGGTGCTCAAGTGACCGCAGTGAAGGAGGAGTCCGGGCAGGAGGACCCGGGCGACATGCCTGACCGTGGCGGCGAGGGTTACGTCCCCTCGCAGCGGCGCATCGACCGTGAGCGGTACAAGCGCACCCGTGCGCGCCGCGCCACGTCGATCGCCGCGCTGTCCACCCTCGTCACCGGGGTCGTCCTCTATCTGGTCGTGGTGAGCGCGCCGGGCTGGCCGCGCACCAGGGAGACCTTCTTCAACGGGCAGTACGCGCGCGAGGCGTTCCCCAAGGTCCTCGAAGGGCTGTGGCTCAACGTACGGCTGCTGCTGATCTGCGGCGCCGCGGTGCTCGTCCTGGGCATGCTGATCGCCGTCGCGCGCACGCTGCGCGGTCCGGTGTTCTTCCCGCTGCGCGCGCTGGCCGCCGCGTACACGGACTTCTTCCGCGGCCTCCCGCTGATCATCAACCTGATGATCGTCGTGCTGGGCGTCCCGGCGCTGCGGCTCCAGGGCATCACCGTGGACCCGGTGCTGCTCGGCGGTACGGCGCTGACGCTGACGTATTCGGCGTACGTCGCCGAGGTGTTCCGGGCCGGCATCGAGTCCGTGCACCCGTCCCAGCGGGCGGCGGCGCGCTCGCTCGGGCTGACCAACCGGCAGGCGCTGCGGCACGTCGTACTGCCCCAGGCCGTACGGCGTCAGGTGCCGCCGCTGCTGAACGACCTGGTGTCGCTGCAGAAGGACACCGGCCTCGTCTCAATCGGCGGCGCGGTCGACGCCGTACGCGCGGCCGACATCATCGTGGGCCGGAGCCTCAACTACACGCCGTACATCGTCGCGGGACTGGTCTTCGTCGCGCTGACCATCCCGATGACCCGCTTCACGGACTGGGTGACGGCGCGGATGGACCGGCAGCGGGCGCAGGGAGGAACACTGTGAGCGACATCCCCGACAACTCGCCCACCTCCTCTGCCGTGCTCCGTATGGAGTCCGTGCGCAAGACGTTCGGTGACACCGTCGTCCTGCGGGACGTCGATCTGGAAGTCGCCCCGCACACGGTGACCGCTCTCATCGGTGCGTCCGGCTCCGGCAAGTCCACGCTGCTGCGGTGCGCGAACCTGCTGGAGGAGATCGACGACGGCGCGATCTGGCTGGACGGCGAGGAGATCACCCACCCGCGGACCGATCAGGACGCCGTGCGCCGCCGGATCGGCGTGGTCTTCCAGGCGTACAACCTCTTCCCGCACATGACCGTCCTGGAGAACATCACCCTCGCCCCGCGCCGGGTGCACGGCGTGGACCGCGCGGAGGCGGAGCGGTACGCCCGTGAGCTGCTGGAGCGGCTCGGGCTGGGTGCGAAGGCGGGCGAGTACCCGGACCGGCTGAGCGGCGGCCAGCAGCAGCGGGCCGCGATCGTCCGCGCCCTGGCCGTACGCCCCCGGCTGCTGCTCCTCGACGAGATCACCGCGGCCCTCGACCCGGAACTCGTGGGCGAGGTCCTCGCCGTCGTCCGGGATCTGAAGGGCGAGGGCATGACGATGGTCCTGGCCACCCATGAGATGGGCTTCGCCCGCGATGTCGCGGACCAGGTCTGCTTCCTCGAAGGTGGCGTGGTCCTGGAACGCGGCACGGCCGAGCAGGTGTTCGGCGACCCGCAGCAGGAGCGTACCCGCCAGTTCCTGCGGCGGATCGTGGAGGCGGGGCGGCTGTAGGGGCGGCCGTACGTCACGCTTCCGCTGTCGCCGCTCCCACCAGCGCGGCGACCCGCTCCACCCCGAACACGTACCCCTGCACACCGCACCCCGCGATGACGCCGTCGGCGCGCAGTGAGACGTAGGAGTGGTGGCGGAACGTCTCGCGCCGGTGGATGTTGGAGATGTGGACCTCCAGCACCGGCATGCCGTCACAGGTGTTGAGGGCGTCCAGGATCGCGACGGACGTGTGCGAGTAGGCGCCGGGGTTGATGACGATGCCGGCGTGCTGGAGGCGCGCCTCGTGGATCCAGTCGACCAGCTCGCCCTCGTGGTTGGTCTGACGGAAGTCCACCGTGCCGCCGTGCCCGGCCGCCGCCTTGACGCACAGGGCCTCGACATCGGCGAGCGTGTCGGATCCGTAGATCTCCGGCTGGCGCTGGCCCAGGAGGTTCAGGTTGGGGCCGTTCAGGATCATGATCGGGGCGTTGGCGAGGGTGCGGGGCACGGTTCCTCCGGTCCGTTCAGGGGTGGCGGCCCGTCGAGGACCGCTGCTCAGCCCCGGTTTATCACGGTGCGCCGGCAACGCGGTCGCCCGTACCCTCCCGGAATGACGACCCCTGCCTATCCCCTCAAGCCCTCGCCCGGCGACCGCATAGCCGTCATCTCGCCGGGCGCCGGACTGCCCGGGCTCTTCCCGCGCCCCCACGAACTGGGGCTGGAGCGGCTGCGCAAGGAGTTCGGGCTCGAACCGGTCGAGTATCCGGCGACCCGGAAAATGGGCTCGACGCCCCAGGAGCGCGCCGACGACATCCACGCCGCGTTCGCCGACCCGGAGATCAAGGCGGTCATCGCCACGATCGGCGGCGACGACCAGATCACCGTGCTGCCATTCCTGGACCGGGAGTTGATCCGCGCGAACCCGAAGCCGTTCGTCGGGATGAGCGACAACACGAACCTGCTGGCGTACCTCTACAACACCGGGATCGTCGGCTATCACGGCGCGACCGTGATGACGGCGCTCGGGCGTCCCGTGGCCATGGACCCGCTGACCGCCGAGTCCCTGCGGGCCGCCCTGTTCACCTCGGGCGAGTACGAACTGCGGCCCGCCGAGCGCTGGACCGACATCGACCGCGACTGGGCCGACCCCGCCACCTTCGGCAGCGAGCCGGAGACCCGTCCCGGCAACGGCTGGACCTGGCAGAACGCCGACCGGGTGGTGGAGGGCCGTGGTTGGGGCGGCTGTCTGGAGATCCTGGGCTGGCTGTTGATGGCCGACCGCGAGATCTCCCACGATCTGACAGAGTACGACGGCGGAGTGCTGCTCCTGGAGACCTCGGAGGAGCTACCGAGCGGCGCGGAGGTGTTCCGCACGTTGCGCAACATGGGAGAGCGCGGGCTGCTCCGGCGTTTCTCCGCAATGCTGATGGGGCGCGCGAAGACCTGGTCCTTCGAGCGCCCCAACAGCCCTGACGAGGGCGCCCGTTACGCCGCCGAGCAGCGGGAGGCCGTCCAGCGCGCGCTGGACGCCTACGCTCCCGGGCTGATGGCCGTCTTCGACGTGGACTTCGGACACACGGATCCGCAACTCGTCCTCCCTTGTGGAGGGTCGATACGGGTGGACGGCCCCGCCCGGCGCATCACCGTGACGTACTGATCCCGCGGCCCTCGTACGCCCCCGTAACGCGCGATCACCGTGGGTAGTTGACGCGGCATGCACGATGTACGCACGGTAAGGGCGGCACCGCCGCCGCACTGGTGCTGGGGCCGCTGTTCTTTCCGACGTTCTCGCCGGTGGCCGGGACGCTGGCCGCCTTCGGCACGTTCGGTGTCGGGTTCGTCGCCCGGCCGCTGGGTGCGGTGCTGTTCGGGCACATCGGGGACCGGCGCGGGCGGCGGCCGGTGCTGGTCGCCTCGCTGCTGCTGACCGGTGCCTCGACGGTCGCGGTCGGTTGCGTACCGACGTACGAGTCAATCGGCGCCGCTGCTCCCGTGCTCCTCCTGGTGCTGCGTTTTCTCCAGGGGCTCGGGCTCGGTGGGGAGTGGGGCGGGGCGGTTCTGCTGACCGCGGAGCACGCGCCGGCCGAACGGCGTGCCCTGTGGGCGAGTTTCCCGCAGATCGGCCCCGCGGTGGGCTTCCTGCTCGCCAACGGCGTGATGCTGGTGCTGTCGGCGTCGCTCACGGAGGCGCAGTTCGCCTCGTGGGGGTGGCGGGTGCCGTTCTGGGCGGCCGGGGTGCTCGCCGTGGCGGGGCTGTGGCTGCGTTCGTCGCTCACCGAGAGCCCGAGTTTCCTGGAGATCGAGGACCACGCGCGCGTGCCGCTCGCCGAGGTGGTGCGCGACCACTGGCGGCTGGTCCTGCTGACGGCGGGCGCGCTCGCGGTCGGGTACGCCGTGTTCTACGCCGTGACGACCTGGTCCCTCGCCTACGGGACGGAACGGCTCGGGGTCAGCCGTACCGTCATGCTGGCCTGTGTCATGGCGGCGGTGGTGGTCAAGGGCGCCCTGACACCCGTGGTGGCTCTCCTGGGCGACCGCTACGGTCGCCGACCGCTGTGCCTGACCGGCTGTGCCGCCGCCGCCCTGTGGATGTGCCCGATGGTCGCACTGCTGTCGACGGGCGAACCGCTGCTGATGTTTCTCGGCTTCCTGGTGGCGATGATCGCGTTCGTCACGATGTTCGCGGTGATCGCCGCGTATCTGCCGGAGTTGTACGAGCCCCGCGTGCGGTGCACGGGCGCCGCGGTCGGCTACAACCTCGGCGGGGTTCTCGGCGGCGCGCTGACGCCGGTCGTGGCGACGGCGCTCGCCGAGCACGGGGGCCGGGTCCCGTGGGGCGTGGGCGCCTATCTGACGGGGATCGCGCTGTTCAGCCTGGGGTGCTTCGCTTTGCTGCCGGAGACCCGGCCGGTGCCCCGCCTCGCCGCCGTACCGGCCACGGAGTGACCTGTGGCGGTGGTCAGGGGTTGATCGCCAACTCCAGGTAGGCGGCGAACAGCACCAGATGCACGCCTCCTTGGAGCGGCGTGGCCCGCCCGGGCACCACCGTCAGCGAACCCACCACCACGGTCAGGGCGAGCAACACCATGTGGGTGGATCCGAGGCCGAGCACCAGCGGCCCGGAGAGCCAGATGGACGCCAGAGCCACGGCGGGGATGGTCAGGCCGATGCTGGCCATCGCGGATCCGAGGGCGAGGTTCAGGCTGGTCTGCACCCGGTCGCGGCGCGCGGAGCGCAGTGCGGCGATCGTCTCGGGAAGCAGCACGAGCAGGGCGATGATCACACCGACGACGGCAGGCGGCAGGCCGGCCGCCTGCACCCCGGACTCGATGGTGGGCGACACCCCCTTCGCGAGGCCCACCACACCGATCAGCGCCAGGCCCAGCAGACCCAGGCTGATCCGGACGTCACGGACGGTCGGAGGCTCCGCGTGGGCGTCCGCGGTGATGACCTCGCCCTGTCGGGTGATCGGCAGGAAGTAGTCCCGGTGCCGCACGGTCTGGGTCGCCACGAACAGGCCGTACAGGACCAGTGAGGCGAGTGCGGCGAAGGTGAGCTGGGCGGTGGAGAACTCCGGGCCCGGCTTGCTCGTGGTGAACGTCGGCAGCACCAGGCTGAGAGTGGCCAGCGTCGCGACCGTCGCGAGGGCGGCGCCGGTGCCCTCCGGGTTGAAGACGGCGGTTCCATGCCGGATCGAGGCGGTGAGGAGACTCAGTCCGACGATGCCGTTGCACGTGATCATCACGGCCGCGAAGACGGTGTCTCTGGCCAGGGTGGAACTCTTGTCCCCGCCGTCCGCCATCAGCGTGACGATCAGGGCGACCTCGATGATCGTGACGGCAACGGCCAGCACGAGCGAGCCGTAGGGTTCACCGACCCGATGGGCGATCACCTCGGCGTGGTGCACGGCGGCCAGCACCGCTCCCGCGAGGACCAGTGTCACCAGCGCGACGACCCCGCCGGGAAGATCTCGTCCCCACGTGAACAACAGCAGGACGACCGCAGCCACCGGCACGACGGCCGTCCACCGCGTCGCGAGCGACCGCAGCCGGACGATCATTCAGCGATCCTCACAGACGGACACGGGCCGCGCATGCGCACACCGATCCGCGCACGTCTGCTCACGCCGGTCCCACTGACGGTCCTCCACACTGCTCCACACGATCTGCGTAGGCTTCGACCTGGTGCCCCGAAATACCGGGCGCATGTTCCCCCGTGCCCCGAGCCCCGTGCCCTCGCACCGGCCTTCCCCCCTCCCCCCCCCGGACGACGGGGGACGGGGCCCGAAGCCCCACGGCCGCTCGGTTCCCCCGACTGGCCACTGCGGAGCCTCGCGGCGCCTCCGCCGGTCGAGGCCCGGCGCTCACGCGCCGCGGGGTCCGCTCGGTGGCCTGCCGCCGCTACTTCCGCTCGGTCGTCTCCCGTACGTCGCAGTCGGTGAAGGACGGCGGCCTCGTACACATCGAGGCCAGTTGCTCCGCCATCCTGGTCGTCTGGGGGTCGTCGCTGTTGCGCATGGCCTCGTCGTACGAGTCGAACTCGATCATCACCAGGAACCTGTTGGGCTGGTTCCTGTCCTGGAGAACGAGGCGGTGCGTGGGGCCGCCGGCACGGCCTGCGAGGCGCTTGTCGGTCTCTTGGACCAACGCCCGCATCTCCTCCATCCGGTCGGTCTCGATGTCGATGATCTGAACGAACTTCGTCGCTGTGTCCACGATGCCTCCACCCGGCCGTGGCGCCCCCGGGTAAGGGACGCTCACCACCCAACGAAGCACCGGGAACGGTGCTCGGCAATTCGCCGTGCCCCGCTCCCTGTGGTGGATGCTCCTACGTTCGACGTGGTCAGGCGCCGATGCTGTCCTTCGGAGCGCCTTCGCTCTCCTTCTGCGCCGCCTCGGCCGCTTCCTGCTTCCTGGAGGCGATCAGGCTGGTGACAGTGGTGATCACCAGGACCCCGCAGATCACTCCGAGGGAGACCGGTATGGAGATCTCCGGTACGTGGACGCCCGACTCGTGCAGGGCGTGCAGCACCAGCTTGACGCCGATGAAGCCGAGGATGACCGACAGACCGTACGAGAGGTGGACCAGCTTCCTCAGCAGGCCGCCGATGAGGAAGTACAGCTGGCGCAGTCCCATCAGGGCGAAGGCGTTGGCGGTGAAGACGATGTACGGGTCCTGGGTCAGGCCGAAGATCGCCGGGATCGAGTCGAGGGCGAACAGGACGTCCGTGGTACCGATCGCGAGCATCACGACCAGCATCGGCGTCATGATCCGCTTGCCGTTCTCCTCGATCCACAGCTTGGTGCCGTGGTACCGGTCGGCCACACCGAACCGCTTCTCGGCAGCCTTGAGCAGCTTGTTCTCCTCGAACTCCTCGTCCTCGTCGTCCGCGCGGGCCTCCTGGATCAGCTTCCAGGCGGTCCAGATGAGGAAGGCACCGAAGATGTAGAACACCCACGCGAAGCTCGCGAGGATCGCGGCGCCGGCGGCGATGAATATCGCCCGCAGGACGAGCGCTATGAGGACACCGACGAGGAGCACCCGCTGCTGGTACTGCGAAGGCACCGCGAACTTCGCCATGATCAGGACGAAGACGAAGAGGTTGTCGACGCTCAACGACTTCTCGGTGATGAAGCCCGCGAAGAACTCACCGGCGGGCTCACCGCCGCCGAAGACGAGCAGCCCCAGGCCGAAGAACCCGGCCAGGGCTATCCAGACAACCGTCCAGATTCCGGCTTCCTTGATCGATACGTCGTGGGGCTTGCGCCCGATGAAGAAGTCCACCGCGATCAGAGCGGCGAGACCCACGATGGTCAGGACCCACAGGGTCACGGAAACATTCACTGCGCCTCCGGCAGTAGTAACGGCAAATTGCAGCGTCGTCGCTACCGGAGGTCTCTTCCACCCGCGACAGTCGGGCTCCTTCACGCGCCCGGATGCCTGCGGGCCGACGCCCCGGGATCTGGATCGATCCGTATTGACGGGTACGCCGCAGCAGGTAGGGAGTACTCCCCTCCGTTAGGGAAAACAGTACCCCAATCACCAAGGGAAGGTAAAGAAATCAGTAAAAGAGAATCAAAGTCCGCAGGTCAGATGGCTTTACGGATCCTTGGTGAAGTGCCTGGGCGCGTCAGCGGTTCCCCGAGCGGCGGGCCGCCGCGACCTGGCTGAGCACCTGCTGGAGCACCTGGCTGCCGCGCGGGACGACCGACGGCTCGTACGTCCACGCATGGCCGACCCACGGGTCGGCAAGGTGGTCGTCGGGCACCGGAGTGAGTCGCATGAGCGAACGCCAGAGCGGGTCCAGCAACGGCCCGTAGGCGGCTGCGTCCTCGCGGTCCGCGACCATCATCAGATGGACGCCGACGGCCGGCCCCTCGTCCGCGAGATAGCGCAGCTGGGTCACCGCCCGGTCGTCGAAGCCGTGCGGGAAGTCATTGACGAGCAACAGCTGCTGAGCGGTGTCGAGGTCGGGCGGCAGCGAGTCGGCCGCGCCTCCACGCACCGCCATCTGCACGAGGTCGACGCGCTGGGTCAACCGGCCCAGGATGTCCGCGACACCGGCGGCTCCGGCGGCGGGCGGACCCGCGAGAACACCCGTCCGGACCAGCGGCGCGAGAGCCGAGGCGGCCGAACCCGCCGGGTCGACGACGTGCACCGTGAATTCGCCCGCCGGATGGACAGCGAGCAGCCGGGCGGCGTGCGTGACCGCCGCGTCCATGGCAAGTCGGCGCAGTTCGTCGGAGTCGAGGAGCGAGCCGTCGAGGGACTCACCGCCGCTGTCGATCCACAGGCCGCGCTCCAACGGCAGCCGGACGAGCATCGGGATGCTCAGCTCGGCGCTCTCGGGCAGCCGCAGGTCGCCCAGCCGCAGCGCCATGGGCATCTCCATCGGTACCCGGTAGCCGTGCCAGACAGGGTTGTCCCAGCGCGCGTACGGCAGGGGCAGCGCGGGCTCGACGACCTCGGCCTCGGCGGTGAGCTGGGAGAGATCGCGGTCGAGGGCGGCGCGCGCCTGGTCCACGAGTTCGGCGTGCTTGGCGCGGGCCGCTTCCCGGGCGGCGTCGCCCCGGCCGACCCGGCTGCGGGGATCGGCCAGCGCCTTGTCGATCTCCTTTTCAAGGCGCGAGTCGGCGAAGTCCACGGCACTGCGGTACGCGGCGACAGAGCGCGCCAGGTCCTCGAACATGCCCCAGACCTGGTTGTAGAGCCGCTCGTCCATGGACCACCCGCCGGCGTCACCGGCGACCGGCCGCGCCGCCTGTCCCGGCCCGGCCGGGGGCGCGGCCTGCGGGGCCGGTGACGGAGCGGCCGTACGGCGGCGGGGGTGGCTGTAGTCGATCGGTGCTCCGGCGGCGGGGGCGGACGGCTGCGGGGTGGCGGAAGGGTCTGCCTGCGCCGCTCCCCCACAGTGGCCCGCCGGAGCCGAACCGTCCGGTTGACCTGCCTGCGTCGGGGTGTTCTGCGGGTCCTGTGCTCCGTACGGCGGCGAAGGCTGCGCGGAGGCAGCGCCCTGGCCGCCCTGAACCAACGGGCCGGCTTGCTCCGGTGCGCCGGAACTCTGGGTGTCCTGCGGTCCTTGGGCCGCGTACGGAGCCGCGGATTGCGCGGGTGCGGGCGATGCGGTCCGGCGGGTGCGGTCGCCGTCCAGCGCACGGGGTGGCGGGGGTGCCACCGAGCGGGAGTGTGCCCGGGACACCGCCTCGTCGATGGTGTCCGCGAGGTGGCGGGCCTCTGAGAGTCCCTGGTCGGTGAGGAGTTCGGCGAGGCCGCCGGAGTATCCCTGGCCGATGGCGCGCACCTTCCAGGCGTCCTGTCTGCGGTAGAGCTCCACAGCGATCACGGCCGACTCGGCCTCCAGGCCCGTGATCGTGTAACTGGCGACCTCGGTGCCGTCGAGGCCGGTGACGGCGACGAAGGGTGCTGCGACGGCGCCGAAGCGGACCGGACCGCCCACCCCGGACGGCAGGGCGAGCAGCACGCTGACCCGGTGCACCGCCTCCGGCATGGCACCCAGGTCGACGGCGAGCCGGTGGTCGGCCGCCGCCTGCTTGGAGACCTCCAGGCCGGGGAGCGTGGGAGCCCCGGGGTGAGCCACCCACTCGACGCCGAGGACCTGGCCCTGCTCGTCGCCGATCGTGGCTCCGGCCACGATCGGCGCACCGGCCGAGATCCGCACTTCGAGGCGGACTTGGGAGAGCGGATGGTTCTGCCCCCGGACCAGCTCGGCCGTCATCGCCTTCGTCCCCCCGTGTCGTTCTCTTGTTCCCTGGGCTGTTCCCTGGGCAGCCCGGGCCCGGCTACAGGTGCGGCAGGATCGCCGGCATCAGGTCCTGGAAGGTGCGGCCGTTGGTGGGCGTGCCCAGGGCGGTCATCTGCCAGCCCGTGCCCGCACGGTGCACCTTCGCCATGATCTGGGCCGTGTACTGACCGCCACCGTCCAGTGTGTAGCGGGCGAGTTCATCACCGTTGGTCTCGTCGACCAGACGGCAGAACGCGTTCTGCACCTCCTGGAAGGTCTGGCCCGTGAAGGAGTTCACGGTGAAGACGATCTGGTCGATGTGGACCGGCACACGCGGCAGGTCGACGAGGATCGCCTCGTCGTCACCACCCTGGCCGACACCGCCGACCAGGTTGTCCCCGGTGTGCCGTACGGAGCCGTCGTCGCTCACCAGATGCCGGAAGAACACGACGTCGACGGGCTGCTTGTCGGCGAACAACACGGCAGAGGCGTCGAGGTCGATCTCCCGCGTACGCGAGCCGAACAGGCCACGCCGGGGAGCCGCCTGCCAGCCGAGGCCCATGCGCACCGCGGTCAGCGTGCCCCCGTCGTTCTTCTGCAGGTTGATGGCCTGACCCTTGGTCAGATTGACGCTGCCACTGGGCGTTCCACCCTTGGATACGTCCACCACGCGCTGTTCCCCTCTCGAGCCGTCCCCTGTTTCCGCGGGGTCCGCGGATGACCTGAACCCTACGCAGGG
This sequence comes from Streptomyces lacrimifluminis, assembly GCF_014646095.1. Classification (GTDB taxonomy): domain Bacteria; phylum Actinomycetota; class Actinomycetes; order Streptomycetales; family Streptomycetaceae; genus Streptomyces; species Streptomyces lacrimifluminis. The sequence continues at coordinate 136,195 of NZ_BMMU01000021.1, read as the reverse complement.
GCACTGACAGTGCCGAAGCCTCGGGCGCACTTTGTGTCGGTGTTGCAACACTGCGAGTACGACGCAGCTCACGGACACCTGTCGGGCTGCCCGTCCGGTGCGACGGACGGCACCCCGCCTGCCCGTGCGGCAGTCAGGCGATGCCCGCCTCCTTCATCTGCCGCAGTTCCTTCTTCATCTCCGACACCTCGTCGCGCAACCGGGCAGCGACCTCGAACTGCAGGTCGGCCGCGGCGGCACGCATCCGTGCCGTCATCTCCTCGATCTGGTCGGCGAGTTCGGCCGCGGGGCGGTCCGTCGGCACCGTCTCCCCGGCCTTGCCCTTCCCGGCTCGGGCTCCCTTGCCCGCCTTGCCGAGCGCGGGCACCGGGGCCTTGGCCGCCTTGCCGTCCTTCGACTTGCGGTAACCCGAGCCGAGGAGCTGTTCCGTGTCGACGTCCTCGCGGGCGATCTGCGCGACGATGTCGTTGATCTTCTTGCGGAGCGGCTGCGGGTCGATGCCCCTCTCCTTGTTGTACGCGACCTGCTTCTCCCGGCGGCGGTTGGTCTCGTCGATGGCCTTCTCCATCGCCGGGGTGATCCTGTCCGCGTACATGTGGACCTGGCCGGACACATTGCGCGCCGCGCGGCCGATGGTCTGGATCAGGGAGGTGCCGGAGCGCAGGAAGCCCTGCTTGTCGGCGTCGAGGATCGACACCAGGGACACCTCGGGGAGGTCGAGGCCCTCCCGGAGGAGGTTGATGCCGACCAGGACGTCGAACTCGCCGGCGCGCAGTTCGCGCAGCAGCTCGATCCGGCGCAGGGTGTCGACGTCACTGTGCAGATAGCGGACCTGGATGCCGAGTTCCAGGAAGTAGTCGGTGAGGTCCTCGGCCATCTTCTTGGTGAGCGTGGTGACCAGGACACGCTCGTCCTTCTCGGCCCGCGTGCGGATCTCGTGCACCAGGTCGTCGATCTGGCCCTCGGTGGGCTTGACGACGACCTCGGGGTCGATGAGGCCGGTGGGGCGGATGATCTGCTCGACGTAGCCGTCGCCACGGGACAGCTCGTACTTGCCGGGGGTGGCCGACAGGTAGACGGTCTGTCCGATGCGCTTCTGGAACTCCTCCCACTTCAGCGGGCGGTTGTCCAGCGCGGAGGGCAGCCGGAAGCCGTGGTCGACGAGCGTGCGCTTGCGGGACGCGTCACCCTCGTACATGGCACCGATCTGCGGGACCGTGTTGTGCGACTCGTCGATGACGAGCAGGAAGTCGTCCGGGAAGTAGTCGATCAGGGTGTTCGGCGGGGAGCCGGGGAGACGGCCGTCGAAGTGCATCGAGTAGTTCTCGACTCCGGAACAGGAGCCGATCTGGCGGAGCATCTCCAGGTCGTACGTCGTCCGCATCCTCAGGCGCTGGGCCTCCAGGAGCTTGTTCTGCTTCTCCAGTTCGGCGAGACGCTCGCCGAGTTCCTTCTCGATGTCGTTGACGGCCCGCGCCATGCGCTCCGGTCCTGCCACGTAGTGGGTGGCCGGGAAGACGTACATGTGCTGGTCTTCGCTGATGATCTCGCCGGTGAGCGGGTGGAGGGTGGAGAGTGCCTCGATCTCGTCGCCGAACATCTCGATCCGGACGGCCAGTTCCTCGTACACCGGGAAGATCTCGATGGTGTCGCCGCGCACGCGGAACGTGCCGCGGGTGAAGGCCAGGTCGTTGCGCGTGTACTGGATGTCGACGAAGCGGCGCAGCAGCTGGTCCCGGTCGATCTCCTCGCCGACCTTGAGGGGGACCATCCGGTCCACGTACTCCTGCGGGGTACCGAGGCCGTAGATACAGGACACGGAGGCGACCACGATGACGTCCCGCCGGGTGAGCAGCGAGTTCGTCGCGGAGTGGCGCAGGCGTTCGACCTCCTCGTTGATCGAGGAGTCCTTCTCGATGTAGGTGTCCGACTGAGGGACGTACGCCTCGGGCTGGTAGTAGTCGTAGTACGAGACGAAGTACTCGACGGCGTTGTTCGGGAGGAGTTCCCGGAACTCGTTCGCCAGCTGGGCGGCCAGGGTCTTGTTCGGTGCCATGACGAGTGTGGGGCGCTGAAGCTTCTCGATCATCCACGCCGTGGTGGCGGACTTGCCGGTGCCCGTCGCGCCGAGGAGCACGACGTCCTTCTCACCTGCCTCGATGCGCCGAGCCAGCTCGGCGATGGCAGCCGGCTGGTCGCCGCTCGGCTGATAGGGGCTGACGACCTCGAAGGGCGCCACCGTGCGTTCGATCTTGGAAACAGGCCGCATGCATCCACCGTACGACCACCCACTGACAACGGGCCCGGAGTCACCGGTTCTGCGGAGCGCGGGAGCTGCGGTGCCCATGCCGGTCGCGGGACGGCGGGGGGCGTCGGCCGGGGTGCGGGACGGCCGGGTGGGCCGGTATGCCGGGCTTGTTGTCGGCGGGGCGCCCCCCCGGCTTGCCCATGATCATCAGCGGGTCGAACATCACGACGACGCCGGCCAGCAGAAGGAAGGCCAGCGGGCCGATCATCAGGGGTGCGAGCAGGGCCGCGGGCGAGTCTCCCTCAGGACTCCCGGACGTGGTGTGGAGGTGGACACTCAGAGCGGCCATACCCGTGTAGTGCATGCCGCTGACGGCGAGTCCCATCACGAGACTGGCGCCCACGCTCCACAGGAAGCCGCGGATCTGCCCGGCCGCCCACAGGGCGGCGGTGGCGGCCACGACGGCTATCACGACCGAGACGGAGACGGTGAAGGTGTTGTACTCCAGCTTCCCGTTGAGGCGCATTCCGGCCATGCCCAGGTAGTGCATGGAGGCGATACCGAGGCCCGTGATGGTGCCCCCGGTGAAGAGTGCCGTGCCGCTCGCGCCCCGATAGCCGACGATGAAGATCCCTACGCCGACCATGAGGATGGCGACGCCCAGACTGGCGAAGGTCAGCCACATGTCGTAGTTGATCGGGGTTTCCTTGACGGTGAACCCCATCATCGCGACGAAGTGCATGGTCCATATGCCGGAGCCGATGGCGGCCGAGCCGAGCGCCAGCCAGCCTGGTCGCCACGACTGGGCGACCAGCATCGATCTGGTGGTGCAGCGCAGGCCCAGCGCGCCGCCCAGGCAGGCCATGAGGTAGGCCACCAGCGGAGTGACGAGTCCGTAGCTGAATCCGTCGACCGTGCCCTGCATGCGCGGTTGCCCTTCCGCCCTGTTGCTTCCCGGAATTCCCCGAAATGCTCCCCTGCCCCAGGACCGGTCGGCGGTCAGGGCTGTGGCAGAGAGTATGACTGGCTCCGGAAGGGTCAAACGATTTTCCGTAAAGAAACACTGCCTTGACCCGCTTGTGCGGCAGGAGTGTGCGGACTCGGGCACCAGCGTTCGGTATGTGTCTGTGTCGCACCTCTTTTTCCGTTGTTCCTCTGTTGTCCCTCCCCTGTCACTCGTGCACCGTCCACGCCCGCTCGGGCCGCGCGCCGGGCGTTGTCAGTGGTGGGTCGTACGGTGGGGCGCATGGACAGCCATGGGCGGGACGAGCGGCAGGACCCGGAGAACCGGCAGCGGGTCGTGTGGGCGGTTGTCGGTACCGACATCGGCCCACTTCTGCTGGCCGCGACGCACGGGGGCCTGGTGAACGTGGTGTTCCATGCCACGGAGTCGGTGCGCGAGAAGACAGTCGAGCGCCTCGCCTCCCGGCTGGGCGCGGAGACCGTCGAGGCGCCCGGGTCCCCGCTCCTGGCCGAGGCGATACGCCAGTTCACGGCGTACTTCGCGGGTGAGCGGCGCGACATCGAACTGCCCCTCGACTGGTCCCTGGTCTCCGGCTTCAACCGGCAGGTGTTGCGCGAGCTCGCGTCGGGCGTGCCGTACGGCGCGGTCGTCGGGTACGGCGACCTGGCCGGCCGGGTCGGCCAGCCAGGCGCGGCTCAGGCGGTCGGCGCGGCCATGGGCGCCAATCCGCTGCCGGTGGTGGTGCCGTGCCATCGGGTCGTGGAGAGCGATGGTGGTCTCGGCGGGTTCGGGGGCGGTCTGGAGACCAAGCGGAGGCTGCTCGCGCTCGAAGGGGTGCTGCCCGAACCGCTGTTCTGAGGGTTTCGGCCACGGGACCCGAGGGTTTCATCAGTAGGGAGGCCTCGGTACGAGGGGACGGTCCCGTACGGGAAGAGGTCCGTAGGGGAACGCTGTGCGGAAGCAGGGGGGACCGCGGCAGTGACCAGGTTTTTCGCCCACGTGGGTGGGCCGCGATGACCGCCGTCGAGCGGAGCGTCGGCGTGCCCGTGGCTGGTGAGCAGCTGGCCGCTCTGCGGCGCCGGGTCTCCGGTGTGCTGGTCGCGAGTCAGATTCTCGGCGGGCTCGGGGTGGCCACCGGTGTCGCGCTCGCTTCCGTACTGGCTCAGCGGATCAGCGGTACGGAGTCGCTGTCCGGGCTCGCACCCACCGCGATGGTCACAGGCACGGCGGTGGCGTCGCTGCCGCTGGCGGCACTGATGACCGCGCGCGGGCGGCGCCCCGGGCTGGTCCTGGGCTATCTCGTCGGTGCCCTGGGTGCGGGCGTCGTCGTGATCGCGGCCGTCATCGACAGTTTTCCGCTGCTGCTGTGCGGCATGGCCGGGTTCGGTGCGGCCTCGTCGGCGAATCTGGGGGCGCGGTTCGCGGCCGCCGATCTCGCCGAGGCGGACCGGCGGGCCCGGGCCATCTCGAACGTCGTGTGGGCGACCACCATAGGGGCGGTCCTCGGGCCGAACATCGCCGCGCCCGCGGGGCGCAGTGTGTCCGGACTCGGGATACCCACGGTGGCGGGCCCCTTCTTCTGGGCGGCCGGCATCTTCCTGGTCGCGGCGGTGACGGTGGCCGTTCTGTTGCGCCCCGATCCGCTCCTCACGGCCCGCGCGCTCGCCCCGGTGGAGGAGCGGTCGGCCGAGGGCCGGTCCCTGCGGGCGGGCTTCGGCGCCGTCGCGGCCTCGCCGCGTGCCCGGCTCGCGCTCGTGACGGTGACCGTGTGCCACACGGCCATGGTCTCGGTCATGTCGATGACCCCGGTCGCGCTCGGGCACCATGGCGCGAGCATCGATCTGATCGGGCTGGTCATCAGTGGCCACATCGCGGGCATGTACGCGTTCTCGCCGCTCATGGGGCGACTGTCCGACGGAATCGGGCGGCTGTCCGGCATCGGTCTCGCCGTGGGCCTGCTGGCCTGCGCCGCGTTCCTCGCGGGCACGGCCGACGGCAGCCACGGCCGTACCGCGGTGGGACTCTTCGTCCTGGGGCTGGGCTGGTCGGCCGGGCTGATGGCCGGATCCGCCCTGCTCACGGACTCCGTGCCCGAGGCCGCGCGCGCTGCCGCGCAGGGGCTGTCCGACCTCGCCATGAACACCTCGGCGGGTCTCGGCGGGGCAGCCGCCGGGCTCGTGATGGCCCAGGCGGGCTACGGGTGGCTGAACCTCGCCGCCGCGTGTCTGCTGATACCCGTGGGCGCCCTGGCGTTGTTCACACGCAACGATCTGCGCCGGGTCCGGGACACGAAGGCGGGCGGCTGAGCCGCGGAGCCGGAGGGACGACACGCCTCATCCGTAGTGCCGCGCCTCGAAGACGTTGCCGTCAGGGTCGCGGAAGTAGAAACTGCGCCTCGCCATCCCCTGGGCGCCGTAGGAGTCGTACGAGAAGTCCGAGACGGTCACGTCCCGTTCCCGCAGACGGGTTCGCAGGGCGTCGAAGGAGTCCGCGGACAGGGACAGGCACACGTGGTTGACGGGGTGCCCCGCGCTGTCCGCGGCGCCGGGGAGCATGTTCATGCGCTCAGCCAGGGAGAGGGGCGCGAGGTCGAAGATGGTCTCGTCGTTGAGGCGTACGGAAGGGAACGACACCGCCCCCTCGGCGAATTCGGTGGTCCTCAGGGGTTCCATGCCGACCGTCTTCTCGTAGAAGTCGGCCGCGGCGAGCGGGTCGCGCACCCAGAGAACGACATGGTCGAGACGCGTCGAGTTGTCCGTCATGAATCCCAGGCTGGTGTCGTCCACCACAGTCCGCAAGGGTTTGACCGGGCGCGCCGCCCGCCAGAGATGAGGGAAGACCGAACGACAGGAAGCAGGCGCGTGATGCTGGTGGTGTCCGAAGAAGTGCGGGAAGCGGTCGACGCGCGTCGACCCGTGGTGGCCCTGGAGTCCACGATCATCGCGCACGGGCTGCCGCGCCCCCGGAATCTGCAGGTGGCGCTGGAACTCGAGGACGTCGTACGGCAGGAGGGCGCGGTCCCCGCCACGATCGCCGTGCTGGACGGGCGCCCCCACGTCGGCCTGGACAAGGAGCAGGTGGAACGGGTCGCGAACGAGGACGGGATCCGCAAGCTGGGTCACCGCGATCTGCCGCTCGCGGTGGCCACCGGGGCGAGCGGCGCGACCACGGTCTCGGCGACCGCGCTGCTGGCCGCCCGTGCCGGCGTACGGGTGTTCGCCACGGGTGGGCTCGGCGGGGTGCACCGGGAGTGGACGGTGACCCAGGACGAGTCCGCCGATCTGGGGCTGCTGGCCCGCACCAGGATCACGGTCGTCTGCGCGGGCGTGAAGTCGATTCTGGATGTGCCGGCCACCCTGCAGCGGCTGGAGACCCTCGGTGTCGCCGTCGCCGGTTTCGGCACCGGCAACTTTCCCGGCTTCTACCTTTCGGACTCCGGGCATCCGGTGGACTGGACGCTCCACACGCCGGAGCAGGTCGCGGACGTGATGCTGGCGCAGGACGCGCTCGATTCCCCCGAGTCGGCGTTCATCGTCGCCAATCCGGTGCCCGAGCAGCAGCAACTGGATCCCGGGCTCCACGCGCGCGTGCTCGCCGACGCGCTGCACGCGTGCGAGGAGCAGGGCGTGAGCGGTCAGGCCGTGACGCCCTTCCTGCTCGACTACCTGGTGCGGCACACCGACGGCGCCTCGCTGAGCGCCAACCTGGCGGCGGTCCGGGGCAACGTACGGCTCGCGGGGCGGATCGCGGCGGCCTGGGCCGGGGCGTGACGGAACCGGGCGGGGCGCTGCTCGTCGTCGGGGACGTCATCACGGACATCGTCGCCCGGCACCGGGGGCCGCTCGCGGCGGGGACCGACACGACCGCCGCGATCCGGACCCTGCCGGGCGGTGCGGGCGCCAACGTGGCCTGCTGGGCAGCTCATTGGGGCCGCGCGGAGGTGCGGCTGCTCGGACGGGTGGGCGCGGACGCGGCGGAGTGGCACGAGCGCGAGCTGACCGCCTGCGGGGTACGGCCACGCCTCGTCGTCGATCCCGAGGCGCCGACCGGGACGGTGATCTGCCTGGTGGACGCGGACGCGGCAGCCGAGCGCACGCTGGTGACCCAGAGCGGTGCCTCGCTGCGGCTGGACCCGGGCGACTGGTCGGACGCGCTGCTCGACGGTGTCGCACGGCTGCATCTCTCGGGCTATCTGCTGTTCTCGGCGCCGAGCCGGGCGCTCGTGGCGGTGGCGCTGGAGTCGGCACGCGCGCGTGGTGTACCGGTGAGCCTGGATCCTGCGTCGGCGGGGTTCCTCGTCGAACTGGGTGTCGACCGCTTCCTGGATCTTGTGTCCGGAGTGGATGTCCTGCTGCCGAGCCGTGACGAGGCCGGTCTGCTCACCGGGTTGCCCGACCCGGCGGACGCGGCGGCCGAACTGAGCCGCCGCGTCCCGCTGGTGGTGGCGAAGCAGGGGGCGGAAGGCGCCCTGGTGGCCCGGTCGGGAACCGTGTGCGCCCGGGTCCCGGCCGTGCCCGCGACACCCCGGGACACGACGGGTGCCGGTGACGCCTTCACCGGCGCGTTCCTCGCCGCCCTGCTGACGGGCGCCGCACCCGAGGACGCGGCGGCGGAGGGGTGCCGGGCGGGCGCGCGTGCGGTGGAGCGGGTGGGCGGGAGGCCGCCGGTTCTCGGCTGAGGGGACGGTGAGCGGTGCCCGCCTGCCGTCACCGTCGGCTACCCCTTGCGTCCCCAGGCGGAGATCATCGGTGCCGTGGCCAGGTCCATCCCCCCGGCGGCGACGTTGGCCAGGTGCCGGTCGATGTCGTGGTCCGTGGCGTGGCCCCCGGCGACGAGCCGCTCCCGGATCTGACGGATCGTCGCGGACTCCAGCGCGGCGCAGGCGGGCGAGGTGACGGGGAAGTACGCGTCGGCCTGTACGTTGCGCAGGCCCGCCTCGCGCAGCAGCCGCGGGAGTCTGCGGCCGTACGCCAGGTCGGCGCCGCTGTCCGCGAGCAGCTGGCGGAAGCTGTGGCGCAGTCGGTTGGCGAGCTGCTGCTCGGGGCCGTGCTCGTCGGGGCAGAGCAGGGGTTGCAGAGCGGGGTCGGCGTCCTCGACCAGGAGCCGTCCGCCGGGACGCAGCGACTTGACCATTGAGCGCAACGCCCGTTCCCGGTCCGGCACATGGACAAGGACGAGCCGGGCGTGCACCAGGTCGAACCCCTCCCCCGGCGGCTCGTCGGCGCCGACGTCGTGGACGCGTACCTCGACCGGCTGGCGGGCTGCCGAGGCCACCCACGAGGTGTCGAGGTCGGTCGCGAGGACCTTCCCGGTCGGGCCGACCTTCTTGGCCAGCCAGGAGACCACCGAGGTGCCGCCGACACCGACCTCCCAGCAGCGCCAGCCGGGTCCCACGCCGAATCCTTCGAGGTGCCGGAAGGTCGTGGGATCGAAAAGGGCGGCGCAGGCGTCGAAGCGTTGTCCCGCCTCGGCCTGCCGGTTGTCGAGGAGATACCCGTCGGTTCGCGTCATGCCGAGATCATCCCAGTCATCCGCTTTGTTCGGCCGGGTCGACGCTCCCGCACGACGAGATGTCCGACGATCACGCCGACCGGCGAAACCGAAGCGGAACCTTCCGTTCCCACAGGCTCCTCCGGCGTTCGCGAAGGGCTGGCAAACTGGCGAGCCAGGCGCACGGTGCGGCCGGTTCGGCACGAGGAGATCCACGCGAGGGGGTCCAGATGTCCATGGCAGGGAATCTGCGGAAGGTCACCGGCCTCGGCAGGGGCGGCGGCCTCCGCAAGGTGGCACGACTGGCACGGCGGCGCCCGCGGGTCGACCTGAGTCACCACGCCCGGTCGCCGCTGGGCTCCGCGGTCGTGAACTGCGTGGCCTACGAGGACGGTGTCCGCATCCCGGCCGGCCGGGATCTGGTCGATGCCGTACGGCGGGTCCGCAAGAGCGACGAGGGCTTCGTCTGGCTCGGTCTCCACGAGCCGACGGACCAGGAGTTCGCGGGCATCGCCCAGCTCTTCGACCTGCACCCGCTCGCGGCCGAGGACGCGGTCGACGCCCACCAGCGCCCGAAACTGGAGTGGTACGGCGAAACCCTGTTCGCAGTGTTCAAGACGGTCTGCTACGTCGAGCACACCGAACTGACGGCGACCAGCGAGGTGGTGAACACCGGCGAGATCATGGTCTTCGTCGGCCCGGAGTTCGTGATCACGGTACGACATGGACGGCACGGCTCACTGGGCCCGCTGCGCGAGGGTCTGGAAGCCGACCCCCAGCAGCTCGCCAAGGGCCCGGCAGCCGTGCTGCACGCGATCGCGGACCACGTGGTCGACGACTACTTGCGGGTCACGGACGCGGTACAGGCGGACATCGACCAGGTCGAGACGGATGTGTTCGCGACGAACGGCGCGCGGGCCGACCCGGGCCGGATCTACCAGCTCAAGCGTGAACTCCTGGAGCTGAAGCGGGCCGTGGCGCCGCTGCACCGACCACTGCAGGAACTGGCGACGCGGCCGATACGGGTGATCGACCCGGAGATACAGGCCTACTTCCGGGACGTCTCCGACCATCAGATCCGGGCCACGGAGCAGATCGCGGCGTTCGACGAGCTGCTCAACTCGATCCTGCAGGCGCACCTCGCGCAGGTGACGGTGGCGCAGAACGAGGACATGCGCAGGATCACGGCGTGGGCAGCCATGATCGCCGTACCGACCATGGTCTGCGGTGTCTACGGCATGAACTTCGATCACATGCCCGAGTTGCGTTGGCAGTACGGCTATCCGCTGGTCATCGGCCTGATATCCGTCGTCTGTCTGACGCTGTACCGGAGCTTCCGGCGCAACGGCTGGCTCTGACGCGGCCGGCCCCGCCACACTCCTCGCCCGGCGCGGTGGCCGGACGAGGGTGGGTGACGGGGCTGGGGGGCGACGGGGCGGTGGGTCAGCGCATCGTGGTCCTGGCGTAGACGCTCTCGGCCCAGGACCCGATCTGGTCGTCCGTGAGGTGCTGTGCCAGATCGGCCTCGCTGATCATGCCGACCAGACGCTTGTTCTCGATCACCGGAAGCCGACGGATCTGATGACCCTTCATCTCCTCCAGAACTTCGCTGACATCGGCGCTCGCGTCGATCCAGCGGGGGGTGCCCTGGGCCATCTCGCCCGCGGTGACCCTCGTCGGGTCGTGGCCCATGGCCACACAGCCGATGACGATGTCGCGGTCCGTGAGGATGCCGCAGAGGCGTTCGTTCTCGTCGCTGATGGGCAGGGCGCCCACGTTGAGCTCGCGCATCATCTGGGCGGCCCGATCGAGTGTCTCGTGGGCGGGAATCCACTGGGCGCCGCGATGCATGATGTCTCCGGCGGTGGTCATGAAGTACCTCCCGGTGCCGGACGGCCGGCGCGGCACGGAGGGCACCGCTAGTCCCGGCGCCCTACATTCTCGCCGGGCTCCCGAGGATGCGCACCCGGAAGTCCGCGTATTCCGGGCGCCGCGCCCGGGGCCGGGTCAGCCGTTCCACGCCGGGTGACGCGGGTCGTCGGCGCGTACCAGGACGTCGGCCGTGGTGGCGGGGTCCGTCTCGCTCTCGTAGCGCCCGAAGGCGGGGAGGGTCCAGTGCTCGGCCTCGGGGGTACGCCGACGCAGGGCGGCCGGGGAGAGGAGGACGTGGACGGACAGGTCGAACGGGAACCAGTGGCGCAGCAGGAAGGGGCCGTGCAGCAGCAGGAGGCCGCCGGGCGGGAGTTGGACGTAAGGACTGCGGGTGGAACGGTCGGTGAGCGGGTCGCGGAGGTCGGGCAGGACGCGGCCGTCGCCGCCTGGTTCGAGGGGGCCGAAGACCTCGCGCCAGAGGGCGCCGGTGTCGAACCAGCCGCCGTAGTAGGCGTCCACGTCCTCATGGCCGTACTCCAGCCGGAGGGAGGCGGGGCGCAGGAAGCCGGATGTGCCGATGGCGAACGCGGGCCGGCCTCGGACGCGCAGCGCCTCGGCCACACGTTCGGCGAGGTCTCCCGGGCGGGCCGCCGGGGCTCCGTCGAAGGCGATGCGTGGCCAGAGGCTGCCGTCGTCCGCCTTCAGGTCGAGCACACGTTCGGCGAGGAGGTCGCCGAGCCGGTCCCAGGTGATCGGTTCCAGTCGCACACGGCCCATGATGCCGGGTGGCCGTCGGGGGCGAGGACCGGGCCGGGGGAGGAGTGGGGAGAGGTAGGTGTCGCTCCCGTGCGGGCGGTTTCGAGGAGGTGGTGCCTGTCCGGGGATTCCTGCTCACCGATGGGAATCAAGCACCTGTGACAGGTCGCGCGACTCCCCCGCTCCACGCCGGACCGCTCGTCGTGCAGCCGCTCAGGCGGCGGCACTGTGCCGAGTGCCGGCGGGGGCCGTTGACGCTGCTCGTGCTGGAGGAAGGGGCGCCTCGGTGTCTTGACTGTGCCGATCTCGGGCATCTGGTGTTTCTGCCCAGGGGCGACACCGCGTTGACGCGCAGGTCGCGGGAGGAGAGCGGGCTGTCGGCGGTGGTTGTGCGGTTCAACCGACGGCAGGGGCGGTACGAGCGGCAGGGCGTTCTGGTCGAGGAGGCGGGCCTCGCCCGGGCCGAGGAACGGTGCCTGGCGGACGCCGAGGCGCGGCGGCGGCGCCGGATGCGGGACGCGCGGCGGCGGGACACGGAGGATCTGCGGTTCACGGAGGCGTTCGCGCGCGAGATCCACCGGCTGCTTCCCGGGTGCCCGGCCGATCGGGCCGAGGAGATCGCCGCGCACGCCTCAGTGCGTGGCAGTGGGCGTGTGGGGCGGAGTGCGGCGGGGCGGGCGTTGTCCGAGAAGGCGGTGATCTCGGCGGTCGTGGCGGCGGTACGGCATGTGGACACGTCGTACGACCAGTTGCTGATGAGCGGGGTCGCGCGGCACGAGGCCCGGCGGCGGATCGCCGGGGCCGTCGAGACGAGGCTGCGGGAATGGGGGACGGAGCCGGCGACGAGATCGGGGGCGGGGACAGCGGCGGGAGCGGGAGCGGAAGCGAGGGACGACGCCGGGGCCGCGTCGGTGTGAGCGGGGCGGTGCCCCCGTCGCCTGGTGGCACCCCGTGGACGCTCGCGTATGGCGCCGCGTCGCTCGGCCATGGGCGTTGTCAGTGGCAGGAGGTTCACTGGTGGGGACGGATGAGCAGCGAGCGGGGAGTCGGCATGATCGATGGGGCGTACTTCGTACTCGTGGTGCTGGGTGTGCTCGGTACCGGGCTGGTGGCCGGGGTCTTCTGCGGGTTCTCGACGTTCGTGATGAGGGGGCTCGCCGCGCTGCCGCCCGCGCAGGGGGTCGCCGCGATGCGGGCGATCAACGTCACCGCGGTGAATCCGCCCTTCATGCTCGTGTTCGTCGGGTCGGCCGCCCTGTGTCTGGTGACCGTCGTGGTCACGTTCGTGGTGTGGCCGGACGAGGGTGCGGTGGAACTGCTGGTGGGCAGTGCGCTGTACCTGTTCGGCTCGTTCGGACTCACCATGGGCGCGAACGTACCGCGCAACAACGCGCTGGCGAAGCTGGAGCCGGGGACGGCGGAGGCCGCCGCGTACTGGCCCGTGTACGTGCGCGAGTGGACCCTGTGGAACCACATACGCACGGTCGCCTCGGGCGCCGCCTCCGTGCTGTACGTCCTGGCCGTCGCCTGAGCCGCCGTCCCGTTCGGCGTGCCTGGTCGATGAGTCGTATCGTGGCCGAAGGAGAGTGCCGCCCGATGACGCACGGCCCCGTCATGCGTACGCAGGGAAGACGGCGAGGACACGGTCATGGGCGATCCCAAGGGTTTTCTCACCACAGCACGCCAGAACTGGCCGCGCAGGCCCGTCGAGGAGCGGGTCCGTGACTGGGACGAGGTGTATGTCCCGGGGGCGCTGCTCCCCATCGTCGGCAAGCAGGCCGGTCGCTGTATGGACTGCGGTGTCCCGTTCTGCCACGAGGCCTGTCCGCTGGGGAACCTGATCCCCGAGTGGAACGACCTGGTCTCCCGGGACGACTGGCGCGCGGCCAGCGACCGGCTGCACGCCACGAACAACTTCCCCGAGTTCACCGGGAGGTTGTGCCCGGCGCCGTGCGAGGCGGGCTGTGTGCTGGCCATCAACCAGCCCGCGGTGACCATCAAGAACGTCGAGGTGGCCATCGCCGACCGGGCCTGGTCCGAGGGCTTCGCACCGCCGAGACCGCCGGACCGGCTGTCGGGGCGTACGGTCGCGGTGATCGGGTCGGGGCCCACCGGGCTCGCCGCCGCCCAGCAGCTGACGCGGGCCGGACACACCGTGGCCGTGTACGAGAAGGACGACCGGCTCGGCGGGCTGATGCGGTACGGCATCCCCGGCTTCAAGATGGAGAAGCACCATCTGGAGCGGCGTATCGAGCAGATGCGGGCGGAGGGAACCAAGTTCCGTACGTCGACCGCCGTCGGACGGGATGTCGGGGCCGCCGAGCTGCGGTCGCGTTACGACGCTGTGGTACTGGCCGTGGGAGCCACAGCCTGGCGCGAACTGCCGCTTCCCGGGCGGGAGTTGACCGGCGTACATCAGGCGATGGAGTATCTGCCGCTGGCCAACCGGGTGTGTCAGGGGGATCTGGAGGCGTCCCCGATGTCCGCCGCCGGGAAGCACGTCGTCATCGTCGGCGGCGGCGACACGGGGGCCGACTGTCTGGGCACCGCGGTACGTGAAGGGGCCGTCTCCGTCACCCAGTTGGACATCTACGCCCAGCCGGGTGCTGAGCGCGACGAGGACGTCGATCCCTGGCCGACGTACCCGAAGATCTACCGGCTGTCGGCCGCGCACGAGGAGGCCCGTGACCTGGAGTCGGCGCCCGCGGCCGACGCCGACGCACGGCTCTTCGCGGCGTCCACGCTCCACTTCTCGGGCGACACGGACGGGCATGTACGGGCGTTGCACCTCGTAGAGGTGGACGCGGAGCGCCGGCCGATGCCCGGATCCGGGCGGACGCTCCCCGCCGACCTCGTGCTGCTCGCCCTCGGCTTCTCGGGGCCCGGCCAGGAGGACGGCCTGATCAACCAGCTCGGGCTCGCCCTCGACCCGCGCGGCACGATCGCCCGTGACGCGGACTTCGCGACGAACGTCCCGGGGGTGTACGCCGCCGGGGACGCGGCCCGCGGGCAGTCGCTGATCGTGTGGGCGATCGCGGAGGGGCGGGCGGTGGCGGCTGCCGTGGACCGTCGGCTGACGGGTGCCACGCAGTTGCCGGCGCCCATAGGGCCGTTCGATCGGCCGATGACCGTCTGACTGCCCGTTCCCGCGCCCGCCCCCGCGCCCGTGCCGAGCGCGGGTCAGCGCTCGTCCGTGCCCGCCGTCTTGCGGGTCGCCAGGGCCACCCGGTTCCAGGTGTTGATCGCGAGGATCAGGGACAGGACGTGGGCCAGTTCCCGCTCGTCGAACTGGGCCGCGGCCTCGGCGTAGACGTCGTCCGGGACGCCGGCGTCGGCGACCAGGGTGACCGCCTCCGTGAGAGCCAGCGCCGCCTGTTCCCTCTGGGTGTAGAAGTGGCGGGCCTCGCGCCACACCGCGACCAGGTGCAGCCGGTCCTCGCTCTCGCCCGCCTTGCGCGCGTCGTTCGTGTGCATGTGGAGGCAGTACGCGCAGTGGTTGAGGTGCGAGGAGCGGATCTGGATCAGTTCGACCAGCGCCGGGTCGAGTCCCTCGCGGGCCGCCGCGTCGAAGCCGACGAGGGCGCGGAAGACCTTGGGGGCCGTTTTCGCGAGGTTCAGGCGGGGGGTTTCCGCGGCCTTGTCGAGGTGGGCGGTCGTGAGGTTCTCGGTGTTCGTGTTCGTCGTCATGACCATGAATCTACGGTCCGGAAAGACCGGCGGTATGGTTCATTTCTATGGCAGAAACATGGGTCAATTCCGCGGAGGGCATCGGCGCCGACCTGCATCTGGAGCTGTCGGGGCCCGGTGGCCGACGGGCCGCCCTGACCCGTGCCCTGCGGGACGCCGTCCGCAGCGGCCGGCTCGTGCCCGGCACCCTGTTGCCGCCGTACCGTTCCCTCGCCGCCGACCTCGGCGTGGCCCGCAACACGGTTGCCGACGCGTACGCCGAACTCGTCGCCGAGGGCTGGCTGACCGCCCGCCAGGGTTCGGGCACCCGGGTCGCCGAGCGAGCCGAGCCCGTCAGAACGGCTTCCCGGGTCCCGGTAAAGGCACCTCCACGCGCGCGTGGACCACGACACGACCTGCGCCAGGGCAAGCCGGACGCGTCGGAGTTCCCGCGTTCCGCCTGGCTGGCCTCGTACCGGCGGGCGCTCCAGCAGGCGCCGAACGAGGCGTTCGGGCCCGGTGATCCGGCCGGCCGGGTCGAGCTGCGGGAGGCACTCGCGGAGTACTTGGCACGCGCGCGTGGTGTACGTACCGAGCCCGCGCGCATCGTCATCTGTTCGGGCTTCGCGCACGCCCTGCGGCTCCTCTTCGGCGGCACGAGCGGCGGCGGGAGCACGGACGCCGTACTGCGCGGACCGCTGGCCGTCGAGGCGTACGGACTCGGCTTCCACCGGGACCTGTTGACCGCGGCCGGGGTACGGACCGTGCCGCTGCCCCTCGACGAGGACGGCGCCCGGGTCGGTCTGCTCGACCGGGAGCGGGCCGTCCTGCTCACGCCCGCGCACCAGTTCCCGACCGGCGGTCCCCTGCACCCCGAGCGACGTGCCGCCGTGATCGACTGGGCACGCGCGCGTGGCGGGCTGATCCTGGAGGACGACTACGACGGGGAGTTCCGATACGACCGTCGGCCCGTGGGCGCCGTACAGGGGCTGGACCCCGAGCGGGTGATCCACCTCGGCTCGGTCAGCAAGAGCCTGTCCCCCGCGCTGCGGCTGGGCTGGATGGTCCTTCCGGAGCGGTACGTGGAGCCCGTACTCGCGTTGAAGGGCGAGCGGGAGGGGTGGGCGAGTGCGCTCGATCAGCTGGCGCTCGCCGACTTCCTCGGGTCGGGGTCGTACGACCGTCATGTGCGGCGGATGCGGCAGCGGTACCGGCGCCGCCGTGACCGGCTGGTGGCCGCCCTCGCCGCGCACGCGCCGCATGTCGAGGTCACCGGGGTCGCGGCCGGTCTGCACGCGGTGCTGCGACTGCCGCCCGGGACGGAACGGTCGGCGGTGAAGGCGGCGGCCTGGCGGGGAATCGCCCTCGACGGGCTCACGGAGTTCCGGCATCCGGAATTCCGGCACCCAGAGCTCCACGAGCCGGAGAAGGCCCCGCATGAGGACCAGGGTTCGATCGCGCTCGACGGGCTCGTCGTGGGGTACGCGGCGCCCTCCGAGCACGCCTACGGTGCGGCATTGGAGGCGCTCTGCCAGGCACTTCCACCGGGATGAGGGAGGCGCCGACAACGCGAACGGCCAACGCACGGTTGCGCTGGGTGACGTTGTTCACGGGCTTGCCTGAAAGCGGCTTCCAGCCGGGTGGAATTCGCCCGGCGGTGGGATCATTGAGCGCAGGAGACGGGTCTCACGGGCTCGCCACCGATCCTTTGTTCTGCCGTCAGGCGCAGGGCCGACCCTAGGCGTCCCCCCTGTTGGCGGTCGGTCCTGGACGGTGTCCTATGACGACGCTCGACGAACGTCCCGGAGAAGGCGCGTGCGACGGGGACGACCCCCGCGGCGGTGCGGTCCTGAACGCGGTCGCGGCACAGGGCCGCGAAACGGTCGGGGCACACGGCCGGGAGGCCGTCTGGCTGGACCGGCCCGGCGCCGCACTCCCCCTGCTCGCCGGCTCCAAGGCGGCGAACCTCGCCCGCGCGGCAGGCGCCGGACTGCCGGTACTGCCCGGATTCGTCATCACGCACCCCGGCCCCGAGGCCGACGACCCGCACGACAGCCTGTCCGGCGGCTGGTCCGCGCTGCGCCAGGCCTGGGACACGCTCTCGGACGGCGGCGAGCGCCCGCTCGTCGTCCGCTCCTCCTCGCCGCAGGAGGACACCCAGGAGTCCTCCCTGGCGGGTCGGTTCGCATCCGTGCTCGACGTCCGCGGCTGGGCCGACTTCCGTACGGCGGTACGGACCGTGCTCGACTCCGCGCACCGGCCCGGTGAGCCCGCCGCGCCGATGGCGGTACTGGTCCAGCCGATGCTGACCGCGCGCGTGGGAGGGGTGATGTTCGGCGCCGATCCCGTCGAAGGGCGCGCCGACCGGATGCTGGTGAGCGCGGTGCGCGGTGGCCCCGACAGCCTGGTCAGTGGGGAACAGGCCGGAATCGACTACTCGTTGAGCCTGCGGGGGCGCATGCTGCGCAGGGAACCGGCGGACGCCGAGCCGCTCCTCGGCCGTTCGAACTGCGCCGGCTGGCCCGCCTCGCGCGGCGCGCCCGCGAGGTCTTCGACGGGCCGCAGGACATCGAGTTCGGGTTCGACGACCACGGACGACTGTGGCTGTTCCAGAGCCGGCCGATCACCGCGATGGCCGCCCGGCCGCCACGCGGAGCACGGCTGCTGGGCCCCGGCCCGGTCGCCGAGAGCCTGCCGGATCAGCTGGAGCCCCTGGAGGAAGATCTGTGGGTGACCCCGATGGCCCGTGGGCTCGCCGCCGCGCTCGACATCGGCGGCACCGCGCCCCGGCGCCGGCTGCGTACCGTGCCCGTGGTCACGGCGGTAGGCGGACGGGCCGCCGCGGACCTGCTGCTGCTCGGCGCCGCCCCGCCCCGGCCCCGCTGGCTCGCGCTGCTCAACCCGGCGCAGGGCGGACGCAGGCTCGCCGCGGCCTGGCGGACGGGACGGCTGACCTCGGCGCTGCCCGGGCTCGCCGTCGACCTCGTGGCGGACGTCGACCGCCGCCTGGCCGAGACCCCGCCGCCCGCCGACATTCCGTCGGCGGGACTGACGTCCACACTGCGCTGGACGCGTACGACGCTGGTCGCCTGCACGCCCAGGAGGCGCTGGCCGGTGCGCTGCTGCACGAGAGCCCGGCGAACAGCCGTACGGCAGCCGGCGCCGCCCTCACCGCGCTCACGGACGCCCGCGCCCAGGGGCTGCCGGACGGGCGCGTCGTGATCGCCGAGCCGGTGGTCCTGGCCCTGACGGCACCGAGCCTGCGCGGACGGATCCGGCTGCCGGCATCGGCGGCGGCACCGGCACAGGAGGGCGGTGCGGACGGCACGGACGAACACGGGCGCGGGTCACCGTCCCGGCCCGGACGAACACGGGCGTCCGGCGGCGGTCACCGTCGTACGCCCGTCCCGGCATCCCGTCGACAGGCCCGGCGCCACCGCGCCCGTGCTCCCGACTCGGGAGGCGCTCCGGCTCCGTGTCCGGTGGGTGCAGGAGTTGCAGGTGCGGCTCGTGCGGGAGGGGGCACGCAGGCTGGTCGTGCGCGGAGGGCTGGATGACGGTGCCCGGGTCGGGCTGCTGCGGTGGCCGGAGTTCATGACCGCGCTGGAGGGGGGGCCGCTGCCCGCGGACGTGCGGGAGAGACAGCCGCTGCCCGTGTCCGCCCCGCTGCCGGACGCCTTCCGGGTCGCCGTTGACGGAACCGTGGTCGCCGAGCGAAGCACCGGTCCCGTGGGCGACGGCGGCCGGGGCGTGTCCGGCGGACGGGCCGCCGGAATCGTCTGGGAGGGCACCGGCACCACGCCGCCGGACGCGGTACTCGTCGTCCGCACCCTCGATCCCGCCCTCGCCCCACTGCTGCCCGGGCTCACCGCTCTGGTCGCGCAGACCGGCAGCCCGCTGTCCCACCTCGCCGTGCTGGCAAGGGAGTTCGGGCTGCCCGCGGTCGTGGGCGCGACGGACGCCGTGAACCGGTTCCCGCCGGGCACGCGGCTCACGGTCGACGGCGCCACCGGCGACGTACGCGCTGGGGACGCACGCACCGGGGACGAGGCGGGGACGGAGGACGAACGATGAGGCGCATCGCATACGTATTCGGATGGCTGGCCGCCGCCGGGGCGGGCACCTACGTCGTCGTCTGTCTCTACCGGTGGCAGTGGCAGCGGGCCGTCCTGTGCGGGGTGCTGCTCCTCGTCGTCGAGGTGATGCTGCTAGGGATCACGCTGATCGGGCGGCTCTCGCGGATCGAGGAGCAGGTGCGCGAGACCCAGGACCAGGTGCGCGAGAGCGGCCGGAGACAGCAGGACGTCCTGGCCCGGCTGCGGGAGGCGCCGGTACGGCAGGGCGCCGGGCGGTTGCGCTGGCTGGACGAGCCTGCCGAACGTACATACGTCTTCGTGCCCGTTCTCATGGTCACCGGTGTACTGCTGTCCGGGCTCGCCTGGGGGTTGCAGCGGGTCGCGTCGGTCACCGCCAGGCCCGCCGAGCGGCGGCTCGCCGGACGTCTGGCCGTCGGGGTCGCGCTGCTCGGCGCGCTCGTCGTCGGGCTCGCCGACCTCACCGAGACCCGCGGGTCGAGGGCGAGCACCCGGCGGCCGATCGCCTCGTCGACCGGGTAGTTGTCCTTGCCGCCCTAATACCAGTCGTCCATTCGCGCGGGATGAGGCTTGCCTGTGTCCATCTCGATGGGGTGCTGCCCGGTCATGGCGAACTCCGTGAGCCTCTTCGATCTCCGGCTTGGCAAGCGATCAACTGAGCACCAAAATAAGGGAATTGACTGAACACAACGGAACCGGCGCCATCGAACGGCCGGAACCGGACCTCAGGAGAGCAGGAAGTCCGCCTCCCCGGCCTTGGCGCCCTCGATGAAGGCGAGCATCTCGGCCGTGGTGTAGATCAGCGCCGGACCGTCGGGGTCGGTGGACTGGCGCACGGCGATCCGGCCGTCGGCGAGCTTCATCGCCTCCAGGCAGTTGCCGCCGTTGCCGCCGCTCCACGGCTTGTGCCAGCCCTCGCTGCCCAGTTCACCGGCGGGCATGCCGTTGTAGATACCGGCCCGCTCGGTGACCCGTTCAGTGGTCAGCTCATTGATTCGCTCGTGGCGTATCCGGGCCTTGGACGTCATGCGATCCATGCAGAGATTCAGAGCTCCTTGCGGAGATCCCGGAGGATCTCCTTCGTGCGATGTGCTGTAGCGGACTGAGCCGCCATGCGGTCCATGACCTCCAGGTGGGTGGCCACCTCGGTGCGCGAATCCAGATAGATGGCGCCGGTCAGGTACTCGCTGTAGACCATGTCCGGGAGTTCCGGCACGGCGAAACGGAACAGTACGAACGGCCCGTACGTGCCCGGGTGCGGCCCCGCCGAGAAGGGGGCGACCTGGATCGTCACATTGGGCAGGTCCGCGGCTTCGAGCAGTCTGTCGATCTGCGCACGCATCACCTCCGGGCCACCCACCGGGCGGCGCAGAACGGTCTCGTCCATCACGACCCACAGCCGGGGCGCGTCGTCCCGGGTGAGCAGTCCCTGGCGTTCCATGCGCAGTGCGACATGGCGTTCGATGTCCTCGGGTCTGGTCTGGCCGATGGCGCCCGATTTCAGGACACCGACCGCGTATCCCTCGGTCTGCAGCAGTCCGGGGACGAAGTGGGGCTCGTACTGGCGGATGAGGCTCGCCGCGCCCTCCAGGCTGACGTGCATGGAGAACCAGCCGGGCAGCACGTCGTGGAACCGCTGCCACCACCCGGGCAGATTGGCGTCCTCGGCCAGCTTGACGAACGCCTCGGCCTCCTCGTCCGAGACGCCGTACGACTTCAGGAGGAGCTGGAGGTACGGGATCTTGAGCGCGACCTCGGCCATCTCCATACGGCGGACGGTGGCGGGGGCGACCCGGAGGATGCGCGCGGCCTCCTCGCGCCGCAGGCCCGCACGCTCCCGCAGGTCCAGCAGGCGCCGGCCGAGGACGACCTGTCCGACCGTCGGCGCGGACCGCGGTTCGCTCACGCTCCACCTCCATCGAGCATCGGCATACGCCGATGAGAAGTCCTGACAGCCCGGCGGCGCCACCGGGAATCTATTCGAAGGTTTATTCGAAAACCTGCCGAAAGTCCCAACTGGCGCCGCTCCGAGTGCTGTTGCGAGCAGTGTGCCACGCCGTTCCACTCCGTCACACCGCACTCTGCATTTTTCAGAGTGACACTTGCCAAGTGTTCACGGCGGGGAGATAGTGGCAAGCGTGATTCCGTCCCCGCCCTTAGGAACAGACGCCGCCGCGGACCGCTCCGGTCCCGGGTCCGCAGCCCCGCTGCGACCTGGTACGGCGGCCGAGCGCCGGTTCCGCTTCGAGCTGGCCGCCCATCCGGGCTCGCCCGCGCAGGCCCGCCGCCTGACGCGTGCCCGGCTCACGGGCTGGTCGGTCTGCGAGGACACCTGTGACACGGCGGCCCTGGTCGTCACCGAGCTGGTCACCAACGCCATCGTGCACACCGCGAGCAGCCACATAGTCTGCGAGCTGCACGACGGCGCCGACCTGGTCCGGATAGCCGTGCGTGACGAGGGCTGCGCGCCCGGCGTGCCCCATCAGTCGCCGCAGCGCCCCGATGACGAGCAGGGGAGGGGGCTGCTCCTCGTCGAGGCCATGTGCAGGGCCTGGGGCGCCCAGGAGCACGGCCCCGGCCTGCTGGTCTGGGCGGAACTCGCCCGGGCGGCCGACACGGGCGCCGACGCCCACGACGGCACAGCGGTCCGCGGCGACCTCGGCTGGGGCGCGCCACCGCCCCGCCCCGGCACGGGCGGCGACCCGGAACCGGAGCCCGCCGACGACACTCAGGCGCACCACGGGCATCACGGGCGCCACCGGTTTCAGGGGCACGCGACAACGGGGACGGGGACAGAGGCCGAATGGGTGTAAGGGGTTCGTCCACCGGGGGCCGGGTGATCAGCATGGACACGCTGGTGCGCGTGAATCGCCACCTGCACAGTCCGCCCCGTCCGGAAACTCCCCTGCGTCTTCCGATACCGGGCGGCATGACCGCTCCCCTGGGCTGCGACGCGGTGGCGGTGCCCGCCCGCTTCGGCCCTCAGATACTGCCCCGGCTCCCGCGCGTGGGCTGTGTGTACGCGGACGCGGGTCACTGGTGGTGGCTCGTCCCCGCCGACTCCGACTACGCCCTGGAGTGGCCGACCCCGGCGCACTACTCCACGGGAGCGGTGGTCCTCGGCGCCCCGCGCCTCCCAGCTCTTCTGCACCGCCCGCACGACACCCTCCCGTACACCCCGCCGATACCCCTCTACCTCGCCCTCTGTCAGGTGACGGGGACCATTCCGACGTGGTCGAGGCCGATCAGCGCCTGAACCCCTTCGTTCGGGCCCGGCGACCGCTTCACTCCGCCATGACTCCGCCCCGCACGATCACGAGGAACGTGTCCGTCGCGAGGTCCATGACGACCTCGGCGGCCTGACCCTCCAGGCGCCGCGCCTGCGCGAACTCCTCCGCGGGCCAGGAACCACGGGGCCCGCCGGCGGGAAAGCGTTCGAGCACCTTTCGCCCGTTCACCCTGCACCTCCATGTAGCGCTGATCTCATAGAGATAAACGCTCATCATGGGGAAAGGGCCTCGCCCGGTGACCGTACTGAGACGCAGTTGACACTCGTTCACCGCCGGATGTGAGGATCACCTCATCCCGTTACCCCCACTACGCCCTCTTTGTCGCTGCCCGTATCAGTACTCGTACGCGTCGTGATGGCGCACGCGTTCGCTGTCCCCGGGCGCTCCCAGGGGCATGAGGTCCAGGAAGCTGGTGGCCGAGCCGAGGCCGTCGAGGCCACGTCCGTACGCCGAGTACGTGTGGAAGACCTGGTCACGGTCCCGCAGGAAGCAGCTCACCCCGGACCGCTCGACGACCTCCTCCGCGCTCTCGGGCAGCACCGGGAAGTCGCGGTCGAAGTCGGTGCCGTGCGACGAGTACCACGGCACCGTCCACCCCATCCGTGCCTTGAACGACAGGATCCGCGTGTACGGGGCCCGGGACACGACCGCGAACGAGGTGTCGCGTGCCCACAGGTGCGCCAGGTGACCCACGTGGTCGAGGAACTCCGAGCAGCCGGGGCAGCCCGCCTCCCACTCGGGGTCGAACATGAAGTGGTGGACCACGAGCCCGCGGCGGCCCCCGAAGAGGTCGAGCAGGGTCGCCTTGCCGTCGCCGCCCTCGAACACGTACTCCGCGTCGACCTCGACCATGGGCAGCTCACGCCGCTCGGCGCCCAGCGCGTCACGCGCGCGCGTGACGACCTCCTCCTTGACCAGCAACGCCTCGCGTGCCGCCCGCCACTCGTCGCGCGAAACGATCCGCGGAAGTGTCATCGCCCCTCCATGCCCCGTTGTGGAACAGTCCGTTCTCAGGGGTGGACCGGTGGGGCACGCGAAACTCATCGGCGCCGGCGGAAGGACTTCAGGCGTCGTACTCCTGGATCCGCCTGCCGTGGCTCCGGTCGACGAGCGCGGGCAGCCGCTCCCCCAGCTCCCGGACGATCTCCGGTACATCGAGGGTCAGCAGTTCCCGGTCGCGCATGAGGACGCGGCCGTCGACGATCGTCGTCCGGACGTCCGAGGAGCGGGCGCTGTGGACGAGGGTGGCGGCGAGGTCGTGCACGGGCTGGGTGTGCGGCCCGGTGAGATCGACGAGGATGATGTCGGCCTTCCGGCCCGGTGCCAGGCCGCCGATCCACTCGCCGAGTCCACCGCCCGCGCGCGTCGATGGGTTCCACGGCGTCCGGGAGCTCGACGCCCACCCCGATCGCCTCGGTGGCCCCTCCCCGTACGGCGATCGAGGCGTCCTCGGCGAACTCGATCCCTTCGCCGGCGTCGGTGTGGAGGAGGGCGGTGCAGCCGGTGATGCCGAGATCCGCGGGAGCAGCGGGAGAAGGCGTCATGCGGCCACCGTACGGCGCGGTCGTGCCCGTGCGCGACGTGGACCGCGCATCCCGGCGCAGCCCTGTCGCCGGGATGGCGGCGCGGGCACGCTGGACGCGTCACCGCTGGAACTCGCGGAACCTGCTGGGACTTTGAGGGGGAGCCGGCATGCTCGTCGCCACCTGGAACCTGGAGAACCTCTACCGCCCGGGCGGCCCGTCCGGGCCGAAGGACGACGCGGCGTACGAGGCGAAACTCGCCGCCCTCGCCGCCGTGATCACGGAGCTCGACCCGACGCTGCTCGCCGTCCAGGAGGTCGGCGACACCGAGGCGCTGCACGATCTGGTCGACCTGCTGGGCAGCGGCTGGAGCGTCGCGACCTCGCGGTTCCCGGACAGCCGGGGCATCCGGGTCGGTTTCCTCGGCCGCCTGCCGTTCGAGGTGCTCGCCGACACGAACGCCTTCCCGGCGAAGCTGGTTCCGGTGCAGGTGGACGACTCGGGCCTGGAGGTCTCCGTGGCGGGTCGCGGTTTCCTGGCGGTGGAGGCGGACACCGGGGGCGGGCCGTTGCGGGCGGCCGTCGCCCATCTGAAGTCGAAGCTGCTGTCGTATCCGAACGGCCGTTTCCACCCGCTCGACGAGGGTGAACGGGCCCGCTTCGGCGCGTACGCCCTGTACCGGCGCACCGCCGAGGCGACCGCGCTGCGGGCTCTCGCGGTCGATCTGCTGGCCGGTGAGGGCCGCACGCGGGACGTGCTGGTCCTGGGCGACCTGAACGACGGGGTGCAGGCGGCGACCACCCAGATCCTGCTCGGCCCGCCCGGCTCGGAGATCGGCACGCCCGGCTACGACCACGACGACAAAGGTGACGCGACGCGTCTGTGGGACGTGGCCCCGCTCATTCCGGCCGAACAGCGCTACTCGCGGATCAACTCGGGACGCCGCGAACTCATCGACCACGTCCTCCTGAGCCACCGCCTGGTGCACCGCACGGTGGAGGCGGGCACGGGCCTGCCGGGAAACTCGGCGCCCGCCCTCCCGTCGGTCGGCCCGGACCCGGAGGCCCGACGAGGCGCACCGGGCTCGGACCACGCGCCGGTATGGGTACGCATCGGCTGACGCGGCCGGCGCGGACCCGCCCTCAGCCCGCGAGGGGCCTCTCCCCCGCTCCCGGTACGCGCAGGCGCAGCCCGGCGCGCTCACGCCGCTCGGCGAGTTCGTCCAGAAGTTCGGTGAGGTGTTCGGTGTGCCGGCGACTGAGGCGTCCGGTGTCGTCCAGGTGCACGGCACAGGCTGTCGTCGTGTCGACAAGTCGTTCGAGGGTGGCGGCGACTTCCTCCGTCCCCTCGGTGTGCCGGGCCAGCGCGGGCAGTTCGGCCGCCGAGTGCGCGATGGCCGTACGGGCCTCGGCGAGCGCGCGATAGGCCTCGCGGCGCAGCATCCAGCGCGCGTGCCGGTCGTCCGAGCCGCTCAGCACATGCTGGAGGTACGCCTGCGCGGCCTCGGCGGCCCGCGCCAGCCGCGCCCGTACGCCTCCGCCGCGCTGACCGGGCATCGGCAGATGTCCGACGATGAGGACGAGGGCACAGGCGACCAGTGTCTCGAGGATCCGGCTCCAGGACGCCTGGGGTTCGCCGCCCACCATCACGAGGGCGAGCACCAGCACCGTGACGACGGCGGTCTGGGCGGCGAAGTGCCGGGTGGCGACCGGGATCAGCGCGCCGCTCACGGCCACGAGCGCGACGAGCCCCTCGGGCCGGGGCAGCACGGCCGCGAACCCGGCGAAGACAACGGCCCCGAGGACGGTCCCCGCCGCCCGGCACAGGACGCGCGAGACGAGCGGCCCCAGGTCGGGCTTGACCAGGAAGACGGCGGTGGCCGGAATCCAGTACCAGTGGGCGTGGTGCGTCGTCTGCGCGACGGCCGAACCGGCCCCGAAGCAGAGCGCCACCCGCAGCCCGTACTCGCGTCCACCGGAGTCGACGGCCGTACGGAGCAGGGCGGCGACGGTACGGCGCCGGGTGTGCAGGTCGTGTGTGTCGCCGCCCCGGTCGAAGGCGTCGGCGGCGTGCAGCAGCGCGTCGTCGAGGGCGCGCAGCCCGGGCGCGGAGCGGGCCGGGGCGGGCAGCGGCCCGGTGTGGGTGTTGGTCCGTACGGCGGCGGCGAGACGCCGGGGCCCTTGCGCCACGCGCGCGTGGAGGGCGTCCCCGGTCCAGGCGAGGGCGGTCGCGGCCTCGGCGAGGGGCAGCGCGGCGGCGTACTGGGTGCGCAGCCGTCGCTCGTCCGCGGAGCTGGCGTACTGGCGCAGCCGGGGTCCGCCGAGGGCGTCCTGGGCGTGGTCGAGCGCGGCGGTGAGGGCGACGCGCCGGGCGCCTGCCTCGTCCGTACCGGCGGCGTCGAGGAGGTCTGCGACGGCGTCGTACACGGCGGCGACAGCGGCACGTTCCCCGTCGAAGCGGAAGTCACCGGCGCCGGCACCGGGGGTGGGCAGCGCGAGCCGCAGGGCGAGCAGCCAGCCGGCGCCCGCGACGAAGAACAGGGCCCGCTGCCAGCCCGGCTCGGGCAACGGCATCCCGGCCCCGATGGCGGCGGCGACGAGCAGTTGTGTACCGGCGCCGGACGCGACGGGCCCGATGGCACTCATCCCGCCCGCCAGGAGCCCGAGGGCGGTGAGGAGAAGGGTCAGCGGCACGGCGGCGAACTGCTGTCCGGCGTACGTCCCGACGACCAGACCGACAGCCCCGGCCGACGCGGGCACGCCGAGCCGCCTGACGGAGGAACGCCGGCTGCCCGGCCGGTCGTTGATCCCGGCGAGCATGGCACCGAGCGCGGCGACGACGCCGAGGGAGGTGCGGTCGGCCAGCACTCCGGCCAGCAGCAACGGCCCGGCGGCCAGCGCACCCCGGACGACCGCGTTCCAGGGAACGGGCCCTCGCTGGGCGCGCAGCGCGTGGGCGAGCCAGGGCGGCAGGGCGAGGCGCGGGCGCGTGCTGCTGGGGCGTGACACAGGGCTCCTGTCGGGCGAGGGCGGGGGTGCGATGCCTTCGGGCGACGTCGGCCGGGCTGTGGTGTCCAGCGTAGATCGGGTCGGTGGAGGAGAGGGGCCGCAAGCATTTCGGGGATGTGACGGTCGGCGGGAAACCCGCTTTCTTTATGAACGGAAGGGCGGTCCGGTGGACCGGCTGTCGGACAACGGTGGCGACTGGCACCGAGAGCTTCGAGCCCTCCTGACGGAACCTGCGGGCATGGCCGGCAACGGGACTCGGTCCTGTGCTGACCTCCCGAGAGCGAACCGTTCGGCTCCCTGCCCCAGGGCGGCTCGGGCGGTTGTCAGTGGTGGGCGCTTCAATAGGGGGTGTCGTCACAGAGAGTGACGACCGAACTGCGGGGAGGTAGCCATGGACTGCCATGCCAGTGATCAGAGCTACGAGGACAGTCGGGAGCCTCAGGACCGTCAGGGTTCCGAGGACTATGAGGGCTATGAGGAGGACGGGCAGCGGTACGTCTCCTCGGCGGGGCTGCGGGCTCGTGGGTGGACCGGCGGGATGGTGCACCGGCTGCTCGGGACACCTGACCGCCTCAGAGTCAATCCGCGGCTCAGGACGGCGCCCCAGGTCCGGCTGTACCGCGTCGAGCGGGTCACGGCGGCCGAGCGGACCGACGAGTACCGGAGGGTGGCGGAATCCTCGGCGCGACGGTCGGTTGCGGTGCGGAACGCCGTCCGGCGTCGGCGGTCGGAGGTCCTGGAGCGGATCAGGACCGAGCCGATCGAGGTTCCGCGCCTGGACCCGCGCAAGCTGGCCCTGCGGGCGGTGGAACACCGGGCGCGCCGCGAGGCGGCGGCCGGCGGGCCGATCGAGCTGACCGACGCCAACTCCGTACAGGACACGGGCCGTGCCGGCCGCGCCTCTCTCGCCCCTTGGAAGGTCGACTATCTGCGGCACCGGATGAACCACTACGACCAACTGCTGGACGGTCTGCCGGGAGGCGAGCGGGACTCCGCACGGGCCGAGGCCACGGACCTGCTCCGCCGACGGATCCGCGCGGCCATCGCCGAGGCGTATCCGCCACTGGAACAGGAGTGCGAGAGGCAAACGCGCGACCAATAGGCGGGTCCATCGCCAAGGTGAACACCCAGGTGAGATCCCCTCCTGAGCCGGACAGGCGCACCACTCCCGTCCCTACGCTCCGGCCATGAAAGACGATCTCGCCCTGCGCGTGCACGAACGGCTGTCGGCGTGCCCCGGCCTGTGCCCGGTGGGGCCCGCCGAAGGACAGCGGTTCGCACGCTGGGACCTGGCCTCACTCGCCGAGGGCGCCCTCGGCGCGTGCGCCGACCCGGACTCGATCACGGCCTCGCACGAGAAGCGGTTGCGCCTCCGGCTGGGGGCGGCCGGGCGGGAGTACGAGCACGAGGACGACCACTGCAGGAGGTACTGGATCCGGGACCCCGCCGAGGACAGGGAAGACGGTCGGCCGAGGGGACCGCTCGGGACCGTCGCCGTGGACACCTGGCCGAGCGGCGTGGGTTCGCTGCGGGTCTCGTCACTGTACGTCCATCCCGTCGCCCGGCGGCGCGGCCTGGCCTCGTCGGCACTGGACACGGTGTACGAGGCGTGCCGCGCCGAGGGCCTGCACGGCTTCCGCCTCGACACGTACTGGACCTGGCAGCGGAGCGTCCGCTACTACCTCAACCGGGGCCTGTGGGTGACGTCGTGGAAGCACGCGCTCGGGCTCGCCCGGCTGTCATATCTGCCCCGGTACGAAGTCACGGAGAGCGAGGGCGAGTTGACGTTCCTGGTCGCGGATCCGAAGGCGTGCGCAGCCGGTGCCACGGTCCCGCTGCTCGTCGCCGGTGCCGTCGACGGGCGGCTGCGGCTGCGGGAGGCCGAGGAGTACGCCCGTACCCGCGACGAACCGAACGCCGTCCGGTACTACGCGCGGTCGACGATCGCACTGCATCTCGCCGTGCGCGGATGGCCGTTGGTGAGAGGGGAGGAGGAGTGGGCCGAGGCGGTCGCGGGCCGCTGGTGCGACATCGGCGACCCGGAGGGACTCGCACGGAAGATCCAGATCTTCGAGCAGGTCGCCCGCGACGACGGCTGGCGACTGACGGGCCTGTACGGCCGGTCGTCCCCTTCACGCCGCGACTGACACACCACCGCGGCAGCCGGGAAACCTGAGGGGCGGACACACAGACAGGCCGCGGACAGGAGGGGCCGAGGGCGAACAGCGACCGCTGCACGGCAACAACAACGCGCCCCGACGGAAAATCGGGTGCGCACGCCACCCGGCACTCCGCATGATCGGCAGGTTGCCCTGCGGGCGCCCCCATGGGTCCGCCGCTCGTTCCGCCGTCCCGCCTTCGCCCCGCACTCCAGGAGCCCCCATGCTCAAGCGCGTCACTGTCCCCGGCCTGTTCCCGCCGCCCACGTACTCCCACGCCAGCGTCGTCGAGGCGGGCACGCGTCTCGCGTTTCTCGCGGGCTCCGTGCCACTGGACGCGGAGGGGAGGATCGTCGGCGTGGGCGATCCCGTACGACAGGCGCAACAGGTGATCGCCAATCTGGGCGAGCAACTCCGGGCGGTGGACAGCGACTTCGCACATGTCCTGACGACCGACGTGTATGTCGTGAGCGGCGAGCCCGGGGTTCTGTCCGCCGTCTGGGAGGTCGTGGAGGCGTCCGGCCTGTCCACCGGACCTCATTCTTCGACCCTGATCGGGGTGGCCTGCCTCGGCTACCCGGGGCAGTTGGTGGAGATCACGGCGACGGCTGCCGTCCCGGAACCGGAGCCGAAGGCGGGTTCGGAACCGGAGGCGAGGTCGGAGGAGCCTGCCGGGCGCGCTGGAACTCCGCCGGATCCAGGTGCGTTCGGCACGGCACCTCTGACAGGCTCCACCCTTGTGACTCCCTCGTGACTCCCTCGTCCCCCAGCCCTGAAATCACCCTTCGCCGTGCCACGGCCGACGATGCCGGTGCCGCGGCCGACGTACTGCTGCGGTCCAGAGCCGCCGCCCTGCCGACCGTCGCCTGGCCACGGTCCGACGACGAGGTCCGCGACTACTTCCGGGACGTGGTGGTGCCGCACCGCGAGACCTGGGTCGCGGAGGCGTCGTCCGCGGACGGGATCGTCGGAGTGATGGTGCTCGCCGGTGACGAGGTGTCGCAGCTGTACCTGCTCCCGGACTGGCGTGGCCATGGCATCGGTGACCTTTTCCTCGCTCTCGCGAAGGGGCGCGGCCCTGGCGGACTGACCCTGTGGACCTTCCAGGTCAACAAGCCCGCCCATCGTTTCTACGAACGCCACGGCTTCACCGCCGTCGAGTACACGGACGGCGGCGGAAACGAGGAGCGGGAGCCTGACGTGCGGTACGTCTGGCAGCCGTAGCGCGCCCCGGGGCCCCGCAGGCTCGGCCCAGGCTCACGACCGTGCGTTGCGGGCGAGTTCGAGGGCGTACGACGACCACCACTGCCCGGCCGGCGGACCGCCCCGGCAGGTGCCGTCGGACTCGCCCGGCCGTTTGATCCACAGCTGGGCGTCGAGCCGCGGACGGCCGGTGACCGTCGTGGGCGGTGTCCCCAGGGCCCGTCCCGGTGGATTGCACCACGACTCCGCGTCCGCACCGATCCCGGTGTCGGTACCGCTGTAGGGACCGTTGCCGTTGCGGCTGGTGTCCACGACGTAGTGCTTGCCGCCGAGAGCCCTCGACAGGGTGTCGCCGTAGACCGAACTGTCCTGGTCGGTCTGGAAGTTGGAGACGTTCAGGGCGAACCCGTCGGCCTGTCCCACCCCCGCCGACCGCAACGCCTCGACCAGCCGCGCCGGCTGCGGGATCCAGCCGGAGTTGCCCGCGTCGAGGTACACGCGCGCGTGCGGCTGCCGTTTGATGCGCTCGACGGCGTAGGCGAGCAGCGCGTACCGCTCCTCCGCGTCGACCTGTGCGCAGCCCGCGACCACCTGGGCGACGGCGTCCGGTTCGACGATCACATAGGCACCCCGGTCCCCGAGGCCCGCCGCGAACCCGTCCACCCAGGTGCGGTAGTCCAGCCCGCCCAGGGCACCGCCGCCGGAGTACTGTCCGCAGTCCCGGCCCGGGATGTCGTACGCCACCAGCACGGCCGTCCGCCCGTCGCGTGCCGCGGCCATGGTGACCGTCTGGACCTCGGCCCGGGGACTCTCCCCGGTCACCCACGCGGCCTGGGGACGGCTCGCGATACGGTCCATCAGCTCGGCGTCCTCGTCCCGCCCCGCGAGCCGCCACTCGGCGGCCTGCCGCGCCGCGGGCGACCGGGGATCCACCCACAGCGGTTCGAAGCCCGCCCCTTCCCGCCCACCCGCGTACTCCCCGGAACCGACGGACGCACCCGTCCCCGGCCCCGCCGTACGAGCGTCCTCCTCCCCTGTCCCGAGGACCCCCACACAGCAGCCCCCCACGAGCAGGACGACCACGAGACCTCTCGGTGACCACATGAACAACCTCGGCGATCTGCGCAACCCGGGCACAGGCGACTCCGTTCCCGTCGCCGACGGGCCGCGTCGGCGACGACGATCCGACCTCCCCGGAGTCTGCGGTCACCACCTGCCGGCACCGCGCGCACCACCACCGAGCCGCCCCAAGATCACCCCACCGGCAGCGGCCCCGGCTCCGCCCCCGCCGTTCGTCGCGGAGTCGGGGACAGCGGCGGCCGAGAGACCGCGGGGCGAGCCCGCGCACGTCCGCTCTGCCGCGTCCGTACCTCACCCCCGGGTCGGCGAAGATGGGCCCATGACGAAGATCGAACCGTTCGGAGCAGTGCACGAGCGAGCCGTGGCGGCTCCGTGGGAGAGGAAGATCGCGGGCCGACCGGGGCACGGCGACCGGCTGGTCGGACGCACACCGGCCGCGCGTCTCGACAGCATCCCGGCCACAACCGGCAAGACCCCGGAGGGCGACCTGTGACCACCCGTACGGTGATCGGTGCCGCCCGCACCCGCCCCTGCACGCTGGTCGTCTGCCGTGGCTGCTGCTGCGGCGACCCGCGCAAGTACCCCGGCTACGACCACGACTGGCAGTTGGAGCGGCTGCGCGCGGCGGCCACCGCCTCCGCCGGGCGCCTCTCCGTCCGTACGACGGACTGCCTCGGCCCCTGCGACCAGGCGAACGTCATCGTCGTACAGCCCTCGGGCGAGGGCCGCAGTCGAGGCGGGAAAGCCGTGTGGATCGGCTGGTCGATGGGCGACGACTGCACCGACGAGATACTCCGCTGGGCGGAGGCCGGCGGCCCGGGTGTCGTTCCTCCCCCACCCACGCTGGAACTCCAGTTCGTGCAGTCCGCGGGCGAACGCACCCGCACCCGCCGTCGCTAGCCGTCCGCCGACTCAGCCGCGGGCGGCGTACCGGTCCGTGGCCGCCACCAGCTCGTCCACCATGCCCGGCGCCCCCGCGTTGTGCCCCACCTCGTCGACGACGATCAACTCGCTGCCGGGCCAGGCGTGATGGAGCCGCCAGACCGTGCCGAGCAGATTCCCGGGGTCGAGGCTGCCCTGGACAAGGGTGCCGGGGATGTTCTCGAGCCGGTGCGCGTCGCGCAGTACGACGCCTTCGGCGCCCCCGTTCCCCTCGCCCAGGAAGTGGTCCCCGCCCCAGTAGTGGGTGACGGTCCGGGCGAAGCCCATGCGGAACACCGGGTCCTCGTAGCGCGGTACGGAACGGGGCGGCGCCGGGACCATGGCCGTCTCCCAGTCGGTCCACGCCCGTGCGGCGCGTGCCCGGACCTCGGGGTCGGGCGACTCCAGCAGCCGGTTGTACGCGGCGGCCAGATTCCCGTCCCGCTCGTCCTCGGGCACCTCGGCGCGGAACCTCTCGAACGCCTCGGGGAACAGATTCCCCAGGCCTCTGGTCAGCAGGGCCACTTCGGCGCCGGAACCGGTCGCGACCGCGGTGAGCACCAGCTCGGACACGGCCTCCGGATGCGTCTGCGCGTACCGCAGCCCGAGCACCGACCCCCACGACACCCCCCACACCAGCCACCGCTCGATCCCCAAGTGCCGCCGCAGCAGCTCGAGATCGGCCAGGATGTGACCTGTCGTGTTGACGCTCATATCGGTGTCGTACGCGCTCGCGTGCGGTGTCGAACGCCCGGCCCCACGCTGGTCGAGCAGCACGATCCGGTACGCGGCCGGATCGAGGTACCGCCGGAGGTTCGCGCTCGCCCCCGACCCCGGCCCCCCGTGCAGCACCACCGCCGGTTTGCCCCGCGGGTCGCCGCAGACTTCCCAGTGGACGCGGTTGCCGTCCCCGACGTCGAGCATGCCGTGGTCGTACGGTTCGATCTCCGGATACAGGCCCATCGCGGCAACGTAACGTGCCTACGCCGGTCCGGTCTCACCAATTCTCGCCGCTGCTGCTCTCACCTACTGCTGCCGCTGGTGGGGCAGGCCGGCGGCGCCCGCCGCGTCCCGCAGCACATCCCGGAGCATCGCGGGCGTGAGGCGGCCGGTGAAGGTGTTGCGCTGGCTGACGTGGAAACAGCCGAAGAGCCGCAGCCCGCCGCCGAGCGTGACCCGCGCCCCGTGCCCGAAGACGGGGCGCGGACGCGGCACGCTCCAGCCGGCCGCGTCGAGGACGGGCAGCGTCGCCTGCCACCCGAACGCCCCGAGCACCACCACGGCCCGCAGTGTCGGCCGGAGCAGCTCCAGCTCACTCACCAGCCAGGGCCGGCACGCGTCCCGCTCCTCGGGCGTCGGTCTGTTGGCGGGCGGGGCGCAGTGCACGGGCGAGGTGACGCGTACGCCGTACAGTTCGAGCCCGTCGTCGACGCTCACCGCACCGGCCTGCGACGCGAGCCCCACCTCGTGCAGCGCCGCGTACAGCACGTCTCCGGAGCGGTCCCCCGTGAACATCCGCCCGGTCCGGTTCCCGCCGTGGGCAGCGGGCGCCAGCCCGACGATCAGCAGCCGGGCATCCGCCGGCCCGAACCCCGGCACCGGCCGCCCCCAGTAGTCCCGGTCCGCGAAGCCGGCCCGCTTGGTACGGGCGACCTCCTCCCGCCAGGCGACCAGCCGAGGGCAGCGCCGGCACCCGGCGATCCGCTCGTCCAGCGCGGTCAGTCCGGCCGGACCGTCGATGTCCATACGTCCACGGTAGAGCGGTGGACGACAGCCACCCCCCGGAATCAGGTCCCGATGACAGAGCCGGGTATCAGGGCCATGTATCCGCACCGAGACCGGAAAAAGCCGTCCGGTCCGCCCGGCCTGGAGTACTAAGGTCGAGGGCATGGCATCTGGCAGGGCTTCCGAGGGCGCGGACACCGAGGGCAGCGCGCACACCGAAGACGGCACCGCGACCGACACCGCACCGGCTCCACCGGTCGCACCGGCGGTGGCCGCGGCCGACGCCGCCCGGCCGGCGAGCGGCGAGACGGTCCGCATCGACAGCTGGATCTGGTCGGTGCGTCTGGTGAAGACCCGCTCCATGGGCGCGACCGCCTGCCGGGGCGGCCACGTACGCGTCAACGGGGACCGTGTGAAGCCCGCGTACGCCGTGCGCGTCGGAGACGAGGTCCGCCTCCGCCACGCCGGTCAGGAACGGGTCGTCGTGGTGAAACGCCTGATCCGCAAGCGGGTCGGAGCCCCGGTGGCCGTCCAGTGCTACGTCGACAACAGCCCTCCGCCGCCACCCCGCGAGGCCGTCGCCCCCGCCGGTGTCCGCGACCGTGGCACGGGCCGCCCGACGAAGCGCGACCGCCGCGAGATGGAACGCCTGCGAGGCCTCACCGGACCCGACGACGCCTCGTAAGACGACCACCGAACCACCCTCCCCCAAGGCCGGCAGGCCGGGACACGACCCCACCCGGCCCCGTGGACGCGGCGGCGGCGCCCGACCGGGTCACCACGACCCGTCGGACGCCACCGCCTGCCGTAGGCCACTCCTGGCCGTACGCCGACACCGTCACGCCCGTCGCCGTACCAGCCGCAGCAGATCCGCGTTGTGCCCCCGGCGGGCCCAGGCGATGAGGGTGAGCGGCACGATGAGGATCAGTGGTGTCGCCGCGTACTGCCCGTCGAAGACCGCGACCTGCACGATGAACGCGCCCACCATCAGCGCGCCCAGGCCCATCGCGGCCACCGACTGCAGCACCGGAACCAACAGTGCGACGGCTCCGGCCAGTTCGAGCAGCCCGATGGTGTACATGCCCGCGCTGCCCCAGCCCAGCCTGTCGAAGGACTCGGCGGCCGACGGGTGCGCGATCAGCTTGGGCAGCGCACTGGCGAACCCGTAGAAGAGGGCGAGCACCACCTGAAGCGCCCGCAGCGCGATCCGGGCGCGCCGTCCACGAGCGGACACGGACCTGGCGGAAGCCACCTGCGTGGTGGGGGCGGAGCTGGGGGACGTGACGGGAGCGGTGGTCTCGGACATGGAGGTCTCCTGTGGGCAGCGGTTTCGCGTTGCTTTCACAGAGGTAGACCGACCGCCGGCCCGGAACTCATCGCCGCTCGGCGGGACTTCTCAGACGGGGCGCAGAGCCTGGTGCGGCCCACTGGGAAGTTCGACCTTGACCGTGTCTCCGGGGCACACCTCGCCGCCCTCCTCCACGATGCTCATGATTCCGGCCCTGCGGACGACGTTCCCTGCGGCGTCCCGTCCCACCACCCGTTTCAGCAGCCCGTCCTGGAACCTGTCGATCTGCGGACAGGGGTTGCGCAGGCCGGTCACCGTCAGCACCACCTCGTCGCCTATGTGCAGCAGGGTGCCGACCGGCAGCGCGAGCAGATCGACGCCCCGGGTGGTGATGTTCTCGCCGAGTTCTCCTGGCTCCACCTCGAATCCCTCCTCACCGACCTCGGTGAAGAGCTCCTCATGGATCAGATGGACCTGGCGCAGATTCGGCTGCGTGGGGTCCTTCGCCATGCGCGAGCGGTGCTTGACGGTCGTCCCGGCATGCACGTCCCCCTCCACACCCAGCCCGGCCAGGAGTCTGACGCTGTCCCGGTTCGGCTTGCTGAACGAGTACCCGCTGTTGCTGCTGACCGCCACGACCGTGCCGCTCATCGTCGGAATCCCCTCGCTGACGTATCCCTGTTCGCTACCTCCTTCCCCTACCCACGCACCGCCCTCACCCAGACCCCGTCCTCCGTCAGATACCGGTCCACCCTCATCCCCGCTTCCCCCAGAGCCTCCTCGAACTGCTCCGGTGTCAACGGCCGGGCCAGGAAGGTCTGGGTCCACACCGCGTCCGGGAACGCGTACTCCGCGCGCACCGAGTTGACGCCGTCCCCGACCGGCTCCGACGACACCAGCCGTATCGTGGAGCCGTTCGGCCCGACCCGCTCGCGGGGCAGGTTCGTGTGGTAGTCCGCGCCCTCGCGTTGGATCAGCACATGGCCGTCCTCCGCGAGGTGCCGGGCGCAGGTGCGCAGCAGCCCCCGCCGGACCTCGGCGTCCCCGGCGTGCACGAGGAACGACGCGAGCAGCACCACGTCGAACCTCTCGTCCAGGTCGAGGTCCTCGATCGGGCCGCATATCGTGCGCGCTCCCCGGACGCGCTCCAGCATCTCGGCCGACTCGTCCACCGCCGTGACCGTGAAGCCGCGCTCCAGGAGGGGGTGGGTCATGCGTCCTACGCCACTTCCGAGTTCCAGGATGTGCGCGCCTGCGGGCACCGCCGCGGCGATGATGTCCGGCTCGTCCCCGATCGGCAGCCGCGAGTAGAGCTCGACCGCGCAGCCGTCCGGGGTGATCGCCCCCGGTCCCGTGCCTTCATATCCTTCTCGCATTTCCAGTCCCATGCCCGCACAACGGCCCGCGTCGGCAAGCCCGTTCCCACCCCCGGCCTGTTCACCCGTTCGAGTCAAACCGTCGTCAGCGGGAACCATCCGTGCCCGATGTACCAGTGGCCGCCCGCCCGCAGATGATCCCCGACGGCCCGTTCCACCGTGGTCCGCCGGGGCAGCCCGGCCACCGGCAGGTCCGGATTCCCGAACACGAACCGGACCGGCTGGGAGTCGGCCGACTCGACCTCGTCCACCGCGATCCGGAAGCGTTCCTGGAAGCGGACGATGTGGGAATCCGCCTCCAGGTACCGCTTCAGCTGCGTGTCCAGCAGCCAGGAGTGACAGACCCCGGCCGTGTACCGCTCCGCCGGGAAGTGCCGCGCGAAGAAGTCCAGCGCCAGTGCCAGGGACCGGTCGCAGGCCGCCGGGGACAGCGGCCCGTGAAAGTCGGGGATGTGAAGGCTGAGGCACATCGCGTCGGCGTCCGGGGCCGGGCCGGTGGCGGCGAGCAGCTCCGCCGCCCGCTGTCCCACCCGCGCCCGCTGGAACTGCAGCCGCCCCAGCTGGAACAGTTCCCCGTGGAAATGCAGGGCGAGCCACCACATCGTCTCCACACCGCCCCGGCCGTGCCTCCTGCGGTGCAGCGCCATGTTCCGCCCGAGGTCGGCGAGCGTGCGGCGGGACACCTCGGGCGGAATCCCGAGTGCGTGATGGTGGGCACGTACGTACGGAAGGGCCGCGACGAACACGTACACGGCGAAATACCGGCCCAGTGCCCCCGGCTCCTGGTCCGCCCGCCCCTCCGCCTGCCCGGTGAAGAGCTCCGCGATCCGCTCGGCGGGCCAGGGCGTCGCACCGCCGATCTCCCCCATGTCCCGCACCAGTCCCTCGACGCACTCCTCCAGGAGTCGCATCGCGCCGAAGTCGCGGGTCAACAGCCGGTGCAGGGCGACCAGTTCGTTGATGTCCTCATGAGGTACGGCCAGGTCGAGCAGGATCTCGGGAAGGTCGTCGGCATCCGGCAGCACGCTGGTTGTCCCCCGTCGTCTCAGCGGCCGGCACCCCGGTCGGCGGCACTTGGTCAACGTCCGGAGCGAAGAGTACGTTGCAGGAAGGAGGAGTGGTACCGATGCGTACAGGCAGTGAGCCGACGACAGCACGCAGTGCCCTGCGGGCACGGCTGTGGCTGAGCGTGTGGGGGCTGCTCTGGGCGATCGCGGGGACGGCCGCGTTCGCGCTCGCCGGGCGCCCCGGCTGGGCGGCTGCCTGCGGTGTCCTGTGGCTGGTCGTCACCGTCGACCTGACCATGATCCTCCGGCACATCCGGCAGGGGCCGCACTACCAGCCGGGCCCCGACATCCCGCCGTACCGGCCACCGGACCGACACGGCCCGTGAACCACACACACACGCGCGTGCAGCCGTGGGAGTCGCCTGTTGCCGCTGCCGAACGCTCAGGACTCCGGGTCGTCGAAGCGTGCCGCTTCCAGATAGCGCGGGTTCGGGTCCAACGCCGCCGCCAGACGGAAGTGGCGTTTGGCCTGGTCGGGACGGCGCTGGCGCTCGTAGGTGCGGGCGAGCGCGTAGTGCGCGAACGCGTTGTCCGGCTCGCGCTCCAGAACGATCGTGAACTCCAGCTCGGCGGGGCGCAGTTGGGCGGCGGCGAAGAAGGCACGCGCGCGCAGCAGCCGGGCGGCCGTGTTCTCGGGGTGCGCGGCGATCACGGGGTCGAGCAGTTTCACCGCGCCTCGGGGATCGCGGGCGGCGAGCAGTCGCTCGGCCGCGCGGAAGTCGATGACATGCGTCTCCGGAGTACGTCCGGTCCATCCGCTGGTCTCGGGCACGGCTGAGTCCTTCCCTCACTACGGCGGTTCAACGCCCGGCCGCGGCAACGCTATTCCCGCGCCGTCCGCGCTCTGCTCACGAGGGCCGCCCATACGTCGGTCACCCGCTGTTCGAGCTTCTCCAGGGGGACGTCGTTGTCGATCACGACGTCCGCGATCTCCAGGCGCTTCTCGCGGGTGGCCTGGGCGGCCATGCGCGCGCGTGCGTCGTGTTCTGTCATGCCGCGCAGCCGGACAAGCCGGTCGAGCTGGGTCTCGGGACTCGCGTCGACCACGATCACGAGGTCGTACAGCGACTTGAGGCCGTTCTCCGCGAGCAGCGGTACGTCGTGGACCACGACGGCGTCATCCGCCGCGGCGGCTTCGAGAGCGCGGGAGCGGATGCCCACCAGGGGGTGCACGATCGAGTTGAGCAGGGCGAGCTTCTCCGGGTCGGCGAAGACGATCGAGCCCAGCTTGGGCCGGTCCAGGCCACCGTCCGCGCCGAGCACCTCCGTACCGAAGGCGTCGACGACCGCCGCGAGGCCTTCGGTCCCCGGGGCGACGACCTCGCGCGCGATGCGGTCCGCGTCGATCAGGACGGCACCCCGCGCGACGAGCAGCCGCGACACCTCGCTCTTGCCGGCCCCGATGCCGCCGGTCAGGCCCACTGTCAGCATGCCTGGCAGCTTAGGGCCTGCCACTGACGGCGTCACCGACAGGGCGCCCGAGTGCACTCGGCCTCAGGGCTCGGCCCTCAGGGGTCAGCCCTCGCCCTCCCGCTCCGCGAGGAACCGCTCGAACTCGAGCCCGATCTCGTCGGCGGACGGGATGTCGACCGGTTCCGCGAGCATGTTGCCCCGGCTCTCGGCGCCCGAGGCCGCGTCGTACTGGTGTTCAAGGCCCTGGACCAGGGCCACGAGGTCCTCGTCGCCCTCCTGGATCTGGCGGTCGATCTCCGTCTGGGTGCGGTGGGCATCCGTGCGCAGCGCGTGCGCGATGCCGGGCAGGACCAGACCGGTGGCGGCCGTGATGGCCTCCAGGACGGTCAGGGCGGCATCCGGGTACGGGGAGCGGGCGATGTAGTGCGGGACGTGCGCGGCGACGCCCAGGACGTCGTGGCCGGCCTCCATGAGGCGGTACTCGACGAGTGACTCGGCACTGCCGGGGACCTGCGCCTCCTCGAAGGGGCTGCGGTGGCCCGGCACCAGTTCGTTGCGGTTGCCGTGCGGGGTGAGACCCACGGGACGCGTGTGCGGGACGCCCATCGGGATGCCGTGGAAGTTCACGGACATGCGTACACCGAGACGCTCGATGATCTGCTGGACGGCGGCGGCGAAGCGCTCCCACTCGACATCCGGCTCGGGTCCGGACAGCAGCAGGAAGGGCGCACCCGTGGCGTCCTGGACGAGCCGCACATCGAGCGTGGGCACCTCGTAGTCGGTCCAGCGGTCGCGCTTGAACGTCAGTAGCGGGCGGCGCGCGCGGTAGTCCACGAGACGGTCGTGATCGAAGCGGGCCACCACCTGGTGGGGCAGCGTGTCGAGCAGCCGGTCGACGATCTGGTCGCCGGTCTCGCCCGCGTCGATGTATCCGTCGAAGTGGTAGAGCATGACAAGACCGGCCGACTCCTGCGCCAGCGCCATGTCGACGACGGCCAGGCCTTTCGGCTCCCATGCGTACAAACCCTGCGGATCAAGCACTGTGACCGCTCCTCCTCGTGTTCACACTCCACAACGCCGCGCGGGATACGAGCATTCCCGCCAACACCCCCTCGGAGTCACAACTCGCGAGAACGCCGACACCAACTCCCTTGAGGGGCGCGAGGAACTGCGCGACAAGCCACGGCCCGCCCCGCAGTCGAACGACAACCGGCAGCACGCAGGACTGAGGGCCCGCACCTCGAAAGGTGCGGGCCCTCAGTTAGCTGCTAAGCCAAGCGGCTGCGATCAGCTCTGGCCACCGGCCAGCTTCTCGCGGAGCGCCGCAAGGGCCTCGTCCGACGCCAGGGCGCCGGACGTGTCGTCCGACTCCGAGGAGTACGAACCGCCGCCGCCACCACCGGAGGCGGCCGGAGCCGCGCTCGTCGTGCTGGTGCCCTCGGCCTCGGCCTGAGCGTCGGCCTCGCGGGACTTGATGACCTGAGCCTGGTGCTGCTCGAAGCGCTGCTGCGCCTCGGCGTACTGGTTCTCCCACACCTCGCGCTGGGATTCGAAGCCCTCGAGCCAGTCGTTGGTCTCGGGGTCGAAGCCCTCGGGGTAGATGTAGTTGCCCTGGTCGTCGTACGACGCGGCCATGCCGTACAGCGTCGGGTCGAACTCGACCGAGGCCGGGTCGGAACCGAAGGACTCGTTGGCCTGCTTCAGCGAGAGGCTGATGCGACGACGCTCGAGGTCGATGTCGATGACCTTGACGAAGATCTCGTCGTTGACCTGGACGACCTGCTCCGGGATCTCCACGTGGCGCTCGGCCAGCTCGGAGATGTGGACCAGACCCTCGATGCCCTCGTCCACGCGGACGAACGCACCGAACGGGACGAGCTTCGTGACCTTACCCGGGACGACCTGACCGATCTGGTGCGTCCGGGCGAACTGCTGCCACGGGTCTTCCTGCGTCGCCTTCAGCGACAGGGAGACACGCTCGCGGTCCATGTCGACGTCGAGAACCTCGACGGTGACTTCCTGGCCGACCTCGACAACCTCGGAGGGGTGGTCGATGTGCTTCCAGGAGAGCTCGGAGACGTGCACGAGACCGTCGACGCCACCCAGGTCCACGAAGGCACCGAAGTTGACGATCGAGGAGACGACGCCGGAGCGGACCTGACCCTTCTGCAGGGTCGTGAGGAACGTCTGGCGCACCTCGGACTGGGTCTGCTCGAGCCAGGCGCGGCGGGACAGGACCACGTTGTTGCGGTTCTTGTCCAGCTCGATGATCTTCGCCTCGAGCTCCTTGCCCACGTAGGGCTGGAGGTCGCGGACACGACGCATCTCGACGAGGGACGCCGGCAGGAAGCCACGGAGGCCGATGTCGAGGATGAGACCACCCTTGACGACCTCGATGACGGTACCGGTGACGATGCCGTCCTCTTCCTTGATCTTCTCGATGGTGCCCCAGGCGCGCTCGTACTGGGCGCGCTTCTTCGAGAGGATCAGGCGGCCTTCTTTGTCCTCCTTCTGGAGAACAAGGGCTTCGATCTCGTCGCCGACCTTGACGACCTCGTTCGGGTCGACGTCGTGCTTGATCGAGAGCTCGCGGCTCGGGATGACACCTTCGGTCTTGTAACCGATGTCGAGGAGAACCTCGTCCCGGTCAACCTTGACGATGACGCCGTCGACGATGTCGCCATCGTTGAAGTACTTGATCGTCTCGTCGATAGCGGCGAGGAATGCTTCCTCGTCACCGATGTCGTTGACCGCAACCTGCGGAGTGGTGGCGGTGATCTCGGTGCTGCTCGTCATGTGGGAAAGGGCTCCGGTACGGACAGAGAGTCGTAGGTACTGCTTACGCCGGGAGCCCGTTTCGCTCTGCAGAAGGCCGGACAGCCAAGGAAGCGCCACATCAGGACCCGAAGATCCTGTGGCGCCTCGACAACCGAGGGGACATACATACAGATGCGAGCGCAACCTGCTACGTCTGAGGTGCGCAGGCCCGCAGCGCAACTTGTAGCATACGGGGGCAGCCGGGCAGGGTCAATGCGCGAAGGCGCACACCCGGGGCGGATCGCCGCATACCCGGCACAAGACGTGTCCCAGGAGGCCACGCGGGCCCGGTGACGCCCCATTCGCGACACCGCCGGGACAGGTCCGACGGAAGAGCCCGCAGACTAATACGAGGGAGCCGATCATCCAAGAGCCCGAATCGCCCGAGCCGGACGCCACCCGGCGCGCCGCCGGAGTCACCGAGAGCTCCCGGGCCAACCGGGGCTGGTGGGACCGGAACGCGGACGACTACCAGAACGAGCACGGCACCTTCCTCGGCGACGACCGTTTCGTCTGGTGTCCCGAGGGCCTCGACGAGGTGGAGGCCGAGCTGCTCGGCCCGGCCGAGGACCTCAAGGGCAAGGACGTCCTGGAGATCGGCGCCGGCGCGGCCCAGTGCTCGCGCTGGCTGGCCGCCCAGGGCGCCCGTCCGGTGGCCCTCGACCTCTCCCACCGTCAGCTCCAGCACGCCCTGCGGATCGGCGGCGGTGTCCCTCTCGTGGAGGCGGACGCGGGCGCCCTGCCCTTCGCGGACGGCTCGTTCGACCTGGTGTGCTCGGCGTACGGGGCGATGCCCTTCGTCGCCGACCCGGTGCTGGTGCTGCGCGAGGTGCGCCGGGTGCTGCGCGCGGGCGGGCGCTTCGTCTTCTCGGTGACGCACCCGGTCCGCTGGGCGTTCCCCGACGAGCCCGGTCCGGAGGGCCTGTCCGTCTCGGGTTCGTACTTCGACCGCACGCCGTACGTCGAACAGGACGACGAGGGCAACGCGGTGTACGTCGAGCACCACAGGACGATCGGCGACCGCGTCCGGGACGTCGTGGCCGGCGGCTTCCGCCTGGTGGACCTGGTCGAGCCGGAGTGGCCGGCCTGGAACACGTCCGAGTGGGGCGGCTGGTCCCCGCTGCGCGGCAACCTCATCCCGGGGACGGCGATCCTGGTCTGCGAGCGCGACTGAGGCAACGGGCCTCGAAAACGCCTTCCCCGCACGCGTGGGGGGCGTTTTTCCTGGACGTACGACACTGGGGGCGTGATCCGTTACGACGCCCTGGACGTTCTGCCCGTACGTGGTGCCCTGCCCGACCTGGCCGACGCGCTCGACACGCACGGCACCGCCGTCCTCGTGGCACCGCCCGGCACCGGCAAGACCACGCTGGTGCCCCTGGCGCTGGCGGGACTGCTGGGGGACGGCGGGCCCGTGCGGCGGGTCGTGGTCGCCGAGCCGAGGCGGATCGCCGCGCGGGCGGCGGCGCGGCGGATGGCGTGGCTGCTGGGCGAGCAGGTCGGCGCGAGCGTCGGGTACACCGTGCGCGGGGAGCGGGTCGTCGGGCCACGCGCGCGCGTGGAGGTCGTCACGACCGGCGTGCTGCTGCAACGGCTGCAGCGGGACCAGGAGTTGCCGGGCGTCGACGTGGTCGTGCTCGACGAGTGCCACGAACGGCACCTGGACGCGGACACGGCGGCGGCGTTCCTGGTCGACGTACGGGCGGCACTGCGCCCCGAACTGCGGCTGGTGGCGGCGTCGGCGACGACCGACGCCGAGGGCTGGGCGGGGCTACTGGGCGGCGCGCCGGTGGTCGAGGCCGCGGGTGTGTCGTACCCGGTGGAGGTGGTGTGGGCGCCGCCGGGACGTCCGGTACGGCCGCCGCACGGTACGCGCGTCGATCCGGCGCTGCTGACGCATGTGGCGTCGGTGG
Source organism: Streptomyces lacrimifluminis (assembly GCF_014646095.1). Classification (GTDB taxonomy): domain Bacteria; phylum Actinomycetota; class Actinomycetes; order Streptomycetales; family Streptomycetaceae; genus Streptomyces; species Streptomyces lacrimifluminis. Next base: position 92,322 of record NZ_BMMU01000021.1, on the reverse strand, counting down.
TGCGGCGGGCGCTGGCCGAGCGTGCGGGGGACGTGCTGTGTTTTCTGCCCGGTGTGGGAGAGATCGCGCGCGTGGCGGGCCAGTTGCGGGACCTCGGGCCCGCGGTGGAGGTGCTCCAGGTGCACGGGCGGGCACCGGCGGCCGTGCAGGACGCGGTGCTGTCGGGCGGGACGGGTCGCCGGGTGGTGCTGGCGACGTCGGTGGCGGAGTCGTCGCTGACGGTTCCGGGGGTGCGGGTGGTCGTGGACTCCGGGCTGGCGCGGGAACCAAGGGTGGACCACGCGCGCGGGCTGAGCGCGCTGACGACGGTACGGGCCTCGCAGGCGGCCGGGCGGCAGCGGGCGGGGCGGGCCGGGCGTGAGGCGCCGGGGGCGGTGTACCGCTGCTGGGCGGAGGCCGAGGACGCCCGCCTGACGCGCTTTCCGTCCCCCGAGATCAAGGTGGCCGACCTGACGGCGTTCGCCCTTCAGGCGGCCTGCTGGGGCGATCCTGATGCCTCCGGGCTGGCCTTGCTGGACCCTCCGCCGGGCGGTGCGATGGCGGCGGCGCGGGCGGTGCTGACGGCGATCGGCGCGGTGGACGCCGGTGGGCGGGCCACGGACCGGGGCGCCCGTATGTCCCGCCTGGGACTGCATCCCCGGCTGGCCCGGGCCCTGTTGGACGCGGCCGGCGAGGTGGGCGCGGCCCGGGCCGCCGAGGTGGTCGCCCTGCTGAGCGAGGAGCCGCCCCGGGAGTACGGCGACGATCTCGCGGCGGCCTGGCGTACGGCCCGGCGCGGGACCGACGCGTACGCGGCCCGCTGGCGGACTGAGGCCCGCAGGCTGCGCTCGGCGGCGCCGGACCCCGCGTCCCGCGAACCCGCGCAGGGCTCCGCGCCGGGCACCGGCGACGACCGCGCGGTCGGGCTCGTCGCCGCGCTCGCCTTCCCCGAGCGGGTCGCCAGAGCTCAGGGGGGTTCGTATCTGATGGTGTCCGGCACCCGCGCCGAGGCAGGTGACGGTTCGGCGCTGCGCGGCGCGCCCTGGATCGCGGTCGCCGTGGCGGACCGGCCGGTGGGGTCCGGGCACGCGCGCGTGCGCCTCGCCGCCACCGTCGACGAGGAGACCGCGCGGTCGGCGGCCCGCGCCCTGCACGCCAGGGGCGAGGAGGTCCGCTGGGCCGACGGGGATGTCGTCGCCCGGCGGGTCGAGCGGCTCGGGGCGGTGGAACTGGCGGTGCGTCCGCTGCGGGATCCCGACCCCGGACTCGTACGTGACGCGCTTCTTGAGGGGCTGCGGCAGGAGGGGTTCGGTCTGTTGCGGTGGTCCGCGGACGCCGGGACGCTGCGGCAGAGGCTCACGTTTCTCCATCTGCACCTGGGCGCTCCCTGGCCGGACGTCTCCGAGAACGCCCTCCACGCGCGCGTGGACGAGTGGTTGGAGCCCGAGCTGAGCCGGGCGCGGCGGCGGGCCGACCTGGGGCGGATGGAGGCGGGGCAGGCCCTCAACCGGCTTCTGCCGTGGGCCTCGGGGGAGGCCGGCCGTCTCGACGAGCTGGCGCCGGAGCGGATGGCGGTGCCGAGCGGGTCCAGGATCCGGATCGACTACTCCGATCCCGAACGGCCCGTGCTCGCGGTGAAGTTGCAGGAGATGTTCGGCCTGCGGGAGTCGCCCGCCGTGGCCGGTGTGCCGGTGCTGGTCCACCTGTTGTCGCCCGCCGGGCGGCCGGCCGCCGTCACAGCCGACCTGGCCTCCTTCTGGAAGGACGGCTACAAGGGCGTACGCGCCGAGTTGCGCGGCCGGTATCCGAAGCATCCGTGGCCCGAGGACCCGGCGACCGCCGAGCCGACGCGGCACACGAACGCGCGGCTCAGGCGGTGACCGGCTCGGGGGCGGAGGTCTGCGCGGGGGCGGGATCGGCCGGCCTGCGACCGCGGGCCTCCAGACAGAGGGCGAGGGCCAGCAGAAGCACGCCCAGGGTCAGGAAGCCCCAGGGCAGGTACGACGTCATCCACAGAACCAGTACGCGCTGGGACTTGACGAGGGCGACCGTCGATTCGATGTAGTCCTCGCGCATTTTCACGTGTCCGGAGAAGGCCGTCACCTTCTCGCGTCCCTCAAGGAGCCTGCCTCCGCGCAGTTCCTCCTCGTGGATCTCCTCGCCGTAGACGGGCGCACCGGTGACCGGTTCCACCCAGAACTTGCGGACCGTGGTGTACCAGCGGGTCGTACCGGTCGCGGCTACCGTCTCGGCCGTGACGCCCTTGACCGGCATGTACGTGGGGAAGGGAACCTTCGTCCACGGGATGGTCTGCTCGAAGTAGTAGACCGGGACACCGCGGAAGTTCTGTGTGCCCTTGTAGTGGATGGGGGCGGTCACCCGTGCCTGCGCGTCGAAGTACTCGTAGTCCCGCTTCTCGGTCAGGAAGGGCCACTTGAACTCGATGCCCTCCCGTTTCACCGGGTCGCCGTCGACCATCTCGCCGGTGGCGTGGACCGGTTCCTGGGTGTGCGCGTCGAAGATGTAGCGCTCGGGGATCTTCGAGACCATCTTCCCGTCGGGTCCCTGGACATAGGAGAGGCCGTCCCAGACGACCACGTCCCGCCCCGCCGTCCTCTCGATCTTCTCCGAGGCCTCGACGTTGCCCTTGAGGGTCTGCACGATGGTGACCTTGGGGACCTTCACGGCCTGGAACGAGTCGTAGTCGAGGAGGGTCGCGTCCTTCGCCTCCAGGACCATGGTCGTGTACTGATCGGCCGGGACCTTGGCCAGGCGCGGGAAGGCGTACCAGCGCAGCAGCGGGGACAGCGCCGCGAAGAACACGGCGAGCGCGAGCAGGATCAGGCCGGACTTTCGGCGCATCTCGGCGTTCCTCCCGGAGAGGTACGACGGCTAGGGGTGTGACGGGACCGTGGTCAGCAGCGGCTTCGGGGACGTCGTGCCCGCCGGAGAGCCCAGGGCCGTGATCGTGAGGACGAGCGCGAACGCGAGGGCGAGTCCGGTCGCGGCGGCGATCAGGGCACGCATACGTGGCCTCCCCGGCTACTGACAGAGAACTGATGGGGTGTCAGGTCGGGGCACCGTAGCAACGGGCGGCCGAGATGAGAACAACTCGCACACACGAAAGCGGCACCCCGCCGTGAACCGTGAACGGGGTGCCGCATTTCTGCGTATGTACGTGTACGACGGCTTACGCGCTCGGGGAGGCGGAGGCCGACGGGTCGGCCGACTCGCTCGGAGTCGCCGATTCGATCGGAATCAGTGGCTGCGTCACCGTCAGCTCGACCGTCAGGGTGGCGCCGCCGGTGGTGGTGACGCGGAGCAGGAAGGTGCCAGCAGTGTCGTCCGCGTACAGCTTCGGCAGCTTGAGCAGGCCGTTCGCGTCCGTTTCGAGACCCGTGAGGGTGCGGACCGTCTTACCGTCCGCGTCCTTGAAGTAGGGGCCCTTGTCGTTCACGGTCGCGCCGTCGGCAGAGGCGACCAGGGTCGCGGTGGCCGCGACGCCGTCCGCGACGGCCCCGTCGTACGTCGCCTTGACCTCGACCTGCTCGGCGAACTCGCCGCCCGCCACGCAGGTGAGCGCGGTGGTGGCCGTGCGGGCGAGGGTGTCGGCGGCGCGGGCGGTGACGGTGACCGCGTAGTCGAGGGCGCTGACCGTACGGCCGACGACCACAGCGCGGACCGTGAAGTCACCCGCCTTCTCGCCCGCCTCGAGCGCGGGTGCGACCGCTACTCCGGTGCTGTCGGTGACGACGGTGGCGACGTTCTCGCCGCCGGCGAAGGTGCTGTCGGTGTCGCCGACGATCGTGAAGCGGATCCTTACCTTGCCTACCGCCTTGCCCGCTGCGGTCTCCGCGCGCGTGCTGATCCTCTGGGTGAACGCGTCGCCCGCCGTCGCGGTGAGTCTGGCGGTGCCCGCGTTTTCCAGGTGGTCCACCGTGTCGGTGGGCGTGGGTGTGGGCACGGGCGTCGGGGTCGGCGCGGTGGGCTTGCCCGGCTTCGCCGGGGGCGGGGTGCTCGTCCCCGGCCTGTTCGGAACGGGACTCGGCGTCGTCCTGCCCGGCGACGGGTTCGGGATCGCCCGGGGGTTGCCGTCGCTGCGGCCGACGGGCACCGTACCCGTGCCGTCCGGGACCTCGTGGGTGCCCTTGCGGTAGTACTCCAGCCACGACAGGACGAGGTTCAGATAGTCCGTCGAGTGGTTGTAGCTGAGGATCGCGCGGTTCAGGTCGGCCTGCGTCGACAGGTCCCAGCCGAACCGGCACAGGTAGTGACCGGCGGCGAGGGCCGCGTCGTAGACGTTGTTGGGGTCTTCCTTGCCGTCTGCGTTGCCGTCGCGGCCCGCCCACGCCCAGGTGGAGGGGATGAACTGCATGGGCCCGACGGCGCTGTCGTAGCTGCTGTTGCCGTCGTACGCGCCGTTGTCGGTGTCCCTGATGAGCGCGAAGCCGTTGCCGTCGAGCTGCGGGCCGAGGATCGGGCTGGTCGTGGTGCCGTTCGCGTCGACCTGGCCGCCACGGGCCTGGCCCGACTCCACCTTGCCGATGGCCGCGAGGAGCTGCCAGGGGAGGTTGCAGCCGGGCTTGGCCGTGGCCAGCGCCGCCTCGGCCTTCTTGTAGGCGTCCAGAACGGTCGCGGGTATGCCGGCCTCGGCCTCGCCGATCGAGACCGGCGTACCTATGGCCGACGACTGTCCCGGGCTGGGGCTGGGGTTCGGGCTGTGGAGTGGTGGAAGGTCCGTGTAGTACGGCGAGTTGCCGGTCGCGCTCGCGCTGTCGTCGGCCGTGGCCTCCGACGTGGGCTGGGAGTCGCCGGCGGTCCGTCTGCCCTGGTCGTCGACCGTCGCCCCCGGAGCCTGGGACGCGGACAGAGCCGCGACCGCGAGCGCGGCCACGGCGGTCGTCGCCGCCCCCTTGCGGAGCCTCCTGCCGATGTACGCCGCCATACAGAGAACCCCTCCCGCGGGCGACAAAGCGCCCTGTTCCGCCTGTTTCCGTCCAGCTCTGACCGCTCTCGACCGGTTGCTACCGACCTCAGTCGACCTTGCAAACCGGCCATTTCGCCCGATTACACGCCTTGTTGGCGCGTTACGCCTGCGTTGCGCTTCCGTGTTCGGTCATGCTCCCCAGCAGGCCGACCCAGGCGACCCTACGACAACTTGCGTTGCGCGGACACCCGTTCGTGCCCGATATTCACCGATTGGCCAACTGTGATTCCTCGCGTTCCGCAGACCCGGGTGGCCCGCACTCGGCTTTTCACGCATTCCTTCCACCGTCCCGTCACCGCCCGTCCCAGCCCGCGGCCCGTCCCGCATACTGGACGACGGTGATCATCGGGGTGGTCCACGCCCGTCAACATCCGCTCCAGGGAGCCTTCTTGCCGTTCACTCTCAGCCACGCGGCGGCCGTACTGCCCGCCGTACGCGCCGACGGAACCGGGCGCGGCCGACTGATTCCGGCAGCACTCGTCGCCGGCTCCTTCTCCCCCGATCTGACCTACTTCGCGGCGAGTGTTTTGCCGCAGGCGATGGAGTTCGGCGCCGTCACCCATTCCTTCCCGGGCGTCTTCACGATCGACGTGGTCGTCGCCTGGGCGCTGGTGGCCCTTTGGCTGCTCCTGCGCGAGCCGCTGGTCGCCCTGCTTCCCCGCGCCCGACAGGGCCGGACGGCGACCCTGCTGCGCTGCGGAGTCACCCGCGCGCGGGTGACACCGTCCCTGGCGCTCCGGTGGTACGCCTCTGCGGCCTTCGGCGCTCTGACCCATGTCGTGTGGGACGCGTTCACGCACCACGACCGGTGGGGGGTGCGGCTGTTCCCCGTCCTGGACACCGAACTGCGGGGCTCACCTCTGTACTGGTACCTGCAGTACGGCAGTTCGGCGCTGGCCGCAGTGGTCATCGCGGGGTTCGTGCACTACGCGCTACGACGGACCGAGGCACGCGAGCCGACGGGCGTACCGGTGCTGTCGGTACGGGACCGGTGGCTGGCGGGCGCCGTGCTCGGCGGCTGCGCGGCGGTGGGGGCGGTGCAGCGGGTGCTGCGCTGGTGGGCGCACCAGGGTGCGACGGCAAAGCCGTGGGAGGTGATCCCGACGTTGTGCTTCGGAGTGGGCGCGGGCCTGCTGTCGGGGCTGATCCTTTACGCGGCGGGGGTCAGGATCCTGCGTTCCGGGGAACGGACGCCGGCCCGTGCCCCGGAGGACCACCCCCTCTGCACCGAAGGCCACGCGGTGGGCCGTACGGAAGGTCATACGGAGAGGGACGCGGAGGATCACGCGGGAGGCAGGGCCGGAGGGCGTGCGGGTTCTCGCTGACCGCCGCGAAGCGGCCGGCGCAGCCACTGCCGCCCCCGACCGGCCCAGAGGCGCCAGGCGTGGGCACGGCCGGACGCCGGGAGGCCGGAGCGCCGGCCGAGGTGGGCACGGCGGGTGCGGGCGTGCGGCGCGAGTGCGCGGCGAAGCCCGTCCGCACGACATCCGAGAGGTGCGCCGGCCGGACCACTGCCGGGAATGCGGGCGGTGCTCGCGTCGGCCGCGAACACCGGTACCGGAGAGCGCGCGGGGGCCGTCCGGCGGATGAGCGTGCGTATACCCATGCCCGCATCCTGTCGGGCCGGCACGGGGGGAGGCGTGTTCGCGGGGGCCACGCGAGTGACGGGCCCCGCGCGAGTCGGGCAGGGGCCTGTGCGGATCCCGTTCGAAGGCCTCGGGGCGAGGCCGGAAGGCTGCACCGGGCCCCGTACCCGGCGGGGGCCCCGAGCGGCACGGACAGGTCCGGTTGCCTCGGCCGGCCCGCCCGGCCCAGGGCAGCGCACTTCCGCCGATGGCCTCGCCCCGTCCGGCCGGCAAGGCGGACTTGGCTGTTCGGCCGCCGTATGCGCTGCCGCCCGGGACACCGCCCGCGACCCGGGCGGCAGCGCAGGGCATGGGCGACTCGTCCACGCCCCCGAAGAGACGCGGGGCCGTGTCGACAGGCGGCCCCGCCGCGCGGACGCGCCCAGCCGGCACCGGCCCGCGACAGGGAAGCTGCGCGATCAACCGCCCCACCGGCCCGAGGCAGACGAACTGCGCGTCCAGCCCCACCGGCGGAGGCGGACAACCCGCCCGCCCGAACCGCCCGCCGGACCGCTAGTGCGCGGCCGACTCCCAGTCGAGCCCCGAGCCCACCGAGACGTCCAGCGGTGCCCGGAGGGTCACCGCGCCCGCCATCTCCCGGCGGACCAGTTCCTCCGTGGCCTCGCGCTCGCCCGGGGCGATCTCCAGGACGATTTCGTCATGGACCTGGAGCAGCATGCGGGACTTGAGGTTCGTCTCCTCCAGTGCCTGGCCCACCTTCAGCATGGCGATCTTGACGATGTCCGCCGCCGTGCCCTGGATCGGGGCGTTCAGGGCCATGCGCTCGGCCATCTCGCGGCGTTGACGGTTGTCGCTGTTCAGGTCGGGGAGGTAGCGGCGGCGGCCGAAGAGGGTCTCCGTGTAGCCCGTCGCCCTCGCCTCGTCGACAGCCCGGCGCAGATAGTCCCGTACACCGCCGAAGCGTTCGAAGTACGTGTCCATCAGGCCGCGCGCCTCGCCCGCGTCGATGTTCAGCTGCCCGGACAGGCCGAAGGCCGACAGACCGTACGCCAGGCCGTACGACATCGCCTTGATCTTGCGGCGCATCTCCGCGTCCACCGCTGAGCGGTCGACCGCGAACACCTGGGAGGCGACGGTGGTGTGCAGGTCCTCACCGGAGGTGAACGCCTCCAACAGGCCCTCGTCCTCGGAGAGATGGGCCATCACCCGGAGTTCGATCTGGCTGTAGTCCGCCGTCATCAGCGACTCGAAGCCCTCGCCGACCACGAAGCCGCGACGGATGGCGCGGCCCTCGTCCGTACGGACCGGGATGTTCTGGAGGTTGGGGTCCGTGGAGGACAGCCGGCCCGTCGCCGCCACCGTCTGGTTGAACGTCGTGTGGATGCGGCCGTCCGCCGCGATCGTCTTGATCAGGCCCTCGACGGTGACACGCAGCTTCGCCTGCTCACGGTGGCGGAGCATGATGACCGGCAGTTCGTTGTCGGTCTGGGTCGCCAGCCACGCCAGGGCGTCCGCGTCCGTCGTGTAGCCCGTCTTGGTCTTCTTCGTCTTCGGCAGGCCCAGTTCCCCGAAGAGGACCTCCTGGAGCTGCTTGGGCGAGCCGAGGTTGAACTCGTGGCCGACCGCCGCGTGCGCCTCCTTCACCGCCTGCTGCACCGCGCCCGCGAACATCTGCTCCATGGCTTCCAGGTGGGCCCGGTCCGCCGCGATGCCGTGCCGCTCCATGCGGGCCAGCAGTGCCGATGTCGGCAGCTCCATGTCCCGCAGCAGATCCGCCGCGCCGACCTCCTGGAGGCGCTGGCCGAACGCCTCGCCCAGGTCGACGATCGTGCGGGCCTGCACCATCAGGGAGTCGGCCTCCGCGCCCTCGTCCGTACCGAAGGCCAGCTGGCCGTCCGCCGTCGCGGCGGGCGCCAGTTCACGGCCGAGGTACTCCAGGGACAGCGCGTCCAGGTCGAAGGAACGCCGGCCCGGCTTGACCAGGTACGCGGCAAGGGCGGTGTCCATGCCCACCCCGGCCACGGTCCAGCCGTGCTCCGCGAAGACCCGCATCGCGCCCTTGGCACTGTGGAACACCTTGGGCCGGTCCGGGTCTGCCAGCCAGGCCGCGAACGCGTTCTCGTCGGCCTCGTCCAGCTCCGCCGGGTCGAACCAGGCCGCCGCTCCCCCGGCCGCGGCGAGCGCGACCTCGGCGACGGAGCCGCTGCCCAGCGCCCAGGTGTCGACCGTGGCGATGCCGAGCACCTCCGTGCCGTGCTCGCTGAGCCAGGGGGCCAGTTCGCCCGCGCCGAGCACCGTCCCGTCCACCTCGACACCGGCCTCGGCGACCGGGCCCGCGTCGGCCTCCTCGGCGCCCGGATCGACGGCCAGCAGCCGCTCACGCAGCGAGGGGTTGCGGATCTCCAGGGTGTCGAGAACCACCGCCACCGCCGTACGGTCGTACGCCGCCCGCGCCAAGTCCGTGACCGACTTCGGGAGTTCGACGTCCCGGACCATCTCCGTGAGCCGGCGGTTGAGCTTGACGGCCTCCAGGTGGTCGCGCAGGTTCTGCCCGACCTTGCCCTTGACCTCCTCGACCCGCTCGACCAGCTCCGCGAACGACCCGAACTGGTTGATCCACTTCGCCGCCGTCTTCTCACCGACCCCGGGAATGCCCGGCAGGTTGTCGGACGGGTCGCCGCGCAGTGCCGCGAAGTCCGGGTACTGGGCCGGCGTCAACCCGTACTTCTCGAAGACCTTCTCCGGAGTGAACCGGGTCAGCTCCGAGACGCCCTTCGTCGGATACAGCACCGTCGTGTTCTCGGTGACCAGCTGGAAGGAGTCCCGGTCGCCGGTGACGATCAGCACCTCGAAGCCCTCGGCCTCCGCCTGCGTGGTCAGCGTGGCGATGACGTCGTCGGCCTCGAAGCCGTCGACCGCGAACCGCTCCGCGTGCATCGCGTCGAGCAGCTCGCCGATCAGCTCGACCTGCCCCTTGAACTCGTCCGGCGTCTTCGACCGGTTCGCCTTGTACTCCGTGAACTCCTCGGAGCGCCAGGTCTTGCGGGACACGTCGAACGCCACCGCGAAGTGCGTGGGCGCCTCGTCGCGCAGCGTGTTGGCGAGCATCGACGCGAAGCCGTAGATCGCGTTCGTCGGCTGTCCGGTCGCGGTCGTGAAGTTCTCCGCGGGCAGCGCGAAGAACGCGCGGTACGCCAGCGAGTGCCCGTCCATGAGCATCAGCCGGGGGCGGCCCGTGCCGGAGGTCTTCTCGGTCTTCTTCGATGCTGTTTCTGCCACGACCCCGATCCTGCCACGTGCCACTGACAACGCGGGCCGTCCGGGCCCTCCGGGCCGTCCAGAACCCAGCACCGCCGTTGTCACCGCCGCGTGCGAGGATCGAAGAGGTGGCACACACGCAGGTGAACCATGCGCACGCCCACCACGTGCAAGCGGAGAGACACGTGCAAGCGAAGGGGCTCAGCCATGGCCAGCAAGCCGCCCAAGAGTGATCCGGTCCAGGACGCGCCGCAGGTCGCCGCCCCCAAGCACGCAGCGGCCGGACTGCCCGCCATCGGCCACACCCTGCGCATGGCCCAGCAGCAGATGGGCGTCCGCCGCACCGCTCTCACCCTCCTGCGTGTCAACCAGAAGGACGGCTTCGACTGCCCCGGCTGCGCCTGGCCGGAGCCCGAGCACCGGCACGCCGCCGAGTTCTGCGAGAACGGCGCGAAGGCGGTCGCCGAGGAAGCCACCCTGCGCCGCGTCACCCCTGAGTTCTTCGCCGCCCACACCGTGACCGACCTGGCCGGCCGCAGCGGCTACTGGCTGGGCCAGCAGGGCCGGCTCACCCACCCCATGTACCTGCCCGAGGGCGCCGACCGCTACGAACCGGTCTCCTGGGACCGCGCCTTCGACATCGTCGCCGAGGAACTGAAGGCCCTCGGCTCGCCGGACGAGGCCCTCTTCTACACCTCGGGCCGCACCAGCAACGAGGCGGCCTTCCTCTATCAGCTGTTCGCCCGCGAACTGGGCACGAACAACCTCCCCGACTGCTCCAACATGTGCCACGAGTCGTCGGGGTCCGCGCTCTCCGAGACCATCGGCGTCGGCAAGGGCAGCGTCCTTTTGGAGGACCTCTACCAGGCCGATCTGATCATCGTCGCCGGCCAGAACCCGGGCACCAACCACCCCCGGATGCTCTCGGCCCTGGAGAAGGCGAAGGCGAACGGCGCACGGATCATCAGCGTCAACCCGCTGCCCGAGGCCGGCCTGGAACGCTTCAAGAACCCGCAGACCCCCCAGGGCATGATCAAGGGAGCGGCCCTCAACGACCTGTTCCTACAGATCCGCATCGGCGGCGACCAGGCACTCTTCCGCCTCCTCAACAAGCTGATCCTGGACACTGAAGGCGCGGTCGACGAGGCCTTCGTCCGCGAACACACGCACGGCTACGAGGAGTTCGTCGAGGCGGCCCGCGCCGCCGACTGGGACGAGACCCTCACCGCGACGGGCCTCACGCGCGCGGAGATCGAAAAAGCCCTCGGCATGGTCCTGGCCTCCGAACGCACCATCGTGTGCTGGGCGATGGGCCTGACCCAGCACAAGCACTCCGTGCCCACCATCCGCGAAGTCGTCAACTTCCTTCTCCTGCGCGGCAACATCGGACGCCCGGGCGCCGGCGTGTGCCCGGTGCGCGGCCATTCGAACGTGCAGGGCGACCGCACCATGGGCATCTTCGAACGCCCCGCCCCCGCCTTCCTGGACGCCCTGGAGAAGGAGTTCGGCTTCGCCCCGCCCCGCGAACACGGCTACGACGTCGTACGGGCCATCCGCGCCCTGCGCGACGGCGAGGCCAAGGTCTTCTTCGCCATGGGCGGCAACTTCGTCTCCGCCTCCCCGGACACGGAGGTCACCGAAGCGGCCATGCGCCGCGCCCGCCTCACCGTGCACGTGTCGACGAAGCTGAACCGCTCGCACGCCGTCACGGGCGCGCGTGCGCTGATCCTGCCGACGCTCGGCCGCACCGAGCGCGACCTCCAGGTCGGCCCGAACGGGAAAAGCACAGAGCAGTTCGTGACGGTCGAGGACTCCATGGGCATGGTGCACGCCTCCAGGGGCCGCCTGGACCCGGCGAGCGCACACCTGCTCTCCGAACCGGCCATCGTCTGCCGGCTGGCCCGGCGAGTCCTGGGCGAGGAGTCCCGCACGCCGTGGGAGGAGTTCGAGAAGGACTACGCCACGGTCCGCGACCGCATCGCGCGCGTGATCCCCGGCTTCGAGAACTTCAACGCGCGCGTGGCCGACCCGGCGGGTTTCACCCTCCCGCACGCCCCGCGCGACGAGCGGCGCTTCCCGACGGCGACCGGCAAGGCGAACTTCACCGCCGCGCCCGTCGAGTTCCCCGAGCTCCCCGAAGGCCGCCTGCTCCTGCAGACCCTGCGCTCGCACGACCAGTACAACACCACGATCTACGGCCTGGACGACCGCTACCGGGGCATCAGGAACGGCCGCCGGGTCGTCCTGGTGAACGCCGAGGACGCGCGGACCCTCGGGGTCGCCGACGGGTCGTACGTCGACCTCGTCAGCGAGTGGAAGGACGGCGTCGAGCGCCGGGCGCCAGGCTTCCGGATCGTGTTCTACCCGACGGCGCGGGGATGCGCGGCGGCCTACTACCCGGAGACCAACGTCCTGGTCCCGCTGGACGCCACCGCCGACACCAGCAACACCCCGGCCAGCAAATCCGTGGTCGTGCGTCTGGAACAATCGGCTACCGACTGAGCGTTTGCTCAGTGGATGGACGTAGCGTACGGACGCCGCAGCGACCAGGACGAACGGAGCCGGGCCCCATGGGTGAGCAGCAGCACGTGAAGTTCCCGCAGGAAGTCATCGACGAGTACACGGCACTGGGTATCGACGTGGTCGCCATGTTCTCCGCGGGCCACCTGGGAAACCGGATGGGCGTGCAGATCGTCGAGGCGTCCGCCGACCGTGTCGTCGGCACGATGCCCGTCGAGGGCAACACACAGCCGTACGGGCTGCTGCACGGGGGCGCGTCCGCGGTGCTGGCCGAGACGCTCGGGTCGGTCGGGGCGATGCTGCACGGCGGCAGCACGAAGATCGCCGTCGGCGTGGACCTGAACTGCACCCACCACCGCGGGGCCCGCTCCGGACTGGTCACCGGTGTGGCCACGCCGGTGCACCGGGGGCGGTCGACGGCGACCTACGAGGTCGTGATCACGGACGAGGCCGACAAGCGCGTGTGCACGGCGCGCCTGACATGCCTGCTGCGGGACGCGCCCACGGCCGGCTGAGGGAATCCCCGCCCCCGCCGCCCCAACAACACCCACACCCCTCCCCCGGGGCGGCACCCCAGACCCCCGCCACGGCCCTGGACGGGCCTCGCCCTCGAACACCGGACGGACCGGGGGGTGCGGGCCGGGGCCGAGAGGTGACGAAGCCCGGGCAGCGCGGCCCGCGCCCCCCCCGGCCGGCGGAAACCCCGGCCCGGGCCGCACCCGTCCCGAGGTCACCGTTGCCCGCCCCCCGACCCCCCACTACGGTTCCCCCATGAGGCTGCGACCATGACCGGCATCGGCCCCGTCGAACCCGTCAACTCGCCGGACGCGCAAGAGACTTACGAAGTCATCGGTGCCGACACACCGCGCCTCACGGACCGCTGGCGAGCCCTGTCGCCACGCGTCCGCAGAGCCGTTCTCGGCACCACCGCGCTCGCCGTCGCGGCAGCCGGAGTCATCGCCCTGCCGCCTGCGAAGCCGTCCGCCCCCACGGGCACCCTCGACCCCATGCCGTGGCCTGCGAACGTCACCACGTTCCGGTACACAGGACTCGCCGCGACCTTCGCCTCCGAACCCACCAGCGGCATGTACCGGTTCGCGGTGACCGTACACAGCGGCCCACCCGTGACCCTGCGCGTCACCGGCGCCGCCTTCGACGGTCTCACCGCCCGCATCTCGCCCACCGAGACCTCCACCGTCAGCGCCGGGACCACCCGCCGGATCACCGTCCAGATCTCGGTGGTCGACTGCGCGGGCCTTCCGCTTGACGCAGGCATGCCCTCGCTGGACGTAACGCTGCGTAACGCGCGCGCAATACAAAGGCACAGTTTCATCTTCGGCGGTACATACCCGCACGACCTCTCCGAACTCCTCCACAAGGCCTGCGGCCCGGTGCCCGCGCGGCCAAGCCGACGGGCGACCGGAAGTGCAAATTCTCAAAATGTGGACGGCGGATAATTTGTGACAAACTGGCCGATAACATCCGCGTCTCAGGGATCATCAACCGGCACGTCATAACAAGAAAGTCACAAGCCAGCCCTCACGATGCCTTCACGCTCGGACCAGGGCTTAGAGTCACGGCCAGTCACCGCGCCATCGGACTCGAAGTCATTTCGGCCCAGCGCTCGACTCAGTCGCTTCCGCGGGGAAGGGACGTGCCACGAAAGGACTGATCGTGCGTCAACGCTCGCTCATCGCCCTAACCGCCACCTTGGCGGCAGGAGCTCTCACCCTCAGCGCCTGCGGTTCGCGCGACGACAAGGGTGACTCGGACTCCGGCAGCGGTGGCACCACCGTGACCATCGGTGTCGACGCCCCGCTGACCGGCGACCTGTCCGCACTGGGCCTCGGCATCAAGAACTCCGTCGACCTCGCCGCCAAGCAGGCGAACGAGAAGAAGTACGTCGACGGCATCACGTTCAAGATCGAGGCCCTCGACGACCAGGCCCAGCCCTCCTCGGGCCAGCAGAACGCCACCAAGCTGGTCGCCGACAAGGCGGTCCTCGGTGTGGTCGGACCGCTGAACTCCTCCGTCGCCGAGTCCATGCAGAAGGTCTTCGACGACGCCAAGCTCGTCGAGGTCTCCCCCGCCAACACCAACCCGGCCCTGACCCAGGGCACGGACTGGAACGGCGGCACCAAGACCCGCCCGTACAAGTCGTACTTCCGCACCGCGACCACGGACGCCATCCAGGGCCCGTTCGCCGCGCAGTACGTCTTCAACGACTCCAAGAAGAAGAAGGTCTTCGTCATCGACGACAAGAAGACCTACGGCGCCGGTCTGGCCGCCACCTTCACGGAGGAGTTCAAGAAGCTCGGCGGCTCGGTGGTCGGCACCCAGCACATCGACCCCGAGACCAAGGACTTCTCCGCGATCGCCACGCAGGTGAAGAGCTCCGGCGCGGACGTCGTCTACTACGGCGGCGAGTACCCGCAGGCCGGCCCGCTCAGCAAGCAGATCAAGGCCGCGGGCGCCAAGATCCCGGTCGTCGGCGGTGACGGCATCTACAGCGCCGACTTCATCAAGCTGGCCGGCGCCAGCGCCACCGGCGACCTCGCCACCTCGGTCGGCGCGCCGGTCGAGGAACTGCCCTCCGCCAAGGAGTTCGTCGCCAACTACAAGGCCGCGGGCTACAAGGAGGCCTACGAGGCCTACGGCGGCTACTCCTACGACTCCGCCTGGGCGATCATCGAGGCCGTGAAGAAGGTCGTCGAGGACAACGACGGCAAGCTCCCGGACGACGCCCGCGCCAAGGTCACCGAGGCCATGCAGAACGTCTCCTTCGAGGGTGTGACCGGCAAGGTCTCCTTCGACGAGTACGGTGACGCCACGAACAAGCAGCTCACCGTCTACGCCGTCGAGAACGGCGCCTGGTCGCCCGTGAAGTCCGGTACCTACACCGGCTGACCCTCACCCACAGCACGGAAGAGCCGCGCGGGGCGCCGCACCACAGGCGCCCCGCGCGGACTCACATCCGGTCACATCCGTCGAACATCCGACATCCGAACGTCTCGGAGGACATGCGGTGAACGAACTGCCGCAGCAGCTGGTCAACGGCCTGCTACTGGGATCCATGTACGGGCTCGTCGCCATCGGCTACACAATGGTTTACGGCATCGTCCAGCTCATCAACTTCGCCCATGGCGAGATCTTCATGACCGGGGCGTTCGGCGCTCTCACGGTTTATCTGTACATCATGCCCAACGGCACCACCATGTGGCTCGCGCTGCCCCTCATGCTCGTCGGCGCCGTCCTCGTCTCCGTCACGGTCGCCGTAGGAGCGGAACGGTTCGCCTACCGCCCCCTGCGCAGCGCGCCACGCCTCGCCCCCCTCATCACCGCCATCGGCCTCTCCCTCGCCCTCCAGCAGGCGGTGTGGGCCTGGTACCCGAAGGCCACGTCGTCCATCGTCTTCCCGAACATCCCCGGCGGACCCTTCGAGATCGGCAGCGTCACCATCCAGACCGGTGACATCTTCCTCTTCACCGCCGCCCCCATCAGCATGGCGATCCTCGCCTACTTCGTGATGAAGACCCGCACCGGACGCGGCATGCAGGCCACCGCCCAGGACCCGGACACCGCCAAGCTCATGGGCATCAACACCGACCAGATCATCGTGGTCGCCTTCGCCCTCGGCGCCGCCTTCGCCGCCGTGGGAGGCCTGGCCTACGGCCTCAAGTACGGCGAGATCAACTTCCGCATGGGCTTCATCCTCGGCCTCAAGGCCTTCACCGCCGCCGTCCTCGGCGGCATCGGCAACATCTACGGAGCCATGATCGGCGGCCTCGCCCTCGGCCTCGCCGAAACCATGGCCACCGCCTACATCGCCGACGTCCCCGGCATGTCGCAGCTCGGCGGCCAGTCCTGGGCCAACGTCTGGGCCTTCGTACTCCTCATCCTCGTACTCCTGTTCAGGCCACAGGGCCTGCTCGGCGAGCGCGTTGCGGACAGGGCGTGACACCGATGACCACACAGACCACCACCCCCGAGTCGCCCAGCACCCCGAACCCGGGAACGCCCGAGGGCCTCGTCCCCATCCCCCCGGCCATCGGCCGCGCCCTCGCCACCGGCGGCGGCGCCCTCACCATCGTCTCCGCCTTCCTCGCCTGGACCTGGACGTCGGCGTTCCCCGGCGACCTCACCGTCTACGGCTACCCGGGCGGCCTCCAGGTCCTCGTCCTCATCGGCGGCGTCCTCACCACCCTGTTCGGCCTCGCCTCCTACGGCGTCAAGGGCCTGGGCTGGCTGGTACCCGCAGGCGCCACCAGCGCCCTCCGGCTCGCCGCCCTCGGTACCTTCGCCACCGCCTGGTACACGATCCTCGCGATCACCTTCCAGCTCGGCGGCATCGTCAACCTCGAACCCGGCGGCTACATCGTCGCCATCGCCACCCTCGGCGCCCTCCTCGGAGCACTCGCCCTGCCGTTCGAACGGCCCGAGCCCGACACCGCCGACCCCGAGGACACCCCCCGCGAGCGACTCGTCCTCGACGCACGCAACAACATCGCCGTCATCAAAGCGGCCTTCGCCTCCGGCACCCCCACCCCGGCCCGCAAGCTGCCCGCGTACGCCGAGATCCTCATCATCGTCGCGGTACTCGGCCTCGCCCTGACCGTCTTCACCTACGGCATCGGCACCGAATACGACGAACTCTTCCTCGGCTTCCTCCTCACCACCGGCTTCGGCTTCGCCGCCGTCGCCAAGGCCGGCCTCGTCAGCAGGATCTCCGCCATCACGGCGAAGCACCGCAACGTGACGCTGCTCGGCGCCTTCCTCGCAGCCGCCGCCTTCCCCTTCACCCAGTCCGACGACCAGTACGCGACCATCGGCGTCTACATCCTGATCTTCGCCACCGTCGCCCTCGGCCTGAACATCGTCGTCGGCCTCGCCGGCCTCCTCGACCTCGGATACGTCGCCTTCCTCGGCGTCGGCGCCTACACCGCGGCCATGGTCTCCGGCTCCCCCTCCTCCCCCTTCGACATCCACCTCCCGTTCTGGCTGTCCGCCCTGCTCGGCGCCGCCGTCGCCATGATCTTCGGCGTCCTCATCGGCGCCCCCACCCTGCGGCTGCGCGGCGACTACCTCGCCATCGTGACCCTCGGCTTCGGTGAGATCTTCCGGATCGGCGTCCTCAACATGGACGGCACCTCCGGCCCGGACATCACCAACGGCTCCAACGGCATCTCCTCCATCCCCAACCTCAACATCCTCGGCTTCGACTTCGGCCAGGCGCACAGCTTCGGCGGCTTCACCATCGCCCGCTTCGCCAACTACTTCCTGCTGATGCTCCTGATCACCCTGATCGTCGTGATCGTCTTCCGGCGCAGCAGCGACTCCCGTATCGGCCGCGCCTGGATCGCCATCCGCGAGGACGAGACCGCCGCCCTCGCCATGGGCATCAACGGCTTCCGGGTCAAGCTCATCGCCTTCGCCCTCGGCGCCGCCCTCGCCGGCCTCGCCGGTACGGTCCAGGCCCACGTCACCTACACCGTGACCCCCGAGCAGTACCAGTTCGCCCACGTAGTACCGCCCAACTCGGCCTTCCTGCTCGCAGCCGTCGTCCTCGGCGGCATGGGCACCATCAGCGGCCCCCTCGTCGGCGCCGCACTGCTCTACCTGATCCCGGCCAAGCTCCAGTTCCTCGGCGACTACCAGCTCCTCGCCTTCGGCCTCACGCTCGTCCTGCTGATGCGCTTCCGCCCGGAAGGCCTCATCCCGAACCGGCGCCGCCAGCTCGAATTCCACGAAGACGCGGAAGCACCCACAGTCCTCAGCAAGACAGGGGTCTGACCACCATGACTACCGAAACCACCGCACCGAACACCGCCGCCACCGGCCAGGCCGTACTCGACGCACGCGGCGTCACCATGCGCTTCGGCGGCCTCACCGCCGTACGCAACGTCGACCTCACCGTCAACAGCGGCGAGATCGTCGGACTCATCGGCCCCAACGGCGCCGGCAAGACGACCTTCTTCAACTGCCTCACCGGCCTCTACATCCCCACCGAGGGAGAGGTCCGCTACAAGGGCACCGTCCTGCCGCCCAAGTCCTTCAAGGTCACCGCGGCCGGCGTCGCACGCACGTTCCAGAACATCCGTCTCTTCGCCAACATGACGGTCCTCGAAAACGTGCTCGTCGGCCGCCACACCCGCACCAAAGAAGGCCTCTGGTCCGCACTCCTGCGCGGTCCCGGCTTCAAGAAGGCCGAGAAAGCCTCCGAAGAACGCGCCATGGAACTCCTGGAGTTCATCGGCCTGGCCCACAAGCGCGACCACCTCGCCAGGAACCTCCCCTACGGCGAGCAGCGCAAGCTCGAGATCGCACGAGCCCTGGCCAGCGAGCCCGGGCTGCTCCTCCTCGACGAGCCCACCGCCGGAATGAACCCGCAGGAGACCCGGGCCACCGAGGAACTCGTCTTCGCCATCCGCGACCAGGGCATCGCCGTACTCGTCATCGAGCACGACATGCGGTTCATCTTCAACCTCTGCGACCGCGTCGCCGTCCTCGTGCAGGGCGAAAAACTCGTCGAAGGCGACAGCGCGACCGTGCAGGGCGACGAGCGTGTCGTCGCCGCCTACCTCGGAGAACCCTTCGAAGGCGCCCCCGGCACCGACGAGATCACGGAGGTCTCGGCAGCCGAGACACACGCCGACACCACCAAGGACGCCGCGCCCGGCAAGGAGACCGACCGATGACCGCACTCCTGGAGGTCGAGGACCTCCGAGTCGCCTACGGCAAGATCGAAGCCGTCAAGGGCATCTCGTTCAAGGTCGAAGCCGGCCAGGTGGTCACCCTCATCGGCACCAACGGCGCCGGCAAGACCACCACCCTGCGCACCCTGTCGGGCCTCCTCAAGCCCGTCGGCGGCCAGATCAAGTTCGACGGCCGGTCGCTGAAGAAGGTCCCCGCCCACCAGATCGTCTCCCTGGGGCTCGCCCACTCCCCCGAGGGGCGGCACATCTTCCCCCGCATGACCATCGAGGACAACCTGCGGCTCGGCGCCTTCCTCCGCAACGACAAGGCCGGCATCGAGAAGGACATCCAGCGCGCCTACGACCTCTTCGCCATCCTCGGAGAGCGCCGCAAGCAGGCCGCAGGAACACTGTCGGGCGGCGAACAGCAGATGCTGGCCATGGGCCGCGCGCTCATGTCCCAGCCGAAACTGCTGATGCTCGACGAACCCTCCATGGGCCTCTCGCCGATCATGATGCAGAAGATCATGGCCACCATCGCCGAACTCAAGGCATCCGGCACGACGATCCTCCTCGTCGAGCAGAACGCCCAGGCGGCGCTCTCCCTCGCCGACCAGGGACACGTCATGGAGGTCGGCAACATCGTGCTCTCCGGCACCGGTCAGGACCTGCTGCACGACGAGTCCGTACGGAAGGCCTACCTGGGCGAGGACTGATCCTCCCCAGGCCACGAAGAGGCCCGCGCCCCCTTGCCAGGGGACGCGGGCCTCTTCCGCTGTACCGGGCGGAGGCTACCCCTTCGCCGCCTTCTTCTCCTCGGCGTCCGCGATGACCGCCTCCGCGACCTGCTGCATGGACATGCGCCGGTCCATCGACGTCTTCTGGATCCACCGGAACGCGGCGGGCTCGGACAGGCCGTACTCCGTCTGCAGGACCGACTTGGCGCGGTCGACGAGCTTGCGGGTCTCCAGCCGCAGGGTGAGATCCGCGATCTCCTTCTCCAGCGTCCGCAGCTCGTTGAACCGCGACACCGCCATCTCGATCGCCGGCACGACATCGCTCTTGCTGAACGGCTTCACGAGGTACGCCATGGCCCCGGCGTCCCGGGCCCGCTCGACGAGGTCGCGCTGCGAGAAGGCGGTCAGCATCAGCACCGGCGCGATGGACTCCTCGGCGATCTTCTCGGCCGCCGAGATGCCGTCGAGCTTCGGCATCTTCACATCGAGGATGACGAGGTCGGGCCGGTGCTCACGGGCGAGCTCCACGGCCTCCTCGCCGTCACCGGCCTCACCGACGACGGAGTAGCCCTCCTCTTCGAGCATCTCCTTGAGATCGAGCCGGATGAGCGCCTCGTCCTCGGCGATGACGACACGGGTCGTCAGCGGAGGCACGTGCGACTTGTCGTCGTCGGGCGCGTCTGCGGGCTGGGGCGACTCGGGGGCGGTCACGGGGGCTCCTTGATCAGGGCAGGGGTGCTGCTCCCAAGAGCGTACCCAGCTGCGGTATGGTGGTGTCACGGCGGGTGACCGCTGACCTTCGTTTCGAAGGGGGCCCCGGTAGCCCAGCGGTAGAGGCCATGGATTCAAAACCCATCCAGCGTCGGTTCGAATCCGACTCGGGGCACTTTTCCTTGGATTGCAAGGTAGCTACAGAAAGCGGATGTTCTCATTCTAGTGAACATCCGCTTTTTGCTGCGCGTCGACGTGGGCAACCCCACAGGCTGTCCACATGTACGACGTTGGCACTCGCGAGCGAGTCCTGGTTCTGGTGGGTCAGGGACGCAGCCTGAACTCCGTCAGCAAGGAGACGGGGATATCCCGCGCCGCAATCCGCTCCTGGCAGACGCGAATCGACCCGTTACCACGTATGCAGGTGAGCCCGTGCGTCCGATGCCGGCCTGTCCCGAGCCAGCCCGAAGACACAGCGGCCTATTCCTACCTGCTCGGCCTGTATCTCGGTGACGGATGTATCAGCGCCCATCCGCGCACGGGGCACTACCTGCGCATCGCGTGCGCGGACGCGTGGCCCGGTCTGATCGACGCGTGCGAAGCGGCCGTACAGACGCTGAACCCTGGAAAGCGCGCTTACCGTGTCCAAGCTCAGGGCTACGTTTCCGTGGTCGGCTACAGCGCCCACTGGCCCTGCTTGTTCCCTCAGCACGGGCCCGGCAAGAAGCACGAGCGCCGGATCGTTCTCGACGACTGGCAGCAGGTTGTCGTCGACTCGCACCCATGGGAGTTCATCCGGGGACTCGTCCACTCCGACGGCTGCCGAATCACCAACTGGACCGAGAAGGTCATCGCCGGTGAAATCAAGCGCTACGAATACCCGCGCTACTTCTTCACGAACCTCTCGTCCGACATCACGCGGCTCTACACCGACGCCCTCGACAAAGTCGGGGTCGACTGGAAACGGCCGAACGGCAAGAACACCTCCGTCGCCCGCAAAGCCTCCGTAGCCCTGATGGACATCCAGGTAGGCCCCAAGCACTGAACCGAAAAGGGCCCCTCCGCCGGGAGGGGCCCTTCGCTTTCATGGCCTACTTGGGACTGTCGTCCTCGCCGATGTGGTGCACCCGCACCAGATTGGTCGACCCCGAGACCCCGGGCGGGGAGCCGGCCGTGATCACCACGATGTCGCCCTTCTGGCAGCGCCCGTACTTCAGGAGCAGCTCGTCCACCTGGTCGACCATCGCGTCCGTCGAGTCGACGTGTGGGCCCAGGAACGTCTCCACGCCCCACGTCAGCGTCAGCTGGGACCGGGTCGCCGGGTCCGGGGTGAAGGCCAGGAGCGGGATCGGGGAGCGGTAGCGGGAGAGGCGCTTCACGGTGTCGCCGGACTGGGTGAACGCGACCAGGAACTTCGCGCCGAGGAAGTCGCCCATCTCGGCCGCCGCGCGGGCCACGGCGCCGCCCTGTGTGCGGGGCTTGTTGCGGTCCGTGAGGGGCGGTAGGCCCTTGGCCAGGATGTCCTCCTCGGCCGCTTCGACGATCTTCGCCATCGTGCGGACCGTCTCGATGGCGTACTTGCCCACGCTCGTCTCGCCGGACAGCATCACCGCGTCCGTGCCGTCGATGACCGCGTTCGCGACGTCCGAGGCCTCCGCCCTGGTCGG
Organism: Streptomyces lacrimifluminis; assembly: GCF_014646095.1. Taxonomy (GTDB): domain Bacteria; phylum Actinomycetota; class Actinomycetes; order Streptomycetales; family Streptomycetaceae; genus Streptomyces; species Streptomyces lacrimifluminis. The sequence goes on along the minus strand of NZ_BMMU01000021.1, from coordinate 70,185 downwards.
GCGGGAGTTCTCGATCATCGAGTCGAGCATCTGGGTGGCGACGATGACCGGCTTGGCGTTGCGCTTGGCCAGCTTGATCGCGCGCTTCTGGACGATGGGGACCTGCTCCAGGGGCATCTCGACGCCGAGGTCGCCGCGGGCGACCATGATGCCGTCGAAGGCGGCGACGATGTCGTCGATCGCTTCGACCGCCTGCGGCTTCTCGACCTTGGCGATGACCGGGAGGCGCCGGTGTTCCTCGTCCATGATGCGGTGGACGTCCTCGATGTCGCGTCCGCTGCGCACGAAGGACAGCGCGATGACGTCGAAGCCGGTGCGCAGCGCCCAGCGCAGGTCCGCCTCGTCCTTGTCGGAGAGGGCGGGGACCGACACCGCCACGCCGGGGAGGTTGAGGCCCTTGTGGTCGGAGATCACTCCGCCTTCGACGACCCTGGTGTGGACGCGGGGTCCGTCGACGGCGGTGACTTCCAGGCAGACCTTGCCGTCGTCGACGAGGACGAGTTCGCCCGGGGTGACGTCGGTGGCGAGGCCCGCGTACGTGGTTCCGCAGGTCTGCTGGTTGCCTTCGACGCCTTCTTCGACGGTGATGGTGAAGGTGTCGCCGCGTTCGAGGAGTACGGGGCCTTCGGCGAAGCTGCCGAGTCGGATCTTCGGGCCTTGAAGGTCGGCGAGGAGGCCGATGCTGCGGCCGGTTTCGTCGGCGGCCTTGCGGACGTGCTGGTAACGCACCTCGTGTTCGGCGTGGGTGCCGTGGCTGAGGTTGAAGCGGGCTACGTCCATTCCGGCATCGACCAGTGCTTTGATCTGGTCGTACGAGTCGGTGGCGGGGCCCAGGGTACAGACGATCTTTGCTCGACGCATACTTCGAGCGTAGGCCTTACCGGTGGGTAGCGAATTGGCCCTGCATGACTACTCAACAACCTTTGCGTGAAGGGTTATTGACAACGATTGAACTGTGCGCGGGGCTGCTCTGATGAGCATTTCGGCTGAACATTTCAGTGGTCTGTTCACCTGCCTGTTCACCTGCCTGTTCTCCTATCTACTCACCTGTCCGTTCGCCCGTCTGTTCACCTGTCCATTCACAGCTGTGGCGGCGCCATCGTGAAGCGGGCGTTCACCTGTGCGTAGACCTGTTGCCGCTGCGGTTCCAGGTCGAGTGGTGCCGCCTCGTCCGCGGCCTCGGCGCCGGCGAAGGCCGCGCGGTGCAGGGAGCGGGACTGGGCCTCGTACCCCATGGGCTGTGCGGCCTCGGCGCCCACGTCCGCCAGTTCCACCAGGGCCGCCAGCGAGGTGCCCAGGGCTTCCGCGTACTCGCGAGCCCGTTGTACCGCTTCCCGGACCGCCTGTCGGCGGGCGTCGCGGTGGGCCGGGGAGTCGGGGCGCAGGGCCCACCAGGGGCCGTCGACCCTGGTGAGGTCCAGGTCGGCGAGGCGGCTGGTCAGTTCGCCGAGGGCGGTGAAGTCGGTGAGTTCGGCGGTGAGGTGGACGCGGCCGTGGTAGGCCCGGACGCGTTCTCCGCGGCCGTGTCTGGTGAGTTCCGGGGCGATGGAGAAGGCTCCTGTTTCCAGGCGTTCCACTGCCTCGCCGTACGTTTTCACGAGGTCGAGGACGGTGGCGTTGCGGCGGGTCAGGTCGTCCAGCGCCGAGCGGCGGTCTGTGCCCCTTGCGCCGATGGTGATGCCGATGCGGGCGATCTCGGGGTCGACTTCGAGGTGGGCTTCGCCGCGGACGGCGATGCGGGGGGCGTCCGGGGTGCCGTAGGGGACGGCGGTGGGGTGCTCCGGGCTGGAGGTCATACGTCCCACTCTGTCACTCGCGGGGCGGTTGCGGACGGTGTTCCGGAGTCTGGCGGTCACCAGATCGAAACCTTGGGGGGCTGTTGCCGCCGGTCGTGTCCGGGTCAGAATCTACGCGCGTCATTGACCATTCCCCGAGGAGCTCGAAACATGCCGTTGAACCGCCGGAAGTTCCTGAAGAAGTCCGCTGTGACCGGGGCGGGGGTGGCGCTGACCAGTGCTGTCGTGGCGCCGGCGGCGCAGGCCGCGGAGGCGAGGAAGCCCGCGAAGCCGGGGAAGCGGTACTCCCTGACCGTGATGGGCACGACCGACCTGCACGGGCACATCTTCAACTGGGACTACTTCAAGAACGCGGAGTACTCCGACGCGAAGGGCAACGCGCAGGGGCTGGCCCGTATCTCCACGCTGGTGGAGCAGGTCCGCAAGGAGAAGGGGCGTTGCAACACGCTGCTGATCGACGCGGGCGACACGATTCAGGGCACCCCGCTGACGTACTACTACGCGAAGGTCGACCCGATCACCGCCAAGGGTGGTCCGGTGCACCCGATGGCGCAGGCGATGAACGCCATCGGGTACGACGCGGTGGCGCTCGGCAACCACGAGTTCAACTACGGCATCGAGACGCTGCGCAAGTTCGAGTCGCAGTGCCGTTTCCCGCTGCTGGGTGCGAACGCGCTGGACGCGAAGACGCTGAAGCCCGCCTTCCCTCCGTACTTCATGAAGACGTTCCAGGTGAAGGGTGCTCCGCCGGTCAAGGTGGCGGTGCTGGGGCTGACGAACCCGGGGATCGCGATCTGGGACAAGGCGTATGTGCAGGGGAAGCTGACGTTCCCGGGTCTGGAGGAGCAGGCGGCGAAGTGGGTGCCGAAGCTGCGTTCGATGGGCGCGGACGTGGTGGTCGTGTCGGCGCACTCGGGGTCCTCGGGCACTTCGTCGTACGGTGACCAGTTGCCGTACATCGAGAACTCGGCGGCGCTCGTGGCGCAGCAGGTGCCGGGTATCGACGCGATTCTTGTCGGGCACGCGCACACGGAGATCGCCGAGCTGAAGGTCACCAACACGGCGACCGGCAGGACGGTGGTGCTGTCGGAGCCGCTGGCGTACGCGGAGCGGTTGTCGTTGTTCGACGTGGAGCTGGTGTTCGAGAAGGGCAAGTGGGCTGTCGAGTCGGTCGCGGCGACGGTGCGCGACTCGAAGACGGTCGCCGATGATCCGAAGATCACCAAGTTGCTGAAGGACGAGCACGACGTTGTCGTGGCGTACGTCAATCAGGTGGTCGGTACGGCGACGGACCCGCTCACGACGGTGGAGGCGCGTTACAAGGACGCTCCGATCATCGACCTGATCACGAAGGTCCAGGAGGACGTGGTGAGGGCGGCGCTGGTGGGGACGGCGTATGCCTCGCTGCCGGTGATCGCGCAGGCGTCGCCGTTCTCGCGGACGTCGGAGATCCCGGCCGGCGAGGTGACGATCCGGGATCTGTCGAGTCTGTACGTGTACGACAACACGCTGGTCGCGAAGTTGATGACGGGCGCGCAGGTGCGGGCGTACCTGGAGTACTCGGCGCAGTACTTCGTGCGGACGGCGGCGGGTGCGGCGGTCGACGTGGAGAAGCTGACGAACGCGGAGAACCGGCCGGACTACAACTACGACTACGTGTCGGGGCTGACGTACGACATCGACATCGCGCAGGCGGCGGGTTCGCGGATCAAGAACCTGGCCTACAACGGTGTGGCGTTGGATGACGCGCAGCAGTTCGTGTTCGCGGTGAACAACTACCGTGCCAATGGCGGCGGGGCGTTCCCGCATGTGGCGTCGGCGCAGGAGTTGTGGTCGGAGTCGACGGAGATCCGGACGCGGATCTCCGAGTGGGTGACGGCGAAGGGTGTGCTGGATCCGAAGGAGTTCGCGTCGGTGGACTGGAAGTTGACGCGCGACGGCACGCCGGTGTTCTAGTCACCGGTCTTCGGTGAGCGGCGGGGTGCCTCAGATTCCGTCCACGAGGGGGGTCAGCACATGGTGCTGGCCCTTTTCTCGTTCCTGGCTCTGCCGTGGGGTCGGGACCGCGGGCAGTGGTTGTTCGAGGCCGAAGGTGGTGAAGGCGGTTCTAGTCGGCTGGGGGTAGGGGGCCCGGCCGGTGAGGGAGTTGAGGATGGCGGCGCTGCGCCAGGCGACGAGTCCGAGGTCGGGGGTGCCGACGCCGTGGGTGTGGAGTTCGGCGTTCTGGACGTAGACGTGGCTGCCGGAGCCGGTGATGGCCGGGTCGAGGTCGAGTCTGAACTGTTCGTCGATGCGGGGGCGTTCGGCGTTGTCGCGGCGGAGGTAGGGGTCGAGGCCGGCGAGAATGCGGTCGAGGGGGCGGTCTCGGTAGCCGGTGGCGAGGACGACGGCGTCGGTGGTGAGGCGGGAGCGGCTGCCCTGCTGGGTGTGTTCGAGGTGGAGTTCGACTTTGGTGGTGGCGACGCGGCCGGCGGTGCGGACGCGGACACCGGGGGTGAGGACGGCTTCGGGCCAGCCGCCGTGGAGGGTCCGGCGGTAGAGCTCGTCGTGGATGGCGGCGATGGTGTCGGCGCCGATGCCTTTGTGGAGTTGCCACTGGGCGGCGACGAGGCGGTCGCGTACGGGTTCGGTGAGGGCGTGGAAGTAGCGGGTGTGGTCGGGGGTGAAGTGTTCGAGGCCGAGTTTGGAGTACTCCATGGGGGCGAAGGCCTCGGTGCGTCCCAGCCAGTGGATTTTCTCGCGTCCGGCGGGGCGGTGGCGCAGGAGGTCGAGGAAGATCTCGGCGCCGGTCTGTCCTGAGCCGATGACGGTGACGTGTTCGGCTGTGAGGAGCCGGTCGCGGTGGGTGAGGTAGTCGGCTGCGTGCAGGACGGGCACGGTGGGGGCTTCGACGAGTGGTTTGAGGGGTTCGGGGATGTAGGGCTCGCTGCCGATGCCGAGGACGACGTTCCTCGTGTACGTCCGGCCGAGGGCCTCGGCTTCTCCGTCGGTGTCGAGTTGGGTGAAGTCGATTTCGAACACGTCTCGTTCGGGGTTCCAGCGGACGGCGTCGACCTGGTGGCCGAAGTGCAGTCGGGGCAGGTTCTGGCTGACCCAGCGGCAGTAGGCGTCGTATTCGGCGCGCTGGATGTGGAAGCGCTCGGCGAAGTAGAACGGAAAGAGCCGGTCGCGGCTCTTGAGATAGCTGAGGAACGACCAGGGGCTGGCGGGGTCGGCGAGGGTGACCAGGTCGGCGAGGAAGGGGACTTGGACGGTGGCGCCGTCGATGAGGAGCCCGGGGTGCCAGTCGAAGCGGGGGTGTTGTTCGTAGAAGACGGTGTCGAGGTCGGGGATGGGGTGGGCGAGCGCGGCGAGGGAGAGGTTGCAGGGGCCGATGCCGATGCCGACGAGGTCGTGGGGGGCGTCGGGGGTGGAGGTGGCGGCCGGGTTGTCGGCGGGCGTGGGGGGTGTCATGAGGGGAGGTTTCCTTCCACCAGCTTCAGAAGTGCGGCCAGGTCGTCCGGCCGGGTGTGGGGGTTGAGGAGGGTGACCTTGAGCCAGAGGCGGCCGTCGAGATGGGCGCGGCCGAGGACGGCGCGTCCGTCGTGGAGGAGTTTTCGGCGTACGGCGGCGACGGCGTCGTCGGATGCTCCGGCGGGCCGGAAGAGCACGGTGCTGATGGTGGGCGGGTCGTGGAGTTCGAAGCCGGGGTGGGTCCGGACGAGGCGGGCGAACTCGTGGGCGTGGGCGCAGACCTGGTCGACGAGGGCGCCAAGTCCGTGGCGGCCGAGGGTTTTGAGGGTGACGGCGATCTTGAGGATGTCGGCTCGTCGGGTGGTGCGCAGGGAGCGGCCGAGGAGGTCGGGGAGACCTGCTTCGGTGTCGTCGTCGGCGTTGAGGTAGTCGGCTTGGTGGGCGAGTGCGGCCAGGTCGCTGGGGTTCTTGACGGTGAGGAGGCCTGCGGCGACGGGTTGCCAGCCGAGTTTGTGCAGGTCGAGGGTGACGGTGTCGGCGTGTTCGAGGCCGGCGAGTTGGGTGCGGTGGCGCGCGCTGAAGAGGAGTCCGCCGCCGTAGGCGGCGTCGACGTGGAGCCGGGTGCCGTGGGCGGCGCAGAGGGCGGCGATCTGGGGCAGCGGGTCGATGAGTCCGGCGTCGGTGGTGCCGGCGGTGGCGGCGACGAGGAGTGAGCCGCGGGGGCCCGGCAGCTCGGTGAGGGCTTCGTCGAGGGCGGCGGGGTCGAGGGTGCCGGCGGGGGCGGGGACCACGACGGGTTCGGGGAGGCCGAGGAGCCAGGCGGCGCGGGGCAGGGAGTGGTGGGCGTTGGCGCCGTGCACGAGGCGGACGCCCGGGTGTGTCTCGCGGGCGAGGAGCAGGGCGAGTTGGTTGGCTTCGGTGCCGCCGGTGGTGACGAGGGCGTCCCCTTGCTTTGGAGGCTCGGTTCGCCTCCGGGGCGCTACGGCCGGTGTCTGCTCACTCGCCCTTGCGCCTCCGTAGATCTCGGCGGCGAGGGTCCTCGTGACCAGTGCTTCGAGTTCGGAGGCGGCCGGGGCCTGGTCCCAGGAGTCGAGGGACGGGTTGAGGGCACTGGCGGCGAGGTCTGCGGCGGTGGCGACGGCGAGGGGCGGGCAGTGCAGGTGGGCGGCGCAGTGGGGGTGCGCGGGGTCGGCGGCGCCTTCGGCGAGGGCGCGCACGAGGTCGTACAGGGCGTTGTCGTCGCCCTTGTCGGGCAGGAAGTCACCGGCTGCGGCGCGTATCCGCTGAGCGACGGTTTCGGGTCCGCCGGCCGGGAGGGGGCCGCCGCGCGCGTGTCCACCGTCCGCGAGGGCGCCGAGGACCGTGTCGAGCAAGGGCCGCAGGGCGTCGGGGCCTTCGGCGCCTGAGGCGAGGGGCGGCGTGCGCATGGTGGTCCTCCCGGGGCGCGTGGCTGGGGAGTTCCAGCTTGAACGGGGCTGGGGCGACGCGCCCGGGAAGACCAACGATCGGAACCCGAAAGGGGGTACGGGGCTTGCCGTGGGGAGGGTGTGTGGAGCAGGGGGTGTCCCCGGCCCCACACGGACACCCGTACCGTACGCGGGCCCGTTGCCCGTACCCGTACGTACCCGTTCCGGACGGTGGGGGCGTTACGCCTGCTCCCGCGCTCCTTCCCGTACGCGCAGTGCGCGGTCCAGGTCGTCGAGTTGGTCGGCGAGTTTGCGGCGCAGTGCCGGTATGGGGGCGGCGTCGCGCAGGCACTCCTCGCCGAGGCGGAGGGTGTCGGGGGTGACGGCGTGGGCGGGGAAGGCCCAGCGGCCGGCGGCGTCGGCCATGGCGGGGCCGCGGCCGGCGGCGACGGCGACGGCGTCGGTCCAGTACCGCTTGACGTACTCCTCGGTGAGGTCGGTCTGTTCGGGCTGCCAGAAGCCCTGGGCGGTGGCGACGAAGAGGTAGGTGGAGAGCGCGTCCGAGCTGAACATCTGTTCCCAGGCCCGGAGTTTGGCCTCGGGGTCGGGCAGGGCGGCCCGGCAGCGGGCGGCGCCTTCCTGGCCGGAGGCGCTGGGGTCACGGGCGAGTTCGGCGTCGATCTCCGCCTCGTCGGTGGCGCCGAGGACCGCGAGCCTGGCCAGGACGCGCCAGCGCAGTTCGGGGTCGAGTTCGGGGCCGCCGGGGACCGTGCCGTCGGCGAGCCAGGCGGCGATGGTGTCGGGGTGGGCGGCGACGTCGATGAAGTGGCGTACGGCGATGAGGCGCAGGCCGGGGTGGTCGCCGTCCTCGGTGCGGCGGATGAGGTCGCGGCACAGGGAGGCGAGGGCGGCGAGGGCCGCGGGGCGTTTTTGCGGGGGCAGGTAGCGGTCGGCGACGACGGTCGACGCGAAGGTGAGGACGCCCTGGACGAGGGCGAGGTCCGTTTCGCGCGGGAGGTGGGCGCGGACGGTCTCCAGATAGTCCGCGGGCGGGAGTTGGCCGTCGCGTACGGCGTCGCGCAGGGCGTTCCAGACGACCGCGCGGGTGAGCGGGTCGGGGAGGCCGGAGAGGGCGGTGCGGACGGTCTTGAAGGACTCGGGGTCGAAGCGGACCTTGGCGTAGGTCAGGTCGCCGTCGTTGACGAGGAGCAGGGCGGGGCGCTTGCCGATGGGCTCCGGGGCGTCCTGGGGGACGTCGACGTGGAGGCGCTCGCGGAGGGTGAGCGTGCCGTCGCCGCCGGCGTCGTGGTCGTAGAGGCCCACGGCGACGCGGTGGGGGCGGCTGCCGTCGTGGCGGACGGTGAGGGTGTACCCGCCGGCGTCGCCGTTGGTGAGGCGCGGGGTGAGGGTGTCGACGCCGGTGGTGCGCAGCCAGGCGTCGGCCCAGGCGTGGACGTCGCGTTCGGTGGCGGCGGCCAGGGAGTCGATGAAGTCGGCCAGGGTGGCGTTGCCGAAGCGGTGGCGGGCGAAGTGGGTGTTGATGCCGGCCAGGAAGTCCTTCTCGCCGAGCCAGGCGACGAGTTGGCGCAGGGCGGAGGCGCCCTTGGCGTAGGAGATGCCGTCGAAGTTGACGAGGGCGGCGGCGGTGTCGTCGACGGCCTCGGGGGCGACGGGGTGGGTGGAGGGGCGCTGGTCGGCGTCGTAGCCCCAGGCCTTGCGGGAGACGCCGAAGTCGGTCCAGGTGTCGGTGTAGCGGGTGGCCTCGGTGAGGGTCTGGTAGCCCATGTACTCCGCGAAGGACTCGTTCAGCCAGATGTCGTCCCACCACTGGAGGGTGACGAGGTCGCCGAACCACATGTGGGCCATCTCGTGGGCGATGACCATGGCGCGGGTCTGGCGTTCGGTGTCGGTGACGGCGGAACGGTAGACGAACTCGTCGCGGAAGGTGACGAGGCCGGGGTTCTCCATGGCGCCGAAGTTGAACTCGGGGACGAACGCCTGGTCGTAGGAGTCGAAGGGGTAGGGCTCCTCGAACTTCTCGTGGTAGCGGTCGAAGCACGCGCGCGTGATGTCGAGGAGTTCGTCGGCGTCGGTGTCGAGGTGGGGGGCGAGGGAGCGGCGGCAGTGCAGGCCGAAGGGGAGGCCGCGGTGCTCGCTGCGGACGGAGTGCCAGGGGCCGGCGGCGACGGCGACGAGGTAGGTGGAGATGCGCGGGGTGGGGGCGGCCTGCCAGAGTCCGTCGCTGGTTTCGGTGGTGATGCCGTTGGCGAGGACGGTCCAGCCCTCGGGGGCGCGCACGGTGAACTCGAAGACGGCCTTGAGGTCGGGCTGGTTGAAGTTGGCGAAGACGGCTGCCGCGTCGTCCAGGGACATCTGGGTGTAGAGGTAGGTCTCGTCGTCGACGGGGTCGGTGAAGCGGTGCATGCCCTCGCCGGTGCGGGAGTAGCGCATCGCGGCGTCCACGCGCAGTTCGTGCTCGCCCTCGGCGAGGCCCGTCAGGGGCAGTCGGCCGTCGGTGAGGGTGCCGGTGTCCAGGGGCCGGCCGTCGAGGGTGGCCGATCGCAGCTCGGCGGGCCTGACCTCGACGAACGTGTCCGCGCCGGTGTGGCCCGCCGTCACCGCGAAGCGGATCACGGTACGGGAGTCGAAGGTGTCGTCCCCGGTGGTGAGGTCGAGTTCGACCGTGTACCGGTGGACGTCCAGGAGGGTGGCACGGGCTTGCGCTTCGTCGCGCGTCAGTACGGACATGGAGGACATGCTGCCTGATGCCGCCGACAGGGCACAGGGGCGGATCGGTACACGGCCTTTGTCCGTGCGCGCGCCCCTGCCTCCGTCCGGCCCGTGGGGCCGTTTGCGGGGCTCGGACGCTGCCTACGCGCGGCGGCCCTCCTCCAGTTCCGGGCCGGGGACCCGGGCAGGCCCGTCGTCGGTCCCGCGGGGGTGCGGGAGGGCGGGGCGCAGGGTGTGTTCGGTGAGTACGTCGTGGTCCTTGACTCGGGCGCGCAGTTCCCGCACTTCCTGTTCGAGGGCCAGGTGGCGGCGGTGGGCGTCGTACAGGTAGCGGACCTTGGCGCGCAGGGTCCAGGGGTCGACGGGTTTCATGACGAGGTCGGCGACGCCGAGTCCGAAGGCGGTGGAGGTGAGTTCGGCGTCGGGGCCGAAGCCGGTGAGCAGGACGACGGGGATGCGCTGGGTCTGTTCGAGACGGCGCATGTAGCGCACGACGTCGAGGCCGCTGACGCCGGGCATGCGTACGTCGAGCAGGAGGAGGCCGACCTGGCCGCGCAGTACCTGTTTGAGCGCCTCGTCGCCGCTGGTGGCGCGGGCGAGCAGGTAGCCGAGCGGGGCCAGGGCGCTTTCCAGGGCGTACAGGGTGTCCTCGTGGTCGTCGACGATGAGGATCTTGGCATCCGACGGCATGGCCCGACGTCCCTCCCGTGTGGGCAACCGGCTGGTGCCCGCGCCGCTGACGCGCCGTGCCCGTCAGCTGACTGCGAGTGCACATGGAGTGCACAGCGCAGCATGCCTCCGCGGGGACCCGGCTGTCACGCCCCGGGGGTCAATTCACCGGTGGTTTCACGCCGTTCAGGGCGTCCTCGGCGATGCGCTCGTGGTGTCTGATCACTTCGGCGATGATGAAGTTCAGGAGTTTCTCGGCGAACGCGGGGTCGAGGTTGGCACTTTCGGCCAGTCTGCGCAGGCGGGCGATCTGCTGGGCCTCGCGGTTCGGGTCGGCGGGCGGCAGGTGGTGTGCGGCCTTGAGATGGCCGACCTGCTGGGTGCACTTGAAGCGCTCGGCGAGCATGTGGACGACGGCGGCGTCGATGTTGTCGATGCTCTCGCGCAACCGGCCGAGTTCCGCTCGGATCGCGGGGTCGACTTCACGGTTGTTGCTGGTGGTCATGGGCGTCCACATTACGTGGCGCGGATCGGGCGGGCCGTGGGGCGTCGGGGTTGCGCGGGCTGGGTGGGGTGGACGGGATCCCGGCGTCATGTCGTGTGCGGGTGTTCGATCGTCGGTGGGTCGGCGGGGTCGGGGACGCGGTCGTTCCAGCCGCCCGGGACCGTGCGTCCCTGTCGGGCCCGGAAGTGGGGCCATGCCGACGCGGCGGGTGAAGAGGCGGGAGAAGTACGCGGGGTCGTCGTAGCCGACACGGCGGGCGACGGCGGCGACGGGCAGTTCGGTGGCGGCGAGGGTTCTTTGGGCACGGCCGAGCCGGATGCCGAGGAGGTAGTCCTTGGGGCCGCATCCGGCGCCGCGTCGTACGGCGGTGCGCAGTCCGGCGGGGGTCATGCCGTGCCGGGCGGCGTGTTCGGCGACGCTCAGGGGCCGGCAGGCGTCCCGGGCGAGGGCGGCGAGGACCTGGTCGCCGTCGGGTGCCAGGTCGGCGCGGGTGCGGCACAGGGCGACGAGCAGTTGAGGATCCCGGTCCCCGGGTCCGACTGGCGCTGATCTTTGTCCATGGACGGCGCCGCCGCCAGAGGTGAGGGTGCGCCACCTGAGCGAGTTCACGGTGAGGGACACGGAATTCCCGCCGGCCGGGCGGCCGGTGCGGCTGCTGTCCGGGGCGCCGCACTGGTTCCGGGTGCACGAGGAGCCGCAGGCGCAAGGCCGGCGGTGCCGCGGGCGCTGGGCCTCGACCGCGTGGAGACGTACGTCCCGTGGAACCCGCACGAGCCGCACCCCGGTGACGTCCGCGATGCCGGGCACCGGGCCGGTCCCGGGCGCGGTGCGGGAGGCGGGGCTGTGGGCGATCGTGCGGCCGTCTCTCCCGGAGATCGTGTCGCGGCCGGCCGGCCGGGGCGGACCGGGTGCTGATGGTGCGGGTCGAGAACGAGTACGGCGGTTACGGCGGTTACGGCGGTTACGGCGGTTACGGCGGTTACGGCCAGCCTGGGCGGGAAGTGGCGAGCCGTTTCCGGCGGGACCGGGCGCCCCGCCGGACTCGGTCGCCCTACAGCGCGGACGCCGCCCGGGCTATGTCCTTCGCGAACGTGGACACCTGGGAGTAGACGCCGGGTACGCCGGGCCGGGCGCAGCCGTCGCCCCAGCTGACGATGCCGACCTGGATCCAGGCGCCGGTGTCGTCCTTGCGGAACATGGGCCCGCCGGAGTCGCCCTGACAGGTGTCGACGCCGCCCGCCAGATAGCCGGCGCACAGTTCGTCGCCGGGCACGAGCCGCTTGCCGTAGTGCAGCTTGCAGCCCGCGTCGCTGACGTACGGGACGGTGGCCTTCAGGAGCTTGGTCGTGCCGGTGCCGGCGCTCTCCGAGGTGTCGCCCCAGCCCGCGACGGTGAACGTGCCGCGGTTGTACCGGGTGGTCGTGGCGATCTTCAGCGTGGGCTTGTTGATCGGCCGGGCGAGCTTGATGAGCGCCCAGTCCTTGCCGTTGCCGTCGTAGCCCGGCGCCTGGCGGACCTTGGTCGACTTGACCTTGATCGCACCCGGGGCGTTCAGGTCGGCGACTCCCGCGGTGACGGTGATGCCCGTGTTGGCGCCGGAGCCGTCCAGACAGTGGGCGGCGGTCAGGACGACGTCCTTCTTGTAGAGCGCGCCGCCGCAGCCCATCGAGAGGTGCACGAGCCACGGGAACTCGCTCTGCGCGGCGGGCGTTCCTCCTACGACGGGCGCGGGCGCGGCCTGTGCGGCGAGCGGCTGGAGGCTCCCGATCGCGAGGGCCGCGGCACCGACCGCCGCGGCCCGCTTGACCAGGGAGAGACCTCTTCCGACCGACGAGGTGTGGGTCAACGTACGTCCTTTCGTGGGGGGTGATGACAAAGAACGCAAGTATGAAGATCAGATCGGGTGTGGGACAAGGGCGGATCTCACGTGCCCGCGGCGGAACCGGACGGTCGGAAACCCGCTCTTACCGACAGCTCCCCCGCACGTAGAGTGGAAGAGAGTTCAGGCGTCTTGGGGGTACGGACGTGGCGAACGGCGGACCGGTCGAGCACGGCTATCCGCACCTGGAGACGGTGCGGGCCGCGATCAACGCGCTCTACAAGAGGCTGTCGTACGACACCGTCCAGACCTTCGCCACCAGCGTGGCCCCGGCCGACGTGGCCTTCTGCGACACCGACGACCTGTATCTCGGCGCGCAGCGCGTGGCCCACGAGATGGTGCGCCACTACCGGCTGCCGGACGCGCGCATGATCGTCGGCTTCCGCGAGATGACCCACGCGGCGAACGTCGAACTGGCTGCGGGCCCCGAGTACTTCATCGAGTTGAACGACCGCTTCCGCACCCATCGCAGGGACATCGGCGCGGCCCTCGCGCACGAGGTGATGCACGTCTATCTGCACCGCCTGGACCTGTCCTTCCCCGGGACCCGGGACAACGAGATCCTCACGGACACGGCGGCGGCGTACCTGGGTGCGGGCTGGCTGCTCCTCGACGCCTTCCGCGAGGACGCGGCCTCCTCGCAGAAGCTCGGCTATCTCACACCGGAGGAGTTCGGGTACGTCCTGGCCAAGCGTGCGCTGCTCTTCGACGAGGATCCCGCGATCTGGTTCACCAGTCCGCAGGCGTACACGGCGTACACGGCGGGCATGGAGCTGGCCCGCCGCGACACCCGCCGGCCCCCGCTGACGGCGGCGGGCTGGGCGGGCCGGCGACGGTACGCGCGCGACCGCCGCCATGCCCAGGATCACCCCTCGCCGGACGCGTCACAGCCGGGCGGTGTTCCCTACAGCTTCACCCCGGACTCCACCGACCCCCCTGGTGACCATGACGGCCCCGGTCCGCTGCGGGTCTCTTTCCCCTGTCCGACCTGCCACCAGCGGATCAGGGTGCCGGTGCGGGGGCGGGTACGGGCGCGGTGCGGGGTGTGCCGGACGGTGCTGGAGTGCGACACCTGACGTCGGGGAGGCGTGGGGCACCTCACCCCGAAACCCTTTGCCTCACCGGCCCTTCGCGAGCGAAGGTCGGAAGGTATGAACGGGCAAGAACCGCCTATCGGCAGTGAGCGCGATCTCTTCACAGCGGTGTACGCGGGTGACGAGGACGCGGTCGTACGGCTGCTGCGTCTCGGTATGAGCCCGGAAGCGGTGGACGAGGACGGCCAGACCGCCCTGTACGCGGCGGCGGTGGGCGACGAGCCCGGCATCGTACGGCTGCTGCTGTCCGCCGGCGCCGCGCCCGACCGGCTGAGTACGGGGTCGGACCTCCCTCTGTGCGGGGCGGCCTGCGGCGGACACGCCGAGGTCGTTCGCGCGCTGTTGGCTTCGGGGGCCGCTCCCGACGCGATGGAGGCGTTCGGTTTCACCGCCCTGACCTGGGCCCTGCGATGCGGTCACGCGGCGGTGGCCGAGGCACTGCTGACAGCGGGCGCGGACCCGAACCGCCCCGGCCCGACCGGCGAACCCCCACTGGTCACGGCCGCCCGCCGGGGCTCCCCCGCCTGTGTACGGTCCCTGCTGGCGCACGGCGCCGGGTCGAGGGGGGAGGCGCTGGCGGAGGCCCGCCGCTGGACCTGGTTGGACGTGGCGTCGGAGCTTCGGGCAGGGCTGGGGCGTGCGCATGGGTTCGGCGGGGAGTATGTGATGCGGCGCTGGGCGGAGGGGGTGACCGTCGAGCTCGTGCGGGACGGGAACGTGGTGGCGGGGGTTGATCAGGGGACCGGGCACGCGGAGATCGTGGCGATGTTGGAGGGGGCGCTGGGGATGGGGTGAGGCGCGGCTCGGGCCGTGTTTCCCACCCGCCCATTCACCGCGTCTCACCACCACCGACCGAAACACCCCCACGTACCCGACGACCCCAGCCCAGCCGACACCTCTCCAGCACCACCCCGAACCCCTCCGGCACCGGCCCGCACCCTCAGCCCGTCTGGGGGTCCCCCTCTGGGGAAGTTTGAGGACGAGGCCCGTTCAGGACCGACAGCGGGGGTCTGGGGGCGCAGCCCCCAAGGATGGGACGGGTAGGGGCGGCGGGGGCGAGAAGAAACCCGCTATCGACCACCACCCCTGTTCACGGTCGCCGCGTCCAGAAACGCGGGCCGTTCCCCCCCACCATGCACCAGCAGACTCGCCCCGCTGATGTACGCGGCGGCATCGGAGGCGAGGAACACCGTGGCGGCACCGATGTCGGACGGCTCGGCGAGGCGGCCCGCCGGCACGGTGCGGGCGACGGCGTCGAGGCCGTCGTCACCCCCGTAGTGCAGATGGGACAGCTCGGTGCGGACCATGCCGACGACGAGGGTGTTGACCCGTATGTCGGGCGCCCATTCCACGGCCATCGACCGGGCCAGGTTCTCCAGCCCGGCCTTGGCGGCGCCGTACGCGGCGGTCCCCGGCGAGGGACGGCTCCCGCTCACGCTGCCGACCATCACGACGGACCCCCGAGCCCGTTTCAGATGCTCGTAAGCGGCGAGGGAGACGGTGAGCGGCGTGATCAGATTCAGCTCGATCACCCGAACATGCCGCTCGACATCAGCACCCCCGTCTCCACCTCCACGCCCACCCCCGGCACCGGCACCGGCACCGGCACCGGCACCGGCACCACCCAACGCCCGATAAGGACTTCCCCCCACGTTGTTGACGAGCACGTCGAGGCGAGGCAGCCCCCCGACGAAGTCGTACACGGCGGCCCGGTCCCGCAGATCGACCGCCCTGAACTCCACGCCGGGCAAAGGGACTTCAGGCGGCCGGCGAGCGCAGACCACCACCTCCGCCCCCGCCTCGACGAGGGCTCGCGCGATGCCCGCCCCGACTCCGCGGGTGCCGCCGGTGACAAGGGCGACACGACCACTCAGACGACCGCTCATGGAGCTGTTCACCACGCCGTTCCCAGTGCCGTTCCCAGCGCCGTTCACCGTCCTGTCCCCCGGGCCGTTCAAAGCCGTTCGATGATCGTCACGTTCGCCTGTCCCCCGCCCTCGCACATCGTCTGGAGCCCGAACCGCCCGCCCGTACGCTCCAGTTCGTGCAGAAGGGTCGTCATCAGCTTGACGCCGGTCGCGCCGAGGGGGTGGCCGAGGGCTATCGCGCCGCCGTTGACGTTGACCCGGGCCGGGTCGGCGCCGGTCTCCTTCAGCCAGGCCAGGACGACCGGCGCGAAGGCCTCGTTGATCTCGACGAGGTCGATGTCGTCGATGGACAGGCCGGTCTTCTTGAGGGCGTGGGCGGTGGCCGGGATCGGCGCCGTCAGCATCCGGATCGGGTCCTCGCCCCGTACGGACAGATGGTGGACGCGGGCCCGGGGCCGCAGCCCGTGCTCGCGTACCGCCCGCTCGGAGGCGAGCAGCATCGCGGCGGCGCCGTCGGACACCTGTGAGGAGACCGCGGCGGTGATGGTGCCGCCATCGATGACGGGTTTCAGGCCGGCCATCTTCGCCAGTGAGGTGTCCCGGCGCGGGCCCTCGTCGACGGTCACCGTCTCGTAGGCCACGGTCTCGCGGGCGAAGCGGCCCTCGTCGATGGCCAGGACCGCGCGTTCGTGCGAGCGCAGCGCGAACTCCTCCTGGTCCTGCCTGCTGATGCCCCACTTGGCGGCGATCATCTCGGCGCCGGCGAACTGGTTCACCGGTCGTTCCCCGTACCGGGCCCGCCAGCCCGCGCTGCCCGCGAACGGGCCCTCCGTGAGCCCCAGGGGCAGGGCCGCCTGGCGGGAGGCGAAGGCGATCGGGATCATCGACATGTTCTGGACGCCACCCGCGACGACCAGGTCCTGCGTGCCGGACAGCACGGCCTGCGCGGCGAAGTGCACGGCCTGCTGCGAGGATCCGCACTGCCGGTCGACGGTCACCCCCGGCACCTCCTCGGGCAGCCCGGCGGCCAGCCAGCTGGTGCGGGCGATGTCACCCGCCTGCGGCCCCACCGTGTCCAGACACCCGAAGACGACGTCCTCCACGGCGGCCGGATCCACCCCGGCCCGCGATATGAGCGCCGTCAGCGCGTGCGCGCCCAGGTCCGCCGGATGGACACCGCTCAGACCACCTCCACGCCGCCCGACGGGCGTACGGACCGCTTCGACGATGTAGGCCTCGGCCATGGCAACTCCCTCACAGAAAAGAGCTGTTCACATAGGGCTGTCAGGTACGGCTATGCACGTACGGCGATCCCGTCCAGCACCATCGACAGGTACTGGCGGGCGATCTCCTCCGGGCTGTGCTGTCCGCCGGGCCGGTACCAGGACGCGGCGACCCAGACGGTGTCGCGCACGAAGCGGTAGGTGAGGCGGATGTCGAGGTCGGCGCGGAAGACCTCCGCGGCGACTCCGCGTTCCAGCGTGGACAGCCACGCCTTCTCGAATCTGCGCTGCGACTCCGCGAGGAACGCGAACCGCTCCTGCGCGACGAGCTGCCTGGACTCCTTCTGATAGATCGCGACCGCTGCGCGGTGCCGGTCGATCTCCCGGAACGACTCGGTGACCAGTGCCTCCAGCGTCTCGCGCGGCCCGGACTCGGCGCCCAGGACGGTGTCGTAGCCCTCCCACAGCTCGTCGAGGAACGTGCGCAGGATCTCCTCCAGCATCGATTCCTTGGAGTCGAAGTGGTAGTAGAGGCTGCCCGCGAGCATGCCGGCGTGGTCCGCGATCTTGCGTACGGTGGTGGCGTTGTAGCCCTGTTCGGCGAAGACCTCGGCGGCGGTGTCGAGGATTTCGCGGCGGCGGGCGGGCACGGCGGTCACCTGGGGCTTCTTCTTCGTAGGAGGCACGCGTCCATTGTGGTCCCAGACATGTGCCGTCCTAGGGGTGCTGGCTGCTGACGGAGACGACTTCCCCCGTCAGGTACGAGGAGTAGCCGGACGCCAGGAACACGATCACGTTGGCCACCTCCCAGGGCTCGGCGTACCGCCCGAATGCCTCGCGGGCCGTGAGTTCGGCCAGGAGTTCGGGGGTGGTCACCTTCACGAGGTGGGGATGCATGGCGAGGCTCGGTGACACCGCGTTGACCCGGACCCCGTACTCGGCGGCCTCGATCGCCGCGCTCCGGGTCAGCGCCATCACGCCGGCCTTCGCTGCGGCGTAGTGCGCCTGCCCGGCCTGGGCCCGCCAGCCGACGACGGACGCGTTGTTGACGATCACGCCTCCTGGTCTTCCTGGTCCTTCTGGCCTCCCTGTCCGTCCGGACTCTCCCGCTCCTCCGGACCCGCGCTCGCGAAAGATCCGCAACGCGGCCCGCACACACCGGAACGTGCCGTTGAGCGTCACGTCCAGCACCCTCGACCACTGCTCGTCCGTCATGTCGACGAGGGACGAAGTACCGCCGAGGCCCGCGTTGTTGACGACGATGTCGAGCCGCCCGTGTACGTCCACGGCCGCGTCGAAGAGGGCCCGCACCTGGCGTTCGTCGGTGACGTCACAGGGCAGCGAGCCGACGCCCTCGAACTCCCCGGCCAGCTCCCCCTCGTACTCCTTGAGCCGCCGCGCGTGCGCGTCGCTGATCAGCACGCGCGCGCCCTCCTCCAGGAACCGGCGGGCGGTGGCCCCACCGATGCCCGCGCCCGCGGCTGCCGTGATGACGGCGGTGCGCCCCTTGAGCAGCCCGTGTCCGGTTACGTACGCCGGACTCTCGACGTCTCCCATGCACCCACAGTATCTACCAAACACTTGTTAGGGAAGGTCGGTGGGTGGGGGACCGTCCCGTTCGACGACGATTCCCTCCGCCCGGGCGGCGACCAGCCACTTCGGGAACTCGCCCACCAGACGGTCGTACAACTCGTCGTCGGACACGGCGCGCGGGTCCGAACCGGCATGGAAGAACCCGGCGTTGTCGACGACCCGTCGCTGCGGCACCGCCAACTCGTCGAGCTTGCGCAGGAAGTCGAACTGCTTGCTCGTGGCGTCCCCGAAGCCGATGAACTGCCAGAACAGCGGCAGCCGCGCCGACTTGCACACGTAGCGTTCGGCGGCGAGCTTGTTGATCGGGCCGCCGTCGGTCTGGAAGACCACGAGTGCGGGGGCCGTGGACCCGCTGTCGAGGTAGTGCTCGATGACCGCGTCCATGGCGAGGTGATAGCTGGTCTTGCCCATGTGCCCGAGCCCGGCGACGATCCGGTCGACGCTCCCCGCGTGGTCGTCGAGGGCGATACCGGTCACGGCGTCGACGTCGGTGGAGAAGAGGACGACGGGAACCGTCCCGTCGTCGTCGAAGTGGGCCGCCAGCCCCAGCACCCGGTCGGCGAGCGCCTGCACACTGCCGTTCCGGTAGTACGGCTTCATGGAACCGGAGTAGTCGACCACCAGGTAGACGGCCGCCCGCTGACCGTCGAGCCCGTGCCGGTCCACGGCCGCCCCGGCACTCTTGTAGAGGCTGACCAGCGCGGGCGCGGCCTCCTCCACCTTGGTGAGACTGATCGCGGCCATGCGTGGCTCCCCTCCCGGAATGTGCCGGACTGACGAGATCCTGAGGGTACGTCACCCGGACGAGCGACCGCCCCACGTACCCTTCTGCCGGGCAGCGACGCGTTCAGCCTGGGCGGCATCCGCGCCGCCGCCCTGGAGGAGGCCGACAGCCCGGCGGAGGGCGGCGACGAGAAGACGTACCTGGAACGCGGTCCTCGACGCCCGCCGCACGGCGAGGGCTGGACAAGAGGCCTGGCGTGAACACGGTGCCCGTCCGGCTCCGGACGCGCCGCGGCGCCCGCCGTGTCCGGTCGGGGACTGTGGCGAGCGCCGTGGTTTGTTCGTTCCGTACGCCGTTGTACGGGACGTCTTTGGTGGGGTACCCCGTCAGACCATCAGGGAACGGTCCGTCGGGCGGATCGGGGCCGGGAGGTCGCTCGCGCCGGTGAGGAAGCGGTCGACTCCGCGGGCCGCCGAACGGCCCTCGGCGATGGCCCAGACGATGAGCGACTGGCCGCGGCCGGCGTCACCGGCGACGTACACGCCGGGGACGTTGGTCTGGAAGTCGGCGTCGCGGGCGATGTTGCCGCGCTCGTCGAGGTCCAGGCCGAACTGGTCGACGAGACCGTTGTCGCGGTCGGTGCCCGTGAAGCCCATGGCGAGGGTGACCAGCTGGGCGGGGATCTTCCGCTCCGTGCCCGGCTTCGGGGTCAGCCTGCCGTCGATGAACTCGACCTCGGTGAGGTGCAGCCACTGCACGTTGCCGTGCTCGTCGCCCTCGAAGTGGGTCGTCGAGACGGAGTAGACGCGCTCGCCGCCCTCCTCGTGCGCCGAGGTGACCTTGTAGAGCATCGGGAAGGTCGGCCAGGGCTGCCCGGGGCTGCGGTCCTCGCCCGGGCGGGGCATGATCTCCAGCTGGGTGACGGAGGCCGCGCCCTGCCGGTGGGCGGTGCCCACGCAGTCCGCGCCCGTGTCGCCGCCGCCGATGACCACGACGTGCTTGCCCTCGGCGGTGACGGGCGGGGCCACGAAGTCGCCCTCCTGCACCTTGTTCGCCAGGGGCAGGTACTCCATCGCCTGGTAGACGCCCTTCAGCTCCCGCCCGGGGACGGGGAGATCACGGGCGGTCGTCGCACCGGCGGCGATCACGACGGCGTCGTACCGCCTGCGCAGGTCCGTCGCCTTGAGGTCCCGGCCGATCTCGATGCCCGTACGGAAGCGGGTGCCCTCCGCGCGCATCTGCTCGATACGGCGGTTGATGTGCCGCTTCTCCATCTTGAACTCGGGGATGCCGTAGCGCAGGAGGCCGCCGATGCGGTCCGCGCGCTCGTACACCGCGACCGTGTGGCCGGCCCGTGTCAGCTGCTGGGCCGCCGCGAGACCCGCGGGACCCGAGCCGATGACCGCGACCGTCTTGCCGGAGAGGCGCTCCGGGGCCTGGGCGGCGACATCGCCGCCCTCCCAGGCCTTGTCGATGATCGAGACCTCGACGTTCTTGATGGTGACCGCGGGCTGGTTGATGCCCAGCACGCACGCCGACTCGCACGGAGCCGGGCACAGGCGGCCGGTGAACTCCGGGAAGTTGTTGGTGGCGTGCAGCCGCTCGGACGCCGACGTCCAGTCCTCGCGGTAGGCGTAGTCGTTCCACTCGGGGATCAGGTTCCCCAGCGGACAGCCGTTGTGACAGAACGGGATACCGCAGTCCATGCAGCGGCTGGCCTGCTTGCTGATGATCGGCAGCAGGGAGCCGGGGACATAGACCTCGTTCCAGTCCTTGAGACGGACGTCCACCGGGCGGGACTTGGCGACCTCGCGGCCGTGGTTGAGAAAGCCCTTGGGATCAGCCATTGGTCGCCGCCTCCATCATCTTCTCGGTGATCTCGGTCTCGGTGAGACCGGCCTGCTCGGCGGCGGCCTTGGCGGCGAGCACTGCCTTGTACGTGCTGGGGATGATCTTGCTGAAGCGCTCCACCGCGACGTCCCACTCGGCCAGGAGCTTCTCGGCGACCGTCGAGCCGCTCTCCTCCTGGTGCCGGCGCACGACATCGTGCAGCCACCGCTTGTCGGCGTCGTCGAGCGCCTCGACGGCGTCCGCGTTGCCGACGTTGACGTTGTCGCGGTCCAGGTCGATGACGTACGCGATGCCGCCCGACATACCGGCCGCGAAGTTGCGGCCCGTCTCGCCGAGGACGACCGCGTGACCGCCGGTCATGTACTCGCAGCCGTGGTCGCCCACGCCCTCGGACACCACCGTGGCACCGGAGTTGCGGACGCAGAACCGCTCGCCCGAACGACCGCGCAGGAACAGTTCGCCGCCGGTCGCGCCGTACGCGATGGTGTTGCCCGCGATCGTCGAGAACTCGGCGAGGTGGTCGGCGCCCCGGTCGGGACGGACGATCACCCGGCCGCCGGAGAGGCCCTTGCCGACGTAGTCGTTGGCGTCGCCTTCGAGGCGCAGCGTGACACCGCGCGGCAGGAAGGCGCCGAAGGACTGGCCGGCGCTGCCGGTGAAGGTGATGTCGATGGTGTCGTCGGGCAGACCGGCCCCGCCGAACTTCTTCGTCACCTCGTGGCCGAGCATCGTGCCGACCGTGCGGTTGATGTTGCGGATGGCGACCTGGGCGCGGACCGGCTGGGCGTCGGTCGCGCTGTTCGCGGCGAGGGCGTCGGCGGCGAGCTTGATCAGCTCGTTGTCGAGCGCCTTCTCCAGGCCGTGGTCCTGCTCGATGACCTGGTGCAACGGGGTGCCCTCGGGCAGTTCCGGCACGTAGAAGAGCGGGGACAGGTCAAGGCCCTGCGCCTTCCAGTGCGTGACCGCCCGCTCCACGTCGAGGGTCTCGGCGTGGCCGACGGCCTCCTCGATGGTGCGGAAGCCCAGCTCGGCGAGGATCTCGCGGACCTCTTCGGCGATGAACTGGAAGAAGTTCACGACGTACTCGGCCTTGCCGGCGAACCGGTCGCGGAGCACCGGGTTCTGGGTGGCGATGCCCACCGGGCAGGTGTCCAGGTGGCAGACGCGCATCATGACGCAGCCGGAGACGACGAGCGGCGCGGTCGCGAAACCGAACTCCTCGGCGCCGAGCAGCGCGGCGATGACGACGTCACGGCCGGTCTTGAGCTGGCCGTCGGTCTGGACGACGATCCGGTCGCGCAGGCCGTTGAGCAGGAGCGTCTGCTGGGTCTCGGCGAGGCCGAGCTCCCAGGGACCACCGGCGTGCTTGAGCGAGGTGAGCGGCGAGGCGCCCGTACCGCCGTCGTGGCCGGAGATGAGGACGACGTCCGCGTGTGCCTTGGACACACCGGCGGCGACCGTGCCGACGCCGACCTCCGAGACCAGCTTCACGTGGATCCGCGCCTGCGGGTTCGCGTTCTTCAGGTCGTGGATGAGCTGGGCGAGGTCCTCGATGGAGTAGATGTCGTGGTGCGGCGGCGGCGAGATCAGGCCGACACCGGGGGTGCTGTGCCGGGTCTTGGCGACCCACGGGTACACCTTGTGGCCGGGCAGCTGGCCGCCCTCGCCGGGCTTGGCGCCCTGGGCCATCTTGATCTGGATGTCGTCCGCGTTGACCAGGTACTCGGAGGTGACTCCGAAGCGGCCGGACGCGACCTGCTTGATGCTGGACCGGCGCGCCGGGTCGTACAGGCGCTCCGCGTCCTCGCCGCCCTCACCGGTGTTGGACTTGGCGCCCAGCTGGTTCATGGCGATGGCGAGGGTCTCGTGCGCCTCCAGGGAGATGGAGCCGTACGACATGGCGCCGGTGGAGAACCGCTTGACGATCTCACTGACGGGCTCGACCTCGTCGATGGAGATCGACGGGCGGTCGGACTTGAAGCCGAAGAGCCCGCGGAGCGTCATGAGGCGCTCGGACTGCTCGTTCACCCGGTCCGTGTACTTCTTGAAGATGTCGTAGCGGCGGGTGCGCGTGGAGTGCTGGAGGCGGAAGACCGTCTCCGGGTCGAACAGGTGCGGTTCGCCCTCGCGGCGCCACTGGTACTCGCCGCCTATGTCGAGGGCGCGGTGCGCCGGGGCGATGCCGGAGGCGGGGTACGCCTTGGCGTGCCGGGCGGCGACCTCCTTGGCGATGACGTCGATGCCGACGCCGCCGATCTTGGTGGCGGTGCCGTTGAAGTACTTCTCGACGAAGGCGGTGTCGAGACCGACGGCCTCGAAGACCTGGGCGCCCCGGTAGGAGGCGACCGTCGAGATGCCCATCTTGGACATGACCTTGAGGACGCCCTTGCCGAGCGCGTAGATCAGGTTGCGGATGGCCTGCTCGGGCTCGATGCCGGGCAGGAAGGTGCCGGCCCGGACCAGGTCCTCGACGGACTCCATCGCCAGGTACGGGTTGACCGCGGCGGCGCCGAAGCCTATGAGCAGGGCGACGTGGTGGACCTCGCGGACGTCACCGGCCTCGACCAGCAGGCCCACCTGGGTGCGCTGCTTGGTGCGGATGAGGTGGTGGTGCACGGCGGAGGTGAGCAGCAGTGACGGGATCGGGGCGTGCTCGGCGTCCGAGTGGCGGTCCGACAGGACGATGAGGCGGGCGCCGTTGTCGATGGCCGCGTCGGCCTCGGTGCAGATCTCCTCGATGCGGGCGGCGAGGGAGTCGCCGCCGCCGCTGACCCGGTAGAGGCCGGAGAGGGTCGCGGCCTTCATGCCGGGCATGTCACCGTCGGCGTTGATGTGGATGAGCTTGGCCAGCTCGTCGTTGTCGATCACCGGGAAGGGCAGGGTGACGCTGCGACAGGAGGCGGCGGTCGGTTCCAGCAGGTTGCTGGCGGGGCCGAGGGAGGAGCGCAGGCTGGTGACCAGTTCCTCGCGGATGGCGTCCAGCGGCGGGTTGGTGACCTGCGCGAACAGCTGGGTGAAGTAGTCGAAGAGCAGGCGCGGGCGCTCGCTCAGCGCGGCGATCGGCGAGTCGGTGCCCATGGAGCCGAGCGGCTCGCCGGCGGTCTTGGCCATCGGCGCGATGATGACGCGCAGCTCTTCCTCGGTGTAGCCGAAGGTCTGCTGGCGGCGGGTGACCGAGGCGTGGGTGTGCACGATGTGCTCGCGCTCGGGCAGGTCGGAGAGCTCGATCTCGCCGGCCTCCAGCCACTCCGCGTACGGCTTCTCGGCGGCGAGGCCGGCCTTGATCTCGTCGTCCTCGATGATGCGGTGCTCGGCGGTGTCGACGAGGAACATCTTGCCGGGCTGGAGGCGGCCCTTGCGGACGACCTTCGCGGGGTCGATGTCGAGGACGCCGACCTCGGAGCCGAGGACGACGAGACCGTCGTCGGTGACCCAGTAACGGCCGGGGCGCAGTCCGTTGCGGTCGAGGACCGCGCCGACCTGGACGCCGTCGGTGAAGGTGACACAGGCCGGGCCGTCCCAGGGCTCCATCATCGTGGCGTGGAACTGGTAGAAGGCGCGCCGGTCCGGGTCCATGGTGGTGTGGTTCTCCCACGCCTCCGGGATCATCATCAGCACGGAGTGGGGCAGCGAACGGCCACCGAGGTGGAGCAGTTCGAGCACCTCGTCGAAGGACGCCGAGTCGGAGGCGTCGGGCGTACAGATCGGGAAGACCCGCTCCAGGCCCTTGTCCCCGAAGAGGTCGGAGACGAGCTGCGACTCACGCGCCCGCATCCAGTTCCGGTTGCCCTTGACGGTGTTGATCTCGCCGTTGTGGGCAACGAAGCGGTACGGGTGGGCGAGCGGCCACGACGGGAAGGTGTTCGTGGAGAAGCGCGAGTGGACGAGCGCGATGGCCGACGCGAAGCGGCGGTCGGACAGGTCCGGGAAGAAGGGCTCCAGCTGGCCGGTGGTCAGCATGCCCTTGTAGACGATGGTCCGCGCGGAGAGCGAGGGGAAGTAGACGCCGACCTCGCGCTCGGCGCGCTTGCGCAGCGCGAAGGCCTTGCGGTCGAGGTCGATGCCCGTGGCGGGCACCGCGGCGCTGTCCGCGACGAAGATCTGCCGGAAGGCGGGCATCGTCGAACGGGCGGTGGCGCCGAGGAGTCCGGGGGCGACCGGCACGTCGCGCCAGCCGAGGACGGTCAGGCCCTCTTCGGCGGCGATCGTGTCAATAAGTGAGACGGCCTCGGCGGTTGTCGGGACGGCGTCCGTCGCCGTCTCCTCCGGGAGGAAGGCGATACCCACCGCGTAGGAGCCGGCCTCGGGCAGCTCGAATTCGGCCACCTCGCGGAAGAACCCGTCCGGAACCTGCGAGAGAATGCCGGCGCCGTCGCCGGAATCGGGCTCGGAGCCGGTGGCACCGCGGTGCTCCAGGTTGCGGAGAACCGTGAGCGCCTGCTCGACCAGCGCATGGCTCGCCTCGCCGGTGAGGGTGGCCACGAAGCCGACGCCACAGGCGTCGTGCTCGTTGCGGGGGTCGTACATACCCTGCGCAGCAGGGCGAGCATCCATGAAGGACCACTTCTGGCCAATCTCAGAATGCTGGGACGGCTGGCGCGGCGTACGCATCGGCTCTCCCGTCGTCGTCGTGTGGCATATGCATTAAGCCGAGGGACGACGTTGGCCCTCTTGGAGTGCAAAATTTCGTGCAGGTTACATGATGGGACGGTTCTCGGGAACCGGATACTGCGTACCAACATGCGGACACCGCAGCGCGCGGCATGGTGACCGCGCTGCGGTGGAAGTAATGGGGGCCGAAGCGGACAGATCGATGTCCCTCGACCCATGGCAAGGAGAGCGTCGTCGCCCTCTCCGCAGGTGCGCCGCAGGCTTCGTTACCCACAGCGCGTACGGCTCATGCCCGGTGGTTAAGCGTTCGAAACCAGCGAGTAACGGCTACTTATGCGGCCCATCGCATAAGTGCACGACGCCCTATCCTACGGCCGCACCGAACAGGTTGCCCAGGGCGTACGTCACACCGGCCGCGGCCCCGCCCAGCGCGAGCTGCCGCAACCCGCTGAACCACCAGCTCCGGGCGGTCACCCGCGCCACCACCGCACCACATCCGAAGAGCCCGACGAGGGCGATCAGCACGGCGGGCCACAGCGCGGTCGCCCCCAGGAGGTACGGGAGCACGGGCAGCAGCGCACCCAGTGCGAACGCCCCGAAGGACGACACCGCGGCGACGCCGGGCGAGGGCAGGTCGGCGGGGTCGATGCCCAGCTCCTCGCGGGCGTGTATCTCCAGCGCCTGGTCGGGGTCGCGCGAGAGCTGCCGGGCCACTTCACGGGCGAGCTTCGACTCGACGCCCCGGGACTCGTAGAGCGCGGCGAGCTCACGCTCCTCGTCCTTGGGGTGCTTCCTCAACTCCCGTCGCTCGACGTCGAGTTCGGCCTCGACCAGCTCGCGCTGCGAGGCGACGGAGGTGTACTCGCCGGCAGCCATGGAGAAGGCGCCGGCGGCAAGGCCGGCGAGCCCGGTGATAACGACGGTCCGATGCGAGACCGCCCCGCCCGCCACACCTGTCATCAGGGCGAGATTGGAGACAAGCCCGTCCATCGCCCCGAAAACGGCCGGCCGCAACCAGCCGCCGGTGACATCCCGGTGGGTGTGGTTGTCACGGTGCGCCTCGTGCAGCGCCGCCTCGGTCTCGATGATGGCCATGCCGTCCCCCAGTTCGTTCGCTTCGGGCGTTGCTTCCGGAAGTTTTCCGAGCCGATCCGACCGGACCGCACTTGGACTTGTTCCACTTTTCGACATCACCAAAAATACGCCCCGAATTCCCCCTCCGCCAGCAAGGAAAGGCTGCCCTCACCTGCACGTTCATGATGATCGCTCATCCGTTGGTGTACTCGCACAAATGTCGACCGGGTGATGATTGGGGCGCCTGAGGCGCACGTGAACCCCTCCGATGGGACAGTTCCGCAAAGGGTTCCGCTCCCCGGGAGGGAGCCCCCGGAACCCTCCGGAGGAGAGGCCGCGTATGGCATCGATCGCCTGCATTCCCTCGGTCCCGGCGCACCAGGACGCCGCCCTGCTCCGCGACAGAGCATGCGGCGCCCTGCTCGGTCTGGCCGTGGGGGACGCGCTCGGCGCCCCCGCCGAGAACATGAAGCCCTCGGAGATCCGCGCCCGCTGGGGCCGCATCACCGGATACGTCGCCGAGAACCCCGCCGGCACGGACGACACGGAGTACGCGATCTTCTCGGGCCTCCTCCTCGCCCGGCACGGCTCGGCCCTCACCCCGGCGCATGTGGAGGCGGCCTGGCACCAGTGGATCGCCGACCTCGACGAGGGTCCCTTCCGGGGTGCCGGTTTCAGCGAACGCGGCACCCTGGAGAACCTGCGCCGGGGTCTCGCGGCCCCGATCTCGGCCCAGCACCGGCACGCCTGGAGCGACGGCCTCGCGATGCGAGCGGCCCCCTTCGGTGTCTTCGCGGCGGGCCGCCCCACCGAGGCGGCCCGCCTGGTGGCGATCGACGGCTCGGTGAGCCATGACGGCGAGGGCATCTACGGCGGTCAGGCGGTGGCGGCGGGCGTGGCCGCGGCGATGGCGGGCGCGCCGACCATCGCCGTGGTGGCCTCCGCCCTGGCGGTGATCCCCGAGGACTCCTGGACGGCACGCTCCCTGCGCCGCGCGGTGGCGGTCGCCCACCGGGGCGAACGCGCGGTCCGCTCCGCGGTGGTGATCGGCGGCTACCCCTGGACCGACCTGGCCCCCGAGGCGGTCGCCCTCGCCTTCGGCGCGTACGCGGTGGCCGACGGCGACTTCACGGAATCGGTACTGACAGCCGTCAACATGGGCCGCGACGCGGACACGACGGCAGCGGTGGCGGGCGCCCTGGCAGGCGCGACCCGCGGCGCCTCGGCCATCCCGCCCGAGTGGGCGGAGGCGATCGGCCCGGCCCGCGGCACCTGCCTCCCCTCCATGGCGGGCCACCACATCCTCGACGTCGCGGAACTCCTGACACCG
Source organism: Streptomyces lacrimifluminis (assembly GCF_014646095.1). Lineage (GTDB taxonomy): Bacteria > Actinomycetota > Actinomycetes > Streptomycetales > Streptomycetaceae > Streptomyces > Streptomyces lacrimifluminis. Next base: position 42,379 of record NZ_BMMU01000021.1, on the reverse strand, counting down.
GGCGAGGGCGGCAAGTGGGGCGCGAAGCCGGTCGTACGGGATCCCGCGCCTCCGACACCGGACCGGACCGCGTACGTCCTGGCCCCGGACGACGCCCCGACACCCACAACGGAGGTACAACCGTGAGCCCACGCACAGCCCCAAGCCCGGGCATTTCAGCCCGTCCGGGGGTCCCCCCTCTGGGGGAGGGACGGGTAGGGGCGGCGGGGGCGAAAGACACCACCCGAGCCGGAGCCGGGGTCCACTGATGAACCCCCGCCGCATCGAGGGCCTGCTGCTGGGCCTGGCCGCAGGCGACGCCGCCGGCTGGCCCGCCGCCCGGCACCGGGCCGCCCGGATGCCCGACTGGACCCGCCGCCTCACTCGCGAACTGGACACCTTCGCCGAGCAGAACGCGACCACCACCCTCCCCGTGCCGATCGCCCTCAACCAGCCCCCGGAACCGCTACGGCTCGGCCCCTCGGACGACGCGGAGTGGGCGGCGTTCGCGGCCGAGGCCCTGCTGCGGGCCGGGGACCACAGCGTTTTGGGCGACCTGAGCCGGGAGCGCCGGGCACGGGCCGCCATCGACCTGTCCTGGAACGCGGTCGCCAGCGAGGTGGCAGCCGCCGCGGAACGCGCCCCCGAGGTCGAGTCGGCGGTGCTGCCACTGCGCGCCCGTATCTCCGTACGGGCCGGCCTCGGCAACCTGGCCGCCGGTCTGCGCCCGCCCGCCACCGGTCACGACAACCCGCACTACTTCGACGACGCGGCCTGCGTACGGGCCTGTGTGCTGGCGGTGGCCCACCCCGGCGACCCCCGGCTCGCCGCCGAACTGGCCGAGTTCGACGCCCGCTACACCCAGGACGGCGACGGCGTGCACGGCGCCCGCGCGATGGCGGCGGCGCTCTCACTGGCGCTGGCCGGCGAGGAGGTGGAGGCCTGCGTGAACGCGGCGCTGGCGGAACTGCCCGAGTGCACGGAGATCGGCCGGAACACCCGCCACGCACTGAAGCTCGCGCGGGACGCAGACAGCGCAGACGGGGCATTCGCCCTGGTCCCGCTCCTGGAACACCAGATCGTCGACCACGTCTACAGCTACGGCATCGCCGCCGCCGAGACGGTCCCGGTCGCCCTCGCGCTGGCCACAGCGGCGCGGGGCCGGATCGCCGAAGCGGTGCCGGCCGCCGCCTGTCTGTCGCGGGTCGCGGACTCGGCCCCCGCACTCGCCGGTGCCCTCACCGGGGCGTTGGGCGGTGGCGCCGCGATCCCGGCGGCCTGGCGGGACGCCTGCCGCACCCTCTCCGGCTGCGCCCTTCCCCGGCTTACCGGCACCGATCTCGTGGAACTCGCCGAACTGCTGGAAGCCACACAACGGGTCACCCCAGGAGGATGATTCGCGACATGACACCCAAACACCAAGAACAAGACCAAGAGGGTCGAGAAGGTCAAGAAGGTCAAGTGGCGGGGCTGGACGAGCGGATCACCGGTGCCCTGGTCGGCGCGGCCGTCGGTGACGCGCTAGGCGGGCCCGTCGAGGGCTACACCCCCGAGCAGATCCTCGAACGCCACGCGGGCCGCGTCCACGGCATCGTCGGCCCCTGGAACGGCGACGCCTGGCGCACCGCCCGACCGATCGCCCCGTACCACAAGGGCGACGGCCACGTCACCGACGACACCTTGATGACGCATGCGCTGGTACGGGTGTACGCCCAGGTCCGCGACCACCTGGACGCGTACGCGGTCGCCGACCACCTGGTCCCGGACCTGATGACGAACCCGCGCTGGATCCCCGAGCTGGAGGCCGAGGCACTCCCCCTCCAGCGCATCTTCCTGGCGGAGAAGTGGCTGGTGGCCCGGCTCCACTACGGCCACGTCGACCCCCGCGAGGCAGGCGTGGGCAACATCGTCAACTGCGGTGCGGCGATGTACATGGCCCCGGTCGGCCTGGTCAACGCGGCCAACCCGGCGGGTGCCTACGCCGAGGCCGCCGACCTCGCGGGCGCCCACCAGTCCTCGTACGGCAGGGAGGCGGCGGCGGTCTTCGCGGCGGCGGTGGCGGCGGCGTGCGCTCCGGACGCGACGCCCGACTCGGTGATGGGAACGTGCCTCTCCCTGGCGAAGGACGGCACCCGGGCGGCGATCGAGGCGGTGGGCGAAGTGGCCTCCCGCTGCACGGACTTCGAGTCGGCGTTGCGGCCCCTGCGGGAGGCGGTGGCTCCGTACGACACGGTGGGCACGGACTACCGCACTCCGTCCCTGGGCGCCCGTCGGCCGTCCCGTCTCCACGCGATCGAGGAACTCCCGGTGGCGCTCGGCATGTTGGTGGTGTCGGGCGGCGACTTCCGGCATGCGGTGCTGGGTTCGGTGAACTACGGCCGCGACTGCGACTCGATCGCCACGATGGCCGGGGCGCTCGCCGGCGCGCTGGGCTCCGAGGTGCCGTCCGACTGGTCGAAGACGGTCGCGGAGGCGAGCCGCCTGGACCTGTGGGAACCCGCCCGGACACTGACCGAGGTGACCCGGGAGATCTTCGAACGGGACGTACGCCAACGCCGTTCCCACGAAGGGGCGTTCGCCCGGCTCAGGAGCGCGGGATGCTCCGACTGACCTGGGTCCAGCCGGAGGACCTGATCGGCCACGAGCTGCGCCAGGCGGCCCAGGACGGCCGCGAGCCCAGCAGGATCGCCGCCCGCTGGCGAGCGGCGGGCGGCTCGGAAGCTCCGCAGCGTGCGGGCGCGTCCCCCGCCCCGGTCTCCCGCTACCTGCGGCAACTGGCCGAAGACCTCCTGGACGAACTGGCCGACCTGCCCAGCAGGTTGGCGGACGACGAGCCGACAGACCTGCTCCGGATCCACGCGCTGTGCTCCGACTGGCCCGCACAGCCCGCCCCGTCCGCCCCGCCTGCCCCCACCCCCCTCCGCCTGGAAGCCGCCTGGCTGGGCAGAGCAGCCGGCTGCCTCCTGGGCAAGCCGGTGGAGAAACTCCCCCTCACCGCCATCCGCCAACTCGCCCGGGCAACCGGCAACTGGCCCCTGAACACCTGGTTCACCGCCAGAGGAGTCCCCGAGGAACTGGCGACGGCACATCCCTGGAACCGCCGGTCGGCGGCCACCTCCCTCGCCGAGAACATCGACGGCATGCCCGAGGACGACGACCTCAACTACCCCTTGCTCAACCTGCTCCTGCTCCAACGCCACGGCCCCCGCTTCACCACCACGGACGTGGCGAAACTCTGGCTGGACGAACTCCCCGCGGGCCGGACCTTCACGGCCGAACGCGTCGCCTACCGAAACCTCCTCTCCGGCCTCGAACCCCCGCTCACCGCCCACCACCGCAACCCGTTCCGTGAATGGATCGGCGCCCTGATCCGCGCCGACGTCCACGGCTGGACCAACCCCGGTGCCCCGGCCTGCGCCGCAGAACAGGCGTACCGCGACGCCACCCTCACTCACACCGCCAACGGCGTCTACGCGGCGATGTTCACGGCGGCCACCATCGCCCAGGCCGCCACCGGCACCCACGACATCCACGCCTGCCTGCGCGCCGGCCTGACGGTCGTCCCCCCACGCTCCCGCCTCGCCAAGGCCGTCCGTCACGGCATCCAACTGGCCGATGCCCACGGCGACTTCGCCACGGTCGTCGACGAACTCCACGCCACCCACGCGGCCACCTACCACTGGGTCCACGCCATCCCCAACACCGCCCTGATCGCCGCCGCCCTAACCCACGCCGGCGGCGACTTCACCGGCTCCGTCTGCCGTGCCGTGTCCGGCGGCTGGGACACCGACTCCAACGGCGCGACCGCCGGAAGCGTCGCCGCCCTCCTCGCGGGCTCCCCCGCCGCCCTCCCCGACCGCTGGACCAGCCCCCTGAAGAACCGACTCGCCACCTCCGTCGCGGACTTCAACGGCACCGGCTTCGACACCCTCGCCCAACTGACCCACTCCCTCACCCACTTGGAGGCAGTCCACCCATGACCCATATCGTCGTGCTGGGCAGCACGAACATGGACCTCGTCGCGTACGTCTCCAGGGCCCCGCAGCGCGGGGAGACCGTGACAGGACGGGAGTTCCGTACGATCCCCGGCGGCAAGGGCGCCAACCAGGCCGTCGCCGCGGCCCGCGCGGGCGCCGACGTCTCGATGATCGGCGCGGTGGGCAACGACGCGTACGGCAGCCAACTCCGTTCCACGCTGGAGAACTCGGGCGTCGGCACCGGCCATCTCCGCACCGCCGAGGACGCCTCCGGCACCGCGCACATCGTCGTGGACGACGAGGGCGGCAACGCGATCGTCGTGATCCCCGCCGCCAACGGCACCGTCACCGGTCTCGCCCCCGGCGACGAGAGCCTGATCGCCACCGCAGACGCGCTGCTGCTCCAGCTGGAGATCCCGCTCACGGCCGTCGTCGAGGCAGCCCGGGCCGCTCACCGCCACGGTGTTCGTACGATCCTCACCCCGGCCCCCGTCCAGCCGATGCCACCCGAACTCCTCGTCGTCACCGACCTGTTGGTGCCGAACGAGCACGAGGCGGCGGCCCTCACCGGTCTGACCGACCCGCACAAGGCGGCCACCGCGCTCCTCGACCAGGTGCCGGAGGTCGTCGTCACCCTGGGCGCGGCCGGCAGCCTCCACGCGGCCCGGAGCCTCGCCGAACCGGTCGCCGTCCCGGCGCCGTCCGTCACCGCCGTGGACTCGACCGGCGCCGGCGACACCTTCGTCGGCGCCCTCGCGGTGGCCCTGGCCGAGGGCCGCCCGATGCCGGACGCCCTGGCGTGGGCCGCGGCGGCGGGGGCACTCTCCGTGCAACGGCCGGGCGCGTCCGCGTCGATGCCGTACCGCCCGGAGATCGAGGCCAGGTACACGTCATGAAAGCACCGGAGATGACCGCACCCGAGCCCCGCATCCCCTCAACCGCAGCCCCTCTCACCGGCCTTCGCGTTCTCGACCTGGCCACCCTCTTCGCCGGGCCGCTCGCCGCCACCATGCTCGGTGACTTCGGCGCCGAGGTGATCAAGGTCGAGCACCCGGTGAAGCCGGATCCCTCCCGGGGCCACGGCCCGTCCAAGGACGGCATCGGCCTCTGGTGGAAGCTGCTGGGCCGCAACAAGCGCACGATGACCCTCGACCTCTCCCGGCCCGGCGGCCGGACCACTCTCCTCCGACTCGTCGCCACCGCCGACGTCGTCATCGAGAACTTCCGCCCTGGCACCCTGGAGAAGTGGGACCTGGGCTGGCCGGAGCTGTCCGCCGCCAACCCGCGCCTGGTCCTCGCCCGGGTCACCGCCTTCGGCCAGTTCGGGCCACATTCTCATCGTCCCGGTTTCGGCACCCTCGCCGAGGCGATGAGCGGCTTCGCCGCGATCACCGGCGAACCGGACGCACCCCCGACGCTCCCGCCCTTCGGCCTCGCCGACTCGATCGCGGGCCTGGCCACGGCGTACGCCGTCATGACGGCCCTGTCCGCCCGCGACCGCACCGGGGAGGGGCAGGTCGTCGACATGGCGATCATCGAGCCGATCCTCACCGTCCTCGGCCCGCAGCCGCTCTGGTACGACCAGTTGGGCCATGTCCAGCCGCGCACCGGCAACCGCTCGCAGAACAACGCCCCCCGCAACACCTACCGCACGGCCGACGGCACCTGGGTCGCCGTGTCGACCTCGGCCCAGTCGATCGCCGAGCGCGTGATGCGCCTGGTCGGCCGCCCCGAACTGATCGACCAGCCCTGGTTCGCCACCGGCGCCGACCGCGCCCGCCACGCGGACGTCCTGGACGAGGCGGTCGGCTCGTGGATCGCCCGCCACTCCCACTCCGAGGTCATCGCGGCCTTCGAGAAGGCCGAGGCGGCGGTGGCCCCGGTCCAGGACGTGCGGGAGGTGATGACCGACCCGCAGTACCAGGCCCTCGACACCATCACCACGGTCGACGACCCCGATCTCGGCCCGATCCGTATGCAGAACGTCCTCTTCCGGCTCTCCGCCACCCCCGGCGCGATCCGCTGGGCGGGCCGCCCGCACGGCGCGGACACCGCGGCCGTCCTCACCGAACTGGGCCTGACCGCACCCGAGATCGACGCCCTGCGCACCGAGGGGGCCCTGTGAAGGACCATCCCCTGACCTGGCTGTACGTCCCCGGTGACCGCCCCGAGGTGGTCACCAAGGCTCTGACGTCCGGCGCGGACGTGGTCGTCGTCGACCTGGAGGACGCGGTCGCCCCCGATCGCAAGGAGTACGCCCGCGCAGCCACCGCCGAGCGCCTCACCGACCCCCAGCCGGTCCCGGTCCACGTCCGGATCAACGCCCTGGACGGCCCGCTGGTCCCCTGCGACCTGCGGGCCCTCGAAGGCCTCCCCGGTATCTCGGGCCTACGGCTCCCGAAGGTGACGACACCGCAGGAGGTCGTCCACGTGGCCACCCGCACGGCTGGGACCACCGGGGCCGGCCTCCCGCTCCACGCGCTGCTCGAAACCGCCCTCGGCATCGAACACGCCTTCGCCATCGCGACCGCCCACCCCGCCCTGCACGGCATCGCGCTCGGCGAGGCCGACCTCCGGGCCGATCTGGGGGTACGCGACGACGCGGGCCTCGACTGGTGCCGCTCCCGGCTCGTCGTGGCCGCCCGGGCGGCCGGACTCGCCCCGCCGCCCCAGTCGGTCCACCCGGACACCCGGGACCTCGACACCCTGGCCGCCTCCTGCGCCCACGGCCGCGCCCTGGGCTTCCTGGGCCGGGCGGCCATCCACCCCCGCCAGCTCCCGGTGATCGAACGCGCCTACCTCCCCAGCCCGGAGGAGATCGAGAACGCCGAGCAGATCGTCAAGGCGGCGACCACGGACGAGGGTGCCCAGGCCCTGCCGGACGGCCGCTTCATCGACGCGGCGGTGGTCGCGACGGCCCGCAGAACCCTGTCCCTGGCCGACCGCGACCGCCCCTGACCCGCACAACGAACGAGGGCGCCCCGGTCCGACCGGGGCGCCCTCATCGTCGTACGACCGACACTCAGCTCTTCTTGGTCGGCTCCGCTCCGGCCTTGTCCTCTGTCTTGTCCTGGGCCTCGGAGTCGGCCCTGCCGTCGGGATCGGCCCCCGTACGGGGATCCGTATCGGAGTCCGTATCGGACTCGGCCTTCACCTCCGCCGATGCACCGTCACCCTTGTCGCCCTCGGCACCGTCCGCCGCCGAACCGTCGGGGACATCCGCACCCGGCTCCACGACCTCCTCCCGGCCCGGCCGCTTCTTCGCCGAGAGCACGAAGTAGACGACCGCGAGGATGAAGACGAAGATCGCGGTCCAGTTGTTCAGCCGCATGCCCAGGATGTGGTGGGCGTCGTCGACGCGCAGGTACTCGATCCAGAAGCGGCCTACGCAGTAGGTGGCGACGTACAGCGCGAACGCTCGTCCGTGCCCGAGCGTGAAGCGGCGGTCGGCCCAGATGACCAGCAGCGCGACACCGACACACCACAGCGACTCGTACAGGAACGTCGGGTGGTAGTAACCCGGGACCCGGCCGTCGGTCGAGGAGGTGATGTGCAGGGCCCAGGGGACGGTGGTCTCCCGCCCGTACAGCTCCTGGTTGAACCAGTTGCCCCATCGCCCGATCGCCTGTGCGAGCGCGATACCGGGTGCGAGGGCGTCGGCCCACGCGGGCAGCGGGATTCCGCGTCGGCGGCAGCCGATCCACGCGCCCAGCGCGCCGAGGGCGATCGCGCCCCAGATACCGAGGCCGCCCTCCCAGATCTTGAAGGCGTCCACCCAGTCGCGGCCCTCGCTGAAGTACAGCTCGTAGTCCGTGATCACGTGGTAGAGGCGGCCACCGACCAGGCCGAAGGGCACGGCCCAGACCGCGATGTCGGCCACCGTGCCGGGTCGGCCACCGCGGGCGAGCCAGCGCTTGTTGCCGAGCCAGACCGCGACGAAGACACCGATGATGATGCAGAACGCGTAGCCGCGCAGCGGAATGGGTCCAAGGTGCAGCACCCCGCGCGACGGACTGGGAATGTAGGCGATTTCCATGGCAGTCCCGACGCTACCTTGACGGACGCGGCGGATGTGAGCCGCCCCGGGCAACGGCTCCATAACGGGCTGCGCCTCCGGTTCCGCTCACGGCGGTGAACCGGAGGCACTCGGGAGGCCCCGGGAACGGTTGGACCCCTACGCCTTGTCGGCGGCCTCGATCATCTGCTTGAGCTTCGCCGGGGTCATCGTCTGGTCCTGGTAGATGTTCTTCCCGTTGAGCAGGACGGTCGGTGTGCCGCTGAAACCGCCGCTCTGGAAGGCCTGGTTCGACTTCGCGACCCAGCTGTTGTGCGTGCCGTCCTCGACACAGGTCCGGAACGCGGGCGTGTCGAGCCCGTCGGTCTTCGCCGCCAGCTCGATGAGCTCGCTGTCCTTCGCGAAGGCGTCGTCGGTCTCCTGCGGCTGGTTGTCGTACAGCACGTCGTGGTACGCGGTGAACCTGCCCGCGTCCTGGGCGCAGGCGGCTGCGTTGGCCGCGTGCCGGGAGCCGCTGCCGCCCATGTTGCCGTCGATGATGGTCGCCAGGTGGTACTCCACCTTCAGCTTGCCCGCGTTCGTCAACTCATGAATGACCGCGCGGTAGTTGGTCTCGAAGGACTGGCAGGCGGGACAGCGGAAGTCCTCCCACACCGTGAGCGTCGACTTGGCGCTCTCCTCGCCCACGGGGATGGCGAGGCTGTCCTTGCCCTGTGCGCCCGAGGGCGCCACCACCGGGCCGGCGCTCTCGCTCTTGCTGTCCTTTCCGGAGTTCGCGGCGACGACACCGATCACCGCCGCGAGTCCCAGCACGCAGACGACACTGACGCCCACGACCAACGCCCGTCGCCGCTTCTCCGCGGACTTCTGCTTCTCACGCTCGACCGCCAGCCGCTCGCGGGCGGTGCGCTTTCCGTCACGATTCTTCTCGCTCACACCCCGCAGAACGAACCGGGGAGACGCATTGCGCCTCCCCGGCCCCAGGTCCACCCGTTCGGGCGACCTGTACGAAATGTCCCGCCCGTTCACGCGGTGCCGCGCACGCCCTTCGCGAGGTCGGCGGCGAGTTCCCGAACGGCCTCGACACCGGCCGCGTGGTCCGGGGCGTCGAGCATCCGCTTGACGAAGGCCGAGCCGACGATCACACCGTCGGCGAAGCCGGCGACCTCGGCGGCCTGCGCCGCGTCGGAGACGCCGAGCCCGACACAGACCGGCAGGTCGGTGCCGGTGGCCCGGGTGCGCTGGACCAGGTCATGGGCCTGGGCGCCGACCGACGCCCGGGTCCCCGTGACGCCCATGAGCGAGGCGGCGTACACGAACCCGCTGCCCGCCGCCGTGATCTCGGCGAGCCGCGCGTCCCTGCTGCTGGGCGCGACGACGAACACGGTGGCGAGCCCGTGCTTCTCGGCGTGCTCCCTCCACAGCGCCGACTCCTGCACGGGCAGGTCGGGCAGGATGCACCCGGCGCCGCCCGCCTCCGCGAGCTCGGCGGTGAACCGCTCGACGCCGTAGCGGTCGATCGGGTTCCAGTACGTCATGACGAGCACCGGCTTCCCGGTGGCCCCGTACGCCTCCCGGACCGTGCGCATCACGTCCGCGATCTTGACTCCGCCACGCAGGGCGATGTCGTCGGCGGTCTGGATGACGGGCCCGTCGAGCACCGGGTCGCTGTGCGGCAGCCCGACCTCGACGATGTCGGCGCCGCCCTCGAACACCGCCTTGACGGCGTCGATCCCGCCGTCGACGGTCGGGAACCCGGCGGGGAGGTACGCGATGAGCGCGGAGCGCCCCTCGGCCCTGGCACCGGCGAGGGTGTCGCTCAACAACTGGATGTTGCCGCTCACTTGACGTCCCCCTCGATCTCGGCGATCTCACTGTCCGCGTCGGCCGCGACCGAGGCGTCGGTGTCGTACAGGTTGAAGTACCGGGCGGCGGTGTCCATGTCCTTGTCGCCGCGCCCGGAGAGGTTGATGACGATCAGCCCGTCCTTGCCGAGCTCCTTGCCGACCTCCAGGGCGCCGGCCAGCGCGTGCGCGCTCTCGATGGCCGGGATGATGCCCTCGGTACGGGACAGCAGACGCAGCGCCTGCATGGCGGCGTCGTCGGTGACCGCGCGGTACTCGGCGCGACCGCTGTCCTTGAGGTAGGAGTGCTCGGGCCCGATGCCCGGGTAGTCGAGTCCGGCGGAGATGGAGTAGGGCTCGGTGATCTGCCCCTCCTCGTCCTGCAGGACGTACGACCGCGAGCCGTGCAGGATGCCGGGCTCACCGGCGGTGAGGGTGGCGGCGTGCTCGCCGGTCTCGACACCGTGCCCGGCGGGCTCGCACCCGATGAGCCGGACATCGGCGTCGGGGATGAAGGCGTGGAAGAGTCCGATGGCGTTGGACCCGCCGCCGACACAGGCGACGGCGGCGTCGGGCAGCCGCCCGGCCCGCTCCAGGAGCTGCCTCCGGGCTTCGACACCGATCACCCGGTGGAAGTCGCGCACCATGGCCGGGAAGGGGTGCGGCCCGGCCACGGTTCCGAACAGGTAGTGCGTACGGTCGACGTTGGCGACCCAGTCGCGGAACGCCTCGTTGATGGCGTCCTTGAGGGTGCGCGAGCCGGACTTCACGGCGATGACCTCGGCGCCGAGCATGCGCATCCGAGCGACGTTGAGGGCCTGGCGCTGGGTGTCGATCTCGCCCATGTAGATGGTGCACTCGAGCCCGAACAGCGCACAGGCGGTCGCGGTGGCGACCCCGTGCTGACCGGCACCGGTCTCGGCGATGACGCGGGTCTTGCCCATCCTCTTGGTGAGGAGGGCCTGCCCGAGCACGTTGTTGATCTTGTGGGACCCGGTGTGGTTCAGGTCCTCCCGCTTGAGGAAGATCCGGGCGCCACCGGCGTGCTCGGCGAACCGGGGCACCTCGGTGAGGGAGCTGGGCCGGCCGGTGTAGTGGACGAGCAGATCGTCGAGCTCTCGGGCGAACTCCGGGTCGGACTTCGCCTTGTCGTACTCGACGGCGACCTCGTCCACGGCGGCGACGAGCGCCTCCGGAATGAACTTGCCGCCAAAGGCACCGAAGTACCCGTCGACGCTGGGTACGTGACCCTCAGGGTCAGGAATGAAGAACTCACTGGACATACGGCTACCTCGCAGGGGCAGAGCCCCGGGGTCGATCGGACAGGGGTCACGTTTATGGCGTGCGGCGCGACGAGGGGCCGACAGGGGGTCCATGAGAACTCCGCTGCCCAGGACGCGCCCTTCAGGGGCGCGGGGCGGTGTCAATCTGCGGCTCCGCCGCGTGGGCGCGACCAGCCACAACGGGCCCGCAGCCAAAGAACGACCCCTCGCGAAGCGCTCGGCGCAGGGCGCAGCCCGGATCAGACGAGCCGCATCCCTACCGCCGAGCCCCGCAGGGCCATCGCATCCCGTTGACCTGTCCAGGCTCGTCCCCGATGACATAGCGAACCCGCCGCCCGTGCACACGCCTCGCGGGCGCACGGCAACCACGCGGCCGGCAGCCGCGCGCGAGGCGGGCGTACCGGTCCATGGGTGTCAGGGTGAGTGTCATCGGGGCCAACTCTAGCGGGGGATCAGCCGCGGCCGTGCCGCAGCGCCGGGTGCTCGCCCGCCGCCACCAGGTCCGACACCGCGGACTTGGGGTCACGGCCGGTGACGAGGGACTCGCCGACGAGCACCGCGTCGGCGCCCGCGTTGGCGTACGCGATCAGATCGTGCGGGCCGCGGATACCGGACTCGGCGATCTTGACGATGCTGTCGGGGATCTCGGGGGCGACCCGCTCGAACGTGGCGCGGTCGACCTCCAGGGTCTTCAGGTTGCGCGCGTTGACACCGATGACCCGGGCCCCCGCGTCCACCGCCCGCTCGACCTCGTCCTCGTCGTGCACCTCGACGATCGGGGTGAGCCCGATGGACTCGGCGCGCTCGATGAGGGACTCCAGGGCGGACTGTTCCAGGGCGGAGACGATCAGCAGGGCCAGATCGGCACCGTACGCCCGCGCCTCCCACAGCTGGTACGACGTGACGATGAAGTCCTTGCGCAGCACCGGGATGTCCACTCGGGCGCGCACCGCCTCCAGGTCCGCCAGCGAGCCGCCGAAACGGCGCTGTTCGGTGAGGACGGAGATGACGGCCGCACCGCCCGCCTCGTAGTCCGCCGCCAGGCCTGCCGGGTCGGCGATCGCCGCCAGCGCGCCCTTCGAGGGGCTGGACCGCTTGACCTCGCAGATGACCTTGACGCCGTCGCCACGCAGGGCGGCGACCCCGTCCTTGGCAGCGGGAGCCTTCGCCGCGCGCTCCTTGAGCTCGTCGAGGCTGACGCGCGCCTGTCGCTCCGCGAGGTCGGCACGGACTCCGTCGATGATCTCGTCGAGCACGCTCACGCGAGCGGCCCCCTTCCAGACGGTAGGCGATTGGCTGTTCAAGCCATTCACACCAATTGAAGCTGCACAAACTGTCAAAGCCGGTCACTCCGATGGTATCCGGAGGAGGGCACACCCCTCACATCCGGTTGACACCGGTCCCACTACCTGGACATTCATCATTTGATCAAGGATGAAGCCAGCCACCGAACGGCAGGTTCCGGACAACCGTGAAGACCAGCAGCAATGCGCCCAGGCTCCACAGCTGCGTCGACCCCAGATCGATCCGTATCGGCCGCCCGCGCACCGCACGGACCACCCAGACGGTCCACAGGACGGCGAAGGCCAGGTAGCCCGTCACGGCGAGCGCGTTGGCCCCCAGGGCCGTCACCCAGTCGCCGTGCACGAAGGCGTGGGCGCTGCGCAGACCGCCGCAGCCGGGGCAGTACACGCCGGTCAGCCGGAGCAGCGGGCACACGGGGTAGTGGCCGGGTTCGTTGGGGTCGACCGTCCCGACGTAGGCGAAGGCCGCGACCACGGCCGCGAGCACCCCGGCGGGCACGGCCACCCGTGCCGCCACGGCACCGGCGCCCGACGGCACGCCCTGCTGAGCCCGCTCGGTGTTCACCCCACGCATTCTGCCCCCTGCGGGGCGTACACGCGCGAAGGGCGGCCCCGGCGATGTCGCCGGGCCGCCCCTGACAGTCTGAGAACCGGTCCCCTACGGGGTTCAGCTCTCGGCACCCGCCGCTTCGCGCGTGACCTGGTGGCCCTCGCGGCCCCGGGTGATCGGCTTCTGCTTGCCGAGGCCCATCGCGGCCATGATCCAGCCGACGACACCGCCGAGGACCACGATCACCATGCCGGCCCAGAAGCCCAGCGGCTCGGCCATCACCATGAAGGCGCCCGATACGCAGAAACCGATGATGGCGATGGTGACGCCGGTCCAGGCGGCCAGAGTGTGACCGTGGCTAGTGCCCGCCATGACTTGCTCCTCGTTGCTGAGTTGCTGGTTGCTAGATGCAGTACGTGGTGAGCCGGACGCTCGTCGTCCATTGTCCCGCACGCGCACGCGTGCGGGACCCCGGGGGTCGACCCAGCGAGTCGCCCGGAGGGCTCTATGCGCCGGTGGGGTCCTCGCCGCGGTCGAGGGCCTTCCAGATCTCCTCGGGCCGGTCGGGGTCGGCGGCCCTCGCCCGGGGGCGCGGGCGGGGGGCGCCGCCGCGCTCGTACCGTCCGGACATGGCGGGCCACAGGCGGCCGTAGCGCAGGGCGAGGAGTCCGGCGAGGAGGATCAGCGCGCCGCCGACGGCAGCCGCGTACGGCCAGGCGGTGTGGCTGAGGGTGCTCACCGTGGCGGCGGTGTCGCCGGTGGCCCGGGCGGCCTTCTCGTCGAGCGCGGAGCTGTCGGATGCGCCGAGGACGGCCGCGGCGATCGTACCGGCGCCGGACAGCGCGAGCAGGGCGGCGACCAGGAGGCGGCCGGAGCGGCGGACGGCGAAGACGGCGACGAGCGCGGCGAGGCCCACTATGGCGAGGGCCGCGGGCACGCCCGTGACGTCGCTGCCGCTGGCGGTCAGCGGGAAGGCGCCGCCGGCCACCGTCGTGGTGCCCTCGGACCATTGCTGGCGGGTGGCGAGCAGCGCGACGGCCGCGCCGAGCGCACCGGCCAGCAGGGCGACGGCGAGGCTGAGCCGGCCGGCCCGGCCGGGAAGGGGGGCTTCGGAACGCGGGGAAGGTACGGGTACGGCAGTCACGTATCCCACTATCGCCTGAACCCCGGGCGTACCGTCACCCGGGGCTCACGTGAGAAGCGCCCCATTCGCGGGAAACGCCCTACTGTCCGAGGCGGTTCGCCGTGTGGACCGCCCGCAGGACCGCCGCCGCCTTGTTGCGGCACTCGTTGTCCTCCGCGACCGGGTCGGAGTCGGCGACGACACCGGCGCCCGCCTGGACGTACGCGGTGCCGTCCCGCAGGAGGGCCGTGCGGATGGCGATGGCGGTGTCGGAGTCGCCCGCGAAGTCGAGGTAACCGACGGCTCCGCCGTACAACCCCCGCCTGGACGGCTCCAGTTCGTCGATGATCTGCATCGCGCGCGGCTTGGGCGCCCCGGAGAGCGTGCCGGCCGGGAAGCAGGCCGTCAGGACGTCGAAGGCGGTGCGGCCGGACGCCACACGGCCGGTGACGGTCGAGACGATGTGCATGACGTGCGAGTACCGCTCGACGGACATGAAGTCGACGACCTCGACGGAACCGGGCTCACAGACCCGCCCGAGGTCGTTGCGCCCGAGGTCGACGAGCATGAGATGCTCGGCGCGCTCCTTGGGGTCGGCGAGCAGTTCCTCGGCGAGGGCCTGGTCCTCCTGCGGGGTCGCCCCGCGGTGCCGGGTGCCCGCGATGGGGTGGACCATCGCGCGCCCGTCCTCGACCTTGACGAGGGCCTCGGGGGACGATCCGACGACGTCGAACCCGTCGAAGCGGAACAGGTACATGTACGGGGACGGATTGGTGGCCCGCAGAACCCGGTAGACGTCCAACGCGCTTGCCGTGCACGGTGTTTCGAAACGCTGGGAGGGGACCACCTGGAAGGCTTCCCCGGCCCGGATGCGCTCCTTGATGTCCTCGACGGCCACCTGGTAGTCGGGGCCGCCCCACAGGGCCGTGTACTCGGGGAGCTCGGAGGGCGGGAGCGCGGCGGGCGGCTGGGCGACCGCGCGCGAGAGGTCGGCCTGCATCGCGTCGAGCCGGGCCACGGCGTCGGCGTGGGCCTCGTCGACGCCCGTGTCGAGGTCGTTGTGGTTGATCGCGTTGGCGATCAGCAGGACCGAGCCCTCCCAGTGGTCCATGACGGCCAGATCGCTGGTGAGGAGCATGGTCAGCTCGGGCAGCCGCAGGTCGTCGCGCTCGCCGGGGCCGATCTTCTCCAGGCGGCGCACGATGTCGTACCCGAGGTAGCCGACCATACCGCCGGTGAAGGGCGGCAGGCCCTCCTGGTGGGGGGTGTGGAGGGTCTCGATGGTGGCGCGCAGGGCGGCGAGCGGGTCGCCCTCGACGGGCACGCCGACGGGCGGGGTGCCGAGCCAGTGGGCCTCGCCGTCACGGGCCGTGAGGGTGGCGCTGGAGCGGACCCCGACGAAGGAGTAGCGGGACCAGGACCGGCCGTTCTCGGCGGACTCCAGCAGGAAGGTGCCGGGACGCTCGGCGGCGAGCTTGCGGTACAGCGCGACCGGGGTGTCGCCGTCGGCGAGGAGCTTGCGGGTGACGGGGATGACGCGCCGGTCGATGGCCAGCTTGCGGAAGGTCTCGAGGTCCATGGCGGCTGACCTTACTGACCCGGTGGGAGTACGCCGGAATCGGCGTCCTCGAACGACACGTCGAGCAGGATGTCGGCGTCGAAGCAGTTCCGCGCGCCGGTGTGGCAGGCGGCGCCCACCTGGTCGACCTTGACGAGCACGGTGTCGGCGTCGCAGTCGAGGGCGACGGACTTCACGTGCTGGAAGTGGCCGGACGTGTCGCCCTTGACCCAGTACTCCTGGCGGCTGCGCGACCAGTAGGTGCAGCGGCCGGTGGTCAGGGTGCGGTGCAGCGCCTCGTCGTCCATCCAGCCGAGCATGAGCACCTCACCGGTGTCGTACTGCTGGGCGACGGCGGGGAC
Source organism: Streptomyces lacrimifluminis (assembly GCF_014646095.1). Classification (GTDB taxonomy): domain Bacteria; phylum Actinomycetota; class Actinomycetes; order Streptomycetales; family Streptomycetaceae; genus Streptomyces; species Streptomyces lacrimifluminis. Next base: position 26,384 of record NZ_BMMU01000021.1, on the reverse strand, counting down.
GAGCCCGTCGGGGCCGCGCTTGAGGCGCGCGGCGATCTCCGGGGCCAGGGGGCTGGGGCCGCCGGTCCTGCTGGGCGGGGGCGTGCTGCTGGTCATGGGGCCATTGTGCCGCGCCCCACCGACACTCCTCCGGGATGTCCATTGAATGGATGGGGGCGGCGCCGAGCGTCTCGGTGGGGGGGGGTGGCCGGGCGACGGGTGGGCGGACCGCGGGGACAGTCGTACGCTTGCTGACATGTCTACCTACGCGAAGCGTGAACGACTTCTTCTCGCCGACCTGTTGGAGACCGAGGGTCCCGACGCCCCGACCCTGTGCGAGGGCTGGCGGACCCGTGATCTCGCCGCGCACGTGGTGGTGCGCGAGCGCCGCCCGGACGCCGCCGGTGGCCTGCTGATCAAACAGCTCGGCTCCCGTCTTGAGCGGGTGATGGCGGAGTTCGCCGACAAGCCGTACGAGGAGCTGATACAGCTGATCCGTACCGGCCCGCCGCGTTTCTCGCCGTTCTCGCTGAAGCAGGTGGACGAGGCGTCGAACACCGTCGAGTTCTACGTCCACACGGAGGACGTCCGCCGGGCGCGGCCCGACTGGACGCCCCGCGAGCTGGACCCGGTCTTCCAGGACGCCCTGTGGTCCCGTCTGGAGCGCACCGCCCGGCTGACGGGCCGGGGCGCGGCGACGGGCCTGGTGCTGCGCCGCCCGGACGGCCAGACGGCGGTCGCCCACCGCGGCACCCCGGTGGTCACGGTGACCGGCGAACCGTCCGAACTGCTGCTGTTCGCGTACGGCCGCCAGAGCGTCGCCGACGTGGAGCTGGAGGGCGACAAGGACGCGATCGCCAAGCTGCACGAGTCGAAGCAGCTGGGCATCTAAGTCGGGGCGCCCCGCGCCCCCGACAGCGGCGCTGGGCTGTATTTGATCTGCGGCTCCGCCGCGGGGCGCGACCAGCCCCCGCCGGACGCGCGGTCGAAGAACCGCGTGTCAGCGAACCGGATGCCCAGCCGCGCGCAGCGCGTCCTTCACCTGCCCGATCCGCAGATCCCCGAAGTGGAAGACGGAGGCGGCCAGGACGGCGTCCGCGCCCGCCCCGACGGCCGGCGCGAAGTCGGCCAGGCGGCCCGCTCCCCCGCTGGCGATCAGCGGCACGCTCACGTGCCTGCGTACGGCCTCGATCATCTCGATGTCGTAGCCGTCCTTCGTGCCGTCCGCGTCCATCGAGTTGAGCAGGATCTCACCGGCGCCCAGCTCGGCGGCCCGGTGCGCCCACTCGACGGCGTCGATGCCGGTGCCGCGTCGGCCGCCGTGGGTGGTGACCTCGAAGGAGCCGGAGTCGGTGCGGCGGGCGTCCACGGACAGCACCAGCACCTGTCGGCCGAACCGCTCGGCGATCTCGCGGATCAGCTCCGGACGCGTGATGGCGGCCGTGTTGACGCCGACCTTGTCGGCGCCGGCGCGCAGCAGCTTGTCGACGTCCTCGGCCGCGCGCACCCCGCCGCCCACGGTCAGCGGGATGAACACCTGTTCGGCGGTGCGCCGGACCACGTCGTAGGTGGTCTCGCGGTTGCCCGAGGAGGCGGTGATGTCCAGGAACGTCAGTTCGTCGGCGCCCTCGGCGTCGTAGACCTTGGCCATCTCGACGGGGTCGCCCGCGTCGCGGAGGTTCTGGAAGTTGACGCCCTTGACGACCCGGCCGTTGTCGACGTCCAGGCAGGGGATGACTCGTACGGCAAGGGTCATGCTGCGGACACCCCTCGGAACGCCTCCACCTCGACCTCGACGACCAGACTGGGGTCCACGAGGCCAGCGACGATGATCATGGATGCGGCGGGCCGGACGGCGTCGAACAGCTCCTTGTGGGCGCGTCCGATGTCGTCCACGTCCCGCGCGTGGGTGATGTACATGCGCGTGCGCACGACGTCGTCGCGGCCGAGCCCCAGCTGCTCCAGCGCCGTGAAGGCGACGTTGAAGGCGTTGACCGTCTGCTCGTAGGGACCACCGCCGGCGATCTCCCCGTCCACGATCGAGGTGCAGCCGGAGACCAGCACCAGTCCGTTCGGCAGCTCCACCGCGCGGGAGTACCCGAAGGTCTCCTCCCAGGGCGCACCGGTCGTGACACGCCGTACGTCACTCACTTGGCCACCGCCTCCAAGGCCTCTTCCAGGGTGAACGCCTTCGCGTACAGGGCCTTCCCGACGATGGACCCCTCGACACCGAGGGGTACCAGTTCGGCGATGGCCCGCAGGTCGTCCAGGGACGACACACCGCCGGAGGCCACGACGGGGCGGTCGGTCGCCGCGCAGACGTCGCGCAGCAGTTCCAGGTTCGGGCCCCGGAGCGTGCCGTCCTTGGCGATGTCGGTCACGACATACCGCGCGCAGCCTTCGGAGTTGAGGCGCTCCAGCGTCTCGTAGAGGTCGCCGCCGTCCCGGGTCCAGCCGCGTCCGCGGAGCGTGGTTCCGCGGACGTCCAGACCGACCGCGATCTTGTCGCCGTGCTCGGCGATGACCTTCGCGACCCACTCCGGGGTCTCCAGCGCGGCCGTGCCGAGATTCACCCGGGTGCAGCCGGTGGCGAGGGCCGCGGCCAGCGTGTCGTCGTCGCGGATGCCACCGGACAGCTCCACCTTGATGTCCATCGCCCCGGCGACCTCGGCGATCAGCTCGCGGTTGTCACCGGTGCCGAAGGCGGCGTCCAGGTCGACCAGGTGCAGCCACTCGGCGCCCGAGCGCTGCCAGGCGAGGGCGGCCTCCAGGGGGGAGCCGTACGAAGTCTCCGTACCGGACTCGCCGTGCACGAGGCGGACGGCCTGGCCGTCGCGGACGTCGACGGCGGGGAGGAGTTCGAGCTTGGCCATGGTCTACAGGGTTCCGATCCAGTTGGTGAGCAGCTGCGCTCCGGCGTCGCCGGACTTCTCGGGGTGGAACTGGGTGGCCCACAGGGCACCGTTCTCGACGGCCGCGACAAAGGGCTTGCCGTGCGTCGACCAGGTGACCTTGGGGGCGCGCATCGTCGGGTTCGTGATCTCCAGGGACCAGTCGTGGACGGCGTACGAGTGGACGAAGTAGAAGCGCGCGTCGGCCCCCAGCCCCGCGAAGAGCTGGGAGTCCGCCGGGGCCTCGACGGTGTTCCAGCCCATGTGGGGCACGATGTCGGCCTGGAGCGGCTCGACGGAGCCGGGCCATTCGTCGAGGCCCTCGGTCTCGACGCCGTGCTCGATCCCGCGCGCGAAGAGGATCTGCATGCCCACGCAGATGCCCATCACGGGACGCCCGCCGGACAGCCGGCGCCCGACGATCCAGTCGCCGCGCGCCTCCTTGAGGCCCCGCATACAGGCGGCGAAGGCGCCGACGCCCGGCACCAGCAGCCCGTCCGCGTTCATGGCCGTGTCGAAGTCACGCGTTATCTCGACGTCGGCACCCGCGCGCGCGAGGGCACGTTCGGCCGACCGCACGTTCCCGAAGCCGTAGTCGAAGACGACGACCTTCTTGGATGCCTTGGACGCGCTCAATTCCATACCTCCAGCCTCATGACGCCGGCGACCAGACACATCGCGGCGCCTATCGAGAGCAGCACGATGAGGCTCATCGGCATCTTCTGCTTGACGAAGGAGTAGATCCCGCCGACCAGGAAGAGTCCGACGACGATCAGGATGGTCGAGAGGCCGCTCATGGCTTACAGGGCGCCCTTCGTGGAGGGGAGGATGCCCGCCGCGCGCGGGTCGCGCTCGGAGGCGTACCGCAGCGCCCGTGCGAGGGCCTTGAACTGGCACTCCACGATGTGGTGCGCGTTGCGCCCGTAGGGCACGTGCACGTGCAGCGCGATCTGGGCCTGGGCGACGAAGGACTCCAGGATGTGCCGGGTCATCGTGGTGTCGTACTCGCCGATCATCGGCGCCATCTTCTCGGGCTCGGTGTGCACGAGGTACGGGCGGCCGCTCAGGTCCACCGTCACCTGGGCGAGGGACTCGTCCAGGGGGACCGTGCAGTTGCCGAAGCGGTAGATCCCCACCTTGTCGCCGAGCGCCTGCTTGAAGGCGGCGCCGAGCGCGAGGGCGGTGTCCTCGATGGTGTGGTGCGAGTCGATGTGCAGGTCGCCCTCGGTCTTCACGGTCAGGTCGAACAGACCGTGCCGGCCGAGCTGGTCGAGCATGTGGTCGTAGAAGCCGACGCCCGTCGACACCTCGACCTTGCCGGTGCCGTCGAGATCGATCTCGACGAGGACCGACGTCTCCTTGGTGGTGCGCTCCACGCGTCCGACGCGGCTCATGACTTGCCCTGCTCTTTCTTCAGTTCACGTACCGCGTCGAGGAACGCGTCGTTTTCGGCGGGAGTTCCCGCGGTGACCCGCAGCCATCCCGGTACACCGTTGTCCCGGACCAGGACGCCCCGGTCGAGGATCCGCTGCCAGGCCGCGTGGGAGTCGGCGAAGGTGCCGAACTGCACGAAGTTGGCGTCGGACTCGGTGACGTCGAACCCGATGGCACGCAGTTCGGCGACCAGCCGGTCCCGCTCGGACTTCAGCTGCTCGACGTAACCGAGCAGCGTGTCGGTGTGCTCCAGGGCGGCCAGGGCGGTCGCCTGCGCCACGGCCGACAGGTGGTAGGGCAGCCGTACGAGCTGTACGGCGTCGACGACGGCCGGGTGCGCGGCGAGATAGCCGAGGCGCAGGCCGGCCGCGCCGAACGCCTTCGACATGGTCCGCGAGACGACGAGATTCGGCCGTCCTTCGATCAGCGGCAGAAGCGAGTCGCCATGGCTGAACTCGACGTACGCCTCGTCGACCACGACCATCGAGGGCTTCGCGGCCTGCGCGGCCTCGTACAGCGCGAGGACCGTCCCGGGCGGGACCGCGTTCCCGGTGGGGTTGTTGGGGGTGGTGACGAAGACGACGTCGGGCCGGTGCTCGGCGATGGCCTTCTCGGCCGCCGCGAGATCGATGGTGAAGTCCTCGTTGCGGGGACCGGAGATCCATCCGGTGCCCGTCCCGCGCGCGATGAGGCCGTGCATGGAATACGACGGCTCGAAGCCGATCGCGGTGCGGCCGGGCCCGCCGAAGGTCTGGAGCAGCTGCTGGATGACCTCGTTGGAGCCGTTGGCGGCCCAGACGTTGGCGAGGCCGACCTCGTGGCCCGAGGTGTCCGTCAGGTACCTGGCGAGCTGCGTGCGCAGCTCCACGGCGTCCCGGTCAGGGTAGCGGTTGAGGTTCCGGGCCGCCTCGCGCACCCGCTCGGTGATCCGCTCGACGAGCGCGTCGGGCAGCGGGTAGGGGTTCTCGTTGGTGTTCAGCCGTACGGGGACGTCGAGTTGGGGCGCGCCGTACGGCGACTTGCCGCGCAGCTCGTCCCGGACGGGGAGCTCGTCCCAAGGGGACAAAGAGGGGTTGTCAGTCACTTGCCTTCAGGTACCTTCCACCCGAACCGGGCCTTGACCGCCGCGCCGTGTGCGGGCAGGTCCTCCGCCTCCGCCAGCGTCACCACGTGATGTGCGACGTCGGCCAGCGCGTCCCGTGTGTAGTCGACGATGTGGATGCCGCGCAGGAAGGACTGGACGGAGAGGCCGGAGGAGTGGCAGGCGCAGCCGCCGGTCGGCAGGACGTGGTTGGACCCGGCCGCGTAGTCGCCCAGCGAGACCGGCGACCAGGGCCCGACGAAGATCGCGCCGGCGTTGCGCACCCGGTCGGCCACGGCCGCCGCGTCCGCGGTCTGGATCTCCAGGTGTTCGGCGCCGTACGCGTCGACGACCCGCAGCCCCTCCTCCACGCCGTCCACGAGGACGATCGCGGACTGCCGGCCGGCCAGCGCCGGGGCGATCCGGTCCTCGATGTGCCTGCTGGCCGCGACCTGCGGCTCCAGCTCCTTCGCGACCGCGTCCGCGAGCGCCACGGAGTCCGTGACGAGGACCGCGGCGGCCAGCGGGTCGTGCTCGGCCTGGCTGATCAGGTCGGCGGCGACGTGCACCGGGTCGGCGGTGTCGTCGGCGAGGATCGCGATCTCGGTCGGGCCGGCCTCGGCGTCGATGCCGATCCTCCCCGCGAAGTACCGCTTGGCGGCGGCGACCCAGATGTTGCCGGGGCCGGTCACCATGTTGGCGGGTGCGCAGGACTCGGTGCCGTACGCGAACATCGCGACGGCGGTGGCGCCCCCGGCCGCGTACACCTCGTCGACGCCGAGCAGCGCGCAGGCGGCCAGGATGGTGGGGTGCGGGAGCCCGTCGAACTCGGCCTGGGCCGGGGAGGCGAGGGCGATCGACTCGACGCCCGCTTCCTGCGCGGGCACGACGTTCATGATCACGGAGGACGGGTAGACGGACCGCCCGCCGGGCGCGTACAGCCCGACCCGGTCCACGGGCACCCACTTCTCGGTGACCGAGCCGCCGGGCACGACCTGGGTCGTGTGCGTCGTGCGGCGCTGCTCGCGGTGGACGAGACGGGCGCGCCGGATGGACTCCTCCAGGGCCGCGCGGACGGCCGGGTCGAGCTGTTCCAGCGCGTCGGCCAGGGCCTGAGCGGGCACGCGTACGGATTCCAGCCGGACTCCGTCGAACTTCTCGGCGAAGTCGATCAGCGCCGCGTCGCCCCGATGATGCACGGCCTCGCAGATCGGACGCACCTTCTCCAGGGCGGCCGAGACGTCGAAGTCCGCTCGGGGCAGCAGGTCGCGCAGGGCGGGTCCCTCAGGGAGGGCGTCGCCGCGCAGATCGATTCGAGCCATCGAGAAATGTTGCAGCACGAGGTCAATTCTCTCAGACGGCGATCGGGCGCCGTTCGCGCGTATCAGTGGCTGATACAGAGCGTTTCGAACCGTTCCACGGACCGCATCCGGGAACCCGGAAGATCACCTTCACGTCTTGAGTTCAGAGAGTTACTGAGCGGGCACAACGGTTGTACGAAACCCGCTGGTAGTGCTTGATGACGCGGGGAGGAGTAGGAAAAGTCGTGACAGAGGGTGCCGGCATCCGCACGGGGGGCTCGGCGAACACGGGGGAACCACCGGACGACCTGAGCGCAGCCGAACTCGGCATGTGGCTGGCCTTCCGCAACGGCAGCGTGTACGACCTCAGCAGCGGCGACACCGTCGTCGACGATCCGCACGGCGGCCATCCGTGGGGCGCCGAACGCACCGTACGGGCCCGCATCGTGTGCTGGCTGCTCCTCGACGGCCCGCAGGCGCTCGCCGGGCGCGTGTCGTCCCTCAAGCTCACCGGCGTGCAGATCAACGGCACGCTGGATCTGGCGGGCGGCACGGTCGAGCCGTACGTGGAGCTGAAGAGCTGCCGGTTCGAGAAGGAGATCCTGCTGCCGGAGGCCCGCTTCACGACCGTACGGCTGGTGAACTGCTCGGTGCCGCGGCTGGAGGCGGCCCGGGTCCACACCGAGGGCGACCTGCATCTCCCCCGCTGCCGCTTCCACAACGGCGCACGGCTCACCGACGCGCAGATCGGTACGGACCTGCTGCTCAACCAGGCCATCGTCTACCGGGACCGGCGCGGTCGCTCGATCGTCGCGGACGGCATGAGCGTCGGCCAGGACCTCCAGGCCGAGATGCTGGAGTCGCACGGCGAACTGAGCCTGCGCGGGGCGACGATCGGCGTCTCGCTGAGCCTGCGCGGCGCCCGTCTCGCCAACCCCTACGGGAGACTCGCGCTCAACGCCCCCCAGCTGACCGTGGGCCGCACGCTGTATCTGACCCCCGCGGGCGTCTGGAACCCCATCCTGACCAGCGGTACGACCCCCGCGCGCGGGACGCGCATCCAGCGCTTCGAGTGCGAGGGCGGGATCCGGCTCGACGACGGCCGGTTCGGCGACGCCGTCGACCTGGAGCGCGCCCGCCTCGTCTTCACCGACGATCAGCAGCTGTCACTGCTCCGGGTGCAGACGCCCGAACTGCGCTTCCTCGGGGAGCGGCCGGAGCGCGGCAAGGTGGTGCTGTCGGGCGCCAAGGTCGTCAACCTCGTGGACCGGGCGGACAGCTGGCCGGGGCCGGGCAACCTGCACATGGGTGGCTTCGGGTACGAGAACCTCGTACCGCAGGGGCCGTTCCCGCCGGCGGAGCGGCTGGCGTGGGTGGCGGCGGCGACCGCCGAGTACAGCCCGGAGCCGTACGAGCGGCTGGCCACCGTGCTGCGCAACGGCGGCGAGGACGAGGACGCGCGCGAGGTGCTGCTCGCCAAGCAGCGCCGGCGCCGCGAGACCCTGCCGCCGGCGGCGAAGCTGTGGGGGTACGTGCAGGACTGGACGGTCGCCTACGGGTACCGGCCCGGCCGGGCCGCCGTGTGGATGGCGGTGCTGTGGGCGGTGACGTCGGTGGCGTTCGCGCACGCGAGTCATCCGCCGTTGAGGAGCGGGGAGCACCCGCCGTGGAACCCCTCCCTCTTCGCCCTCGACCTGCTTCTCCCGGTGATCGACCTGGGTCAGGTCGGCTTCTGGCAGATGCGCGGCGGCTGGCAGTGGCTGTCCGCGGCGATCATCATGCTGGGCTGGATCCTGGCGACGACGGTCGCGGCGGGGGCCACCCGGACGCTGCGCCGAAACTGAGCGGTGCTCATTTCTTCACCATCCCCTCACCTCCGACCGTACAACTAAAAACAGGGTGCGCGTTTGCTCTGGCGCGACTCCGACCTGCGCCTTTCAATGGTCGACACCATGGCTTCGCTGCGTGCGTTCCTCCGTGCCACCAGGGCGGAACGGAACACTCCGCCGTCTCCACGACTCGCCACCGCCGGGCTGCCCGCCGACGACGAGGTACTGCTCGACGCGCCCGACGCCCGCCTCGGCCCCGCGCTCGTCGCGGCGGGCCGGGGCGAGTACGGACCGGCCGCCGAACTGCTGGCCGCCACCCGCGCCACGGCCGAGTGGGAGAGCCGCGACAGATACGTGATCCGCCTGGCCGCGTTCGCGCACTCCCGGGCCGAGTGGTTCACGTCCTGGCGCGCCGCCGACCCGCACGACCCGGACGCGCTGCTGGTCGGCGCCGAACTGGCGGTGACCCGCGCCTGGGCCTCCCCGGCCCGCGCCGAGCTCCTCCACCAGACCGGGCCGTTGGTCGAGGCCGCCGCGGCGGGCGACCCGCGCGACCCGGTGCCCTGGCGCATCGCGCTGGACCGGGCCCGGGGCAGCGACGCGGACCACGGCGAGTTCGAGAGGCTGTGGGGCGAGGCCGTGCGCCGCTCCCCGCACCACTACGGCTGCCATGTGGCGGCGCTCCAGTACCTGTCCACGAGCCGTTTCCGGGCCTCGGGCGGACGCGGCTCGCACCGTGAGTGCTTCGACTTCGCCGAGCGGGCCGCGCAGGACGCCCTGCCCGGTTCCCTCGTCCAGGCGCTGCCCCTGCACGCCGCCTTCGCCTGTCTGACCGGGGGCGACGGCAGGACGGTGGTGGACCGGGCCCGCCTGGACTCGGCGGCGGACGCCGCCGTCGCCCTGTCGGCGACGCACCCGGCGGCAGACCCCTGGCCCGCCGAGCTGCGCAACCTGCTGGTGTACGTCCTGGTGGGGCTCGACCGCAGGCAGGACGCCCTCGTCCAACTGCGCCTGACCGGCCCGTACGCCACGTCCTTCCCCTGGGACCGGTTCTCGGACGACCCCCTCGGCACGTTCCTCGAAGCACGCGAGGAGGTCCGCCGGACCGCGCCCTCCGAACGCTGTACGGCCTGCGCCGGTCATCCACGGAGTGAGCACGGCGGACGCGATCACTCCGGCGACCATTAGGCTTTCCCGTCGTGACCATCGTCCGGCTGCCGCTCTTTCCGCTGAACTCGGTGCTGTTCCCGGGACTCGTCCTCCCGCTGAACATCTTCGAGGAGCGATATCGCGCCATGATGCGCGAACTCCTGAAGACCCCCGAGGACGAACCACGCCGGTTCGCCGTCGTGACGATCCGCGACGGCCACGAGGTGGCGCCCAGCTCGCAGGGCCTGCCCGACCAGACGGCGGTGCCCGAACCCGGGCCCACGGCGGGCTTCGGCGACGACCCGGTCAAGGCGTTCCACTCCGTGGGGTGCGTGGCCGACGCGGCGACGATCAGGGAACGGGCTGACGGCACGTTCGAGGTCCTGGCCACCGGTACGACCCGGGTGCGGCTGGTGTCGGTGGAGGCCTCCGGCCCGTTCCTGACGGCGGAGGTGGAGGAGCTGGAGGAGTCCGCAGGCGACGGGGCGGGCGCGCTGGCAGAGGGCGTCCTGAGGGCTTTCCGCCAGTACCAGAAGCGCCTGGCCGGCGCGCGGGAACGCTCCCTGTCGACGGGCGCCGACCTTCCCGACGAACCGTCCGTGGTGTCGTATCTGGTGGCGGCGGCGATGATGCTGGACACCCCGTCGAAGCAGCGTCTGCTCCAGGCACCGGACACGTCGTCCCGCCTCCGCGAGGAACTGAAGCTCCTGCGCACGGAGACGGCGATCATCCGCAGTCTCCCGTCGCTGCCGGCGTCGGAACTGACGCGCGGCCGGACAAGTCTCAACTGAGGGGGACCAGGACTCCGGATGGCGAAGAAGAAGCAACAGCAGTCGGGCGCCACGCCGGCGACGGTGGCACTGACGGCGGCGGGCGTCACGTACACGGTGCACGCGTACGAGCACGACCCCGCGCATGCCTCGTACGGCGAGGAGGCCGCCGAGGCGATGGGGGTGTCACCGGAGCGCGTCTTCAAGACCCTGGTGGCGGACGTGGACGGGGTACTGACGGTCGCGGTGGTCCCGGTGGCGGGCCAGCTGGACCTGAAGGCGCTGGCGACGGCGGTGTCGGGCAAACGGGCGTCGATGGCCGACCCCACCCTGGCGGAACGCACGACGGGCTATGTCAGGGGCGGTATCTCCCCCCTGGGCCAGCGCAAGAAGCTCCGGACGGTCCTGGACTCGTCGGCGGACGCCCACGCCACGATCTGCGTCTCGGCGGGCCGACGGGGCCTGGAGGTCGAACTGTCCCCCGGGGACCTCACCAGCCTCACGGACGCGGTGAGGGCCCCGATCGCCCGGGGATGACCTCTCACACCTTCAGCCCGTCCGGCGATTGAAAACGAGCGCCTTCAGCGCGAACTGGGGTCTGGGGGCGCGGCCCCCAGGAACGGGATGGGACGGGTAGGGGCGGCGGGGGCGAAGAAACCGCGGGTCAGGCCGGAGGCACCTGCTCGTAACCCCCCACCTCCGGGTCCCGGGGCCCGAACAACCCCGTCAGCCCCAGATGCACCACCAGCGCCGCCACGGACCACACCAGCAACGCCCCCTTGGCCCCCAGCTTCAACGGCGCCGAGAACTCGACCCCCTTACCCACATCCTTCGCGTGGGCGATCACATCCTGGGCGGGCCCGAGCCACACCCCCAGCCGCCACGCCAGCACCGACCCGAGCAGCCCCCCGACCGTCAGCGCCACCACAAGCGGCACACCCCCGCGCCGCCGCACCAGAAACGCGCCCAGCGCACTCAGCGCCCCCAGGGCCAGCGCCAGCAGAGTGAACGTTCCGTCGACCCCGATCGCCTGCTCGCCCTCGCTGTCCCTGACGTAGACGACCCACCTGTCGGCGACGATGTCACCGATCAGCGGCACATTCGGCGCCAGCCACCACCACAGCAGCCCGAGCAGCACCCCACCGAGCGCCACGGCCACCGTGACGACGGCGGCCTCCCGCAGTTCGGTCTTCATCCCGGGGCCGTCCTGTCCGTACGCCGCTCCGAACCCGCTTCCCCCGGACGCCTCCGGCCAGGCCTGCCAGGAGCGGCCGTCCGGGGCCTGCTGGAGCGAGGGCTGCTGCTGCAGGGGCTGCTGGGGCCGCGAGGCCTCTTCACGTTCACGCGAGGGCTCTTGATGCGGCGGCGGAGGCGGAGTCAGCGGTGCGGTCACTCTGACATCGTGCCAGGCCCGTCTGTGCGGCGCGTCACCGGACGGCCGCCCGACGGTACGCCCAGGTCGCGACGGCCAGCGAGACCACCCCGACCCCCGCGCACACGGCGAGGTCACCGAACACGAAAGCCCAGTCGGGGTCGGGCCCGAAAGTCCGGGCGAAGGCCTCCACGCCGTACGTCGAAGGCAGCAGATCCCGCGCGAACCGCACGACTCCCGGCATCCGGTCCGCCGGCAGCACCCCCAGCAGCAGCGCCGCCGACATGCCCAACTGCCCGAGCAGCGTGGCGAGTTCCGGCCGCGGCGCGAGCAGCCCGAACGCGGCGCCGAGCCCGGCGAGCGCGGCCCCCGCGAGCGGGATCACCAGGGCGAGCACCCACAGGTGCGTCAGCGGCAGCCCGTACAGCAGGCACCCGAACACCGCCGTCACGACGGTCCCCGGCACGGTGAAGGAGGCGTACGCCCCAGCCGCCCCCAGCACCACGGCCGCGGGCGGCACCGGCAGTGTCGCGTAGTGGTCGAGCCCCCCGCTGGCCCGCAGCTGTCCGAAGTACTGGGCGAGCAGATTCAGTGCGACGAAGGCCACGACCAGCACCGAAGCCCCGGCCACCACGGCCCGGGCCTCTCCGCCCCCCTCCACGACCCCCCGCATCAGGATCATGATCCCGACGGACTGGAAGGTCGCCACGAACAGCAGCGGAATCCGCGCGACCCGGGCCCGGGACAACTGCGCGCGGTACACGGCGACGAGCGCCGGCCACAGCCGCGCACGCGGCCCGAGCTCGGCCGTCGCGCGGCGCGCGGGCGTCTCCTCCATGGCCAGGGCGCTGCCCGGCAGCACCTCGGCTGGTACGACACTCACGTCGAGCTGCTCCTCTTCGTCCCGGTCACGACAGCCGCCCTCTCCCCCACCAGCGTCCGCACACCTACCCGTACGGATCCAGGGCCCCCCGCGCTCACGCCTTCACCAGCCCCTGCACATTCCCCCCGAGCGCCAGGTACACGTCCTCCAGGCTCGGCGTGGCCAGCGTGAAGTCGTCCAGCGCCGTGAAGGCGGCCCCGCCGGTGACGGTGGCGACGGCCGCGCGGGCCTCCTCGGGGGCCAGCCGCAACGTCCATCTGCGCCCCGACTCGACGGCCCGGTCCCGCAGCGCGGCGACCTCGGGGACATGCAGCGGTGCCGCCTCCCGCCAGACCAGATCGACCCGGACCTCGCCCGCCACCTGCTCCTTCAGCCCGGCGGGCGTGTCACAGGCGATCACCCGCCCCCGGTCCAGGACGGCGACCCGGTCGAGAACCGTCTCGGCCTCGATCACGTTGTGCGTCACCAGCAGGACCGTCGTACCTCGCTCGGCGCGCCGCCGGTCGACCGCCGACCACACCGCTCGCCGCGCCACCGGATCCATCCCGGTCGTCGGCTCGTCGAGGACGAGCAGCGGGCGTTCCCCGACGAGTGCGGTGGCGAAGCAGGCGAGCCGCCGTTGCCCGCCGGACAGCTTGCGGATGGGCCGGGCGGCCAGTGCGGTGAGCCCGAGCTCCTCCAGGACCGCGTCCCGTTCCGCCCGCGCTTGCCGTACCTCCAGGCCGCGCAGTCGCGCGGTGGTCTCCACGGCGAGTGAGACGGTCAGTTCGTCGAGGGCGCTGGACTCCTGGCCGAGGTAGGCGAGGATGCGTGCGGCCCGCTCGGGGTGGCGCACGACGTCGTGTCCCAGGATCTCGACGCTGCCCCGGTCGGGGCGCATCAGGCCGGTGATCTGCCGGACCAGGGTCGACTTGCCCGCGCCGTTCGGCCCGAGCAGGCCGAAGATCTCGCCGCGCCGGACGTCCAGGTCCACGGCGTCCGTGGCCTGGACCTCGGGTGTTCCGGGGGCGCCGCGTCGGCCGCGTACCGCCCGGTACGTCTTGGTGAGATCGCGCACCGCGCACACGACGTCGTCACCGTGTCGGGCTTCGTGTGCCGTGCGGGTACTCACGAAGGACGAGAGTACGGGGTGCCCGACTCCGCCTGAAATCCAACCCCCGCCCCGCTCTTCCCCCGCGGGGGAGGCTCACTCCCCGGCGGGCGCGTGTTCCGCGGTCGTACGGACGTCGATCTCGCGCCAGAAACCGGCCCTGATCGCGTACCGGTCGTGCTCGTCGATCTGGTCGTCCTTGTGGGCGAGCAGGCCGAAGCGTGCGGCGTAGCGCAGCAGTTCGCCGTCGATGCGGTGCGGGATCCGGGGGTACATCGTGGACAGTTTCTGCACCTGGGCGGGTTCCGGGAGGCGCTCCATCCAGCGGCGTGAGAACACCTGTCCGACCTCGTACGGATCACCGCCGACCGTGGTGATGTCCTCCTCGCGGTCCGCCCAGCGCTGCTCGGCCGAGGTGAGCTGGGCGAGCGTCGGCATGGAGGCGATCTCGGGGGGCTCGGCGACCACGCCCGGCCGGTCGACCCAGCCCTTGTCGGAGGACCAGCGCAGGGTCGCGTTGGCGGGATGCGGGGCGGGCTGGGCACCGGGGGCCCGCAACGCGGCCAGGTCCTTGGGGGTCGGCACGCCCTTCGCGGCGGGTACGCGCTCCTGCTCGCCGTTCTGCTCGGCGGGCGCCGCGGAGTGCTCCTGCTGCTCGTCGGCGGCCCGCTCGGGCGACCGCGCGTGCGCCGACTCGGGCAGCGGTGCGGACAGGATCGCGGCGATCTCGGGGCGGGGCACGGGCTGCGGCGCGCAGACCCCGCCGAGTTCCTTGGCCCGTACGGCCTTGGTGATCCACGCACGGTCGAGGACGCGCCGCTCGTCGGCCTCGGCGACCAGGTCCTCGGACTGGTTGTAGTCGCCGTCGGCGGCCTGCACGGCCCACAGGTGTACGGCGACTCCGTGCTCCTTGGCAGCCATCATTCCCGGCAGCAGATCGCCGTCGCCGGTGACCAGGACGATGTCGGAGCAGGCGCGGTTGCGGGCCAGCTCGGTCAGCTCGGCGTGCATGGCGGCGTCGACGCCCTTCTGGGCCCACCGTCCGTCGCTGCGGGTCAGGGCACCGAGCCGGACGGTGACACGGGGCATCACGCGGAGTCTGCGGTGCTCGGGCTGGGGCACCCGGTCGGGGGCGCCGTCGAACCAGTAGATGCGCAGCAGGGGCCGTTCGGTGTCCGATTCGGCGCGTTCTCGCAGGCCCTGGATGAGGGCGGGGTGGTCGACGGTGATGCGGGACCGTGAGGGCTCTCCGGCGAGAAGACTCGCGGCGGCCCCCAGCAGATACCCGGCGTCCACCAGGACGATGCAGCGGTCCACGCGATCCACCCTCTTTCCGGGAGGTTTGCTTCGGGCTTGCTTCGAGTCTGCCCGACCGTGCGGGGGTTAACGGCCCGAACTCGATCATCGGCGTGGCGTTCCCCGCGTCGGCCCGGGGCCCACCGCACGACTCGACCCTATTACGCATGGCATTACGCACGGTGATTCTCCGACATGCGCGCTGTGCCGGGCCATGTGAATCTGATTCCGGATTTGGCCCCTAGATCCCCCTCAGGAGGAAGATCACCATGGCCAAGAACAAGAAGCAGAGTCGCCCGCACGAACAGGCGTCGCAGGCCGAGCGCGGTACCGAGCAGGCGAAGTCCTCCTCGATGGAGACGCAGGCCGAGCAGCACGCCACCCAGGTGACTCCCGGTGATATGGCACGCAAGGGCAGGCAGAAGCGCTTCGGCCACAACTGAGCCACTACCGAGTACGACAGACATCTGAACAACGGGCTGTTGAAGCCCTGACACAGTGAGGGGCGCACCCGGAACCGGGTGCGCCCCTCACTCATCTCCGTGGTCAGCCTGCCAGGCAGGACGGTCCGAGGAGCACCTTCAGGTCGCCGAAGAGCGCCGGGTCAGGCTTCACCCGGTGCCGGTCGAGCCGCAGCACGGTGGTCTTGCTCGGTCCCTGGAGTCTGATGCGGACCTCGCTCTCCCCCTTGTGGTGGCTGAGGATCTCGCCGAGCCTGCTGATCATCGGCGGGGTGACCTTCAGCGCCGGGATGGTGAGGATCACGGGCGCGTTGGTGCCCGCGTTCGACAGGTCGGGGACCTGGAGTTCCATCGCGACCAGCCGGGGCACGTCCTCGCGCTTGTCGAGGCGTCCCTTGACGAAGACGACGGCGTCCTCGACGAGTTGGGTCGACACCAGCTGGTAGGTCGCCGGGAAGAACATGCACTCGATGGAACCGGCGAGGTCCTCGACGGTGGCGATGGCCCAGGCGTTGCCCTGCTTGGTCATCTTGCGCTGGAGGCCGGAGATGATGCCACCGATGGTGACGACCGCGCCGTCCGCGTGTTCACCTCCGGTGAGCTGGGAGATGCCGGCGTCGGCCTTGTCGGAGAGGACGTGCTCCAGACCGAAGAGCGGGTGGTCGGAGACGTACAGGCCGAGCATCTCCCGCTCCTGGGCGAGCAGATAGGCCTTGTCCCACTCGTCGGTGGTGAACTCGACGTCGAGGCCGAACCCGGGCTCGCTGGTCTCCGCCTCGCCCATCCCGCCGAAAAGGTCGAACTGCCCCTCGGCCTCTTTCCTCTTCACCGCGACCACGTTGTCGATCATCGGCTCGAAGTGCGCGGTGAGGCCCTTGCGGGTGTGCCCCATGCTGTCGAACGCGCCGGCCTTGATCAGCGACTCCGTGGTCCGCTTGTTGCAGACGACGGCCTCGACCTTGTCGAGGTAGTCGGGGAAGGAGGCGTACTTCCCCTTGGCGTTGCGGGACTTGATGATCGACTCGACGACGTTCGTACCGACGTTGCGCACCGCGGAGAGGCCGAAGAGGATCACGTCGTCGCCCTGCGCGGCGAAGTTGGACATCGACTCGTTGACGTTGGGCGGGAGCACCTTGATGCCCATGCGCCGGCACTCGTTCAGATAGATCGCGGACTTGTCCTTGTCGTCCTTGACCGAGGTGAGCAGACCCGCCATGTACTCGGCCGGGTAGTTGGCCTTCAGATAGGCGGTCCAGTACGAGACCAGTCCGTACGCGGCCGAGTGGGCCTTGTTGAAGGCGTATCCGGCGAAGGGGACCAGGACGTCCCACAGGGCCTTGATCGCCTCGTCGCTGTAGCCGTTCTTCTTGGCGCCGGCCTGGAAGATGGTGAAGTTCTTGGCCAGTTCGTCGGGCTTCTTCTTGCCCATCACGCGGCGCAGGATGTCGGCCTCGCCGAGGGAGTACCCGGCGATGATCTGGGCGGCCTTCTGCACCTGCTCCTGGTAGACGATCAGACCGTAGGTGACCGCGAGGACCTCCTGGAGAGGCTCCTCCAGTTCCTTGTGGATCGGGGTGATCTCCTGGAGCTTGTTCTTGCGCAGCGCGTAGTTGGTGTGCGAGTCCATGCCCATCGGGCCGGGACGGTAGAGCGCCGAGACGGCGGAGATGTCCTCGAAGTTGTCGGGCTTCATCAGGCGCAGCAGCGAGCGCATGGGGCCACCGTCGAACTGGAACACCCCGAGGGTGTCGCCGCGCTGGAGCAGTTCGAACGTCGCCGGATCGTCCAGCGGCAGGGCCAGCAGGTCCAGGTCGACGCCCTTGTTGGCCTTCACCATCTTGACGGCGTCGTCCATGATGGTCAGGTTGCGCAGGCCCAGGAAGTCCATCTTGAGCAGGCCGAGCGACTCGCACTGCGGGTAGTCCCACTGCGTGATGGTCACACCGTCGGTGTGGCGCACCCAGATCGGGGCGTGGTCGACGATGGGCTCGCTGGACATGATGACGCCGGCCGCGTGCACACCCATCTGCCGGACCAGTCCCTCGACGCCCTTGGCGGTGTCGATGACCTTCTTCACGTCGGGCTCGTTCTCGTACATCGCCCGGATCTCGCCGGCCTCGCTGTAACGCGGGTGCGAGGGGTCGGTGATGCCGTTGAGGTCGATGCCCTTGCCGAGGACGTCGGCGGGCATCGCCTTGGTCAGCCGGTCGCCCATCGCGTACGGGTAACCCAGCACGCGCGCGGAGTCCTTGATGGCGTTCTTCGCCTTGATCTTGCCGTACGTGCCGATCATGGCGACCTTGTCGGCGCCGTACTTCTCGGTCACGTACCGGATCACCTCGACGCGCCGACGTTCGTCGAAGTCGATGTCGACGTCGGGCATGGAGACGCGCTCGGGGTTGAGGAACCGCTCGAAGATCAGCCCGTGCGGGATCGGGTCGAGGTCGGTGATGCCCATGGCGTACGCGACGATCGAACCGGCCGCCGAGCCACGGCCCGGGCCGACCGCGATGCCCTGCTTCTTCGCCCACATGATGAAGTCGGCGACGACGAGGAAGTAGCCCGGGAACCCCATCTGGATGATGACGTCCATCTCGTACTCGGCCTGCTTCTGGCGGTCGTCCGGGACGTCGCCGTTGAAGCGGCGGTTCATGCCGCGCCGGACCTCCTCCTGGAACCAGGTGATCTCGGTGAAGCCGTCCGGGATCTCGAACTTCGGCATGAGGTTCTTCGCCTCGAACATGCCGGCGGTGTCGATCTGTTCGGCCACCAGGAGGGTGTTGGCGCAACCCTCCTGCCAGGCGTCCGACTGGTCGATGGCGTACATCTCGTCCGTGGACTTCAGGTAGTAGCCGGTGCCGTCGAAGCGGAAGCGGTCGGGGTCGGAGAGGTTCTTGCCGGTCTGGATGCACAGCAGCGCGTCGTGCGCGACCGACTCGTGCGCGTACGTGTAGTGCGAGTCGTTCGTCACCAGGGGCGGGATGCCGAGCTTCTTGCCGATCTCCAGGAGGCCGTCACGGACCCGGCTTTCGATCTCGATGCCGTGGTCCATCAGCTCCAGGAAGTAGCGGTCCTTGCCGAAGATGTCCTGGTACTCGGAGGCCGCCTTGAGCGCTTCCTCCTTCTGGCCGAGGCGCAGTCGGGTCTGGAGCTCGCCGGACGGGCAGCCGGTGGAGGCGATGAGCCCCTCGGACCACTGGGAGATGGTCTCCTTGTCCATGCGCGGCCACTTCTGCAGCCAGCCCTCCGCATACGCGTCCGAGGACAGCCGGAAGAGGTTGTGCAGGCCCGTCGCGTTGGCCGCCCAGATCGTCTTGTGGGTGTAACCGCCGGAACCGGACACGTCGTCGCGCTTCTGGTGCGGCTGACCCCACTGGATCTTCCGCTTGTTGCGCCGCGACTCGGGCGCCACATACGCCTCGATGCCGATGATCGGCGTGACGCCGGCCTTCTTGGCGGTGTGGAAGAAGTCGTACGCGCCATGGAGGTTGCCGTGGTCGGACATGGCGATATGGGTCATGCCCATCTCGTTGCACGCGTCGAACATGTCCTTGAGCCGCGCGGCACCGTCCAGCAGCGAGTACTGGGTGTGGACGTGCAGGTGCGTGAACGGCGGCTTTGACACGACGTGGCCTCCATGGAAAACACTCGGCGACAGGCTGCGGGCAGTCTGGGGGACAGCGACGAAGTCTATGCCTCGGCACTGACAGCCGGAGGGGTCTCCCCCGTACCGTCGTGGGTGGGTCGTGGGCACTCCGGCGTACCTTCGGACGTTGGAGGGACGACGGAGTCATCCGTCTCCCCGGTCGGCCCGTTCGGGCCCATTCGTCTTGCACCACCCGCACCAGGAGGCACCCAGCGATGTCGGTTCCGCAGCTCAGCGCCGAGCACCGCGGCGAGGAGATCCTCACCGTCTTCGACACCGCGTTCGGCGAGCTCCTGGCCGCCGACCCGGCCGCGTTCCGTGTGAAGTTCCGCAAGATGGCGGCCTCCGCGTTCGCGTTCTACCGGGGTACGGCGTGCCTCTTCTACCACGACCTGGAGGCGGAGAGCGCCGGGCGGGACGGTGGGAAAATACTGAGCGGACCCTACCTGGACGACCGCACCGCGCGCGTGTGGATCCACGGCGACCTGCACGCGGAGAACTTCGGCACGTACATGGACTCCCAGGGCCGGCTGATCTTCAACGTCAACGACTTCGACGAGGCGTACGTCGGCCCCTTCACCTGGGACCTCAAGCGCCTCGCCGCCTCCCTGGCCCTCATCGGGTACGCGAAGGCGTTCTCCGACGAGCAGATCACCGGGCTCGTGCGGACGTACGCGAACGCCTACCGCGAGCGCATCCGTGCCCTCGCGACCGGCGCGAAGAGCGACGAGGTACCGCCGTTCACCCTGGACACCGCCCAGGGCCCGCTGCTGGACGCCCTGCGCGACGCGCGCTCGCTGACCCGGTTCGGCCTGCTCGACTCGATGACGGAGATCCGCGACTTCGAACGCCGCTTCGCGCCGGGCGGCGGTTCCATCGAGCTGGACGCGGCCACCCGCTACAAGGTGCTGGCCGCCTTCGACGGCTACCTGGAGACACTGCCCGAGTCGTCCCTGGACCGCCCGGACTCGTACAGGGTGAAGGACGTCGTCGGCCGTCGCGGCATCGGCATCGGCTCGGCCGGGCTGCCCTCGTACAACATCCTTCTGGAGGGCGCCACGGACGCCCTGGAGAACGATGTGGTGATCTACATCAAGCAGGCCCAGACCCCGGCCGTCTCCCGGCACATCACCGACCCGGCGATCCGCGGCTACTTCCAGCACGAGGGCCACCGCACGGTGATCTCGCAGCGCGCCCTCCAGGACCACGCCGACCCGTGGCTCGGATGGACCGAGCTGGACGGCCGCGGTCAGCTGGTCGCCGAGGTCTCGCCGTACGCCGTGGACCTGGACTGGGGCGACATCGACGACCCGGAGGAGATCGCCGCCGTCGTCGCCGACCTGGGCCGGGCGACGGCCACGATGCACGCGGCGGCGGACGACCAGTCGGGCGAGTCCCTGGTGCCCTTCTCCACGGAGCGGGCCATCGACGCGGTGATCGCGGCCGACGAGGCGGGCTTCGCGGACGTCCTGGTGGACTTCGCCCACGAGTACGGCGCACGCGCGCGCGGCGACCACCAGGTCTTCGTGGACCTGTTCCGCAACGGCCGGATCCCGGGCCTGTAGACAACCCTTTCGGACAGTTGCACGGGCTCACAGGGACCTTTTAGGGGGCTCTTACGGGAGTCCGTGGCACACTCTCCTCCGCTATGGACATATCCGGAACCCACCTCAGAGCCGTACGCGCGGCACTGTTCACGGCGCTCGTCGTGACGCTCAGCAGCGCGTCGCACGTGCTGCTGTCCCGGGTTCCGCTGCCGATGGGGACGGTGGCCGTGATCGCCGCCGCCGTCTTCGTCGTCGCGTACGCGCTGGCCGGCCGTGAGCGGGGCTTCGCCCGGATCGCGGCCCTGCTGATCCCGTTGGAGCTGGCCGCCGACACGGTCTTCACCACCGGCCAGACGGTGTGTTACGGCCGGGCGGGCGGCCCGGTCGCCGGCCCGCTGCGTTCGGTCGGCTTCGACGTGCTGTGCGCCGGCGACGGCGTGGGCACCCCGCTGGCCCGGGTGGCGGGCACCGACACCGACCGGGTGGCGGCGCTGCTCGCCCACGCGGGCCCCCAGACCGCCTGGCTGCTGCTGGCCGCACATGTCGGCGTGGGGCTGCTGGCCGCCGCCTGGCTGCGCCGGGGCGAGCGGGCTCTGGCCCAGCTGCTGGGCGCGCTCGCCACCGCCGCCTTCCGCCCGCTGCTGCTGGCCGCCGCCGTGACGGTCCGGTCCGCCCCGGCGGTGCGCCGTCTGCCGCGACCGGCTCGGCGTGTGGCCGCCCTCCGCACGCGTCTGCTCGTGCACTCCCTGGGACGACGAGGGCCGCCGCGCCCGAGCCCGCTCGCCTGCGCCTGAGCGACAACCCGCCCGCGCAGCACCGAGCACCGGCAGGTCCCTCAGTTCACCTCCGTGCACGCCGCCCACGCGTGCGCGTTCCCCAGGGAGATCACCAGCATGAGCAAGCGGAACAGCCAGGCGTCCAAGAGCGCGGCCCGTGAACGTCTGCGCGAGGAGCGCGAGCGCCAGGCCAAGCGCGACAAGGTCAAGCGGCAGGTCATCGTGGCCGGCGCCGTCGTCGGCGTCCTCGCGATAGCCGGCGGTATCGGCTACGCGGTCGTGCAGAACAACAAGCCGGGCTACTGGGACACGGCGAAGGACGCGAAGGTCGTCGCGCCGGCCAACACCACGGGCACGAACGGCACGACGGTGGTCCTCGGCAAGAGCACCGCCAAGAAGACCCTCAAGCTGTACGAGGACCCGCGCTGCCCGATCTGCGCCACATTCGAGGAGACGGTCGGCCCGACCCTCAAGCAGGACTACGACGCGGGCAAGTTCAAGATCCAGTACATCGGCGGCACCTTCCTCGACGGCGACACCGACGACAACGGGAAGATCCGGATCGGTTCTCGCGGCGAGGGCTCCAAGAACGCGATGAGCGCCATGGGTGCCGCGCTGAACGTGAGCCCGGAGGCGTTCCTGGAGTACAAGACCGCGCTCTACTCGGCGAAGTACCACCCCGAGGAGACGGACGACCAGTTCAAGAGCGACGACTACCTGATCGAGGTGGCGAACTCGGTCGGCGCGCTCAAGAACAACACGAAGTTCCAGAACGCCGTCAAGAACGGCACGTACGACGCCTGGGCGCTGGCGATGTCCCAGACGTTCAGCACCAACAAGGACGGCGTGAACGGCACTCCGAGCCTGGTGATGGACGGCAAGAAGCTCACGGCCCCGAACAGCGAGAACGCGCCCATGACGGCCGCCGAGTTCACCACGGCGATCGAGGCCGCGCTGAAGGCCTGAGCAGCGGATTCCGGGGCGTTCAAAGCACTTGTCGTACGGTCCGCCGCTCAGCCCCGGTGGACGATCAGCCGAAGAGCGGGCGAACTTTTGCCGTTCGCCCGCTCCACAGGCCTACTGATCAGTAATCTCAGCGCCCGTGACGAGTCGAAGCTCCTCCTCCGAGTCCACGGGCGCCCGGGTCAACTCCCCCGCCCCACGCCGCCGTACGGTCGTCAAGGCCGCCGCGGCCACCGCCGTACTGGCCGGCCCGCTGGCCGCCGCTCTGCCCGCCCGTGCCGCTGCCGAGGTCCCCGCCTTCCTGCACGGCGTCGCCTCCGGCGATCCGCTGCCGGACGGCGTCCTGCTGTGGACACGCGTGACGCCCACCGCCGAGGCGATACCCGGCTCCGGGCTCGGCCCGGACACCGAGGTGAGCTGGATCGTCGCCCGCGACAAGGCGTTCACGAACGTCGTCTCCAAGGGCTCGACCACCGCGACGGCCTCCTCCGACCACACGGTCAAGGCGGACATCCGTGGCCTGGCGCCCGCCACGGACTACTGGTTCCGCTTCTCGGCCGGCGGCACGGACTCCCCCGCCGCCCGCACCCGCACCGCGCCCGCAGCGGACGCGACGGTGACGGGCCTGCGCTTCGGCGTGGTCTCGTGCGCCAACTGGGAGGCCGGCTACTTCTCCTCGTACCGCCACCTCGCGGCCCGCGGCGACCTGGACGCCTGGCTGCACCTCGGCGACTACATCTACGAGTACGGCACCGGCGAGTACGGCACCCGCGACACCGTCGTACGCCCGCACTCCCCCGCGCACGAGATCCTCACGCTCGCCGACTACCGCGTACGGCACGGGCGTTACAAGACGGACACCGACCTCCAGGCTCTCCACGCCGCAGCCCCCGTCATCGCGATCTGGGACGACCACGAGATCGCCAACGACGCCTGGTCGGGCGGCGCCGAAAACCACACCGAGGGCACGGAGGGCACCTGGTCGAGCCGGCAGTCGGCCGCGAAGCGGGCCTACTTCGAGTGGATGCCGGTCCGCCCGGCGATCGCGGGCACCACCTACCGGCGCCTGCGCTTCGGCAAGCTCGCCGACCTCTCCCTCCTCGATCTGCGCTCCTTCCGCTCGCAGCAGGTGTCCACGGGCAGCGGGACGGTCGACGACCCGGCGCGTACGATCACCGGCCGGGCCCAACTGGACTGGCTGAAGGCCGGGTTGAAGGCCTCCGACACCACCTGGCGGCTGGTCGGGAACTCGGTGATGATCTCGCCGTTCGTCATCGGCTCCCTCACCGCCGACCTGCTGAAGCCGCTCGCCGAACTGCTCGGCCTGCCCAAGGAGGGCCTCGCCCTCAACACCGACCAGTGGGACGGCTACACGGACGACCGCCGTGAACTCCTCGCCCACCTCCGCTCCCACGCGATCCGCAACACCGTATTCCTGACCGGCGACATCCACATGGCCTGGGCCAACGACGTCCCCGTGGACGCCGGCACCTACCCGCTGTCTCCCTCGGCCGCCACGGAGTTCGTTGTCACGTCGGTCACCTCCGACAACCTCGACGACATCCTCAAGGTCCCCGAGGGCACCGTCACCGCGCTCGCCGCGCCGATCATCCGCGCGGCCAACCGGCACGTCCACTGGGTCGACACCGACCGCCACGGCTACGGCGTCCTGGACATCACCGCCGACCGCGCGCAGATGGACTACTACGTGCTGTCCGACCGCACGAAGGCGAACGCCACCTCGACCTGGTGGCGCTCCTACCGCACGCTCAGCGGCACCCAGAAGATGGAACGGACGTACGACCCGGTGTAGACCGCGGGAGACCCGTCACGGCCGGTCCTGAAGAGCCGGCCCTACAGGCTGTCGAGGAAGCCGAGCGCCACCCGCCAGGTGGCCTCGGCCGCCTCCTCGTCGTAGTCCGGCAGGCCGGGGTCGGTGTAGAGGTGACCGGCTCCGGCGTACCGGTAGATCTCCACGTCGGCGCCCGCCCTGCCCATCTGGAGATACCAGGAGCCCAGCCAGTCGTCGGTCTCGAACGCGTCCGGCTCGGCCACGTGCAGCTGGACCGGCAGCTCGTCCACCGAGGCGGTCTCGGCGATGTCCGACGTGCCGTGCAGCAGCAACAGCCCGCGCGCCTTGTCGTCGCCGAGCGCGAGCGTCTGCGCGGTCGCGGCACCGAACGAGAACCCCGCGTACACCAGACCCCGCCCGGAGTAGGGTGCGGCGGCCAGGATCGCCCGCCTGAGCAGTTCGTCCTTGCCCATGGTGTCCTTGAAGGCCATGCCCTCCTCGACGGTCTCGAAGGTGTGCCCGTCGAAGAGGTCGGGGGTCCACACCTCGTGTCCGGCCGCCCGCAGCCGGTCCGCCGCGGCGCGCACGGCGGGGCGAAGCCCGTAGGCCGAGTGAAAGAGCATGACGTTCATGAGGACATCGTGCCAGCCACCACTGACAGCACCCCACGGAGATCAACCCCGGAGACATCGGCATGTGTGCCAGCACACCCGGGGTCACATGTTCATGACCGCCCTTCTCCGGTTACGTTCTCCCGCATGGAGAACGTACTGCGCCCGCTGATCGTCCTCGGTGGCTCGGTCGTGCTCACGCTGCTCATCGGCTGGGCCACGGACCGCTTGCTGCGCAAGGCGGACGAACGGCGGACCGAGACACCGCTGTGGGGACTGCTGCGCCGGGGCCGTGTGCCCTACCAGCTCGTCCTCTGCGCGGCGCTGCTCAGAGCGTCCTACAAGCAGGCCGACCTGCTCAGGGAGCACCAGGTCGCCGTCGGCCGGGGCCTGACGCTGGTGCTGATCGGCTCGACGGCCTGGCTGATCGTCCGTATCGCGGCGGCGATCGTGGACACCTCGTTCACCCGTTACGCCCGCGTCCACCGCGACCCGGCCCGGGTCCGCCGGGTCCGCACCCAGGTGTCGCTGATCACGCGGGTGGTCGCGGCGATCGTGGGCGTCGTGGCGGTGGCGGCGATGCTGTTGACGTTCCCGGCGATGCGTGCGGCCGGCGCCTCGCTGCTGGCGTCGGCCGGAATTCTGGGCATCGTCGCAGGTGTGGCGGCCCAGTCGACGCTGAGCAACATGTTCGCGGGGTTCCAGATCGCTTTCGGCGACATGGTGCGCCTGGGCGACACGGTCGTGGTGGACGGCGAGTGGGGCACGGTCGACGAGATCACGCTGACGTTCCTGAGCGTGCGCACCTGGGACGAGCGCCGCATCACGATGCCGGTGTCCTACTTCACCTCGAAGCCCTTCGAGAACTGGTCGCGGGGCGGGGCCCAGATGACCGGCATCATCTACTGGCACCTGGACCACAGCGCGCCCATGGAGGCGATGCGCGAGAAACTCCGTGACCTCCTGCGCGAGTGCCCGGCCTGGGACGGCCGCGCCTGCGACCTGTGCGTCACGGATGCCACGCCGAGCACCATGGAGGTACGCGCCCTGGTGACGGCGAAGGACGCGGACGACGTCTGGAAGGTCCGGGTGCACGTCCGCGAGGGCATGATCCGCTGGCTGGCCGAGCAGCACCCGTACGCCCTCCCCCGGGTCAACACGGCGGACGCGTCCCTGCCCCCGGGCACCGAAGCGGCCCGCCGCTTCCAGGACGGAGCCCCACGCAGGGCCCACGAAACGCCAAGGGCAGCCGGCCGGGGCTGAATACCGTCCCCGGACGGAAAGCCGCCAACGTTGCGCACCCCCACAGGCGACCGATTGGCCGCCCGGTGCCCCACGACGGCTCGGCTGCCAATGAGGAATTGCGAATGATCGCCGAGTAGGGAATCGACAGCGAGGTCGTCCGTCGGGAGGCACGCACCACACCGCGCGGAGGCACCACATGGCCATGACCTGGGCCGGCATCGACGCAGGCAAGACGCACCACCACTGCGTCGCGATCGACGAGAGCGGC
>NZ_BMMU01000020.1:20889-175542 GCF_014646095.1 Streptomyces lacrimifluminis | reverse complement strand
TGAGTTCTCAAGGAACGGACGCTTCCTTCGTACTCACCCTCTCGGGCTTTCCTCCGGGCAGTTTCCCTTCGGTCTTGCGTTTCCGACTCTATCAGACCGTTTCCGTATCCGATTCCCAGTCGGTGGGATTGCCTCAGGCCTTCCGGCTTTCGCCCGTTGGCCTTTCGACATTCACTACGTTAGCCGATTCCCTCGGTAGCTCATAATTGAGTTCCGCGCGTTCGCAATTCGGTATGCAGGCACGCCAGAATTGCCCCCGCTGAGAGGGAGTCGTAGGTAGTGGGTTGGCCACTTCCGGCTGCAGGCGATCGCCGTACCCGGTTCAAGCGGCTCGGGCTACATTACGTACCCCTCTTGGGCGCGTCAAGTTGAACGACGGCGGGGCGCATGGGCTCGATAGGGGCTCACCGTAGGGTCGTTGGTGATCCAGAAGCGCCAGGGATGGACACCCCCGTCGCCGGCTACGCCGGTGCGCGGACCCGTGCCCACCTGCTCGGAGCTGACGGGGGTGCCGGTCAGGACAGTGATCGGCAGGACCCCGGCAGCGCAGGCGTCCGTACCGTCGAGGGCCCTGTCCACGCCCAGGGCTGTGGCCAGGCGGGCCGGGCCTTTGGCCAGTTCCTTGTCGTTTCGGGCTGAAATTCGACGTTTGCGAGCTAGCTCTGTGCCCTCGATGATCTCGCCGGCCCGGAGCAGGACCCCGCTGGCCACACCCTCGGGACCGCACACCAGGTTCATGCAGTGCCACATGCCGTAGGTGAAGTAGACGTACACGTGTCCGGGCGGACCGAACATCACGCTGTTGCGGGGCGTGGGGCCGCGATAGGCGTGGGAGCCGGGGTCGTTCGGGCCGTCGTAGGCCTCTACCTCTGTGAGGCGCAGTGCGATGGGACCGTCCGGGGTGGTGCGTACGAGGACGCGGCCCAGGAGGTCGGGGGCGACCTCCAGTACCGGCCGGTCGAAGAACTCCCTGGGAAGGGGCGTACGGTCAACGGGGGCGATCATGCCGTCCGAGCGTAGTGCAGGCGTGTTCTCTGCGAACGGGTGGCCAGGAGGCGTCCGCCTTGCCAGGGTGAGGACGGAACCGGCCACGGCCGGATCGCGTTTGTAAGGATCAAGGGATCGCAAGGATCGCTGGAGAAGGAGAGACATGGCGTTCAAGAAGCTGCTCGCGAGCCTGGGTGCCGGCGGGGCTTCGGTCGAGACGGTGTTGACAGAGGTCAACGTCGTTCCGGGCGGTGTCGTCCAGGGTGAGGTGCGGATCCAGGGTGGTTCCGTCAACCAGCAGATCGAGGGGCTCTCCGTCGGGCTCCAGGCCAAGGTCGAGGTCGAGGGCAACGACCAGGAGTACAAGCAGGACGTCGAGTTCACGAAGGTGCGGTTGGGCGGTGCCTTCGAGGTTCAGGCCGGTGCCGTGCACGTCGTGCCGTTCGGGCTGGAGATCCCGTGGGAGACGCCGGTCACGATGATCGACGGTCAGTCGCTGCGCGGGATGCACATCGGAGTGACCACCGAGCTGGCGATCGCGCGTGCCGTCGACTCCGGTGACCTGGACCCCATCAACGTGCACCCGTTGCCCGCCCAGAAGGCGATCCTGGACGCGTTCCTCCAGTTGGGCTTCCGATTCAAGAACGCGGACCTGGAACGCGGTCACATTCGCGGTACGCGGCAGAAGCTTCCCTTCTACCAGGAGGTCGAGTTCTTCCCGCCGGCGCAGTACCGGGGCCTCAACCAGGTCGAGTTGAGCTTCGTCGCCGACGAGCACTCCATGGACGTCGTCCTGGAGATGGACAAGAAGCCGGGACTGTTCAGCGAGGGCAGCGACACCTTCCGGTCGTTCCAGGTGGGCCTGCACGACTACCAGGGAACGGACTGGGCGGCGTACCTGAACCAGTGGCTGGCCGAGGTCGGCAGCAAGCGCAACTGGTTCTAGTAGCGTCCGTTCCGGATACCGATCCGACCCCATCCCGCCAGGAGGTACCGAGGTGACCGAGCTCAAGAGGCCGCCGCTGCCGCACGACTTCCATCCCCCAGTGCCGTCGTTCACGGTCACGAGTGCGGATGTCGAGGCGGGTGCGACGCTCAAGGACGCTCAGGTCCATGCGTCCGGCAACAGCTCGCCGCACCTGAGGTGGGAGGGGTTCCCGGCGGAGACCAGGAGTTTCGCCGTGACCTGCTACGACCCCGACGCGCCTACGGGCAGCGGGTTCTGGCACTGGGTGGCGTTCGACATCCCGGCCTCGGTCACGGAGTTGGCGGCGGGTGCGGGCAGCGGCGAGTTCGAGGGGCTGCCCGAGGGCGTGGTCCAGGTGCGCAACGACTACGGCACGAGGGACTTCGGCGGTGCCGCGCCACCGGCCGGGGACGGCCCGCACCGCTATGTGTTCACGGTGTATGCCGTGGATCAGGAGAAGCTGGGTCCGGACGCGGACGCGTCGCCCGCGGCCGTCGGTTTCCATCTGCGGTTCCACACGATCGCGCGTGCCCAACTCGTCGCTGAGTACGAGGTTCCCGCCGAAGACTGACGTTCATTGAACGTTTGCCCGCCT
The DNA here is from genome assembly GCF_014646095.1 of Streptomyces lacrimifluminis. GTDB lineage: Bacteria > Actinomycetota > Actinomycetes > Streptomycetales > Streptomycetaceae > Streptomyces > Streptomyces lacrimifluminis. The sequence goes on along the minus strand of NZ_BMMU01000020.1, from coordinate 172,993 downwards.
CTGGTCTTGGAAGTGATCAGAGGCGGGCATTTTTTATTGCGTTGTCCATCTCGGCGTGCCCGGCCAGAGTTGATCCAAGCCCGCCCGCCACGCGGTGGGCCGGTGAGCAGAGGAGGTGGGCTGGATGCGGGACACGCTGGTGCTGAACGCGAGCTTCGAGCCACTGTCGACGGTGACGTTGAACCGGGCCGTCGTTCTGGTGCTGCAGGACAAGGCTGTTGTCGAGCAGGCCCACCCCGAGATCCGTATGCGCGGAGCGGCGGTCGACATACCCGCGCCACGTGTGATCAGGCTCTGCCGCTATGTCCGGGTGCCGTTCCGAAGACAAGCTCCGTGGTCGAGGCGTGGTGTGCTGGTCCGGGACCGGCACAGGTGCGCGTACTGCGGTCGGCGGGCGACGACCGTGGACCACGTGGTGCCGCGGGCGCAGGGTGGTCAGGACTCCTGGCTGAACACCGTCGCATCGTGCGCGGAGGACAACCACCGTAAGGCGGCGCGGACTCCGGAGGAGGCGGGGATGCCGCTGTTGCGGCAACCGTTCGAGCCCTCGCCCGCGGATGCGATGCTTTTGTCCTTGGGGCAGGGTGAGTTCGAGGCACTGCCGGAGTGGTTGGTGCAGCCTGCGGCGTAGTTCGTGCGGGTGGGACGTGTTAGAGGTCCACCGGTTGTTCGGTCGCTGCGGGTGGGATGTGGTTGATCGCGTAGTTCCCCGCGCCCCTTTCGGGGCGCGGGGATACACCTGCCGGCGTTCTGAGGAGCCGTCAGTCGGTGATCGACGGCTTTTCTCTGCGTTCGGTGCCGCCACCCTGGTTGTCTCCGCCACCCGAACCGCCGCCCAGGTTGCCGAAGTTGCCCATGGCGCCGGACAGGCCCTTGAGGGCGTCGCCGATTTCACTGGGGACGATCCAGAGCTTGTTGGCGTCGCCCTGCGCGATCTTCGGGAGCATCTGGAGGTACTGGTAGGAGAGGAGCTTCTGGTCCGGGTCACCGGCGTGGATGGCCTCGAAGACCGTACGAACGGCCTGGGCCTCGCCCTCGGCGCGCAGGGCGGCGGCCTTGGCCTCACCTTCGGCGCGCAGGATCGAGGACTGCTTCTCACCTTCCGCCGTGAGGATCTGGGACTGGCGGATACCTTCGGCGGTGAGGATCGCGGCGCGCTTGTCACGGTCGGCGCGCATCTGCTTCTCCATCGAGTCCTGGATGGAGGTCGGCGGTTCGATCGCCTTCAGCTCGACGCGGTTGACGCGGATGCCCCACTTGCCGGTGGCCTCGTCGAGGACTCCGCGCAGTGCCGCGTTGATCTCCTCGCGGGAGGTCAGGGTCCGCTCCAGGTCCATACCGCCGATGATGTTGCGGAGCGTGGTGACGGTGAGCTGTTCGATGGCCTGGATGTAACTGGCGACCTCGTACGTCGCCGCCCGTGCGTCCGTCACCTGGTAGTAGATGACGGTGTCGATGTTGACGACCAGGTTGTCCTGGGTGATCACCGGCTGCGGCGGGAACGGCACGACCTGCTCGCGGAGGTCGATGCGGTTGCGGATGGTGTCGATGAACGGGACGACGATGTTCAGGCCCGCGTTGAGTGTCCGCGTGTAGCGGCCGAACCGTTCCACGATGGCGGCGCTGGCCTGTGGGATGACCTGGATGGTCTTGATCAGGGCGATGAAGACCAACACCACCAGAATGATCAGGACGATGATGATGGGTTCCATCGTGGATCCCCGTATCCCTTCTCCGCCTTGGTACTCACGGAAAGATCGTATGCCTGTTGAAGATCCTGCTTGTTGAAGATCTTGCTGGTCGAGTGTGACAGACCGTCGGCTGCCCCGTGGACGTTCCGTTCACTTACGTCGTGCGAGGTCACATGACGATCGCCGTGGCCCCCTCGATCTCGACGACGTCCACCTCCTGGCCTACTTCGTAGGCGAGTTGGGTGTCGAGAGAGCGGGCCGACCAGATCTCTCCGGCAAGCTTGATCCGGCCACCGGAGCCGTCGACGCGTTCCAGGACGATGGCCTGTTTGCCCTTCAACGCGTCGATTCCGGAGAGGAGTTGGGGCCGGTCGGCGCGGTGCCGGGTCGCGATGGGCCGTACGACGGCGATGAGCGCCGTCGACACGACGGCGAACACGAGCACCTGGACGACGGCTCCGCCGCCCAGTCCGGCCGCGCCGGCAGCCGCCAGCGCGCCCACGGCGAGCATGCCCAGTTCCGGCATCGCGGTCACCACGAGCGGGATGCCCAACGCCACCGCGCCGACAAGCCACCACACCCATGCGTCGATGTCGTTCACATCGTCATGGTAGGTCCGCGGGCCTGGTCACCGACAGGGCGCCGATCAACTTGGCACCGGCTTCTTCCAGTTGTTCCACAAGGAGGTTCGTGTGCCGTCAGGACATCGACAGGCCCTGCGCGGTCCAGCGTTCGCCGACCTGCTCCACGAGGAGGGGAAGGCCGAAGCACATCGACAGGTTGCGGGAGGTGAGTTCGAGCTCCAGGGGACCGGCGGCGAGCACCTTGCCCTGACGGATCATCAGGACGTGGGTGAAGCCCGGCGCGATCTCCTCGACATGGTGCGTGACCATGATCATGGAGGGTGCGATCGGGTCACGGGCGAGACGGCCGAGACGACGTACGAGGTCCTCTCGACCACCGAGGTCGAGACCGGCGGCGGGCTCGTCGAGGAGCAGAAGCTCGGGGTCGGTCATCAGGGCGCGGGCGATGAGGGTGCGCTTGCGCTCGCCCTCGGAGAGGGTGCCGAAGCGACGGTCGAGGTAGTCGCTCATGCCGAGGCGGTCGAGGAAGGCGCGGGCGCGCTGTTCGTCGATGTCCTCGTACTCCTCCTGCCAGCCGGCCGTCATGCCGTACGCGGCGGTCAGCACCGTCTGGAGCACGGTCTGGCGCTTGGGCAGCTTGTCGGCCATCGCGATGCCGGCCATGCCGATGCGCGGGCGCAGGTCGAAGACGTCGACCTTGCCGAGGGTCTCGCCGAGGATGGTGGCGGTGCCCTGGCTGGGGAAGAGGTAGCTGGAAGCGAGGTTCAGGAGGGTTGTCTTCCCCGCGCCGTTCGGGCCGAGGATGACCCAGCGCTCGCCCTCCTTGACCGACCAGGAGACCTGGTCCACCAGAGCCCGGCCCTCGCGGACCACGGATACGTCCTCCAGCTCCAGAACATCGCTCATGAGCGGGTTGTCTCCCATTGCAGTGTCGGCCAGTCTCGCGTGCGCCTGTGGGCGCAGCCCCCCACGAAATCTACGCCACCGGTCGGCCGGTCCCTCCCCTCGGTCGGTCCTTAGGGTGGGGGCATGCTCTCGGAACCACGCTCAGGACGACTGGCCGCATGGGGAAATGCCCTGTTGGCCGGACTTGTTTCGCCGGACGACGCGGTACTGGCCATCGTCGGGGAGGACGCGGTGCACCGGGTCGAGGGGCTGCCCGGTGAGTCGGCGCCCGTCGGTCTCACGCTCGCGCTGGGGCGGCTGCGGACGCTCGGTGCGTCCGGGCTGCGGATCGCGCTGCCCGCGCCGGGGCATCCGCTCGGGCTGAGCGGGCCGCCCGACTTCAACGCGCGGGCGCTGGAAGCGGAGGAGGCGGTGGTCTGCGAGGGTGCCGCGCTGGGGCTGGTGCCGGCGGTGTACGAGGCCGGGCCGGCCGGGGACGTGCACATCGAGGTCGTCTGGCACTGCCTGCCGGTGCGTGAGGCGCCGCCCGCCGACGTACCGTCCCTCGGGGAGGCCGAGCGCGAGCTGGCGGAGGCGCTGCGGGACGCGACGGCGGTGTTGTCGCGGTTGGACGTCGCCGGTGCGGGGCCGGTCGCGGAGGCGGCGGTCGACGCGTACCGGGCGCGGGCGGAGCGGGGGCGCGAGCTGTTGGCGCCGGGGTATCCGCCGCGGGCGGTACGGGTGCTGGAGCTGGCGCAGCGGGTGGGGTTGCTGATCTCGGTGGCGTCGGAGAACGGGCCCGGCGGGGCGGTGAGCGCGTCCGAGATCGCGGCGCGGGCGGAGGCGTTGCGGCCGGTTGAGCGGACGGCTCGGCGGGCGCAGGTCGCGGCGTACAACTCCGTTGTGGAGGAGCGGGGGGTGCGGTGAGGTTGGTGGTGCGGTGAGGGTCGGTCGGCGTGGGCGTTGCTGGGGGCTGCCGCCCCCAGGCCCCCGCTTCGGCCTGAACGGCCTCGTCCTCAAGCGCCGGACGGGCTGGATGGTGCCGGCCCGACAGGCCGAAGCCCCGCGAACCGACTGCTCGTTCGCGGGGCTCTGTGACGTCGGGACGTCAGTCGTTCACGCCGGTGTTCCCGAAGGCCGGGTTCAGAAGGCCGATGACGTTGACGCCGTCACCGACGACGTTGACCGGGACGTGCACGGGGATCTGACCGAGGTTGCCCGACCCCACGCCCGCGACGGCACCGGCGATGGTGACGGCCACGGCGGCCTTCTTGGCGATGTTCAGGGGATGCATCCTCCTGCGGTTGCTCGGGCGACACGGCCACGGGTCGTACGCCGCGCAACACGGGAGAGGTACCGGGCGACACGGGGTCCGCAGGCAGACTGCCCGTTCGGGGAAATCCGCCGCAGCCGACCGGCCTCCCGGCGTGCCCGGGAGGCCGGAGGTCAGGACCTCGGCACCTCAGTGCCTCAGTTCCTCAGCGCTTCGGTGTCCCGGTTCCTCAGTGGTTGAGGCCGAGGTTGCCGAAGGCGGGGTTCAGCACGCCGATGACGTTGACGCTGTTGCCCACCGCGTTCACCGGGATGTGCACCGGGGCCTGGATGAGGTTGCCCGAGGCGACGCCCGGCGAGCCGACGGCCTGGCCGTTCGCGTGCGCACCGTCCGTGGCGGAGGCGAAACCGGCGCCGGCGGCGACCAGGCCACCCGCCATCATCGTCACGGCGGCGGCCTTCTTCAGGTTCTTCACTTCTGAGCCCTCCCATTGCGTTCACCGCGGCAGGTCGCCGCGGCACGCACTGAAGAACGCCGGAGATCCACGAAGGATGCGCCATCCGGGGGACATTCCCACGACGGTATGAATCTCAGCCCGGAAGGGAACGTTCCGAGTTGCCGGTCATCCGGTCACACCATGACGTACCGCCCACAACGCCGCCTGTGTGCGGTCAGCCAGGTCGAGTTTCATCAGGATGTTCGAGACATGCGTCTTGACCGTCTTCTCGGACAGCACCAGGGCACGGGCTATCTCCCGGTTCGAGCGGCCGTCCGCGATCAGGGTCAGCACTTCCCTCTCCCGCTCGGTGAGCGAGCCGCCCCTTCCCTGGCCCGAGTGCGTCTCCTCCTGGCTCAGCAGTGCGCCCGCGACCTCGGGCTGGAGCAGGATGTGTCCGGCGTGCACGGAGCGGATGGCGCCGGCGAGGGCGTCCGGGTCGATGTCCTTGTAGACGTACCCTGCGGCGCCCGCGCGCAGTGCGGGGACCACCGTGCGCTGCTCGGTGAAGCTCGTGACGATCAGCACGCGCGCGGGGTTGTCGAGTTGCCTGAGTCTGCGCAGCGCCTCGACGCCGTCCATACCCGGCATCTTGACGTCCATGAGGACGACGTCGGGTTTCAGTTCCTGCGCGCGATCGACTCCCTCGGCGCCGTCCGCGGCCTCGCCCACGACCTCGATGTCGTCCTGCACTTCGAGGAAGGTGCGCAGGCCCCGGCGGACCACTTGGTGGTCGTCGACGAGCAGCACCTTGATCGCGTCAGCCACCGGGAACCTCCATCTCGATCGTGGTGCCCTTGCCGGGCGCCGATTCCACGTGCAGCCGGCCGCCGACCCCGCTCGCCCGGTCCCGCATCGAGACCATGCCGAGGTGGCGTCCGGCCCTGCGTACCGCCGTCGGGTCGAAGCCGTTGCCGTCGTCGACGACACGCAGGGCGGCGCCCGGGCCGCGCTTCGCCACGGTCACCTCCACCCGGGCCGCCCCGGAGTGCCGCAGCGCGTTGTGCAGTGCTTCCTGGGCGACCCGCAGCAGGGCCTCCTCCTGGGCGGCCGGCAGAGCGCGGACGCCGCGGCTGTCGAAGGTCACGCGCGCGGAGTGCGCGCGGTCGAGGACCTGGATGTGGGTGCGGAGCGTGGCGATCAGGCCGTCCTCGTCCAGGGCCGTGGGGCGCAGTTCCACGACCGCCGCGCGCAGTTCTTCGGCCGCCTCCGCGGCGAGCGCGGCCACCTGCTGCAGTTCGCCCTTGGCGCGGGCGGGGTCGCGGTCCACGAGGGTTGCGGCGGCCTGGGCCGTCAGGCGCAGGGAGAACAGCTTCTGGTTGACCGCGTCGTGCAGTTCGTGGGCGAGGCGGGAGCGTTCCTCGGCGATGGTCAGTTCGCGGCTGCGTTCGTAGAGGCGGGCGTTGGTCAGGGCGATCGCCGCGTGCTGGGCCAGGATGGCGAGGAGGTCTTCGTCGTCCTCCGTGAAGCCGCAGCCGCCGGACGGTTTCGGGCACCGCTTGTCGGCCAGGAACAGTGCGCCCAGCACCTCGTCGCCGTCCCGGATCGGCAGCCCCAGAAAGTCGGACATGTCGGGGTGGGCGGACGGCCAGCCCTCGAAGCGCGGGTCCTCGCGGACGTCGGCCAGGCGTACTGGGCGGGCCTCGCGCAGCATCGCGGCAAGGATGCCGTGCTGGCGCGGAAGCGGGCCGATGGCCTTCCACTGGGCGTCGCTGACGCCGTCGACCACGAACTGGGCGAAGCCGCCGTGGTCGTCCGGGACCCCCAGCGCCGCGTACTTCGCGTCGAGCAGCTCTCGGGCGGAGGCGACGATCGTCTTGAGGACGTCGCGCACCTCCAGGTGTCTGCTCATGGCCAGCAGCGCGGCGCTCACCGCCGACAAGCCGGACCGCGGTCCTTGACTCATGCCCTCACGGTACCGGCGGGGTGTGACAGCGCGTATCCGTCCTGTGGCGGCCCCCGCCTAGGCCGTCGGCCCTAGGTCGAGGGACCCACCGCATCGCGGCCCCGGCAAGGGGACACACGTCATGCCGTTGCCGCCCTCGCCCTCGCCCTCGCCCTCGTGACCACAGACGATTCCGGTCTGCAGCGCCTTACGACGCTCCCTCGGGTTCCTGCCTCATCGGCCCCTGCCGCCCGTGAGGTGGTCTGACGAGGTCTCCGCGGGCTTCGCTTCCCGCCCGTCCGGCGGTAGGTCCGGCAGGCGGCCCCGTTGTCCCGGCTCATCAGTTCAGCCACCAGACGAACGGTGAAGCCGCACGGCACTGGGCATCTCCGCGCTGCCCTCCCGTTGCAGGACGGCAGCGCGAACACCGTCTGACAGATAGGCGGACGGGCTGCTGGCGAGGCTGCACGAACCGGAGGCGTCCCACCTGCTGATGCCGGAGGCGGTCGCGGGGCCGGCGGCTGTCGACCTGGGAGACGAGAAGGTGCTGCGCGAGCGAGACCTGTGCCACGGGTTCGGGGACGTGTGTCTCCTCCTTCCGGAGGAGGCATGAAAACAGAGCCCTCACGCTGAGCATTGCTCTCGCAACCAGCGGTGAGACAGCCACTCAGTCGATGTGACCCCGCACATAGGACCCACATCACTTACTAGAGACCATAGGAGACAAACGTCCACCCGATGAGCGGGAAAGACGCTCCCATCTGTCCCGTTTTGCCCTTCCCCGGTCCACTACCCCTCGTAGTACGTCACACCTTTGCCACAGGATTTTGCGGCCGCTAAGAATGGCAGCCGTCGCTCAGCGCCGCGGGTTCCGCCCGCGGCGTTTGTGCCGGAAGCACGCCTGTCCCCCGGGCACCGAGCGACGTCCGCGCTATTCGAAGAGGTCCATCCGCCATGCCCAAGAACACCGCCACTCCTGGTCATAGTCGTACGTCGGCCAGGACCCGCAGGCTCGCGATCGCCGGTGCCGCCACGCTCGCCTCCGCCGCCCTCGCGTTCACCCTCGTGCCGGGCAGCGCGCAGACCACCTCCGAGGCCGCCTCCGCCGCTCCTGTGGTGTTCAGCCAGGACCAGGTCAAGGACGTGAAGGCGAGCGTCACCGACCAGCTGGCCGGCGCTACCGTGCAGGCCGAGGCCGCCGCGGCGAAGAAGAAGGCGGCCGACGTGGCTGCCGCGAAGAAGGCGGCTGTGAAGAAGGCCGCCGCGAAGAAGAAGGCTGCGGAGAAGGCGGCGAAGGAGCGGGCGGCAAAGGCGGCCGCGAGCCGGTCCGCCAAGCGCGCCGCGATCAAGAAGGCAGCCACGAAGACGTACGCCAACAACCTCGACGGCTGGATCAAGGAGTCCCTGGACATCATGAAGTCCAAGGGCATCCCGGGTTCGTACAACGGTCTGTACCGCAACATCATGCGGGAGTCCTCGGGCAACCCGAACGCGATCAACAACTGGGACGTCAACGCCATCAACGGCACCCCGTCGATCGGTCTGCTGCAGGTCATCAAGCCGACCTTCGACGCGTACCACGTCTCCGGCACGGTCCACAGCCAGTACGACCCGGTCGCCAACATCACCGCCGCCGCCAACTACGCGGCCGACAAGTACGGCTCGATCGACAACGTCAACGGCGCGTACTGAGGCCTGCGCGGACCTCTGACCCGTACAGGCGAAAGGGCGGCACCCCCACCGGGGTGCCGCCCTTCACCGTCGTACGGCCGAGGTCACTTGCGCATGACCTCGGGCTCGTGGCGCCGCAGGAAACGGGCCACGAAGAAGCCGCAGATCACGCCGATGGCGATCAGGGCGGCCATGTCCATGCCCCAGGCGGTGGCCGTGTGGTCCCAGAGGGGGTCGGTGCTGCCGGGGTCGTCGACGTTAGGGCTGATCTTGTTGAAGTCCAGCGTGGCGCCCGCGGCGGCGACCGCCCAGCGGGACGGCATCAGGTACGAGAACTCGTTGACGCCGATGTTGCCGTGCAGGATGAACAGGCAGCCGGTGAACACGACCTGGATGATCGCGAACATGACGAGCAGCGGCATGGTCTTCTCCGAGGTCTTCACCAGGGAGGAGATGACCAGGCCGAACATCATCGACGAGAAGCCGAGCGCCATGATCGGGACCGAGAGTTCGAGCAGCACGAACTTGCCGAAGACCAGGCCCTCCTCCGGGATCGTGCGGCTGGCGAAGCCGATCGCGCCGACCATGAGGCCCTGCAGCACCGTGATGAGGCCGAGGACGATCACCTTGGACATCAGATACGCGGAGCGCGACAGGCCGGTCGCGCGCTCCCGTTCGTAGATGACCCGTTCCTTGATCAGCTCGCGGACGGAGTTCGCGGCGCCGGCGAAGCAGGCGCCCACCGCGAGGATGAGGAGCACCGTGGTGGCCGTGCCGTTCGGGATGTTCAGGCCGTTCCTGCCCACCCTGCCGGGCAGCAGGGTCTTGTCCGGGTCGATGAGCAGGCTCACCGCGCCCAGCACCGCGGGCAGGATCACCGTCAGCGCCAGGAAGCCCTTGTCGGAGGCGATGACCGTCACGTACCGGCGGATCAGGGTCATCAGCTGGGAGCCCCAGCCCTGTGGCTTGGGCGGGCGCATCGCCTGTGCGGCGGGCATGTCTACGGACTGGGGGGCGACGGCGTCGATGTCCGCGGCGTACATCTGGTAGTGCTGCGAGCCCTTCCAGCGTCCCGCCCAGTCGTAGTCGCGGTAGTTCTCGAAGGACGAGAAGACGTCGGCCCAGGTGTCGTAGCCGAAGAAGTTCAGGGCCTCCTCGGGCGGGCCGAAGTACGCCACCGAGCCGCCCGGCGCCATCACCAGGAGCTTGTCGCAGATCGCCAGTTCGGCCACGGAGTGCGTGACGACGAGGACCGTACGGCCGTCGTCGGCGAGGCCGCGCAGCAGCTGCATGACGTCACGGTCCATGCCCGGGTCGAGGCCGGAGGTCGGCTCGTCCAGGAAGATCAGCGAGGGCTTGGTGAGGAGTTCCAGGGCCACCGACACGCGCTTGCGCTGGCCGCCGGAGAGGGAGGTGACCTTCTTCTCCTTGTGGATGTCGAGCTTCAGCTCGCGCAGCACCTCGCCTATGCGGTGCTCGCGCTCCTCTGTCGTGGTGTCGGCGGGGAAACGCAGCTTGGCCGCGTACTTGAGGGCCTTCTTGACGGTCAGCTCCTTGTGCAGGATGTCGTCCTGCGGGACCAGACCGATGCGCTGGCGCAACTCGGCGAACTGCTTGTACAGGTTGCGGTTGTCGTAGAGGACGTCGCCCTGGTTGGCGGGCCGGTAGCCCGTGAGCGCCTTCAGGAGCGTCGACTTGCCGGAGCCGGACGGGCCGATGACCGCGATCAGCGACTTCTCCGGGACGCCGAAGGAGACGTCCTTGAGGATCTGCTTGCCACCGTCCACCGTGACCGTCAGATGGCGGGCCGAGAAGGAGATCTCGCCGGTGTCGACGAACTCCTCGAGACGGTCGCCGACCAGGCGGAACGTCGAGTGGCCGACGCCGACGATGTCGTTCGGGCCGAGCAGCGCCGTGCCGCCCTTGGCGATCGGCATGCCGTTGACGTACGTACCGTTGTGCGAGCCCAGGTCGCGGATCTCGAAGCGGCCGTCGGGCGTCGCGTGGAACTCGGCGTGGTTGCGGGAGACCTGGAGGTCGGAGACGACCAGCTCGTTCTCCAGGGCGCGGCCGATGCGCATCACGCGGCCGAGGTGCAGTTGGTGGAAGGTGGTCGGGCTGCGGTCGCCGTACACCGGCGGCGCGCCCGGGCCGGGAGTCTGTTGCTGCGGGATCGCGGCGGGCCGCTGTTCCGGCTGCGGCCAGCTCTGTTCCGGCGCCTGCTGCTGGGGCGGCTGCGCCCAGCCCGGGCTCGCGCCCTGGGCGGCGAGCGGCTGCTGCTGAGACTGCGCCACCTGCGGCGTCGCCACCGGGGCGGCACTGCTGGAGAGGTTCAGACGCGGGCCGTCGGTCGCGTTGCCGAGATGGACGGCCGAGCCCGGCCCGATCTCCATCTGGTGGATGCGCTGCCCCTGCACGAAGGTGCCGTTGGTGCTGCCGTGGTCCTCGATGACCCAGCTCCGGCCGCCCCAGCTGATCGTGGCGTGCCGCCAGGAGACCCTGGCGTCATCGAGCACGATGTCCCCCTGCGGATCACGCCCGAGGGTGTATGGCCTGGACGAATCGAGCGTCCAGGTCCGTTCGTTCAATTCCAGTACGAGTTCCGGCACTCCGCGCCCCACTGAGTTGTCCCCCGAAATTGCCCCAACACGGGGAGTCTAGGGATGTCGAACATCGTGGGGAACTATTTCAGGCTCAGCCCCCTGACCGAAAGTCGGGTCTTGCGGACGGGGCGTGGAAGCGGACAGCGACGCGCCGTTGACGGGGTGGAAACCGCCCCGGAGAGTGGTAATCCCACGCGAGGGGGACATGCGGGGTGGACCGCCGCTGTGCGGATCGGGGGCTGACGATGGACATCGAGACCGCCGAGCATGGCGGGAGGCTGCCGTGGGGGGATGTGCTGCTCTCCGCGGTCACCTCTGTGAGCTGGGCGTTGATCGGAATGGCGGGCACCGCGGCGCTCGGTCTGCATCTGCTGGAGGCGGATGCCACGGCCTCGCTCGGGCCGATGACCGCGGCGGTTGTGGCACTTGGGGCGGGTGGTTCGGTCACTCCGTCCGGTGATGTGTCGGCCTTCGGCCTGAAAGGAGCGGAGGCGGCGACCGCCGTCGAGATCACGCCACTGGGCGTCGGCCTGGTGGGCGCGCTGCTCCTGTCATGGTTCTTCCTACGGTCCCTGCGCGGGGTGGGAGCGGTGATCTCGCCGTCCGAACTCCTCACGCGCGCGGGCGCGGTGATCGCCCTGTTCGTGGCCACCCTGGGCGGGCTGGCGTGGGCGGGGCACGATCTCGTCACGATCGACGGCGGCAGCCTGGGCCTCGACAGCCTGCCGGGCACGGGCGGCGGAGGTGACGGAGGCGGGGGGATCGACGTCCCCGGGCTCGGTGACATCAGCGGGCTGCTGCCCGACCGGGTCGGCGACCTGATCGACGCGGAGGCGACGGTCGGCTTCAGCGTCGACACACTGCCCACCCTCCTCGGGGGCCTGGTCTGGGCGGCCGGAGTCCTGGCGATCGCCCTCCTGGCCTCTCGCCGCACTCCGCTGCCGCGCGGCTGGGAAGCGGTCCACCGCGTGGTACGTCCGGCGGTGTCCGCCCTGGTCACGGTGGCGCTGGTGGCCGTGCTGGCGGGGATCGCGGCAGCCGCGTACGCGGCGATCGGCGACGCCCATCCCAAGCGCATCGCGGGCGCTGCACTGCTCGGCGCCCCCAACGGGGTCTGGCTGGGTATCGCGATCGGCCTGTTCGTCCCGTTCGACGGCAGTGCGTCCGGGGTGCTGGTGAACGTCCTCCCGGACCCCCTGGACCGGCTCCTCAGCTCGGCGGACGACCAGTCGGTCAGCCTCGGCGAACTGGCCGAGCTGGACAGCCGGGTGTGGCTGCTGGGGGTCGCGGCGGTCCTGATGATGCTGCTCGCGGGCATCCTGGCGGCGGCACGGACACCGTTGGCCCTGGGTGTCGGCCCGGGCGACGTCGACGGGCGGGTGCCCCTCCCCGTACGGGATCCGGGTGCCCTGCGTTTCGCCGGCCGGTGCGCGTTACGGCTGGGGGTGGTGACCGCGGTGGCGCTGCCGCTGTTCGCCTGGCTGGCGGAGGTGTCCGTCGACGCCTCGATCTCGGTCCTGGGCTTCGACGCGTTCGGCGCCGGAATCGAACTGCACGGTCAACCGATCGCGGCCCTGCTGCTGGGCGCGGTGTGGGGCGCGGGCGCGGGAGGCGTCGGCGCGCTGCTGGCGTACGTGAGCGGGGCGGCGGGGTGGCGGGCGGTGCCGTTGGCACTGGGTGACGCGGGGGCGGGAGGGCCGGACGCGGCGGGAACTGCGGCCGGGACACCGGGGGCCGTGGGGACGAGCGGGGTGACGGGTGCGCCGGCCGAGGAGGCCCGGTTCGGCGTTCGCCCGGAGCAGGCCGGCGGCCCCGGCCCGTACGCGCCCGGCTCGCCGTACCGGCCGCCCAACCGCGACACCAATCCGTACCTACGGCTGCCCGAGGGGCTTGGGGAGCCCGAGGACGCGCGGCCGGGCGGGACGGGGCAGCCCTATGGGGGCGGGCAGGGGGCCGGCTCCGGAGGCGGTCGACCGCGCGAGAGCGGTGGGGGCCCGGACAGCCGACGGCCGTACGAGGGCGGGCGGGCACCCGATACCCCGCCGCGCACGCAGACGTGGCCGTCCGGCCGGAGCAGCGCGCCCGAGTGGACCGGTTCCGGCGAGGGGAGCGGGCCGGGCCGGGGCGGCGGTTCGGGCGGGCAGCACGGCTCGGAGCAGGGAAGCGGTCCGGACGAGGGGCGTCGCTCGGGTGAGGGGGAGCAGCCGCCCGAGAACGTGTACGGCCTTCCCACCATGGCCAGGCCGCTCTCGCCGCCGCCGCGACGGCCCGGGGGGCGCGGCGGCGACTCGTCGGAGTCCGCGCCGGAGAAACGGACCCCTCCCCCGCCACCGCCGCCTCCACCCCCGCCGCCACGCGCCCCCAAGGGACGGCGCTGACCTGCGCGCAAGGTTTTCGCCACCGCCCCGAAACGTACTGTTCCCCGTCCGTCAGGCGGACCGCGTGCGCGGTAGGCACTGGGTGCCGGATACGGTGGAAACACCATGAACGCTACGCAGACCGCTGACGTACCCACTCTTCTCGTCAAAATCTTCGGCAAGGACAGGCCGGGCATCACCGCCGGTCTGTTCGACACGCTTGCCGCCTACTCCGTGGACGTGGTCGACATCGAGCAGGTCGTCACGCGTGGCCGCATGGTGCTGTGCGCCCTCGTGACGCAGCCGCCTGCCGGTATCGAAGGCGATCTGCGGTCCACCGTCCACAGCTGGGCGGAGTCCATGAAGATGCAGGCGGAGATCATCTCCGGGCTCGGTGACAACCGGCCGCGCGGGCTCGGGCGTTCCGTCGTCACCGTGCTGGGGCATCCGCTGACCGCCGAGTCGACCGCCGCGATCGCCGCGCGGATCACCAGGACCGGCGGCAACATCGACCGTATCTTCCGGCTCGCCAAGTACCCCGTGACGGCGGTCGAGTTCGCCGTCTCCGGCGTCGCGACCGAGGTACTGCGCACCGCGCTGGTCACCGACGCGGCGGCACTCGGTGTCGATGTCGCGGTCGTCGCGGCGGGGTTGCACCGGCGGGCTCAGCGTCTGGTCGTGATGGATGTCGACTCGACGCTCATCCAGGACGAGGTGATCGAGCTCTTCGCCGCGCACGCGGGATGCGAGGACGAGGTCGCCAAGGTGACCGCCGCCGCGATGCGCGGGGAACTGGACTTCGAGCAGTCACTGCACGCGCGGGTGGCGCTGCTCAAGGGGCTCGACGCGTCGGTGGTGGACAAGGTGCGCAGCGAGGTCCGGCTCACGCCGGGGGCGCGCACGCTGATCCGTACGCTGAAGCGGCTCGGCTTCGAAGTGGGTGTGGTCTCGGGTGGGTTCACCCAGGTCACGGATGATCTGAAGGAGCGGCTCGGGCTGGACTTCGCCCAGGCCAACACCTTGGAGATCGTCGACGGGAAGCTGACGGGCAAGGTCGTCGGCGAGATCGTGGACCGGGCGGGCAAGGCCCGGCTGCTGCGGCGGTTCGCGGCGGAGGCCGGGGTGCCGCTGGATCAGACCGTGGCGATCGGTGACGGGGCGAACGATCTGGACATGCTGAACGCGGCGGGGCTCGGCGTCGCCTTCAACGCCAAGCCTGTCGTGCGGGAGGCCGCGCACACGGCGGTGAACTTCCCCTTCCTGGACACCGTGCTGTATCTGCTGGGAGTCACTCGGGAAGAGGTCGAGGCGGCGGATACGCAGGAGTAGCGCTGCGGGAGCCTCGCGGGGCGGCAACACTTCGGTGGGGCTCGCGCTTGGTCGCCGGGGGCGGGTCGCGGGCTGAACCCACCCTCCCCCGGTCTCGCCCTCCCCCGGTCTCGGCTTCGCCCGACCGGGGGACCCCCATCGCCTCGCGGAACGCCTGCCCGCGGCCTGCCGCCTCGGGACCTACTCCGTCGGTGCCCAGAAGTCGAGCAGGGTTGCCGTTGCCGGTTCCAGGCCCTTCCAGGAGCCTGTGAAGGACAGGATCGCGAAGGCCGCCGCCGGGAAGCCTCGGCTGGTCAGCCTTGCGCGAGGGTCAGCCTCGGACTCGCCGGCCAGAATGTCGGTGAGGGCCTGCACTCCTGGGTTGTGGCCGATCATGACCACGTTGCGGATGTCGTCCGGGGTTTCGTTGAGCAGAGCGACGAGCTCGCCGGGTGAGGCGTCGTAGATCCGCTCCTCGTAGACGGTCTTCGGCCGTTGCGGGAATTCCTGGACGGCGAGTTTCCAGGTCTCGCGGGTCCGGGTGGCGGTGGAGCAGAGAGCCAGGTCGAAAGGGATACCGGTGTCGGCCAGCTTGCGCCCGGCGACAGCGGCGTCCTTGCGGCCCCGATCGGCGAGTGGTCGCTCGTGGTCGGCGACCTGGGGCCAGTCGGCTTTCGCATGCCGGAAGAGGACGATCCTGCGGGGTTCTGCGACGTTCATGGCACCCAGCTTCGCATGAAACACGCCATGGGGCGCAGGGAGTTGACGGGCGGCTCCGCAGGTGGGAATGGGGTGTTCACAGCGCTCAGCGCGGCATCAGTTCCCGCGCGCGCTCAAGGAAGTGAGCGATAGCCGGGTCGCCCGTCGCCGCCTGAGCGTCGGTCGGGTTCAGCATCAGTACGAGGAGCGCGACGAACGCGAGCGTCGGCAGTGCCAGCGCCCACCACGGCAGCCGTATGTCGACTCCACGCGTGGTCGCCGGAAGGGGCCGGGAGTGCGTGCGGGCCGACATGATGCCTCCGTGGGTCTTCGAGCGGTCCGTGGCCGGCATCTCGCGGCCACACCTCGAAGTTACGGAACCCGCGGTCCTCAACCCATCCGGTGATCCACCCACCTGCCCCTGAGACTCACCCCCTAGGGGATGGGGGGATATCCCTACCAACGGCTCTCACGGTGAGGCGATCGTCGCGATGACGGCGATGATCACGAAGATGGCGAAGAACGAGCCGAAGACGAGCAGCATCTTCTTCTGACCGTTCTGGGGGTTCGGATCCAGCACTGGCATGCCGCCAGTTTCGCACCCGTCCCGTCCACCCGCCCTCCCGGGGTCCCCGCGCCGGCGGGGGTGAGATCAGCGGGCCGCCGCCTCGTCCTCCACGGTGCGATCACGTCCCGCCAGGACGCCCACGACCATCTGCGGCAGCAGCAGGCCGGCCATCAGCGCGAGCGGCAGCCCCCAGCCGCCGCTGTGCTGGTAGAGAACGCCCACGACGAGCGGCCCGGGGATGGAGATCAGATAGCCGGTGCTCTGGGCGAAGGCCGACAGTTGGGCGACGCCCGCGCCCGTCCTGGCCCGCATCCCGACCATCGTGAGGGCCAGGGGGAAAGCGCAGTTGGCGATGCCGAGCAGGACGGCCCAGGCCCAGGCGCCGCCGGCCGGCGCGATGTACAGGCCCGCGTATCCGAGAAGTCCGCAAGCGCCGAGCACGACCACGATGGGCCCCTGGTGGGGCAGGCGCGTGGCGACGCGCGGGATGACGAAGGCGAGCGGCACCCCCATCGCCATGGTCACGGCGAGCAGTAGTCCGGCGGTGCCGGCCGGGACGCCCGCGTCCCGGAAGATCTGCGCCATCCAGCCCATGGTGACGTAGGCGGCGGTGGCCTGGAGCCCGAAGAACACGGCGAGCGCCCAGGCGGTACGGCTCCGGGTGATGCGCAGTGCCCCGGCCCTCTCCCCGGTGGCGGACGTCCCGCGCGCGGAGGGCGTCTCCCGCCTCGGCCCGCCCGCGCCCCGGTCCCGTACCAGCGGGATCCAGGGCACCACGGCCGCCGCCGCGAGAACCGCCCAGACGGTCAGTCCCGCCCGCCAACTCCCGCCCAACGCCCCGGTCATGGGCACGGTGATCGCCGCCGCGGCGGCGGTGCCGAGGGCGAGGGCCATCGAGTACAGGCCCGTCATGGAACCGACCCGGTCCGGGAACCAGCGCTTGACGACGACCGGCATCAGGACGTTGCCGACCGCGATACCCATGAGGGCGAGCGCGCTGGCGGCCAGGAACCCGGCGGCGGTGCCCGTCCAGGGGCGGATCGCCAGGCCGGCGGCTATGGCGGCCATGCCCGCGCACACGACCGCGCCGACGCCGAAACGCCGGGCCAGCCGCGGGGCCATGACGCCGAAGAGGGCGAAGCAGAACGGCGGTACGGAGGTGAGCACCCCGGCCGCGGTGCCGCTCATCCCGAGTCCGTCGCGGACCTCTTCGAGGAGAGCGCCGAGGCTGGTGATGGCGGGTCGGAGGTTGAGGGCGGACAGCACGATGCCGACGACGACCAGCCGCGTGACCCACGCGCGTGTGGCTGTCACCCCGTTCTCGTTCTCCGGCTCGGCCGCGTTGCGTATCGATGTGGACGTCGTCGTCCGGGTTTCGTCACTCACCATGACACCCAGCATAGAATCATAGGATGATTGGTTGTACTCCCCCGTGCGAAGATGTGCCATGCCGCCGCTGAGCCATCCCCGTCGATCGGCCCTGTCCGAGCAGGTCATCGCCGCACTGCGGAACCAGATCACCTCGGGCGAGTGGCCCGTCGGCTCCCGTATCCCGACCGAGCCCGAGCTGGTCGCGCAGCTCGGAGTGGCCCGGAACACGGTCCGGGAGGCGGTCCGGGCCCTCGCGCACAACGGGCTGCTGAACATCCGCCAGGGCTCGGGCACGTATGTCGTGGCGACCAGTGAGCTGGCCGGAGTGATGCACCGCCGGTTCGCCGAGGCGGATCCCCGGCACATCGCCGAGCTGCGGTCCACGCTGGAGTCGGGCGCGGCCGAGCTGGCGGCCCTGCGGCGCACCGAACGCGACCTCAAGCAGCTGGACGCCCTTCTGGGGCGCCGGGAGCAGGCCTGGGCGTCCGGCGACGCGGAGGCGTTCGTGACGGCCGACGCGAGCCTGCACATGGCGGTGGTGGCCGCGTCCCACAACGATGTGATGACGGCGATGTACGCGGACCTGGGCGAGGTGCTGCGGGACTGGCTGCGCGACGACGTGGGCGAGAAGCTGACCCCCCGGTCGTACGTGGACCACGCCCCGCTCGTCGACGCGATCCGGGCGGGCGACGCGGCGGCTGCCGCCAGGGAGGCGGCGGGTTATCCGTTCTCGTGCCGGCTCAGGGCGTCCGCTTCCGGTGGCTGACCCACACGGAGCGGACTTCCTTCCAGCAGCGGCCGGTGAGCCGTACGGTCTGCGCGGGCCCGGCCTCGACCGAGGAGCCGTCGCTGTCGAGGTCCCACCAGCGGTCGCACTCGATGTGCAGACGTACGCGGTCGACGGCCACGTAGGGGTTGTGGCAGTACGCGGTCACCTTTGAGCCGGTGATCCGGGTGTAGCAGGTGGAGCCGAAGGGCTCGGGCCGCTCCCGTTGTCGTCCCTCCACGCGCGCGCGCGGAACGGCCTCGTACGGAAGGGCGGTGAGGAGAGCGACGACGACGAGCAGCCGGGCGAAGCCGCGGGACAGGCGCACAAGGAGGACCTCCTCGGCCGTGCTGGGGAGGAAACGCGAGGTGAACGCGTAATCCAGGGTGCCCAGTCACCTCTCTCCCCCGCCCGATCGGATGAGCCGAACGGGTGACGAGGCACCGACATGCCGAGGGCCCGCGCCCAAACGGGACGCGGGCCCTCGGCATGTCGGCCGAGCCTGTGGCGGCAGCGGTCACGCGCCGATCGCGTGCAGCCCGCCGTCCACGTGGATGATCTCGCCGGTGGTCTTCGGGAACCAGTCGCTGAGCAGGGCGACGACACCGCGGCCGGCCGGCTCGGGGTCCTTGAGGTCCCACTCGAGGGGCGAACGGGCGTCCCACACCGAGGCCAGCTCGCCGAAGCCCGGGATGGACTTGGCGGCCATGGAGCCGATGGGGCCGGCCGAGATGAGGTTACAGCGGATGTTCTGCTTGCCCAGGTCGCGGGCCATGTAGCGGCTGGTGGCCTCCAGGGCGGCCTTGGCCGGGCCCATCCAGTCGTACTGCGGCCAGGCGTACTGGGCGTCGAAGGTGAGGCCGACGACCGAGCCGCCGTTCTGCATCAGCGGCAGGCAGGCCATGGTGAGCGACTTCAGGGAGTACGCCGAGACGTGCATGGCGGTCGCCACGGACTCGAACGGCGTGTTGAGGAAGTTGCCGCCGAGGGCGTCCTGCGGGGCGAAGCCGATGGAGTGGACGACGCCGTCGAGACCGCCGAGCTCCTCGCCGACGAGGTCGGCCAGGCGGCCCAGGTGCTCCTCGTTGGTGACGTCGAGCTCCAGGACCTTGGTGGGCTTGGGCAGCTTCTTGGCGATGCGCTCGGTCAGCGTGGGCCGCGGGAACGCGGTCAGGATGATCTCGGCACCCTGTTCCTGGGCCAGCTTGGCGGTGTGGAAGGCGATGGAGGACTCCATCAGCACACCGGAGATCAGGACGCGCTTGCCCTCGAGAATTCCACTCATGGTGATCAGTGACCCATTCCCAGTCCGCCGTCAACGGGAATGACGGCTCCAGTGATGTACGAGGCGTCGTCCGAGGCGAGGAACCGCACCGTCGCGGCGATCTCCTCCGGCTGCGCGTACCGGCCGAGCGGCACCTGCGAGACGATGCCCGCGCGCTGCTCGTCGGTGAGGACCTTGGTCATGTCGGTGTCGACGAAGCCGGGCGCGACCACGTTGAAGGTGATGTTGCGCGAGCCCAGCTCACGGGCGAGGGAGCGGGCGAACCCGACCAGGCCGGCCTTGGAGGCGGCGTAGTTGGCCTGCCCGGGCGAGCCGTACAGCCCGACGACCGACGAGATCAGGACGACGCGGCCCTTCCTGGCGCGCAGCATGCCGCGGTTGGCCCGCTTGACGACGCGGAAGGTGCCGGTGAGGTTGGTGTCGAGGACGGACGTGAAGTCGTCCTCGGACATACGCATCAGGAGCTGGTCCTTGGTGACACCGGCGTTGGCGACGAGGATCTCGACCGGGCCGTGCTCGGCCTCGATCTCCTTGTAGGCCTGCTCCACCTGCTCGGTGTCGGTGATGTCGCACTTGACGGCGAGGAAGCCTGCCGGCGGCTCACCGGAACGGTATGTGATGGCGACCTTGTCGCCGGCATCTGCGAACGCGCGGGCGATGGCGAGGCCGATGCCCCGGTTGCCTCCGGTGACGAGAACCGAGCGGCTCAACGGATCACCCTTTCGGTAGCGGTTCAGGACCTGTCCGAACACCCGGGTTGACAGGCTGCTTCTCCGAAAACCTATCGGTCCGTCCACGCCCACGGACGATCGGGCACCGACAGTGGCTCACCCCTGGTCCTGTCGGGTCCCTACAGTCGGCGCGTCTGGATCAGTCCGTCGTACCGGGCACGCGAGCGGCCGGTACGACCTTCGGGGCACTGTCGAGAAGGGTTCGCCGGGCGGCGTCGGGAGCGGGGGGAGGGGCACGCTTCGGGGCGTGAATCCGGTGGAAGCCGGGGTGTCGGTTCTGCATGATTCACTGCGGGACATACTCATCTCGCCAACGGTGACAAGGGGAGGCCCCTCGTGGCCCATGAAATCGATCCGTCGTTCCTCGCGTTGCCCTTGCGGGCCCTCGCCGACGCCGCCCTGGCACGCGCGCGTGCGCTGGGCGCCGACCACGCGGACTTCCGGTTCGAGCGGGTGCGCAGCGCGTCCTGGCGGCTGCGGGACGCCAAGCCGTCGGGCTCGTCGGACACCACGGACCTGGGGTACGCGGTGCGGGTGGTGCACGGCGGCACCTGGGGCTTCGCGTCGGGCGTGGATCTGAGCATGGACGCCGCCGCGAAGGTCGCCTCGCAGGCCGTGGCCATGGCGAAGCTGTCCGCCCAGGTGATCAAGGCGGCGGGGTCGGACGAGCGCGTGGAGCTGGCCGACGAGCCGGTGCACGCCGACAAGACGTGGGTCTCGTCCTACGAGATCGACCCGTTCGGCGTGTCCGACGAGGAGAAGACGGGCCTGCTGGCCGAGTGGAGTGCGCGGCTGCTCGCGGCGAACGGTGTCAACCATGTCGACGCCTCGCTGCTCACGGTGCACGAGAACAAGTTCTACGCCGACACCGCGGGGACCGTCACCACCCAGCAGCGGGTGCGGCTGCACCCGCAGTTCACGGCCGTCTCCGTCGACGAGTCGAGCGGCGAGTTCGACTCGATGCGGACCATCGCGCCGCCTGTCGGGCGCGGCTGGGAGTACCTCACGGGCAGGGGTTGGGACTGGGATTCCGAGCTGGAGCAGATCCCCGAGCTGCTCGCCGAGAAGATGCGGGCGCCGAGCGTCGAGGCGGGGCTGTACGACCTGGTCGTCGACCCGTCCAACCTGTGGCTGACCATCCACGAGTCCATCGGCCACGCCACCGAGCTGGACCGGGCCCTCGGCTACGAGGCGGCGTACGCGGGGACGTCCTTCGCCACCTTCGACCAGCTCGGCAAACTCAGGTACGGCTCCGAGCTGATGAACGTCACCGGCGACCGCACCGCCGAACACGGTCTGGCGACCATCGGCTACGACGACGAGGGCGTCGCCGGTCAGTCGTGGGACCTGGTGAAGGACGGCACCCTCGTGGGGTACCAGCTGGACCGGCGGATCGCGAAGCTGACCGGGTTCGAGCGGTCCAACGGGTGCGCGTACGCCGACTCGCCGGGGCATGTGCCCGTACAGCGCATGGCCAATGTGTCGTTGCAGCCGGACCCGGGCGGGCTGGCGACCGAGGACCTCATCGGCGGCGTCGACCGCGGGATCTACGTCGTCGGGGACCGGTCCTGGTCCATCGACATGCAGCGCTACAACTTCCAGTTCACCGGGCAGCGCTTCTTCAGGATCGAGAACGGCCGGATCACCGGGCAGCTGCGGGACGTCGCCTACCAGGCGACGACCACCGACTTCTGGGGTTCCATGGCGGCCGTCGGCGGCCCGCAGACCTACGTCCTGGGTGGTGCCTTCAACTGCGGCAAGGCCCAGCCGGGACAGGTCGCGGCCGTGTCCCACGGATGCCCGTCGGCCCTCTTCAAGGGCGTCAACATTCTGAACACCACGCAGGAGGCCGGTCGATGAGCGCCCGTTTGATCAAGCCGCACGAAATCGTCGAGCGGGCCCTCGAGCTGTCCCGGGCCGACGGGTGTGTCGTCATCGCCGACGAGGAGTCGACCGCCAATCTGCGCTGGGCCGGCAACGCTCTCACCACCAACGGGGTCACACGCGGGCGCACCCTCACGGTTGTCGCCACCGTCGGCGGCACACAGGGCACGGCCTCCGGAGTCGTCTCCCGCGCCGCCGTCACCACCGACGAGCTGGAACCGCTCGTACGGGCCGCCGAGGCCGCCGCGCGCGGCGCCGGATCGGCGGAGGACGCCCAGCCGCTGGTCGCGGGTGTACCGGCGTCCCCGGACTTCACGGACGCGCCCGTGGAGACCTCGTCCGCGGTGTTCGCCGACTTCGCGCCGACGCTCGGCGAGGCGTTCGCACGCGCGCGTGCGGGTGGGCGGGAGCTGTACGGCTTCGCCAACCACGAACTGGTGTCGAGCTACATGGGGACGTCGACGGGGCTGCGCCTGCGTCACGACCAGCCCAACGGGACGCTGGAGCTGAACGCCAAGTCCCCGGACCGTACGCGGTCGGCGTGGGCCGGGCGGTCGACGCGGGACTTCAAGGACGTCGACCCTGCCGCCCTCGACGCCGAACTCGCCGTACGCCTCGGCTGGGCGGAGCGGCGGATCGGGCTGCCCGCCGGGCGGTACGAGACGCTGCTGCCGCCGACCGCGGTCGCCGACCTGCTGATCTACCAGATGTGGTCGGCGTCCGCGCGGGACGCCGCCGAGGGGCGCACGGTGTTCTCCAGGCCGGGCGGCGGGACCCGTATCGGCGAAAGGCTCACCGATCTGCCGCTGACGCTGCGCAGCGACCCGAACGAACCCGGCCTGGAGGCGTCCCCCTTCCTGCTGGCCCACTCCTCCGGCGACGACCAGTCGGTGTTCGACAACGGGTTGCCGCTGAGCGCCACGGAGTGGATCCGCGAGGGCGAACTGAACCGGCTGATCACCTCCCGGCACACCGCCGGGCTGACCGGTTTGCCGGTGTCCCCTGCGATCGGGAACATCGTCCTGGACGGGGGCGAGGACAAGTCCCTGGAGGAGATGGTCGCGAACACCGAGCGCGGGCTGCTGCTGACCTGCCTCTGGTACATCCGCGAGGTCGACCCGGCCACCCTGCTGCTGACCGGTCTGACCCGCGACGGGGTGTACCTCGTGGAGAACGGCGAGGTCAGCGGGGAGGTCAACAACTTCCGGTTCAACGAGTCGTCGGTGGACCTGCTCGGGCGGGCCGTCGAGGCGGGGCGTACGGAGAAGACGCTGCCCAGGGAGTGGAGCGACTGGTTCACCAGGGCCGCGATGCCGGCGCTGCGGGTGCCGGACTTCAATATGAGCTCTGTCAGTCAGGGCGTATAACCTCGTTGCCGGTAGTCACTCGGCTGCCGTAGAACTGCGCAGAAGACCATTCAAGGAGATACGAGAACCGTGACGGACATCGTCGACGAGCTGAAGTGGCGTGGGCTGTTCGCCCTGTCCACTGACGAAAACGCTTTGCGCAAGGCGCTCGCGGACGGTCCCGTCACGTTCTATTGCGGTTTCGACCCGACCGCGGCCAGTCTGCACGTCGGCCATCTGGTGCAGGTGCTCACCATGCGCCGCCTCCAGCAGGCGGGCCTTCGTCCGCTGGCCCTGGTCGGCGGGGCGACCGGCCAGATCGGCGACCCGCGTCCCACCGCGGAGCGCACGCTGAACGACCCGGAGACGGTCGCGCACTGGGTGACGCGGCTCCGCGCGCAGATCGAGCCGTTCCTGTCCTTCGAGGGCGAGAACGCCGCGATGATGGTGAACAACCTGGACTGGACGGCCGGGCTGTCCGCCATCGAGTTCCTCCGGGACATCGGCAAGCACTTCCGCGTCAACAAGATGCTGACGAAGGACTCGGTCGCCCGTCGTCTGGAGTCCGACCAGGGCATCAGTTACACGGAGTTCAGCTACCAGCTCCTCCAGGGCATGGACTTCCTGGAGCTGTACCGGAGGTACGGCTGCACGCTCCAGCAGGGCGGCAGCGACCAGTGGGGCAACCTCACCGCCGGTCTCGACCTGATCCACCGTCTGGAGCCGGACGCCTCCGCGCACGCGCTGGCGACGCCGCTCATGACGAAGGCGGACGGCACCAAGTTCGGCAAGACCGAGGGCGGCGCCATCTGGCTCGACCCGGAGATGACGACGCCGTACGCGTTCTACCAGTTCTGGCTGAACGTGGACGACCGGGACATCTCGGGGTACATGCGCATCCTGTCCTTCCGGTCCCGGGAGGAGCTGGAGGCGATGGAGGCGCAGACCGCGGAGCGTCCGCAGGCGCGGGCCGCACAGCGCGCGCTCGCCGAGGAGCTGACGACGCTGGTGCACGGCGCCGGGCAGACGGCCGCCGTGATCGCCGCGTCGAAGGCCCTCTTCGGCCAGGGCGAGCTGGGTGAGCTGGACGAGCGGACACTGAGCGCGGCCCTCTCCGAGGTGCCGCACATCCGGGTCGCCGAGGCGGGGCCGGTCATCGACCTGTTCGCCGAGGTCGGGCTGGTGGCCAGCAAGTCGGCCGCGCGGCGCACGGTGAAGGAGGGCGGCGCGTACGTGAACAACGCGAAGGTCACCGCCGAGGACGCGGTTCCCGCGAAGGACGACCTGCTGCACGGGCGGTGGCTGGTCCTGCGCCGGGGCAAGAAGAACCTGGCGGCGGTGGAGGTCACCGGCTGACCGGACCGCAGGTGTCCGAGTACGTGTGAAGGGGGCGGCCCTGTTGATCGGGCCGCCCCCTTCACACGTTCGACAGGCGCTAGGCCCGCTGTCTCTTGCCGCGCATCATCGAGTACGCCATGTCCCCCAGGAACACGATCACGACGGCCGCCGCGAGCTGGAGCGCGTGCCGGCCCCAGTCGATGCCGCTCGTCTCGTCGATGCCGAGACCTCGTGCGATCGCGTTGCCGATGACGGCACCGAGGATGCCGAAGATGGTCGTCAGCCAGAGCGGGCTGTGCTGCTTGCCCGGAATGATCGCCTTGGCCAGCAGACCCAGCACGAATCCCACGATGATCGCCCACAACCAGCCCATGGATGCCTCCTCGTACGGCTCTACGTGATCATTACGCCCAGTGTCGGCCCGTTCGCGCTACGGCGCATGTCGGGGACGTCGGTACGCGGTACGGCGCAGCAGGGTCGCCCCGCCGGAAGGTGCCCCGGTCTCGTAGGCGACGCAGGCGCGGCGTACCGTGGAAGCCTGTCCGTCCCTGGTTTTCCGACCGGGTTCGGCGCGGGGTACGGGCCGGGGCGTGGCCGATTCGGGTGGATGGTGGAACGTGATGCGGAAGCGGAGCAACAGCGGCGACACCCAGGTCTTCCGGATCACCGGGGCCCGGCAGGGGCTCGCGGACGATGTCCGGGCCAGACAGCGCCGGTACGTCATCTCCATGTCCGTGCGCACGGTGGCCGTGGTCCTCGCGGCGGTGCTCTGGAACGTCGAACGGCACGTAGCGTTCGTGGCATTGGTCCTCGGCATGGTCCTGCCCTACATCTCCGTGGTGATCGCCAACGCGGGCCGCGAGAACGCGCCTGGCCTCCCGTCGACGTTCGTGACGGTTCCGGTGCGGCCGATGATCACGCCGCCGCGGCCGGAGGAGGGTTTCGCGGAATCCGCAGCGGAAGACGCCGGGGGCGATCAGGGGGCCGGTATGCGGGGTAATCGGCACGAGTGATCCTGACCGGAAGTCAGTCGGAACGGCGTCGCCAAGCTCAAGAAAAGCTCAGATCAATCATGAAGTTCAGGTGCCGGTCGGACGGTTACCCATGACATACTTCGTACGCGCTCCGCATCCCCCGTCGGAGCGACAGACCGACGCCGGGCAGCTCCCCCCGTGGCTGCTCGGCGTCGCCTTTTTGAGCCCTGTTTCCGCCGGGTTAAGGTCAGCAGATGATCGGCTCCGACCCTGATTCCCCCATCTGTTCCGCCAAGGCATGCCGGGCGGACGCGCAGTGGGTACTCGCCTGGAACAACCCGAAGCTGCACACGCCCGAGCGGCGGAAGACCTGGCTGGCGTGCGAGGAGCATCGCGAGCATCTGTCGCAGTTTCTGGGGGTGCGGGGGTTCCTCAAGGACGTAGTGAGGCTGGAGGAGTGGGACTCCCCTCCGGGTGGCTGAGCAAGCATCGTCGCCTGCAGGCCGTATGTGGCTTGTCGCGCCCACGCGGCGAAGCCACAAATGTCACAGCCCCGCGCCCCTGTACGACTAGCCCCCGATCGCCGACATCGGTCTGTCCGGCTGGACGAAGGACGGGTCGTCGAGGCCCGCTCCCGCCTTCTTGCCCCACATCGCCTCGCGCCAGATTCGGGCTATCTCGTCGTCGGAGGCGTCGGAGCGGAGGGCCGCTCGCAGGTCCGTCTCCTCGCGGGCGAAGAGGCAGGTGCGGATCTGTCCGTCGGCCGTGAGGCGGGTGCGGTCGCAGGCGGCGCAGAACGGGCGGGTGACGGAGGCGATGACGCCGACGCGGTGCGGGCCGCCGTCGACCAGCCAGCGCTCGGCGGGGGCCGAACCGCGTTCGTCGGCGGCCTCCTCCGTCAGGTCGAAGCGGGTGCGGAGGGAGGCGAGGATGTCGCCGGCGGTGACCATGCCCTCGCGCTTCCAGCCGTGCTGGGCGTCCAGCGGCATCTGCTCGATGAAGCGCAGCTCGTAGTCGTGCTCGACCGCCCAGGCGAGGAGGTCCGGGGCCTCGTCCTCGTTGAATCCCGGCATCAGCACCGCGTTGACCTTGACCGGGGTCAGACCGGCCGCGCGGGCGGCTTCCAGGCCCGCGATGACGTCCTTGTGGCGGTCGCGGCGGGTGAGGGTCTTGAAGACGTCCGGGCGCAGGGTGTCCAGGGAGACGTTGACGCGGTCCAGGCCCGCCGCCTTCAGGGCGGTCGCCGTACAGCCCAGACCGATGCCGTTCGTGGTCAGGGACATCTGGGGACGGGGGGCCAGGGCGGCGACCCGCTCCACGATGCCGACCAGGCCCGGGCGCAGCAGCGGCTCGCCGCCGGTGAAGCGGACCTCCTCGATGCCCAGGATGCGGACGGCGATGTCTATGAGGCGGACGATCTCGTCGTCCGTGAGCAGGTCCGGCTTGGCCAGCCACTGCAGGCCCTCCTCGGGCATGCAGTACGTGCACCGCAGGTTGCAGCGGTCGGTCAGGGAGACGCGCAGATCGGTGGCGACTCGGCCGTAGGTGTCGATGAGCACGTGGGCCCCCTCCCTCGTAGCGGATCGCGGGCAGGAGTTTCTCCTACACCTGCGAGCCTACGTGACGCCACCGACAACGAGACCGGCCCGATGGCACAGGATGCGGCGCGGGGCCACCGTAGGTCCCTACGGCGGCCCCGCGCGATGCCTTGCCGGCGAACCGGCGAACGAGCGCCTAGTGCGCTCCGGTCCCCGTGAGGGACCGCACCTCCAGCTCCGCGTACTTGCCGGTGTCGGGCTCCTCCTTGGAGAGGACCGTGCCGAGCCAGCCCATGAGGAAGCCGAACGGGATCGAGATGATCCCGGGGTTCTTCAGCGGGAACCAGTGGAAGTCGACGCCCGGGAACATCGCCTTCGGGTCGCCGGAGACCACCGGCGAGAACAGCACCAGGCCGACCGCCACGATCAGACCGCCGTAGATCGACCACAGGGCGCCCTGGGTGGTGAACCTCTTCCAGAACAGGCTGTAGAGGATCGTGGGCAGGTTGGCGGACGCGGCGACCGCGAACGCCAGCGCGACCAGACCGGCCACGTTGAGGTCGCGGGCGAGGGCACCCAGGGCGATGGAGACGATGCCGATGAAGACGGTGGCCCAGCGGGCCGCCTTCATCTCCTCCTTGTCGGTGGCCTGCCCCTTGCGGATGACGTTGGCGTAGATGTCGTGCGCGAAGGACGACGACGAGGCCAGCGTGAGACCGGCGACGACGGCGAGGATCGTCGCGAAGGCGACCGCCGAGATCGTCGCGAGCAGCACAGCGCCCCAGGCGGAGTCGACACCGCCGATGTGCAGGGCGAGCAGTGGCGCCGCAGTGTTGCCCGACGGGTTGGAGTCGGTGATCTCTTTCTGGTCGATCAGCGCGGCGGCGCCGAAGCCGAGCGCGATCGTCATCAGGTAGAAGCCGCCGATGATGCCGATCGCCCAGATCACGGACTTCCGGGCGGCCTGGGCCGTGGGCACCGTGTAGAAGCGGATCAGGATGTGCGGCAGACCGGCGGTGCCGAGGACCAGGGCGATGCCCAGGGAGATGAAGTCCAGCTTGGAGGTGCCGGTGGCGCCGTACTGGAGGCCCGGCTCCAGGAACGCGTCGCCCTTGCCGCTGCGTTCGGCGGCGGTACCGAGCAGGTCGGAGATGTTGAAGTTGAACTTCAGCAGCACCAGGAACGTAATGAGGATCGTGCCGCTGATGAGCAGCACGGCCTTGACCATCTGGACCCAGGTGGTGCCCTTCATACCGCCGATGGAGACGTACACGATCATCAGGATGCCGACGAGGGCGACGATGGCGACCTTGCCCGCGTCGGAGGTGATGCCGAGGAGGAGCGAGACGAGGACGCCCGCGCCGGCCATCTGGGCCAGCAGGTAGAAGATCGAGACGACGATCGTCGACGTGCCGGCGGCCGTGCGGACCGGGCGCTGGCGCATGCGGTACGCGAGGACGTCACCCATGGTGTAGCGGCCCGAGTTGCGCAGCGGTTCGGCCACCAGGAGCAGGGCGACGAGCCAGGCGACGAGGAAGCCGATGGAGTACAGGAAGCCGTCGTACCCGAAGAGGGCGATCGCACCCGCGATGCCGAGGAAGGACGCGGCGGACATGTAGTCGCCGGAGACCGCGAGGCCGTTCTGGAAGGCGCTGAACTGGCGCCCGCCGGCGTAGAAGTCGGCGGCGCTCTTGGTCTGGCGGCCCGCCCAGACGGTGATGCCGAGGGTCGCGACGACGAACACCGCGAACAGGGAGATGATCAGTGGCCGGTGCTCGCCGGCCTCGCCTGCGGCGAGAACACTCTGCTGTACGGGACTCATGCGCCGCCCTCCATCCGGGACTTGATCGCCTCACCCTTGGGGTCGAGCTTCGCGGCGGAGTACCGCGCGTACCACCAGGCGATGAGGAACGTGGTGACGAACTGGGCGATGCCGAGGGCGAAGGCGACGTTGATGTGGCCGACGAGCTTGGTGCCCATGAAGCCGCCCGCGTAGTTCGACAACAGGACGTACAGCAGGTACCAGGCGATGAAGCCGACGGTCAGCGGGAAGGCGAAGGAGCGGTGGGCGCGGCGCAGTTCACCGAACTCGGCGCTCTGCTGCACCTCGACGAACTCCTCCGTGGAGGGGAAGTGACGTTCTGTCTTCGAGGGGGGCGGTGCGTCGGTAGCCACGGAGTCTCCTCGCGTTGCGGGTGCGGTCACGGCGGTGGACGGGGGTGCGTGGTCGTTGGGGGACGGGGTGGGGCTTGGTACGGGCATGACTCTTCTCTGACCTCGCGGTGATCTGGATCACAGGGGGTCGGCTCGCGATGGTAGGGCCCCCACGCGTGATCCGACAGGGGCCCGATGGTCCTCGCGCTCCTTGTCCAAGGTCACGGCGCCACGCGAGGACCGGTTCAACTCGCCGTACTTCTTTCCGAACTGGTCTCCGGAAGTCATTGCTGGCCAGCGGCGATGCGGGATAGCTTCGCCCTGTACCACCCGTCATGTACCTGCAATACGGAGGTGCGGGCCGCGCGCCCGTGCCCGCCTTTTCGCGCGTACGTAACTGTTGTCCGTCCCTGCTACGCGCTTGCCCGGCAACCATCCTTGTCCGGGCGAGTCCCGTTTCCGGATGATGTGGAGAACCCATGGCTCATCTGCGCTCCAGACGCCGGCTCGCTCTCGCGGTGCCGGTCGTGCTGTCCCTGACCGCCTCCCTCGGCTTCCTGCCCGTGGCCGCGTCCGCCGCCGCGCCGGCCGCCTCCGCCGCACAGGCGGTGGACGGTCCGAACCTGGCGTATGTCGTCAACACCAAGAGCACCGACCGTCACACGATCGGGGCGGTGACGAAGGCGATCTCCAAGGCCGGCGGCACCGTCGTGGTCACGTACAAGAAGATCGGTGTGATCGTCGTCCACTCCGCGAACCCCTCCTTCGGGGCGGAGATCCGCGCGGTGCGCGGCGTGAGGTCCGCGGGTGCCACGCGGACCACGCCGCTGGTCTCCGCCGGGACGACCGACGAGGGTGCGGCGGACTATCTGACGGCCGCCGAGGCAGCCAAGGTCGCGGCCGTGTCGGCCAAGACCCCCGAGAGCGAGCCCCTTGAGGCCGACCAGTGGGACCTGCGGTCGATCGGCGCCGACAAGGCCGCGAAGATCAACCCGGGCAGCCGCAAGGTCACCGTCGCCGTGATCGACACCGGCGTCGACGACACCCACCCCGACCTCGCGCCGAACTTCTCCGCGAACCAGTCGGCGAACTGCGTCGGCGGCGTCGCGGACACCAGTGCGGGTGCGTGGCGTCCGTACACCGCCGAGGACTATCACGGCACCCATGTGGCCGGTGAGATCGCCGCCGCCCGCAACGGCATCGGCGTGGCCGGTGTCGCGCCCGGCGTGAAGGTCTCCGGCATCAAGGTGAGCGACCCGAACAACGGGCTCTTCTACCCGGAGAGCGTGGTGTGCGCCTTCGTGTTCGCCGCCGACCACGGCGTCGAGATCACGAACAACAGCTACTACGTCGATCCCTGGCTGTACAACTGCGTGGACGACCCCGACCAGCGGGCCATCGTGGACGCGGTCAACAGGGCGCAGCTGTACGCGCAGAAGAAGGGCACCCTCAACCTGGCGTCGGCGGGCAACTCCGCCCACGACCTGGACTCCGACGCGATCGTCGACGACACCAGCCCGGACGACTCGACCCCGGTCACCCGCACGATCGACCCGCACAAGTGCTTCGACGTACCGACCCAGCTCCCGGGTGTCGTCACCGTGAGCGCCACGGGTGTGGACAACGTCAAGTCGTACTACTCCACCTATGGCAACGGCGTCATCGACATCGCGGCCCCCGGCGGTGACCGCAAGTACCAGATACCGGACACGCCGTCGAAGAACGGCCGCATCCTGTCCACCATGCCGAACGGTGAGTACGGCTTCCTGCAGGGCACCTCGATGGCCTCGCCGCACGCCGCGGGCGTAGCCGCGCTGCTGAAGTCGAAGCACCCGTGGGCGACCCCGGCGCAGCTCCAGACGCTGCTCAAGGCCCAGGCGAACAACCCGGGCTGTCCCACGTCGTACGACCAGGACGGTGACGGCACGCAGGACGCGGTGTGCGAGGGCGGCAAGCGGGTCAACGGATTCTTCGGGTTCGGGATCGTCGACGCGCTGCGCGCGGTCAAGTGACCCGCACGTTTTCCCGAGTTCCCGCACGGTCCACACGCCCCTCGAACGAAGGAACTGGAGACCCTCTATGACAGCGCCTCACTCGCGCTCCCGTCGCGCCGTGGCGATCCCGGTCGGGATGGTCATGGCGTCGGCGTTCGCCTTCCTGCCGAACATCCACGCCGTCGCCGCCGACACCGGGGCCGCCCCCGCCGCGGCGGTCACGGCCGACGCGACATCGCTCAGCTATGTCGTCAACGTGCACCCCGGTTTCGGCACTCCTCGGCACGTGAAGAAGGCCATCGCCAAGGCCGGCGGCACGATCGTGACGTCGTACGACCGAATAGGCGTGATCGTCGTCCACTCGGCGAACCCCGACTTCGCGAAGGTCGTCCGCAAGGTGCCCGGCGTGCAGTCGGCGGGCAACACGCGCAACGCGCCGCTGCCCGCGCAGTCGACCACCGACGAGGGTGCGCCGAAGGTGCTCTCCGCGGCGGAGGTCGCGAGCGCCACCGCCGACGCCACCGCGGCCCAGGACCCGCTGGAGCCGTTGCAGTGGGACCTGCCCGCCATCAAGGCGGACAAGGCGCACGAGAAGACGCTCGGCAGCTCCAGGGTGACCGTCGCCGTGATCGACACGGGTGTCGACGACACCCACCCGGACATCGCGCCGAACTTCGACCGCGCCGCCTCCGTCAACTGTGTGACGGGCAAGCCCGACACGACCGACGGGGCCTGGCGGCCGACCACGGGCGAGAGCCCGCACGGAACGCACGTGGCCGGTGAGATCGCCGCCGCCAAGAACGGTGTCGGTGTCACGGGCGTCGCGCCGGGCGTGAAGGTGTCCGGCATCAAGGTGTCGACCACGGCCGGCTACTTCTACACGGAGGCCGTCGTCTGCGGCTTCGTGTGGGCCGCCGAGCACGGCGTCGACGTCACGAACAACAGCTATTACACCGACCCCTGGTACTTCAACTGCAAGAACGACCCGGACCAGAAGGCCCTGCTCGACGCCATCACGCGCGCCACGCAGTACGCGGAGCGCAAGGGTGTCGTCAACGTCGCGGCGGCCGGCAACGAGAACTACGACCTCGCGGCCGACGAGATCACCGACCCGGTCTCCCCCAACGACGCGACGCCCTCGGAGCGGGTCATCGACCCGTCCAAGTGCTACGACATCCCGACCCAGCTCCCGGGCGTGGTGACGGTCGCCGCGACCGGCGCCAAGGGCCTCAAGTCGTCCTTCTCCAACCACGGCCTGGGCGTCATCGACATAGCCGCCCCGGGCGGCGACTCGACCCGCTACCAGACCCCGGCCCCGCCGGCCACCAGCGGCCTGATCCTCGGCCCGCTGCCCGGCGGCACCTGGGGCTACATGGCCGGTACGTCGATGGCGTCGCCGCACGTCGCGGGTGTGGCCGCCCTGATCAAGTCGACGCACCCGCGCGCGTCGGCCGCCCTGGTGAAGGCGCTCCTGTACGCCGAGGCGGACGCCACGCCGTGCACGGACCCGTACGACATCGACGGTGACGGCAAGGTCGACGCGGTGTGCGAGGGCCGGAAGAACTACAACGGCTTCTACGGCCACGGCGTCGCGGATGCGCTGGACGCAGTGACCAGGTAGCTGCTTGTGACGTAGATCCTCTTGGGTGGGCCGGACAGCATCGCGCTGTCCGGCCCACCGTGTTGATCCAGTGCATATGTTGATACCCGGTGCAGGAGACACGGCATTGGGGTGGGTTTGAGTCGACCGACAGAGGGGCCGTCCGCCGAGGGCGGGGGCGGGCCCGTAAGAACGCCCGGCAGCGGGCGCCCCGGTACCGGACGGGCCGTCGCCGTGCTCGTGCTGGTGGCGTTGGCCGCGCTGATACCGCTGCTCGGCCCGTCCCTCGCGCTGGACGGCACCGGGGAGGCAGCCGCACCCGGCGTGGCCGGGATCGGGCTGCTGCGGACGGTGCTGTTCGCCGCGCTGTGCGTTCCGGTGGGCGAGCTGTTCGTGCGGAGGCTGGCCGACCGGTTGCCCGGTGCGCCGCCGGAGCGGGCGCGCGGTTGGGCACCGTACGCGGCCGGAGTCGGTTTCGTCGCCGCGCTGGGGCTGGCCTCGGTGGTGTCGACCGGCAATCTCGTACCGCACAGCCTGGCCGCGATCGATGTGGGCGGCCTCTACGAGTCCCGGGACGGCAAGCTCGCGCTGCTGGAGGTCAACGGGTTCGCCGCGGCGGGCCTGTGCGCTCTCTCGGCCCGCCCGGTCACGCAGGTCTGGCCGTTGGCGGCGGTGGCCGTGGCGGAGGCGCTGCGGGCGCATCCGCCGCCGGAGCTCGATCCGCTGACCGGCTCGGCGCTGACGTTCGTCCACCTCACCTGCGCGGCACTCTGGGTGGGCGGACTGCTGTACGTACTGCGGACGTTGCCCCTCTGGAGGGCTGCCGGGGAGGCACGCGTGGCGCTGCTGGGCCTCTACGCGCGCGTGGCGGCCGTTCTGCTCGCCCTGATCACCGCCACGGGCATCTGGAGCACGCTGCGCCGGATGCCGCCGGACACGGTCCTGGAGCAGCTGACGACGACGGCGTACGGCCGCACCCTGCTCGCCAAGGTGATCGTCGTGGCCGCCGTCGCCGTTCTCGCCCTGTGGGCGCGGCTGCGGCTGAGCCGGGCGGCGGACCCGCTGACCGCGTGCTCCCCCGCGCGCGCGGAGGTCGTCGCGCTGGGGCTGGTGGTCGCGGTGTCGGGGCTGCTCACCGCGCTGCCGGTGCCGATCCGCTGGACGTGACGGGTGGGGGCGTCGCGGTTCTCACCGCCGCGAGTACGCCTGTGGTCAGGAGCCACTGGGCCGCGACGTACGTGAGCATGATCCAGAAGTCGGGTCGGGGGAGCTGGGGCAGGTCCGCGACGCCGGTCGCGATGAGCGTGTCGGAGAGCAGGAAGAGCGCGCCGCCCGTGCCGGCGAGGAGCCCGAGGGCGGTGGCCCGGTAGGCCATCGCGGTCAGCAGGAGGCTGTAACCGGCGACGGGGACACGGAGTTCGGCGGGGAGGCCGGGCCAGAGGGCGGCGAGGGCGCCGGCCAGGGCCAGGGAGTAGGCCCCCGCGAGCCGGATGCGTGCGCCGCGCGCGCGTGGGGTGCCGTTCGGACTGCGGTACTCGTTGCCGTACCTCCTGAAGAGGGCGAGGTAACAGAGGTGACCGGCCGCGAAGGAGGCCATGCCTGCCAGGAACGCCGGGTCGGCGTCGGAGAGGAGCAGGACGTCGCCGATCCAGCCGAGGAGAAGGGCCATGAAGAGGAGACGGGGAGCGCCGCGCAGGTGGGCGTGGGCGGCGAGAAGGGGCATCAGGAGCGGTTTGGCGAGGGCGTGCCCGGTGTCGGAGCCGACCGCGAGGGCGATCAGGTCGACGACCGCCGCGAGGGCGAAGGCGACGAGGAGAACCCGGGCGGGCCTCACGCGACGACGGTCTCTTCGGCCGGCTGCTCCTGGCGTGGGGGCGCGGGCTGCCAGCCGGGCCCCCGGAACACCCGACCGGCACGCTCACGCCAACTGCCCGCCGCCTTGATGTCCTTGACGATCGCGACGTACTCATGAGTGGCGACCTTGACCGGGTTGAACGTGTTGATGTTCTTCGTCAACCCGTAGACAGGCCGTTCGGTCTCGGCGACGAACGAGCCGAAGAGCCGGTCCCAGACGATCAGGATTCCGCCGAAGTTGCGGTCCAGGTAGCCGCCTTGGGAGGCGTGGTGAACGCGGTGGTGGGAGGGCGTGTTGAGGACGTACTCGAACCAGCGGGGCATCCGGCCGATCCGCTCGGTGTGGATCCAGAACTGGTACACGAGGTTGACGGAGGAGCAGAAGGCGAGCGCGGCCGGGTGCACACCGACGGCGACGAGGGGGACGTAGAACGGCCAGACGGTGAGTGTGGTCCAGGGCTGACGCAGGGCCGTCGTCAGGTTGAACCTGCGGCTGGAGTGGTGGACGACATGGCAGGCCCAGAGGATGCGGACGACGTGGTGGCCGCGATGGGACCAGTAATAGAAGAAGTCCTGCGCGAGCAGCATGAGCGGGACGGTCCACCACAGGACGGGGACGCGCAGCGGGGTGAGTTCGTGGATCGCCGTGTAGACGGCGAGGATCGGGATCTTCCAGAGGAAGTCGAAGGCCAGGCTCCCGAGTCCCATGCCCACACTGGTCGCGGCGTCCTTGGCCTCGTACCCGGCGGCGTTCTCTTCGGGGTGGATCCGGACACTGATCATCTCGATGACGGTGAGCAGCACGAAGGCGGGTATCGACCAGGCCACGACGTCGGGAAGGTTGGGCATGACTGCACGTTAGGACGGTGCACAGGTGGCGCATAGACGTTGTTACTGACAAGTATTCAGGGCAGTACGCGCTTGCTTGTTGGCGGTCTCCACCAACGGCCGCGCGACGGACTGTCAGTCGCGGCCCGTATTCTCTGGGACCATGCTCGAAGACCTGACGCCCACGCCGTCCCCCGCCCCGTGGCCGACCGCATATCCCCAGGGATACGCGGTCGTTGACGTCGAGACGACCGGTCTGTCCCGGGACGACCGGATAATCTCCGCGGCCGTCTACCGGCTGGACGCGCGCGGTGAGGTCGAGGACCACTGGTACACGACGGTCAATCCGGAGCGGGATCCGGGGCCGGTGTGGATCCACGGGCTGACGAGCGACGCCCTGGAGGGCGCCCCCCTTTTCGTGGACATCGCCGAGGAGTTCGCGTCCCGGCTCGCCGACCGTGTGCTCGTCGCGCACAACGCCGTCTTCGACTGGTCGATGATCGCCCGGGAGTACGCGCGCGCGGAGCGCGAGGCGCCGGTGCGGCAGCGGCTGTGCACCATCGCGCTGTCCAAGGAGTTGGGCCTGCCGCTGCCCAACCACAAACTGGAGACACTGGCCGCGCACTACGGGGTCGTCCAGCAGCGGGCCCACCACGCGCTGGACGACGCGCGTGTGCTCGCCGAGACGTTCCGGCCCAGTCTGCACGCGGCGGCCCGGGGTGGCGTACGGCTTCCGCTGCTGGAGTGCCGGGCGCTGACGGAGTGGTCGGCGCCGGCGACCGGTGCCACCCGGCCGCAGATCGGACGTCAGGCATCCGGGGGCTACGGCAGCTACCAGCCGACCGGTTGGCGGCCGTCCCGCAAGCGGCCCGCGTGCCCGTACCCCAACCCGGGGCGGTACGAGGACGGCAAGCCGCTCCGGCAGGGCATGCGGGTGGCGTTCTCCGGGGACACCTCGGTCGAGCGCGACCTGCTGGAGGACCGGGCCGTCGAGGCGGGGCTCCATGTCGCGACGAGCCTGTCCCGGCTGACCAGCCTGCTCGTCACCAACGACCCCGACTCCATGACCTCGAAGGTGGTCAAGGCCCGGCAGTTCGGCACACCGGTCGTCGACGAGGCGGCCTTCGGCCAGTTGCTGCGGGACGTGGCGCCCGCGACGGAGGGATGACCGTACGGACGGGTGATTGCCGTACGACTCGCCCGGCGGCGTCTCGCGCGCACGGCGGCAACGGCCCACCCTGTGGCGCATGGCCAGTTGTGAAGTCTGCGGGAACAACTACGGGATGACCTTCGAGGTGCACGCTCAGGGGTCGGTGCACGTCTTCGACTGCTTCGCCTGCGCGATCCACCGTATGGCGCCCATCTGCGAGCACTGCCGGGTCCAGATCATCGGGCAGGGCGTCGAGGCCGAGGGCCACTGGTACTGCGGGGCGCACTGCGCACGCGCGGAGGGGAGGGTGGGGATCATCGACAGGGTCTGAGGAAGGCCCGAGGAGGCCCGGGAGGGCCCGCGTCCGAGTCCGTACCCCCCTGAATGCACCCCACGGGCGAGTTGTACCGTCAGTGGGGTGTACCGCTTCCTCTTGTCCCGGCAGTGGGTGATCCTCACGCTGGTCGCCCTCCTCCTCATCCCCACGATGATCAGACTGGGCATCTGGCAGATGCACCGCTACGAGGAGCGCACCGCCCGCAACCAGCTGGTCGCCGACGCGCTGTCCGCCGAGCCGGTGCCCGTGGAGAAGCTGACCTCCCCCGGACACAGCGTCACCAGCGCCGAGCGGTACCACACCGTGACCGCGAAGGGTCACTTCGACACCGACGACGAGGTCGTCGTCCGCCGCCGCACCAACTCCGACGACGAGGTCGGTTACCACGTCCTGACCCCCTTCGTCCTCGACGACGGCAAGGTCCTGCTGGTCAACCGGGGCTGGATCCCCTCGGACGGGCCGAGCCAGACCGCGTTCCCCACCATCCCGGCACCCCCGAAGGGCGAGATCACCGTCACCGGGCGGCTGATGCCCGCCGAGACGACCGCGGCGAGCGGCATCAAGAACCTCAAGGGGCTGCCGGACCGGCAGGTCATGCTGATCAACAGCGAGCAGGAGGCCCGGCGGCTGGGCGCCGAGGTGCTCGGCGGCTACGTCGTGCTCACCACGCCCGAGCCGAAGAACGACACCCCTCAACTGCTCGGCAGGCCCGGCGACGAGAACGCCGCGCTGAACTACGCCTACGCCATCCAGTGGTGGCTGTTCGCCGCGGGCGTGCCGCTGGGCTGGGTGATCCTCGTGCGCCGGGAACGCCGGGAACGTGCGGAGGCCGAGGCGGCGGCGCGGGAGGCGCAGGAGTCACCGGAGACCGAGCCCGCCGCCGTGTGACGCGACCGGCCGTGTGACGTAACCGAGGATTCTCGGCGTGTGACAGGACGATCTCGCCCGAATGCCGGAGCCCCTCAGCGGGAACCTGCACGTCGTGCACCCCCATCAGAAGGACCGCATCCCGCGTATTCCCCGTATCGAGGACTACGCCCTCGTCGGTGACCACCAGACCGCCGCGCTCGTCGGCATGAACGGTTCCGTCGACTGGCTCTGTCTGCCCCGCTTCGACTCGGCCGCCTGTTTCGCCGCGCTGCTCGGCGACGAGAGCAACGGGCACTGGCGGATCGCCCCCGAGGGCGCCGATCGCTGCACCCGGCGCGCCTACCGGCCCGGCACCCTCGTCCTCGACACCGAGTGGGAGACCGACGAGGGCGCGGTACGCGTCACCGACCTGATGCCCCAGCGCGACCGCTCCCCCGATCTCGTACGGATCGTCGAGGGCGTACGCGGCGAGGTGACCGTCCGCAGCACGCTGCGGCTGCGGTTCGACTACGGCTCGGTCGTGCCGTGGATGCGCCGGGTGAACGGGCACCGGGTGGCCGTCGCGGGGCCGGACTCGGTGTGGCTGCGCACCGACGAGGGGGTGCGCACCTGGGGACGGGACTTCACCACGTACTCGGAGTTCACCGTCGCCGAGGGCGAGCGGGTCGCGTTCGTGCTGACCTGGCATCCCTCGCACGAGCCACACCCGCCGTTCGTCGACCCGTACGAGGCGCTGGACGCCGCCGTCTCGGACTGGAAGGACTGGTCGGCGCGCTGCACGTACGACGGGCCGCACCGGGACGCCGTCGTGCGCTCGCTGATCACCCTGAAGGCACTGACCTACGCGCCGACCGGCGGCATCGTGGCCGCCCCGACCACCTCGCTCCCCGAGGAACTGGGCGGCGTACGCAACTGGGACTACCGCTACTGCTGGCTGCGCGACTCCACGCTCACCCTGAACGCGCTGCTGTCGGCGGGCTACCACGAGGAGGCCGAGAGCTGGCGCGACTGGCTGCTGCGGGCGGTCGCGGGCGATCCGGCGGACCTCCAGATCATGTACGGGCTCGCCGGTGAGCGCCGGCTGCCCGAGTTCGAGCTGGACTGGCTGCCCGGCTTCGGCGGTTCGGCCCCGGTGCGGATCGGCAACGCGGCCGTACGGCAGCTCCAGCTCGACGTGTACGGCGAGGTGATCGACTCGCTGGCGCTGGCCCGGCGTTCGGGGCTGCCGTCCAAGCCGCACATGTGGCGGCTGCAGGTAGCGCTGATGGAGTTCCTCCGGACGGCGTGGCGGCAGCCGGACGAGGGGCTGTGGGAGGTGCGTGGGCCGCGCCGGCACTTCGTGCACTCCAAGGTGATGGCCTGGGTGGCCGCGGACCGCGCGGTGCGTCAGCTCGAACTCAACC
The DNA here is from genome assembly GCF_014646095.1 of Streptomyces lacrimifluminis. GTDB lineage: Bacteria > Actinomycetota > Actinomycetes > Streptomycetales > Streptomycetaceae > Streptomyces > Streptomyces lacrimifluminis. Next base: position 133,550 of record NZ_BMMU01000020.1, on the reverse strand, counting down.
CGAAGCTCAACGGCGGCGACCTCGAAGGCTGGCGGGCGATGCGCGACGAGGTGCACCGGGAGGTGTGCGAACGCGGCTACGACCCGGAACGGAACACGTTCACGCAGTTCTACGGCTCCCGCGAACTCGACGCCGCCGTGCTGCTCCTGCCCCGCGTCGGCTTCCTGCCCCCGGACGACCCGAGGATCGTCGGCACCATCGACGCCGTCAGGGAAGAACTCGGGAACAACGGCTTCGTACGCCGCTACAGCACGGACGGTCCCGTCGTCGACGGGCTGCCCGGTGACGAGGGCGTGTTCCTCGCCTGCTCGTTCTGGCTGGCGGACGCCCTGCACATGATCGGCCGTACGGAGGAGGCACACGCGCTCTTCGAACGCCTGGTCGGCGTCACCAACGACGTGGGGCTGCTGGCGGAGGAGTACGACCCGGTCGCCGACCGCCAGCTCGGCAACTTCCCCCAGGCGTTCAGCCACATCGGCCTCGTCAACACAGCCCTCGCCCTGTACGGCGAGGAGCGGGCAGGATAGGGACCATGGATCTTGGACTGAAGGACCGGGTGTACGTCGTCACCGGAGCCACCCGCGGACTGGGCAACGCCGCCGCGCGCGAGCTCGTCGCCGACGGCGCGAAGGTGGTCATCACGGGGCGGGACGAGAAGACGGTCGCGGAGGCCGCGGCCGAACTGGGCCCCGGGGCGGTGGGCGTGGCCGCGGACAACTCCGACCCGGAGATCGCGCAGCGGCTCGTCGCGGCGGCCCGCGAGCACTTCGGGCGCTTCAACGGCATCCTCATCAGCGTGGGCGGTCCGGCGCCCGGGTTCGTCGCCGACAACACGGACGAGCAGTGGCAGGCCGCGTTCGACTCGGTGTTCCTGGGGGCGGTACGGCTGGCCCGTACGGCGGTGGCGGAGCTGGAGGCGGGCGGGGTCGTCGGGTTCGTGCTGTCCGGCTCGGTGCACGAGCCGATTCCGGGGCTGACCATCTCCAACGGCCTGCGGCCGGGGCTCGCCGGGTTCGCCAAGTCCCTCGCGGTCGAGGTGGGGCCGCGAGGGATCCGGGTGGTGGGGTTGTTGCCCGCGCGCATCGACACGGACCGCGTGCGCGAGCTGGACGGGTTGTCCGCGGATCCGGGGGCGACACGGGTCGCCAACGAGTCGCGGATTCCGTTGCGGCGGTACGGGAAGCCGGAGGAGTTCGGGCGGACGGCGGCGTTTCTGCTGTCGCCGGCGGCGAGCTACTTGACGGGGATCATGGTGCCTGTTGACGGGGGGATGCGCCACGGGTTCTGAAGGGGCCTGTAGTGGTGTGTCCGCGGGTGCGTGGGGGCTTGTCGCGCCCACGCGGCGGAGCCGCACTCGTCACCGCCCCGCGCCCCTAAAAGCAGGTGCACCCGCCCTTGGGGTCAATTCACCCTTTCCGCGCGGTGTTTTACCGCCCTCAGGTCTACCTCCGTCGGCAGCGACTTGAGGCCCGCCGAGTCGCGGGCGTTCGTCAGGGCCTCCGTCGTGAGGCGGGTTACCGCCTCCGCCGGGGATGCATGGGGTTGCAGGAGGAGTTGGACCCGGGCCTCGGGGGCCGTGCGGCTGCCTGTCAGGGTGACGTGGGCCCGTTCCACGCCCTCCAGGCGGGTTGCCTCTCCCGCCACCGCGTTCTCCATGGCCCGGCCGCGCAGGAGGGCGCCCTCGTTGTCGCCCGTGTCGACCAGGACCTCGCCGAGGCGGCGTCGGCGGAGTACCGCGGCGAGCCACCACAGGGACAGGAGGACCACGGCGGCCAGGACGGCGAGTACCGTCGGCCACCACCAACCGGCGTCCCGGTAGTGGGTTCGTTCGGCGCTGCTCAGCAGCACGTCGTGGCGGTCGTCGTGGATCCACCACGTCGGCCATCGGCTGCCGAGGCCCATGGCCAGCACCGAGCCGCCGATGACCATCAGGACCAGGCCCACGAGGCCCAGCAGTACGCGGTTGACGATGCGCGGCATCCGTCCTCACCCTTTCCGGCCGGGGCGGGCGACATGCACCGACAGGGCCGGCGGCCGGGACAGGCCGAGGCTCCTGATTCCGTCGGCGAGCACGTCGTCCAGATCGGCCCGTACGTCGTCGAGTTCGCGGAAGTGGGAGACCGCGCGGACGTCGGCCCTGGTCCGGGTCATCCGGATCCGGACCGACTGGACGCCGGACACCTCCACGGCCCGGTCGCGCAGCACCATCGCGGCGGCGGCCCGGTGCAGGCCCGCCCGGACGTCGGCGTGGGTCCGCCGCATCGGCAGGACGCCGCGCAGGCCGGGGGTCACGGCAAGGACGAGCAGCCAGCCGCCGAGGAGCACGGCGACACCGGCTCCGACCAGGACCCAGGTGTCGTCGAGGGGACGTTCCGCGAACTGCCTGGCCAGTGATCTGCGCCAGCTCATGGCCGGGCGGTGGGCGCGTACCGCGGTGATGTCGTAGAGGAAGGCGCCCGCGCCGCAGAGGAGCAGCAGCGCGAGGACGGCCGCGGGGACCCGGCGCGCCGACCAGAAGCGGCGGCCATGGACGTCGTCCGTGTCGCCGAGGGTGGGCAGAGGGTCGTAGGCGGAGGTGGACGAGGACTGTCCCGGTCCGGTGGTGTCGGTCGCCGTGTCGTCCGTTTTCTCCAGTACTGGCAGTCGTCGGGTGTTCCCGGAGCCGTCGAAGCCCTGGGGCTCGCTCATCGCGTCCTCCCGTGTGCCTTCCCCGGTGCCGCACCGTGCGGCGGTGCCAGGTGCAGCCGCTCGATCTCCACGGCGACCTCCGGCACGTCCATTCCCGCCAGGGCGTGTACCCGCGAAGCGACCCGATCACGCACTGTCGCGCACTGGCCACCGATATCGGAGGGATACGGGAGTTCGAGGCTCACACGGACGCGGGCCCTGTCGTGGTGGACGACGACCGTGGCGTGCGGAGGTACCGCGTCCGGGGGCAGCTCGGCAAGCGCCTCGCGGGCCGCCTGCGCGGCGATCTTCGCGACGACCCGGTCGGCGATCCGGGTGGCACCGCGTTCCCCCGGTGGCACCGCCGTCGGTGCTCTGTCGGGCGTACGGGTTTCCCCGGACCGCTCCTCACCGGGCTGCTCCTCGGCCATGGGGCGTCACCGCCGTCGGTCGTCGCGGGTGCGGAAGAAGTCGCCCAGGTCCAGGTCGCCCTCCAGGAATCTGCCGACGACGAAGCCGAGGGCGCCCAGGGCTGCCACCAGCAGAAACGCGCCGAAGCCGCCGAAGTACCCGGCGAATCCCAGCGCCATTCCGGCGATCATGCCGATCACGGCGAAGCTCATGCTGCCCTGCCTTCCCGGTTTCTTTCCGGTCCCTTTCCGATGCCCCGAATCCGTCACTGCAGCCGGGGCTCGGGTTCTTCTTCCTCTTCGTCGGGCAGCTTGACGTCCGTCACCGCGATGTTGACCTCGACGACCTCCAGGCCGGTCATGCGCTCGACGGCCGCGATGACGTTCTCCCGCACGGCCCGGGCGACATCGCCGATCGAGACGCCGTACTCGACGACGATCTCCAGGTCGAGGGCGGTCTGCACCTCGCCGACCTCGGCCTTCACTCCACGGGAGACGGATTTCGAGGCGCCGCCCGGCACCCGGTCGCGGACCACGCCGAAGGTCCGGGACAGGCCGCTGCCCATGGCGTGCACACCGAGGACGTCACGGGCGGCGAGCCCGGCGATCTTCTCGACGACTCCGTCGGCGATCGTGGTGCGCCCCCGTTCGGCGGGGTCGCCGCCGCCGCGCTTGGTGACGTTCGTCTTCCGGGGCTGGGTGGCCTGTGGAGCGTCGCCCTCGTTCTCGGGCTGCTCGGGCCGGTTCCGCTGGGTCATGTCGGTCATCGCCGTACATCCCTTTCGGTCGTCGTCCACGACCCACAGTAGGCGGGGTCGGGCGGACGCGCGCCGGGGATGCGCCAGGGAGGCGACACGGGTGCGGGCCGACGGTCCGGTGTCGGGCACATCCCCCACGCAGGGGGGCCACTGTCGGCAGCGGCCCCTCGGTGCGTGGACGGATCCGGGCGGGTCAGTCGCCGACGCCCGCCAGGTCCCGCAACCGGCGCGCCTGCGCGGCACGCTCGGCGGTGCGCTGTTCGTCGTACGTCCGGCCCTGGACGCCGCGCAGCAGCGCCTTCGTCTCGACGAGGGCGTCACGGGGCGCGGCGAGCAGCGCGGCCGACAGGTCGCGTACGGCGTCGTCGAGCCGCTCGGCCGGTACGGCGATGTTGGCGAGGCCCGTGTTCACGGCCTCCTCCGCCTGGACGAAGCGGCCGGTCGCGCAGATCTCCAGCGCGCGGGCGTAGCCCACCAGGCCGACGAGCGGATGGGTGCCCGTCAGGTCGGGGACGAGGCCCAGGCTGGTCTCACGCATGGCGAACTGCACGTCGTCGGCGACGACGCGCAGGTCACAGGCGAGCGCGAGTTGGAAGCCCGCGCCGACGGCATGCCCCTGGACGGCGGCGATGGACACCAGGTCACTGCGCCGCCACCAGGTGAAGCCCTCCTGGTAACCGGCGATGGTGCCGTCCAGGGTGGCGTCGTCGCTGCGCGCGAGATCGATGAACGACGGCTCGCCGTCGAACCCCTCGGGCGTGAACGCCTGCCGGTCGAGTCCGGCGGAGAACGACTTGCCCTCGGCACGCAGCACGACGACACGCACGGTGCCCGGCAGCATCCGGCCGGCCTCGGCCAGTGCCCGCCACAGAGCGGGGCTCTGCACGTTGCGCTTGGCCGGGTTGGTCAGCGACACCGTGGCGACCGCGTCGTCGACGGTGAGCCGTACGCCGTCCTTGTCGAGTACGGAAACTTCGGGACCTTGACCAACAACGTCCTGGTCGAACGAAGCCATGGGGCGCCTCCGATGAGTGCGGTCGGATCAGGTGTCTGCCCGCTGCGGGACACACCTAAGTGACTGCACAGTAACCACCCGGCCGGTCAGCGGACCGACCGGGTGGCCACCATCGAAACCGACGAGTCGTCGGGGATCAGGCCGAAGCGGCCTTCTTGCCCCGTGTCGCCCCGCCCCGGCCACGGAGCGTGACGCCCGACTCGCTGAGCATCCGGTGTACGAAGCCATACGAGCGACCGGTTTCTTCGGCCAGCGCTCGAATGCTCGCACCGGAGTCGTACTTCTTCTTCAGGTCTGCCGCGAGCTTGTCGCGCGCGGCGCCGGTTACCCGGCTGCCCTTCTTCAGAGTCTCGGCCACCCGTGCCTCCTCGTGGGAAGTGCGCTCTGGTCCTCTCATGATCACCCCTCAAGCGCCTCATGGCCACCCATTCGGCAAGGTCTGTGAGACACGGTTTTGACGACAGGAGTGCATCCCCACAAGTGGAATCTTCAATTCCGCACAGGCGTGTCCGTGCGGCCGAACGAGTTGTTCCGCGAAGTGCCTGGTCAGGAACGCGCGACAGCCGGGCCCCTGTCGATGAAGGGCCCGGCCGTGAAATGGATGTAGGACACACCTCGGTATGAGGAGATCTCACTCAGATGATGGATCACGGATCGGCCGAATGATCCAGTGGAAGTGGATCAGCGATTCGATCAAGTGACCGTGACCACCGACAAGCGGTCAGGCGAGGGCCACCAGGTCCGCGTAGTCGGCTCCCCAGAGGTCCTCGACGCCGTCCGGCAGCAGGATGATCCGCTCCGGCTGGAGCGCGTGCACGGCGCCCTCGTCGTGGGTGACGAGGACGACGGCGCCCTTGTACGTGCGCAGCGCGCCGAGGATCTCCTCGCGGCTGGCCGGGTCGAGGTTGTTCGTCGGCTCGTCGAGAAGGAGCACGTTCGCGGAGGAGACCACGAGGGTCGCGAGAGCGAGCCGGGTCTTCTCACCTCCGGAGAGGACACCGGCGGGCTTGTCGACGTCGTCGCCGGAGAACAGGAACGAGCCGAGGGTCTTGCGGACCTCGACCAGGTCCAGGTCGGGGTTGGCGGAGCGCATGTTCTCCAGGACCGAGCGCTCGGGGTCGAGGGTCTCGTGCTCCTGCGCGTAGTAGCCGAGCTTGAGGCCGTGGCCCTCGATGACCTCTCCCGTGTCGGGCTTCTCGGCGCCGCCGAGCAGGCGCAGGAGGGTCGTCTTGCCGGCGCCGTTCAGGCCGAGGATGACAACACGGGAGCCCTTGTCGATGGCCAGGTCGACATCGGTGAAGATCTCCAGGGAGCCGTACGACTTCGACAGGCCCTCCGCCATGAGCGGGGTCTTGCCGCAGGGCGCGGGCTCCGGGAAGCGCAGCTTGGCGACCTTGTCGGAGACCCGTACCGCGTCGAGTCCGGCGAGCAGCCGGTCGGCGCGCTTGGCCATGTTCTGCGCGGCGACCGTCTTGGTGGCCTTGGCGCGCATCTTGTCGGCCTGCGCGTTCAGCGCGGCGGCCTTCTTCTCGGCGTTCTGGCGCTCGCGCTTGCGGCGCTTCTCGTCGGCCTCGCGCTGCTGCTGGTAGAGCTTCCAGCCCATGTTGTAGACGTCGATCTGAGCCCGGTTGGCGTCCAGGTAGAACACCTTGTTGACGACCGTCTCGACCAGTTCGACATCGTGGGAGATCACGATGAAGCCACCGCGGTAGCTCTTCAGGTAGTCGCGCAGCCAGACGATGGAGTCCGCGTCGAGGTGGTTGGTCGGCTCGTCGAGCAGCAGGGTGTCCGCGTCCGAGAACAGGATGCGGGCCAGCTCGATACGGCGGCGCTGACCGCCGGAGAGCGTGTGCAGGGGCTGGCCGAGCACCCGGTCGGGCAGGTTGAGCGCGGCGGCGATGGTGGCGGCCTCGGCCTCGGCGGAGTAGCCGCCCTTGGTGAGGAACTCCGTCTCCTGGCGCTCGTACTGCCGCATGGCCTTCTCACGCGTGGCGCCCGAACCGTTGGCGATGCGCTGCTCGTTCTCGCGCATCTTGCGGATCAGGGTGTCCAGGCCGCGCGCGGAGAGGATGCGGTCGCTCGCCAGCACGTCGAGGTCGCCGGTGCGGGGGTCCTGGGGGAGGTAGCCGACCTCGCCGGAGCGGGCGATCTGGCCCGCCGCGGGGATGCCCTCGCCCGCGAGGACCTTGGTGAGGGTCGTCTTGCCGGCGCCGTTGCGGCCGACCAGGCCGATGCGGTCGCCCTTGGTGATACGGAAGGTGGCGGACTCGATGAGGACACGGGCGCCGGCGCGCAGCTCGATACCGGAGGCGGAGATCACGGACAGACTCCAGGGCGGGGTTGTTGGCGGGGTGGGCGGCTGAGGACGTTCCCGCCGTCTAATGCGCGAGGAGAATGGCCATAGGACAAGTCTAACGGGGCCGTGCAAGCACTTTCCCTGCGCGCCCTCGTGCGGGACGGGTCCCCCGTTCGGCCCTCCGTCCGGCGCCGCAGCTCAGGCGGCGTATCAGGATGACGCCATGCAGTTCGACGACGACGCCGATCTCGACACCTCCGAGGTGCAGGACGTACGCGGCAGCCGGGTCCCCGGTGGCAGAGCGACCGTCGGGGGTGGCATCGGCGTCCTGCTCGCGCTGCTCCTGGGACTGTTCTTCGGGGTCGGTCCGGACCAGCTGGGCCTGTCCTCCGGCGGCGGCGGGCCCACGGCGACCGCCTCCTCCCTGGCACAGACGCAGCAGACCTGCCGGACCGGCCGGGACGCGAACACCAGGGACGACTGCCGCATCGTGGCGGTGGTCAACAGCGTCCAGGACTTCTGGGACGCGGAGTTCACCCGCGGCCGGGGCACGTACACGCGGTCGCCGACCGTGGTCTTCAGCGAGCGGGTGGACACCGCGTGCGGCACGGCGACCTCGGCGGTGGGCCCCTTCTACTGTCCCGGTGACCGCGAGGTCTATCTGGACCTGGGCTTCTTCGACGAGCTGCGGACGACCTTCGGCTCCAGTGGCGGCCCGTTCGCACAGGCGTACGTGGTGGCGCACGAGTACGGGCACCATGTCCAGGATCTCCTGGGCACCCTGGGCAGGTCCCAGGACGGCCGTACGGGCGCGAACAGCAACGCGGTACGGGTGGAGCTCCAGGCGGACTGCTATGCGGGCGTGTGGGCCCACCACGCGACCACGACGAACGACGAGTCGACGGGCCGCCCGCTGATCACCAGCCTCACGGACGCCGACATCCGGGACGGCCTGGACGCGGCGGCGGCCGTCGGCGACGACCGCATCCAGGAGCGCTTCCAGGGCCGGGTGACACCGGAGACATGGACGCACGGATCGGCGAAGCAGCGGCAGCAGTGGTTCCACGAGGGGTACCGCACCGGGGACACGGCACGCTGCGACACGTTCCGCTGAGCGGGGCGGGACGGGCGCGAGGCCGCTTGCCGGGGCGTTGTCAGTGGCCGGTGCGAGACTGGGCGCAGGCCATTCTTCCAGTTTCCGGTTACCGGTCTCCGGCTTTCCGGCAGCGGGACCCGAGGGAGTAGTGATGGGCATGGCAGCAGGCACGGGCGGCGGGCGTCCCAGTGTTTACCCGACACTGGTGTACGCAGACGCGAAAGCGGCGATCCGGCAGCTCACGGAGGCTTTCGGCTTCACCGAGGCGTCGGTGTACGAGGGGGAGAACGGCTCGGTGCTGCACGCCGAGCTGGTGCAGGGCAACGGCGCGGTGATGCTCGGCTCGAAGGGCACAGGCAGTGTCTTCGACACGGCGATGAAGGAGGCGGGCCCGTGCGGGGTGTACGTCGTCGTGGACGACGTCGACGCACACCACCAGCAGGCCGTGGAGCACGGGGCGGAGATCCTGATGCCCCCGACGGACCAGGACTACGGCTCGCGCGACTACATGGCACGCGACATCGAGGGCAACATCTGGAGCTTCGGCACGTACACGCCCGAGATACAGGCCTGACCTTCTCCGTCCGCCCCGGACGGCCGGCTTCCAGGGCCTGTCGTCAGGATCACGTCGGCTTCAGGCTGCGGTGGCGTTGCCCGCCGGTGAGCGGGGTGTGGTGCGTGCCACACCCCCGCGGCCCAGGCGTGATACAAGCGACAGGCCCTAGCTGCCCCCGGTGTGCACCTGGAAGGCGGCGCGGCGTACGGCCTTGGCGAGGGCCGGGTCGGGGTGGGCGGCGGCGAGGGCGACCAGGACCTGGACGGTGCGGGGGTGGCCGACCGCGCTCACCTCGTCGAGGAGCGCGGGGATGGTCGGCTGCACCGCGGACTCCAGATGGCGCACGAGCAGCGGCGCCTCGCCGTGGTCGGCGACGGCCGCGGCGGTGTCGACCCACATCCAGGTGGCCTCCTCGCGGGTGAGCACCTCGTGGGCGTCCTCCGGGTCGATCCCGTCGTGCTCGGCCAGCCACAGCAGGGCGTACGGCCGCAGCGGGGTCTTCTCCGCGACGGCGCGCACGTCGGGCTCGGCGGGGCCGCCGACCACGCGCAGGGCCTCGAAGGCGAGACCGCGCAGCAGGGCGTCCTCGCCGCGGGCGGCGTCGAGGAGTTCGGCGACGGCGCTGCCGACGGGACGGGCGGCGAGCCAGGCGCGGTACTCGGCGCGGGCCGCGTTGGGGCGCAGCTGGGAGCAGCCGCGCAGCATGTCCTCGGCGTTCTGCTCGATGTTGCCGGCCGGGCTCTGCGCGGCGACGCAGATCTGCTCCAGCTTGACCCACACCGCCCAGCTGCCGAGCGGGGTGAGCGTGGCGTGGCCGTCGCCGTAGGTGAGGGCGCCGACGGAGGCCAGGGCGTGCAGGGCCCAGTCGAGGAGGGGGGCGAGCGGGGTGTCGACGGCGGTGGCGTCGGGCTGCTGGGGCAGCGGCTCGGGCTGGGGACCGTAGGGGACCTCGCAGCGTTCGGTGCGCAGTTCCGTGACCCGCTGCTCCAGGAGGTCCAGGAGCTGCTCCATGGGGACGGGCCCCGCGGACAGCTGGAGGAAGGAGAGCACCTGGGGCATCGCGGAGACGACCTCGGCGACGGCGGCGGGTTCGTGGTCCGCGGCCTCCGGGTGGGCGATCGACCAGGCGTCGAAGAGGGCGACCCAGCCGCGCAGTACGGCGCTGTCGTCACGGTTCCAGGCGCGCAGACGCCAGCCGGGGCGCGCGATGTCGCCGTGCACCTCGACCAGGCCGGCGAGCCGGGCGGTGTCCCAGTCGTGGCGGACCTGATCCGGGGTCAGCCCCAGTTCGGCAGCGGCCCGTTCGGCGGTCGCGTCGGACAGGGTGCCCCTGCCGTCGGAGGTGCCGCCGTCATGGCCGGGCCGCAGGGAGGGGTCGGCCCAGCGGGCGACGCGGGCCGCGCCGGCCAGACCGGAGCGGGCCATTCGGGCCAGTTCCGCCGGGGCCGGTGTGCCCTCGGGCGGACGCGGGGCGGGGCGGCGCGAGCGCCGCTGGTTCATCGCTCGTGGGGCGGCGGCCAGGGGTCGCGGGCGGACAAGTCGAAGCCTGGAGTCGCGCGGGATACGGGACGTCACGGGTGCAGTCTTCCGGTTGACGGTCCGAAAACCCAAACGGAATGTCACGGCGGGCCACAGGGCCGGCCGAGGGAGGGGGGTCGGGTAGGGGTCCAGAGGGGTGTTCAAGCCAGTGGTCCAGGCTTAAACGGAAGCGGGTGTGCGGTGCGTCGGCACGGGGGCGGGGGGCGGCGGACCAGGCGTTTCGCGGTGCGGACGCCGGTCGGGGTCGCCGAGGGCCGGGGCGCCGGGTCGCCTACATCAGGGGGGTGAGGAAGCGGCGCAGGGCTTCCTCGTACGTCGCCGGGTCCGCGTTCCACATCGCGCCGTGCGGGGCGTCCGCGACCTGGTGCAGGGTGACCAGGTCGGGGCGACGGGCCGCGAGGCGGCGGGAGGGGCCCCAGGGGGCGATCGTGTCGGCGGGGCCGTGGAGGATCAGGGCCGGGACGGTGAGCCGGGCGGGGTCGGCGGCGGGTCCCTCGGGGCCACCGTGCAGACCGGTGCGGCCCTGGGCGGCGCGCACCGCCAGCGGGAGCAGCACGCCCGGGGTGCGACGGGCCGTGGCGAGGGCGCGCAGGGTGGTCTCCCAGCTGAGCACCGGCGAGTCCAGGACCAGCCCGGACACCCGGTCGCGCAGCGCCGAGTGGGCGGCGGCCCGCAGGGCCATGGTGGCGCCGGTGGACCAGCCGTACAGGACGACGTGCTCGGCGCCGTGGCGCAGGGCGTACCGGATCGCCGCGTCGAGGTCGCGCCACTCGGTCTCGCCCAGGTGCCCCAGGCCGTCCTGGGGCCGGGGAGCGCCCGGATCACCCCGGTAGGCGAGGTCGAGGACCGGGAAACGCCGGCGGTGGAGGAACGGCAGCACGTTCAGAGGGTGCTCGCGGGTGGCGCCGAGTCCGTGCACGGTGATCACCCAGGTGCTGCGGGCCCCGGGCACGAACCAGGCGGGCAGAGCGCCGAGTTCACCGGGGATCTCGACGTCGAGGTGGTCGAGTCCGAGAGCGGCGCCGGGGTCGCCGACGTACACGTTCGGGGTGAGCCAGACCTTGTCGCGGGGCTCCAGGGTGCCGTGGGTGACCCGTTCGAGGCGACGTACGACCGTGTCGGCGGAGTGGGTCGCGTGGTTCAGGACGGGACCGACGACGGCGTGGGCGCCGTCACGGGCGAGGCCGTAGATGCCGGGGCGCTGGGAGGCCAGGGCGCGGGTGAGCACGACCCGGCCGGCGGCGGTGGAGTGCACGGTGAGCCGGGGTTCGGTGGGCAGGGGCCTGCCAGGGGGCGCCTTGAGGGCGGCGTCGCTGGCGTAGCGGCCGGCGGCGACACTGGCGGCGCCTGCTGCCAGGGCTGCGGTGACGGCAGCGGCCGTCGCGGTGACTGGACGCACGGACCCAGTTTCCTTGCGGAGTGCTCCGACGGCCAGCGGGAGGACGAGGTGGGAGTGGGGCCCTCTCCCCCGCTAACCCCGCTGCCCGTATCCCTTGAGCCGCTCCCCCGCCTCGCTCACCTGCTGCTCCGACAGCAGCGTCGGGGCCAGTCCGGGCAGGGAGGAGGCCGTCAGCCAGACACGGCACATCCACTCCAGCTGGGCGGTGCGGTCGTACGCCTGGTCGAGGGTGGCACCGTGGGCGAGCGTGCCGTGGTTCTGGAGGAGACAGGCGGCACGGTCGGTCAGGGCCCGGAGCATGTTCTCGGCCAACTCCTGCGTGCCGTATGTCGCATACGGGGCGACTCGGACGGGGCCGCCGAGGTCGCCCGCCATGTAGTGGATCAGCGGCAGCTCTCGCACGAGCGTCGAGACGGCGGTCGCGTGGACGGCGTGGGTGTGGACGATCGCGCGGGCGTCGGTGGCGCGGTAGACGGCGAGATGCATGGGCAGTTCGCTCGTCGGGATCAGGGTGCCGAGGACCTGGCGGCCGGTCAGGTCGACGCCGACGACACCGTCGGGGGTGAGCCGGTCGTACGGAACGCCGGACGGTGTGACCAGGACGGTGTCCCCGACGCGCACGGAGACGTTGCCGGAGGTGCCGACCACCAGACCGTCGGCCACCGTGCGGCGGGCCGTCGCGACGAGCCCGGCCCAGGCACGCGCCGTCTCGTCGGACACGGCACGCCCCTCCGCCGTACCCGCTCCCTGCACGTCGTCCCCCACGTCACGTCCGTCCCACCGCTGCTCAGCCATGCCCCGATCCTGCCAGCCACGGTCCCGTACCGGCGGCGGGCGAGGGCACTGCAGGGGGGAACTGCGGCGACCGTAAGGGCGCGTATGCGTGCGCATCGGCGTGTGCGTGCGCTTTGGCCGGGGAGCGCCGGAAATCTGTCGATCTTCCAGTAGCCTCCTGGGGATTTGTCACACGCGCAGCCATTCCGGGGGACACATGGCCCGTGATCACCGACCCTTCCGCCGCCGCTCCCGTGCCCTCGCGGCCACCGCGGCGGCGATCACCATCGGAGGGACCGTCCTGACGGAGGTTCCGGTCTCGGCGGCGGGGAAGCCGAGGGGGCACGACGTCTCGTCGCACCAGAAGGACGTCGACTGGCGGTCCGCGAAGGCGAAGGGCGCCACTTTCGTCTACGTCAAGGCGACCGAGTCCCACACCTACCGCAGCCCGTACTTCAGCCGGCAGTACGACGGTTCACGCGCCGCCGGCCTGATCCGCGGCGCCTACCACTTCGCCCTGCCGGACAGGTCGTCCGGCATCACCCAGGCCCGGTACTTCGTGCGCAACGGCGGGGCCTGGCGTGCGGACGGCTGGACGCTGCCGCCCGCGCTCGACATCGAGTACAACCCGTACGGAAAGGACAAGTGCTACGGCCTCGGCAAGGCGGAGATGGCCGGCTGGATCACGGCCTTCAGCAACGAGGTCGACCGGCTCACCGACCGCCGTCCGGTCATCTACACGACCGCGCACTGGTGGAACACCTGCACGAACAGCAGCAGTGTCTTCACCTCGAAGCACGCCCTGTGGCTGGCCCGCTACGACGCGGCCGACGCGGGGGCGCTGCCGTCCGGCGGCTGGAAGCGATGGACCTTCTGGCAGTACGACAACAGCGGCTCACTGCCGGGTGACCAGAATCTCTTCAACGGGACGCCGGCCCAGCTCAGGCGGTTCGCACAAGGGGCGTGACAAGGGGGCGTCGCCCGTCCGGCATCTCCGGAGGAGCGGCGCCCCGATTCAAGTCACCCACCATCCCCCACCAGTTCACCTTCCGTTCATCCAGGTTGCCTACGGTCCACCAGGCACTGACGTTCTGAAGAAATCTGGGTAAATGGAAAGCTTCTCGCTGATCCTCGCGATCGTGGTCGTCACCGCGCTTGCGTTCGATTTCACGAACGGTTTCCACGACACCGCGAACGCGATGGCCACCACCATCTCGACCGGTGCGCTCAAGCCCAAGGTCGCGGTGGCCATGTCGGCCGTCCTCAACCTCGTGGGCGCTTTCCTTTCCGTCGAGGTCGCCAACACGATCTCCAAGGGCCTCGTCGACGAGAGCGGTATCCGTCCCGAGGTGATCTTCGCCGCACTGGTCGGCGCGATCCTCTGGAACCTGCTGACCTGGCTGGTCGGACTCCCCTCCAGCTCCTCGCACGCCCTGATGGGCGGCCTGATCGGCGCGACCATCGCCTCGGCGGGCGCGGGCGCCGTCCACGGCGACGTGCTGGTGACGAAGGTGCTGATCCCGGCGATCGCCGCCCCGCTGGTGGCGGGCATGGCGGCCATGCTGGCAACCCGGCTGTCGTACCGGCTCGGCGCCAAGCGGGCCGAGGGCAAGGCGGCGGAGAAGGGCTTCCGGGTCGGCCAGATCGCCTCCGCGGGCCTGGTGTCGCTGGCCCACGGCACGAACGACGCGCAGAAGACGATGGGCATCATCACCCTCGCCCTGGTCGCGGGCGGCGCGGTCTCCCCCGACTCCGATCCCCCGGTGTGGGTCATCCTGTCCGCGGGCCTGGCCATCGCGCTCGGCACGTACCTGGGCGGCTGGCGCATCATCCGGACGATGGGCAAGGGCCTGACCGACCTCCAGCCCCAGCAGGGCTTCGCCGCCCAGACCAGCGCGGCGACGGTCATCCTGGCCTCCTCCCACCTCGGCTTCTCCCTCTCCACCACGCACTCCGTGTCGGGCTCGGTGATGGGCGCGGGCCTCGGCCGCAAGGGCGGCGTGGTCCGCTGGTCGACGGCGACCCGGATGTTCGTGGCGTGGGGACTGACGCTGCCGGCGGCGGCACTGGTGGGTGCGATCGCGGAGTGGGTGACCGGGTTCGGGGACTGGGGCACGGCTCTGGTTGCCGTCTTCCTGGTCACTTCGAGCGCGGCGATCTGGGTCGTGTCGCGCCGCGAGGTGATCGACCACACGAACGTCAACCATGTCGAGGGCGAGACCTCCCAGAACGCGGAGCCCGCGGGCATCGTCACGACGGCCATCGCCGCTGTGACCCCGCCGCCGGTGGGCACCGTCGCCGACGACCTGACGGCGACCATCCCGTCCCCGGCCGAGGTGACGGCCAAGCCGTCGGCCACAGCCCTCTGAGTCCGACTCCCGGCCCTCGGGGCTGTCGTCAGATTCCCGCCTGCCTGGCGACGCCATGCACCCTCCCCCACTGCCTCAAGGGCGGGGGAGGTGCCCCCACTCGACGCACCGGACACGGACCACGTACAACCAGCACGAGGGCCCGCACCCGGCACGCCGAGAGCACGCATCTCCTCAGACACGAGCCGCTGCCGCGGCGGGCGCCAGGCCCGCCCTCCGGGCGGACGGCGGGAATCTGACGACAGACCCGAGCGAGAAGAAGGAAGCAACATGAAGATCGACTGGGCAGCCCTCGGCTCCGTCTTCGGCGTCAGCCTCGTCATCACCGTGGTCATGGTGGGCGTGTTCACCCTGGGCATCGTCGGGCTCTCGCGCCGCGAACGGGCGGTGGCGCAGGGGGAGTCGGCGGGGCTGGCCGTCACCGGGGCGTACGCGTGCTTCGCCGCCTGTGCGGCAGTCGTGGCGTACGGGATCTATCTGATCGTGGCCTGAGGGCCGACACGCCTCGCCCGCTCCGACCGTGGCCGCCTCGCTGGTGGTCATGGTCGGGGCGGGCTTTGTTTCGTCGCCCCGATCCGGTCGCGGTGTGGGGCTCAGCACAGTCCTCCTTTCCAGGTCAGCGGCAAGTTGACGGGTGTTCCGGGCCCGTGGTGGACTGCCGGGGCCATGTACGGCGGCAGAAGAGGAAGCCGGTGCGAATCCGGCGCGGTCCCGCCACTGTCACCGGGGTAGGTAACCCGGGAGCCAGGAACTCTTGCCGCCGGTCTCGTCGAACCAGGGCGTGGACACCCTGAGTGAGGACATATCGCCATGTTCGGCTGCCGTTCGAGGCACAGCACCAGGTCGTTGCCCGCCCCCACGGTCGGCTGAGCCGATGCGTGCCGATCGCGTCTTCGCGTACGGCGCCACCGCCGGACTCCTCGGTGATCTGATCCTGGGCGACCCTCGCCGCGGGCATCCGGTCGCCGCGTTCGGGCGGGCCGCCGGTGCCGTCGAGCGGGTGCTGTGGCGGGACCACCGGGGGTGGGGCGCGCTGCACACCGCCGTGTGTGTGGGAGGCGCCGTCTCCCTTGCCGCGGCGGCCGGTCGCGTCGTACGTCCGTCCCGTACCGCTTCCGTCGCGCTGACCGCCGCCGCGACCTGGGCCGTTGTCGGCGGTACCTCTCTCGGCCGGGAGGCGCGGGCAGTCGGGCGGTCCCTGGAGGCCGGGGACGTCGAGGGTGCGCGGGAGCGGCTGCCGCATCTGTGCGGGCGGGATCCGCAGGCCCTCGACTCCGACGGGATCGCCCGGGCCGTAGTCGAGTCCGTCGCCGAGAACACCTCCGACGCCGTGGTGGGCGCGCTCGTCTGGGGCGCAGTGGGCGGGGTGCCCGGGCTGGTCGGGTTCCGGGCCGTCAACACCCTTGACGCGATGGTCGGGCACAGGTCGGAGAGGTACCGGCGGTTCGGGTGGGCCTCCGCCCGGCTCGACGACCTCGCCGGGTGGCCGGGGGCGCGGCTGACCGCCGTACTCGCCGCCGTCGCCGGCAGTGATCCGCGCGGTGCCGTCCGGGCCTGGCGTGCCGATGCCGGACGCCATCCCAGTCCCAACGCGGGGCCCGTGGAGGCTTCGTTCGCGGGGGCGTTGGGGGTTCGGCTCGGCGGAACGCTGTCCTACGGGGGGCGGGTCGAGCACCGGCCCGTGCTCAACGGGGAGTCCGGGCGGGCTGTCGGCGTGCCCGATGTCGAGCGTGCCGTACGGCTGTCGCGGCGCGTGGCCTGGCTGGCCCTCGGTGTCAGTGTCGCCGGGCGGCTTCTCGCGAGCACGGGCGTCAACAGGCGCATGAACGCGAAGGGGTGTACCTCATGAGTGGCGGGAGACTCGGTGGTGGGCTGCTCGTCGCCGGGACCACCTCCGACGCCGGAAAGAGTGTCGTCACCGCCGGGATCTGCCGGTGGCTGGTGCGGCAGGGGGTCAAGGTCGCGCCGTTCAAGGCGCAGAACATGTCCCTCAACTCCTTCGTCACGCGTGAGGGTGCCGAGATCGGGCGGGCGCAGGCCATGCAGGCCCAGGCGTGCCGGATCGAGCCGACGGCGCTGATGAACCCCGTACTACTGAAGCCGGGGGGCGAACAGAGCAGTCAGGTCGTACTCATGGGGAAGCCCGTGGGCGAGATGAGTGCGCGCGGCTATCACGGAGGGCGGCAGCGGCAACTTCTCGGGACCGTGCTGGAGTGTCTCGCCGAACTGCGGGGCACGTATGACGCGGTGATCTGTGAGGGGGCCGGTTCTCCCGCCGAGATCAATCTCCGGCGGACCGACATCGTCAACATGGGAATCGCGCGCAACGCCCGGCTCCCGGTGCTCGTCGTCGGCGACATCGACCGTGGCGGGGTCTTCGCCTCCTTCTTCGGGACGGTCGCCCTGCTGTCTCCCGAGGACCAGGCGCTCGTCGCCGGGTTCCTCGTCAACAAGTTCCGCGGTGACGTCACCCTGCTCGAACCCGGCCTCGACATGCTGCTCGGGCTGACCGGGCGGCCGACGTACGGCGTGCTGCCCTTCCGGCACGGGCTCGGCATCGACGAGGAGGACGGGCTGCGGCCCGCTTTCAAATCAAACACAGTGCTGCGGGGGACGGTCCGGGAGTCGAACGTCGCCCCGCCCGTCGGGGAGGACGTGCTGCGGGTCGCCGTGTGCGCGGTCCCGCTGATGTCCAACTTCACCGACGTGGACGCCCTCGCCGCCGAACCGGGCGTCGTGGTGCGGTTCGTGGACCGGCCGGAGGAACTGGCCGACGCCGACCTCGTCGTCGTCCCCGGCACCCGGGGAACCGTGAAGGCGCTGGCGTGGCTGCGGGAGCGCGGGCTCGCGGACGCCATCACGCGCCGGGCGGCCGAGGGGCGGCCCGTGCTCGGCATCTGCGGTGGCTTCCAGGTTCTCGGCGAGCACATCGAGGACGACGTCGAGAGCAGGCAGGGCCAT
Source organism: Streptomyces lacrimifluminis (assembly GCF_014646095.1). Taxonomy (GTDB): domain Bacteria; phylum Actinomycetota; class Actinomycetes; order Streptomycetales; family Streptomycetaceae; genus Streptomyces; species Streptomyces lacrimifluminis. The sequence continues at coordinate 115,710 of NZ_BMMU01000020.1, read as the reverse complement.
GTCGAAGGGCTCGGGGTTCTTCCCGTAAGGGTGCGGTTCGCCCGCGAGAAGACCCTCACCCGGCCCGTCGGCACCGCCCTCGGCGAACAGGTCGAGGGGTACGAGATCCATCACGGGGTCGCCGAGGTCCTGGGTGGGGAAACCTTCCTGGACGGATGCCGGGTCGGGAGCGTCTGGGGTACGCACTGGCACGGCTCGCTCGAATCCGACGGGTTCCGGCGGGCGTTCCTGCGCGAGGTGGCCGCCGCCGCGGGCCGCCGCTTCGTGCCGGCCGCCGACACCTCCTTCGCCGGGTTGCGCGAGGAACAGCTCGACCTGCTCGGCGATCTCGTCGAACAGCACGCGGACACGGACGCGCTCTGGCGGCTCATCGAGTCGGGCGCGCCGCAAGGACTGCCTTTCATTCCACCGGGAGCGCCCGCATGAGCACAGTGTTGTTGTTGTCGACCGCCGACACGGACCTGCTGGCGGCCCGGGCCGCTTCCGGTGCCTCGTACCGGATCGGTAATCCGACCCGGGTGGATGTCGCGGAGGAACTGCCCGCGCTCGTCGAGGGCGCGGACATCGCCGTCGTACGGCTCCTGGGCGGCAAGCGGGCCTGGGAGGACGGGCTCGCCTATCTCAGGACGTCCGGCGTGCCGACCGTGCTGCTCGGCGGGGAGACGGTTCCCGACGCCGAGCTGATGGCCGAGTCGTCGGTGCCCGCCGGTGTGGTCGCGGAGGCGCTGCGCTACCTCGTCGAGGGCGGGCCCGCCAACCTCGTGGAGATGGCGCGGTTCCTGTCCGACACCGTGCTGCTGACCGGCGAGGGGTTCGACGAGCCGCAGAAGATGCCCGAGTACGGGGTGCACGGCTCGTACGCGCGGGAGAGCGGCCGTCCGACCATCGGGGTGCTCTTCTACCGGGCCCACGAGCTCAGCGGCAACACCGGGTTCGTCGACACGCTGTGCGACGCGATCGAGGCGCGGGGCGCCAACGCCCTTCCCGTGTACTGCGGTTCACTGCGCGGGGCCGACGCCGGTCTGTACGAGCTGCTCGCCGGCGCCGACGCCCTGATCGCCACCGTCCTCGCCGCCGGCGGCACGCACGCCTCGGAGGCCTCGGCCGGCGGCGACGAGGAGGCCTGGGACATCGGGGCGCTCGCCGACCTCGACGTCCCTGTGCTGCAAGGACTGTGCCTGACGTCGTCGAGGGCCACCTGGGACGGGTCCGACGCGGCCCTCTCCCCCATGGACGCGGCGATGCAGGTCGCGATCCCCGAGTTCGACGGCCGGCTGATCACCGTGCCGTTCTCCTTCAAGGAGGACGGCCCCGACGGCGTGCCGGTGTACCTGGCCGACCCCGAGCGGGCCGCCCGCGTCGCCGGAATCGCCGTACGGCACGCCCGGTTGAGGCACAAGCCGAACGCCGACAAGAAGCTCGCCCTCGTCTTCACCGCCTACCCGACGAAGCACTCGCGCGTCGGCAACGCGGTGGGCCTGGACACTCCCGCGTCGGCGGTACGGGTGCTGGACGCGCTGCGCGCCGCCGGGTACTCCCTCACCGAATACCCCGACAACGGCGACGAGTTGATCCACCGGCTCATCGCGGCCGGCGGCCACGACGTGGAGTGGCTGACGGAGGATCAGCTGGCGGCGGCGCCCGCGCGGGTGCCGCTGGCCGACTATCAGGCATGGTTCGACAAGCTGGACAGCGGGTTGCGGGACGGGATGCTGGAGGCGTGGGGCGAGCCTCCGGGCAACCTGTACGTCGACGGGGACGACATCGTGCTGGCCTCCCTCCAGTTCGGAAACGTCGTCGTGATGATCCAGCCGCCGCGCGGCTTCGGCGAGAATCCGATCGCGATCTACCACGACCCGGACATGCCGCCGTCCCACCACTACATGGCGGCCTACCGCTGGCTGGAGAACAGCTTCGGCGCCGACGCGGTCGTCCACATGGGCAAGCACGGCACCATGGAATGGCTGCCCGGCAAGGGACTCGGGCTGAGCAAGGGGTGCGGGCCGGACGCCGTGCTCGGTGAACTCCCCCTCGTCTACCCCTTCATCGTCAACGACCCCGGCGAGGGCACCCAGGCCAAGCGGCGCGGGCACGCCACGGTCGTCGACCACCTCGTACCGCCGATGGCGCGCGCGGACACCTACGGCGACCTGGCGAAGCTGGAGCAGCTTCTCGACGAGTACGCGCTCGTCTCCGACCTGGATCCGACGAAGGCACCGGCGGTGCGCGCCCAGATCTGGACCCTGGTCAAGGCGGCCGAGCTGCATCACGACCTGCATGTGGACGACCAGCCGGACGACGACGCGTTCGACGAGTTCGTCATGCACATCGACGGCTATCTGTGCGAGATCAAGGACGTACAGATCCGCGACGGGCTGCACATTCTCGGCGGCGGCCCGGAGGCCGAGCCACGCGTGAACCTCGTCCTGGCGGTGCTGCGGGCCTCGCAGGTGTGGGGCGGTACGGCGAACGCGCTGCCGGGTCTGCGGGCCTGTCTCGCCGAGCACTTCGGCCTGGTCGAGAAGGAGTTGCTGGCCGAGCCGGGGGCTCCGGTGAAGCTGCCGGTCGAGCTGACGGATCTCGTCGAGGGACCGGCGCGTTCGGCCGCCGACGCGATCGATCTGCTGGAGCAGCTGTGCCGGCGGCTCGCCGAGGGCATGGAGGAGCGGGCGTGGGAGGCCACGACGGTTCCCGCTCTCGTGCGTGACGTCGTCGGTCTCGAACTTCCGGACGCCATCGCGGTGTTGGAGTTCGCCTGCAATGAGGTGGTGCCCCGGCTGGCTCGTACGACGGACGAGATCACCCACATCCTCAAGGCACTTGACGGCGGTTACGTTCCGGCGGGGCCCTCGGGTTCGCCCACGCGCGGGCTCGTGAACGTCCTGCCGACCGGCCGCAACTTCTACTCCGTCGACCCCAAGGCCATTCCGTCCAGGCTGAGTTGGGAGGTCGGACAGGCGCTCGCCGACTCGCTCGTGCAGCGGTACGTATCCGACAACGGCGAGTATCCGACCTCCGTCGGTCTGACGGTCTGGGGTACGTCGGCCATGCGGACGCAGGGCGACGACATCGCCGAGATCCTGGCGCTGCTGGGCTGCCGTCCGGTGTGGGACGACGCGTCGCGCCGGGTGACCGGGTTCGAGGTGGTGCCGGTGGCGGAGCTGGGGCGGCCCCGCATCGACGTCACGGTCCGTATCTCCGGGTTCTTCCGGGACGCGTTCCCGCATGTGGTCGGGCTGATCGACGACGCGGTGCGGGCGGTCGCGGACCTGGACGAGCCGGCCGAGTCCAACTTCGTACGGGCCCACGTGGACGCCGATACCGCCGAGCACGGCGACCGGCGGCGGGCGACGGCCCGTATCTTCGGGTCGAAGCCGGGGGCTTACGGCGCCGGACTGCTGCCGCTGATCGACGCCCGCAACTGGCGGTCGGACGCGGACCTCGCCGAGGTGTACGCGGTGTGGGGCGGTTACGCGTACGGGCGCGGGCTCGACGGGCGGGCCGCCCGGGGGGACATGGAGACGGCGTTCCGGCGGATCGCGGTGGCGGCGAAGAACGTCGACACACGGGAGCACGACCTTGTCGACGCCGACGACTACTTCCAGTACCACGGCGGCATGGTCGCCATGGTGCGGCACCTGACGGGGGCGAGTCCCGAGGCGTACGTCGGTGACTCCGCGACTCCCGACCAGGTGAAGACGCGAACGCTGGGCGAGGAGACCCACCGGGTGTTCCGGGCGCGGGTGGTCAACCCGCGCTGGATGGCGGCGATGCGGCGGCACGGGTACAAGGGCGCGTTCGAGATGGCCGCGACCGTGGACTACCTCTTCGGGTACGACGCCACGGCCGGGGTCGTGGACGACTGGATGTACGAGAAGCTCAGCGCCGAGTACGTCTTCGACCCGGAGAACCGGGACTTCATGAAGACGTCCAACCCGTGGGCGTTGCGCGGGATCACGGAACGGTTGCTGGAAGCCGCCGACCGTGGGTTGTGGGCCGAGCCGGACGCCGCCACGATCGAGCGGCTGCGCGCGACCTACCTGGAGCTCGAAGGCGATCTGGAGGGCGACGACAAGTGAGTACCCCGTTTCCGTTCACGGCCGTCGTCGGCCAGGACGATCTGCGGCTCGCGCTGCTGCTGAACGCCGTCTCGCCGACGGTGGGCGGCGTGCTCGTCCGTGGCGAGAAGGGCACTGCCAAGTCGACTGCCGTACGCGCCCTTTCGGTGCTGCTGCCCGCGGTCGATGTCGTCGCCGGGTGCCGGTTCTCGTGCGATCCCGGGGCGCCCGATCCGGCCTGTCCCGACGGGCCCCACGAGGCCGGGGCCCATGTGTCCCGGGCCGCCCGTACGGTCGAGCTGCCCGTCGGTGCGTCCGAGGACCGGCTTGTCGGGGCCCTCGACATCGAGCGGGCGCTCGCGGAGGGCGTGAAGGCGTTCGAGCCGGGCCTGTTGGCCGATGCGCATCGCGGGATTCTCTACGTCGACGAGGTCAATCTCCTTCACGACCACCTCGTCGACCTGCTGCTGGACGCCGCCGCGATGGGTGCCTCGTACGTCGAACGTGAAGGTGTCTCCGTACGGCACGCGGCGAAGTTCCTGCTCGTCGGGACCATGAATCCCGAGGAGGGTGAGCTTCGGCCGCAGCTTCTCGACCGGTTCGGGCTGACCGTCGAGGTCGCGGCCTCGCGGGAGCCCGATCAGCGGGTGGAGGTCGTGCGGCGGCGGCTGGCGTACGACGACGATCCCGCCGGGTTCGCCGCTCGGTGGGCCGACGAGGAATCCGCCGTACGGGCCCGGATCGTCGCCGCGCGGGAGCTGTTGCCGTCGGTGCGGCTGGGCGACGGGGCGTTGCGGCAGATCGCCGCCACCTGTGCCGCCTTCGAGGTGGACGGGATGCGCGCCGACATCGTGATGGCGCGGACGGCGGTCGCGCTGGCCGCCTGGGACGGGCGTACCGACGTGCTCGCCGAGGACGTACGGCAGGCCGCGTTGCTCGCTCTGCCTCATCGGCGGCGGCGGAATCCCTTTGACGCGCCCGGACTTGACGAGAACAAGCTCGACGAGACGTTGGAGGAGTTCGGCGGGCAGGGGTCGGGGGCGGACGGTGAGGACGAGGATCCTGACCCCGATCCCGGGCCGGACGGGCCCGGTGGTGGCGGTGGTCGGAGCCCCGAGTCCGACGGTCCGCAGGGGGACGACGCCGGCGCGCGGCCCGAGGCCGGGGAGAGCGGGGAGCCGCAGCCCTCGGGGGCCGGGTCCGGCGAGCAGCAGCCCGTGCGGGCCGGTGAGCCCTTTCGTACCAAGGTGCTGAGCGTTCCCGGTGTGGGTGAGGGTGCCGCCGGGCGGCGGTCGCGGGCGCGTACCGAGCGGGGGCGGACGACAGGGTCCCGACGGCCTCAAGGGGCGCTCACCAAGCTGCACCTGGCGGCCACCGTGCAGGCCGCCGCGCCGCATCAGCGGGCGCGGGGGCGGGCCGGGCGTGGGCTGGTGGTGCGGCGGGACGATCTGCGGCAGGCCACGCGGGAGGGGCGCGAGGGGAATCTCGTGCTGTTCGTCGTCGATGCCTCGGGGTCGATGGCTGCCCGGCAGCGGATGAGCGCCGTGAAGGGCGCTGTGCTGTCGCTGTTGCTCGACGCTTATCAGCGGCGGGACAAGGTGGGGCTCGTGACGTTCCGGGGGTCGGGTGCCGAGGTGGCGCTGCCGCCTACGTCCTCGGTCGACGCGGCTGCTGCTCGGCTGGAGTCGTTGCCCACCGGTGGGCGGACGCCGCTCGGGGCCGGGCTGTTGAAGGCGCACGACGTGCTGCGGGTCGAGCGGCTCCGGGATCCGGCGCAGCGGGCGCTCGTCGTGGTCGTCACGGACGGGCGGGCCACCGGGGGGCCCGAGCCGGTCGCGCTGGGGGCGCGGGCCGCTCGGTTGTTCGCGGCCGAGGGCGTCGCCTCGGTCGTCGTCGACTGTGAGTCGGGGGTCGTGCGGCTCGGGTTGGCCGCTCAGCTCGCCGGTGACCTGGGGGGTACCGCCGTGACACTGGACGAGCTGCGGGCCGATTCGATCGCCGGGCTGGTCAGGGACGTTCAGGGCAACGGGCAGGGCAACAGGAGGGCCGCGTAATGCCTCAGGGGCAGCCGAGTGTCGTGCCGGACGACGGTCTGACGACCAGGCAGCGGCGCAACCGGCCGCTTGTCGTCGTGCACACGGGGATCGGGAAGGGCAAGTCGACCGCCGCTTTCGGGCTCGCTCTGCGCGCCTGGAATCAGGGGTGGCCCATCGGAGTGTTCCAGTTCGTCAAGTCGGCGAAGTGGAAGGTGGGCGAGGAGAACGCGCTCCGGGTGCTGGGGGCCAGCGGGGAGGGCGGAACCGTCGACTGGCACAAGATGGGCGAGGGCTGGTCCTGGGTTCAGCGCGACGAGCAGCTCGACAACGAGGACAAGGCCCGGGAGGGCTGGGAGCAGGTCAAGCGGGATCTCGCCGCCGAGACGTACAAGCTGTACGTGCTGGACGAGTTCGCCTATCCCATGCACTGGGGGTGGGTCGATGTCGACGAGGTCGTCTCGGTGCTGCGGGACCGGCCGGGGACCCAGCATGTGGTGATCACCGGGCGGAACGCTCCGGAGAAGCTGGTGGAGTTCGCGGATCTGGTGACGGACATGTCCAAGGTCAAGCATCCGATGGACACCGGGCAGAAGGGGCAGCGGGGTATCGAGTGGTGATGTCCACCTCTGTGTCATCCGGGTCCGTGCCCCGGCTGGTCATTGCCGCGCCCTCCTCGGGCAGCGGCAAGACCACCGTTGCCACGGGGTTGATGGCCGCGTTCGCCGCGCGGGGGCTTGCCGTGTCTCCGCACAAGGTGGGGCCGGACTACATCGATCCCGGGTATCACGCGCTCGCCACCGGGCGGGTGGGGCGGAATCTCGACGCGTACATGTGCGGGCCCGAGTTGGTCGGGCCGTTGTTCGTGCACGGGGCGCGCGGGTGTGACATCGCCGTGGTCGAGGGCGTGATGGGGCTCTACGACGGGGCCGCGGGCGAGGGGGAGCTCGCGTCCACGGCTCAGGTGGCCACGTTGCTGCGGGCGCCGGTGGTGCTGGTGGTGGACGCTTCGTCGCAGTCCCGGTCCGTGGCGGCGCTCGTGCACGGGTTCGTGTCGTGGGATCCGGAGGTGCGGGTCGGGGGCGTGATTCTCAACAAGGTCGCGTCGGATCGGCACGAGGAGATGCTGCGGGAGGCGTTGGAGTCGGTGGGGGTGCCTGTGATGGGCGTGCTTCGGCGGGTTCCGCAGGTGGATGTGCCTTCTCGGCATCTGGGGTTGGTGCCGGTCGCCGAGCGGCGGGAGGCCGCGCTGGCGGCTGTTGCGGCCATGGCCGCGCAGGTTTCGGCAGGGTGCGATCTTGAGGCGTTGTTCGGGTTGGCGCGGGGGGCGGGGGCGTTGGCGTGTGCGGGGTGGGATGCGGGTGAGGTTCTGCCCGCGGCGGAGCCGCTGAAGGATGCAGCCTCGCCCCCGCCGCCCCTGCCCGTCCCATCCCTGGGGGCCGCGCCCCCAGACCCCCCTACGGCCCTGAACGGGCCTCGTCCTCAAGCGCCGGACGGGCTGAAGGCGCCGGCCGGCGCCTCAGAAGTGACCGTTGCTGTCGCCGGCGGAGCCGCCTTCACCTTTTCCTATGCCGAGCATGTCGAGTTGTTGCGGGCCGCCGGGGCCGAGGTCGTCGTGTTCGATCCGCTTCGGGATGAGCAACTGCCGGACGGGACACGGGGGTTGGTCATCGGGGGTGGGTTTCCCGAGGTGTTCGGCGCCGAGTTGTCCGCCAATGAGCCTCTGCGCAAGTCCGTCGCCGCTCTCGCCGGGAGTGGTGCGCCCGTTGCCGCCGAGTGTGCCGGGTTGCTGTATCTGGGCCGGGAGTTGGACGGGCTGCCCATGTGCGGGGTGCTCGATGCCACCGCCCGGATGAGTGATCGGCTCACCCTCGGTTACCGGGATGCCGTGGCCGTGAGTGACAGTTCGCTCGCGGTGGCCGGTACCCGGATGCGTGGGCACGAGTTTCATCGGACCGTCGTCGAGCCCGGGGCGGGGGCCGCTCCCGCCTGGGGAGTGCGGGGTGCGGAGCGGCGGGTCGAGGGGTTTGTACAGCGCGGTGTGCACGCGAGTTATCTGCACACGCACTGGGCGTCGGCGCCCGGTGTCGCCCGTCGGTTCGTGGAGAGGTGCCGGACGTCATGAGCAGCAGGCTGATTGGTGTGGGGGTCGGGCCCGGTGATCCCGAGCTCGTGACCGTCAAGGGTGTCAACGCGTTGCGGGCCGCCGATGTGGTCGTCGTACCCGTGATGGACACCCTTGAGCGGGGCCGGGCCGAGGCCACCGTGCTGCACTATGTGGGCGCCGAGAAGATCGTCCGGGTCGTCTTCGCGCTCAACGAGCGGTCCGACCGTGCCCGGCGCGAGGCTGCCTGGGACGCCGCCGGTGCCCGGGTCGCCGAGCTGCTCGGCGCGCACTCCGTCGTCGCCTTCGCGACCATCGGTGATCCCAACGTGTACTCGACGTTCACGTATCTCGCCCACACGGTCGGGGAGCTGTTGCCGTCCGTCGTCGTCGAGACCGTGCCCGGTATCACCGCGATGCAGGATCTGGCGGCGCGGTCGGGGGCCGTGCTCACCGAGGGGACCGAGCCGCTGACGCTGGTGCCGGTGACCGCGGGAGCCGCTGTGCTCAAGGAGGCGCTCAACGGGCCGGGCACCGTCGTGGCGTACAAGTTCGGGCGGCAGGCCCGGGAGGTCGCCGAGGCGCTCCGCGAGAGCGGGCGGATCGGCGACGCTGTGTGGGGGTCGGCTCTGGGACTGGACGACGAGTCCATCCGGCCCGCCGACGAACTCGACGGCGCGGCGCTGCCGTACCTCTCCACTCTCATCGCGCCCGCGCCACGCGACGGCGGGCGGGGCGGCAAGTTGTGAACCATCGCTCAGCCCGACAGGCCCACCACCAGCCAGATGAACGCCACGCCCGCGATCGTGCACAGCACCGTCGAGTGGGCGGGGTGTTCGTGGTGGGCCTCGGGGAGGATCTCGGCGGCGGCGAGATAGAGCAGTGCTCCGCCGAAGAGGCCGAGATAGCCGCCGAGCGCCTGTTCGGGGATGGTGAAGAAGAGGGTCGAGGCCGCGCCCACGACAGGTGCCGCCGCGTCGGCGAACAGCATGGCCAACGCCTTGCGGCGGGCGTTTCCGTACAGGCTCGTGATCGTGTACGTGTTGAAGCCGTCGGCGAAGTCGTGGGCGATCACGGCGAGCGCGACCGCGAGGCCCATGCCGCCGCCCACCTGGAAGGCGGCGCCGATCGCGACGCCGTCCATCGCGCTGTGGCCGACCATCGCCGCGGCGGCCGTCAGACCCACTTCGGGCGTCCGTCCGCCGTGCTCCCCGGTCCCCTCGGTGGCGCCGTGCGCGGCCTGTCGTACGGCGAGCAGGCGTTCCACCAGATGGGCCAGCAGAAAGCCGGTGACGAACAGGAGCAGCGCGGCCGGTACGCCGAACACCTCCTGGCCCGCCGCGTGCAGCGCCTCGGGCAGCAGGTCGAGGCCGACCACGCCCAGCATCAGGCCGCCGGCCAGGCCAAGGACGAGATGGCGGCGGTCGGTCACACGCAGTGCCGTCCAGCCGCCGGCCAGCGTCATCAGGAACGCGCCGAGCGCGACGAAGACCGCCATGTGCCCTTGCTATCCGATCAACCCGCCTTCGCGCACCTCCACACCCACCCGCACACTCACTGACGTGTTCGACATTCCGTACGAGAGGATCTCGCCCCATGGCTCCCACGGCCGACGTTTCGACTGACGCTCCCACCGGCAAGGTGACGTTCGTCGGTGCCGGCCCCGGCGCCGCCGATCTGCTGACGTTCCGCGCGGCCCGCGCCATCGCCGAGGCGGATGTCGTCATCTGGGCGGCCAGCCTCGTACAGGAGGCCGTCCTCGACCATGCGCGCGAGGGGGCGGAGATCCTCGACTCGGCGACGATGTCGCTGGAGGACGTCGTCGCCGTGTACGAGCGTGCCGTGCGCGAGGGCCTGCGCGTGGCGCGTATCCACTCCGGCGATCCCGCGCTCTGGGGCGGCACCCAGGAGCAGGTCGACCGGTGCGCCGGGCTCGGGATCGAGACCGAGATCGTGCCCGGCGTCTCCTCCTTCTCCGCGGTCGCCGCCCTCGCCCAGCGTGAGCTGACGATCCCCGAGGTCGCGCAGTCCGTGATCCTCACCCGGCTGGGCGGCGGCAAGACGCCGATGCCGCCGGGCGAGGAGGTCCGGGAGTTCGCCCGGCACGGGACCACCATGGCGATCTTCCTGTCCGCCGCCCGCAGTGGGCAGCTCGTACGGGAGCTGCTGGAGGGCGGCTATCCGACGTCCACGGCGGTCGTCGTCGCCTATCAGGCGACCTGGCCCGAGGAGCTGGTCGTGCGGTGCACGATCGGGACGCTGGAGGAGACGGTCAAGGAGCACAAGCTGTGGAAGCACACCTTGTTCCTGGTCGGCCCGGCCCTCGACGCCAGCGGCACCCGTTCGCACCTCTACCACCCCGGCCACTTCCACGGCTTCCGCAAGGCCGACCCGGAGGCCCGCCGGGCGCTGCGCGAGCGAGGGGCGAGTACGTGATCACCGTCATCGGTACCGGGACGGGGGCGGCGCTTCCGCCGGACGCCACGGCCGCCGTCGCCGGGGCCGCGCTGGTCGTGGGAGCCCGGCGGCATCTGGCGGCGGTGTCGGCGGCCGTGGCGGAGGGTGCTGAGCGGGTGGTTCTCGGGCCGCTGCCTCCGGCGCTCGACACCATCGAGGAGTACGTCGGCAAGGAGCGGCCCGTCGTCGTGCTGGCTTCCGGTGATCCGGGGTTCTTCGGGATCGTGCGGGCGCTGGCCGAGCGGTTCGGGGCCGGGCGGCTCGATGTCCGGCCGGGGGTGTCCTCCGTCGCCGCCGCCTTCGCCCGGACCGGGCTGACCTGGGACGACGCGGTGGTCGTCAGCGCGCACGGGCGTGCGCTGCGTACGGCGGTCAACGTGTGCCGGGCGCGGCCCAAGGTGGCGGTGCTGACCGGGCCGGGTGCCGGGCCCGCCGAGCTGGGCGCGGCGTTGGCGGGCGGCCCGGGGGCGCGTGTCCTGGTGGTCGCCTCGGCGCTGGGCGATCCGGAACGCGAGCGCGTCGAGCGGGTCACGCCTGCCGAGGCGGCTGTGCGGGACTGGGGCGACGCGGTGAGTGTGGTGCTGTGTCTGGACGAGGCGCGGGCACTCGCGCCGGGCCGTGTCACGGTCGCCGGGTCGGCTGTCGGGCCCGCCCGATGGGCCCTGGACGAGCAGGAGTTCGCCCATCGCGACTCGATGATCACCAAGTTCGAGGTACGGGCCCTGGCACTGGCCCGGCTCGGGCCGCGCCTCGGTGACCTGGTCTGGGACATCGGCGCGGGCTCCGGTTCCGTCGCCGTGGAGTGCGCCCGGTTCGGGGCGGCCGTGGTCGCCGTCGAGAAGACGCCGGACGGGGCGGAGCGGGTGCGGGCGAACGCCTCCGCGCACGGTGTCGACGTGCGGGTGGTGCGCGGGAGCGCACCCGCCGACCTGCCCGCGCCGTCCGAACTCGACGATCCCGACGCCGTGTTCATCGGCGGGGGCGGGCGAGAGCTGCCCGAGATCGTCACCGCGTGTGCGGGGCGGGTCCGGCGGACGGTGGTGGTCGCGATGGCAGCCCTGGACCGGGTGCCGGCCGTGCGTGCGGCGCTCATCGGCGCCGGACTCGACTGCGACGGCGTGCTGCTGCAGTCGTCCCGGCTCGCGCCGCTGCCGGGTGAGGTGACCCGCCTCGCGGCGACCAACCCCGTTTTCCTGCTGTGGGGCACGCGCCCCACAGCGGCTGCGGACAGACCCGTGGAAAGACATACCGGTAGAGAAGGAGTCGCACTGTGATCGGCCTGATTTCCGCGACGGCGGCGGGCGCGGCGGCGCGCGATCGGCTTGCCGCCGCCTGGCCCGACCGTACGCGTGTGTACGAGGGGCCGGTCGCCGACGCCGTCCGGCGCGCTTTCGGGGAGTGTTCGCAGCTCGTGTGCTTCCTGGCCACGGGGGCGGTCGTCCGGCTGGTCGCCCCGCTGCTGTCAGACAAGGCGTCCGATCCCGGTGTGGTGTGCGTCGACGAGGGCGGGCGGTTCGCCGTGTCGCTGGTCGGTGGGCACGGTGGCGGGGCCAATGAACTCGCCCGTGCCGTCGGGCGGTTGCTGGGTGCGGAGCCGGTGGTGACCACCGCGACGGACGCCGTGGGAGTGCCGGGGCTCGACACGCTCGGGCTGCCCGTGGAGGGCGATGTCGCGGGGGTCTCGCGGGCGCTGCTCGACGGTGAACCCGTCGCGCTGGAGCTGGAGTCGACCTGGCCGCTGCCCGCGCTGCCGTCCCATGTGCTGCCGTCCCGCGCCGGGAGTGCGGTGCCGGGCGACGGGCCGACGATCCGGGTGACCGACCGACTGATCGACACCGGCGGGACGGGCGAGGTCGTGTTGCGTCCCCCGTCCCTCGTCGTCGGTGTGGGCGCCTCCAAGGGGGCTCCGGTCGACGAGGTACTCGGGCTGGTCGAGGGCGCGTTGGCGGAGGCGGGCCTCTCGGTGGCCTCGGTCGCCGCGCTGGCCACCGTCGACGCGAAGGCCGACGAGCCCGGAATCGTCGGGGCCGCCGAGCGGCTCGGGGTGCCTGTGGTGACGTACTCCGCCGACGAGTTGGCCGGGGTCGAGGTGCCGAATCCCTCCGCCGCGCCGCTCGCCGCCGTCGGTACGCCGTCCGTGGCGGAGGCCGCCGCGCTGGTCGGCGGGGGTGAACTCCTCGTACCCAAGAGGAAGTCGGCGCGTGCGGACGGGGCACCGGCCATGGCGACCTGTGCCGTCGTACGGCGGCCGGGGCGTGGGCGGCTCGCGGTCGTGGGGCTGGGGCCGGGGGCACGGGATCTGCTGACGCCGCGTGCCGAGGCGGAGTTGCGGCGCGCGTCCGTGCTGGTCGGGCTCGATCAGTACGTCGACCAGATCCGTGATCTGCTGCGGCCCGGTACCCGGATCCTGGAGTCGGGGCTCGGGGCCGAGGAGGAGCGGGCGCGCACAGCGGTGGCCGAGGCCCGGAAGGGCCAGGCGGTCGCGCTGATCGGCAGCGGGGACGCGGGCGTGTACGCGATGGCGTCGCCCGCGCTGGCCGAGGCGTCCGACGACATCGACGTGGTCGGAGTGCCGGGTGTCACGGCCGCCCTCGCAGCCGGCGCGATTCTCGGGGCCCCGCTCGGCCACGACCATGTCTCCATCAGCCTCTCCGACCTGCACACGCCCTGGCACGTCATCGAGCGGCGGGTGCGGGCGGCGGCCGAGGCGGACATCGTCGTGACGTTCTACAACCCGCGCAGCCGGGGCCGTGACTGGCAGCTGCCCAAGGCGCTCGCCATCCTGGGCGCGCACCGGGAGCCGACGACTCCCGTGGGTGTCGTACGGAACGCGTCACGGCCCGACGAGTCCAGCCGCGTCACAACGCTGGCCGGCCTCGACCCGACGACGGTCGACATGATGACGGTCGTGACCGTCGGCAACACCGCGACGCGGAACATCGCGGGCCGGATGGTCACACCTCGCGGATACCGCTGGCAGGAGACGGCCCAGTGAACCTTCGTCGGGAACTTCGTCCGGCACTTTCCGGCAACCCTCTCAACATCCGTCCGTTGCACCCCACTTCACAGTCCGAGGAGACATCGTGACCACCCCGCCGCCCGCCCTGCTCATCGCCGGCCACGGCACTCGGGACGAGGCCGGGGCCGAGGCGTTCCGTGACTTCGTACGGGAGTTGGGACGCCGAAACCCCGAACTGCCCGTCGCGGGCGGCTTCATCGAGCTGTCGCCGCCACCGCTGGGCGACGCCGTCACCGAGCTGGTGGAGCGGGGGGTACGACGGTTCGCCGCCGTTCCGCTGATGCTGGTCTCCGCCGGACACGCCAAGGGGGACATCCCGGCGGCGCTGTCCCGGGAGAAGGAACGGCACCCGGGGATCTCGTACACGTACGGGCGTCCGCTGGGCCCGCACCCGGCGCTGCTGGCGGTGCTGGAGCGGCGGCTGGAGGAGGCGCTGGGCGGTGGGGCGCGGACACCCGCCGACCGGACCGACGTGACCGTGCTGCTGGTCGGGCGCGGCTCCACCGACCCGGACGCCAACGCGGAGGTGCTCAAGGCGGCGCGGCTGCTGTGGGAGGGGCGCGGGTACGCCGGTGTGGAGACGGCGTTCGTGTCGCTGGCGGCGCCGGACGTGCCGTCGGGGCTCGACCGGTGCGTGAAGCTGGGTGCGCGGCGGATCGTCGTCCTGCCCTACTTCCTGTTCACCGGGATTCTGCCGGACCGGGTGCGTCAGCAGACGGAGGGCTGGGCATCCGCGCACCCGGAGGTCGAGGTGCGGTCCGCCGACGTCATCGGTCCGGAGCCGGAGTTGCTCGATCTGGTGATGGAGCGGTACCGCGAGGCCGTGCAGGGGGACCTGCGGATGAACTGCGACTCGTGCGTGTACCGGATCGCGCTGCCCGGCTTCGAGGACAAGGTCGGAATGCCTCAGCAGCCGCACTTCCATCCGGACGACGACGGCGACCACGATGGTCACCATCATGGACACCACTCCCACGGGCACTCGCACTCCCATGCGCACTGACTCGGACACCGACGGGCATGACCTTCGGCACCACGGGGACGCCGAAGTGCGCGACGACGGCGCCAAGTTGGTCGACCTCGCGGTGAACGTCCGGGCCGGCACTCCCCCGGCCTGGCTGCGCGAGCACATCGCCGGGTCGCTCGGCGCCCTCGCCGCGTATCCCGACGGGCGGGCCGCGCGGGCGGCGGTGGCGGCCCGGCACGGGCTGCCGGTGGAACGGGTGCTGCTCACCGCCGGGGCCGCGGAGGCCTTCGTGCTGCTGGCGCGCGCCCTGAAGGTACGCCGACCGGTGGTCGTGCACCCGCAGTTCACGGAGCCGGAGGCGGCCCTGCGGGATGCCGGGCACCCTGTGGAGCGGGTGCTGCTGCGGGCGGAGGACGGGTTCCGGCTGGACCCGTCGCACGTGCCCGACGACGCCGACCTGGTGGTGGTCGGCAACCCGACGAACCCGACGTCGATCCTGCATCCGGCGGCTGTCATCGCCAGACTCTCCCGTCCTGGGCGGACGTTGGTGGTCGACGAGGCGTTCATGGACGCGGTGCCGGGTGAGCGGGAGGCGCTGGCAGGACGTACGGACGTGCCCGGCCTTGTGGTGCTGCGGAGCCTGACGAAGACGTGGGGTCTTGCGGGGCTGCGGATCGGGTACGTGCTGGCGGCGCCGGAGACGATCGTGGAGCTGGAGCGGGCGCAGCCGTTGTGGCCGGTGTCCACGCCTGCGCTGGCCGCGGCGGAGGCGTGCGTGTCCGGGCCGGCGCTGGCGGAGGCGGCGGAAGCGGCACGTCGTATCGCCGCGGACCGGGCTCATCTTGTCGCCGGGCTCGACGAGTTCGGGTCCGACGGGGTGCGGGTGGTGACGCCGGCGGAGGGGCCGTTCGTGCTGGTGCGGGTGGATCGGGCCGGGGCTGTGCGGGGGCACTTGCGGGGGTTGGGGTATGCGGTGCGGCGGGGGGACACGTTTCCCGGGCTGGGGGAGGAGTGGTTGCGGGTGGCTGTGCGGGACCGGGTGACGGTGAACGGGTTTCTGCAGGCGTTCGATCGGGCGGTGATGCTGGCGGAGCGGTGAGTTTCCTCGCCCCCGCCGCCCTTACCCGTCCCGTCCCGTCCTGTCCCCGGGGGCTGCGCCCCCAGACCCCCTTCGCGTTGAACGCGCTCGTCCTCAATCGCCGGACGGGCTGGACAGTCAGCCCCTCCGGCGATTGAGGAGCGGGGGTTCGGGGGCGGCTGGGGCGAGGAACGGCGGGTCAGTTCTTGGCGCGGCGACGGGCCAGGGCGACCGCTGCGCCGCCCGCCAGGAGGAGCACGGCCGCCCCACCCGCGAGGTACGGCGTCATCGAGCTGCCACCCGTCTCCGCGAGCCCCGCCTCGGCCGTACCCCCCTGCGGCTTCACCTCAGGTGCCGGTTCCGACGGCGGCGGCGCCTGTACCGCCGGTGCCTCACAGGTCGCCTTCGCCAGAGTCACCGTGCCCTCGACCTCCGCGACGTTGAGGTCCAACGGGTTGACGGACACGGTGAGTTCGAGCGCGGTCGCAGCCGCCGTACGGGTCGTCGTCTCCGACTGGGACAGGTCGAGGCGCACCTCACCGACGCCTGGCACCTTCACCTCGACCGGGCCGCTCGGCGTCAGCGTCACCCTCTTCCCGAGAGCCGTCACCGAACCCAGGAGGTTCGAGGAGGCGACCGGCTTCTCCCCCGCCACACAGGTCGCCCTCGACGTGACCTGCTCGACCTCGATGAGCGACAGAAGCGGGAGACCGGGCACGTGGAGCTTGGCGTGGGCGAGCCTCGTCGACGCCTCCGCCTTTCCCTCCGACACCGTCGCCTTCGCCTCCGCGACCTCCGCACCGAGCACGGTGAACGGCTTTCCGCCGTCCACGCCGTCCAACGTGGCGGTCAGCGCCGTCTGTTGGGCGCTCTGCGGCGCCCGCACCTCGTTCAGCGCCACCGCGAGCGGGACGTTCACGCTCTTGTTGAGGAGGGACACGTTCAGCCCGGTGCGCAGGACGACCGCGCTCGCGCGGCCCTGGTCCTCCGTCGCGTGGGCCAGGGCCGCGGGACCGGCGGCCACCAGGGCCGTGGCCACCGCGACGGTGGCCAGACGGCGTGCGGGCATGCGGAAGTTGGTGGCGTTCACGGTTGGGGACCCCTCGGAAGAGACACGCCTGGGACCCGGTAAGAATTACGTACAGGGGGCCAACGGTCAGCAATCTGACGGGACTTCACCCCTACGTGGGGCTTCCGCGCAGATCTTCGAATCCCACGGCACGGATGTTCACCGCATTCACCCGGGTCACCCGCGTCACGCCACGATCCGCCCGTTCAGCACCACCCGCAACGGCTTCCCCAACACCCGTACGTCCGCCCGCGGATCGCTCTCGTACACCACCAGGTCCGCCGCCGCCCCCTCCGCGAGACCGGGCCGCCCCAGCCACTCCCGTGCGCCCCACGTCGTCGCCGACAGCGCCTCGACCGCCGGGATGCCTGCCTTGGTCAGCTCGGCGACCTCCGCCGCGACCAGTCCGTGAGGCAACGTGCCCCCCGCGTCCGTGCCGACGTACACCGGAATCCCCGCGTCGTACGCGGAACGCACCGTGTCGTAGCGGCGTTCGTGCAGACCGCGCATGTGGGCGGACCAGGCCGGGAACTTGGCTTCGCCGGATGCCGCCAGGTTCGGGAACGTCGCGATGTTGACCAGGGTCGGGACGATCGCGACGCCGCGTGCCGCGAACAGGGGGATCGTGTCCTCGGTCAGACCCGTCGCGTGCTCGACACAGTCGATGCCCGCCTCGACCAGGTCCCGCAGGGAGTCCTCCGCGAAGCAGTGGGCCGTGACCCGCGCGCCCAGGCGGTGGGCCTCCGCGATCGCCGCCTCCACGGCCTCGCGCGGCCAGCAGGCGGAGAGGTCGCCGGTGCCGCGGTCCAGCCAGTCGCCCACCAGCTTGACCCAGCCGTCGCCGCGCCGGGCCTCCTGGCCGACGTACGCCACCAGGTCGTCCGGCTCGATCTCGTGCGCGAAGCCCCGGATGTAGCGGCGGGTGCGGGCGATGTGCCGGCCCGCCCTGATGATCTTCGGTAGGTCCTCGCGGGCGTCGGTCCAGCGGGTGTCCGACGGTGAACCGGCATCCCGGACGAGGAGGGTCCCGGCGTCCCGGTCCGTCAGCGCCTGCTTCTCCGCCGTGTCCTCGGGCACGGGGCCGTGCGGCCCCAGGCCCACATGGCAGTGCGCGTCGACCAGGCCGGGCAGCGCCCAGCCCTCCACGGTGCGGATGTCACGGGCGCCGGGCGGGCGGTCGTAGGTGATCCGGCCACCGACCACCCACAGCTCGTCACGGATCTCCTCCGGGCCGACCAGCACCCGCCCCTTCACCCGCAGCACCGCCTGATCGCTCATGCACGGCACCTTAGTTCGGCCGGTGCGGCTTCTCGCCCTCGCCCTCCGCCTCGTGTGCCGATTCCTCCTCCACGTCCGCCATCGCCGGGTCCAGCAGGCGGGAGAGGAAGTGGCGGGTGCGTTCATGGGCCGGGTTGGTGATCACCCGGGCCGGGGTGCCCTCCTCGACGATCACTCCGCCGTCCATGAAGACGACCCGGTCGGCGACCTCGCGGGCGAACGTCATCTCGTGCGTGACGACCATCATCGTCATGCCCTCGTTCGCCAGCCTGCGCATCACCGCCAGCACGTCCCCCACCAGCTCGGGGTCGAGTGCCGACGTCGGCTCGTCGAACAGCATGACCTCCGGGCCCATCGCCAACGCCCTTGCGATGGCGACCCGTTGCTGCTGGCCACCGGAGAGGGACGACGGGTACGCGTTCGCCTTCTCCGACAGGCCCACCCGCTCCAGGTTCTCCGCGGCCACCCGTGCGGCCTGCGCCTTGTCCCGCTTCAGCACCCGGCGTTGCGGCAGCGTCAGGTTCTCCGTCACCGTCAGATGCGGGAAGAGGTTGAACTGCTGGAAGACCATGCCGATACGGCGGCGGACCTCGTCGATGTCGACGTCCGGGTGCGTGACCTCCGTACCGCCGACGAAGACCTGGCCCTTCGTCGGCTCCTCCAGCAGGTTCACGCAGCGCAGCAGGGTCGACTTGCCGGACCCGGACGGGCCGATCACGCACACGACCTCGCCCTGCCCGATCTCCAGGTCGATGCCGCGCAGCACCTCGTTGTCGCCGAACGACTTGTACAGGTCCCGGACTTCGATCTCCGGCACCCTCATGTCCTCGGTACCGTCACTCACTCGGCCGCTCACCTCGTCGCCTCCCCCGCCTTCGTCTCAAGCCGTCGTACGACGAAGCCCAGCGGCACCGTCACCAGCAGATAGCACAGGCCCGCCACCAGGATCGGCGTGGAGTTGGCGGTCTGACTGGCCAGGTCACGGCCGTACTTGGCCAGTTCGCGTTCCTCCAGGGTGACGCCGAGGAACAGCACCAGCGAGGAGTCCTTGAACAGGAGCACCAACTCGTTGGTGAGCGGCGGGATCACGATCCGGAACGCCTGCGGGATGATGATCGAGACCATGGCCCGCGCATGCGAGAAGCCCAGTGAACGGGCCGCCTCCATCTGCCCCTTGGGCACCGCCTGGATGCCCGCGCGGATCGTCTCCGCCATGTACGCCGCCGACACCAGGCCGAGAGCCAGCGCCACCTTGCCGTACGTCCCGCCCGGGATCTCCGTGCCGGGGAAGGCGAGAGGTACCGCCACGCCGACGAAGATGAAGATCAGCAGGGCCGGCAGACCACGGAAGATCTCGATGTAGATGCCCGCGACCCAGCGGTAGGGGCCCACCGGTGACAGCCGCATCAGGGCGATCACCATCCCCAGCACCAGGCCGAAGACGAAGCCCGACAGTGTGTAGAGGACGGTGTTCTTGAGGGCCAGCGTGATGATCTCCGGGAACATCTGCTCGGCCAGGTCCGCCTGCGCGAACTGGTTCTTCAGACGGGCCCAGTCGGCCGACACCGCGAGGGCGACCACGGCCGCGACGAACAGCGCGTACTGCGCGCCCCGGGACAGCGCGCGTTTCTGCGTGCGGCTCAACCCCTGCTTACGGGGCTGCACCTGCTTCGTGGAGGCGTCGGTCATGACGCGGACGGAGCTGCCGCGGACTCGTCGTACGGGCCGATCCACTGCTCGTACAGCTTCTTGTAGGTGCCGTCGGCCTTCGCGTCGGTGATCGCCCTGTTGAGGGCGGCGAGCAGTTTGGTGTTGCCCTTCTTCACCGTGAAGCCGTACTGCTCACCGGTGTTGAGGTTGTCCACCACCTTGAAGGCGTCGGCGTTGGCCGTGTCCTTGAGCCAGCCCTGGACCACCGGGTAGTCGATGATCACGGCCTCGACCTGGCCGGTGCGCAGGCCGTTGAGGACGGCGTCGGAGGACTCGAAGGAGACCGGGTCGAGATCCTTGCCCTTGGCGTAGTCCTCGCCGGTGGTCTGCGCCTGGGCACCGACCTTCTTGCCCTGGAGACCGGCGAAGGAGGTGATGCCGCTCTTCTTGTCGACGAGGACGGCCTGCGTCGCGGCGAAGTACGGGTCGGAGAAGTCGACGTTCTTCTTGCGCTCCTCCGTGATGGTCATGCCGGCCGCGCCGAGGTCGCACTGGTCCGCGTTGAGAAAGGCACCCGTCTTGAAGTTCTCGAAGGGCGTGTCGAGGATCTCCTGCTTCACGCCGAGGTTCTTGGCGGCGAGATCGACGAGCGACACGTCGAAGCCCTGCACCTTGCCGTCGACCTCCGACTGGAAGGGCGGGTAGGGCAGGTGGGTGCAGACGGTGAGCTGGCCGCCCTTGACGAGCTCGACCCCGCCGGCGGCGGTCTTCGAGGCGCTGCCGCCGTCGTCGTCCGAGGAACAGCCGGCCACGAGCAGAAGCCCGGCCGTCGCGGTGGTGGCGGCCAGGATGCGGGACCGTCGTGCGAGGACCGTGTTCAAGGGGACCTCCTGTGGGGGGACTGTGACTTCTGATTATAAGGAGACGTTTGAGGATCTCAAACTATTCCCATGGTCATGGCGTCATGCGACCTGCGGTTTTCAGGCCGCGCGGGCCTCGGATCCCGCCGACCCGAGGGTCAGGAAGCTCTCCCGTTAGTCTCGACTCGACTTACCTACCCCGCGATGCGAAGAGAGCACCACCGTGACCACGCACCCCTTCCTTGACCTGGCGCCACTGACCGCCGCTCGCTTCGCGTCGATCGAGGACCGCGTGGCGCGGCTGCTCTCCACCGAGCAGGACGTCGTGATCATGCAGGGCGAGGCGCTGCTGCCCCTGGAGGGCGCCATCAGGGGGACCGCGGGCCCGGGCACGACCGCTCTCAACGTCATCACCGGCCCCTACGGGCAGACGTTCGGCGACTGGCTGCGGGACTGCGGCGCCACCGTCGTCGATCTCGCGGTGCCCTTCCACGCCGCGGTCACGGCCGCGCGGATCCGGGAGGCGTTCGCCGAGCATCCGGAGATCGACTTCGTCTCGCTGGTGCACGCGGAGGCGGCGACCGGCAACACCAACCCGGTGGCGGAGATCGGCGAGGCGGTACGGGAACACGGCGCCCTCTTCTCCCTCGACGCCGTCGCGTCGGTCGGCGCCGAACCGGTGCTGCCGGACGCGTGGGGTGTCGACCTGTGCGTGATCGGGGCGCAGAAGGCGATGGGCGGGCCGGCCGGGGTGTCGGCAGTGTCGGTGAGCGAGCGGGCGTGGGCGCGGATGGCGGCGAACCCGGGGGCGCCGCGACGGTCGTACCTCTCGCTGCTGGACTGGAAGGAACGGTGGATCGACGGCGGCCGACGCACCCTCCTGCACGCTCCCGCCCAGTTGGAGATGCTCGCGCTGGAGGCGTGCGTCGAGCGGATCGAGGCGGCGGGGCTGGACACGGTGATCGCCCGGCACACCGCCGCGGCGGCGGCCACCCGGGCGGGAGTGCTCGCGCTGGGCGGCGGGCTTGAGCCGTATGTGCGCGAGGCCGAGGACGCGGCGCCCGTGGCCACGACGCTGCGGGCCCCCTCCGGGGTCGTCGCGTCGGAGCTGGTGGCGAGCGCGCTGGCCGCCGATCCGGCGCTGCCGCTGGCCGCGGGCGGGGGCGCGCTGGCCAAGGAGATGATCCGGGTCAACCACTACGGGGCGGACGCGACGCGGGAGGCGGTGCTCGGGAGTCTGGTCGCGCTGGGCGCGGCGCTGGCGGACCGGGGGCGTGCCGTGGATGTCGAAGGGGCCCTGCGGCAAGCGGTGGCGAATTTCGCGTGAATGCGCGATGAAATTGGGCAGTAAGAACAAGGATAGTTTCCCGTATTCTTCTGCCCGCTTTTCATTGACCTAAACGCAAAGGTTTTGCGAACGAATCAAGTAAATTGCATGATTGTGACACACTCAACAATGCGCCCGCTTTGTCTGGTTATTCACTGGACAAAGCGGGCATTCTCATACTCACGGAATAACACATTCCACGTCCGCACGGAACCCCGATCGGCCATGCATTTTGGACTTTCTCTCGGTAAGTTCCATTTGCATGAGCGCAGCACGGAGAGACCTGCAAATAGACCGCCCGGTGATTGCCGACGGGGCGGCGCTGTGGCGGATCGCCCGGGACTCTGAGGTTCTCGATCTCAACTCGTCGTACAGCTATCTGCTGTGGTGCCGGGACTTCGCCGCCACCTCGGCCGTCGCCCGGGACTCCGACGGGAGACCGGTCGGCTTCGTCACCGGGTACGTCCGGCCGGACCGGCCGGGCACCCTGCTCGTCTGGCAGGTGGCCGTCGACGCCGACCACCAGGGGCGCGGGCTCGCCGCCGCGCTGCTCGACGGGCTGACCCGGCGGGTCGGCGCCGAGCAGGGTCTCACCACCGTCGAGACCACCATCACCCCGGGCAACACCGCCTCGGAACGGCTGTTCACCTCGTTCGCGGAGCGCCACGGCGCCACCGTCGAGCGGGAGGTGCTGTTCGACGCGGGCCTGTTCCCCGGCGCGCCGAACGGCCAACACGACCCGCACGACCCCGAGGTCCTGTACCGCATCGGCCCCCT
The DNA here is from genome assembly GCF_014646095.1 of Streptomyces lacrimifluminis. Taxonomy (GTDB): domain Bacteria; phylum Actinomycetota; class Actinomycetes; order Streptomycetales; family Streptomycetaceae; genus Streptomyces; species Streptomyces lacrimifluminis. The sequence continues at coordinate 93,033 of NZ_BMMU01000020.1, read as the reverse complement.
CTCCTAGTTTTCCGAACTTTCCGGCCTCTCCCGGCTCTGCCGACTGATCTCGCCCCCACCTCAAGGAGTTCACCGACGTGACCATCACCCAGCCCGACCTGAGCGTCTTCGAGACCGTCGAGTCGGAGGTGCGCAGCTACTGCCGCAGCTGGCCCGCCGTGTTCGACCGTGCGCAGGGCAGCCGTATGTACGACGAGGACGGCCACGCCTACCTCGACTTCTTCGCGGGCGCCGGATCGCTCAACTACGGCCACAACAACCCCGTACTCAAACGGGCGTTGATCGACTATCTGGAGCGGGACGGCGTCACCCACGGGCTCGACATGTCGACCTCCGCGAAACGCGCGTTCCTGGAGTCCTTCCAGGAGTTGGTGCTGCGTCCCCGCGACCTGCCGTACAAGGTCATGTTCCCCGGCCCGACGGGCACCAACGCCGTCGAGGCGGCGCTGAAGCTGGCGCGGAAGGTGAAGGGGCGGGAGGCCATCGTGTCCTTCACCAACGCCTTCCACGGTATGTCACTCGGGTCGCTCGCCGTGACCGGCAACGCCTTCAAGCGGGCCGGCGCGGGCGTTCCGCTGGTGCACGGCACGCCGATGCCGTTCGACAACTACTTCGAGGGGACCGTCCCCGACTTCCTGTGGTTCGAGCGGCTGTTGGAGGACCAGGGCTCCGGCCTCAACAAGCCGGCCGCCGTGATCGTGGAGACCGTGCAGGGCGAGGGCGGCATCAACGTGGCGCGCCCGGAGTGGCTTCGGGCGCTGGCCGACCTGTGCGTACGCCAGGACATGTTGCTGATCGTCGACGACATCCAGATGGGCTGCGGGCGCACCGGCGCCTTCTTCTCCTTCGAGGAAGCGGGCGTCGTACCCGACATCGTCACCCTGTCGAAGTCCATCAGCGGGTACGGACTCCCCATGTCCCTCTGCCTGTTCAGGCCCGAGCTGGACATCTGGGAGCCGGGCGAGCACAACGGCACGTTCCGCGGCAACAACCCGGCGTTCGTGACGGCCGCCGCCACGCTGGAGACGTACTGGTCCGACGGCTCCGCCATGGAGAAGCAGACGCGCGCCCGTGGTGAGCAGGTCGAGGAGGCGCTGATCTCGATCACCGAGGAGAACCCGGACGACGTCAGGGAGTACCGGGGCCGGGGGCTGGTGTGGGGCATGGAGTTCCACGAGAAGGCGCGCGCGGGCCGGGTCGCGCAGCGGGCCTTCGAACTCGGGCTGCTCATCGAGACGTCCGGCCCGGAGAGCGAGGTCGTGAAGCTGCTGCCGGCGCTCACCATCACTCCCGAGGAGCTGGACGAGGGCCTGCGGATCGTCGCCCGCGCCGTGCGCGAGACCGCCGAGACCGTCTGAACAACTGTCTGAACTGCTGTCTGAACTGCTGGACTTCTGAGCTTGTGAACGTCCGCACCATCCGAGAAAGGGGTTGTTGAGCGCTGTGATCGTCCGTTCGTTCAAGGACATCGAAAACACCGACCGGCATGTGAGGGCGGCGTCCGGAACCTGGGAGAGCAAGCGCATCGTCCTCGCCAAGGAGCGGGTCGGCTTCTCGCTCCACGAGACGGTTCTGTACGCGGGCACCAAGACGTCGATGTGGTACGCGAACCATGTCGAGGCCGTCGTGTGCGTCGAGGGCGAGGCCCTGCTGACCGACGACGAGACCGGGCGGACCTACACGATCACCCCCGGCACCATGTACCTCCTCGACGGGCACGAGCGGCACACCATGCGGATCAAGGAGGACTTCCGCTGTCTGTGCGTCTTCAACCCGCCCGTGACCGGCCGCGAGGACCATGACGAGAACGGCGTCTACCCCCTGCTGACGGAACCCGACCCCGGCTTCGACCCCGAGGAGGTCTGACACCCATGTCACCCACGTCCACGCTCACCGACCTGTACCCCACCCGTGGCGCCGCCGAGGTGTCCGTCCCGCGGCAGGACCCGGTCCTCTGGGGCGCGCCGGACACGCCCGGGCCGTTCACCGCGGACGACCTCATGGCGTACGAGCGCGATGGTTTCCGGGCTCTCGACCGGCTCCTAGATGACGACGAAGTCGCGCTCTACCGGGCCGAGTTGGAGCGACTGGTCACGGATCCGTCCGTCCGTGCCGACGAACGGTCGATCATCGAGCCGAAGTCGAAGGAGATCCGGTCGGTCTTCGAGGTGCACCGGATCAGCGAGGTGTTCGGCCGGCTCGTGCGGGACGAGCGGATCGTCGGGCGGGCCCGGCAGCTCCTCGGCTCCGACGTGTACGTCCACCAGTCGCGGATCAACGTCAAGCCGGGGTTCGGGGCCGGCGGCTTCTACTGGCACTCCGACTTCGAGACCTGGCACGCGGAGGACGGCCTGCCGAACATGCGGACGGTGTCCGTCTCGATCGCGCTGACCGAGAACCTCGACACCAACGGCGGCCTCATGATCATGCCGGACTCGCACCGTACGTTCCTCGGCTGTGCGGGGGCCACTCCCGACGACAACTACAAGAAGTCGCTCCAGATGCAGGACGCGGGCACCCCGTCCGACGAGGCACTGACCTCCCTCGCCGACGAGCACGGCATCAGGTTGTTCACGGGCAGGGCGGGTTCGGCGACCTGGTTCGACTGCAACTGCATGCACGGCTCCGGGGACAACATCACGCCGTACCCGCGCAGCAACGTCTTCATCGTGTTCAACAGCGTGGAGAACCAGGCGGTGGAGCCGTTCGCGGCACCGGTACGCAGGCCGGAGTTCATCGGAGCCAGGGACTTCACACCGGTGAGGTGACTCCCGTCGGGCCCGGGTGAGGCGTCGGCGACGGCGGGCGTCCTTGCGGTGCCGGGCATCCCGGCACACCCCGTCGGCGGTCCGCCGGTGGGCGGGCATCGACGGCCAGGTGCGCGGCGAAGGCGTACGGCGCGCACCGGCCCGCCGCGTGCCGCGGTCGGCGCGGACTCGTCCCCGTGCGACCGGCCGCCGACGCGGTTCCGCGTCGGCGGCCGGTCGCACGGGTCTGACGGCCCTGTCCGGCGTCGGCTCCGCCCGGCACCATCCCCCTGGCGTCCCCGGGGATCTCGCCCCGCCGGTTCAGCCGGACAGGACGTCCAGGAGCCGGTCGACGTCCGACGTCGTGTTGTAGAGGTGGAAGGCCGCGCGCAGATTTCCGGCGCGGTCGGAGACCTCGACCCCGGCCCGGCTCAACTCGGCCTGCCGGTGCCCGAGTTGCGGGACGGAGACGATGGCCGAGCCGGGCGCGGGCACGGGCTGGTGCCCCAGTCGGTCGAGCCCGGCGCGGAACCGGTCGGCGAGGGCGAGGTCATGGGCGCGTACGGTGTCCACGCCCAACTCCTCGATCAGGGCGAGGGAGTGGCGGGCGCCGGCGTAGGAGAACAGGCTCGGGCTTTCGTCGAACCGCCGTGCGGAGTGGGCGAGTTCACGCACCGGGCCGTAACAGTTGTCCCAGGGCTCCTCCCCCGCGACCCAGCCCGCGAAGACGGGTGTCAGCCCGCCCAGGTCCTCGGGTACGACGAGGAAGGCCACGCCTCGCGGGCAGACGAGCCACTTGAAGGCGACGGAGGAGACGAAGTCGTAGGCGTCCGCGTCGATGGGCAGCCAGCCGGTGGCCTGGGAGGCGTCGATGTATGTACGGGTCCCGTGTTCGCGGGCGGCCTCGCGCAGCGCGGCCAGGTCGACGATGCGTCCGTCGGCGGACTGGGCCGCGCTGACGGCGACGAGGGCGGTGCCGGGCCGGACGGACTCGGGGATCCGCTCCAGCGGCACGGTCCGTACCTTCAGGTCCCCGCGTACGTGGAACGGGTTGAGGACGGAGGTGAAGTCGTCCTCGGCGGTGAGGACTTCGGCGCCGGCGGGCAGCGAGGCGGCGATCAGCCCGCTGTAGACGGCGACGGAGGCCCCGGCCGCGACCCTGCGGTCGGAGACCCCGACGAGCCGCGCGAAGGCGGAGCGCGAGGCCTCCACGTCGGCGAACATGTCCTGCGACTGACCGTCGGCCACGGACTGCACGGCATCGCGCATCGCGGCCACGGCGCGGGCCGGGAGGAGCCCGGTGCTCGCGGTGTTCAGGTAAGTGTTCTTCGGAGCGAACTCGGCACGAACGAGGTTCCGGAGGTTCTCGAAGGTCTCCATGGGACCACTTTGCGGCCCGAAGATTCCCTCGTCCATCGCCGAATTCTGCACGGCATCGCGAAGGACTGCTTATACGTAGGCCCTGACCTGCGAGTTTTTCTCCCAGCCGCTACTGCTGGGGTACGGCACACCCGTCGGGCCCGCAGACCTCGGCGCCCTCGCCCTCCGGCTGGACGATCTTGAGGGGGGCGGGCCGCTCGCCCCACGCCTGGGTGAGCGCCTGGGCGAAGACCTCGGCGGGCTGGGCACCGGAGACGCCGTACTTCCGGTCGAGGACGAAGAACGGCACGCCGTTCGCGCCCAGTTCGGCCGCCTCGCGCTCGTCGGCGCGCACGGCGTCGGCGTACGCGTCCGGGTCGGCGAGTACGCCCCGGACGTCGTCGGCGTCGAGGCCGGCGGCGACGGCCAGCTCCACGAGCCGCTCGTCGTCGCCGAAGACGGACCGCTCCTCGGCGAAGTTCGCCCGGTAGAAGAGCTGGATCAGCTCGTCCTGCCGCCCCTTGTCCTTCGCGAGGTGGAGCAGCCGGTGCATGTCGAAGGTGTTGCCGTGATCACGGTCCCGGGTGCGGTACGCGAGCCCCTCGGCGGCGGCCTGCGCCCCCAGGTTCTCCTCCCCGGCCTGGGCCTGCGCCTCGCTCATGCCGTACTTCTTGGTGAGCATCCTGAGGACGGGCTGGATGTCGCCCTTGGCGCGCCCCGGGTCCAGCTCGAACGACCGGTGCACCACCTCGACACCGTCCCGGTGCGGGAAGGCGTCGAGCGCCTTCTCGAAGCGGGCCTTGCCGACGTAGCACCAGGGGCAGGCGATGTCGCTCCAGATCTCGACGCGCATGTCTTCGGCTCTCCAGGTCGTACGGGTACGGGTGCGGAGACTCCCTCCGCTGGGTGAATGAACGTTCAAACAGTGCGGTTCATTCCCGGGTCCCGGGGTGCCTGCGGCGCATGTGCGGTTCCGGTGGGTCTCGTGCAGCGCCTACGGGTGGTGGGTGAGGGCGGTGCCGGGGTGGGGGGTGTCCGTCCTCGGTCCGGCGGTTCCGTCTGTTGCAAAGCCGGCCGGTGCTGGACGCCGGCCGCTGCGGGCGGACACCCCCCACCCCGTCCCCTCCCCGCCGTACGGGGCCAGCAGGCCAGTCCGGGGTTTCCTGTCCCCACCCAGGGGCGCGGGAATCCGGGGGTTCCCGTGCCCGCCCAGGGGCGCGGGGAACCGCGCGACCAGCCCCGGCGGACCCGCACCCGCCCGACAACCTGACCCCGCACCCCCGGATGGCGCCCGGCCCAAGCCCAGCGCAGCGCTCAGCTGCCGTCCCGCAGGTCCTTGGGCCACTCCGGGCGGAACTCGATGTGGTCGTACGTCACCACGCACCCCTCCCCCATCGGGGACTGGGTCATGAAGCCGACCAGGGCCGCGTCGGCCTCCTTCTCGTCGCCCAGGGTGAACAGGCGGACGAAGGTCCACCTCTCGCCGTCGCGCGAGGCGTGGAAGGCGAAGGCCCGGCCGGTGCGGCTGATCCGGAGCCAGACCGAACTGCCGTCCACGGTGAACGAGTTGGCGTCGTCGGAGTGTCCCCGGGTGACCACCGTGCAGACGGTGGGCACATCCGGGGAGTACTCCAGGCAGAGCTTGGCCCAGGCCCGCTCGCCGACATGGACGTAGAGCACCCCGGCGTCGAAGGCCGCTCCGAACCCGACGGTGACCCGGGCGATCAGCTGGAACTCCCCCTCCGGGGCGCCCAGCAGCCGTGGCGCGTCGGCGGCGGGGTCCAGCGCCTCCCCGGTGGGCGACACGAACCGATCCTGCCGGGGCCCGGCCCACCCGGTGAGCACCCCGTCCTCGAAGGACCAGTGCCCGTCGGGCCCATAGGTACGGAGGGGAAAGGGCAGCGGGGAGAGCTCCAAGTCCATTACCTGATTATCGCAGGTGCAGACGGGCCGGATTGAGGGGCGCGAGGAACTGCGCGACAAGCCACAACGGACCCGCAGCCGCGAACCCACCGCACCCCACCAGCGGTAGCGCTAGCGCTCCAGCCGGCCGTTGAAACGCCGAGGCAACCCCAGCTCGTTCTCATCCCGCAGCTCCACCGGCAGCAGCGCGGCAGGCGTGTTCTGGTAGGCCACCGGCCGCAGCCACCGCTCAACAGCCGTGCCGCCGACGGAAGTCGACGTGGACGTCGTGGCAGGGTACGGCCCCCCGTGATGCTGGGCCGCGGCCACAGCGACCCCGGTCGGCCACGCGTTGACCAGCACACGTCCGGCCAGCGGGGTCAGCTCGGCCAGGATCTCGGCCCCGCGCCCCTCCCCCGCGGCTTCCTCCGCCGAGAGGTGGACCGTCGCCGTCAGGTTGCCCGGCAGCCGCGAGAGAACGGCGTTCGCCTCGGCGTCGTCCGCGTAGCGGGCCACCACGGTGACGGGCCCGAAGCACTCCTCCAGGAGCAGGTCGTACGCCCCCTCCGCGGCCAGCTTGTCCGCCGCCACCGTGAGGAACCCCGCGCTGACCGTGTGCTCGCCGCCCGCGCCCGGCGTCACCGGGGACTCGACCTCGGGCAGCTCGGCGCGCTCGGCGACCCCGGCGACGAAGTTGTCGCGCATCCGGTGGTCCAGGAGGACACCGGACGCGGTGTCACTGACCGCGTCCGTCAGGGACTTCAGCAGACGGTCGCCCGCCGCGCCGGCCGGCGCCAGCACCAGACCGGGCTTCACACAGAACTGGCCGACGCCCATCGTCATGGAGCCCGCGAGCCCCGTACCGATCGCCTCGGCGCGCTCGTTGGCCGCCGCCTCCGTGATCACCACGGGGTTCAGGGAGCCCAGCTCGCCGTGGAACGGGATCGGGACCGGCCGGGCCGCCGCCGCGTCGAAGAGGGCACGGCCGCCTCGTACGGAACCGGTGAAACCGGCCGCGGCGACCAGGGGGTGCTTGACCAGTTCGACGCCCGCCTCGAAGCCGTGGACCAGGCCGACGACTCCCTCGGGGATGCCGTGCAGGGCAGCGGCGCGGCGCAGGACGGCCGCGACCAGCTCGGACAGGCCCGGGTGGTCCGGGTGGGCCTTGACGACCACCGGGCAGCCGGCCGCGAGCGCGCTCGCGGTGTCGCCGCCGGGGACGGAGAAGGCGAAGGGGAAGTTGGAGGCCGAGTAGACGGCCACGACACCCAGCGCGACCTTGTAGCGCCGCAGGTCCGGGATCGGCGGGGTCGCGGTGTCGTCGGGGTGGTTGATGACGACGTCGAGGTAGGCGCCCTCGTCGACGATGTCCGCGAAGGCCCGCAGCTGGTAGCAGGTGCGGGCGAGTTCACCGGTCAGCCGGACCGGGCCGAGCGCGGTCTCCGCGTCGGCGGCCTCGACGAGCTGCTCCTTGGCCGCTTCGAGCTCCTCGGCGGCGCTGCGCAGGAAGGCAGCGCGGACCGTGCGGTCCACGAGGGCCGGGCGGGCGGCGTGCGCGGCGCGGACGGTGGAGTCCACCTCCTGGGCTGTGGCCTCGACCGCAACCTGCTCCCGCTGCTTCCCGGTACGGGGGTCGACACTCCAGACTGGTGCTGCTGCCACCGGGGGTCCCTCCAGATTGTGTTGCCAGGTGTGAGGCGAATTTTCTGCGTCATCCACCAGGGGCGTTCGATATGCTGAACACCGTCTCTGATGATGAATATGCTGTTGGAGACTATTTCCCGTCGAACGAAGGGGTCAAGGGCGATGTCGGCAGCCGAGACAGGCGGCGGGGCGCAGGTCAAGTCCGCGGTACGGACCGTTGAACTGCTGGAATACTTCGCGGGACGTCCCGGCATGCACTCGCTGGCAGTGGTCCAGGAGGCCGTCGGTTACCCCAAGTCCAGTCTCTACATGCTCCTGCGCACCCTTGTCGACCTCGGCTGGGTCGAGACGGACGCCACGGGCACGCGGTACGGCATCGGCGTACGCGCCCTGCTGGTCGGCACCTCGTACATCGACGGCGACGAGGTGGTCGCGGTGGCCCGGCCGACCCTCGACCGGCTCTCCGACGACACGACGGAGACCATCCACCTGGCCCGGCTCGACGGCACGAACGTCGTCTACCTCGCCACCCGCCAGTCGCAGCACTATCTGCGCCCCTTCACCCGGGTCGGCCGCCGGCTGCCCGCCCACTCGACCTCCCTCGGCAAGGCGCTGCTGGCCACCCACACCGACGAGCAGGTCCGCAAGCTGCTCCCGGAGACGCTGCCCGCGCTGACCGAGCACACGATCACCGACCGGGAGAAGCTCATCGAGGAGTTGCGCCTGGTGCGCGAACAGGGTTTCGCGGTGGACCGCGAGGAGAACACGCTGGGGCTGCGCTGTTTCGGCGTGGCGGTCCCCTACCGCACCCCCGCGCGGGACGCGATCAGCTGCTCGGTGCCGGTCGCGCGGCTCACCCCGGCCCACGAACAGATGGTCAAGGACGCCCTGTTCGACGCGCGCGACCGACTGACACTGGCCACCAGGAGGCTCTGAATGCGGTACTCGGCTTCGACGAACGTCGTGCTGCGCGAGATCCACGACAGTGACCTGCCGGTGTTCTTCCGCCAGACGAACGACCCGGAATCGCTGTGGATGGCCGCGTTCACGGCGAAGGACCCGACCGACCGGGACGCCTTCGACGCCCACTGGGAGCGGATCCGCGCCGCGTCCAACGTGCTGCCGCGCACGATCCTCGTCGACGGTGACGTGGTGGGCAACGCGGCGGTGTACGGCGATCCGGGCGACCGCGAGGTGACGTACTGGATCGACCGCGCCTACTGGGGCCGCGGTATCGCGACGGCCGCGCTGCGCGCACTCGTCGCCGAGGAACCGGAACGACCGCTCCACGCACGTGCCGCCGCCGACAACGCGGGCTCGCTGCGGGTCCTGGAGAAGTGCGGTTTCCGCGTCTCCGGGCACGACCGGGGGTACGCGCAGGCACGCGGCACGGAGATCGACGAGGTCGTGCTGACTCTGGAGGCCTGACCGTCGTACGACGGCACATGTGCCCCTTACAGCTTCCCGCGTTTCCTGAATGTGCCATGAGAAATCCGGCGAAGGGGAACGTTCGGCTCGGCGCCGGTCGTCTTCGGACGGGATGAACAAGACGATCAGGCGCGCCTCCGTCTTCACACTGCTCCTCGTGCTCTCCCTGCTGGTCAGGGCGACATGGGTGCAGTTCTACGACGCCCAGGCGCTCGCGGACGACAGCAAGAACCGGCGGAACGCGATCGCGCTGTACGCGAACCCGCTCGGGAACATCATCGTGGCCGGTGAGTCGGTCACCGGCTCGAAGGAGACGAGCAGTGGAGATCTGAAGTACCAGCGGACATACACGGACGGGAAGCTCTACGCCGCCGTGACCGGATACAGCACGCCCTTGTTCGCGCCGACGCAGCTGGAGGGCATCTACAAGGACGTGCTCGACGGCTCGGACAGCAGACTCACGACCCTCATGGACACGGTCACCAAGGAGCACGCCGCCCCGGGGAACGTGATCACGACGATCGACCCGGACGTGCAGAAGGCGGCGTACGCGGCGCTCGGCGACAAGAAGGGCGCGGCCGTCGCCATCGACCCGAAGACCGGCAAGATCCTCGCCATGGTGTCCACTCCGTCGTACGACCCGTCGACGATCACCGGCGCGAGCGACGGCGGCACCTGGACCAGGCTCACCAAGGACCCCGACAAACCGCTGGTCAACCGGGCGATACGGCAGCCGCTGCCGCCGGGTTCGACATTCAAGCTGGTGGTCGCGGCGGCGGCCCTGGAGGACGGGCTGTACGGCTCGGTGGACGACCGTACGGCCAGCCCCGACCCGTACCCACTGCCGGGTACGACCCGTGAGCTGACGAACGAGAACCCGAACGCGCCCTGCGAGAACGCCACGATCCGGGTCGCCCTCCAGTACTCCTGCAACAACGTGTTCGGGAAGATGGCCGTCGACCTCGGGCAGGACAAGGTCAGAGCGATGGCGGAGAGGTTCGGCTTCAACGACGACGAGCAGGACGTGCCGGTACGGGCGTACCCGAGCGTGTACCCCTCGGACATGGAGAAGTCGGAGACCGCGCTGACGGGCATCGGGCAGTTCGATGTCACGGCGACGCCGTTGCAGATGGCCATGGTGTCCGCCGCGATAGCCAACGGCGGCAAGCTGGTCTCGCCGCACATGGTCTCCCAGGTCACGAACGCCGACGGGGATGTGCTGGAGGACTACGACAACGAGGCCTCGACGAAGGAGATCGTCAGCCCGGGGACGGCTGAGCAGTTGCAGTCCGCCATGCAGACGGTTGTCTCCGACGGGACGGGGACGAACGCGCGGATCGCCGGGGCGACGGTGGGTGGTAAGACGGGGACGGCTCAGCACGGTGAGAACAACAGCCAGACGCCTTATGCCTGGTTCACGTCCTATGCGAAGTCCGGCTCAAATGGGAAGGAGGTTGCCGTGACCGTGCTGGTCGAGCAGTCGGGGGCGGCTCGTTCCGAGGTGAGTGGGAATGGGCTGGCGGCGCCTGTCGCCAAGGCGATGATGCAGGCTGCGCTGGCTGGGTGAGTTCTCTGGCTGCGGCGGCGTCGTGGTTGATCGCGCGGTTCCCCGCGCCCCCGACAAGGGCGCGGGGGTACCTGTTCGGCGACTACTTCGTACCGAAGAGCTGCTGAATGGGGTCGATCGCGAAGTAGATCAGGAACAGTGCGCTCGTGCCCCACAGGAGCCAGTGGACCTCCTTGGCCTTGCCGAGGACCGTCTTGATGAGGACGTAGGCCAGGAAGCCGGCGCCGATGCCGTTGGTGATGGAGTACGTGAACGGCATCACGGCGATCGTCAGGAACGCGGGGATGGCGATCTCGTACTTGTCCCAGTCGATGTGCTTGACCTGGGTCATCATCAGGAAGCCCACCGCGACCAGGGCGGGGGCGGCGGCCTGCATCGGGACGATCGTCAGGATCGGCGTCAGGAAGAGCGCGCCGGCGAACAGGCCGCCGGTGATCAGGTTGGCGAAGCCGGTGCGCGCACCCTCGCCGACGCCCGCCGCCGACTCGATGTACGAGGTCGCCGAGGACGAGGAGCTCGCGCCGCCCGCCACCGCCGCCGCACCGTCGATGAGCAGCACACGGCCGAGGTTGGGGACCTTGCCCTCCTCGTCCAGGAGGCCGGCCTCGGCGGTGATGCCGACGACCGTGCCCATGGTGTCGAAGAAGTCCGACAGGATCAGGGTGAAGATCAGCAGGACGACGGTGATCACCGTGGTCTCGCCGAACGCGCCGAACAGGCTGAAGTCGCCGATCAGTCCGAAGTCGGGGGTCGCCGCGATCTTGTCGGGCCAGGCCGGCGTCGTCAGGCCCCAGCTCTTGATGTCGGCGACCGAGTTGATGATGAGCGCGACGAACGTCATCGTGACGATGCTGATCAGGATCGCGCCCTTCACCTTGCGCGCGATCAGCCCGATGGTCAGCAGGACGCCGAGACAGAAGACCAGGATGGGCCAGCCGCTGAGCGTGCCCGTGCCGCCGAGCTGCACGGGGACCGTGGTGCTCGCGACGTCCGGGATACGGGTGACGAAGCCTGCGTCGACGAAGCCGATGAAAGCGATGAACAGACCGATACCCACGCCGATCGCCGCCTTGAGCGGCCCCGGGATGGCATGCATGATCGCTTCTCTGAGGCCGGTCACCACAAGGACGCAGATCAGCAGGCCCTCCAGGACGACCAGGCCCATCGCGTCGTCCCAGCTCATCAGCGGGGCGATCTGGAAGGCGACCACCGCGTTGAGGCCAAGGCCCGCGGCGAGGGCGAGCGGGAGATTGCCGCCCACGCCCATGATGATCGTCATCACCGCGGCCACCAGGGCGGTGGCGGTGACGAGCTGGACGCTGTCGAGCTGGTGGCCGAACTTGTCCTTGGCGCTGCCCAGGATGATGGGATTCAGGACAAGGATGTAGGCCATCGTGAAGAACGTGGCGAAGCCACCGCGCACTTCACGGGCGAAGGTGGATCCCCGTTCGGAGATCTTGAAGAAGCCGTCGACGCTGTTCGCCGCGGGGGGCGCGGCGCCGGGTCGGTCGGCCACCTTCTGTGGTTCGGACATGGCGGTTGCTCCTCGTTGCCTGATTGATCTGTGTGCGGATGCTGGCTGGATTGTTCCTGTGTTGAACCGTTCTCAGGTTTTCTCCGTGTTACGGAATCAGGATCGACCTGCCATACGCCCCTCGAAGGGTTGTACGCACGCCTGATACTCTCTCGGCTCTCGCGCCAAACGATCACCGTCCCTTCACCGGCGCACCACAGCGGCCGTACGCACAGACGCCCGGCTTCGGTCGGCAGCCGCCGCCGACCTGGGAAAACTCAGTGAAACTAAGGGGGAGAGGTCGGCCGTGGGCACTGTCGTCGACGACGCAGCCTCCGTGGAGTTCCATGCCTTCTTCGAGCGGCACTACGCCGAACTCGCGCGCCTGGCCCACCTGCTGACGGGTGAGGCGGACGCCGCCGACGACCTCGCGGCTGATGCACTGCTCGCGCTGTGGCACCGCTGGGACCGGGTGCGGGCCGCCGATCATCCGGTGGCGTACGCGCGTGGCGTGGTCGCGAATCTGGCCAAAACCCGTATCCGCAGCGCGGTCCGGGAGCGCCGGAGGATCACCCTGTTCTGGTCGCAGCGGGAAGAGAATACGGAGAATCCCGACATACCTGGCGTCATCGATGTCCAGGAGGCCCTGCGCAGACTGCCGTTCCGCAAGCGCGCGTGTGTGGTGCTCCGGCACGCCTTCGACCTCTCGGAGAAGGACACGGCGCTCGCCCTGGGAGTTACTGTCGGTACGGTTAAGAGCCAGACGTCCAAGGGAATGGCCGAACTGCAGCGGCTCCTTGGCACCGACGAGGCCCCGCTTCGAGTGCGTACCCCTGTGCGTACCACCGGCGGAGCGGGAGGGAAGAACCGATGAGGACGCCGCACGACGAGCTGCGCGCCGGGCTGCGCGAAGCGGCCGAGACGTACGAGCCCGACCGCGCGCGCATCCTCGCGCGGGTCGAGCGCGGCATGGCCGCCGGTCCCGAGGAGAAGCGCGCCCGGCGCCGGGCGACGCGTCCGCCGCTGCTGGCCTGGGCCCGGGTCGCGGGTGCCACCGCCGCCGTCTCCGGAATCCTCGCGATGGGCGGGTACGCGCTGGCCTCCGTGGTGAAGAGCGACGAGACCCCGTCCGATCCGACCGTCTCGGTCTCGCCGCTGCCGACCCCGTCGCCCGACGCGACCAGCAGGGCACCGATTCAGCCGGCGCCGGAACCGTCGGCCGGCAACACCCAGGAGGAGAAGCCGAGTTCGACGCCGACGCCCTCCCCGACGCCGAAGGCCTCGGACACGGCGGCGCCGCCGGCCGCGAAGGGCGCCGAGGACGGGCCACTGCGATCGGACGGCTCGATCGACGCACAGAGCAACGACTTCTGGGCGCAGAGCAACGTCACCGTCAAGACGTCCGAGCAACTCACCGCGCTCACCGTCGAGTTGAAGGTCGTCGACACCGGCGGGGTCAACTCCTCGGGCGCCTGGCGGTCGGCTCCGGAGGACGACTTCGAGCTGACGGTCGCCAAGCGCGACGGCTTCCTGGTCTACACCTGGGTGCTCAAGGACGGCGTCAAGGTCTGGCCGGGCGACTGGGTCTTCGCGGGCCAGTACAACCACGCGCGCGGCGGCCGGGACGCGAAGAACGACACGTACACGGTGACGGCCGAAGCGGCGGGCGAACAACTGGCCGTGCAGGGTGACTTCGCAGGCCAGGACGGTAACGCCACGCCCGACGAGGGCGATTCGTGAAGGCGTAGCGGCGACTCGCAAGAAAAATCCGCCGACTCGGCAACCCTTTCCGCGCGGGTGGCGACCAGGAGACGCACACATCTCCTCGCCACCAGGGAACACGGTCCATGACTGAACGAGTCGAACAGCGCGTCCGCCACCGCCGCCGGGTCACCGGACGGCGGGCCGTGATCGCCGGCACCGCCGCTCTCGGACTCACCGGAGCGGCGGTCCTGACGACGACGCTGCTGTCCTCCGCCGGTGCCGCCGCCAGCTGGCCGACGGCCAAGGGCAGCAAGGCCGTCCCGTCGAAGATCACGGTGTCGGGCACGTACGACGGCAGGCTGAAGAAGTTCTTCGGCAGCGGCGCGCTCGCCAACGGCAGCCAGAAGGAGGGCCAGGACCCGATCTTCGAGCTGAAGGACGGCGCGGTCCTGAAGAACGTGATCATCGGCACCCCGGGCGCGGACGGCGTCCACTGCATCGGCTCCTGCACGCTGGAGAACGTGTGGTGGCTGGACGTCGGCGAGGACGCCGCCAGCTTCAAGGGCAAGAAGTCGACGGCCGTGTACAAGGTGATCGGCGGCGGCGCGAGGTCGGCCTCCGACAAGGTGTTCCAGTTCAACGGGGCCGGCAGGCTCAGCATCACGGGCTTCCGCGTCGAGAACTTCGGCAAGCTGGTGCGCTCCTGCGGCAACTGCAGGACGCAGTACAAACGCACGATCGTGATCAGCGACATCGACGCGACCGTGCCGGGCAAGGTGCTGGTCGGCGTGAACGCGAACTACGGCGACACGGCGACGCTGAGCAGGATCCGTATCCACGGCGACCCCAAGAAGAAGCTCAAGCCCTGCGTGCGCTTCAAGGGCAACAACATGGGCAAGGAACCGACCGAAATCGGCAGGGGTGCGGACGGAACCACATGCAAGTTCTCGCCATCTGACATCACGTACAAGTAAGTGAGCCTTCAAGCACGACGGAGTCGGCAGTCTTGAGCACGCACCGGAGAAACCTGAGTCGCCGCAGGCTGCTGGCCGCTTCCGCCGTGGGCGTGGCCGGTGCGGGCGCCGCCGCGGTGACCGGCGGCGGCCTGCTCTCATCTGCGTCAGCGGCTACTTTCGGCCACACCGACGACGGTTCGCACTTCGTGATCAACACGGGTGCCTCGCTCGTCTTCAAGGTCTCCAAGTCGACCGGCGACCTCACCTCCCTGGTCTACCGGGGCAAGGAGTACGAGGGGTACGGCGGCAGGCACTCGCACGTCGAGTCGGGGCTCGGCGCGTCCACGGTGACCGTCAGGCGGTCCGGCTCGACGATCCTGGTGAAGGTCGCGCACGGGGCGATCACCCTGTGGTACGCGGCGCGCAGCGGCCAGAACAACGTCTACCTGTGGACGAACAAGGCGGACGCGTCCTTCACGGCGACCCGCTTCCTGGTGCGCCTCAAGCCGGGGATGTTCCCGAACGAGGGGCCTGACTCCTGGATCGAGGCCTCCGACAAGATCATCGAGGCCGGCGACGTCTGGAAGCGGGCGGACGGCACCACGCACTCCAAGCACTACTCGGGCAAGCGGGTCATCGACCACGACCACATCGGCTTCACCACCGGCTCGGTCGGCCTGTGGATCGTGCGCTCCCGCCACGAGAAGGCGTCCGGCGGCCCCTTCTACCGTTCGCTGCTGCGCCACTCGAACGACAAGGGCGCGGGGCTGTACGAGATCCTGCACTACAACCAGGCCCAGACCGAGCCGGAACGTTTCGGCCTGCAGGGCCCGTACGTCCTCGCCTTCACCGACGGCGGTGCCCCCTCGCCCTCCCTCGCCGCCGCCCGCCTCGACACCTCCTGGGTTGACGGGCTCGGCATCACCGGCTGGGTGGGGGCCGCCGGGCGCGGCAAGGTGGCCGGCGTCGGCATCAAGGGCATGGACGCGAAGTACCCGTACACCGTGGGCTTCGCGAACTCCGAGGCCCAGTACTGGGCGAAGGCCGCCTCCGGTACCGGTGCCTTCTCCTGCAAGGGGATGCTGCCGGGGGCGTACACGCTGACCGTGTACAAGGGTGAGCTGGCCGTGCACACCACCTCGGTGACGGTCAAGGCGGGCGGCGCGACCGCGCTGAACAGCATCACCGTGACCGGGGACCCGTCCGCCGCCAGGACGATCTGGCGGCTCGGGGACTGGGACGGCACGCCCGGTGAGTTCAAGAACGCCGAACTGATGACGTACGCACACCCGTCGGACGCCCGCGCGGCGAGGTGGACGGGCAACGTCACCATCGGCAGCGGCCCGCAGACGGCGTCGACGGCCTTCCCCGCCTACATGTGGAGCGGCGTCAACGACGGCATCCTCGTGTACTTCAAGCTGACCGCGGCCCAGGCCGCCGCCGCGCACACCCTGCGCATCGGCGTGACGGACGCCTTCGCGGGCGGGCGCCCGCGCGTCACGGTCAACGACTGGGTGTCGGCCGTCCCCTCCGCATCCGCCCAGCCCTCGACGCGCTCGCTCACCACGGGTTCATACCGGGGGAACAACCGTACGGTCACTTTCAGCGTCCCTTCCAGTGTGTGGAAGAAGGACCCGGGACAGTACAACGTCCTGAAGATCAACATCGTCAGTGGTTCGAGCGGCACGGCGTTCCTCAGCCCGGGCACCTCGTTCGACTGCCTCGATCTGCTGGCCTGAGCCCCCCTCGGCCAGTCAGAGAGCCCCCTGCCGGTGACGACCGGCAGGGGGCTCGTTCTTCTCGCCGGGTACGTCAGTTCATGGTCGACCCGATGGCTGTCGACGTCACCGCCAGGAACGTGGTCGTCGGCAGCCCTCCGTCCGCCCGCCGGGAGGCATACGCCGTCGTCGCGTCCCTCGCCTTCAGCGCCGGTGTCGAGATGCCGCTGTCCCAGTTGTTGGCCGCCGAGACCGCGGACGGGCCCAGCTTGGACAGGGCTCCCTTGTTGCCCACCGCGAGGTTCCCGGCGAGGCGGGCCTTGCCGGTGGCGAAGGAGAAGCCGGTCCGGGCGTTGGCGTAGGCGGTGTTGCGGTTGAGCAGGATCGCGCCGGTGTTGGAGTTCTCCGTGAACCCGTGCAGATCGTTGTCCCAGGCCGCGTTGTTGGTGACGACATGCGCGACCGAGGCTCCCCCGCCGCCCAGCTTGAAGCCGTTGCCGTTGCCCTCGAACGCGGAGTCCTTCCAGCGGTTCCTGCCGTTGCCGAAGGCCCAGGTGTGCTCGATGGTGACGGGGGTGGAGAACTGCCAGAGGTCGAGCCCGTCGTCCGCGTTGTCGTAGAGGCGCGCTCCGGTGATCCTGTTGCCCGTGCCGGAGCCGAACTTGATGGCGAGGCCGTCGACGTTCCGGCCGTGGGCCGCCGGGTCGTAGTTGAGGTAACTGTCCAGGTTCTGCACGAGGTTGTGGCTGGTGCCGTCGCCGCGGAGCGTGAAGCCGGAGTCGCCGTTGCGCGCGGTGACGAGGTTCCTGAAGATCCCGCCGACGGACGAGGTGACGACGAAGCCCTGGGCCGGGGAGTTCTGGAAGGTGAGGTTCTGGACCGTCCAGTAGTCGCCATGGATCCCGGTCAGCCAGGACCCGGCGGGCAGCTTGGAACCGTCGATCCTCACCTTCTCGCCGCCGTACGCCTGGAGCGTGATCCGCGCCGAACTCGTGCCGTTCGCCGTCGACTTGAGGGTGGCCGTCGGGTAGTACGTGCCGGCGCGCACCTGGATGACGCCGCCCGCCGCCGCGTTCTTCACCGCGGATTCGAGCTCAGCGGTGCTGGAGACGGTGACCGTGGCGCCGGCAGCGCTCGCTCCGTCCGTCGAGAGACCGAGGTAGACGCCGCCCGCACCCGAGGAGAGGGCCACCGCTGCGGCGATGGAGAGGGTGCGGTTTCTGCGGTGACGGCCGGTACCGATGCGCACGGAGCGGTCCTTTCCTCGTGCTGGGACTGTGTTCGCTTCCAGAGACGAGCCGGGCTGCGGCCTCGATGAGGTGAGGCCGCAGCCCGGCTCCGCTGTCTTGTTGCCGCACGGCCGAAAAGGGTTGCCGCGTGGTCCGTGCGAGAGCGATCGAAGCTTTTCGGCCCCATCGGTCTCGTCCGCACCGATTGACGTGCTGTCCCCCTGCTGGTGAGATTCCGAGGGCGATCAACCAACAGAAACCATCAGACTCCCACAGGATGTGTCATGCGCCCCCACCTCGCCCGCACCTTCCTGCTCCCCCTCGTCCCCCTGGCGGCCCTCCTCCTCGCCCTGCTCGCCGCCCCGCCCAGCCCCGCCGCCTCTGGAGCCCCACCCGTGACCCAGCAGAAGCACGAGCAGAAGACCGAGCCCACGTCGGCCCAGAAGTACGCCGGTTACCTCTTCGCCTACTTCACCGGTGAGGGCACGGCCGACGGCGAGCAGATCCGGTACGCCCTCAGCCGTGGCAACGACCCGCTGCACTGGCGGGAGTTGAACGCGGGCAAGCCGGTCCTCACCTCCACCACCGGCGAGAAGGGCCTGCGCGACCCGTTCGTGATCCGCTCCCCAGAGGGCGACAGGTTCTACATGATCGCGACCGACCTGCGCATGTACCAGAACAGCAGCGGCAGTTGGGACGACGTCCAGCGTCACGGCAGTAAGTCGATCATGGTGTGGGAGTCGACCGACCTGGTCCACTGGACCGACCAGCGGCTGGTGAAGGTCTCCCCCGACGCGGCGGGCAACACCTGGGCGCCGGAGGCCTACTACGACAGGAAGCTCGGCTCGTACGTCGTCTTCTGGGCCTCGAAGCTGTACGCCGACGACGACCCCGGGCACTCCGGCTCGACGTACAACAAGATGCTGTACGCGACGACGGAGGACTTCCGCACCTTCAGTGAACCGAAGGTCTGGGACGACCCGGGCTACTCGGTGATCGACTCGACCGTCGTGGAGCACAAGGGGACCTACTACCGCTACACGAAGGACGAGCGGGACCCCACCTCCTCCAGCCCCTGCTCGAAGTTCATCACCGCGGAGAAGTCGACCTCGCTGACGGACACCTCGTACGACTTCGTCTCCGACTGCGTCGGCAGCGGGTCGATCGACCGGGGTGAGGGGCCGACGGTCTTCAAGTCCAACACCGAGAACAAGTGGTACCTGTTCATCGACGAGTACGGCGGTCGCGGCTACGTCCCCTTCGAGACCACCGACCTCGACTCGGGCAAGTGGACGATGTCCGCGAACTACCAGTTGCCCGCCAGCCCCCGCCACGGCACGGTGATGCCGGTGACGCGGGCGGAGTACGACCGGCTGCTGGCCGCCTACCCGGAGACCTCCACGTCCGTCGTGGACGCCACGGCCAGTGGCCAGAAGGGGTACGCCGTCGTCACCGAGGCCGCCTCCAAGGTCGTGCTGCCGATGCGGCCGGACGCCGAACCGGCCCGGCTGGCACCGACGTTGTCGGTCGGCAAGGGCGCGAAGGTGAGCCCCGCGTCCGGTACGCGGCGTGACTTCCGCAAGCCGCAGAAGTACACGGTGACGGCGGCCGACGGGACGCGCCGCACCTGGACGGTCGAGGCCGTGCCCACCCGCAGCCCGGTGCTGCCGGGGCTGTACGCCGACCCCGACGTCCAGTACCTGGACGGCCGTTACTGGATCTACCCGACCACCGACGGCTTCCAGGGCTGGAGCGGCACGCGCTTCAAGGCGTTCTCGTCGAAGGACCTGGTCCACTGGACCGACCACGGTGTGATCCTCGACCTGGGGCCGGACGTGTCCTGGGCGGACAGGAACGCCTGGGCGCCGGCGATCGCCGAGCGGAACGGCACGTACTACTTCTACTTCTGCGCCGAGCAGGCGATCGGGGTCGCGGTGGCCGACTCCCCGGCGGGTCCGTTCACGGACGCGCTCGGCAGACCCCTGGTGGCGAAAGGGCAGTTGAGCGGCCAGATGATCGACCCGGCCGTCTTCACGGACGACGACGGTCAGGCGTACCTCTACTGGGGCAACGGTCGCGGATACGTCGTACCGCTGAACGACGACATGGTGTCGTTCGACGCGGCGAAGGTACGGGACATCACCCCGGACAACTTCCGCGAGGGTTCCTTCGTGGTGAAGCGGCGGGGGACGTACTACTTCATGTGGTCCGAGGACGACACCCGCAGCGAGGACTACCACGTCGCCTACGCGACAGGGCCGTCCCCGCTCGGCCCGTGGACCAAACGGGGGACGATCCTGTCCAAGCGCCCCGAGTACGGCATCAAGGCCACCGGCCACCACTCGGTGGTGAACGCGCCCGGCACCGACGACTGGTACATGGTGTACCACCGGTTCGCCCTGAACGGCCCCGGAAAGGCGGGCGGTGACGGCATGCACCGGGAGACCACCATCGACCGGATGCGGTTCGCGGCCGACGGGACGATCCTGCCGGTCGTACCGACCCTGGAGTCGATCAGGCCGCTGAAGAAGTGAGGAACTGACGCTCAGTCCACGCAGTACATCGGGGTGGGCGGCTTGTGCGTCCTGCCGTTGGTCTGCTGCTCGCACTCGCGGGAGAGAAGCGTGTGAGAGGTGAGGGGTGCGGGGTGCGGCAGTGCCGCCGCACCCCGCACCTCGTCTCGCGACCCGTCCCGGTGGGCGGTCAGTTCATCGTCGACCCGATTGTGCTGCTGCCCGTCGTCAGGAACGTCGTCCCGGGCAACGTCCCGTCCGAGGCACGGGAGTTGTACGCGGTCGACGCGTTCGTGGACACGAACGACGGGGTCGATGTCCCCGAGTCCCAGTTGTTGCCGGACGAGATGACCGACGAGCCCTTGCTCACCGAACCGGAGCTGTTGCTGACGGCCAGGTTCCTGCCGAGCTTCGCCGCGCCGGTGGCGAAGTAGTAGCCCCACTTGGCGTTGGCGTAGGCGGTGGTGCGGTTGATGACGATGGCGCCCCTGTTGCTGTTCTCGGTGAAGCCGTTGCCCGCGTTGTCCCAGGCTGCCGAGTTGTTGATGACATGGGCCACGGTCTCGCCGTCGCCACCCAGCTTGTAGCCGTTGCCGTCGCCCGCGAACGCCGAGTCGGACCAGCGGTTCCTGCCGTTGCCCATCGCCCAGGTGTGCTCGACGGTGACCGGCGACGAGAAGGACCAGAAGTCCAGCCCGTCGTCCGAGTTGTTGTAGAGACGGGCGCCGGTGATGAGGTTGCCGGAGCCGGAGCCGAACTTCACGGCGATCCCGTCGGCGTTCTCGCCATGGTTGGCGGGGTCGTAGTGGCCGTACGAGTCGATGTTCCTGACCGTGTTGCTGGTGGTGTTGTCGCCGGTGAGCGTGAAGCCGGAGTCGCCGCCGTTGATGGTCTTGATGTTGCTCCAGACCGTGGAGGCGCAGGACTGGCAGACGACCGCGCTGTCCGGCGAGTTCTGGAACGTGATGTTGGAGACGGTCCAGTAGTCGGCGGTCAGCTTGAAGATCCAGTCGCCGTCGGGCAGGTTCGACCCGTCGATCCTGACGGTCTCCGAGCCGTACGGCTGAAGGTGGATGCGGCTGGCGGCCGTGCCGTTGGCCGTCGACTGGAGGGTGGCCGTCGGGTAGTACGTCCCGGCGCGCACCTGGATGACGGTGCCGGCGGTGGCACTGGACAGCGCGCTGCTCAGCTGGGCGGAGGTGGAGACGACCACGGTCGCGGCCTGGGCGGGGGTGGGGAGCACCGCGAGACCGACACCGGCCGTGGTGACGGCGAAAGCGGCGAGCGAGCTCCTGAGACGAGTGGCACGAGTGATATGAGCGATACGAGTGATACGACGCATGACGTGCGGGTCCTTTCGCCGTAACGGGGAGGGGAGTCGATGAAGCGGTGGGGGGCAGTTGAGCGGTGAGGGGCTGGGGAAGCGGTCGTTCCCACGACGGACGCCCGCCACCCCATCGCCGGATCACGGCCGTTCGTCAGGGCACCAGTCCCCGAGATACGTCCGCCGAGTGTGCTCGTGTGCCTCCGCCGCCGTGAGCTGCGGCCGGTTCTCCGGCACCGATGTCACCGCACCCGGACCGGAGTTGCCGTACTCGCGAAAGCGCATGGTCTGCCACGGGTAGGCGTCACGCATGTTGATGTACGGGGTCACGGCGTCGATGCCCGGGCCGAGCCAGGTGTCCCGGACGACCAACGAGGGCCAGGCGGTCGTCTCGTACGACGGTACCCAGGGCCGGGCGATCCTGTACGCGCCGTCCTCCGCACCCGAGGTGACCAGCCCGCGCACGGCCAGGAAGCCGTAGGGGTTGGCGCGGGCCGTGGCGGGCGCGAAGACCATGCCCTCGGGTTTGAAGGCGACGTCCCTGTCGAGCGTGTGGAAGTGGCACCGCTCGAAGACGGCGCGCGCCCGCCCGAAGACGAAGTCGACGTCACCCTCGATGTAGCAGTCGCGGTAGTAGTGCCGGTCGAACGCGGTCAGTGCCGTCGTGTCCGCGAACAGGGTGTCCTGGTGGGCGAGGAACCGGACCCGGGTGAACTGCGACCGGTCCCCCGTGACATACGCGGCAACGGCCTGCGTCCCCGTGATCTCGGGGTGGTCGGCGCGCAGCCAGTCGTTGGCGAGGGTCAGGTCGCGTACGGTCAGGCCGGGCGCCGCCGAGGTGAAGGTGGCGGAGCCCGCGGTGCCGTAGGTGCCCGAACCGTCGGGTTTCCGGGTGCCGTTGGCGTTGTCGTACACGATGACGGTGTCGCGCGGGTCGCGGGTGGCGCCGCGGATCGTCAACTCGGCCGCCTGGGCCGGGATGTTGACGACCTCGCGGTACGTCCCCGGATGCACGACTACCGTCCACCCGGCCCCGCCCGCCGCCACCACGGCGTCCACGGCGGCCTGGACGGAGCCACCGGGACGGACGTGCCGGACCCGGCGGGCGGCGGACGCGAACGCGGGTCCCGTGCCGGCGGCGATCAGCCCGCCGGCGAACCCGGTGAGCAGTGTGCGTCGGCGCATCTCAGCACCACCGTCCGCGCCATGGCGTCCAGTCGCCGAGGTATGCCTCGCGGGTCGCCGACTCGGCTTCGGCGGGGGTGAGTTGGGGACGGTTCTCGGGGACGACGATCCTGGCTCCCGGGCCCGTGTTCCGGTACTCGGCGAAGCGCTGGCTCTGCCACGGGTAGGTGTCCGACATGTTGGTGTAGGGCGCGACCGCGTCGATGCCGGGGCCGAGGTGGGTGTCCCGGACGGTGAGCATCGGACGGGCGGTGGTGTGGGAGCTGGGCACCCAGGGGCGGGCCAACTTGTAGGCCGCGTCCGGGGCTTCGCTGGTGACACGGCTGTCGGTCACCAGGTATCCGCGGGGGTTGGTGCCCACGGTGGAGGGCGCGAGGACGAAGCCGTAGGGAGTGCCCGCGAGGTCGGTGCGGTCGAGGGTGCGGAAGTGGCAGCGCTCGTACACGGCGGTGGCCCGGCCGAAGACGAAGTCGACGTCCCCTTCGGCGTAGCAGTGCGCGAAGTACTGCCGGGCGTACGCCTCGCGGCTCATCGAGTCGGCGTACAGGGTGTCCTGGTGGCCGAGGAACCGGCAGTGGTGGAACGCCGCTCGGTCGCCCTGCACCTTGATGGCGACGGCCTGGGTCCCGGCGATCTCCGGATGGTCGGCGCGCAGCCAGTCGTTGGCGAAGGTGATCCAGCGGGCCGTGAAGCCGGCGCCCTGCACAAGGGTGGTGGCGGAGCCGGTGGTGCCGTAGGTGCCGCCGCCGGGCTTCGGGGTGCCGGCGGCGTTGTCGTACACGATGACGACGTCGCGGGGGTTCTCGGAGGCGCCGATCAGGGTCAGTTCCGTGCGGGTGGCCGTGACGACGACGGTCTCGCGGTAGACGCCCGGTGCGACGACCAGCGTGAAGCCGCTGCCACTCACGGCCGTTACGGCGGCCTGGACGTCTGTGAAGTCGCCGGAGCCGGCCGCGTCGACGTACAGGGTCCGCTCGGTCAGGCGGCGGGTCGGGGAGCCGTAACGGCCGAAGCGGGTCCGGCCGGCCGCGTGGGCGGGGGCCGCGAGCCCCAGGGCCAGTGCGGCCCCGGTGCTCGCGACGACGAACGAGCGTCTGGTGAAGGGAAGTTGAGGACTCGCCATGATCAGCAGACCTTGCCCGCGCCCGCACCGCGGTTGACGATGTACGGCACCGCACGCGGCGGGTCGACCTTCGTGCGGAGCGTGGGCGTCCAGCCGGCCCCCGACTGGAGCGTCTCGGCGGGGATCTCCGCGTTGTGGACCGCGATCAGGTCGGTCAGGCGGCCGTTGACGTAGTTGTTCTCGGCGGTGAGCGGGGACTCCATCCACTTCTTCAGCACCTTGCCGACACTGGCGCCGGCCGGCAGCGAGATGGCGTTGTCGCTCGCGTACAGCTGCGAGGAGATGCCGATGCCGAAGATGTAGTAGTCGGACTTCTGCTCCTCGGTCACCACATAGCTGTTGTTGTAGACGTCGACCTGCCCGAAGCGCACGCGCGGAGAGCGCTGGAGGATCCCGTCGAACTTGTTGTGGTGCATGGTGACCTTGAGCTTGCCCGCGTCGGTCGAGGCGGTGCTGTCGCTGTTCCCGATCAGCATGTTCTTGTCGTGGTCCTTGAAGGAGTTCCAGGACATGGTGACGTAGTTGGCGCCGCGCACGATGTCCGTCAGCCCGTCGTGCTGCTGGAAGATCTTGCCGAAGTAGCTCGGCCGCTCGCTATCGGGGTAGCGGCCGTCGGTGAGGGTGTTGTGGTCGATCCACACGTGGTCGGTGCCGTAGACGACCACGGCGTCGTACTCGGAGTTCCAGGCCCCGGTGTTGTTGTCGTCGGTCGGGTCCCACTTCGGGAAACAGTCCAGGGGGGCCTCGATGGTGAGGTTGCGCAGGATGACGTTCGAGACGCCCTTGATCTGGAGGCTGCCGCCGAGGATGCCGGAGTTCCTGCCGACGCCGACGATGGTCGTGTTGCTGGGGACGGCGGCCTTGATGACGCCGTCCTGGTTGGCGGCGGAGGCGACCCGCGCGTCCTCCTGCGGACCGCTGGCGACCTTGTCGTTGCCCCAGACCGCCGGGTCGTAGTCCTTGAGGTACTGCTGGAGGTCGTACCCCCCGGCGACGAAGGCCTCACAGCCCTCGGACACGGCCTCGATCATGCCCTTGACCTTGATGATCTTGGGTGCGCTGCCGCCGTCCTTCAGCGCGGCCTTGAACTGCGCCCAGGTGGTGACGGTGTAGACGTGGTCGGCGTCGGCGGCCGAACCGCCGGTCGTGCCGCCCGCGTCGGACGCCCAGCCGTCACCGGCGGCGAGGGTCTGGCGGCCGAGGTCACGGGCCGGAGCGGCGGCCTGGGCGGCGGGGCCGGTGAGGGTCAGGACGAGGGCGGTGCAGCCGAGCAGGACCGCGGCCTTCATGGTGACATGATCATGACATGAGCGAACGTTCATGGTGCGGCTCTCCTTCAGGAGGAACAGGCTGGGAGGACTTGAGAGGAAGCGGTTACGCGGCGGCCGACGGCCAGGTGATCCAGGACTCCGGGATCGCGTCGTCGAGGCGGCGCACCTCCCGGCGCGCCAGCACCCGACGCCGTACCAGTCCGGCGGCGACGAGCCGGGCCACGGCGATGGCACCCGGCGGATTGAAGTGCGTGTTGTCCTGCTCGGTCGCCGTCCAGTTGAAGTACTTCTTCGACTCCTCGACCCCCGCCTCCTGCCAGAGCGCGATCGACAGGGCCTGGATGTCGAGCAGGGCCACGCCCTCCTGCTCGGCGAGCACACGCATCGCCGCCGGGTAGTCGCCGTGGGTCGGCAGCGCGTTGCCGCTCGCGTCGAACTTCCTCCGCTCGACGGAGGTGGCGAGCACCGGCCGGGCACCCCGGGCCCGCGCCCCGTCGATGTACAGCCGCAGGTGGTCCTGGTACGTCGTCCAGGGCTCGGTGTAGCGGACGGGGTCGGCGCTCTTCTCGTCGTTGTGCCCGAACTGGATGATCAGGAAGTCACCGGGGGCGATGACATCGAGGATGGCGTCCAGTCGCCCTTCGTCGAAGAAACTCTTGGAACTACGCCCGTTCACCGCGTGATTGGCGACAACCGATTCCTTCTGGAGAAAGAAGGGAAGCGCCATTCCCCACCCGGTCTCCGGTGCGGCGTCAGCGTATTTCTGGGCGGCGGTGGAATCACCGGCGATGTAGATCGTGCGAGAACGGCGCCCGGAATGCGCGGAAGCACTTTCCGAAGCAGCGGCAGCGAGAGGAACGGCGGCCAGAGCAGCCACGGTCACCTGTCTACGGCTAAGAGACACGACGTTGTGCCTTTCTCAAAGGGGGCAGGGGACCCCGCGCCCCGTTTTAGGGGCGCGGGGCTGTATCTGTTTGCGGCTCCGCCGCGGGGCGCGACCAGCCACGGCGAACCCGCGGCCGACGACGAACAAGAACGACCCCTAGCCCATCTGCTCGTTCCACTCAGCCTGCGCAGCATTGAGCTGCTCGGCCAACGTGTCCAGAAACTCCTTCGCGCTCATCTTCTTCAGCAGCACCTTCTGGAAGTTCGGCTCGTTGTCCGCCTTCGAGATCGTGTTCCAGTCGGGCAGGTAGTACGGCAGCTGGACGATCTTGATCGTGCCGCTGTTCAGCGACTCGGCCGCCAGCTTGGTCGCCTCGGCGGACTGGATCCACGCGTCCTTCGCCGCCTCCGTGTTGGACGGAATGGCACCCGCGGACTCGTTCCACTTGCTGTTGGACGCGTGCGAGACGGCGAACTCGATGAACTTCCACGAGGCCGTCTTGTTCTTGCTGGACTTGAACAGCCCCAGCCCGTCAACGGGGTTGGAGACCTGAACCCGGGTTCCGTCGTCCTGCGTCGGGTTCGGAATTCCCCGGAACTTGCCGTCCAGTGCCTTCAGGTGGTCCTGGTAGGAGCCGAGGTTGTGGCTCAGCATGCCGATGTCGCCGCTGTCCCACTGGGCGACCATCTTCTTGAAGTCGTTGTTGACGTCGGCGGACGGAGTGTTCTTCTTGAACAGCGCGGTGTACTTCTCCAGCGCCTCGACGTTCTTCGGGTCGTTGACGGTGGTCTTCGCGTCCTTCCAGAACGACGTGATGCCGGACTGCCCGTACACCGCGTCCAGAGCCTGTGCGATCGACCCCTCGCCGCCGCGAATGGTGTAGCCGAACCTGTTCTTGCCCGCGTCGGTGAGCTTGTCGGCGGCGGTGTAGAACTTCGACCAGGTCGTCGGCGGGTCCAGCTTCGCCGCCTCGAACAGGTCGGTGCGGTACCAGAGCGTGCCGTTGTTCGCGGAGGTCGGGACGGTGAACAGTTCGTCGCCGCCACCCGCGCTGCGCACACTGTCGATCATGCCCGGCGTCAGCTTGCCGTTCAGTGAGCTGCCGGCGAGCCGGTCGTCCAGCGGCTCCAGGGCGTTCTGGGCGGCGATGCCGGCCAGCATGGCCGCGCCGACCCCGCCGACGTCGGGCAGGCCGCCGCCCTGGATCGCGGTGTCGTACTTGGACTGGATACTGTCGGACGGTATCCCGACGTACTTGACCTCGATGTCGGGGTTGGCCTTCTCGAAGTCGGCGATGATCTCCTTCCAGACGTCGGTACGGACACCGCCGTTGTTGTCCCAGAAGGTGATCTGGCCCTTGCCCGAGCCCTCGTTGCCCTTGTCCCCGCCCGCGCCGCTGCCGTCGTCGCCGCAGGCGGTGGCGGTCAGGGCGAGTACGGAACCCAGGGCGACGGCGACGGCCGCGCGCCTGCTTCTGCGGATGCTGATCTTCATTGGTCGGCACTCTCTCTTCTGGATCAATCGGAACTGTGAAGTTGTGGGGGGTCAGCGGCGGGCGTACGGGGCCCAGCCATCCGTACCGTTCAGGTAGTCGGCCACGGTGTGTGTGACCGCGTCCGCCTCGGTCATCTGAGGCCGGTCGGCGGTGACTTGGGCGCCGGGCCCGTAGGTCCGGTACTCGGTGAAGCGCGCGTCCTTCCACGGGAAGCCGCTCATGTCGGTCCATGGCGAGGCCTTGATCGCGGCGGGCAACCCGGTTTCCCGGAAGAGGACTTGGGCCACGGCGTTCGGCTCGCCGCCCGGGTGCCAGGGCCGGCCGAGGTGGAAGGAGCCGGCGGGCGCGTCGCTCACGACCTCGGAGCGGGTGATCAGGAAGCCGTACGGATTGCCCGTCCAGGTCGAAGCGGCCGTGATGTAGCCGTTGTTGGTGGTGGAGCCGCGGCTCAGCGCGCGGATCACCGACCGCTCGATGACGGTGGTCGCACGCCCGTAGATGAAGTCGACGTCGCCCTCGATGTACGAGTCGCGGACATAGACGCGGCTGATCACGTCCAGCTTGGGGCTGTCGGTCATCAGGGTGTCCTGGTTGCCCAGGAAGGCGGTGTTCTCGAAGACGATCCGGTCACCGGTCGTCTTCATCGCGAGCGCCTGCTCGCCCTTCAGCTCGACCGCGGCCTCGTCGAAGTCGTTGCTGAAGGTGAGGTTGCGGGCGGTGACGTCGCTCGCGGCGATCCGGACCGTGGCGCTTCCCGTCGAACCGCCGTACTCGGCCGGTGTGTTGTGGACGATGACGGTGTCGGAGCGGTGCCGGCCGGTCCCCTGGAGCAGGATGTTCGGCTTGCCGGCCGGGATGAGGACCTTCTCTCGGTACGTTCCCGGCGCGACGGCGATGGTCACCGGACTGGCGTTCCCGGCGGGCACGGCGTCGACGGCGGCCTGGACGGTCGGGTGGTCGGCGGGAACGTGCAGCGTCACCGCGGCGCCGATCCGCTGCTGCGGCCCGGAGAAGCGCTTGACCAGCGCGGGCACGGCGACGGCCGGGTCCAGTCGATAGGCGTAGAAGTCACGCGGTTCGAAGGCGGTGCCCCATGCGTCCTGCCGCCCGCTGACGTTCCTCAGGATCGACCCGCGTTGCACCAACTCGGCGGTGGTATCGGCCTGGTAGGGGTGCTGGACGCCGTCGTAGTAACTGTTCTCGATGACCATCTTCGTCCTGCCGCGCGACCAGTTCCCGTACGTCCAGACGGGATCGCCGTCGGAGACCTGCGCCGACACGTAGTTGTTGTAGAGGTGCGCGTAGGCACAGTTGTCGGCGGACGGGTTGCGCTGCTTCGTGCCGGTGAACCAGTTGTGGTCGATGGTGATCTGGGTGAGGACGTTGGTGGTCCAGCCGATCCCGAACGCCTTGTTGTGGTGGGCGAACTGGTTGTTGGAGACGGTGATGTACTGGCTGTCCCTGCGGATGTCGAGCAGCCCGTCGCCCATGTGCGTGAAGCGGTTGTGGTCGATCCAGACGTGGTCGACCGTGTCCATCTGGATGGCGTCGAAGTCGGTCGTCTTGCCGTCCCAGTCGCCCTCGACGTACGAGTCACGGATCGTCAGATTGCGGATGATCACGTTGCTGGTACCCGGGTTGAGGTGCAGCTCGCCGTGGACGATCTCGCCGCTGTCGTCGACACCGATGATCGTCTTGTTCGAGGCGACGACGACATCCGTCCCGAAGGGTGCCACGGCGATCGAGCCCGCGACCCGGATGACGTACGGCTCCTCGGCCGCCGCGTACTTCACCAGCGAGGCCTGGTCGGTGACCGTGACGACCTTGCCGCCCGCGCCTCCGTCCGTGCCGCCGGCGAGGGAGGCGAAGCCATGGGCCTGGTCGGTCCAGCGGGGGGCCGCCGTCACCGGGCCCTTGGCCGTGGAGGCGGCGGCCGTTCCTTCACCGGCCGCTCCGAGGGCCAAGGAGGCCACCAGAGCCACCACGGTTGCCAGGGTTCTGCCGACTGGTCCACCGGCGCCCAGTAAGCGCTTGCTAGGGAAGTGCGTCATTGCGGCTCCCAACAGGCATACGAATGAGGTGAGTTACGGAGAGGTGACTCTGAACTGCGTGAACGTGGCCGCGCCGGCCTGTCCCCCGCCGACGGGCACGAGCGCGAAGAGGCCGAGCAGGGCGCCGACCCAGCGCCAGGGGGTGGCCGCGAACACCGGCCCGGACGACTCCCAGCCGTCCCCGGCACCGAGGTCGTACGCGAACCGGCAGCGCGCCCCCGCCCCGATCCCGATCCGCAGCCGGACCCGCCCTTCGGGGGCCACCCGCGGATGATCGGCGTCCCGCTCCCCCTCGGCGACGGATTCGGCGAACCGGTGGACGAGCCGAACCGTCCCGTCGTCGGCACGCTCCAGCCCGATCCAGCCGAAGGCGTCCCCCAGCACGGCGAGCCCGGCCCGGGCGCCCGGTTCCTCGCTGTCGAGCCGCAGCTCCACCTCCGCCACGCATGCGACGCCGGGCAGCCGCTGGGTGAGGACGTTCGGGAGTTTCCGCAGGTCATGGGCGTCGGCACTGCGTACGCAGCTCAGCCGTAGCCCATCGCCCGAGTGCTGGGTGGCCCAGCCGGCATGGAGGTCCCCCCGGTCGAGCGAAGCCGAGAGTGGGGGAGGGTTGGCCGTCCACTGCCACTGCCGGCCGTACCGCCCGCCGGGGAAGTCGTCGTCCGTGGCGGGTACGGCGGGTGGCTGCTCCGGCAGATCGGGCTTGCGGTGTACGGCGACAGGGGTACCGGCGTCCCCCATGACGGGCCAGCCGTCAGCGCCTTCCCCGCCCCAGCTCATCGGCTGGAGATGCACGACACGGCCGTACGGACCGCGCTGCTGGAAGTGGAGGAACCAGTCCTCGCCCACCGACGTGCGCACCCAGCCGCCCTGGTGGGGCCCGTTGACCTCGGTCTCCCCCTGCTCCAGGACGATCCGTTCCTCGTACGGCCCGAAGAAGTCACGGGAGCGGAAGGCGCCCTGCCAGCCGGTCTCCACTCCCCCGGCGGGCGCCAGGATCCAGAACCAGCCGTCGTGCTTGTAGAGCTTCGGGCCCTCAAGGGTGAACCAGCCGGGAATGCGGTCGCCGTCGACGATCACCTTGCCCTCGTCGAGAAGTCCCGTGCCCTCGGGGTGCATCCGGTGACCGGTGAGCCTGTTCTTGATGCCCGACCGGGACTTGGCCCAGGCGTGCACGAGATACGCCTCGCCGGTCTCCTCGTCCCACAGCGGGCACGCGTCGATGAGCCCCCTGCCCTCCTTGACCAGGTGCGGTTCGGTCCAAGGGCCGCGTATCGCCGGGGAGTTGACCTGGAAGATGCCGTGGTCGGGGTCGCCCCAGAAGATCCAGTACCGGTCGTCGTGATGCCGGAGCGAAGGTGCCCAGACACCGCAGTCGTGGCGGGGGACCCTGAACTCGGCTGCCGGGCGCAGGCGTTCGAGGGCATGGCCGACGAGGGTCCAGTTGACGAGGTCCCGGGAGTGCAGAAGGGGCAGGCCGGGCGCCCGGCCGAAGCTGGAGGCCGTGAGGTAGAAGTCGTCGCCGACGCGGACGACGTCCGGGTCGGACCAGTCGGCGTTCAGGACGGGGTTGCGGTAGGTCCCGTCACCGAGATCGGCACCGGTGATCACTGGCTCACCGCCTTCCGTACGAGAGCGGCGGCCTCGCCCCGGTCGAGGTGCCCGTCGGCGACGACGGTGACGATCCGGCGTACGACGGTCTCGCCGGGGCCGATCGGCAGCCGCTCGTCGAAGGCGAGCGACGAGCCGATCCCCGGGTACTCCTCGGCCCGGACGAACCACGGGTCACGGCGCGTCTGTTCGGTCGCGCCGGCGAAGACGAGCGTCCAGGTGGCGCCGGCGAGGGCGACCCAGTCGGCGCGGGTGCCGTGGACCGCCGACTCGCCCTCGGTGGCGGCCGTGAAGACGTGAGGAGTGCCGGCTTCCTTGCGCGCCCGCCAGAAGAAGCCGCCGTAGGCCGCGCCGGGGCGGCCGTTGGTGGCGGGGCTGCCGAAGGAGAGGGGTGCGGCGGTGATGTTGGTGAGGGAGAAGGTGAAGTCCAACGCCCATGCGGTGCTGGTGAGTTCGGCGGCGGAGACCGTGCGGCGCTCGCGCAGCAGCTCGCCGCCGCCGACCATCCAGCGCAGTTCCTCGACGAAGCCGTCGGGGTCGCGGAGCTGGTAGGCGGTGTGCCGCTGGGAGCCGTGGTTGTCCAGCTCGGTCGGCCCCTGGTCGCGTAGGTAGGTGCGCCCGCCCCAGAAGTTGTTCCCCTCGACGTCGGGTATGGCGACACCGACGCCGAGGTGGTGGGTGTGGTCGGCGGGGCTGAGCTCGGTGACAGCGGTGCCGGCCAGGGTGGTGACGGGGTGCAGATACGGGCGGGGCGCGTGGCGCGGCGGCAGCTCCGGCCGACCGGTGTAGCGGCCGACCGGGCGGCCCGCGACCCGCAGGACCAGCGACTCGTTGGGCATCTGGTTCATCAGGTGCTCACCTCTTTCGGGAGCGCCCAGGAGGCGCCCAGCTCGGAGTAGAGGGAGAGGGTGTCGGCGGCGGCAGAGACGAGGCCGTCAATGCCGGGTACCACCCGTCGACGGGTCTCCCCCGGCGCGAACTCCCAAGCCCGGGAAGGGAGTTCGGCCGGGTCGGGGGCCTGTCGGATCGCCTCGACGACCCGCATGAAGGCGCCCGTTTCGTCGGGCACGACCAGCAGTTCGGCGCCCTCGGTGAGGTGGTCGACGAGGTTCTCCAGCAGGTCGGTGCGGTCGTACTCGTACTCCGCCGGGCCGTGTCCGGAGCGCTGGAGGAGCACACGGTCCTGCTTGTACCAGAAGGTGATCCGGCCGCTGGTGCCGTGCACGAGGACGTACGGGTCGTCCGGGTGTTCGGCGCACAGAGTGGCGGCGACGGTGACCGGGACGCCGTTCGCGGTGCTGACGCGCACGCACGAGGTGTCGTCGGACTCGATGTCGTTGGCGCGCAGCAGCTCGGTCTCGATGCCGGTGACGTCCTCGGCGCGGGTGCTGCCGCCGAGGGCCAGTCCGGTGGCGACAGCGTGCGCGAGCGGGTTGGTGAGGGCGCCGTCGATGACGTCCACACCGTTCAGCCTGCGCTTGCCCGCCCAGGGCGCGCGCCGGTAGTACGCCTCGTCGCGCGCCCACGCGCCCGCCCCGCCGACACCGGTCACCGTGCCGATGGCGCCTTCGGAGATCAGTTCCCGGATCGCGGGCAGGGCGTGCGAGCCCAGCGACTGGAACCCGATCTGGCAGGCGACCCCGGCAGCCGCGATCCCGTCGGCCATCCGGCGGAACTCCGCGTACGACGGCGCCGGCGGCTTCTCCAGCAGCAGGTGCACGCCCTTGGCGGCGGCGATGAGCGCGAGGTCGGTGTGGGTGGGGATCGGCGTGCAGATCACGGCGATGGCGGCGCAGGTGGAGTCGAGGAGGGCGCCGAAGTCGGCGGACTGCTCGGGCGCGCCGAGACCGTCCAGCTCCTCGTCGGTCAGCGGGGTCAGCTCGCAGACGCCCGCCAGCCGTACGAGCCCCTTGTCCTGGAGCCGGCGGATGTTCGCCAGATGCCAGTGGCCGTGGCCGCGCGCTCCCGCGAGAACCACCGGAACCGGTGTGACCAGCGAGGTCACCGTCGATGCTGCCGTCGGTGTCGTGTTCATGTGAGCCTCCCTGCGCCCGCGCCGCGTGCCACCTCTCGGTCGGCCGTGTCGGCGCTGTCGATCTTTGTGTGCAGGGTAGGCGTCCAGCCGACGTCGGCCGTGAGGTCGCGCTCGCTGCCCGAGTTGTAGGCGTTGTAGATGGTCAGAAGATCGACGGGGAAGCCGTTGAAGAGGGTGCCGGTCTGGTGCAGGGCCGTGCCGTTCCAGCTCTTGACCAGGTCGGCGGCCTCGACGTGCCCGGGGGTGGTGAAGGCGTTGTTCTCGGCGTACACGGCGGACTCGGTGGAGACTCCGATGGAGTAGCGGTAGTCGTCGCCGTGGTCGACCAGGTAGCGGTTGTTGTAGAGGTGCACCTGTCCGAAGCGGACGCGCGGGGCGCGCTGGGTCACCGAGCGGAACTCGTTGTGGTGCAGGGTGACGCGGAGTTTCCCGCGGTCACCGGTGGCCGTGTCGCCGCTGCCGATGAGCATCGCCTTGTCGTGGCCGGCGAACCGGCTCCAGGAGACGGTGACCAGGTCGGAGCCGTTGGTGATGTCCAACAGGCCGTCGTGGCGCAGGTAGTTGCGGGCGAAGTAGGTGGGCTCGTCGGCGTCCGCGTGGCCCTTGTCGGAGGCGGTGACGTGGTCGACCCACACATGGGTGGCGCCGTTCAGCCAGATCGTGTCGTACGCCGTCTTCCAGTCGCCCAGGCCGCCGGAGTTGGGCTGCCAGACGGGGAAGCAGTCGTAGGCGTCGCGGAGTTCGAGGTTGCGGACGATCACGTTGTCCGCGTTTCCGACCTGGAGGCTGGCGCCCTTGAGGACGGCTCCCGAACCGAGCCCGACGATGGTCGTGTTGGACCCGACGGGCAGCACGACCCGCTCGGCCTGCCGCGCCGCGGCGACCTGCCGGGCCTCCTCCTGGACCCCGCTCGGCCTGGCGGAACCCCAGGTGCGGGGGTCGTAGGCGGCGAGGTACTTCTTCACGGTGTAGCCGGTGCCGCCCGCGTAGTCGCGGCAGCCCAAGTGACCGCCCTCGTCATCCGTGTTGACGTCGATCGTCCCCGCGACGCGGATGATCTTCGGGGTGGCGCTGCCGCCGTCGAGGGCGCTGACGAGTTCGGCGCGGCTGCGTACGGTGAACACGTGCGCGTCGTCCGCCGCCGCGCCCCCGGTGGTGCCACCCTCGGCGGCGGCCCAGCCGTCGTTCGCGGGCAGGGTGTCGCGGCTGACGTCACGGGCGTCGGCTCCGGCCGGGGTGCTCAGTACGGCACCCAACAGGCCGATGGCGGCGGATACTTGCAGAAGGCGCCTCATCCCTTCACCGCCCCCGCGCTGAAGCCGGTGATCAGCCACTTCTGGATGAAGGCGAAGACGATCACCACGGGTACGGCGGCGATGATGCCGCCCGCCGCGAGGGCGCCCAGGTCGACGCTGTCCGCGCTCATCAGGGTGTTGAGGCCGACCGGGATGGTCTGCTTGCTCTGGTCGCTGAGGAACATCAGGGCGAACAGGAAGTGGTTCCAGGAGTGCACGAAGGCGAAGGAGCCGACGGCGATCAACCCGGGCCGCAGCAAGGGCAGTACGACGATGCGGAACGCGGTTAAGCGGTTGCAGCCGTCGACCCAGGCAGCCTCCTCCAGGGAGTACGGCACGTTCCTGATGAATCCGCTGATGAGGATCATCGACAGCGGGAGCTGGAAGACCGTCTCGGCGATGATGACCGCGCCCAGCGAGTTGATCATCTGGAGCTCGGCGAAGATCTGGAACAGCGGCACCAACAGCAGGGCGCCCGGGACGAACTGGGAGCAGAGCAGGGCCAGCATGAAGGCGCGCTTGACCTTGAAGTCGAAGCGGGCGAGGGCGTATCCGCCGGCCAGGGCGACGAGTGTCGTCATCACCAGGGTGGCGAGGCCTACGAGGATGCTGTTCTCGAAGTACGTGCCGAAGCTTCGCTCGGTCCACACCTTGTCGAAGTGGTCGAAGGTCATCGGCCAGGGGACCAGGGAGGTCGAACCCGCCGGACGCAGCGCGAAGAGGAGGATCCAGTAGAAGGGGATGAGGGTGAAGACGAGGTAGATCCCGAGGGGCAGGTAGATCTGCCAGCGCGGGGCCTCGTCCCAGGCGCGTCGCTGCTTCCTGGTCGGGCGCGGCGGCTCGGGAACGTCGTCCACGGGTGTGGGCACGATCACGGTGGCTTCCTTGGTGATCACTTGTTCTCCCCTCCGAACTTGCTCAGCCGCAGGTAGACGATCGAGAAGAAGAGCAGGATCACGAACGCGACAGTGGTGAGGGCCGACGCGTAGCCGAAGTTGTGGGCGTCGACGCTGGTGTTGGCGATGTAGAGCGGGAGTGTCGTGGTCTCGCCGGCCGGTCCGCCGCCCGTGAGGGTGTAGAGGAGGTCGACGTTGTTGAACTCCCAGACCGCGCGCAGCAACGTGGACAGGACGATGGCGTCCTTGAGGTGCGGCAGCGTGATGTGCCAGAACTGCTTGAACCGGCTGGCGCCGTCGACCTCGGCGGCCTCGTACAGGTCCTTCGATACGGACTGGAGGTCGGCCAGGATGAGGATCGCGAAGAAGGGCACGCCTCGCCACAGGTCGGCGACGATCGCCGCCGGGAACACGGTGGAGGTGTCCGACAGCCAGCTCGTGCCGTACGTCCCGATGCCCATGTCGGCGAGGTAACGGGTGATGCCCGTCTGGGAGTTGTAGAGCAGCACCCAGATCGCGGAGGTGAGGACGCCCGAGACGGCCCAGGGCGAGAAGACCAGCGCGCGGCCGATCGACCGCCCCACGAAGGTCTGGTTGACGATCAGCGCGAGCGCCAGACCGAACATCAGCTGCAGGCCGACCTCGACGACGACCCACTTGCCGCTGAAGACCAGCGTGTCCCAGAACATGGGGTCATCGGTGAAGGCGTGCGTGAAGTTGTCGAAACCCGCGAAGCCGTTGCGCCACGGCTTGGTGGGGTTGAAGTGCTGCAGGCTGTAGTAGAAGACGCTGATGACCGGGTAGGCGATGAAGCCCACCATGAGCAGGGCGGCCGGTGCGATCAGCAGATAGGGGAGCCTTCGCGGCGTCGCGGAGGCACGCCGCCGCCGGGGTGGCGCGGGCGGTTTCGCCACGACTGCGGCTTGGGCCATGACTGTTCTCCGTTCTCGGTTACGTCGTGCGTGCGTCGTGCCTGCGTCGACCGGGAAGCGCTTTCTCCCTGTGCAGGGGTGTGCGCTGCCGGGCATGTGCGGTCAGCCCGCGTACGGGTCGCGCACCTTGCCCGGCCTGGCCAGGAACTCGAAGTCGCAGCCGGTGTCGGCCTGCGTGATCTGCTCGTTGTAGAGCGCGCCGTATCCGCGCTCGTACCGTTCGGCCGGCGGCGTCCACTCCGCCCGCCTGCGCGCCAACTCGTCGTCCTCCACGTTGAGTTGAAGCGACCGTCCCTCGACGTCGAGGGTGATGGAGTCCCCGGTGCGGACGAGTGCGAGCGGCCCGCCGACATGCGATTCGGGGGCCACGTGCAGCACGCACGTGCCGTAACTCGTTCCGCTCATCCGGGCGTCGGAGATCCGCACCATGTCCCGTACACCCTGCTTGAGCAGGTGGTCGGGGATGGGCAGCATCCCGTACTCGGGCATGCCCGGACCGCCCTTGGGTCCGGAGCCGCGCAGCACCAGCACGGTGTCGGCGGTGATGCCCAACTCCGGGTCGTTGATGGTGCGTTGCATGGACCTGTAGTCGTCGAACACGACCGCGCGCCCGGTGTGCCTGAGCAGGTGCGGCTCGGCGGCGATGTGCTTGATGACCGCGCCGTCCGGGCAGAGGTTGCCGCGCAGGACGGCGACCCCGCCCTCGTGCGCGACCGGCTTGTCTCGCGGGCGGATGACGTCGTCGTTGTGCACCCGCACCCCGTCCAGCTGCTCGCGCATGCTGTCGTACGACACCGTCGGCCGGTCCAGATGCAGCAGGTCCGTGATCCGGGAGAGGAAGCCGGGCAGGCCGCCGGCGAAGTGGAAGTCCTCCATGAGGTACGTCTGTCCACCGGGCCGCACGTTGGCGAGCACCGGTACGGTCCGCGCGATGCGGTCGAAGTCGTCGAGGGTGAGCCGGACGCCGGCCCGGCCCGCCATGGCGATCAGATGGATCACGGCGTTGGTGGATCCGCCGAGACCGAGGACGGTCGTGACCGCGTCGGTGAAGGCGTCGGCGGTGAGGATGTCGCTCAACTTCCGGTCCTGGTGGACCAGTTCGACGATCCTGAGGCCCGAAGCGGCGGCCATCCGGTCGTGCCCGGAGTCGACGGCGGGGATGCTGGACGCCCCGGGCACGGTCACGCCGAGCGCCTCGGCGGCGGCGGTGAGCGTGGACGCCGTACCCATGGTCATGCAGTGGCCGGGGGAACGGGCGAGCCCGCTCTCCAACTCCGTCATCTCGCAGTCGCCGATGAGCCCGGCGCGCTTGTCGTCCCAGTACTTCCACATGTCGGTGCCGGAGCCGAGGATCTCGCCTCGCCAGTGCCCGGGCAGCATGGGCCCGGCGGGCACGAAGACGGTCGGCAGGTCGACGCTGGCCGCTCCCATGAGCAGGGCGGGCGTGGACTTGTCGCAGCCGCCCATCAGGACGGCCCCGTCGACCGGGTACGAGCGCAGCAGCTCCTCCGTCTCCATGGCGAGGAGGTTGCGGTAGAGCATGGGGGTCGGCTTCTGGAAGGTCTCGCTGAGGGTGGAGACCGGGAACTCCAGGGGGAACCCGCCCGCCTGCCAGACGCCCCGCTTCACGGCCTGCGCCCGGTCACGGAGGTGCACATGACAGGGGTTGATGTCCGACCAGGTGTTGAGGATCGCGATGACGGGCTTGCCGAGGTGCTCCTCGGGGAGGTAGCCGAGCTGGCGGGTGCGGGCCCGGTGGCTGAAGGAGCGCAGCCCCTCGGTGCCGTACCACTGGTGGCTTCGGAGCTCCTCCGGCGCTTTGCGTACCTGCCCGGGCTTCATATGGACCACCCGGCGGCTATCGCGGCGACCTCGGCGCGTTCGTCCTCGGGCAGTGCGCGGCTCGGCGGGCGGACGTCGCGGCGGCACAGGCCGAGGGACGCGAGTGCCTCCTTGACGACGGTCACATTGTTCGCGGAGGCGTCTGCGGCACGCAGTTCCTCGAAGCGGCGGATCTGCTCCCAGACCTTCATGGCGCCCGGGAAGTCCCCCGATCGAAGCGCTTCGATCATGTTCAGCGAGACGGCCGGGGCGACGTTCACCAGCCCGGAGGTGAAGCCGGTGGCGCCGGCCGAGAAGTAGGAGGGCGCGTAGGGCTCGGCGAGCCCGGCCACCCACACGAAGCGTTCGAGCCCGGCGTCCCGTGCGAAGGCGGCGAAACGGGCGGCGTCCGGGACGGCGTACTTCACGCCGATGACGTTCGGGCAGGCGTCGGTGAGTTCGGCCAGGCGCAGGCCGCTCAGCGAGGCGTTGCGGATGTAGGGGACGACGCCGAGGTCGGGCACGGCCTCGGCGATGGCCCGGTGGTAGTCGACCCACCCGCCCTCCGAGACATAGGGGTGAATGGGCTGATGGACCATCACCATCGCGGCCCCGCTGTCCCGGGCGTGCCGGGCGGCGGCCACGGCGGTCGGCACGTCGTGCCCGACGCCGACGAGGATCACGGCCCGGTCGCCGACCTCGTCCACGGTCGACTCGGTGACGAGACGCCGCTCTTCGGGGGTCAGGGTGTAGAACTCGCCCGTGTTGCCGTTCGGGGTCAGGGTGGTGATGCCGCTGTCGACCAGTCGGCGAAGCAGGGCCCGGTGGGCGGGCTGATCGACCGTGCCGTCCTCGGCGAACGGGGTCACCGGGATCGCCACCACGTCGGCCAGGGCCGCCCGTTGGGCCTCGAAGGCCACGCCGCTCATCCCTGACCGTCCTCTCCCTCGACGTCGGACTCCCCCGCGGGGAAGGCCCGTTGCACGAACGACTCGATATGGGCGTGCAGGGCGCGCGCCGCGCCGTCCGAGTCCCCGGCGAGGGCGAGCCGCAGGATCTCCCGGTGCTCGTCCGCCTCCCGCTCCCAGGAGGGGTTGGCGGCCCAGGCGACGGCGGAGACCAGAGCGGCCTGGTCGCGCACCTCGTCGAGCATCCGGCCGAGCAGCGGATTGCCGCACCGGACGTAGAGGGAGCGGTGGAACTCCCGGTTGGCCAGAGAGCGTTCGGCGGTGTCGGTGGCCTCGTCGGCACGGGTGAGCGCGTCCCGGGCGGCATCGAGCGAGGCACCTCTGCGCACGGAACGCTTGAGTGCCTCCGGCTCCAGCAGCAGCCGTACGTCGTAGACCTCGCGCGCCATGTCCGCGTCCACCATGCGCACCGTGACGCCCTTGTACTGGTTCATCACGACGAGCCCGGTGCCGGCCAGCGTCTTGAGCGCCTCGCGCACCGGGGTCTTCGACACCCCGAACTGTGCGGCGAGCTCGGTCTCGACCAGGGCCTGACCCGGCGTCAGCTGCCCGGTGAGGATGCGGTGTTTGATCCCTTCCTGCACGAACTGCGTGCGGGACGGGATCGGCGTGGGCACAGAGGTCATGCGTGCCTCTCGGATCTTGACGGACCGGATCCACCGGATCAGATCTCGCGTATCGGATCTCACATATCGCGTCTCATATATGACGTACGAAGTACGACGGCTTGAAGGTAGGAGGGGCTCCGTGTTTCGTCAACGCTTCTGACAAAGGAAGTTGAGACCTCCCGCACGGGGCAGGGGTCGCCGCGCGGGTCAGATGAGCTTGGTCGTGCCCTCGTACGCGGTGTCGGTGGGCCCGCCGAAGACGGCGGCGGCACGGTCGGTGGCCGCGTCGCGAGTGAGCGTGGGCCCGACGTGGGTGACGAGCAGCGAGCGGGCCCCCTTCGCGTACGCGCCGGCGTCCTCCGGCGTCAGATGCACCTGTTCGCCATCGCCATCACCATGCCGGTCGATGTCGGCCTCGCACAGGAACAGGTCGGCGCCCTTGGCGAGTTCGGCAAGCGCGTCGCAGGGTCCGGTGTCACCGGAGTACGCGAGAGCCTTCCCCTGCGACTCGGCACGCAGCCCGTACGCCTCCATGCCGTGGGAGACCGCGCGGGTCGTGAGGCGCAGGTTCCAGTGCTGGACGATGTGGCCGTCGTACAGCGGCCTGAAGTCGAGGATTCCGCTCAGGAAGCCGAGGTTGGGCTGCCCGAAGAACCCCGCGAGCCGGCGCGCGCACTCACGCGGCGCGTAGACGGGAATCGGCGCGGGCGGGGTCAGCCCGCCGAAGGCGAACCCGTACACGGCGGCCAGCAGATCGGCGTTGTGATCGGCGTGCAGATGGGAGATCCAGATCGCGGTGAGCCGTGCGGGATCGGTGTGCCTCTGCAACTCCGCGAAGGTGCCGGGCCCGGC
This sequence comes from Streptomyces lacrimifluminis, assembly GCF_014646095.1. Lineage (GTDB taxonomy): Bacteria > Actinomycetota > Actinomycetes > Streptomycetales > Streptomycetaceae > Streptomyces > Streptomyces lacrimifluminis. The sequence continues at coordinate 52,400 of NZ_BMMU01000020.1, read as the reverse complement.
GTCCACCCACACCTCGGCACCGCCGCCGCGCACCAGATAGCCGGAGCAGGGGCGCCCCGGCTCCGGATGCGGGGAGGCGGTGCCGAGGACGGTGAGGCTCAGGGGCATGCGGGGAGCGTACGGGGCGGTGCGGGCAGGCGTACGGAGATTGGAAGGCCACGCAGGCAGGGGCTGTCGCCCGCTCCCGATCGCGCGGTCGTCCAGCCCGGGCCCCGCCCCCGTTCCCGGTCACACCGTCGCCCGGCCCCCGCCCGCTCCCCATCACACCGTCGCCCCGCCCGGCCCCCATCCGCTCCCGATCACGCCGGCGTCCACCCCGGATCCCGCCCGGTGAGCCCGATCACCCGGTCCAGCAGCGGCGCCTCGTCCGGCACCGGGACGACCGGGCCGAAGATTCCGTCCCCGCCGTTCTGCTCGGCAGCGGCGGCCAGGAAGCCGTACGATGCCTCCACAGCGACCGGGTCGGGCTTGTACTCCTGCCCGGTGGCGCGGGCCAGGTCCCAGCCGTGGACGACGAGTTCGTCGGCCACAACGGCTGCGGCGACCGCGCCCGGCAGGGTCACGCCACCGGCGCGGGTCTCGCCGGTCCAGGCTGCCGGGTCGCGCCAGGCGTCGGCGAGTTCGTCGAGCACCTTCGGCAGGGTCTCGCGCCAGTCGGCGGCGATGTCCGGCACAAAGGAGTCCGGGCTGGTGTCCGTCGTCACGCCGAGGTCCTTGCGCGCGGCGTCACGGAAGGCGACGGACAGCCCGGCGACATGCCCCAGCAGATTGCGCACGGCGTACGCCGGACACGGTGTCCCGGCCGCGAGCTGCTCGCCGGTCACCTGCTCCGCGAGCCGGGCCACGCTCCTTGCCTGCGGTCCGAGATCGAAGGTCGTCTGGCCGGTCATCGGCTTCTCCTCAAGGCTGGTCGGCACTGCAGGGGGTAGACCGACGCCGTACCCGAAACTCATCGCCCGCCCCTCAGCCCCACGATGACCAGGCATGACGGCTCGAACCCGGTCCGTGCCGCGCGTCCTCCGGGACCGCGACGCCGGGATCCGGGTCAGGGACCGGCGTACCCGCACCGCCGAGGGCGCCGCCTTCCTGTGCCGGCACGACCGGCTGCCGCTGTACGTTCTCCACGGCGTCGGCTCGGTCGCGGTGGGCCCGGTGCCGGGCCCGCTGCTGCGCGCCGCCTCGGGGAGCGCGGGGTCGCGGCGTACGGGATGGGCCCGGCGTGTGTCCCGCTCGGGGGTCTCATCGCCCTACAGCGGAAGCCCCGGGAAATGAAACTGCCCGGCCGTACCGCGGCGACCGCCAACTGCCTGCTGTTCGCGCCCACGGCGGTCGGTCCGGCGCCGTGGGCGCGGCGCCGGTCGAGCTCGTCGGCCACCAGGTGACTCTCGTCGGCCGTGCCCTCGCTCTGCCGCTGGCCGCCGGAGCGCTGTTTCAGCGCCGGGCCAGCGCGTCCCGTACCGCGTCGAGGTCGCCGTCCGATGCCAACCCGGCGTGATATAGCCGCAGTTCGGTGGCCCCGAGCCCGGCAGCGCGCTCCGCGTCCGCCGCGAGGGTGCCAGGCCTGCCGCCCATCCCGGAGACCACGACGAAGTTGGCGGCCAGGACACCCTTCTCCCGCTCCACCTCCGCGAACGGCGTCAGCAGGCCCGCCCCGCCCGTGCACGGCACCACCACACCGTCCGCGACGGACAGGATGTGCGCGGGGTCCACGCCCGGGTTGGCGCCGACGTGGTACCAGACGGGGTCGGCGTGCAGCAGTACCTGGAAGCCGGCCGGAGCCGCCGCCCGGACCGCCGCGACGGCCGCCTCCTGGAGCGTGCGGGCCGTTTCCTCGCGCCACGCGCGCGTGAGGGCCGCCTTCTCCTCGCCGAGGGCCTTCTCGACCCCCGCCCATCCCCCGCCGTGATCCGGCGCGCCCCGCCAGAGCGGCTCCAGCGCGGCGCGTACGGCCACCCCCAGCCGGTCGGGGTCGAGGCCCCGGGCGCCGTACCCCGCCCGGCAGGACGGGCAGAAGCACAGGGCCATCAGATACTGGCCGGTGTCGCCGAGCCCGATGGCGCCGGTCTTGTCGTGGGCGTGCAGATGGGTGAGTCCGTACCAGCCGAGGGACTCCAGTTCCGTACCTCGCGCTCCGGGCCGTACGGCGGCCTCGGCGGCGAGATCGACGAGGTACGCGCGCGTGGCGGGCTGCGCGATACAGGGCGCCCAGGGGTAGCGGTCCCCGTAGGCGTTGACCACGGAGGTGTCCGGACGGTCGGCGCCCAGGCGGGAGTTGTGGGCGAGGACCACCCAGGTGTGCACGTCGAGGCCCGCGTCGGCGAGGGCGTCGGCGGCCTCGCCGTACGCGTCCCCGGGGGCCCACGCCCCGGCGGCGTACGGGCGCAGTTCGCGGCCCGCCCAGCGCTCGTCCGTGGGGTCGGTGGGGTACAGCACGGCCGCGTGCTCGGCGGTGACGATGCGGTGGCGCGGGTGACGGGGGGTCAACGCGCGCGTGGAGTGGTACGCGGAGGCGAGGGTCACCTGTTCCACGCCGAGCGCGGCGATCCGCCGGGCGGCGTCGGGGTCGCCGTTGACGTCCCAGGGATAGACGAACGCGGACGCCTTCACACGCGCTCCTCGGGCTCGGACTCGGACTCGGAACCGGAACCGGAACCGACAACGACCGCGGTCTCGGTCTCGGCCTTGGGCACGGACACGGACTCGGCCTCCAGCAGCGCGCGACCGCGCTCGACGAGTCGCACGAGCTGCTTCACATGATCCTCGGTCGGCTCGTGCAGCGGCGGCCGGACCTCCCCGACGTCGAGCCCGGCCTGCCGCACGCCGGCCTTGACGAGCGAGACGGCGTACCCGCGCCCCTGCGCCCGCAGCTCGACGAACGGCCGGTAGAAGCCGTCCAGGAGCCGGTTCGCGGTCACGTCGTCACCGGTGCCCAGCGCCTTGTGGAAGGCGAGCGCGATCTCGGGCGCGAAGCAGAAGACGGCCGACGAGTAGAGGGTGACGCCGATGCCCCGGTAGGCCGGCCCGGTCAGTTCCGCGGTCGGCAGCCCGTTGAAGTACAGGAAGTCGACGATCTCCTCAGCGCGTACGGCGCTCACGATCCGCTGCATCAGGTCCAGGTCGCCGAGCCCGTCCTTGAGCCCGATGATCCCCTCGGTGCGCGCCAGCCCGACGACGGTCTCGGGTGTGAACACCGCGTTGTCGCGCTGGTAGACGATGACCGGCAGGGCGGTGGCCCCGGCCAGCTCCCGGTAGTGGCGCAGCAGCCCCTCCTGCCCGGCCACCACCAGATACGGCGGCATGGCGAGCAGCCCGTCGGCCCCGGCCTCCTCGGCGAGACGCGCGTAGCGCACGGCGAGCGCGGTGCCGTATCCGGTGCCCGCGACCACGGGCACCCGCCCTGCCGTCTCCTCCACCGCGGCCCGTACACAGTCCTGGAACTCCTCGGGCGTCAGCGCGTGGAACTCCCCGGTGCCGCAGCACGCGAAGACGGCAGCGGCCCCCGCCTCCACGCCCCGGCGCACATGCGCGCGGAAGACGCCGAGGTCGAGCGAGCCGTCGGGGCCGTACGCGGTGACGGGGAAGAACAGCGGACCGCTCGGGACGGTGAGCCGGGTGGCTAGGGCGGCGGCGAGGGGGGCTGGCGTCACGGGCTCTCCCTGGGCATGCATTCGTGCACGCTTCTGATTAACGTCTACATTTCTGAACACTTTCACGCTAAGGGCCCGCCGTGGGGCGGGTCAAGCCGATCGAAGGCAAGCGCAGGGCAGAATCCGCAGCTCTACGTCACACTTGACGACACCGGCCACCCCTCCCTAGCGTGTCCATGGATGTGAATGCCGTACATGCATGCGGCCTTTGCCTCAAGGAGAACCCTCCAGGAGCCCCAAGGAGACCCGAGGATGCCCGCTCCCCGCACCGTTCTGCTCACCGGCGCCGCCGGCGGACTCGGCACCCTGATGCGGGACCTTCTCCCGTCCTACGGCTACGAACTGCGTCTGTTCGACCTGCTCCCCATCGAGGGCGAACCCGACGCGATCACCGCGGACCTCACCGACCGGGCGGCGCTGCGCGAGGCCGTGCGGGGTGTCGACGCGATCATCCACCTCGCCGGGATCTCGCTGGAGTCCTCTTTCGAGAAGATCCTCAGGGCGAACATCGAGGGCACGTACAACCTGTACGAGGCGGCGCGCGAGGAGGGCGTGGGACGCGTCGTCTTCGCCTCCTCGAACCACGCGGTGGGCTTCACCCCCCGCCCCCAGGGCGCCGATCCCCTGATCCCGGTCGACACCCCGCGCCGCCCGGACACCTTCTACGGCCTCTCCAAGTCCTTCGGCGAGGACCTGGCCCAGCTCTACTGGGACAAGCACGGCCTGGAGACCGTCTCCGTCCGCATCGGCTCCTGCTTCCCGGAGCCGACCAGCGTGCGCATGCTGTCACTGTGGATGAGCCCCGCCGACGGCGCCCGCCTCCTCCACGCGGCCCTGACCGCCGAGGAGGTCGGCCACACCGTCGTCCACGGCTCCTCCGCCAACACGCGCCTGTGGTGGGACCTGGGCACCGCGCGGGCACTCGGCTACGCACCGCAGGACGACTCCGAGCCGTACGCCGAGAAACTGATCGCCGAGCAGGGCGACCTCCAGCCCGGCAACGAGGCACACGCCTACCTCGGCGGCGCTTTCGTGACCGACCCGCCGATCTGGCCGTACTGACAGCCGCGCGAAGGCTCCGGAACGGCGGGCGGGCACCGAACGGGCCCGCCCGCCATGATATTCGGGCAGGAACGGCCGCCTCTGATGGTGCCGCGACAGCGCACCATCAGGGGCGCGGGGAACCGCGCGACCAGCCACAACGAACCGGCAGCCGCGACCCGACCGCACCGACCGAGCCAGTGGGCCCACCCCGCCCGAACGGGCAGACGCGGTCACTATCACCCCCTCAACAGACCTCGTCATCGCACCCCACCCGCTGTACAACTTCCCCCGAGGGCCCGAACGGGCAGACGGCGCAGGAAAGCGGGGAACCTCATGGCCGGAACCGCGGAGGACCGCCAGCGGCACATCGTGCGCGCCGCCCGTGCCACCGGCTCGGTCGACGTGACCACGCTCGCCGCCGATCTGGGCGTGGCCAAGGAGACCGTACGGCGCGATCTGCGCGCCCTGGAGGACCACGGCCTGGTCCGCCGCACCCATGGCGGCGCCTACCCCGTGGAGAGCGCCGGTTTCGAGACGACGCTCGCCTTCCGCGCCACCAGTCACGTGCCCGAGAAGCGCCGGATCGCCGCCGCCGCGGCCGAACTGCTCGGGGACGCCGAAACGGTCTTCGTCGACGAGGGGTTCACCCCGCAGCTCATCGCCGAAGCACTGCCCGGGGACCGGCCGCTGACCGTGGTCACCGCGTCCCTGCCCGTCGCGGGCGCGCTCGCGGAGGCCGAGAACACCTCGGTCCTGCTGCTCGGCGGCCGGGTCCGCCCCGGCACCCTCGCGACGGTCGACCACTGGACGACGAAGATGCTGGCCGGCTTCGTCCTGGACCTGGCCTACATCGGCGCCAACGGCATCTCCCGCGAACACGGCCTGACCACGCCCGACCCCGCCGTCAGCGAGGTCAAGGCACAGGCGATCCGGGCCTCGCGGCGCACGGTGTTCGCGGGCGTGCACACCAAGTTCGGGGCGGTCAGCTTCTGCCGGTTCGCCGAGATCGGCGACCTGGACGCGATCGTCACGAGCACTCTGCTGCCCACGGCGGAAGCACACCGCTATTCCCTGCGCGGCCCGCAGGTCATCCGAGTCTGAGCCCCCAACTCACCCCACTCACCATCCCCTGACCTCTTTCCCCCTCACTCCCCTCACCGGCACCCCCACGCCCACAAGCGCCCGTTATGCCCCCATACCTCCAGGAGCGATCCATGCGAACCCCGAGCCGACGGAGGCCGCGAGCCACACTCGCCCTGGCCGCCGCAGGGACGCTGCTCACCCCGCTGCTCTCCGGCTGCTGGGCCGGAGCGGGCGGGTCCGGTTCCGGCGGCGACGCCGTCAACGTCCTGATGGTGAACAACCCGCAGATGGTCGAGTTGCAGAAGCTCACCGCGGCCCACTTCACCAAGGAGACCGGCATCAAGGTCAACTTCACCGTCCTGCCCGAGAACGACGTCCGCGACAAGATCAGCCAGGACTTCGCCAACCAGGCGGGCCAGTACGACGTGGCGACCCTCTCCAACTACGAGATACCGATCTACGCCCGCAACGGCTGGCTGCACGAGATGAACACGTACGTCGCGAAGGACGGCGCGTACGACGAACAGGACATCCTCACGCCGATGCGCCAGTCCCTCACCGGCGACGACGGGAAGCTGTACGGCCAGCCCTTCTACGGCGAGTCGTCCTTCCTGATGTACCGCAAGGACGTGTTCGAGGCGAAGGGCCTCACCATGCCCCCGCACCCCACCTGGACCCAGGTCGCCGACCTGGCGGCCAGGGCCGACGGCGCCGAGCCTGGCATGAAGGGCATCTGCCTGCGGGGACTGCCGGGTTGGGGCGAGGTCATGGCACCCCTCACCACGATCGTGAACACCTTCGGCGGCACCTGGTTCGACAGGAACTGGAAGGCGAGGCTCGACTCCCCCGAGTGGCAGCGGGCGGTGAACTTCTACGTCGACCTGGTCCGTGACCACGGCGAGTCCGGCGCCCCCCAGGCCGGCTTCGCCGAGTGCCTCAACAACATGACCCAGGGCAAGGTCGCCATGTGGTACGACGCCACGTCCGCGGCCGGCTCCCTGGAGTCGGCGAACTCCCCGGTCAAGGGCAGGATCGGCTACGTACCGGCCCCCGTCGAGAAGACGGAGTCCTCCGGCTGGCTCTACACCTGGGCCTGGGGCATCCAGCAGGCCTCCCGCAACCCCGACGACGCCTGGAAGTTCGTGTCCTGGGCGTCCGGCAAGGAGTACGAGCAGCTGGTCGGCGACGAGATCGGCTGGTCCAACGTCCCGGCGGGCAAGCGCGCGTCGACGTACGAGAACCCCGCCTACCGCCGAGAGGCCGCCGCCTTCCAGGAGACGACGAAGGAGGCCATCGAGGGCGCCCGCCCCGACGACCCCGGAGTCCAGCCGCGCCCCGCACCCGGCATCCAGTTCGTCGGCATTCCCGAGTTCACCGATCTCGGCACCAGGGTCTCGCAGGAGATCAGCGCGGCCATCGCCGGACGCCAGTCCGTCGAGTCGGCCCTGAAGAAGTCCCAGAAGCTGGCAGAGGAGATCTCCGAGGAGTACGAGGGACGATGACCGCGACCACGACAGCCCCGACAGCCGCCGCACCATCCGTACGCGCCGTGAAGCGCCCCTCGAACCGCATGCGCGCCTGGGCCACCCGGGCCCCGCTGCTCCCCGCCCTGATCTTCATGATCGCCGTGACCCAACTCCCGTTCGTGGCCACGCTGGTGATCTCGTTCTTCGACTGGAACGCGCTCTACCCGAACGCCCGCCGCTTCACGGGTTTCGCCAACTACACGGAGGTCCTGACCGACGCGGACCTGCGCCAGTCGGTGTGGACGACGATCCTGCTCACCGCGGCGGTGGTCCTGGCCAGCCTGGTCCTCGGCCTGGCCCTGGCGCTCCTCCTGGACCGCAGGTTCCGTGGCAGGGGCATCGTCCGCACCCTCCTCATCGCCCCCTTCCTGGTGGTCCCGGTGGCGGCGGCCCTCCTCTGGAAGCACGTGCTCTACAACCCCGAATACGGCCTGCTGAACGGCCTGTTGCACTACGTGGGAGGCCCGCAGCCGGACTGGATCTCCAACACCCCGCTGCTCGCGGTGGAGGCATCACTGGTCTGGCAGTGGACGCCGTTCATGATGCTGATCCTGCTGGCCGGACTGCAGAGCCGCGACCAGCAGCAGATCGAGGCGGCGAAGGTGGACGGCGCGAACGACTGGCAGGTCTTCCGCCACCTGACCCTCCCCCACCTGCGCCGCTACCTCGAACTCGGCGCCCTGCTGGGCTCGATCTACATCGTCCAGAACTTCGACGCGGTCTTCACGATCACCTCGGGCGGCCTGGGCACGGCGAACCTCCCCTACACCGTCTACCAGAGCTTCTACCAGGCCCACGAGAACGGCCTGGCCTCAGCGGCCGGCGTCCTGGTGGTCATCGGTTCGATCATCATCGCGACCTTCGCCCTGCGCGTGGTCTCGTCCCTGTTCCGCGAGGAGGCGTCCCGAGCATGAGCGCCACGGCAGCAGTACGTGAACGTCCCCGCCGCACCCGAGGAGCGGGCCTGGGGCTGCTGGCCTGGCTGGCGGGCATCCTCTTCTTCCTCCCGATCGCGTGGATGGCCCTGACGTCCTTCCACTCGGAGGAGGACGCGGCGACCAACCCCCCGTCCTTCGGCGCCGCACTGACCCTCGACGGCTACCGCGAGTTCTTCGGCACCGGAGGCGGCGCGAGCCCCTGGCCGTCCCTGATCAACTCGACGGTGGCATCGCTGGTGTCGACCCTGTGCGTCCTGCTGCTGGCGCTCCCGGCGGCATACGCCCTCTCCATCCGCCCGGTGAAGAAGTGGACGGACGTCCTGTTCTTCTTCCTGTCGACGAAGATGCTGCCGGTGGTGGCGGGCCTGCTCCCGATCTACCTCTTCGCCAAGAACACCGACATGCTGGACAACATCTGGCTGCTGGTCATCCTCTACACGTCCATGAACCTGCCGATCGCGGTGTGGATGATGCAGTCCTTCCTCTCCGAGGTCCCGGTGGCGATCATCGAGGCGGCAAGGGTGGACGGGGCGAGGCTGCCCACGGTCCTCACCCGGGTGGTCGCCCCGATAGCCCTCCCGGGCATCGCCGCGACGGCCCTGATCTGCTTCATCTTCAGCTGGAACGAACTGCTGTTCGCACGCGTGCTGACGGGTGTGGTCGCCGAGACGGCCCCCGTCTTCCTGACCGGCTTCATCACCAGCCAGGGCCTGTTCCTGGCGAAGGTGTGCGCCGCGTCGCTCGTCATCTCCCTGCCGGTGCTCGCCGCGGGGTTCGCGGCCCAGGACAAACTGGTCCAGGGCCTGTCACTGGGAGCCGTGAAGTGAAGGCAGCCGTCATCGAGTCCGTGGGCAAGGCCGTCGTCCTGGAGGTCCCGGACCCGTCACCCGGCCCCCGCGAGGTCGTCGTCGAGGTCGCGGCCTGCGGCCTGTGCGGCACCGACCTGCACATCCTCCAGGGCGAGTTCGCCCCCACGTTGCCGATCGTGCCGGGGCACGAGTTCGCGGGCGAGGTGGTCGGCGTGGGTACGGCGGTCACGGAACTGACGGTGGGCGACCGCGTGGCCGTGGACCCCTCCCTCTACTGCCACGAGTGCCGCTACTGCCGCACCGGCCACAACAACCTCTGCGAACGCTGGGCCGCGATCGGCGTCACGACGGCAGGCGGCGCGGCGCAGTACGCGGTGGCCCCGGTCGCGAACTGCGTACGGCTGCCGGAGCACATCCGCACCCAGGACGCGGCGCTGGTGGAGCCACTGTCGTGCGCGGTACGGGGCTACGACGTACTCCGGACCCGTCTGGGCGCCCACGTACTGATCTACGGCTCGGGAACGATGGGCCTGATGATGCTGGAGCTGGCCAAGCGGACGGGCGCGGCGCGTGTCGACGTGGTGGACATCAACGCCCAGCGCCTGTCGACGGCCCAGCTGCTGGGCGTGTCAGGTTCGGCGACGAACGCGGACGAGCTGGAACGTCCGCAGGGCTGGGACGTGGTGGTGGACGCGACGGGCAACGCGGCGGCGATCCAGGACGGCCTGGACCGGGTCGCGAAGGCGGGCACGTTCCTCCAGTTCGGCGTCGCGGACTACGCGACCCGGGTCACGATCGACCCGTACCGCGTCTACAACCAGGAGATCACCATCACAGGGTCGATGGCGGTGCTGCACAGCTTCGAACGGGCGGCGGAGCTGTTCGCGGCAGGTGTCCTGGACCCGGAGGTCCTCATCAGCGACCGCCTGCCGCTGGACCAGTACCCCCAGGCCCTGGACCAGTTCGCCTCGGGCGTGGGCCGAAAGATCGTGGTGGTGCCGTAGGTCGACTTCTCGGTGCCGGTCGGCGTTTTCAGCCCGTCTGGGGTCCCCCCTCCAGGGGAGGGATGGGACGGGTAGGGGCGGCGGGGGCGAAAACCCTAGGGCAGGGCCCGCCCCACCCGCCTACCATCCCCCCATGCCCCGCCCCAACGGCTTCGCCTACACCCACCACCCCGACGGCACAGTCAAGATCACCCACGGCGCCCACCCCGCCACCACCCTCCGTGGCCCGAGGGCCACCGAGTTCCTGGCGGAAGTGGAATCCGGCGACCCCCAGCTGGTCATGGCCCGCTGGACCGGAAACTACAAGCGTGGCAACGAGCGAACGGCCCGCAACCACCCCCGCAACCGGCACTGAACCAATTGACCGCAAGGTAAGGGAACGGCAAAGCGGGTCCGCTCGTTCACCGGTCATGACAGCTATGACCCCCGGCTCGAACATCCCTCTCCCCGTCGCCCGAGTGACGGTGGACGTCGCTGCCCCGGTGCGGCTCGACGTATCGAGCCTGCTGCTCACCGCCGACGGCAAGGTGCGCTCCGACGACGACTTCATCTTCTACAACCAGCCGACCGGCCCCGGCGTGACGTACCGCTCGGGCGGTGGCACCACCCCCGACTCCATCACGGTCGACACCGCCGCCGTCCCCCCGGGCATCGAGAAGATCGTGGTCACGGCGAGCCCGGACGCCGCGGGCCAGAGCTTCCAGGGCATCGAACCGACGGCAACGATCCGCAACGCGGACGACAACTCCGTACTGGCCACGTTCACGCCCCCGCAGCTCGGCTCGGAAACGGCCCTGGTGATCGTCGAGGTCTACCTCCGCAACGGCGCCTGGAAGGCCCGCGCCGTGGGCCAGGGTTACGCGAACGGCCTGTCCGGCATCGCCACGGACTTCGGCGTGAGCGTGGAGGAACCGGCACCCGCCCCGGCGGCACAGCAGGCCACGGTCCAGCCCCCCGCGCCCCCGACGGCGCCGCCCGCCCCCGTCGCCTCGGTCTCCTCTCCGCCCGCGCCCGCCGCACCGCCGGCTCCGCCCGCCCAGGCCCCCGGCACCGGGAAGATCAACCTCGACAAGGGCCGCGTAAGCCTCCAGAAGAACCAGACCGTCTCCCTGGTCAAGGGCGGCCGGCCGCTCCTCTCCCAGGTCAAGATGGGCCTCGGCTGGGAGCCCGCGTACCGGGGCAAGGACATCGACCTGGACGCGTCGGTCATCGCGTACGGCCCGCAGCGCAACCACATCGACAGCTGCTACTTCGGCAAGCTCTCCATCGTGAACGGCGCGATCAAACACTCCGGCGACAATCTCACGGGCGAGGGCGGGGGTGACGACGAGGTCATCGTGGTCGACCTGGGCCGTCTCCCCCAGGAGGTCACCGGTCTGGTCTTCACGGTCAACTCCTTCACCGGCCAGAAGTTCACCGAGGTGGCCAAGGCGTACTGCCGTCTCCTGGACGCGGCGACGGGCGAGGAACTGGTCCGCTTCGACCTGACCAGCGCCGAACCGCAGACGGGCGTGCTGATGGCGAAGATGATCAAGCAGTTCTCGGGCGAGTGGGAGATGACGGCGATCGGCGACTTCGTCAAGTCCCGCACGGTCAGGGGCATGGTGAAACCGGCCGCCCAGGCGCTGTAACCACGCGCGGCCGACCAGTCGTCGTCCTCACGCACAACCAACACACACCAACACACATCGACGCACCGAAGCGGACCGTGGAGTGAAACCGCCACCCCGTCGCACCGTCAAGCCGTCACCTTGGCGATGAACGCGGCGACGTTCCCCACGGTCCGCCGGATCTTCTCCTCCAGAGTGATCGTCTCGTGGAGCCGCGCCCCGGCGCCCGCGTCCTTCCTGCCCCGCACATACAGCGAGCAGCAGAGGTCGCCGCATATGTACGCACCCACCGAGTTGCCCTGCTTCCCGGCCTTCCCCGCCTTCGGCGCGACCATCAGGCACACGCCTCCGGTGTGCGAGGTCAGGCACATCGAGCACATACTGCGCCGCGTCTGCCCGAAGGCGGGCGTGGAAGCGCGCAGGGCGAGGCCAGTCGCCCTGCCGTCCAGCCGGGTGACGAGATAGGCGCGGTCAGGGGCCTGGGGGTCCCGCCAGCCGAGGTAGTCCAGGTCCTCCCAGGGCCGGTCGGCCAGGTCGCGCGGCACGGACAGGCGCCGCGTCTCGCCCTTGGTGCAGTTCACGAACGCGGCGCGGATCTCTTGCTCAGTCAGCGACTCCATAGTGGCAGGCTAATTTGCCTAAACTCTTTAGGGAAACCTATATTCGCCTTAGCCAAACAGGAGGATGGTCATGGCACGCGTAGGACTGACCGCGGAACGCCTGACCAGAGCCGGAGCGGAACTGGCCGACGAGGTCGGCTTCGACCAGGTGACGGCCTCGGAGCTCGCCCGGCGGTTCGACGTCAAGGTCGCGAGTCTGTACTCCCACGTCAAGAACACCCATGACCTCAGGACCAGGATCGCCCTGCTGGCCCTGGAGGAACTCGCCGACCTGGCCGCCGACGCCGTGGCCGGACGGGCCGGCAAGGACGCCCTGACCGCCTTCGCGAGCGTCTACCGCGACTACGGCCGGGCACACCCCGGCCGCGCCGCCGCCACCCGGATGAGGCTCGACCCCGAGACCGCCGCCGCCGGCGCGGGCGTCCGGCACGCCCGGATGACGCGGGCCATCCTGCGGGGCTACGAGCTGACGGAGCCCGACCAGACCCACGCGGTCCGCCTGCTGGGCAGCGTCTTCCACGGTTTCACCAGCCTGGAAACGGCGGGCGGCTTCAGTCACAGCACCCCCGACTCGGAGGAGAGCTGGACCCGGATCCTGGACGCCCTCGACGCCCTGCTGCGCAACTGGCCGTCCCCTCCCACCCGTTGACCGACAGGCCGAGGACAGAATGCACACCGAGCCGGGGCACACCACCCCACACGTCAATACACACATCACCGCGGACCTGATACACGGCGCCCTCGACCTGGAGCACACCCCCCACGGCCTACTCCCCCACCGGCTGCCCGCCCGGGCCCGCGCCCAGTGCGCGGACCCCCAGCTCGCCGCGGCGGAGTCCCAGCCCTCCGGCGTACGGCTGGTCCTCCGCACCCGGGCGACCTCCGTCGAACTGGACGCGCTGCCGACCAAGCGGGTCTACGTGGGCGCCCCACCCCGCCCCGACGGCGTGTACGACCTGCTGGTCGACGGCCGGCTGACCGCCCGGTCCACGGTGACCGGCGTCGGCAACACCCTGACCATCGACATGACCGCCGGCACCGCGACGCACGAACCCGGCCCGCCCGGCACCCTCCGCTTCACCGGCCTGCCGGACCGCATGAAGACCATCGAGATCTGGCTGCCCCACAACGAGACCACCGAGCTCGTCGCCCTGCGCACCGACGCACCCGTGGAACCCGTGACCGCACGCGACCTGGGCCGCAAGGTCTGGCTGCACCACGGCAGTTCGATCAGCCACGGCTCCGACGCCGCGAGCCCCACCACCACCTGGCCCGCGCTCGCCGCGTCCCTCGGCGACGTGGAGCTGATCAACCTGGGCCTGGCCGGCGGCGCCCTGCTCGACCCGTTCACCGCCCGCGCGATGCGCGACACCCCCGCCGACCTGATCAGCGTCAAGATCGGCATCAACCTGGTCAACACCGATCTGATGCGCCTGCGTGCCTTCGGCCCCGCGGTCCACGGCTTCCTCGACACCATCCGCGAGGGCCACCCGGCCGCACCGCTCCTGCTCGTCTCACCCCTCTACTGCCCCATGCACGAGGACACCCCGGGCCCCACCGCCCTGGACCTCTCCCCGATCGGCGCCGGCGAACCGCGCTTCCAGCCCATGGGCGACCCCGCCGAGCGAGCCACCGGCAAACTGACCCTCAACGTCATCCGGGAGGAGCTGTCCCGCATCGTGAAGCAGCGGTCGGCGGACGACCCGAACCTCCACCACCTCGACGGCCGCGCCCTGTACGGCGAGTCCGACTTCGCCGAACTCCCCCTGCCCGACCAGCTCCACCCGGACGCGGCCACCCACCGTCGCATAGGTGAACGCTTCGCCGAACTCGCCTTCACCGCCCCAGAACCGCTCTTCCCGAACCGGGAGCCGGACTCCAGAAGGACGGGCGAGGACTAGAGAGGACAACCAGCGAGGACTAGAACAGCGCGCTGTACGCGTTCAGCGCCGGCTGCCCGCCCAGGTGCGCGTACAGCACGGTGGAATCCCGTCCGATCTCTCCCCGCGCCACCAGATCGACCATCCCGGCCATCGACTTCCCCTCGTACACGGGATCGGTGACCATCCCCTCCGTACGGGCGGCGAGCCGCATCGCGTCCAGGGTGGTGTCGTCGGGGATCCCGTACGTACCCGCGTGGTAACGCTCGTCCAGCTCGACGTCCGCCTGAGTCAACTCCCGCTTGACGCCGATGAGTTGGCCGGTGTTGTGGGCGATCCGCGCGATCTGTTCCCTGGTCCGGGCGGGCGCCGCCGACGCGTCGACGCCGAGCACGCGCCGCGTACGGCCGCCCGCCTCCTCCAGGGCCGCGAACCCGGCGACCATGCCCGCCTGGGTCGACCCGGTCACCGAGCACACCACCACGGTGTCGAAGAAGACCCCCAACTCCCTTTCCTGTTCGGCTACTTCGTAGGCCCAACCGGCGAACCCGAGGCCGCCGAGCGGGTGGTCGGAGGCGCCCGCCGGAATCGCGTAAGGCTTGCCGCCCCCTTCCTCCACCTCCCGCAGCGCCAGTTCCCAGCTCTCCTTGAAGCCGATCCCGAACCCGGCGCGCACCAGCCGCACATCGGCCCCGGCGAGCCGGCTGATCAGGATGTTGCCGACCTTGTCGTAGACGGAGTCGGGCCACTCCACCCAACTCTCCTGCACGAGGACGCACTTGAGCCCGGCGCGGGCCGCGCAGGCGGCGACCTGACGGGTGTGGTTGGACTGCACACCGCCGATCGAGACAAGCGTGTCGCAGCCCTGGGCGAGGGCGTCGGCGACGAGGTACTCCAGCTTGCGGGTCTTGTTCCCTCCGTACGCGACGCCGGAGTTGCAGTCCTCCCGCTTGGCCCAGAGCGAGGCACCGCCGAGATGTGCGGTGAGCCGCTCCAGGGGGTGCACGGGCGAGGGGCCGAAGAGGAGGGGGTAACGCTCGTACGAGGCAAGGGACATGGGTCCTCCGAGGATCGTTGTCAGTCGCTGTCGGCGAGCTCGGCCAGCCCGCGCCAGATCTCCGCGGTGACACGGACCGCTTCGTCGACGTCTCCCGCCGCGCAGGCATCGAGGAGCCGGTCGTGCAGGCCGGCCGAACGACAGTTGCCGCCCTCGCTGAAGCGTCGTCGCTCCAAACGGCGGATGAGTGGTGTGTAGCGGGCGGCGGTTGCGGCTGCGGCACGATTGCCGCTGACTCGGACGAGGACGTCGTGCAGTTGGTCGTCGGCACGCAGAGCGGACTCCACGTCACCGGCACGGACGGCCGCCGCGAACCGCTCGTTGGCCGTGCGCATCGCCTCGACGTCCGCGGCGAACAACCGGGGCACGGCGACCCGGGTGACCAGCTCGTGCATGGCCCCGACCACGGCCGCCGCGTCCCGCACATCGGCGGCCACGACCGGCGTCACCTTCGTGTAGCTCTGCGGCTTGCTCTCCAGCAGCCCCTCGTCGACCAGCCGCGCGAACGCCTCACGCACCGGCGCCCGGGACAGCCCGAGCCGCTCGGCGAGCTCGGCGTCACGCACCACGGCACCGGGTTCGATCTCCCCAGTGACGATGGCGTTCCGGATCGCTTCGTACGCGCGATCCCTGAGCAGGGTCCGGGGGACGGGCCGTATCGCTTCCACAACTGAAATGTTAGATGTCAGAAACGTGTCCGCACAAGGGTGTGGCCCGCACCGAAGTACGGGCCACACCCCACGCGACTCAGCTCAGGCGCGACTCAGCCGACCCACGGCCAGTCCGCGTCGTGCGCACCCTCCAGCAGCGGAACCGTCCGGAAGGCCGCGTCCGAGAGCCCCCCGAACGTGTGCCGGTTCCCCGTCCCCGACGGGCCGTGGCCCGCCCGGTACCCGGCGAGGTTCCAGGTGTACACCGGCACGTCGGCCGGTATCTGCTCGGTCGGGTCGCCGTGCACGCTGTACGTGTACTGCTCGTCCGTGACGATCAGTACCCGGTCGTGCTTCCTGTAGTGGCGCCGGACCGCCTCGGTGGTGTCGGTGCCGCCCAGGTCTCCGAAGCGGTCCAGGATCTTCAGCACCGACTCGCCCTTGCGGAAGGGCACCCGGTTGCTCGACGTACCGAACTCGACAAGATCCGCATCCGCCGCCCGCAGCGCGAGCGCCGAGCCGAAGATCGCCGCCGCGTCGGCCCGGGTGAGTTCCGAGCGCTCGGACAGCCGGGAGTAGAACATCGAGCCCGAGCGGTCGACGAGGACGAGCGTCCGCCCGCCCAGGGCCGGCACATTGGCCAGCGAGTGCCCGAGCGCCTGCTCCAGCGGGTACGCCCAGCGCAGCGAGGGCGCGTGCCGGTACGCGGCGAGGTACCGGAAGGGGAACTGCCGCGAGCGCGCGACCTCGGCCGGGTCACTGATCTTCGCGGCGACCCGCGCCGCGACCTCGTCACTCACCCCCGCCTCGTCGAAGTTGCGCAGGTTGCGCAGCAGTGCCATCGCGCCCATGGACGGAATCACCGCCTCCCAGGCCGCCTTGTCCATCGGCCCCTGCAGCCAGCCCGCGAGCGCCTCCCAGGTGATCCCCGCGTCCGCGAGCCGCTCGGCGCCGCGTGCTCCGGTCACGACCTTGCGCCGCTTGGCGGGCCGCAGCGCCATCAGGTCACGGTGTGCGGTGAGCACGGGCAGCGACTTGGGGACGACGGCCGTGTCCGGGTTGTGGCGCCGATCCAGCGCGTACTGGAACAGCTCGCCCTGCCACGGCTTGTCCGGGTCCGGCGCCGCGTGCACGAGGTTGAGGATGTCGCCGAAGCGGTAGCCCTTGGACGCCGTGTCGTACTTCAGCAGCGACTTGGCGCTGTAGAGCCGTCGTACGGCGTCGGCGACGCCCCGCTTCACCGGCTTGGGGATGTTCCTGCCGTACCGGGAGGTCCAGTAGGCGAGCAGTTCGCCGGGCTCGTCGGGGCGGCGCAGGACGGAGTCGATGACCTGACGGTTGGTGGGGCCGTCGGTGGCGTTCGCGTCGAGGCGGGCCTTCACGTACTCGGCGGCGCCCACGATGGCGGCCGTACGGAGGTTGCCCTCGCCGCGCAGCCAGCCGAGGAGGCCCGCCGTCCACGCCGGGTCGGTGACGGCGAGCCGGCGTACGAGCGCGGCGAACCGGTCGTCCCGGTCCTCGCCGCTCTCGTAGAAGGTCTTCTGCGCGACGAAGTTGGCCAGCGACAGCAGGAACAGCTCCGAGCGCTCGTCCCGCTCACGGCCACGGCCGCCCTCGTACGTACGGAGCACACGCCCCGTCGAGGTGACCCGCGAGGCGGACTGCGCCTTGGCGGCCTTGGTGTTGAATCGCGCCATGATGAATTCCCCCCCATTCGCCAGCACTTCGTGCGTGGACGGTTTTTCCTGGAGGAAGGCGCAGCAAAAGGAGAGTGCCCGAGGTCGAAATCGGCGACGGTTGCTCATAAACTGGCGCGTCTTCCGTTCCGCCACACCGACCCGAGGTCGATGACGGGATTCGAACCCGCATGAGGATTTCTCCCCACCAGTTCCCGAAGTATCCGCTGCCTGCGCACCGGGCACCCACCATCTGCTGCGCCTCCCGAGATCGAATCGCGCACCGGGAGGTGCATGAAGTTCTGGGTGTCCAGAGATCGAAGCCGGCGGAACCGACGTAGGTGCTCTAACCCCTGAGCTACACCGGCGCGTTGTACCGGTGACGGGACTCGAACCCGCGGCCGCCCCATTATCAGTGGAAGTAGGTCCTGCCTTCGCACCTGGACGTTCATCACTCTAGGAGGCGTACCGCGGGCCGAGCGACCCAATTAACTAGCCGCGCTTCTGCCGCTTCCACGGCCCCGTGATCGCCAGCATGATCCCCGGTGACTGGATGCTGGCGTACAGCGTCTTCCCGTCGGGTGAGAAGGTCACGCCGGCGAACTCGCTGTACTCGGGCTCCTCTTCGGTGCCGGCGTTGAGTTCGTTGCGGGCGATCGGGTACGTGCGCCCGCTGTCCGTCGCGCCGAACAGGTGCTGGATACCTTCGCCGTCCTCGGCGAGGATCAGGCCGCCGTAGGGGGAGACGGTGATGTTGTCGGGGCCGTCGAAAGCGCCGTCGGCCGACGGGTCGGGGTTCACGCCCAGCAGGACCTTCAGGGTGAGGGTGCGGCGCTTGGGGTCGTAGAACCAGACCTGGCCGTCGTGCTGGACGGGGCTCTCGGCGCGGGCGTACGAGGAGACGATGTAGGTGCCGCCGTCACCCCACCACATGCCTTCGAGCTTGCGGGCCCGGGTGATCTCCCCGGCACCGAACTGCTTGCGCACGTCGACGGTCTTCGCGTCGCGGTCGGGTACGTCGACCCAGTCGACGCCGTACACCGTGCCGATCTTCGTGGCGCGGGAGAGGTCGTCGACGAACCGGCCCGCGGAGTCGAAGCACTTGGGTGCCTGGAGGGTGCCGGCGGTGTCGGAGAGGGTGCGGAACGTGCCGTGGCCGTAGCCGAAGTGCCGCGGCGGGGTCCAGCGGTAGAGGAGGCCGTTGGGGGTCGCGGCGTCCTCGGTGAGGTAGGCGTGGCCGCGCTTGGGGTCGATGACGACGGCCTCGTGGTCGTAACGCCCGAAGAACTTCAGGGGCTTGGGGTTCCGGTTGGCGCGCCTGTCGCAGGGGTCGACCTCGAAGACGTACCCGTGATCCTTGGTCATGCCGTTGACGCCCGCGCGGTCGGAGTTCTCCTCGCAGGTGAGCCACGTACCCCAAGGGGTGCTGCCGCCCGCGCAGTTGGTGGAGGTACCGGCGATGCCCACCCACTCGGCGACCTGGCCCCCGGGACGCACCTCGACGACCGTGCAGCCGCCGGACGCCGCGGGGTCGTAGACGAGGCCCTCGGTGAGCGGCACCGGGTACTTCCAGTTGGCGCGCGGGCCCTTCAGCTCGTGGTTGTTGACGAGGAGGGTGGTGCCGCGCGGGCCTGCGAAGGCGGCGGTGCCGTCATGGTTGGACGGGGTGATCTCGCCGGAGTCCAGCTTGGTCTTCCCACTGTGGGTGATCACGCGGTACGAGAATCCGGCGGGGAGCGCCAGCAGTCCCTTGGGGTCGGGCAGGAGCGGGCCGTAGCCGACTCCGTGGTGCCCGTGCCGGTCCGCCGGTTCCCCGGCCGCGCTCTCCGTGGACGCGAGGGCGTTGGGGGCGGTGGCGAGGGCTCCGACACTTCCGGCCAGTGCGACTCCGGCCGAGGTGATCGCGGACTGTCTGGCGAAGTCCCTGCGGGTGAGCGACATGGTGTCTCCTGTGACGGCGGGGGGCGGCGCACTCGGTTCGGCGCCACGCTCCCGCCCACACCTGAACGCGGGTTGAACGGCGCCCGACTTCCGCCGAGTCAACCTTTCAGCCCGCCCGGACACCCTTCCAGCGCCGGCCGGCACCTTCAGCCCGTCCGGCGTTTGAGGACGAGCGCGTTCAGCGCGATAGGGGGGTCCGGGGGCACAGCCCCCAGGAACGGCATGGGACGGGTAGGGGCGGCGGGGGCGAAACCCTGCCACGCGCACCCCCACTCATTTTCGGCTCAACCCCCTTGCTGCGACCGCGCCTTGAACGCGGCCTTCCGCGCCTCCTTGGCCACCCGCTTGTCCGGATGCAACCTCCCCATGGCCTCCAGCACGTCCGGCGTAGCCGGATGTTCCACACGCCAGGCGGCCTCGAAGAAGCCGCCGTGCTGCTGCGCCAGCCCCTCCACCAGTCCGATCAGCTCAGCCGAGTTGCCCTCGGCCGCAAGTTGGGCGGCCACCGTGTCGATGGTCAGCCAGAACACCATCGCCTCGGACGGTGGCGGCACGTCCTGCGCGCCGTACTCGCTGAGCCAGACACGGGCGAGGCCACCCAGTTCGGCGTCGTCGAGGACCTCGCGCAGCGCGGGCTCGGCCTCGCCGCCGACGAGGGACAGGGCCTGCTGGCAGTGCAACCGCCGCAGCGGCGCTCCGGCGTCGCCGCCCCGGGCCGCCGCGAGCAACTCCCTTGCCGCGGCGAGGGGTTCGCGGCGCGTCAGCCACTGTTCGGTCTCGGCCCGCGCCGCCGTCGCGGGGAAGGCCGCCGTGCCGTCGAGCAGCGCGTCCGCTCCCTTGTCGGCGAGATCCCCGACGGCGGGCGCCTCGAAGCCGGCCTCCAGCAGCCGCGCCCGAACGCCGTACAGGCCGAGCGGGGTCAGCCGCACCATGCCGTACCGGGAGACGTCGGTCTCGTCGCCCGCCGCCCCGTCCTCGGCGGGATCGTCGGCCTCCGCCATGAGCGCCTCGTCGACGGGCCGGTAGGCGACGAGCCCGACGGGTTCGAGCAGTCTGAACTGGTCGTCGAGGCGCATCATCATGTCCGAGACCTGCTCCAGGACGTCGTTGGTGGGCTCGCCCATGTCGCTCGGTACGACCATGGACGCGGCCAGCGCCGGCAGCGGTACCGGGATGTCGGCGGGGCCGCCCTCGCTGACGCTCAGCAGGTACAGGTTGGCGAGCACACCGTCGAGGAAGTCGGCCTCCGCGTCGGGGTCCCAGTCCAGCTGGGAGAAGTCGACCTCGGTGCCCTCGCCCATGGCGTCGACGAGATCGTCGAGGTCGGGCACGCTCGCGTCGGCGAGGACGGTCTCCAGCGCCCCGAGCCACACCGCCAGCACCTCGTGCGGCGACCCGGAGGTGAGCAGCGCCAGGTCCTCGCCCACCGTGACGGTGCCCTTCTCCTCGTCGACGACCTCGACGAGCCCGGTGTCCACGGCGACCCGCCAGGCCTCACCGGCGTGGGCGAGCGCGTCCTCGACACTCGTCCCAGCCGCGCCCTCGGCGCCGATCAGCCCCAACTCCTGAGCCGCCGCCGGGAGTTGCTCCTCGACGAGTACGCCGCCGGTCTCGACCCGGGTGTCCGGCCCCGCCCAGCGGGCGAGGCGGGCGGCGCGGGAGACCAGCGGAGCGGCGAGCGCGTCCCGCGCCAGTTCCGCTTCGGAGTGCAGTCGCACCGGCGGCAGGGGGGAGCTGTCTGACATCGGCTGTTTCTCCTCAGGCGCCCGAAAGGCCGTACGGCGGCACCCGGTAAGCGCCCGGGGTCCGACGACGGGGTCTGACGACCGTACGACGTTGCGTTGAAGGCCGTACGGCTCAACCGCTCAGCCTAGACGGATTTGGCACCATGCCGCCCGGTTCATGTACCTGCCAGAGCTCGTACATGGCTGAAACCTTGACAAGTGGCCTGACCAGGCAGGAGATTGACGCGCGTAGAAGTGGAGGGGGTGCCGAATCACCGCACCCCCTTGCCTTCCACCGTGCCCCATCATGTTCACTGTTCCCCCCCAAGCCGGGCGTTCATTGCCGATCGCCTGGTGCCGAACCTTCGGCGCGGAGCCTTCCGTACCGAGTGTTCACCGGATGTCTACGCGCGTCGCCAGCCGCCCAGCAGGTCGCGTTCCCCCCACTGCACCACCCTTGTCACTTTCGTCCCGGCACCCACGTTTGTCCCCGGAGGGATCCCGTTGCCGAGCAAGTCTTCCGCGCGTCTTGCCGCGCTCACTGTCGCCGCTGTCTGTTCCACGGTCGCCAC
The DNA here is from genome assembly GCF_014646095.1 of Streptomyces lacrimifluminis. Classification (GTDB taxonomy): domain Bacteria; phylum Actinomycetota; class Actinomycetes; order Streptomycetales; family Streptomycetaceae; genus Streptomyces; species Streptomyces lacrimifluminis. Next base: position 30,619 of record NZ_BMMU01000020.1, on the reverse strand, counting down.
CATGGTCGTGGTCCCGTCGGCCGCACACGCCGACACCGTGCACATTCATGACATCCAGGGCACCACGCGCCTGTCCCCGCTCGCCGGCCAGAAGGTCACGGACGTGGCGGGAATCGTCACCGGCGTCCGTACCTACGGTTCGTCGCGCGGTTTCTGGATCCAGGACACGGCCCCGGACGCCGACCGGGCCACCAGCGAGGGCGTCTTCGTCTTCACCAGCTCCAAGCCGACCGTCGCGGTCGGCGACTCGGTCACCGTCACCGGCACGGTCTCGGAGTTCGTGCCCGGCGGCGCCTCGTCCGGCAACCAGGCGGTGACGGAGATCGTCAAGCCGACGGTCACCGTCATCTCCAGCGGCAACGCGGTCCCGGCCCCGGTCGTCGTCGACGCCCGGTCCGTACCAGCTGCCTACACCCCGGCCGGCGACGCCGCCGCGAGCGGCTCGGTGAACGCGCTGACGCTGCGGCCCAAGAAGTACGCCCTGGACTACTACGAGTCCCTTGAGGGCATGAACGTCCAGGTCAAGAACGCCCGTGTGGTCACCGCCACCGACCCGTACACCGAGCTGTGGGTCACGGTGAAGCCGGACGAGAACGACAACCGGCGTGGCGGCACGGTGTACGGCGCGTACACCTCGCAGAACACGGGCCGGCTCCAGATCCAGTCCCTGGGCGCGGTCGCCGACTTCCCGACCGCGAACGTCGGCGACAGTCTCAAGGGCGCCACCACCGGCCCGCTGGACTACAACCAGTTCGGTGGCTACACGCTCGTCGCCAACGAGATCGGCACCCTGAAGCAGGGCGGCCTCAAGCGCGAGACGACCCGCAAGCAGTCGCGCGGCGAGCTGGCGGTGGCGACGTACAACGTCGAGAACCTCGACCCGTCCGACGCCACGTTCGAGGAGCACGCCGCCGCGATCGTGAACAACCTGCAGTCGCCCGACATCCTGTCCCTGGAGGAGATCCAGGACAACAACGGCGCGACGAAGGACGGTACGGTCGCCGCCGACCAGACGGTCAGGAAGCTGATCGACGCGATCGTGGCGGCGGGCGGCCCGGCGTACGACTGGCGCTCCATCGACCCGGTCGACCTCGCGGACGGCGGCGAGCCCGGCGGCAACATCCGTCAGGTGTTCCTCTTCAACCCGGCGCGGGTCTCCTTCACCGACCGGCCGGGCGGCGACGCCACGACGGCCACCGGTGTCACCAAGGACCACGGCAAGGCCGCCCTGACGGTCTCCCCGGGCCGAATAGACCCGGCGAACGCGGCCTGGACGAACAGCCGCAAGCCGCTCGCGGGCGAGTTCGCCTTCCGCGGCAAGACCGTCATCCTGATCGCCAACCACTTCTCCTCGAAGGGCGGCGACCAGGGTCTGCACTCGCAGTTCCAGCCGCCGGCGCGCAGCTCGGAGACCCAGCGTCACCTCCAGGCGACCGCGGTGAACTCGTTCGTCAAGGACATCCTGAAGGTCCAGAAGAACGCGGACGTGATCACGCTCGGCGACATCAACGACTTCGAGTTCTCCGACACCACCAAGCTGCTGGAGGACGACGGCGCGCTGTGGTCGGCGATCAAGTCGCTGCCGAAGAGCGAGCGTTACACCTACGACTACCAGGGCAACAGCCAGGTCCTGGACCAGATCCTGGTCAGCCCGTCGATCAGCCGGGGCTGCGACTTCGACTACGACTCCGTGCACATCAACGCGGAGTTCAACGACCAGATCAGCGACCACGACCCGCAGGTGCTGCGGTTCAAGCCGTAACCAGCAGTCGCAAGCAGTAGCCGTAACCAGCAGTCGTCACCAGTAGTCGCACGGCCGCTCAGGACTGGCTGAACACGCCGTTCAGCCAGTCCTGCCAGGCGGCCTCGCACTCCTTGATGTCGGCACCCGGCGTGAAGTCGTGCAGGGAGATGCCCACCGGGTAGCCCCAGTGGTTCCGCCCGAAGAAGCGGGTGAGGCCCCGGTCCGTGCGCAGCCCGATGAAGTACGGGTTACGGAAGTCGACGACGGCCTCGAACTCGTCGGGCCCGCGGACCGTCACCCGCGCACCGACGGCCATGTCCTCCCCGACCCCGAGCGCCCGCCCGACGACGGCGAGGGCGTCGGCCGCCTTGGACGCCTCGGGCCCGTCGAAGGTGGCGAACGCGGCCGGCCTGGGCGCGAAGTGCGTCAGATACTCCCGCAGGGTGTGCAGATAGAAGTCGGTGTGCCGGGCGGCGCCGTCGTACTGGTTGTCCCAGTCGTCGACGAAGATGCCGCTGTGCACGTAACGCACCCAGGCCCGGCGGCCCTCGTCGCGCGGTTCGACCGTGTAGTCGAGCTGGTTGAGTGTCTGCTCGGAGATGCCCTCGACGTCCTCGACACGGTTGGTGTAGCGGTGCGGCGGATCCCAGGCGATGACCTTGGACCCGAAGGGCCCCTTGCCGCCGACCCGTGGCTCCGGCGGCTCCATCGGCCACAGATACCCTCCGGTCCCGGTGGTGACCGCCTCCCACACCTCCTCCGGACTGGCGTCGACCTCGAACTCGCGCGCGATCTCGAATCCCCTGGAAACTTCCTTGGACATGGCGCTCACTCCTGATTTTCCGCGGTACGTGTGATGTCAGTGGTGCCGGTGGTGTCTGCGGCGCCTGTCGTGCCGGAAATCGCCTCGCCGGTCCGGGGCTTGACCGTCGGGTGCACGGCCACCACGATTCGGTGATCGCGCCCTCCTTCGGCACCGGGCGAGTCGTACTTGCGCACCAACGCGCCGACGCCCGCCGTCAACTCCTCGATGAACGCGGCCCGGTCGCCGGCGGAGGCGAACCGCACCTCGCCGTCGAGCGCGTAGGTGGCGAGCCGCTGACGGGCCCGCGCGGCGCCGGTGATCAGCGAGCCCACGTCCCGCACCAGCCGCGCCCCGACCGCCAGCAGCCAGCGCGCGGAGAGCTGGTCGCGGAAACGGTCGGGATCGGGCTGTACGGCGGCCAGGGCGAGCGGCGAGATGACGTACGACGCGGCGGTCGCCCGCATCAGCCGCTCGGTGACATTGCCCTTGCGGCGCTCCCCGGCCAGCTCGACCAGGCCGTGCCGCTCCAGCGCCTTGAGGTGGTAGTTCACCTTCTGCCGGGGCAGTCCGACCTTGCCGGCCAGCATGGCGGCCGACGCGGGTCCGGCGGCCAGCTCGGCGAGCAGCCGGCCCCTTATGGGGTCCAGCGAAACGGCGGCTGCCGCCGGGTCCTCGATCACGGTGACGTCCAGCATGGCTCCACACTCCCACCGACAACTTTTTTTGTCCAGGGGAGAAAAGTCTTCGGTTGATCCGGAGCGAGATCAGCTCATTCGGGAACGAGCCCGAGGACGTACGAGTACCGACTGCCGGTGATCGACTTCACCTCGGGATACGTCCGCACGCGCTCCCACTGCGCGCCGACCGCCTCGGCACCCTCCCCCGGGTCGGCGATGGCCCCCTCATAGGACTCCGGGCTCTCCCACTCGGCGTAGTTCAGGACGTGGGTGCCGTCCTGGCTCAGATGGAAGTGGGCCGAGATGAGCCCGCGGTCGCTCTCCAGCGGCTCGGCGAGGGCCCCGAGCACCAGGTCGACCCACTCGCGCCGCCGCTCCGCGGCTCCCTCCTCGAAGTCGATCCGGACGGTCACGACGAGCCCGGGAACGCGCGCGTCCCCGGCGGCCCATTCCTGGCTGCGGTACCGCCGGTACCGGTCGAGGGCGACCCGCTCGATCCCGGGTACGGCGGTGTCGATCTCGTCGACGCGCGCCTGCCGCCGCGTCTTGAGGAAGGCCTCGTAATCCTGCTCACGGGCCCACTGGGAGTGATGGAGCAGAGTGGTCCCGTCATGACCGGCGTAGACGAAGTAGCCGAGCCCTCCGCCCGCCGGCCAGGCCTGGCGCTCCCAGGTCGCGGCGATGGCGTCGACCGTCTCCCGCTGCCGTTCGGGGGTACCGACCCGCCAGGTACTGAAGAAGGGCGCTCCGACGTCCGGGCGAGTGAGGTCGGGGTAGGCGTCGGTACGACGGGTCATGGCAGCCTCCGTTGATCGGCATCGATGGTACGCCGACCAGCCTCCGACCTCGACCATGGTTGAGGTCAAGCTCGGCTGGAGACCAACTCCCCTACCCCTTGAGCCCGTTGCCCGGCCCCCGCTCGTCCAGTCGCGCCAGCTGACCCTGGAACCAGTCGAGCCGAGCCTGCAACAGGGCGGCCTCGGCGACGAGTTCGGGCACCCCCAGTCCTCCGACCCCGCCCGGGAGACCACCGACCGGAGCCGCCGCGCCGCTCCCCGCCACGACCCGCAGCCCGTCCCCGCCCAGCCGCGCGAACCCCGCGAGCGACACGGACGTACGCCCTCGTACGCAGCCCGCGCACGCGGCGGCCAGGCCGCGCCATCCGGGCCTTCCCCAGCCGGCGTCGGCGAGCACGGCGGCGACCGCACCGCAGGCACAGGGCCCGACGGTCGCGACGCGCACCCGCTGACGGGCGTAGCGGAAGCCGAGTTCGAAGCGGATGTAGGCGCCGAGGACGGTGACGTCGAGCAGGACGGCCGCCCGGTGCTCGGCGGTGCACAGCAGCCCCTCGGCCGTCGCCCGGTCGTGCACGCAGTGGAAGCCGCAGTCGCAGCGGCGGTGCGGCGCACGGTGCCGCAGGCCGTAGACACAGGACGCGTCGGCGAGAACCCCGTACGGCAGCGCGCCGCCCAGCGACACCCCGGTGAACCCGGCCCGGGTGCCGTCCTGGGACAGCACCGGGTGGGCGATCTTGTATCCGGTCGGCGGCTCCGCCGGACGTTCCTCGGGGAGCCGCAGCCTCATCGGGCGACCGGAGCCTCTTCGGCGGACGTCTCCAACTCATGCACCTCTTCGGGGAGTTGGAGTTCATCCGCAGGGACAGGTACCTGTTCCTCCGCGACACCGGTGGTGAGTGCCTTGCCGAGCCTCATGACGCCTCCCATGACCTGCTGTTCGGTGACCGTCCCTGCCATGGTGGCCCATGGAGCCCCGAGTTGGCACCAGTGCCTCCCAATTCCCGGCTTTCCAACGCCGAAGCATTGCTTATGGATACCGGGTAAGAGAATTAAGTGGAGCTTCACCAACTCCTTGCCGAGACTGCTCGCATGACAACACCACCCGCGGCGCCCTCCACCCCCTTCGGCCGCGCCCTGTGCGCGATGGTCACCCCCTTCACCGCCGAGGGCGCCCTGGACCTCGACGGCGCCCAGCTCCTCGCCGACCGGCTGGTTGCCGGGGGCTGCGACGGCCTCGTCCTCTCCGGGACGACGGGCGAGTCCCCGACCACGACGGACACGGAGAAGTCGGCGCTGGTACGGGCGGTGCGGGAGGCGGTCGGTGCGGGAGGCGGTCGGTGCGCGGGCGTCGATCGTGACGGGCATCGGCACCTCGGACACCTCGCACTCCGTCGAACTGGCACGGGCGGCCGAAAAGGCGGGCGCTGACGCCCTGTTGGCGGTCGCCCCCTACTACAGCCGCCCACCGCAGGACGCGATCGAGGCCCACTTCCGCGAGCTGGCGGACGCCTCCGCCCTGCCCCTCGCCCTGTACGACATCCCGGGCCGCACCGGCGTCCGCATCGAGCCGGAGACAATGATCCGCCTCGCCGACCACCCGAGGATCGTCGCCGTGAAGGACTGTGCGTACGACCTGATGGGCACGCAGAAGGTACTGGCCCGGACCGACCTTGCGTTCTACACGGGCTGCGACGAATACGTGCTGGCGCTGTACGCGCTCGGCGGCGCCGGATACATCAGCACCGTGGCCAATGTGATCCCACGTCACTTCCGTTCCGTCATCGACGCGTTCGACGCGGGCGGGACCACCGAGGCCGCCCGCCTCCAGCAACGGACGCTTCCGCTCACCGAGTTGATGATGGCCTCCGGCTTGCCGGGCGCGGTCACGGCCAAGGCCCTGCTGGGCGGACTGGGCCTGCCCTCGGGCCCGGTGCGGGCACCGCTGCGCTCGGCCGACCGGGAGGCAACGCAGCAACTGCTGTCAGCTTACGAGGAGTTGACCGCGTAGCCACCCACCAGAGCCGGCGACCGGAGAAAGGCCGGGATCCGCACCGTCGCCCGGCGCGCGACACGGATCCCGACCCTCCCCGCACCACAAGCCAACTCAACTCACGTCAGCTCACTCCCAGCGATGCCCGTCACCGAACAGCAGGAAGTGCTCCAGCACGTCCTCCATCGGGTCGTCGACCTGGCCGATGTTGACCAGGCCGACCCGGGGACCGTTGTGCGAGCCGGTGTTGGTCTCGTCCGCGTACGCGCTCCCCGCGGGAACCCCGCAGACCACGGCTGCGGTGACCGCCCCCGTCAGCCAACGCGCCACGACCCTCGACCGCTCGTTCGTCATCGCTCCACCCCTCGTCCGCACTTCTACTGCCGCTCCGGCATCTGATCGGACCCTGTGTCCACCCGTTCATCTGCCTGAAGCCCGACGAGGTCACGCGGAGTAACCCGTACGTGATCTTGGGCGTCGCCGTTCGTACCCGTACGGGTATACGGCGGAGTACGTCAGTTGTGGCTGTGCAGGACCTCGTTCAGGCCGCCCCAGACCGCGTTGTTCGGGCGGGCCTCGACCCTGCCCGTGACGGAGTTGCGGCGGAAGAGGATGTTGGAGGCGCCGGAGAGTTCGCGGGCCTTGACGATCTGTCCGTCGGGCATGGTGACGAGGGTGCCGGCGGTGACGTACAGCCCGGCCTCGACCACGCACTCGTCGCCGAGGGCGATCCCGACGCCGGCCTCGGCGCCGACCAGGCAGCGCTCGCCGATGGTGATACGGACCTGGCCGCCACCGGACAGCGTGCCCATCGTCGAGGCACCGCCACCGATGTCGGACCCGTCGCCGACGACGACGCCGGCGGAGATACGGCCCTCGACCATCGACGTACCGAGCGTGCCCGCGTTGAAGTTGACGAAGCCCTCGTGCATGACGGTCGTGCCCTCGGCGAGGTGCGCGCCGAGGCGCACCCGGTCGGCGTCGGCGATGCGGACGCCCTTGGGGGCCACGTAGTCGGTCATACGGGGGAACTTGTCGATGGACGTGACCTGGAGGTGCAGACCCTCGGCGCGGGCGTTGAGGCGCACCGTCTCGACGTCGTCCACGGCGACCGGGCCGAGCGAGGTCCAGGCGACGTTGGCGAGGTGGGCGAACATCCCGTCCAGGGACTGCCCGTGGGGCCGCACGAGCCGGTGCGAGAGCAGGTGGAGGCGGAGGTAGACGTCGTGCGCGTCGAGCGGCTTGTCGTCCAGGGAGGCGATGACCGTACGGACCGCGACCACCTCGACACCCCGGCGCGCGTCCGGCCCGACCGCCTTCGCCGCACCCTCACCGAGCGCCTCGACGGCCCGCTCGACGGAGAGCCGCTCGGTACCGGCGGGGCCGGGCTCGGCGGACAGTTCGGGGGCGGGGAACCAGGTGTCGAGAACGGTGCCGTCAGCGGCGACGGTGGCAAGCCCGGCGGCAACGGCGCCGGTGGTGCGGGAAGCAGTCGTGTCGGTCATGGACAAAACCTAACGCGAGCGAGCCCGCCCGGGCGAACCGCTACGGACCGGATCTCAAGGACCGGTCACAGGGCTGACCCGAGTCCGAGGACAAGGCAGCACCCCTCAGCGCCTGCCCGCATTTCCAGCCCGTCCGGCGATTGACGACAAGGCCCGTTCAGGGCCGGTGAGGGGTCTGGGGGCGCAGCCCCCAGGAACGGGATGGGACGGGTAGGGGCGGCGGGGGCGAGGAAACTCCCCCTCACCCCCGCAGCACCCGCCCGAACACCTCCCGAGCGAACCCCTCGTCATAAGCACCGCCGGTGAGCAGCACCTGCAGACACATCCCGTCCATCACCGCCACCAACGCCCGAGCCGTCACCGCGTCCGTCCGCGCACCCAACAACTCCGCAACCCCCTCCGCCCACTCAGCGGCAACGGGTCGCAACGCCGGCCGCCGGAGCGCCGCCAGATACAACTCGCACTCCAGCTCGACCCCCGCCCGATCCCCCGATAGCCACTCCCCCAGCAACCCGGCAAGCTCCCCCGCCAGATCGGCCCGGTCGTCCCGCAACCCACCCCGCGCGGCCACCACCTTCGCGAACCCCTCGTTCGCCTGCCGCAGCGCGGCGACGAGAAGCTCGTCCAGGGTGCTGAAGTGATACGTCGTAGACCCCAGCGGCACATCCGCCTCCGCGGCCACCGACCGATGACTCAGCCCCGCGATCCCCTTCTCCCCCACCACCCGGATCGCCGCGTCGATGATCCGCTGGCGCCGCTCGGGGTCGTACCGCCGCACCATCAGTGCGCACCGCCCATGTTGAGCACGACGACCCCGCCGATGATGAGCGCGATTCCCGCGACCTTGGTCACATTCATGCCCTCCCCGAGGAACACCGCCCCGATCGTCGCGACGGCAGCCGTGCCGATCCCCGACCAGATCGCGTACGCCGTACCGACGGACACCGTCTTCAGTGTCTGCGCGAGCAGGACGAACGCGACGGCATACCCCAGACCGGTCAGCACGGAGGGCCACAGCCTGCTGAAACCGTCGCTGTACTTCATGGCGGTCGTGGCGCCCACCTCAGCGGCGATGGCTCCGACCAGCAACAGATATCCCATGTGTACGAGTGTACGCATGAATGTGTACGACCGTACACAGCACCTGCCCAAATCCACCCGCACTCCGCACCACGCCACCAACTCCCCCACCCCCCGGTCTCATTGAGGAAACAACCCTTCTCACGGCCCTGGACGTCACCTAGCCTCGCGTCCATTACTGTTTCAACCACTCGTTCACACGTTCGCCACAGGCGACGCCGGAGGAACAGCGCATGACACAAGAAAAGCCCCGGCCCACCCCGAATCAACCGTGGGAGAACGGCTGGGCCCCGGACACCTCACGTGTGCCCGGGACGCGGCGGCTCTGGATGGCGGGCACTCTCGCCCTGTCGGTCGTTGCCGCCTGTGTGACCGCGATCATCGTCACCGACCGGCAGACCGAGGACCCGGTGCCCGTGGCGAAGGCACCCGCGCCGTCGCCCGGTTCGACGTACCCCGGTCTCCTCACCTTCGCCTCCCCGACGGCGTCCGGAACCGTGCCCCCGGACGGAAAGAGCGGCCTGTCGTCGGCGCAGCCGACCACATCGGCCGACACGCCCCCCGTCCCCGCCCCGGACGTCAAGGGCTCCGCCTCCGCTCCCGCCTCGGCGGCCCCCGGGAAGCCCGCCGCCTCCCCGTCCCCGAGCAAGTCCTCGGCCGCTCCCCCGAAGCCGGACCGCTCCCTCCTGAGGTCCGTCGAGTCGACCAACTACGCCGGCCGCTACTGGCACGTGTCAGACGGCACGGTGAGGCTCGATCCGGTCCAGGGCTCGGAATCCCGTGAGGACAGCACTTTCAGTGTCGTCAAGGGGCTGTCCAACAGTTCCTGCTACTCGTTCAAGACGCACGACAACAAGTACCTGCGCCACCGCAACTTCGTCCTGCGCGCCGACCGCAACGACGGCTCCTCGCTGTTCAAGCAGGACGCCACCTTCTGCGGCGGGTACTCGGGGTACACGGGCGCGGCGGTGCTCCAGTCGGTGAACTACCCCAACCACGCACTGCGCCACAAGAACTTCCAGCTGCGCCTGGACCCGTACGGCTACAACACGACCAACCGGGAGGACTTCTCCTTCCGCGTGGTGGCCCCGCTGGCCTGAGACGCACACGGAAGCGGGGGCACCCTGGTCGG
>NZ_BMMU01000020.1:0-20867 GCF_014646095.1 Streptomyces lacrimifluminis | reverse complement strand
CGTGTACCGCAGCGTACGGAGAGACAGGACCTCAGACGTTGAACCCGAGAGCCCTGAGCTGGTCCCGCCCGTCGTCCGTGATCTTGTCCGGGCCCCACGGCGGCATCCACACCCAGTTGATGCGCAGCTCGTTGACGATGCCGTCCGTCGCGGACTTGGCCTGGTCCTCGATGACGTCCGTGAGCGGGCAGGCCGCCGACGTCAGGGTCATGTCGATCGTCGCGATGTTCGCGTCGTCGACGTGGATGCCGTAGATCAGGCCGAGATTGACGACGTCGATACCCAGTTCCGGGTCGACGACGTCGTACAGCGCCTCGCGGACCTCGTCCTCCGAGGCCGGCTTCATCTCAATGGTCTCGCTCATGCCGTCTTCCTTTCGGCGGCGTCCGAGCCCAGGGCCTGGGCCGTCGCGTCCTTCCACGCCATCCAGCTCAGCAGCGCGCACTTCACCCGGGCCGGATACTTGGAGACACCGGCGAACGCGACAGCGTCCTCCAGCACCTCCTCCATCGCGTCGTCCGGTTCGAGCTTGCCCTTGGACTGCATCAGCTCCAGGAAGGTCTCCTGGATCTTCTGCGCCTCGGACAGTTCCTTGCCGACCAGGAGCTCGTTCAGCACGGAGGCCGACGCCTGGCTGATCGAGCAGCCCTGGCCCTCGTACGAGACATCACTGATCGTCGTACCGTCGTACTTCACGCGCAGGGTGATCTCGTCGCCGCACGTCGGGTTGACGTGGTGCACTTCGGCATCGCCGTCCCGCAAGCCCCGCCCGTGGGGGTGCTTGTAGTGGTCCAGGATGACTTCCTGGTACATCGAATCCAGTTTCACACCCATCAACCTCGCGTCTCTACCAAGGGTCGCACCACGTGCTCTTCCGGCCGGGGGTCCGGGGGCCGTCCCCCGGGAAAACACAGCACGACTCAGCCAGCTCCTCAGCCGAAGAAGTTCCGTACGTGCTCCAGACCGTCGATCAGGGCATCGATCTCGGCCGGCGTGGAGTACAGATAGAACGACGCTCGCGTGGTCGCGGGAATTCCGTAGCGCAGGCAGACCGGCCGGGCGCAGTGGTGGCCGACACGGACCGCGATGCCCTGCTCGTCGAGGACCTGGCCCACGTCGTGCGGGTGGATGTCCCCGAGGGTGAAGGAGATCGCCGCTCCCCGGTCCTCGGCCGTGGACGGGCCGATGATCCGCAGGTCGGGAACCTCGCCGAGCCGCTTCACCGCGTACTCGGTGAGCGCGTGCTCATGGGCGAGGATCTTGTCCATGCCGATCGCGGAGAGGTAGTCGATCGCCGCGCCGAGGCCGACCGCCTGCGCGATCGGCGGAGTGCCCGCCTCGAACTTGTGCGGGGCGGGAGCATATGTCGACGAGTGCATCGACACGGTCTCGATCATCTCGCCGCCGCCCAGGAACGGCGGGAGGTCCTCCAGCAGCTCCTGGCGTCCCCACAGCACCCCGATACCCGTCGGGCCGCACATCTTGTGGCCGGTGAAGGCCACGAAGTCGGCCTGGAGGGCCTGGACGTCCATGGGCATGTGCGGGGCGGCCTGCGAGGCGTCGATCAGAACCAGGGCCCCGACCTCCTGCGCCCGGCGCACGATCTTCTCGACCGGGTTGACCGTGCCCAGGATGTTGGACACCAGCACAAAGGAGACGATCTTGGTCTTCTCGGTGATGACCTCGTCTATGTTCGAGAGGTCGAGGCGGCCGTCGTCGGTCAGGCCGAACCACTTCAGCTTCGCACCCGTGCGCTGCGCGAGCAGCTGCCACGGCACGATGTTGGAGTGGTGCTCCATCTCCGTGATGACGATCTCGGTCTCGTGGTCGACCCGGTAGGGCTCGTCGGCCCAGCCCAGCATGTTGGCCACGAGGTTGAGCGACTCGGAGGCGTTCTTGGTGAAGATCACCTCGTCGCGGCTGGGCGCGTTGATGAACGCGGCGACCTTGTCGCGCGCGCCCTCGTACAGCGCCGTGGCCTCCTCGGCGAGCACATGGATGCCACGGTGCACGTTGGCGTTGTGCTGCTCGTAGTACTCGGAGAGGGTGTCGATCACCTGGCGGGGCGTCTGCGAGGTCGCCGCGTTGTCCAGGTACACAAGCTTCTTGTCGTCGTGGAGCACCCGGTCGAGGATCGGGAAGTCCTTACGGATCGCCTCGGTGTCGAGGAGGCCCGGCAGTTGTGTCACTCGGATACGCCACCCTTCGTGGTGTAAGCCTCGTAGCCCTCGTTCTCCAGCTTGTCGGCGAGCTCGGGGCCGCCCGACTCCACGATCCGGCCGGCCGAGAACACGTGGACGTGGTCGGGCTTGATGTAGCGCAGGATGCGCGTGTAGTGCGTGATCAGCAGGGTGCCGACCTCGCCGCTCTCGCGGACGCGGTTGACGCCCTCGGAGACGATGCGCAGGGCGTCGACGTCCAGACCGGAGTCGGTCTCGTCGAGGATCGCGATCTTCGGCTTGAGAAGCTCCAGCTGGAGGATCTCGTGGCGCTTCTTCTCACCGCCGGAGAAGCCCTCGTTGACGTTGCGCTCGGCGAAGGAGGGGTCCATGTTGAGGCGCTGCATGGCCTCCTTGACCTCCTTCACCCAGGTGCGCAGCTTCGGCGCCTCACCGCGGATGGCGGTGGCGGACGTACGAAGGAAGTTGGAGACGGAGACGCCGGGGATCTCGACCGGATACTGCATCGCCAGGAACAGGCCCGCACGGGCGCGCTCGTCGACGGACATCTCCAGGACGTCCTCGCCGTCGAGGGTGACGGTGCCGCCGGTGATCGTGTACTTCGGGTGGCCCGCGAGCGAGTAGGCGAGGGTCGACTTGCCGGAGCCGTTGGGGCCCATGATGGCGTGGGTCTCGCCCTGCTTCACGGTGAGGTCGACGCCCTTGAGGATCTCCTTCGTGGCGTTGTCGGCCTCGACGGTGACGTGCAGGTCGTGGATTTCAAGCGTTGCCATGGGTTCCTCAGGACTCCTGGGTGAGGGAGACGAGCACATCGTCCCCTTCGATCTTTACGGGGTATACGGGGACGGGGCGCGTCGCGGGAAGGCCGGACGGCTTACCGGTGCGGAGGTCGAAGCTGGAGCCGTGCAGCCAGCACTCGATCTGACAGTCCTCCACCTCGCCCTCGGAGAGCGAGACGTTCGCGTGCGAGCAGATGTCGTGGATCGCGAACACCTCACCCTCGGTACGGACGACCGAGACCGGCGTGCCGTCGAGTTCCACCCGCTTCGGGGTGTCCTCGTCCAGCTCGCTCAGCCCGCAGGCGCGTACGAACGTCGGAGAGGCAGTCATCGGCCCGATCCGGACACAGTCTCCAGCTCCTCGTCGATCTTCGTGAGAAGGCGCTGCTCGATGTCGTCGACACCGATCTGCTGGACCAGCTCGGCGAAGAAGCCGCGGACGACCAGCCGGCGGGCCTCGTTGGCCGGGATACCGCGGGCCATCAGGTAGAACAGCTGCTCGTCGTCGAACCGCCCGGTGGCACTCGCGTGCCCGGCGCCGACGATCTCACCGGTCTCGATCTCGAGGTTCGGTACGGAGTCCACGCGGGCGCCGTCCGTGAGAACCAGGTTGCGGTTCAGCTCGTAGGTGTCGGTGCCCTCGGCCTTGGCCTCGATCAGCACGTCGCCGATCCACACCGCGTGGGCGCCCTCGCCCTGGAGCGCGCCCTTGTAGGCGACGTTCGACTTGCAGTGCGGGGTGTTGTGGTCGACCAGGAGGCGGTGCTCCTGGTGCTGGCCGGCGTCCGTGAAGTACAGGCCGAACAGCTCGGCCTCGCCACCGGGGCCGGCGTAGGCGATACGCGGGTGCAGGCGTACGAGATCGCCGCCGAAGGTGACCACGAAGGACTTGAAGGTGGCGTCACGGCCGATCAGCGCGTTGTGCTGGGCGACGTGCACGGCCCTGTCGTCCCAGTCCTGGACGGAGACGACGGTGAGCTTGGCGCCGTCGCCGAGGACGTACTCCACGTTGGCGGCGAGCACGGCGTCACCGGTGTGGTCGATGACCACGACGGCTTCGGCGAAGGCGCCCAGCTCGATGATCTGGTGGCCGTAGGCCACACCGCCCTCGCCGTGCACGGCGACGCGGATCGGCTCGGTGAGGACCGTCTCCCTGGGGACGGTGATCACACCGGCCGCCTCGAAGGAGCTGTACGCCTGGGCGGCGACGCGGTCCACGGGGATGCCGGCGCGGCCGAGGCGCGCGTCGTCACGGCCGACGGCCTCGACGGTGACGCCCTCGGGTGCCTGGACGTCCACCTTCACACCCGCGCCGGTGGCGACGGCGGTGCCGTCGTGCAGCCCGCGCAGGCGCTCCAGCGGGGTGAACCGCCACTCCTCCTCGCGGCCGTGGGGGACGGGGAAGTCCGCCACGTCGAAGGACGGCGGCGCGCTCATGCGCGTCGCGACGGTCGACTCGGCGGCAGCGGCCACCGCGATCGAGCCGGCGGTGGTGCTGCCCACCGATGGGGGTCCCCCCGCCCGAGCGGAGTCGAGGGTGGGGGAGTTCTGGGCCTCAGCCATGGCTGTCGGTCTGCTCTCTTTCCTGCGGAAGTGGCTTGATGGGGACGGCGACCGGCGCTTAGCCGACCGAGCCTTCCATCTGGAGCTCGATCAGCCGGTTGAGCTCAAGGGCGTACTCCATGGGCAGTTCCTTGGCGATCGGCTCGACGAAGCCGCGCACGATCATCGCCATCGCCTCGAACTCGGACATACCGCGGCTCATCAGGTAGAAGAGCTGGTCGTCGGAGACCTTGGAGACAGTCGCCTCGTGGCCCATGGACACGTCGTCCTCGCGGACGTCGACGTACGGGTACGTGTCGGAGCGGGAGATGGTGTCCACCAGCAGCGCGTCGCACAGCACGTTCGACTTGGAGCCGTGGGCGCCCTCGCCGATCTCGACGAGACCGCGGTAGGACGTACGACCGCCACCGCGCGCCACGGACTTCGACACGATGTTGGAGGAGGTGTTCGGCGCCATGTGGACCATCTTGGAGCCGGCGTCCTGGTGCTGGCCCTCGCCCGCGAAGGCGATGGAGAGGGTCTCGCCCTTGGCGTGCTCGCCCATCAGGTAGACGGCCGGGTACTTCATCGTCACCTTGGAGCCGATGTTGCCGTCGATCCACTCCATGGTCGCGCCCTCGTACGCCACGGCGCGCTTGGTGACCAGGTTGTAGACGTTGTTCGACCAGTTCTGGATGGTCGTGTAGCGGCAACGGGCATTCTTCTTGACGATGATCTCGACGACCGCGCTGTGCAGGGAGTCCGACTTGTAGATCGGCGCCGTACAGCCCTCGACGTAGTGCACGTAGGCACCCTCGTCGACGATGATCAGGGTCCGCTCGAACTGGCCCATGTTCTCCGTGTTGATACGGAAGTAGGCCTGGAGCGGGATCTCGACCTGCACGCCCTTCGGCACGTAGATGAAGGAGCCGCCCGACCACACCGCGGAGTTCAGCGACGCGAACTTGTTGTCGCCGACCGGGATGACGGTCCCGAAGTACTCCTTGAAGAGCTCCGGGTGCTGCTTCAGCGCGGTGTCGGTGTCGAGGAAGATGACGCCCTGCTCCTCCAGGTCCTCACGGATCTGGTGGTAGACGACCTCGGACTCGTACTGGGCCGCGACACCGGCGACGAGGCGCTGCTTCTCCGCCTCGGGGATGCCGAGCCTGTCGTACGTGTTCTTGATGTCCTCGGGCAGGTCCTCCCAGGACTCCGCCTGCTTCTCCGTGGACCGCACGAAGTACTTGATGTTGTCGAAGTCGATCCCCGACAGGTCCGAGCCCCAGTTCGGCATGGGCTTCTTGTCGAAGAGGCGCAGGCCCTTGAGGCGCAGCTTGGTCATCCACTCCGGCTCGGACTTCTTCGCCGAGATGTCGCGGACGACGTCCTCGCTGATGCCGCGCCTGGCAGAGGCACCGGCCACGTCGGAGTCGGCCCAGCCGTATTCGTACGTGCCCAGACCCTCGAGCTCGGGGTGGGCAGTCTCCTCGATGGGGAGCGTCATGCTGGGTTCCTCCCGGCGATACGTGCAGATGCTTTATGGGTGGTGGTGGACAACTGTGGAGCAGGTGGCGATGCCGAGGCGTGCGAGGCCTTGGGAATGAACGTCGTGCACACACCGTCGCCGTGGGCGATGGTCGCGAGCCGCTGGACATGCGTTCCGAGCAGCTGGGAGAAGATCTCGGTCTCCGCCTCGCAGAGCTGCGGGAACTTTTCCGCGACGTGGACCACCGGGCAGTGGTGCTGGCAGAGCTGCTCTCCGACCGGTGCGCTGCGCGCCGTAGCAGCGTACCCGTCCGCGCTCAGGGCCTTGGCCAGGGCTTCGGCGCGCTTTTCGGGGCCCGCGGCCTCGACGGTCTCGCGGTAGTTCGCGGCCTGCTCGGCGAAGCGGGCGCGCGCGAAGGCGAGCACCGCCTCGTCGCCGCCCTCGCGCGCCGCGATCCAGCTCAGCGCGTCCATGGCGAGCTTGTCGTACGACTGGTCGAAGGCGTCGCGTCCGCAGTCGGTGAGCGCGAAGGCCTTGGCGGGCCGGCCACGGGTACGCGCCCCGTAGACCCGCTGCTCACGCGGCTGCACGACATCGTCGGCCACGAGCGCGTCGAGGTGACGCCGTACGGCCGCATGGGTCAGGCCCAGGCGCCCGGCGAGCTCGGCGACGGTCGACGGACCGTGGTCCAGGATGGATCGCGCGACCCGGTTGCGCGTCGAGCGCTCACCGGTCGCGATCTCCTCCTGGGGGGCGCCCGTGGGGGCCTCCCGATCCTCGCCGTCGTATTTCACAACACCATTGTTGCGTAATTCCTCAGAGCGCGGCAAGCCGCGTCCGGCCCACACGACGGTGCCCTGCATCACTTAGGCTCACCTAACCTGACCTGCGAAAACGATCTTCGATCGATCAGGGACCGCCCCGGAGCAGCACACGAGCATGACGGAGACGGGTCCGCACCGGGCGCTCACCGGGTCCTGATCCGGCCCCGCGCACCTGGGCCCGCCCTCCCGTACCTAGACTCTGGAACCATGCGAAGCGAGCCCGTGGTCCAGGTCCAGGCCCTGGTGAAGCGGTACGGCACGAAGACCGCGGTGGACGGCCTCGACCTGGTGGCCCTGGCAGGCATCACCGCCGTACTCGGCCCCAACGGCGCGGGCAAGACGACCACCGTCGAGACCTGCGAGGGATATCGCAGACCTGACTCCGGGACGGTACGCGTCCTGGGCCTCGACCCCGTACGGGAAGCCGCCGCCCTGCGTCCCCGGGTCGGCGTGATGCTCCAGTCCGGCGGCGTCTACTCGGGCGCCCGCGCCGACGAGATGCTCCGCCACGTGGCCAAGCTGCACGCGCACCCACTGGACGTGGACGCCCTCGTCGAACGCCTCGGCCTCGGCAGCTGCGGCCGGACCACGTACCGCCGTCTCTCCGGGGGCCAGCAGCAGCGTCTGGCGCTCGCGATGGCCGTCGTCGGCCGCCCGGAGCTGGTCTTCCTCGACGAACCGACCGCCGGCCTCGATCCCCAGGCCCGCCGCGCCACCTGGGACCTCGTCCGCGACCTGCGCGCCGACGGTGTCTCCGTCATCCTCACCACCCATCACATGGACGAGGCCGAGCAGCTCGCCGACGACGTCGCGATCATCGACGCCGGCCAGGTCATCGCCCAGGGCAGTCCCGAACAGCTGTGCCGTGGCGGCGCGGAGAACACCCTGCGCTTCACGGGCCGGCCGGGTCTGGACGTGCACTCCCTGCTGAAAGCCCTCCCGGCGGACTGCACGGCCGCCGAGCTGACCCCGGGCGCCTACCGCGTCGGCGGCAAGGTCGACCCGCAACTCCTCGCGACGGTGACCTCCTGGTGCGCCCAGCACGGGGTGATGCCGGACCGGATCTCGGTGGAACGGCACACCCTGGAGGACGTCTTCCTGGAGCTGACCGGCAAGGAGCTGCGCTCATGATTCCGGCCCGCACAGGGATCGGCCGGGGGTCCGGGGGTCGCCCCCCGGGAAGACACAGCCTGGAGCTGACCGGCAAGGAGCTGCGCTCATGACCACGACCACACCCGGTACGGGCGCGTACACCCCGCAGCCCGGCGCCGCCCCGCTCCCCCGCATGATCGCGGCACAGGCGGCCCTGGAGACGAAGATGCTGCTGCGCAACGGCGAACAGCTGCTCCTCACGGTAATCATCCCGGCCCTCCTCCTGTTGCTGTTCGGCTCGGTGGACATCGTCGACACGGGCTCCGGCAAGGCGGTGGACTTCCTCGCCCCGGGCGTTCTCGCGCTCGCGGTCATGTCCACAGCCTTCACCGGCCAGGCCATCGCCACGGGCTTCGAGCGCCGCTACGGCGTCCTGAAGCGGCTCGCCTCCTCCCCCTTGCCCCGCTGGGGCCTGATGACGGCGAAGACAGCGTCCGTGCTGGTCACCGAGGTCCTCCAGGTCGCCCTGCTGACGGTGATCGCCTTCGCGCTCGGCTGGTCCCCGCACGGCAATCCCTTCGCCGTACTCCTTCTGCTCCTCCTCGGCACGGCAGCCTTCTCGGGCCTGGGCCTGCTGATGGCGGGCACCCTGAAGGCGGAGGCCACGCTGGCCGCCGCGAACCTCGTCTTCCTGCTGCTCCTGGTGGGCGGCGGGGTGATCGTCCCCCTGGACAAGTTCCCGTCCGGCGCCCAGGACGTACTGGCCCTGCTCCCGATCTCCGCCCTGTCGGACGGACTCCGGGACGTGCTGCAGCACGGCGCCGGGATGCCGTGGGGCGACCTGGGGATCCTCGCGGTGTGGGCGGTCGTGGGGCTGGCGGCGGCCGGCCGGTTCTTCCGCTGGGAGTGAGCCGGGGGTGTGCAGAGGCCGGGGGACCCCTCGTGAAAGCGTGCACAAGCAGCCGCCTACGATGGGACGCGTGCCAAAGATGACCCCCGCCGAGGCCCTGTCCGCCGTGCGGAACCCGCTCGCCTTCATCGCCGCCCGCTGGACGCCGACCCCCCGTACGTTGCGGCGTGCGGCGCTCGCCGCGCTCGTCATGTCGGTGGTCATCGTGGTCACCGGTGGTGCCGTACGACTGACCGGGTCGGGCCTCGGCTGCCCGACCTGGCCCAAGTGCACCGACGACTCGCTGACGACCACCAGCGCGATGGGCGTCCACGGCGTCATCGAGTTCACCAACCGGATGCTGACGTACGTGCTGTGCGCGGCGGTGGGCTGGGCGATCATCGCCGCCCGCTCCGAGAAGCCGTACCGCCGCAGCCTGACCCGGCTCGGCTGGGCGCAGTTCTGGGTCGTCATGGGCAACGCGATTCTGGGCGGCATCGTCGTCCTGGTCGGCCTCAACCCGTACACGGTCGCGGCCCACTTCCTGCTGTCCTCCGCCCTGATCGCGGTCGCCACGGTGATGTGGCAGCGCACGCGGGAGGGCGACGGGGCGCCTCATCCGCTGGTCGGCAAGGCCGTGCAGCAGCTGGTGTGGTTCCTGGTGGTCTCCTCGGTGCTGCTGATCGCCGTCGGCACAGTGGTGACCGGTTCGGGCCCGCACGCGGGCGACTCCAGCGAGATCGAGCGCATGCCGCTCGACTGGGAGAACGTCAGCAGGCTGCACGCGGTGCTCGCCTGGATCGTGGTGACACTGACGTTCGCCCTGTGGTTCGTCCTGAGGGCGGTCGACGCCCCCAAGGGCTCGCTGGACCGTACGCGGGACCTGTTCCTGATCCTCCTCGCCCAGGGCGTCATCGGGTACGTCCAGTACTTCACGAACCTCCCCGAGGTCCTGGTCGGCCTGCACATGCTCGGCTCCGCGCTGGTGTGGATCGCCGTCGTGCGGGTCCTGCTGGCCCTGCGCGAACGCCCCGAGACCTTCGCCGCCCCGGCCGACGTGTCCGGCCCCGCGACCGAGGCGAGGGTGGGCACGCGCGCGTGAGCCGGAAACGTGACGCACGCGTGCGCGTGCGTCACGTTGTACGCGTTCACACGTACGAGGTCAGGTGTACGAGGTCACCAGGTCGTCGATCGCGCCGCCCAGGTAGCCCCGCGTCAGCTCGGCCCGCCGCCCGGGCCACCCGGCATCCACCGGCCCGCCCTCCTGCCCGTACCGCCGCCGCACCACGTCCTCGACGACCTCCACAGGCGCCCCCAGCCCCGGCAGCAGGTCCAGCGCCTCCCGCTTCGAGATCAGGCTGCCGTCCCTCAGGGTCACCTTCGCCCGGGCGAAGGTGACCAGCCCGTAGTCGACCCACACGTCCTGCGTCCAGAGCCGGGCCTTGTCCACGGCGGGCCGCAGGAAGTCGCGCTGGTCGCGTACGACGAAGTCGGCCAGCTGCCGGTCCGACACCGGCGGAAGCAGTTCCCCGGGCGTCTGCCCGTACAGCACCCGCCCGAAGGTGTGCAGCTCCCGCCGGGTCACCGGGGTGACGGTCCGCCGGAACAGGTGGCTGTGCGCCCAGGTGAGGTGCCGTCGCTCGGGATCGGCCGTCGTCGCGTCGGTCAGGTAGGTGCAGTGCAGCTTCGGGGCGAGCGGGTCGGTACGCAGACGGGCGTGCACCTTGGCCACGTTCCAGGCGGTGCCCGGCCCGACCGGCTCCTCCAGGACGGCGATCAGGTCGAGGTCGCTGCGCCCCTCCTGGTAGTCGCCGCCGCCGAGCGATCCGTGGGCCCAGACCGCGACGGGGGCGAGTGCGCGCAGTTCGCCCAGGAAGCGGTCCAGCAAGGCGTCGGTCAGGGCATCCGTCGTCCGAGTCCCGTGTGTCGTCATGGCCCCAGTCTGGACAGCTCACTCCAGCCCGTACACCCGCCGCGCGTTCCCCGCCGCGATCAGCCCCGCCACCCGCTGCGCGTCCGCCAGCGACCACGCACCCTCGGCGACCCAGCCGCCGAGCACCTGGCCGAGGGCCTCGCGGAAGAGGCGGGCGCCCACCACATGGAGTTCGGGCAGGCCGTGGGCGCCGCTGGAGAAAATGATCTTGCCGAAGGGGGCGAGTTCGAGGAACTCGGCGAGGATGGCGGCGGCCCGGGCGCCGGTGCGGACCAGGGCGGCGCCCAGGTCGGCGTACACATGCGGGAAAACTCCGGCGAGGTGGGCCGCGTGGCGGTGGTACGGATACCCGTGCAGCAGCACCAGGTCCGTCCCGAGCCCGGCCGTCGCGCGGACGAAGTCCGTGAGCAGGACCGGGTCGGTACGGTCGATGCGTAAGCCCGGTTCGCCCAGTCCGGCGTGCAGCTGGAGCGGCAGGCCCGAGGCGACCGCGATCCACAGCAGGTGGCGCAGCAGCACCGGGTCGCTGAGCGCGCCGCCGACCCGGCGCCCGGCCAGCCAGCGGCCCGCCGCTCCCCGTACCTCCCCCGGCCCCGGCGGGTCGGGCGCGAGCGCCAGTCCGTGCCGTACACCCGCGACGGAGGTGAAGGCCACGGCGCTCTTGGCCGCGCCGTGCACCGACTCGGCGAGGTTGGCGAGGAAGGACTCGACGGTGCCGGAGGTGTCCGCGACCTGTTCGGCGAGGAGTTCGAGCCGGACGATCTCATGGGCGTCGGCGGCCCCGGCGGCGGCCATCTCGCCGGGCCCGGTGAGGTCGCCGGGCAGCCCCGCGTCCACCAGATATGTCGTGATTCCGCTCCCCCGGAGCAGCCGCCGGCCCGATTCCAGTACGCCGAGTTCACGGCGTCTGGCGAGATAGCGGGCGGGGGAAGCGTGCGGTTCCAGGCCGAGCAGTGGGGGGCACCAGCGGCGTACGGCGAACCCGGTCTGCGTGTCGAAGAGGGTGGTACCGGCGGCGGGAGGTCCCTCGGTACGCG
This sequence comes from Streptomyces lacrimifluminis, assembly GCF_014646095.1. Taxonomy (GTDB): domain Bacteria; phylum Actinomycetota; class Actinomycetes; order Streptomycetales; family Streptomycetaceae; genus Streptomyces; species Streptomyces lacrimifluminis. The sequence goes on along the minus strand of NZ_BMMU01000020.1, from coordinate 9,105 downwards.
CGAGCTGGGCCTCGAAGGTGCCGAGGCCCAGCTCTGTTCTCAGTACGCCGTGGCAGTACTGGTCCACGAGGGACGGCGTGTCGATCATCCGGGCTCCCCGTGACTGGACCGTGTGTTCCTAAGGTCCTAACGGGTGAACCGACCATCAGGTGTTGCTGTCGCACACCCCATGGCAATCACCGGCGCCGATCGGCCACCGGCCCCCACGTCACCGGTTGCTCGGCCCGCCCACCTGGATCCCCGCCATGCGTGTCCACTCGTACGGTCCCGTGGTCACCTTGGCCGCGAACTCGCCGTCGAAGTCCTCGTGGACGGTGATGCCGGCCTTCTGGACGGCCTGCTGGGCGATCGCGTAGGTGGGGGCCACGAGGTCGCCCCAGCCGCCGTCCTCGCCGACGAGCACGATCCGGGCCCCGCGCTCCCCGATGTACGCCACCTGCCCCTCGGCCCCGCCGTGCTGCTTGGCGAAGCCGTCGATCTGTTTGGCCAGCTTGGCCGCCGTCCGCTCCTGCGTATCTGCCATGCCGAGGATGCTACCGACGAGTAGTTCAGGCCAGCAAGGGGCGCCCCTTCAGGGCCGCGGGGAACTGCGCGACCAGCCACAACGCACCCGCAGCCGAACTACCGCAGGAAGGGGTCCACCGCGACCGCCACGAACAGCAGCGACACATAGGTGATCGACCAGTGGAACAGCCGCATCTCCTTGAGCTTACCGCCCGTCACCTCCGACCTCGCCCGGTTCTGCAGCCCGTGTGCCTCCCACAGCCACCACCCACCCGCCGCCAGCGCCACCGACGTATAGAACCAGCCGGTGTAACCCAACGGAGTGAGCAGCAGCGAGACGAAGACCATCGCCCAGCTGTACGCCACGATCTGCCGGGCGACCGTCTTGTTGGAGGCGATGACCGGGAGCATCGGCACGCCCACGCGCGCGTAGTCGTCCTTCACCTTCATGGACAGCGGCCAGTAGTGCGGCGGGGTCCAGAAGAAGATGACCAGGAAGAGGATGAGCGGCGCCCAGGACAGCGAGTCCGTGACGGCTGACCAGCCGATGAGGACCGGCATGCAGCCCGCGATGCCGCCCCACACGATGTTCTGCGACGTACGCCGCTTGAGGATCATCGTGTAGACGACCACGTAGAAGAGGAGCGCGCCCAGCGACAGCCAGGCCGACAGCCAGTTGACCGTGAGGCCGAAGAGGAGGGTGGAGACGACGGCGAGGGTGATGCCGAAGGCCAGGCACTCGCGCGGGCTGACCATGCCGGTGACCAGCGGGCGCTGCGAGGTGCGGTCCATGAGCGCGTCGATGTCACGGTCGATGTACATGTTGAGCGCGTTGGCGCCGCCTGCGGAGAGGTAGCCGCCGAGGCAGGTGAGAAGGACCAGTCCGAGGTCCGGTACACCCTGCTCCGCCAGGAACATCACCGGAACGGTGGTGATGAGCAACAGCTCGATGATCCGCGGCTTCGTGAGAGCCACGAACGCCATGACCCGGGCCCCGAACGGCCGGTGGCTCGGGCTCTGGCTCGTCCCGGTCATCCCCGCTGGACGGGATTCAACGGCCGTCACGCACACCCCTGACAGAGACATTCCAACAAGCCACCGGCTGTGAAGTCCCGGTAAAGGCTCGCGCTTACCACGCCACTCTAGACGTTGCCCAGACCCCGCCCTTCGCGGGGGTGGGGTCGTGTTGGGGGGTGCTTTGTGACGGGTGTGACGTGGCTCCATTGAGTACTCGGACGGCCCTCTTCGTATTGCAGTCCGTCAGTGGTCGGGAGGCGGATGCGAAGCGGTCCCGGCAGTCTGGAATGACTCGAAATACTGCACGTTCCTGCGGAGGTAGGCTCGACAAAGGCCGAGGGTGTCAGCCCCCGGCAGCCGGTGGACAGCAAGGACGCCGGCATTAGACATGTGGAGAGGAGCCCTGACCAAGGGTGAGCACCAAGCCGACCACCACAGACCTCGAGTGGACCGAGTTGGACCAGCGGGCCGTCGACACCGCCCGCGTCCTGGCCGCCGATGCCGTACAGAAGGTCGGCAACGGCCATCCCGGTACGGCGATGAGCCTGGCCCCCGCCGCGTACACCCTCTTCCAGAAGGTGATGCGGCACGACCCGGCGGACGCCGACTGGGTCGGGCGCGACCGTTTCGTCCTGTCCGCCGGCCACTCGTCCCTGACCCTCTACACCCAGCTGTACCTGGCCGGTTTCGGTCTGGAGCTGGATGACCTGAAGGCGTTCCGGACGTGGGGTTCCAAGACCCCCGGTCACCCCGAGTACGGGCACACGACGGGCGTCGAGACGACGACCGGTCCGCTCGGCCAGGGTGTCGCCAACGCCGTGGGCATGGCCATGGCCGCCCGTTACGAGCGTGGTCTGTTCGACCCGGAGGCCCCCGAAGGGGAGTCCCCGTTCGACCACTTCGTCTTCGCGATCGCCGGTGACGGCTGCCTCCAGGAGGGCATCTCCGCGGAGGCGTCCTCGCTGGCCGGCCACCAGAAGCTCGGCAACCTGGTCCTGCTGTGGGACGACAACCACATCTCGATCGAGGGCGACACCGAGACGGCCGTCTCCGAGGACGTCGTCAAGCGGTACGAGGCGTACGGCTGGCATGTGCAGCGGATCGCCCCGAAGCCGGACGGCGACCTCGACCCGCAGGCCATCTACGACGCCGTCCAGGCCGCCAAGGCGGTCACGGACAAGCCGTCGTTCATCGCGATGCGCTCGATCATCGCGTGGCCCGCCCCGAACGCCCAGAACACCGAGGCCGCACACGGCTCGGCGCTCGGCGACGACGAGGTGGCGGCCACCAAGCGCGTCCTCGGCTTCGACCCGGAGCAGTCGTTCGAGGTCTCGGACGCGGTCCTCAACCACACCCGCGGGGCGCTGGAGCGCGGCCGTCAGGCCAAGGCGGAGTGGGAGAAGTCGTTCCAGGAGTGGCGCAACAACAACGCCGAGCGCGCCGCCGAGTTCGACCGTATCGCCGCGGGTGAGCTGCCCAAGGGCTGGGAGGAGAAGCTCCCGGTCTTCGAGGCGGGCAAGGGTGTCGCCACGCGTGCCGCGTCCGGCAAGGTCCTGCAGGCGCTGGGTGCGGTCATCCCGGAGCTGTGGGGCGGCTCGGCCGACCTGGCCGGCTCGAACAACACGACCATCGACAAGACCTCCTCCTTCCTCCCGGCGGACAACCCGCTGCCCGAGGCGGACCCGTACGGCCGCACGATCCACTTCGGCATCCGCGAGCACTCGATGGCCGCCGAGATGAACGGCATCGCACTGCACGGCAACACCCGTATCTACGGCGGCACCTTCCTCGTCTTCTCCGACTACATGCGCAACGCGGTACGCCTGTCCGCGCTGATGCACGTACCGGTGACCTACGTGTGGACGCACGACTCCATCGGCCTCGGCGAGGACGGCCCCACCCACCAGCCGGTCGAACACCTGGCCACGCTGCGCGCGATCCCGGGCCTGAACGTCGTGCGCCCGGCCGACGCCAACGAGACGGCCATCGCCTGGCGCGAGATCCTCCGGCGCTGGACGAAGGTCTTCGGCAAGGGCGCCCCGCACGGCCTCGCGCTGACCCGCCAGGGCGTGCCGACGTACGAGGCCAACGAGGACGCGGCCAAGGGCGGCTACGTGCTCTTCGAGGCCGAGGGCGGTGCGGCCGAGGTCATCCTCATCGCGACCGGTTCCGAGGTCCACGTGGCCGTCGGCGCGCGGGAGCGGCTCCAGGCGGAGGGTGTGCCGACGCGGGTCGTGTCGATGCCCTCCGTGGAGTGGTTCGAGGAGCAGGACCAGGGGTACCGGGAGAGCGTTCTGCTCCCGTCCGTCAAGGCGCGTGTCGCGGTCGAGGCCGGAATCGGTCTCACCTGGCACAAGTACGTCGGGGACGCGGGTCGCATCGTTTCCCTGGAGCACTTCGGTGCGTCGGCCGACGGCAAGGTCCTCTTCGAGGAGTTCGGCTTCACTGCCGAGAACGTCGCCGCAGTAGCCAAGGAATCGATCGCCGCAGCCCAGCGCTGACGCTGACATACCGACACGTAGGAGATGCATTTTCCATGACAGACGCACTCAAGCGCCTCTCCGAGGAAGGCGTCGCGATCTGGCTGGACGACCTGTCGCGCCAGCGGATCACGTCCGGCAACCTCGCCGAACTGATCGACCAGCAGCACGTCGTGGGCGTCACGACCAACCCTTCGATCTTCCAGAAGGCGATCAGCAGCGGTGACGGCTACGAGCCGCAGGTCACCGAGCTCGCCGCCCGCAGGGTCACCGTCGAAGAGGCCATCCGCATGATCACGACGGCGGACGTCCGTGACGCCGCCGACATCCTGCGTCCGGTCTTCGACGCGACGCAGGGCCAGGACGGCCGGGTGTCGATCGAGGTCGACCCCCGTCTCGCCCACAACACCCTGTCGACCGTCGCCGAGGCCAAGCAGCTGGCCTGGCTGGTGGACCGTCCGAACACCCTGATCAAGATCCCGGCCACCGAGGCGGGTCTCCCGGCGATCACCGAGGTCATCGGCCTCGGGATCAGCGTCAACGTCACGCTGATCTTCTCGCTGGAGCGCTACCGCAAGGTCATGGACGCCTACCTCTCGGGCCTTGAGAAGGCCAAGGAGCGCGGCCTGGACCTGTCGAAGATCCACTCTGTGGCGTCCTTCTTCGTGTCCCGCGTGGACACCGAGATCGACAAGCGGCTCGACGCGCTGGGCACCGACGAGGCCAAGGCCGCCCGCGGCAAGGCCGGTCTGGCCAACGCGCGGCTCGCCTACCAGGCGTACGAGGAGGTCTTCGGCTCGGAGCGCTGGGCGGCCCTCGACAAGGCGCAGGCCAACAAGCAGCGCCCCCTGTGGGCCTCGACCGGCGTCAAGGACCCCGCGTACAAGGACACCCTGTACGTCGACGACCTGGTCGCGCCGAACACCGTGAACACCATGCCGGAGGCGACCCTGTTCGCCACCGAGGACCACGGACAGATCACCGGCAACACCATCGCCGGTACGTACGAGCAGGCCCGCGCCGAACTCGACGCCGTCGAGAAGCTCGGGATCTCGTACGACGAAGTGGTCCAGCTCCTGGAAGAGGAGGGCGTCGAGAAGTTCGAGGCGTCCTGGACCGACCTGCTCAAGTCGACCGAGGCGGAACTGACGCGCCTCGCCCCCTCGGAGGGCTGAAACCTTGTCAAGCAGCAACCCGCTGCGTGACCCCGCAGACCGACGGCTCCCGCGTATCGCGGGGCCGTCGGGCCTGGTCATCTTCGGGGTCACTGGCGACCTGTCACGCAAAAAGCTGATGCCTGCCGTGTACGACCTCGCCAATCGCGGGTTGCTGCCGCCGGGTTTCTCCCTCGTCGGTTTCGCCCGGCGCGAATGGGCGGACGAGGACTTCGCGGCGGAGGTCCACGACGCCGTCAAGGAGCACGCCCGTACGCCGTTCCGTGAGGAGGTCTGGCAGCAGCTCATCCAGGGGATGCGCTTCGTCCAGGGCACCTTCGACGACGACGAGTCCTTCGAGCGGCTGCGCGCGACGATCCAGGAGCTGGACAAGGCGCAGGGGACGGGCGGCAACTTCGCCTTCTACCTCTCCGTGCCGCCGTCCGCCTTCCCGGTGGTCATCAAGCAGCTGAAGAAGCACGGTCTGGCCGACCAGGACAACGGTTCCTGGCGACGCGCGGTCATCGAGAAGCCCTTCGGCCACGACCTCAGGTCGGCCGAGGAGCTCAACACGACCGTCGAGGAGGTCTTCGCCCCGGACCAGGTCTTCCGGATCGACCATTACCTGGGCAAGGAGACCGTCCAGAACATCCTGGCGCTCCGCTTCGCCAACCAGATGTTCGAGCCGATCTGGAACCGGTCCTTCGTGGACCACATCCAGATCACGATGGCCGAGGACATCGGCATCGGCGGCCGGGCCGGCTACTACGACGGCATCGGCGCGGCCCGTGACGTCATCCAGAACCACCTCCTGCAGCTGTTGGCCCTGACGGCCATGGAGGAGCCCGCCTCCTTCGACGCGGACGCGCTGGCCGCCGAGAAGACCAAGGTGCTCGGCGCGGTCAAGCTGCCGCAGGACCTGGGCAAGGACACCGTCCGCGGCCAGTACGCGGCGGGCTGGCAGGGTGGCGAGAAGGCCATCGGCTACCTCCAGGAAGACGGCATCGACCCCAAGTCGAAGACCGACACCTACGCGGCGATCAAGGTCGAGGTCGACAACCGCCGCTGGGCAGGCGTCCCCTTCTACCTCCGGACCGGCAAGCGACTCGGCCGTCGCGTCACCGAGATCGCGGTGGTCTTCCAGCGGGCGCCCCACTCCCCCTTCGACCACACGGCGACGGAGGAACTGGGCCAGAACGCGATCGTCATCCGTGTCCAGCCCGACGAGGGCATCACGGTCCGCTTCGGCTCCAAGGTGCCCGGCACCTCCATGGAGATCCGGGACGTGTCCATGGACTTCGCGTACGGAGAGTCGTTCACGGAGTCGAGCCCGGAGGCGTACGAGCGCCTGATCCTGGACGTCCTCCTCGGCGACTCCAACCTCTTCCCGCGCACCGAGGAGGTCGAACTGTCCTGGCGGATCCTCGACCCGATCGAGCAGTACTGGGACACGCACGGCAAGCCCGCGCAGTACCCCTCGGGCACGTGGGGCCCCGTCGAGGCGGACGAAATGCTCGAACGAGACGGACGGAGCTGGCGGCGCCCATGAAAATAGACCTCACGGACACCACGGCCAGCAAGGTCAACAAGGCGCTGGTGCAGGGCCGTCGGGCCATAGGCACCCCGGCCGTCGGCATGGTCCTCACCCTCGTCATCGTCACCGACGAGGAGAACGCGTACGACGCCCTGAAGGCGGCGAACGACGCCTCGCGCGAGCACCCCTCCCGCACCCTGCTGGTCGTCAAGCGTGTCTCTCGTTCCCCGCGTGACCGTACGACGTCCCGCCTGGACGCCGAGGTCAGGGTCGGCGCGGATGCCGGCTCCGGCGAGACGGTCGTCCTGCGGCTGTACGGCGAGGTCGTCGACCACGCCGACTCGGTGGTGCTGCCCCTCCTGCTGCCGGACGCCCCGGTGGTCGTCTGGTGGCCGGTGAACGCCCCGCTGGACCCGGCGAAGGACCCGCTGGGCGCTCTGGCGCAGCGCAGGGTGACGGACACGTACGCGGCCGAGCAGCCGGTACGGGAACTGGCGGCGCGCGCGGACGCGTACACGCCGGGCGACACGGACCTCTCGTGGACCCGGATCACCCCGTGGCGCTCGATGCTGGCCGCCGCCCTGGACCAGGTCACCTGCGAGGTGGACGCGGTCGAGGTGGAGGGCGAGGAGTTCAACCCGAGCTGCGAGCTGCTGGCGATGTGGCTGGCGGACCGGCTGGACGTCCCGGTGAAGCGCTCCCTGTCCTCGGGCCCCGGTCTGACGGCGGTCCGTATGAGGACGAGCACGGGCCCCATCACCCTCGACCGCGCGGACGGCTCCCTGGCGACCCTCTCCATCCAGGGCCAGCCGGACCGCGCGGTGGCGCTCAAGCGCCGTGAGACGGCCGAGCTGATGGCGGAGGAGCTGCGGCGCCTGGACCCGGACGACACGTACGCGTCGGCGCTGCGGTACGGGGTCGAGCGGCTGACCGCTTCGGCGGCACGCGACGCGTCGGCGCCCGTGTCGGCACTGGCGCTGGAGCCGGCGAAGAGGGAGACCCCGGCGGAGTCCTCGGACAGGGCGACACCGGCCCTGATGCCGCCGGTGAAGAAGGCGGCCACGAAGTGAGTACGGCACCGCAGCTCGTCGTCCACCGTGACAAGGAGCTGATGGCCGAGGCGGCGGCGGCCCGTCTGATCACGAAGATCGTGGACGCGCAGGCCTCGCGGGGCTCGGCGTCGGTGGTGCTCACCGGCGGGCGCAACGGCAACGGCCTGCTGGCCGCCCTGGCCTCCGCGCCCGCCCGGGACGCGATCGACTGGACCCGGCTCGACCTGTGGTGGGGCGACGAACGCTTTTTGCCCGAGGGCGACCCGGACCGCAACGTCACCCAGGCGAGGGAGGCGCTGCTGGACGCGGTGCCACTGGATCCCGGCCGCGTCCACGCCATGCCCGCGTCGGACGGCCCGTACGGCTCCGACGTGGACGCGGCGGCGGCGGCCTACGCGGCGGAACTGGCCAAGGCGGCGGGCCCGGAGAACCACGGTACGGTTCCCACCTTCGACGTCCTGATGCTGGGCGTGGGCCCGGACACGCATGTGGCGTCCCTGTTCCCGGAACTCCCGGCGGTACGGGAGACCGACCGCACCGTGGTGGGCGTCCACGGCGCCCCGAAGCCCCCACCGACCCGGGTCACCCTCACCCTCCCGGCGATCCGCGCGGCCCGCGAGGTGTGGCTGCTGGCGGCGGGCGAGGACAAGGCGGGGGCGGCGGCCATAGCCCTGTCGGGCGCGGGCGAGATCCAGGCCCCGGCGGCAGGCGCCTACGGCAGACAACGCACCCTGTGGCTCCTGGACGCGGCGGCAGCCTCCCAACTCCCGAGAACGCTGTATCCACCGGCATCTCCCTGAACAACACCGATGCCGACAGGGGCGGCGGGGACGAGTTTTCCTCGCCCCCGCCGCCCCCGAACCTCCGCTCCTCAAACGCCGGACGGGCTGACATACCAGCCCGTCCGGCGTTTGAGGACGAGGCCCGTTCAGGGCCGAAGCGGGGGTCTGGGGGCCGCAGGCCCCCAGGGACGGGACGGGTAGGGGCGGCGGGGGCGGAAAACACCCCCTACCTGCCCCGCAGCTCCCGATACGCGGCAACCAGCGCCGTGGTGGACGCGTCCAGCCCCGCCACCTCAACCCCCTCCGTCAACGCCGGCTCAACCCGCTTCGCCAGCACCTTGCCCAGCTCGACGCCCCACTGGTCGAACGAGTCGATGTTCCAGACGGCGCCCTGGACGAACACCTTGTGCTCGTAGAGCGCGATCAACTGGCCGAGTACGGACGGGGTCAGCTCGCGCGCGAGGACGGTGGTCGTCGGGTGGTTGCCCTTGAACGTCTTGTGGGCGACCAGTTCCTCCGGAACCCCTTCCGCCCGCACCTCGTCCGGGGTCCTGCCGAAGGCCAGCGCCTGCGTCTGGGCGA
>NZ_BMMU01000019.1:15524-181543 GCF_014646095.1 Streptomyces lacrimifluminis | reverse complement strand
CCCTGGCCACCGCCCCGGCGAGCCGCGGCCACACCGGCGGCGGCCTGCGCCGCGCCGGGGCCGCCCACGGGGGCACCGCCCTGGCCGGCCTTGCCCGGAGCGGGCTTCTTGCCGCCCTGGGCGACATCGACGGGGAGCATGACCAGCGCGGTCGTACCACCGGAGTCGGACGGACGCAGCTGGATCCGGATGCCGTGGCGCTGCGAGAGGCGGCCGACCACGAACAGGCCCATGCGGCGGGAGACCGACACGTCCACGGTGGGCGGCGCGGCGAGCCGCTCGTTGATCGCCGCGAGGTCCTCGGGCGAGAGGCCGATGCCGGTGTCGTGGATCTCGATCAGGACGCGGCCGTCGGGCAGCGCGTGACCGGTGACCTTGACCTTGGTCTGGGGGGAGGAGAACGACGTGGCGTTCTCCAGCAGCTCGGCGAGCAGGTGCACGAGGTCGTTGACGACCCGGCCGGCGACCTCGGTGGTCGGGACCGAGGAGAGCTCGATGCGCTCGTACTGCTCCACCTCGGAGGCGGCGGCGCGCAGCACGTCCACCAGCGGGACCGGACGGGTCCAGCGGCGGCCGGGCTCCTCACCGGCGAGGACGAGGAGGTTCTCGCCGTTCCGGCGCATACGGGTCGCGAGGTGGTCGAGCTTGAAGAGGGAGGACAGCTGGTCCGGGTCGGCCTCGCGGGACTCCAGTTCGGAGATGAGCGACAGCTGACGCTGGATGAGGCCCTGGGAGCGGCGCGAGAGGTTGGTGAACATCGCGTTGACGTTGCCTCGGAGGAGGGCCTGCTCGGCGGCCAGTCGGACCGCCTCGCGGTGCACGTCGTCGAAGGCCGCGGCCACCTGGCCGATCTCGTCCCGGGAGTGCACACCGACCGACTCGACGGACGTGTCGACGTCCTGCGGGTCGGACTCGGACAGCTGCTTGACCAGCTCGGGCAGCCGGTCCTGGGCGACCTTGGTCGCGGTGTCCTGGAGCCGCCGCAGCGAGCGGATCATGGACCGGGCGACGACGAAGGCGCCGACCAGCGAGACACCGAGCACGAGCAGGATCAGCGCACCGGAGAAGATCGCTTCCTGTTCGGCCTCGTTGCGCAGCTCACGAGCCTTCTGCTCCATCTCGCTGAGCAGCGTGATCTCGATGGTCTTCATCTGCGCGATCTTCGCCGAGTCGTCGTCGACCCAGTCCTTGTAGGAGCGCTTCTGCAGCCCCTGGATGCCGTCCCTGCTCTGCAGGATGCGCTTGGCGTAGAGATCGGCCGCCGTGATCGTCGGGCTGCCGTCGTCGATCGGCTTGAGGAGGTCCTCGGAACCGCCGCCGTAGATGCTCTTGAAGCTGTCGAGCTCGGAGTCCTGGCTGTTCAGCGCCGACTCGGCGTAGAGCCGGTCGTTCTCCGACAGCCTGCCCTGCGTCTTGTTGTTCTCGGGCAGCGCCGCCGCGATGACAGCGCGCTGGATCGACGCGTATTCCTTGGCCGAGGAGAAGGCGGCCAGCGAGCGCGTACGCGTGATCATCTCGGGGTTGCTGGTCGCCTCGGCCATGTCCTGGGAGAGGTCGAGCAACTGGGTGACGAGCCGGTGGTAGGACTCGACCGTCTGCGTCGAGTTGTTCGGGTCCTCGTAGGCGTTGCTGCGGATCTCGCTGAGCTTGGCGAGCTCGGAGACGAGGCCGACCAGGCTGTCGCGAACACCCTCCAGGGTGCCGCTCTTGCTGGCGGTGTCGATCTCCTCGGAGCCGTCGATGAAGTTGGCGAGGGCCCGGTCGGTCTTGTCGCGTACGCCCTTGACGCTGTAGTCACTGGCGGGCGCGCCGTGCGCGAGCGGACCGGCCGACTGGTCGCGCTCCTCCTGGAGCGCGGCCGACAGCTCGGTCGCCTGCTTGGTGATGTCGGTCAGCAGCCGCATGTTGTCGAGCTGCTGGATGTCGTCCATGTTGTCGCTGATGCGCAGCGCGCCGAGCGAGGTCGCCGCGACCACGGGGAGTGCGAGCAGCGAGACCAGACGGGTCGAGATACGCCAGTTGCGCAGGGCGATGCGCGCACCGGGGCCGGTCGAACCCTTGGGGGGCTTCACGGGCGGCGTGGCGGGCGCGGGCCCACCGGTGGCCGAGGCCTTGCCGCCGGGCGCACCACTGCCGAGGCGCGTCGACCGCTCGCCGTTGTCGCCGGTCAGAGCTGCCTGGCCCGGGTTCTGGGCGTGCTGGGGGGAGGAACCGTTACCGGCTCCGTTGTGTGGCTCCGGCTCCGCCGAAGCGCTGCCATCCCTCTTGAAACGTCCCTGCACTAGCGTCGCAACCTCTGGACCAGGCGCCCTTCCGCGTGAACGGACGGACGGTGTCGGCGTCTAGGGGGCGCCCTGAAATACGCCCCCCATGATGGTCGTGAGTAACCCGGCGCGGTTCCCCCTAACGTGCCGCCGCTCGGCGCTGTGATCGCGCCCCCTGTGCGCCGGCTCGAATCCCGCGGCGGTCCGTGGAATTCCAGCACAGTGCAGGATCTCCAACAAGGCCAATGGGTCACGGTGTGACGACGATGACACCTCGTGAGCGCTGTGTCACGAGGCGTAGAAAGCGATTCCCCTCATACCGGACCAAATGCCACGAGTCGCATGGATAGTCACGGTGTCCAGGTCGCCATGATCAGGAGCGGAATGAGAGCTTCAGTGGCGCAATGTCCGTTTCGTGGAGGAGGGTTGAGGGCCGGAATTGACCGGTTTGCCCATGGATTCGTGAGGAAACTCACACGCTGTTCGGGCGGTCGCGATGACTTCCCCAGGGAGTCGCATGTTTAGCCTGACGCTTTACAGGGATGGCAAATCCGACAACCCGTGCGCGGACAGCGGCTCCTCGCCCGTCCGGGCGCCCGGACACGACAGGGTCGAGGACGACAACAGTGAAGACGACGACGATGTTCCACAACATCGCAAACCCGCGCCGCACGACGCTGGCGCACCTGACGGACGCCGACGAGCTGACGCCCGTCGAGCAGCCGGAGCACTCCGTGGACCTCCCCACCCAGACCGCCAACCCCCGCCGCACCATTCTCATGGACGCCCCGGTCGCGGCCTCCGTCGGGGAGTAGTACGCACGAGCGCCGCCCGGTTACTCAGGGCGGACGCCGAGAATGTCTGTCTGTCAAGGGCGCCTGTGCCCCTCGTACCCGGTCTCCGCCGTGCGGAGGTCCACGAAGGACATGGGCGCCCTCGCTCATTGCGCGAGGCGCCCGCCCGTGGCGCGTTAGCCTGGACCGTCAGACTCCAGCCGGACCAGCAGAGGGGCGCAGGAATCCCGTGCGCATCGCCAGATTCTCCATCGACGGGAACGTCGCCTTCGGCGCGGTCGAGGGCGACAAGCCGGACGAACTAGTCCTGGACATCATCAAGGGCATCCCGTTCGCCGACTTCGAGCTCTCCGGCACGAAGGTCCCCCTCGACAAGGTCCGGCTGCTGCCGCCGGTGCTTCCCAACAAGGTCGTCGCCTACGGCCGCAACTACGCGGACCACGCGCGGGAACTGGGCAACGAGGTGCCCGACGCCCCGTTCGCCTTCTTCAAGCCGTCCACCTCGGTGATCGGCTCCGGCGACGACATCCAGTACCCCTCCTTCACCGAGGAACTGCACCACGAGGCCGAACTCGCCGTGGTCATCGGCCGGATGTGCCGCGAGGTCCCGCGCGAGCGCGTCAAGGACGTCATCCTCGGCTACACCTGCGCCAACGACATCACCGCGCGGGACGTCCAGAAGCGCGAGAAGCAGTGGGCCCGGGCGAAGGGCTTCGACACCAGCTGCCCCCTCGGCCCCTGGGTGGAGACGGACCTCGACCCGTCCGACCTGACGATCCAGCTCACGGTCAACGGCCAACAGCGCCAACTGGGCCGCACCAGCGAGATGATCCACTCCATCGAGGACCTGATCGTCAACATCACCGAGGCCATGACGCTGCTCCCCGGCGACGTGATCCTCACGGGCACCCCGGCAGGCGTCGGACCGCTCACCGTCGGCGACGAGGTCGCCGTCACCATCGAAGGCATCGGCACTCTCACCAACAAGGTTGTCAAGCGTGGCTAGCGCATCCGACCCCGCCGTCCGAGTACGGTTCTGCCCGTCGCCCACCGGTAACCCCCACGTGGGCCTGGTCCGCACGGCGCTGTTCAACTGGGCGTACGCCCGCCACACCGGCGGCACGTTCGTCTTCCGCATCGAGGACACCGACGCGGCCCGCGACTCCGAGGAGTCGTACGAGCAGCTGCTGACCTCGCTGCGCTGGCTGGGCTTCGACTGGGACGAGGGCCCCGAGATCGGCGGTCCGCACGCCCCGTACCGCCAGTCGCAGCGGATGGACACCTACAAGGACGTGGCGGCCAGGCTTCTGGAAGCGGGCCACGCCTACCGCTGCTACTGCTCCACTGAGGAGCTGGACACCCGCCGCGCCGCCGCCCGCGCGGCCGGCAGGCCCTCCGGCTACGACGGCCACTGCCGCGAGCTGACCGACGAGCAGGTGTCGGCCTACACCGCCGAGGGCCGTACGCCGATCGTCCGCTTCCGTATGCCCGACGAGACGATCACCTTCACGGACCTGGTCCGCGGCGAACTCACGTTCACGCCCGAGAACGTCCCGGACTACGGGATCGTACGGGCCAACGGCGCGCCCCTGTACACGCTGGTCAACCCGGTCGACGACGCGCTGATGGAGATCACGCACGTCCTGCGCGGCGAGGACCTGCTGTCGTCGACGCCGAGGCAGATCGCCCTGTACAAGGCACTCACGGAACTGGGCATCGCGAAGTCCGTGCCCGCCTTCGGTCACCTGCCGTACGTGATGGGCGAGGGCAACAAGAAGCTCTCGAAGCGCGACCCGGAGTCGTCGCTGAACCTCTACCGGGAGCGCGGCTTCCTCCCGGAGGGACTGCTCAACTACCTCTCCCTGCTCGGCTGGTCGCTCTCGGCCGACCAGGACATCTTCACGATCGACGAGATGGTCGCCGCCTTCGACGTGTCGGACGTGAACCCCAACCCGGCCCGCTTCGACCTGAAGAAGTGCGAGGCGATCAACGCCGACCACATCCGGCTGCTGGACGTGAAGGACTTCACGGAGCGCTGCGCGCCCTGGCTCCGGGCCCCCTTCGCCCCCTGGGCGCCGGAGGACTTCGACGAGACGCAGTGGCAGGCGATCGCCCCGCACGCCCAGACCCGCCTGAAGGTCCTCTCGGAGATCACGGACAACGTCGACTTCCTCTTCCTGCCCGAGCCGGCCTTCGACGAGGCGTCCTGGGCGAAGGCGATGAAGGAGGGCAGCGACGCGCTGCTGACCACGGCGAGGGAGAAGCTGGAGGCCGCCGACTGGTCCTCCGCCGAGTCCCTCAAGGAGGCCGTCCTGGCCGCCGGCGAGGCGCACGGCCTCAAGCTCGGCAAGGCCCAGGCGCCGGTCCGCGTGGCCGTCACCGGCCGCACGGTCGGCCTGCCGCTCTTCGAGTCCCTGGAGATCCTGGGCAAGGAGAAGACCCTGGCCCGCGTCGACGCGGCACTGGCGAAGCTGGCGGCATAGCACGGCACCCGGGACGCGGGGCGGCGGCCGCGGTCGCCGCTCCGCGTTGTTCCCGCGACGGCGATGACATGTTCACGATGGGTTCATGGAGACGTTCGCCGTTCGCGGAATCGTCGCGATCATGACTTCCCGGAGAAGAATCCTGCGGGTCACCGTCCCCGTGGGACTCGGCGCCCTCATGCTCGCCGTCGCGGGCTCCCTGTCCACCGCGTCCGCCGAGACCTGGTGGTCGTACTCGAACGAGCGCACCGGTGCCTGTATCACCTCGTCGACCGTGAGTGACTCGGTCTGGGGAGGCACCTGCAACGACGCCCTCGCCACCCGGAACTGGTCCTGGGGCAGCGACACGTACACCAACGTCTACGGGGTCAACCGCAGGTTCGTGAGCAGGGCCAACGGCGAGTGCCTCACCACCGACGAGAAGACCGTCACGAACTCGGTCTGGACCAGCCCCTGCGGGTCCACGGGCGGGCAGTGGTGGAACGGCGACGACCGCAGGTTCCGGAACGCCAACGGCAACTACCTGCGCACCTCCGCCAGCGGAGACGGCCTCTACACCAGCCCGTACAGCGTGGTCGAGCAGTACGGCATCGAACCGTCCCGGTTCACGTGGTGGGGCCAGCACGACTGACACGTTCCGCCAGGGCGGTACCGTCGGTGCCATGACGATCCGAGCCGTGGTCTGGGACATCGACGACACCCTTTTCGACTACACCACGGCGGACCGCGCCGGCATGCGGGAGCAACTCGTGGCCGAGGGCCTACTCGACGGGTACGCGACCGTCGAGGAGGCCCTCGTCCGCTGGCGGGAGGTCACCGACCGGCAGTGGGCGCGGTTCGCGGCGAGGGAGATCGACTTCCAGGGGCAGCGCCGGGAGCGGGTGCGGATGTTCCTGGCCGAGGAACTGACCGACGCCGAGGCCGATGCCTGGTTCGACCGCTACATCGGGCACTACGAGGCCGCCTGGGCGCTCTTCCCGGACGTACTGCCCGTCCTGGACCTGCTCGCCGCCAGCCACCGGCACGGGGTGCTCTCCAACTCCAGTCTTCGTGTGCAGGACCGCAAGCTGCGCGTGCTCGGCGTACGCGACCGCTTCGAGGCCGTCCTGTGCGCGGCCGAGCTGGGCTTCCACAAGCCGGACGCCGAGGCCTTCCACGCCGCCTGCGACGCACTGGGCCTGCCTCCGGAGCAGGTGGCGTACGTCGGCGACCACCCGGAGATCGACGGGCGGGGTGCCGTCGACGCCGGAATGCTGTCCGTGTGGATCGACCGCGGCGGCTTCGCCGCCGTCGAGCAGGCCCCCACGGGCCCGTACCGGATCGCCTCCCTCGCCGAACTCCCCGCGATCCTCGGTGCCGATACCCGTTTTGGAGCGCCGTCCACCTTCGGGTAATGTTCTTCCTGCGCCGCCGGACAGCGGGCCGAAAGGCCAGGCACCGGAAGCGCAAGCTAGAGCAAGAGTCCGCAGGGGCTCGCGTTCCAGTGGCCTATGGTGTAATTGGCAGCACGACGGTTTCTGGTTCCGTTAGTCTTGGTTCGAGTCCAGGTAGGCCAGCTCGCAGATTGCTTCAAATCTGCACCCGTGGAGATCAGAATCCACACCAGCCCCCGTTGTGTAGCGGCCTAGCACGCTGCCCTCTCACGGCAGTAGCGCCGGTTCGAATCCGGTCGGGGGTACAGATCCTTCCCGGAGGGTCAGGCAGGGTCGCACCCACTGACTCTCATGCAGGATCGCTAGGGCCCCCGTTGTGTAGCGGCCTAGCACGCTGCCCTCTCACGGCAGTAGCGCCGGTTCGAATCCGGTCGGGGGTACGCTTTACTTGAATTGCCTTGGTCTATGGTGTAATTGGCAACACTACGGTTTCTGGTACCGTCATTCTTGGTTCGAGTCCAGGTAGACCAGCTCGGATCTGCGGCGATGCAGTTTTGAACGCTTGCAAGATCCTCGCCCCCGTTGTGTAGCGGCCTAGCACGCTGCCCTCTCACGGCAGTAGCGCCGGTTCGAATCCGGTCGGGGGTACATCAGGCACGGTGGCCCTCCGCTTCGGCGGGGGGCCACTTCGCGTGTGCGGCCCTGTGCGGCCACGCGCCCGGCCGCCCGCTACAGGCCGTACCGCCGCGCCGACTCCTCCTCCTGGGCAAGCCGGTGCAGTGCCGTGAGTACCGGTTCGAAGAGCACGGTCGCCGCGACCGCCGTCTCGACCCGCTCCGCGTCCGACGCGTGCGTCTCCAGATAGTCCAGGTCCCGTCTCGCCACCTGGTGCATCAACTCCGCGTACGGCGCCATCAGTTCGGCGTCCCAGGAATACCCCAGCCGGATCAGCGCGGCCACCGCCACCACCAGCGAGCGGTGCACGGGGGAGAGAGGGCTCAGCTCGCGCGCGGTCTCCCAGCCGAGGCCCGCCAGCAGCCGGTCCACCTCCCGGCGGGCGGCGACCACGGCCGGATCCTCCTCGTCCGGCTCGGCGCCCTGTGGCAATGCCCACAGGGCCGCGCCCAGCCGGATCGTGCGGCCCAGGGAGTCGTCGTCGACGTGGCCGAGCACCTCACGGGCGGTGGCGACGGGGATACGGCCCACCTGGATCAGCGCGCGCACCAGTCGCAGTCGGCGCAGATGACCCTCGTCGTACTCCGCGGTCGTCGTGTTGATCTGCCGGCCGGGCGCCAACAGGCCCTCGCGCAGGTAGTACTTGATCGTCGCGGTGGACACACCGCTGCGCTCGCTCAACTCGGCCAGCCGCATGCCTTGCGCCTTTCCTCGGACAACGGCACGATCCAAGCACGCGGTGGTTGGATAGTGCCGCTAGCCAATGGCCACAGTCCCGACGGGGAGGTCTCATGTTCGCGAAGCCCAACGCCGGCCGTACGACAGCGGCGGCCGAGGGGGATGTCGTCGTTCTGCTCATCGGGATGCGCATCAACCACTTCTGGGCCGTGCATCACTGGCTCCCGGTGTTCACGGCCATGCCGCGGATGTTGCGGGAGTTGGCGAGGGATCCCTCGCGCGGGCTGCTGAAGCACGTCCTGCTGACGGCTTCGCCACGCACGTACTACGTCGTCCAGTACTGGGAGTCCAAGGAGAAGCTGTACGCGTACGCCGCGGCCCCGGACATGTTCCATCACAAGGCGTGGGGGGCCCTCAACCGCAAGGAGCGGGAGGGGAGGGTCCGGCAGCACGTGGGGCTGTGGCACGAGACGTATGTCGTGCCCGAGGGGTCCTACGAGTCGATCTACGCGGACATGCCGGCGTTTGGGCTGGCGGCGGCGCACGGGGTGCTGCCGGTGGAGAGGCGGGGGCATCGGGGGAGGGACCGGTTCGCCTACCGGTCTTCCGACGCGAACGATTGATTTCTCTCGGGCGGCTGCGGTGTGTGCTCACCGTGCAGACCGTGGGTGGCCGGTCGCGCAGTTCCCCGCGGCCCTGGAAGCGTGACCTTCGGGGTGTTCGCCGGTGAAGGTCTGCCGCGGCGTTGAGGCCGACCCTCTCGGACGTTCGTACCCGTCTGTCTGCTCAGCCCGTGCGGCGCAGCGCCTCCGAGAGGCGGGCCGCCGCGTCGATGACCGCCTGGGCGTGCATGCGGCCGGGGTGGCGGGTCAGGCGTTCGATGGGGCCGGAGACCGAGACGGCGGCCACCACGCGGTTCGACGGACCCCGGACGGGAGCGGAGACCGAGGCGACGCCGGGTTCGCGCTCGCCGATGGACTGGGCCCAGCCCCGGCGGCGTACGCCCGACAGCGCCGTCGCTGTGAAGCGGGCGCCCTGGAGACCGCGGTGCAGGCGCTCCGGCTCCTCCCACGCCATCAGGATCTGGGCCGACGAGCCCGCCTTCATCGTGAGCGTCGAGCCGACCGGGACCGTGTCCCTGAGGCCCGAGAGGCGCTCGGCCGCGGCGACGCAGATACGCATGTCGCCCTGGCGGCGGTAGAGCTGCGCGCTCTCGCCCGTCAGATCGCGGACATGGGTGAGCACCGGGCCGGCCGTCGCGAGGAGGCGGTCCTCGCCCGCCGCCGCCGCCAGTTCCGCCAGGCGCGGGCCGAGAATGAAACGGCCCTGCATGTCGCGCGCCACCATGCGGTGGTGTTCCAGCGCCACGGCGAGACGATGTGCCGTGGGTCGTGCCAGTCCGGTCGCCGCGACCAGGCCCGCGAGGGTGGCCGGACCGGACTCCAGAGCGCTCAGGACAAGGGCTGCCTTGTCCAGAACGCCGACGCCGCTACTGTTGTCCATGAAACGATACTCGCGTCTCACTCTGTGAAACGCAAGTTCATTTTCCGGTGGAACGCGCCACTCTGGAAGACACAGCGGCCCGCCGACCAACGGGCCCGGCGGCGGATGCCCGGACAAGGGGTACGGGCGGTCGCCTCCACAAGATCTCTATCTAGTTGGGCCGGTGCCCGCACGGGCCGGCCGGAGGGAAAGCGATGGGTAGGACACTCGCGGAGAAGGTCTGGGACGACCACGTCGTCCGGCGCGCCGAGGGCGAGCCCGACCTCCTCTTCATCGACTTGCACCTGCTGCACGAGGTGACCAGCCCGCAGGCCTTCGACGGTCTGCGTCAGAACGGCCGTAAGGTGCGGCGCCTCGACCTCACCATCGCGACCGAGGACCACAACACCCCGACCCTCGACATCGACAAGCCCATCGCCGACCCGGTCTCCCGGGTCCAGCTGGAGACGCTGCGCAAGAACTGCGCCGACTTCGGTGTGCGGCTGCACCCGCTGGGCGACGTCGAGCAGGGCGTCGTCCACGTGGTGGGACCGCAGCTGGGGCTGACCCAGCCGGGCACCACCGTCGTCTGCGGCGACTCCCACACCTCCACGCACGGCGCCTTCGGCGCGCTGGCGTTCGGCATCGGCACCTCGCAGGTCGAGCACGTGCTGGCCACCCAGACGCTGCCGCTGGCCCGCCCCAAGACCATGGCCATCACGGTCGACGGTGAACTGCCCGACGGCGTCACCGCCAAGGACCTGATCCTCGCCATCATCGCCAAGATCGGTACGGGCGGCGGCCAGGGCTACATCCTGGAATACCGCGGCCCCGCCATCGAGAAGCTCTCGATGGAGGCCCGGATGACCATCTGCAACATGTCGATCGAGGCCGGCGCCCGCGCGGGCATGATCGCCCCCGACGAGACCACCTTCGAGTACCTCAAGGGCCGCCCGCACGCGCCCGCCGACGCGGACTGGGACGCGGCGGTGAAGTACTGGAAGACGCTGCGCACCGACGACGACGCGGTCTTCGACGCCGAGGTCGTCATCGACGGCGCCGCACTGTCGCCGTTCGTCACCTGGGGCACCAACCCCGGTCAGGGCGCGCCGCTTTCGGCGGACGTCCCCGACCCTGCTTCGTACGAAGACGCTTCGGAGCGCCTCGCCGCCGAAAAGGCCCTGGAATACATGGGGTTGGAGGCCGGGCAGTCACTGCGCTCCATCAAGGTGGACACCGTCTTCGTAGGTTCGTGCACCAACGGCCGTATCGAGGACCTGCGCGCCGCCGCCGAGATCGTCGGGGGCCGCAAAATCGCCGACGGTGTACGGATGCTGGTGGTCCCCGGTTCGGTGCGGGTCGGTCTGCAGGCCGTCTCCGAGGGCCTGGACGTGGTCTTCAAGGAGGCCGGCGCCGAGTGGCGGCACGCGGGCTGCTCGATGTGCCTGGGCATGAACCCCGACCAGCTGGCCCCCGGTGAGCGCTCCGCCTCCACCTCCAACCGCAACTTCGAGGGCAGGCAGGGCAAGGGCGGCCGTACGCACCTGGTGTCGCCGCAGGTCGCCGCCGCGACGGCCGTACTGGGCCATCTGGCCTCCCCGGCCGACCTGTCCGACGCCGACGCCCGTACGCCCGCTGGAGTCTGATCAGCCATGGAAGCATTCACCGCACACACCGGCCGGGCCGTCCCGCTGCGCCGCAGCAACGTCGACACCGACCAGATCATCCCTGCTCACTGGCTGAAGAAGGTCACGCGGGACGGGTTCGAGGACGGGCTGTTCGAGGCCTGGCGCAAGGACGAGAACTTCGTCCTCAACCGCCCCGAGCGCAAGGGTGCGACGGTCCTGGTGGCCGGCCCCGACTTCGGTACGGGGTCCTCGCGCGAGCACGCGGTCTGGGCGTTGCAGAACTACGGCTTCAAGACCGTCATCTCGTCGCGCTTCGCCGACATCTTCCGCGGTAACTCGCTCAAGAACGGCCTGCTCACGGTGGTTCTGGAGCAGAAGATCGTGGACGCGCTGCAGGAGCTGACGGAGAACGACCCCCAGGCCGAGATCACGGTCGACCTGGAGGCCCGCGAGGTGCGCGCCGAGGGCATCACCGCGGCCTTCGAGCTCGACGAGAACGCCCGTTGGCGGCTGCTGAACGGGCTGGACGACATCTCCATCACCCTGCAGAACGAGGGCGACATCTCGGCGTACGAGGCGAAGCGGCCCTCGCACAAGCCGTGGACGCTCAAGGTCTGAGCCGGAAGGCCCTTCGCAAGTAGGGTTTCGGCCACCGCGACACCCCGTCTGTACCCCCGATCGCCACGATTGGGGGTACAGCTGTTTCTGCCTCCGGAGCCTCTCGCGCACCGTCCCCGGACCCGCCAACTTCCCATGTTAGAAAGGGTGTTGATGGGGTACCCGGGTCTTGACACCGCGACTTCGAGGTGGGCGCGGAAGGCCGTTTGAGGCAGCAGTTGCCCCCTGAGCAGGCGACAACTCGCCCCAGATGGCACAATCTGTGCATGGAACACGACGGCCAACTCGAGCTCTACACGGCGGTCGCGGCCCAACTAAAGGAAGCGCACACAACAGTGCGCGCACTGCAAGTCCCGGAGGGCGTACGGATGGCGCTGACCCGGAAGCTGCTGGTCATTACGGCCGCGGCCAAGCACGATCTCGCCGACGCGACAAGGCGGCTGGAACGCTTCACGGCGGACCTCGACGAGGGTCGAATCCCCGACGAGGACCGCTGAGGAACTCTGTGACAGCCCGATTTCGTTGCGGCACAAGGGTGATTAGCCCGTTTCGTGTTTGATTTGCGGTATATATCTGCCTAACGTGCGAAAAAGCTTGAACACTTTCGTTCTGGCAATGTCTCCGAAGGGGAAGACGTGAACAAGGCGCAGCTCGTAGAAGCCATTGCGGACAAGGTCGGTGGCCGTCAGCAGGCCGCCGAGGCGGTCGACGCGGTCCTGGACGCCATCGTCCGCGCGACGGTCAGTGGGGACCGGGTCTCGGTCACCGGCTTCGGTTCCTTCGAGAAGGTCGACCGCCCGGCCCGTTACGCCCGCAACCCGCAGACGGGTGAGCGGGTTCGGGTCAAGAAGACCTCCGTCCCCCGCTTCCGTGCGGGCCAGGGCTTCAAGGACCTGGTGAGCGGCTCGAAGAAGCTCCCCCGTGGCGGCGAGGTCGCGGTCAAGAAGGCGCCCAAGGGCAGCCTGACCGGCGGCAGTGCTGCCGCAACGGTCAAGAAGGCCGCGGCGAAGAAGGCCACCACCGCCAAGAAGGCGACGGCGGCGAAGAAGACCGTGGCGAAGAAGGCGACGCCGGCGAAGAAGACGACGGCGACGGCGAAGAAGACCACGGCCAAGAAGACCACCGCGAAGACCGCGACGGCCAAGAAGACCACGGCCACGGCGAAGAAGACCGCCGCCAAGAAGGCCCCGGCTGCCAAGAAGACGTCGGCGGCGACAAAGGCCCCGGCCCGCAAGTCGGCGGCGCGCACCACCACCGCCAAGAAGGCAACCGCCCGCACCAAGTAGGGGCGCAAGCACTCACGCGCCGGGCCGGACTCCCCGAGGGAGTCCGGCCCGCGGCGTGTCCGGACCGTCCGGAGGGCGCCCGGAAGATCGGCAGCTCAGAAGGTCTGCAGCGTTCAGAAGGTCTGCAGCGTGACGAGCGTGATCCGGGGGATGCCCTGGGGCCCGTCCGCTCCCTCGACCTCGATGCGCACCCGCTGTCCGGGGCGCAGCAGCCTCAGCCCGCCCGCGTCGAACGCCGGCGCGTCGAAGGGAACGGGGGTGCCGTCGTCGAGCAGCACACTGCCGCTGCGTGTCCCGGCGTCGTACGTGTACGCGGTCGCCTGCATGGCGGCAGCCTACTGGCCCGCGATCAGCAGCCCCTCGACCGCGGCCGCCGTCCGTGTCCCCACGCCCAGGGCGAGCGCCGCCCGCAGATCGTCGCCGGTGTCCACGTCCTGGCGCACGGAATTCACCGAGGTGAGTCCGAGTTCCACGGCGCCGGAGTCGTGGTGGCGGATTCGGGAATGCGGGCCGAAAAGCGGAAGCAATTCCTGACCGGGCCGGGCGGTCAGCAGAGTGGTGCCGACAGTGGCCGCGTCCGCGAGGAAAGCGCGCGGGAATTCGGCGGCGGCAGCCAGGACGCCGGCCAGTTCCAGGGGGCGCAGTGCCGGCAGATCGGCGTTCAGAGCCGCTACGGGGCTGTCGGGCCGTCGCGTCCGTACCACGGCCGTTCCGTGCGTCAGGGCGGCGTTCAGGCCGCCCAGGGGCTCGTCGGAGACGATCGCCGCCCCCAGGGCCGACAGCTCACGGGCGGCCAGGGCGTCGTCCGTGACGACCGCCACATCGCGGACCGCCGCGCAGGCGAGCACCGCTGCCACCGTGTCCTGGGCGAAGGCCAGGGCGAGACCGGGGCGGAGTCCGTCGTGGGCGGTGTCCGCGAGCCTGCTCTTGGCCCGAGCCAGGGGTTTGAGGGGTATGACCACTGTCCACTGCACGAGCGTTCCGTCCCTCCCTCGTTCACCCCGGCTGCTCTTCCGCTGCTCTCCTGGCCGCAACCATTGTCACCTGGCTGTCATCAAAGCCCATCCGGCGGTGTCGGTACCGGGGCGTACGGTGTTCTCGACAGACCGGAAGCCCGGGGCGACACTTGTGCGGCCCCCGGGTCCGCCGGCGGAGGTCCTGGTCCAGGTTTTAGAGGAAGGTGTCCCGCGTGCCCCGCCGCAGAATCGGCTTCTGGTACCGCCTCGCCGCGGTCATCTGCAAACCGCCGTTGGTGGTTCTGATCAACCGGGACTGGCGTGGAATGGAGAACATTCCGGCTGCGGGCGGATTTATCACCGCGGTGAACCACAATTCGCATGCGGACCCCTTCGCCTACGCGCACTACCAGTACAACAGCGGCCGTGTTCCGCGCTTCCTGGCGAAGAGCGAGCTTTTCAAGAAGGGATTCGTCGGCACCATGATGCGTGGTACCGGACAGATCCCCGTCTACCGGGAGACCACCGACGCGCTGAGTGCCTTCCGCGCCGCAATCGCCGCCGTGGAGCGCGGCGAATGCGTCGTCTTCTATCCCGAGGGCACCATCACCCGCGACCCGGACCAGTGGCCCATGACCGGCAAGACCGGCGCCGCCCGGGTCGCCCTGCAGACCAGGTGCCCGGTGATCCCGGTGGCCCAGTGGGGGGCGAACGAACTGCTGCCGCCTTACGCCAGGAAGCTCAACGTCCTTCCGCGCAAGACCCACCACGTCCTCGCGGGCCCGCCCGTCGACCTGACGCGGTTCTACGACCAGGAGATGAGCCCCGACCTCCTGCAGGAGACGACGGAGGTCATCATGGCCGCCGTCACCCGCCTGCTGGAGGAGATCCGCGGCGAGAAGGCGCCCGAGACGCCGTACGACCCGCGCGAGGTGCGGATCGAGCAGCGCCGCCGCACGGCCGCGGAAGAGGCGCAGGACGCGTTGGACGCGCACGAGAGAGCCGTCGCCGAGGCGGCCGGCGAAGGACCGTCGGCGAAGCCGACGGCAGCACACCAAGCGGCAGTGCATCAAACAGCGGTACACGGAGCAGCAGCACACCAAGCGGCAGAAGTACGGGAAGTCCGGGAAGAGGGGCAGGGCAAGTGAGCGAGCCGGTCAAGGCGGCGGTGTTCAGCGCTGGATCATGGGGGACCGCCTTCGGCATGGTGCTCGCCGACGCCGGCTGCGAGGTGACTCTGTGGGCCCGGCGCCCCGAACTCGCCGAGGCGATCAACTCCACGCGGACGAACCCGGACTACTTCCCGGGCGTCGAACTCCCGGAGAACCTCCGGGCCACCACGGACCCGGCACAGGCCGCGCGCGACGCCGACTTCACGGTACTCAGCATCCCCTCGCAGACCCTGCGCGGGAATCTCGCCGAGTGGACACCCCTGCTCGCCCCGGACACGGTCCTCGTCTCCCTGATGAAGGGCGTCGAACTCGGTTCCGCGATGCGGATGAGCGAGGTCATCGAGGACGTCGCCAAGGTGGGCCAGGACCGCATCGCGGTCGTCACTGGCCCCAACCTCGCCCGGGAGATCGCCGCCCGGATGCCGGCCGCCGCGGTGGTCGCCTGTACGGACGACGCCGTGGCCCAGCGACTCCAGAGCGTCTGCCACACCCCGTACTTCCGGCCGTACACCAACACCGACATCGTCGGCTGCGAACTCGGCGGCGCGGTCAAGAACGTGATCGGTCTGGCCGTCGGTATCGCCGACGGCATGGGCCTCGGCGACAACGCGAAGGGCTCGCTCATCACGCGTGGCCTCGCCGAGACCACCCGCCTCGGCCTCGCGATGGGCGCCGACCCGCTCACCTTCGCCGGACTCGCGGGCCTGGGTGACCTGGTGGCGACCTGCTCCTCGCCGCTGTCCCGCAACCACACCTTCGGTACCAACCTCGGCAGGGGCATGACCCTCCAGGAGACCATCGCGGTCACCAAGCAGACCGCCGAGGGCGTCAAGTCCTGTGAGAGCGTGCTGGATCTGGCCCGTAGGCACGGTGTCGACATGCCGATCACGGAGACGGTCGTCGGCATCGTGCACGAGGGCAAGCCGCCAGTCGTGGCCCTCAAGGAGCTGATGTCGCGCAGCGCCAAGCCCGAACGACGCTGAGCAACAGGGGGCTGCGGGCGCTGACTCAGCGCTCTGCCAACGGGTACCCTCAACGCGATATGAGCACCGAGAACCTCCCCCAGAGCCCCGGGCAGCCGTCCCGCAAGCCGCGCGTGGCCGTCGTCTTCGGCGGTCGCAGCTCCGAACACGGGATCTCCGTGGTCACCGCCGGCGCCGTGCTGCGTGCCATCGACCGGACGAAGTACGACGTCCTGCCGATCGGCATCACCCAGGACGGCCGCTGGGCGCTCACCGCGGACGAACCGGAGCGCATGGCGATCGCCGACCGCAAGGCGCCGAACGTCGACCAGCTCGCCGAGTCGAGCGAGGGTGGCGTGGTGCTCTCCGTCGATCCCGCGAACCGCGAAGTCGTCTACAGCGAACCGGGATCGGTGCCCAAGGCCCTCGGCGAGGTGGACGTCGTCTTCCCCGTCCTGCACGGCCCGTACGGCGAGGACGGCACCCTTCAAGGGCTGCTTGAGCTCTCCGGTGTCCCGTACGTCGGCGCGGGCGTGCTCGCCTCGGCCGTCGGCCAGGACAAGGAGTACATGAAGCGGGTGTTCACCTCGTTCGGCCTCAAGGTGGGCCCGTACGTGGTGATCCGGCCGCGTGACTGGGAGCGCGACGAGCCGGCCGCCCGCAAGAAGATCGTCGACTTCGCCGCCGAGCACGGCTGGCCGCTGTTCGTGAAGCCCGCGCGCGCGGGATCTTCGTTCGGCATCACCAAGGTCGACGAGCCGAGTGGCCTCGACGAGGCGATCGCCGAGGCACAGCGCCACGACCCGAAGATCATCGTGGAGGCCGCGCTGCGCGGGCGCGAGATCGAGTGCGGGGTGCTGGAGTTCGAGGACGGCCCGCGTGCCTCCGTGCCCGCCGAGATCCCGCCCGTACAGGCGCACGCCTTCTACGACTTCGAGGCGAAGTACATCGACTCGGCCGACGGCATCGTCCCCGCCCCCCTCACCGAGGAGCAGACCGTGGAGGTGCGCCGCCTCGCGGTCGAGGCCTTCGACGCGGCGTCCTGCGAGGGCCTCGTCCGCGCGGACTTCTTCCTCACCGAGGACGGCGAGTTCGTCATCAACGAGATCAACACGATGCCCGGCTTCACCCCCATCTCCATGTACCCGAGGATGTGGCAGGAGACGGGCGTTGACTACCCGGAGCTGGTGGACCGCCTTGTGCAGGCGGCTCTGCGCCGCTCAACGGGCCTGAGGTAGAGCGCCCTGAAGGGGCGCGGGGAACTGCGCGACCAGCCACGACGGACCCGCACCCGACAACGCAACAGGTCAAATACGGCGCCTAGTTGGCAATCCCCTCAGGCACCGCATTCTTGATGGCGGCAGCCAGATCAACGAGCGCCCCCGAGGTGTCCCGCCCCGACGGAACCGTCACCTCCACATAGGCGAGCCGTGACGAAGTGGTGAAGCGGGACGACCCGTCGTCCCGCTTCTCCATCAGCCATCCGACCCCGTTCACCTCACCCCCCACCGCATCCGGATCCGAGCCGGTGGCGACCTTGGGGTCGGTCATCTTGGGCGGCCGTACGACACCGCAGCGCAGTATGATCGCCGGGCTGCTGCCCCAGCCCGCGGTCAGTGCGGACCGGGGCTCGGGGTCGTCGCGGCTCAGGCCGTCCACCTTCGCCGGCAGCGCCTTGTCCAGGTTCCGGCACAGTGTCGTGGCCTTCCCGTCCGGCTCGGGAACCGTGACTGCGGCGCTGTCGTCTGCTGAGGAGCAGCCCGTGACGACGATCAACAGGGCGAGCGCGGGCAGAGCGAGCGGCCGGTGACGGAAGAAGTTCACCGGCACAGGGTAGACGGGGGCTACAAGTGCACCACCGGGCAGGTCAGAGTGCGGGTGATGCCGTCCACTTGCTGGACCTTCGCGACCACCAAGCGGCCGAGATCGTCCACGGTGTCGGCCTGGGCGCGCACAATCACGTCGTACGGTCCTGTCACGTCCTCGGCCTGGGTCACCCCCGGGATCTTGCTGATCGTCTCGGCGACGGTCGACGCTTTGCCGACCTCGGTCTGGATCAGGATGTACGCCTGTACCACGGAACCTCCAGGGCGGCCACGAGGATCATGTGGGGAAAAGGAACGCCACGGTATCGCGTCGTCACGCGCCACGGGGAGACCTGCGGCGACCGGGAACCCGCACCGGGGTGCACACGCGGCACAGGTTGACGGTCACCTCGACCGTACAGAGGTCCACAGAGCCTCGCGACCGGGCAGGGACAGCAACGGGGACAGCACCAGAAGGGGACGTACGACTATGAAGGGCACTGTGGGCGAACTGGGGGAGTTCGGGCTCATCAGGGAGCTCACCTCCCGGCTCACCACCACCCCGGCGGTCCGGGTCGGCCCCGGCGACGACGCCGCCGTGGTCGCCGCGCCCGACCGCAGGGTCGTGGCGAGCACCGACATCCTCCTGGAGGGGCGGCACTTCCGCCGCGACTGGTCCACCGCGTACGACGTGGGCCGCAAGGCAGCCGCCCAGAACCTCGCGGACATCGCCGCCATGGGCGCCGTACCCACCGCGCTGCTCCTCGGGCTGGTCGTCCCCGCCGAACTCCCGGTCACGTGGCCCGTCGAACTGATGGACGGTCTGCGGGACGAGGCCCAGGTCGCGGGCGCCGCCGTGGTCGGCGGTGACGTCGTACGGGGGGACACGATCGTCGTGTCGATCACCGCGCTCGGCGATCTGCGCAACCACGAGCCTGTCATCCGGGGTGGTGCCCGGCCCGGTGACGTCGTCGCCGTGACGGGCTGGCTGGGCTGGTCGGCGGCCGGGCACGCGGTGCTGTCGCGCGGCTTCCGCTCGCCGCGCGCCTTCGTCGAGGCCCACCGGCGTCCCGAACCGCCGTACCACGCGGGCCCGGCGGCGGCCGGCCTCGGCGCTACCGCGATGTGCGACGTGAGTGACGGCCTGATCGCCGACCTCGGGCACATCGCGGAGGCCAGCAAGGTCCGTATCGACATCCGTTCGGGCGCGATCGACATCCCCACCCAGATGAACGACATCGGGCAGGCCGTCGGCGTCGACCCCATGCAGTGGGTGCTCACCGGGGGCGAGGACCACGCGATCGTGGCGACCTTCCCGCCGGACGTGAAGCTGCCCGCCCGCTGGAGGGTCATCGGCGAGGTCCTCAACCCGTCGGCGCTGCCCCAGGTGACGGTCGACGGGGCACCATGGACCAGCAAGGGCGGCTGGGACCACTTCGCGGACATCGAGTCGTGACCCCGCCTGCGCGCGTCCTGACGGTCGCGGGCTCCGACTCCGGAGGGGGAGCCGGGATCCAGGCCGACCTGAAGACGATGCTGGCGCTCGGGGTGCACGGCATGAGCGTGCTCACTGCGGTCACGGCGCAGAACTCCCTCGGCGTACAGGGCGCTTGGGAGCTGCCGGTGGAGGCGGTACGGGCCCAGTTCCGCAGCGTCGTCGACGACATCGGCGTGACCGCGCTGAAGACGGGAATGCTCGCCTCGGCCGAACTGGTCGAGGCGGTCGCCGAGTTGATCGCGGCGACGGACGTGCCGACGGTCGTGGACCCGGTGGGCGTCTCCAAGCACGGGGACCCGCTGCTGGCCGCGTCCGCACTGGATTCCGTCCGCACGAAACTACTGCCGGTGGCGACCGTGGCGACCCCGAACCTCGATGAGGTGGCGCAGCTCACGGGTGTACGGGTCGAGTCGGAGGAACAGTTGCGCGAGGCCGCGGCGGCCGTGCTGGCGTACGGGCCGCAGTGGGCGCTGATCAAGGGCGGGCATCTGCCGGGCGAGGCCGTCGACCTGCTCACGGACGGGTCCGAGGAGCACTGGCTGCGTGCCCCGCGCCTCGACAACCGGCATACGCACGGCACGGGCTGCACACTGGCGTCGGCCATCGCGTCGGGGCTGGCGAAGGGCGAGTCGGTGCCGGCGGCGGTGGCGGCGGCGAAGGAGTACGTCACCGGGGCGATCGCGGCCGGGTTCGCGTTGGGCGCCGGGATCGGGCCGGTGGATCACGGGTGGCGGCTGCGCGCATAGACGGAATCCGCCGGCGAGCGTTCGATCTGCGGGTACGGCAAAAAGCCGGTCCACCGAGGTGGACCGGCTCTGTGCAGCGAACCAGCAGTGGCCGCGCGCTAGCTGAGCGTCAGCGCGAGACCTTGCCGGCCTTGATGCACGAGGTGCAAGCGTTCACGCGCTTCGGCGTCCCACTGACCACGGTACGAACGCGCTGGATGTTCGGGTTCCAGCGACGGGGTGTACGGCGGTGCGAGTGGGAGATGCTGTTGCCGAAGCCCGGCCCCTTGCCGCAGACGTCGCAGTTGGCAGCCACGGGTCACTCCAAAGACTTCAGATGCTCTTACGGGTTGATCCCGGCACGCCGGGATCAGGATCAGAGGATCTGAAGTGGCAGTGCCAGGGAGAAGGCCCGATGTACGACGGCCATCTGGCGATGGCCTTCTCGATCGGGCAACCGGAGCAGCATACAACGACTGCGCCAGTGCAACGAAACTACCATGGCTGATCAGGGCTTCACTCCCGGCCCCGGGCCACCCGGCATTCACCCGGGGTCTACGCTGCGTGCCACGTCCAGCAGCTCAAGGAGGCGCAGGTGCCGCAGGTGCCGCAGACATTCTTCGATGCTCTCGCGGTGCGCACCTGGTGCGGACTCGCGCTGGCCGCGCTCGGGCGGGCCCGCGAGGAGATCGACGCGATCAATGTCTACCCGGTCGCCGACGGGGACACCGGCACCAACCTCTATCTGACGCTGGAGTCGGCGTACGCGGCGGTCGAGGCGGCCTTCGCAGGGCACGAGGCGGGGGCCGGCCCGACCGGCGCCGCCGGGGCTCCGACCCTGGCCGACGCGACCCGGGCGATGGCCCACGGCGCGCTGATAGGGGCGCGCGGCAACTCCGGCACGATCCTGGCGCAGCTGCTGCGCGGCATGGCCCAGGTACTGGCCGCCGGCGCGGACGGCGAGAGCGCCCCCATCGACGGCCCCGGCCTGTGCCTGGCCCTGCGGCACGCGGCCGACGCCGCCCGGCAGGCCGTGGCCCACCCGGTCGAGGGCACGGTCCTCACCGTCGCCTCGGCCGCGGCCGACGCCGCCACACGGACGCGGGGCGACTGCGGGACGGTGGCCAGAGCCGCGTACGAGGGTGCCTCGGCCGCGTTGGCCGCCACCCCGGGCCAGCTGGCCGTCCTGGAGCGCGCGGGCGTCGTCGACGCGGGCGGGCGGGGACTGGTGGCGGTGCTCGGGGCGCTGGTGGAGACGTTCACGGGGGAGGCGCCGGGAGGTGGCGCGACAGGGGCCGCGTGGGCGGCACGCGTGCGCGTGCCGGCTCGGTCCGACGCACTTGATGCTCATGCGCAGGCTCCCGACGGCCCGGACGAGTGTGCGGAGGACGACTCCGGGCCCGCCTTCGAGGTCATCTACCTCCTGGAGGCCGAGGACGCGGCCGTCGACCGGCTCAGGGAGCGGCTGGACCGGCTCGGGGACTCGCTCGTGGTGGTCGGGGGCGACGGGCTGTGGAACGTGCACGTCCACGTCGACGACGCGGGTGCCGCCGTCGAGGCCGGCGTCGAGGCGGGGCGGCCGTACCGGATCCGGATCACGCACTTCGGAATCGGTGACGTACACACCGGTGGCGTCGGTCGGCCGCCCCGGGAGCGGGTGCAGCGGGCCGTTGTCGCCGTCGTGCCGGGGGAGGGGCTGGCCGGGCTGTACGGCGAGGCCGGGGCCACCATCGTGCTCGCGCGGCCCGGGGAGCCACCGGCGAGCGGGGAGCTCGTCGAGGCCGTGCGGCGGGCCCACGCGCGCGAGGTCGTGCTGCTGCCCAACGACGCCGAGCTGCGTCACACCGCCGCCGCCGCGGCCGAACAGGCCCGCACGGAGGGCATCCGCGTGGCCCTGATCCCGACCCGGTCGGCGGTCCAGGGCATCGCCGCACTCGCCGTGCACGAACCGGACCGCCGGTTCGACGAGGATGTCGTCGCGATGACCTCCGCGGCCGGCGCGACCCGCTACGCCGAACTCGTCGTCGCGGAACGCCAGTCCTGGACGATGGCCGGCATCTGCCAGACCGGGGACGTCCTCGGCCTCATCGACGGCGACGTCGCCGTGATCGGCTCGGACGTCACGGCCACCGCGGAGGCGGTCATCGACCGCATGCTCCAGGCGGGCGGCGAGATGGTCACCCTCGTCCTCGGCGACGAGGCGCCCGAGGCCATCGCCGGGCACCTGGAGGGGCGGGTCCGTGAGGGATATCTCGCCGTCGACACCGTGGTGTACCGGGGGGGACGGCAGGGGGCGTTGCTGCTCATCGGGGTGGAGTGAGGGAGGGTGCGCGGCGGAGGGTTCTCGCCCCCGCCGCCCCTACCCGTCCCTCCCCCAGAGGGGGACCCCAGACGGGCTGAATCAGTCGGACTCCTGTTCCTCCATGAGCTGGAGCATCTGTTCCGCCTCGGCCCGCCGGGACCGTACCGTTTCGGCCTCCTCCTCGTGGGCCTCGAAGTTGTCGTACGCGATCAGCACCCCGCGCGCGCGTGCCGCCGCCTCCGACGGGCGGCTCAGGTCCGCCTCCAGCCAGCCGGCGGCCAGTTCGGCGCCGGTACGGCCGTGCAGGCCCTCCTCGCCGAGGGAGGAGAACACGGCGATCGCCTTCGCCATCTGGGCCAACGCCGCCTCGAACGCGGCCTCGATCGCGCCGTCCTCGGCGTCCTCGGCGGCGGAGCGGGCCAGTAGATCGCCGAACTGGCGGTGGGTGTGGGCGAGTTCGGCGCCGAGCTGCTCGCGGGACTCCAGCTCCTCCGCCTCGGACAGGGCCTGCGCGCACTCCCGGACCGCTTCAGCCATCCGCTGCCGGGCCCCGTCGAGCCCCGCCTCCATCCGCAGCGCGAGCCACGCGCGGGCGCGCAGGGCACGCACCAGGCCGTGCACGTTGCCGAGCGAGCGCCACAGGTCGCCGGCGCGTTCGTAGGCCTGGTCGGCCTCGGCGGGCAGCCCGGCCTGGCCGAGGGACTCGGCGGCGAGGTGGGCGAGCGTCGCGTGATCCTGCTGCTCGGGCCAGTGCCGGGCGATCTCCGCGGCCCTCAGCCGGCGTTCGGCGGACTCGCGGTGCTCGCCCAGCTCGCCCAGACAGTCACCGAGCCACCACAGCGTCTGTACGACCGCTCCCTCGCCGTGCGTCTCGGTGCCGAGGTCCGGCAGCGCCGACTCCAGCACCTCGGCCGCCTCCGCCCACCGGCCCCGCCGCAGCAGGAAACCGCCGAGCAGATGCCGGGCCCAGGCGCCCAGGGTCGGGCCCTCGCCCGCCTCGTCGGCCCAGTGCGCGGCCTCCAGGGCGCGGTCCGCGGCCTCGGTGACCTCGTCGCGCGCCCCGAGGATCTCGGCGAGCTGCAGGTTCAGCTGGGCCTGGCCCGCCGCCTCCAGATACGCCCCGCCGTGCTCCAGGGCTCCCCGCAGTGCCCGCTCGGCCCCGGCGATGTCGCCGAGGTGGTGGGCGAGCCCGGCCAGCCGCGCCTCGTACTCCACCGCGAACCACGGCAGCCCCGCCGCGACGAACGCCTCCGTGGCCCACGTGAACAGTTCGGCGGCCCCCGCCAGGTCCCCGGTGCGCGTCGCCAGTTCCCCGAGCATGGCCTGCGCCTCCGCGCCGCGTGAGGCGAGCCGCACATCGTCCCCGGCGTGCCCGTCGACGAGCGCCAGCAGCTCCCGTACGGCGTTCTCGGCGGCGGCCAGGGCCTGGTCGGTGTCGTCCTCCTCGACCTGCCGCATGAGGATGCGGGCGCGCCCCATCAGGACGGCCGCGGCCTGCCGGACGCCGGTGCCCTCGTCGGAGTAGAGCGCGAGGACCTCCTCGTACGGCTCGGAAACGGCTCTCAGGGCCGCGGCGACGTCGCCCTCCAGGGCGCGGGCGTACGCGGCGCGGGCGCGGGCGGCCAGGGCCTCGCCGGGGTCGCCCGCCTCGGCGTACAGCTCGGCGGCCCGCTCGAAGAGCGCGATGCCCTCAGGGCCGCCCTCCATGGCCCTGTGGTCGACGATCTCCGCCCGGTCGGCCGCCGGTAGGTCCACACCCTCGGCGGCCCGCCAGACGGCCGCCCACGCCTCCATCGCGTGCGGAAGCAGCGCGTCCGACATCCGGCGCGCGTCGGCGAGCAGCGCGGGCAGGTCCGGCGGGCCGTCGGCCGGCTTCTCCGGGGACACCGTGGAATCGGCGGGCGCCCTGCGGGGCGCGGGGACGGCCCTCGCAGCCCGCACGCCCAGGGGCAGCCGGTCCACCAGCGCAGCCTGGTCCATGCGTGCGCGGATGTTCTCGCCGACGTACGGCGTGCCGTTGCGCAGGTCGAAGCGCGCGGCCAGGGAAAGGGCCTCCTCGCGCGCGTGGACGGCGAGTTCGCGGGCCGTCCAGGCACGCTCGGCCGGTCCGGGGACCGACTGGGCGCCCATACCCATGGCGGTCAGCCGGTCCATGAGGAGGGCCACGGCGGCCAGGAAGTCCATCCGGCTGCGCGGCTGTCCGGAGTC
The DNA here is from genome assembly GCF_014646095.1 of Streptomyces lacrimifluminis. GTDB lineage: Bacteria > Actinomycetota > Actinomycetes > Streptomycetales > Streptomycetaceae > Streptomyces > Streptomyces lacrimifluminis. The sequence goes on along the minus strand of NZ_BMMU01000019.1, from coordinate 156,634 downwards.
CGTGAAGTACGCGGGGCGCTCCGCGAGCAGTTCCAGGCCACGCGCCTCGTTGCCGGTCAGCGCGCAGAACTCGACGTGGTCCGCGTACGCGCCCCGCATGCTCTCCATGGGCCGCACCAGCCGGAAGCCCCGCAGGTGGTGCGCGCGGGCCTCGTCCAGGCGGCCCAGGCGCAGCAGCGGGCCCAGCGAGGACGCCAGGACGGTGTGCGGTTCGTGGGCGCAGGTGAACTCGCCCTCCAGGACCGGCCGCCACAGGTCGAGCGCCTCGGCGTCCGCGCCCCGCTCGGCCCGCCACCAGCCCTGGCTGTGCAGTTCGCAGGCGTGGCAGTCGGCCATGCTGTCGCGGTCGGCGGCCAGCCAGGCGGCGTACGCCCGTTCGGCCCGCGGCAGGTCGCCGACATGGGCGGCCACACTGAACTCGGCACCGCGCACGGCCCGTTCGGAGTGCCCGGCGAGCCGGTAGCGCTGCTCCATCTCGCCGAGCCACTTCTCGACGGAGGCCAGCGGGATGTGCGGCTGGTCCAGCATGCCCGTGGTCATCCACTTGAAGACCCAGTGCAGCGTGTGGACCTCGTACTCGTCGAAGTCCTCGGGCCGCTCGTCCCACATGCGCAGCAGACGCGCGAAGGGGACGAACATCCGGTCCTTCTCGGAGCTGTAGTTGTAGGCCTTCAGCTGGTGGCCGAGCGCCTCGATCACGGCGAGCGGGATGTTCAGTCTCTCGGCCTCGGCCAGCAACTGCTCCGCGCGCGCGTTGCGGGCCGGTCCCTCCGGCTGCTCCGAGTTCAGCGCCATGGCCTCGCGGAGGGCGTCGAAGTCCTTGATCTCGCTCATCGCCGGCCGTCCTCCGTGGGCTCCGTGGGATCGCTGTGGGTGGCCCACTCCAGGAGGCCGATGAACGCACGGTTCAGCAGCGCGGAGTCCGCGGGCCGCAGCGGGCGCTGCGCCATGAGCAGGGCCTGCCCGTACAGGGACTCCGTGGCGGTGCCGATCAGTTCCCGGTCCTCCAGCGAACTGATCCTCCGGATCAGCGGGTTGAGATGGTTGAGCACCAGCCGCGCGCGAGGGGTGCTGCCCCGCAGCGAGCCGAGGATGCCGGCCCACAGGTCGTCGGCCTGTTCCTCGGCCTCCGCGCGCGCCTGCTCGTGCCGGGCCGCCCGGTCGTCCAGGTGCAGCGCGGGCACGGACAGCGGGTGGAAGGCGCGCAGCACGACATCGCATCCGAGGGCGTCGAGCTTGGCGCGCGCGGCCCCCAGGAAGGCCGCCAGGGCCAGCTCCTCGGCCGGGTCGACCGCGTCCAGGTGCGCGGTCACCGTGTCGGCGTCCAGCTCGGCGACCACGGTCCCCGGGCGCACCGAGGGCAGCGCCTCGATCAGCTCGCTGTCGTACGTGTAGCCGCCGTTGACGACGCCGACGCCCTGCGCGGACGCGATCGGCGCGACCTGCCGGAACTCCTCGACGGTGCGCGTGAAGTGCACCACCGGGTGCCGCTGTGCGAACTCCTCCAGGGACAGCTGCCCGTCGGTCGTTTCGAAGGGGAGCCACGGCAGCATCGTGCGCAGCATCTCCTTGTCGTGCCTGGCCAGCGACTTGACGCCCAGGTGGTGCACCGACAGGAACGCGGCCAGCCGCTCCGGATCCCCGGCGGCGAGACCGGTCAGCCAGGAGCGAATCCTTTCCCCCAGCGCCTCCCGTACGGCGGCCAGCGTCTCGTCCTCGTACAGCGACTCGCGCGAAGCCGTCGGCCGCAGGCTGTCGGTGTCGAGCACGCACCGCACGAAGAAGGCCCAGTCGGGCAGCAGCTGTTCGGCCCGCTCGGTGAGCAGCATGCCCTTGAGATGCACCCGGTGACTCGCGCGCTGCGCCGGACTCACCGACGAGGGCAGGACGTACGCCACCCCGCGGATCCCGGCGAGCGGGACGTCCAGGTCGATCGAGTCCAACGGCGTGAACCCGAACAGGTCGTGACAGTGCCGCTGCAGGGCCACCCTTCTGGTGGCGGGCGACGGATACGGGCGGTTCCAGGGCGCCGGCAGATCGGTGACGGCCTCGTCGCCCACCCGCACGTCGTACGGCAGCAGCGAACCGAAGTCCCGCGCCAGCGCCAGCACCCGCTCCTCGGTGAGCCACTCGCCGGCCCCCGGCCGCGCCACCAGGTGCACGGTCGTGCCCGGTTCGGGCCGGGCCGAGTCGGGCAGCGTCCGCACGGTGTACGAACCGTCGTCCGCGGCCGTCCACTCCACGGGTGGCGCGTCCGGCGTACGGGCGCTGCGGCTGACGACCCTGATCCGCTCGGCCACGACGAAACAGGCCAGCAGCCCGATGCCGAACTGGCCGAGGAACTCCGAACGCGCCTCCTGGATGCCGCCGGGATCCGCCCGCTTGGAACTGCGGCCGATGGTCGCAAGAAGGTTGTGCACGTCCGCCTCGGTGAGGCCGACCCCCGAGTCCTCGACCCGCAGGGTGCCGCCCCCGGCGTACAGCCGCACCCGCGCCGGGGCGTCGGGCTGCTCGGCGCGCCGGGCGGTGATCGCGTCCACGGCGTTCTGCAGCAGCTCGCGCAGATAGACCCTGGGGCTGGAGTAGAGGTGATGGGAGAGCAGGTCCACGAGGCCGCGCAGGTCGACCTGGAACGTATGCGGTGACTGGGATGCCTGTGAGGTCTGGGAGTCCATCGTCGCAGCGCCGGAGGGGGGACCAGGTTCTGGCGACGGCGCGGGGTCGGGCGGTCCCGGTGAGGCGGTGACCGCGGGGGATGGCCGGGCGCGCCATCCTAGGCCCCGAACGAGCCGTCTGACCAGCGGATTCCCAGTACATATACGGCAATGTCAGTGGCGTGGTGTGCAATGGATCTCGTGCCCGCACTGGAAGAACCACTGAAACAACCACTGAAGTCAGTGCTCGGCCCCGCCACCGCGAAGGTGATGGCCGAGCACCTCGGCCTGCACACCGTCGGCGACCTCCTGCACCACTATCCGCGCAGGTACGAGGAGCGCGGCCAGCTCACCCACCTGGCCGACCTCCCCATGGACGAGCACGTGACGGTGGTCGCCCAGGTGGCCGACGCACGCCTGCACACCTTCGCGTCCTCGAAGGCCCCCCGGGGCAAGGGCCAGCGCCTGGAAGTCACCATCACGGACGGCAGCGGCCGGCTCCAACTGGTCTTCTTCGGCCACGGAGTCCACAAACCCCACAAGGAACTCCTCCCCGGCACCCGCGCATTGTTCGCGGGCAAGGCCTCGGTCTTCAACCGCCGCCTCCAACTGGCCCATCCGGCGTACGAGTTGCTGCGCGGCGACACCGACGAGGCGGCGGAGGCGGTCGACTCCTGGGCGGGCGCCCTGATCCCGATCTACCCGGCCACGGCGAAGCTGGAGTCCTGGAAGATCGCCAAGGCTGTCCAGACGGTCCTCCCGAGTGCCCAGGAGGCCGTCGACCCCCTTCCGGACTCCCTTCGGGAGGGCCGAGGCATGGCCACCCTCCCCGAAGCCCTCCTGAAGATCCACCGTCCCCACACCAAGGCGGACATCGAGTCCGCCCGCGACCGCCTCAAGTGGGACGAGGCGTTCGTCCTCCAGGTCGCCCTGGCCCGACGCCGCCACGCGGACGCCCAACTCCCGGCGGTGCCCCGCAGACCGTCCCCGGACGGCCTGCTCACCGCCTTCGACGCGAAACTCCCGTTCACCCTCACGGACGGCCAGCAGAAGGTCTCCAAGGAGATCTTCGACGACCTGGCGGCGGAACACCCGATGCACCGGCTGCTCCAAGGGGAGGTGGGTTCGGGAAAGACGATGGTGGCCCTGCGCGCCATGCTCGCCGTCGTCGACGCGGGCGGCCAGGCCGCGATGCTCGCTCCCACCGAGGTGCTCGCCCAGCAGCACCACCGGTCGATCACCGAGATGATGGGGGAGCTGGCGGAGGGCGGCATGCTCGGCGGCGCCGACGGGGCCACCAAGGTGGTGCTCCTGACCGGCTCCATGGGCACCGCCGCCCGCCGTCAGGCGCTGCTGGACCTTGTCACCGGTGAGGCGGGGCTCGTGATCGGCACGCACGCGCTGATCGAGGACAAGGTCCAGTTCCACGACCTCGGCCTGGTCGTCGTCGACGAACAGCACCGCTTCGGCGTCGAACAGCGCGACGCCCTGCGCGGCAAGGGCAAACAGCCCCCGCACCTCCTCGTGATGACGGCCACGCCGATCCCGCGCACGGTCGCCATGACGGTCTTCGGCGACCTGGAGACGTCGGTCCTGGACCAGCTCCCGGCCGGCCGCTCGCCGATCGCCAGCCATGTCGTCCCGGCCGCCGACAAACCCCATTTCCTGGCACGCGCGTGGGAGCGCGTGCGCGAGGAGGTGGGCAACGGCCATCAGGCGTACGTGGTCTGCCCCCGTATCGGCGACGAGGAGGACGACCCGAAGAAGGCCGGGAAGAAGAAGTCTCCCGAGGACGAGGCCGAGAAACGCCCGCCGCTCGCCGTCGTGGAGGTGGCCGAGCAACTCACCCGGGGTCCTCTCCAGGGGCTGAAGGTCGAGATCCTGCACGGCCGGATGCACCCCGACGACAAGGACGCCGTGATGCGCCGCTTCACCGCCGGGGAGACGGACGTCCTGGTGGCCACCACGGTCATCGAGGTCGGCGTCAACGTGCCCAACGCGACCGCGATGGTGATCATGGACGCCGACCGCTTCGGCGTCTCCCAGCTCCACCAGCTCCGGGGCCGTGTCGGCCGTGGCTCGGCCGCCGGGCTCTGCCTCCTGGTCAGCGAGATGCCCGAGGCGAGCCCGGCCCGCCAGCGCCTTGACGCCGTCGCGGCCACCCTCGACGGCTTCGAACTCTCCCGCGTCGACCTCGAACAACGCCGCGAGGGCGACGTCCTGGGCCAGGCCCAGTCCGGCGCCCGCACCTCCCTGCGGATGCTCACCGTCATCGACGACGAGGAGATCATCGCGGAGGCCAGGGAGGAGGCGGCGGCCGTGGTCGCCGCAGACCCGGACCTGGAGCACCTCCCCGGCCTGCGTACGGCCCTGGACGCGCTACTGGACGAGGAGAGGGAGCAGTACTTGGACAAGGGGTGAGGCACTTTGACGCTGGCTCCTGGGAGGCCGGTGCCTTTGGGGGCAGCCCCGCGGGGGCGACCCCAGGGTCGCGGCGAACTGCGCGACCAGCCACACAGGCCCGCAGTCGCCCACAACACAAGGCACTCCCCACCCCCGCCTGCCAAACTGAACCCGCACTCGTCCCTCGAATCCCTCGACCAAGGACCCCAGATGACCCGCGTGATCGCCGGCACAGCCGGCGGACGACGCCTAGCCGTCCCGCCGGGCACCGGCACACGCCCCACCTCCGACCGCGCCCGCGAGGGCCTGTTCTCCACCTGGCAGGCCCTCCTCGGCGGCCCCCTGGACGGTGAGCGGGTCCTCGACCTGTACGCCGGATCGGGAGCCGTGGGCCTGGAGGCGCTCAGCCGCGGCGCCGGGCACACCCTGCTGGTGGAGGCCGACGCCCGCGCCGCCCGCGTCGTCCGCGAGAACGTGAAGGCGCTCGGGCTGCCCGGCGCCGAGGTCCGGGCCGGCAAGGCGGAACAGGTTGTTCAGACGGCATCCGCACAGCCGTACGACATCGTCTTCCTCGACCCGCCGTACGCCGTACCCGACGACGATCTTCGGGAGATTCTGCTCACACTCCGGGCGGGGGGCTGGCTCGCGGCCGAAGCCCTCGTCACCGTGGAGCGCAGCACCAGAGGCGGTGAATTCCCTTGGCCGGACGGCTTCGAAGCGCTCCGGTCCCGTCGCTACGGCGAGGGAACGTTTTGGTACGGTCGCGCCGCCTCTACGTGCGAAGACGCACGATGACCGGACCGGAGAGCGAGGGATCACTAGTGCGCCGCGCCGTCTGTCCCGGGTCGTTCGACCCGATCACCAACGGACACCTCGACATCATTTCCCGCGCCTCCCGTCTGTACGACGAGGTCTATGTCGCGGTCATGATCAACAAATCCAAGAAGGGCCTCTTCGAGGTCGACGAACGGATCGACCTGATCCGCCAGGTGACCGCCGAGTTCGGAAACGTCCGGGTCGAGTCCTTCCACGGCCTCCTCGTCGACTTCTGCAAGCAGCGCGACATTCCGGCCATCGTCAAGGGCCTGCGGGCCGTCAGCGACTTCGACTACGAACTCCAGATGGCCCAGATGAACAACGGGCTGTCCGGTGTCGAGACACTCTTCGTGCCGACCAACCCCACCTACAGCTTTCTCTCCTCCTCGCTCGTCAAGGAGGTCGCCGCCTGGGGCGGGGACGTCTCCCACCTCGTGCCGCCGCTGGTCCTGGAAGCACTCGACGGGCGCCTCAGGAAGGACTGAGGCGGCACTGACGGGACGGACCGGCGAAGGACGGGCAATCCGTCACTCGGTGTCGGGCGGGTCGGCAGGAGTCGTACAGTCGACCCGTCCGTCTTCATCACAGCTGTAGAGAGTGGCGAGCACACGGTGGACGTGCAGAAGAAGCTCGACGAGATCGTCTCCTCGGTCTCCAGTGCCCGGTCGATGCCCATGTCGGCCTCGTGCGTGGTCAACCGCGCCGACCTGCTCGCGATGCTGGAAGAGGTGCGCGCGGCCCTGCCCGGCTCCCTCGCGCAGGCACAGGAGCTGATCGGCGGCCGGGAACAGCTGGTCGAGCAGGCCCGCCAGGAGGCCGACCGGATCATCCGGACCGCGCACGAGGAGCGCGGCTCCCTGATCTCCGACACGGAGGTCGCCCGCCGCTCCCAGAACGAGGCCGACCGCATCCTCGCCGAGGCCCGCAAGGAGGCCGAGGACGTCCGCGCCGAGGCGGACGACTACGTCGACTCCAAGCTCGCCAACTTCGAGGTCGTCCTCACCAAGACCCTCGGCTCGGTCGGCCGCGGACGCGAGAAGCTGCTCGGCACCGGCCCCGGTCTCGACGACCAGGGGTACGAGGACGAGGACGCCCCCGAGCGCAGCCATGACCCCGAGACCCTGCGCCTCAACGCCGACAAATACGTCGACGTGAAGCTCGGCGCCTTCGAGGCCGTCCTCGCCAAGACCCTGGAGGCGGTCGGCCGCGGCCGGCAGACCCTGCACGGCCGCATCGCCAGCGACGACCTCGGCGCCCTCGGCCAGGACGACGACGGCACCCCCAGGCAGCACACCAGCGACGCCGACTACCTGGCCGACCTCGCCGACTCCCCGGACTCCCTCGGGGAACAGCCCCGGGCGCCGGAGATCCCGGCCCAGCAGCAGTACGGCCGGCAGGACCAGTACGGCTACCAGCAGCCCGCCGACCCCTATGGCGGCTACCAGCAGGCGTACGCCCAGCAGCAGGACCAGTACGGCTATCAGCAGTCCGCCGACCCGTACGCCTACCAGGGCTACGACGGCTCGCAGGCCGCCTACGACCCCGCTCAGGGCCAGCAGGGCTATGCCCAGCCGGAACAGCAGCAGCCGTCGCACGCCCTCGACGAGACCAGTCTCTTCGACACAGGCATGATCAGTGCCGAGCAGCTGCGCGCCTACGAACAGGGGCGCGGCGGGCAGTGAACGCCCGCACGGGGACCGGATTGGGCCGTGGGCGGAAGGTCCAGTATCCTGGCTCTTCGGTCGCGTGTACTTCTGCGATCACCGCTGCCCGGAGGACGAGCAGCTGAGCATCGAAGATCGAAAGCAGGAATGGCTCTGAACGCCCGCCTCGACCACCGCAACCCCCTCGTGTTCGACACACACGAGCTGGGCCGGCGGCCTGGCGCGCTGCAGCGCCTGACCCGTGAGATCGACGCTCCCAGTGATCTCGGGATCCAGGGAGTCATCGGAGTGCCGGAAGGCGCGCCGGTGGAGCTCGAACTCCGCCTGGAGTCGGTCATGGAAGGTGTGCTTGTCACAGGCACCGCCCGTGCACGGGCCAAGGGGGAGTGCGTAAGGTGTCTGGAGCCGCTTGAGCAGAAGCTCGTAGCGGACTTCCAGGAGATGTTCTCGTACCCTGACGCCGACGACCGGGGCCGTGTGAAAGCGGAGCCGGCCGACGACGCCGAGGACGACGAGGACATGCTCTTCATCGAGGACGGCTTGTTCGACCTCGAATCCGTGCTGCGTGATGCGGTGGTGCTCGCACTGCCGATGCAGCCGGTGTGCCAGGACGACTGTCCCGGTCTGTGCTCCGAGTGCGGAGTGCGGCTGGCGGACGCCCCGGGGCACCACCATGACGCCGTCGACATCCGTTGGGCGGCGCTGCAGGGACTCGCAGGTTCACTCGAACCCGGCGAGAAGGACGAGATCAGCGACGCCGAAGCGGAAGCGGGCGTCGACGAGAAGCAGGAGAAGTAGCCGTGGCTGTTCCGAAGCGGAAGATGTCGCGCAGCAACACGCGCCACCGCCGGTCGCAGTGGAAGGCTGCGGTCCCCACCCTGGTTGCGTGCGAGCGTTGCCAGGAGCCCAAGCTGCAGCACATCGCGTGCCCGTCTTGTGGCACTTACAACAAGCGCCAGGTCCTCGAGGTCTGAGCGGCCGGTGAGAGGCTTCATGTCTGACGCCCAGGCGGACTCGACCGCCAAGAAAAAGGCGGACACAGCCTCGTCCCACACGCTTCTGGAAGGGCGGCTCGGCTATCAGCTGGAGTCCGCCCTTCTGGTGCGTGCGCTGACCCACCGTTCGTACGCGTACGAGAACGGCGGTCTGCCCACCAACGAGCGGCTGGAGTTCCTCGGGGACTCCGTGCTCGGTCTGGTGGTCACGGACACGCTGTATCGCACCCACCCCGACCTCCCAGAAGGCCAGTTGGCCAAGCTGCGGGCCGCGGTGGTCAACTCTCGTGCGCTCGCGGAGGTGGGCCGTGGGCTCGAACTCGGCTCCTTCATCCGGCTCGGCCGGGGTGAAGAGGGCACGGGCGGGCGGGACAAGGCGTCCATCCTCGCCGACACCCTTGAAGCGGTGATCGGCGCTGTCTATCTCGACCAGGGTCTCGACGCGGCGGGCGAACTCGTCCACCGTCTCTTCGACCCGCTGATCGAGAAGTCCTCGAACCTCGGTGCCGGCCTGGACTGGAAGACCAGTCTCCAGGAGCTCACCGCGACCGAAGGGCTCGGCGTGCCCGAGTACCTGGTCACGGAGACCGGTCCGGACCACGAGAAGACCTTCACTGCTGCCGCCCGCGTCGGAGGCGTCTCGTACGGCACCGGCACCGGCCGCAGCAAGAAGGAGGCGGAGCAGCAGGCCGCGGAGTCGGCCTGGCGTTCCATCCGTGCTGATGCGGACGAACGTGCGAAGGCCGCTGCCGCGGAGGCGGTGGCTGAAGCCGCGGCTGAGGCCGCAGTCGAGGCTGCGGTGCCTGTTGAGGATGACGCCGCGGCGTCATCCTCAACGTCTGCCTGAGGTTGTGTGCACCAGTGTCTGTCCCTGGCGGGACGGGCACTGGTGTTTTTCGGTTGTTCTTCGGCCGCGGGTCCGTTGTGGCTTGTCGCGCAGTTCCCCGCGCCCCTAAAGACGGGGATGTCCTGTGCCCGAGTTGCCTGAAGTCGAAGTCGTGCGACGCGGGCTTGAACGCTGGGTGGCCGGGCGCACCGTTGCCGAGGCCGAGGTGCTGCATCCTCGGGCCGTGCGGCGGCATGTCGCCGGAGCCGATGACTTCGCGCATCGGCTCAAGGGGCATCGCATCGGTACGCCCAGTCGGCGTGGGAAGTATCTGTGGCTCCCGTTGGAGGACACCGGGCAGTCGGTGCTGGCGCATCTCGGGATGAGCGGTCAGCTTCTGGTGCAGCCGCACGAGGCCGCCGACGAGAAGCATCTGCGGATTCGCGTCCGGTTCGCCGACGACCTCTCCACGGAGCTGCGCTTCGTCGATCAACGCACCTTCGGTGGACTGTCGTTGCACGACAACACCCCCGACGGGCTGCCCGACGTCATCGCCCACATCGCACGTGACCCCCTCGACCCGCTGTTCGACGACGGGGCCTTCCATCAGGCGCTGCGCCGGAAGCGTACGACCATCAAACGGGCCCTGCTCGACCAGTCGTTGATCAGCGGGGTCGGCAACATCTACGCGGACGAGGCCCTTTGGCGCTCCCGCGTCCACTACGAACGTCCGACCGCGGGCTTCACCCGCCCGCGTACGGCCGAACTCCTGGGCCACGTACGGGATGTGATGAACGCCGCGCTGGCCGTGGGCGGCACGAGTTTCGACAGTCTGTACGTCAACGTCAACGGCGAATCGGGGTACTTCGACCGCTCGCTCGACGCGTACGGCCGCGAGGGGCTGCCCTGCAAGCGCTGTGCGACGCCGATGTTCCGTCGCCCCTGGATGAACCGGTCCAGCTACTTCTGCCCGAAGTGCCAGCGGGCGCCGCGCCTTTCGCCGTAGCCGGACGCGGGCGCTACCGGCGGGGGGCGCGTGTCTCGTCGTACTTCTCGCGTGCTGCCAGTACGGAGTCCATGCGGCCCTCCACGAAGTGGATGAGCGCCAGCAGGCGTGCGGCGACCTCGTGGCCCAGAGGGGTCAGCTCGTAGTCCACGCGGGGCGGGTTCGTCGGCTGGGCCTCGCGGTGGACCAGGCCGTCGCGCTCCAGTGCCTGGAGGGTCTGGGAGAGCATCTTCTCGCTCACGCCGTCGACGCGGCGGCGCAGCTCGTTGAAGCGGAGCGAGCCCTCCTGCAGGGCGCCGAGTGTGAGCGCGCCCCAGCGGCCCGTGACGTGCTCCAGCGTGCCGCGCGACGGACAGGCCTTGGCGAACACGTCGTAGGGGAGGGGTGGCTCCTCCATGGCGTTCATCATGACTCCAGCGTACGCGAGCGCAGCGCTAACCTGAATATTGCGCTAACCAAAAGTTAGTGCGATGTTCGGCCGGCTCGGGCGATCGTGCTGGTCAGTAACCGAAGTCCTGCGTCCACCAGGGGCCGCCCGAGCCGAAGTGGACACCCACTCCCAGCGTCTTGAAGTCGCAGTTCAGGATGTTCGCCTTGTGGCCGGGGCTGTTCATCCAGGCCTCCATCACCGCCGCCGCGTCGGCCTGTCCCCGGGCGATGTTCTCGCCGCCGAGGCTGGTGATGCCGGCCTTCTCCGCCCGGTCCCAGGGCGAGAGTCCGCCGGGGTCGGTGTGGTCGAAGAAGTCCCGGGCTGCCATGTCCTCGCTGAACGCCGCCGCCAGATCGCGCAGCGCGCTGTTCGCGGACACCGCGCTGCAGCCCACCTTCGCCCGCTCCTCGTTGACGAGCTGGAGCACCTCCGCCTCGGCGGCGGCCTGCGCGGACACGGTGATGGGGGCGGAGGACCGCTGACTCGACTTCTCCTTCGACTTCGTCGGAGTGGGCGCCGGAGTCGTCTTCGGTGCCTCGCTGGGTGTGACCGCCGACTTCTTCGGCGGGGCCTTGGTCGCCGGGGCGGCCGAAGCGGTCGACTGCGAGGGGGACGGGGAGGGGGGTGACGTGTCGCGGTCCGCGTCGCGGCTGGTCGACGTACCACTGTCGCGGTCCTCGTCGGCGTTGCCGGACGTACCGCCCTGCTGGGTCTCGGCGTTCGTCGGGGAGTCCGCGGCCTGTACCTTGTCGCCGCTGCTGCTGCCACCGATCGTGTACTTGTCACCGCCGGGCAGCACGCCCGTGGCGACCGCGACGGTACCCAGGGCGACCGCGGCGGAGACGCCCAGCAGGCCCGTGCGGACCGGCATGGACGACCGCTTCTTGCGGCGCCGGCGGCTGCCACCGTTGCGGCCTCCGTCGAAGGAGCCGTCGCCGTTCACCGCGGTGTGGGCACCCATGTCGTCCGGCGCGAAGAGGTAGGCGTCGCTCGTCGCGTAGGCGTCGGAGTGCGCCTCGGGGTTCAGGTACGGGGCGATACCCACCGTGGTGGGCGCGTCCTCCCACAGCGTGCTGTACGCGGTGTGAGGGGTGTGCGGGACGGGGGAGTCGTACGGCCCTTGGCCTGACCCATAACCACCCGTGTCCGAATCGTGCGTTTCCGTGACCCCCGTGGCGCGACCTGTGGTGGCGCTTCCGGCGGCGGAGCGTCGGTGGCGTCCCATGTTGTGGCCTTCCTCGTCCTTGCGGTCAGGGCTACTCACTCGAACGAGTGAGTTTCATATGAGATTCGTTGGGTGGGGACGGTACCCCATGGCGCAAGGGGAGGAAGTGCGCAGAGAGACATTGGCCCGTTAGCGTGCGTCCATGAACGAGGATGTACGACTGGTCGCCTGGGTGCGCGGACGTGTCCAGGGCGTGGGATTCCGCTGGTTCACGCGGGCCAGGGCCCTGGAGATCGGCGGGCTGAGTGGTTTTGCTCTCAATTTGGACGACGGACGTGTGCAAGTGGTCGCGGAAGGCGCGCGTCAGGACTGCGAAGGACTGCTCGACTGGCTGCGCGGTGACGACACGCCCGGCCGCGTCGACGGCGTCACCGAGATCTGGGACACACCTCGCCGGATCTACGACGGCTTCGCGATCCGCTGAGGCGGTTCTGTAAGGAGGCCCAGGCGGCGGCCCGTGGACATGCCACGCGCACCTGTCCTCAGCAGAAACTGGCTGGTGGTTGCCAAGAAGCGCAGGTCGTGGCAGGCTCCGCGGCAAAAGCTTGGTGCCACGCCCTCGGGCCCCGCAGGAGTCGCCGCGCCGCCCGCCAGGGGTTGCGTGCCCCGCGCCGCCCGCCAATACGGGGCGTGATCGTGTTGACCGTCAAACTTTTTGGTGAGACGCTGAAAGCCCCGCGCACCTTAGCTGTTTGGCATGTATGAACGGCAGTAAAACTCAAGCAAGAGCTCCACTGTGCCAAGCATCGCGGGTGCGATTCCCTCACGACCCACACCGCTTCGGTCGGTCACTCAGTGTGGAGGACCATCCATCATGGCAAAGGCGCTTCTCGGTTACGTCGGCGGCTCTGACCCGCGACTCCTCGCCGAGATGCGACGGCTCCAGCAGCGCGTACAGGACCTGGAATCCGAACTCGGACGCATCCAGGCTGAGAACGACGAGCTGACGGCTGCCGCTTCTCACGATTCGCTTCTCGAGAGCATCGACGCACGCCAGGCGGAGCCCGCGCTCACCTGATCCCTGCATCGGTAACGCATTGCATCAGCACTGCGCTTCGCACCAGGCACCCAGTGGTCGAGCTGCCCGTATCGACCGCTGAGCTGTCAGAGTTTGGCCAGAGTATTGCAAGGGACGCTTCGGCGTCCCTTCTTTATTTCCCCGTGCTGCCCGTCTGCTCCCCCATGATCCGGAGTGGTTGTTTCCCCAGGGCGTCCACTCTCTTTAACGTCTGATGTGCCCTGCACGTTCATCGGTGAAACCGCCGGGGGGTATCCAGGGGTTCATCGTGTGACATACCGGCGGAAGGTAGAGTCCAGCGGCGTGCACCTCAAGGCCCTGACCCTCCGAGGGTTCAAGTCGTTCGCCTCGGCGACCACGCTCCGGTTCGAACCCGGCATCACGTGTGTCGTGGGGCCCAACGGCTCGGGCAAGTCCAACGTCGTGGACGCCCTCAGCTGGGTCATGGGCGAGCAGGGCGCCAAGTCGCTGCGCGGCGGCAAGATGGAGGACGTCATTTTCGCCGGCACCACCGGGCGCCCGCCGCTCGGCCGCGCCGAGGTGTCCCTCACCATCGACAACTCCGACGGCGCGCTGCCCATCGAGTACGCCGAGGTCACCATCACGCGGATCATGTTCCGCAACGGCGGCAGCGAGTACCAGCTCAACGGCGACACCTGCCGGCTGCTGGACATCCAGGAGCTGCTGTCCGACTCCGGCATCGGCCGCGAGATGCACGTCATCGTCGGCCAGGGCCAGCTGGACTCCGTACTGCACGCCGATCCGATGGGCCGCCGCGCCTTCATCGAGGAGGCGGCGGGCGTACTGAAGCACCGCAAGCGCAAGGAGAAGGCGCTGCGCAAGCTGGACGCGATGCAGGCGAACCTCGCCCGTGTCCAGGACCTCACCGACGAACTACGGCGCCAGCTGAAGCCGCTGGGGCGGCAGGCGGCGGTCGCACGCCGGGCCGCGGTCATCCAGGCGGACCTGCGCGACGCCCGGCTGCGGCTCCTCGCCGACGATCTCGTACGGCTGCGGGGGGCCCTCCGGACGGAGGTCGCGGACGAGGCCGCGCTCAAGGAACGCAAGGACGCGGCGGAGGCCGAGCTGAGGAAGGCACTCCAGCGCGAGGCACTGCTGGAGGACGAGGTACGGCAGCTCACGCCCCGCCTCCAGCGCGCGCAGCAGACCTGGTACGAGCTCTCCCAGCTGGCTGAACGGGTGCGCGGCACCGTCTCGCTTGCCGACGCACGCGTGAAGAGCGCCACCTCCGCCCCCGACGAGGAGCGGCGCGGACGGGAGCCCGAGGACATGGAGCGTGAGGCCGCGCGCATCCGTGAGCAGGAGGCCGAGCTGGAAGCGGCCCTGGAAGCGGCCGAACACGCGCTGGAGGACACGGTCGAGCACCGGGCCGGGCTGGAGCGCGAACTCGCGGTCGAGGAACGGCGCCTGAAGGACGTGGCCCGCGCGATCGCCGACCGCCGCGAAGGCCTGGCCAGGCTGAACGGCCAGGTCAACGCCGCCCGTTCGCGTGCGGCGAGCGCCCAGGCCGAGATCGACCGGCTCGCCGCCGCCCGCGACGAGGCGCAGGAACGGGCGGTCGCGGCCCAGGAGGAGTACGAGATCCTGCAGGCCGAGGTCGACGGCCTCGACGCGGGCGACGCGGACCTCGCGGAGCGGCACGACACGGCGAGGGCCGCCCTCGCCGACGCGGAAGCGGCCCTCACGGCTGCCCGCGAGGCGGCCACGGCGGCGGAACGCCGGCGCGCCGCCACCCGGGCCCGTCACGAGGCCCTGGCGCTCGGCCTGCGCCGCAAGGACGGCACGGGCGTGCTGCTGGCCGCCCAGGACCGCCTCACCGGACTGCTCGGCCCGGCGGCGGAACTGCTGACGGTCACCCCGGGCCACGAGGTCGCCGTGGCCGCCGCCTTCGGCGCGGCGGCCGACGCGATCGCGGTGACGACCCCGGCCTCGGCGGCAGCCGCGATCCGCCTGCTGCGCAAGCAGGACGCAGGACGCGCTTCACTGCTGCTGGCGGGCGCGCCGGAGGAGACGGAATCTCCGGGAGGGCCGGGGGGCGCCCCCGTCGCCGGCCTCGTCCGTGGCCCAGCCGAACTCATGCCCGCCGTACGCCGGTTGCTGCGCGGGATCGTGCTCGTCGGGACGCTCGAAGACGCTGAGGAACTGGTGTACGCGCGGCCGGAGTTGACCGCGGTGACTGCCGAAGGGGATCTGCTGGGCGCCCACTTCGCGCACGGCGGGTCCGCCGGGGCGCCGAGCCTGCTGGAGGTGCAGGCCTCCGTCGACGAGGCAGCCACCGAGCTGGGGGAACTGGCCGTGCGGTGCGAGGAGTTGGCCGGGGCACAGCGGCTCGCCGGGGAGCGGCGCAAGGAGTGTGCAGCGTTCGTCGAGGAGCTGGGGGAGCGGCGGCGGACCGCCGACCGGGAGAAGTCGGCGGTCGCCCAGCAGCTCGGGCGGCTCGCCGGGCAGGCCAGGGGCGCCGCCGGAGAGGCCGAGAGGTCCACCGCCGCCGCGGCGAGGGCGCAGGAAGCGCTCGACAGGGCCGTACAGGATGCCGAGGAACTCGCCGAACGGCTGGCTGTCGCCGAGGAGATGCCCGTCGAGGAGGAGCCCGACACGGGAGTACGGGATCGCCTCGCCGCCGACGGCGCCAACGCGCGGCAGACCGAGATGGAGGCCCGGCTTCAGGTCCGTACGCACGAGGAACGGGTCAAGGGGCTGGCCGGACGGGCCGACTCGCTCGACCGGGCCGCGCGTGCCGAACGGGAGGCGCGCGCGCGTGCCGAGCAGCGGCGGGCGCGGCTCAGACACGAGGCGGCCGTCGCCGAAGCCGTCGCCTCCGGGGCGCGGCAACTGCTCACGCATGTCGAGGTATCCCTCTCCCGGGCCGACGAGGAGCGCACCGCGGCCGACGCCGCCAAGGCCCGGCGTGAGCAGGAACTGACCGCCGCTCGCGTCGCCGGCCGTGATCTCAAGGCCGAACTCGACAAGTTGACGGATTCGATGCACCGCGGTGAGGTACTCGGCGCCGAGAAGCGGCTGCGGATCGAGCAGCTGGAGACCAAGGCGCTGGAGGAACTCGGTGTGGAACCGGAGGGGTTGGTGGCCGAGTACGGCCCGCACCAGCTGGTGCCGCCCTCGCCCCCCGCCGAGGGCGAGGAGCTGCCCGAGGACCCGGAGGACCCGCGCAACCAGCCGAAGCGGTTCCACCGGGCCGAACAGGAGAAGCGGCTCAGGGCGACCGAGCGGGCCTACCAGCAGCTCGGCAAGGTCAATCCGCTGGCGCTGGAGGAGTTCGCGGCGCTGGAGGAGCGCCACAAGTTCCTCAGCGAGCAGCTCGAAGACCTGAAGAAGACGCGCATCGATCTGCTTCAGGTGGTGAGGGAGGTCGACGAGCGGGTCGAGCAGGTCTTCACGGAGGCGTACCGGGACACGGCGGCGCAGTTCGAGGGTGTCTTCAGCCGGCTGTTCCCCGGTGGGGAGGGACGGCTGATCCTGACCGATCCCGACAACATGCTCACCACCGGTGTGGACGTGGAGGCCCGGCCCCCGGGCAAGAAGGTCAAGCGGCTGTCGCTGCTTTCCGGTGGCGAGCGCTCACTCACCGCCGTGGCGTTGCTGGTGTCGATCTTCAAGGCCAGACCGAGTCCCTTCTACGTGATGGACGAGGTCGAGGCGGCCCTCGACGACACCAACCTTCAGCGGCTCATCCGCATCATGCAGGAACTCCAGGAAGCCTCGCAGCTCATCGTGATCACGCACCAGAAGCGGACGATGGAGGTCGCCGACGCGCTGTACGGCGTCTCCATGCAGGGGGACGGCGTGTCGAAGGTGATTTCACAGCGGCTCCGCTAGCCCTTCCCTTCTCCTTCAAGACTTGAATGCAAGTCGGTTCAAACTGCCTTCCATCTCACATCTTTCCCGTGATTGAAGTGGAAACTTGAAGGCATAGTCTCGATAATGCCCTTTTTACCTTCAGGTACCACCTACCTGGGAGGGTCCCCCACCCGGCGGCGTTGCCGGTGGCCCGAGGAGTTGAACGTGACCAGCGCTGAGCAGACACTCAAGTCACGAGCCGGAACGGCTCGTCCCGAGCATCTCGGACATGTCATCTTCATCGCGGCGGCGGCCGCGATGGGTGGCTTTCTGTTCGGTTACGACAGTGCCGTGATCAACGGCGCCGTCGAGGCCATCCGGAGCCGCTACGACGTCGGCTCAGCGGCCCTGGCGCAGGTCATCGCCATCGCGCTGATCGGCTGCGCCATAGGCGCGGCCACCGCGGGGCGCATGGCCGACCGCATCGGCCGTATCCGCTGTATGCAGATCTCCGCGGTGCTCTTCACGATCAGCGCCGTCGGCTCCGCGCTGCCCTTCGCGCTGTACGACCTCGCCTTCTGGCGGATCGTCGGCGGCTTCGCCATCGGCATGGCCTCCGTCATCGGCCCCGCCTACATCGCCGAGGTCGCCCCGGCCGCGTACCGGGGGCGGCTCGGCTCCTTCCAGCAGGCCGCGATCGTCATCGGCATCGCCATCTCGCAGCTGGTCAACTGGGGCATCCTGAACGCGGCGGGCGGTGACCAGCGTGGCGAGCTGCTGGGTGTCGAGGCCTGGCAGGTCATGCTCGGGGTGATGGTCGTACCGGCGGTGCTGTACGGGCTGCTGTCCTTCGCGATCCCCGAGTCGCCGCGCTTCCTGATCTCCGTCGGCCGGGGCGAGCGCGCCCGTGAGGTGCTGCGCGAGGTCGAGGGCGACAGCGTCGACCTGGACGCCCGGGTCGCCGAGATCGAGCACGCCATGAAGAGCGAGCACAAGTCGGTCTTCAAGGACCTGCTCGGCGGCACCTTCTTCTTCAAGCCGATCGTCTGGATCGGTATCGGGCTCTCGGTCTTCCAGCAGTTCGTCGGCATCAACGTCGCGTTCTACTACTCCGCGACGCTCTGGCAGTCGGTCGGCGTCGACCCGACGGAGTCGTTCCTCTACTCCTTCACGACGTCGATCATCAACATCGTCGGCACCGTGATCGCCATGATCTTCGTCGACCGCATCGGCCGCCGGCCGCTCGCGCTCATCGGTTCCGTCGGCATGGTCATCGGGCTCGCCCTGGAGGCCTGGGCCTTCTCCTACGACCTCGTCGACGGCAAGCTGCCCGCCACACAGGGCTGGGTCGCCCTGGTCGCCGCCCATGTGTTCGTGCTCTTCTTCGCCCTCTCCTGGGGTGTCGTCGTCTGGGTCTTCCTCGGCGAGATGTTCCCGAACAGGCTCCGGGCCGCCGCACTGGGCGTGGCCGCCGCCGCCCAGTGGATCGCCAACTGGGCCATCACCGCGAGCTTCCCGTCGCTGGCCGACTGGAACCTCTCCGCGACCTACGTGATCTACACGATCTTCGCCGCGCTCTCGATCCCGTTCGTCCTCAGGTTCGTCAAGGAGACGAACGGCAAGACGCTGGAGGAGATGGGCTAGGGCCGGAACCTCCCCACGACCCGGGGAGAAGGGCCAAGTCCCCGCTGCCCTTCTCCCCGTATCCACGGCCGCTCCCGGCTCGGCCACTGCCCGAGCCGGGAGCGGCTTCCAGCAGGTGCGTCAGCCCGCCAGTTCCGGCACCACCCGCTCGCCGAACAGCCGCAGACTCCTCCACCCCTCCTCCACCGGCATCCCGCCCGACAGCGGATGCAGCACGTAGTTGTCCAGCCCCTGCGCCACGCACTCCTCGGGCGTCAGCATCCGGTAGACACCCTCGGCGCGCAGCTCCTCGACCGTCGTGGCCGCCGACTTCACGGCGGACCGTATGTCGCCGGACTGCCAGGAGGCGTACGTCCGGGCCTCGTGCAGGAAGTGGTGGCCGTGCTCGGCCCACGCCCGGTCCGGGTCCTTTGTGATGTGCAGCAGCGGGGTCTCGGCGGCCGGCATCATCGTCCAGCCCTCCGTGCCGTACTCGACGAGCCGTTCCTTGTAGTAGGCCTCCAGCTCGGGCAGGTGTGCGCTGGGGAAGAGAGGGAGCCCCAGACGGGCCGCCCGCCTGGCCGCCGCCTTCGACGAGCCGCCCACCAGGAGAAGCGGGTGCGGCTCGGTGCACGGGCGCGGAGTGACCCGGACCGTACGGCCCCGGTAGGTGAACTCCTCCCCGGTCCAGGCCTTCAGGAGCGTCTCCAGCAGCTCGTCCTGGAGCTTGCCGCGCCGCTTCCAGTCGGCGCCGAAGTGCGCGTACTCCTCGGGCCGGTATCCGATCCCGGCGACCGTGACCAGCCGCCCGCCGCTCAGCAGATCGAGTACGGCGATGTCCTCGGCGAGCCTCAAGGGGTCGTGCAACGGGCCGATCACCGCCGACACGGTCACCGCGATCCGGCGCGTCGCCCCGAACACGGCCCCCGCGAAGGCGAACGGCGAGGGCAGCCAGTTGTTGGCGACGCCGTGGTGCTCCTCGGTCTGGACGGTGGTGATTCCGTGGGCGTCGGCGTACGCGGCCATCTCGATCGCGGCCTGGTAGCGGGCGCGGAGATCGGCGGGGGTGGCGTCGGGGGCGACCAGGTTGAAACGTACGACGGTGACGGGCATGGGACCGATCCCCTTCGTCAGCGGTGTGAAGGGGGACGGTAACTGACGATCCGTCAGGTGGCCAGGGTGTGAGCGTGCGAGGTGCTCACCGCTGTCGGAGGGGAGGGTGGGCCACGGGCCCACCGGACGGGTCGTGACACACCCCGGGGACGCGGCTTCACGTAGCCGGCGCCGACGCGCGCCGGTCGGGCCGCGACTCCGCCCCGAGGGGCTTCCGGGCCGACCGCAGTCGAACAGCGGGCCGGCCGGCCCGGCCCGTGGGGCCCTGCTGTCCGCGTGGAAACGAACGCTCGCGCGGGAGGTCACGCCATACTGGCGGTGTTATGGAAACCATCATCCTTGCTGTAGTCATCGCCGTGGTCTTGCTCGGTGTGCTCGGCGGGCTCGTCGTCGGCAGCCGCAGGAAGAAGCCGCTGCCCCCGGCGCCCCCCACGACACCCGACCTCACCGCCCCTCCGGCCGAGCCGCACGTCGGCGACGAGGCCGAGACGCCGCGCGACGAACCGCGCCGCACGATAGAGGAGGTGGATCTCCCGGGGGGTGCGGACGCCTCGTCCGTCGCCGTCGAGGAACCTCCCGTCCCCGTGATCGAGGTGCCGGAGCCCACCGCCGGGCGGCTGGTCCGGCTGCGTGCCCGGCTCTCCCGGTCGCAGAACGCGCTCGGCAAGGGGCTGCTCACGCTCCTCGCGCGCGAGCATCTCGACGACGACACCTGGGAGGAGATCGAGGACACCCTCCTCACCGCCGACGTCGGAGTCCAGCCCACCCAGGAACTCGTCGAGCGGCTGCGCGAGCGCGTGAAGGTGCTCGGCACCCGTACGCCCGCCGACCTGCGCGCGCTGCTGCGCGAGGAACTCCTCCAGATCCTCGAACCCGGGTTCGACCGGACCGTGAAGACCGACTCGAACCTCGACACCCCGGGCATCGTGATGGTCGTCGGTGTCAACGGCACCGGCAAGACCACCACCACCGGCAAGCTCGCGCGCGTGCTCGTCGCCGACGGCAAGAACGTCGTTCTCGGTGCCGCCGACACCTTCCGGGCCGCCGCCGCCGACCAGCTCCAGACCTGGGGCGACCGCGTCGGGGCCCGTACCGTGCGGGGTCCCGAGGGTGGTGACCCCGCCTCGATCGCCTTCGACGCCGTCAAGGAGGGCATCGAGGCCGGTGCCGACGTCGTTCTGATCGACACCGCCGGGCGGCTGCACACCAAGACCGGGCTCATGGACGAGCTCGGCAAGGTCAAGCGCGTCGTCGAGAAGCACGCCCCGTTGGACGAGGTGCTGCTCGTGCTGGACGCCACGACCGGGCAGAACGGGCTCGTCCAGGCCCGCGTCTTCGCCGAGGTCGTCGAGATCACCGGCATCGTGCTCACCAAGCTCGACGGCACCGCCAAGGGCGGCATCGTCATCGCCGTACAGCGCGAGCTGGGTGTGCCGGTGAAGCTGATCGGGCTCGGCGAGGGGGCCGACGATCTGGCTCCGTTCGAGCCGGAGGCGTTCGTTGACGCTCTTATCGGAGAGTGATCACCACCTCCGGAAAGCCGTAGGCCCACGAAGAGACGCCCGTCCCCAAGGTGCAGTTGGGGACGGGCGCCCTGCTGTGCGGCGCCGCGCCGTGAAACTGGGCGCTACGCCCGCGACCGGTGCGCCACGTAGGCAAGCGTCCCCAGCAGCAGTCTGGCGGCCGGCGGGTTCGTCGCCGTGTCCAGGGCGGGTGGGCGGAGCCAGGTGACCGGGCCGAGGCCGCCCCGGTCGGAGGGGGGCGCCGTGAGATACGTACCGGTGCCCAGACCGTGCAGGTCGAGTGTCGCGTCGTCCCAGCCCATGCGGTAGAGGAGTTCGGGGAGTTCGGCGGCGGCGCCGGGGGCGACGAAGAACTGGGCGCGGCCCTCGGGGGTGACGGTGACCGGGCCGAGGGGGAGGCCCATGCGTTCCAGGCGGACCAGGGCGTGGCGGCCGGCCGGTTCGGCGACCTCGATCACGTCGAAGGAGCGGCCCACGGGGAGCATGACCGCGGCGCCGGGGAACTGGCCCCAGGTGTCGGTGACTTCGTCGAGCGTGGCGCCGGCCGCGACCCGGGGCGCGAAGCCCAGGGGGTGTGCGCCCGGCGCGGGACAGTCGGTCAGGCCGCAGGAGCAGGCGCCGCCCGCCGCGCGGGCACCGGCGACCACGTCCCAGCCCCAGAGGCCGGTGTACTCGGCCACGGCGGTGCACTCGGACGACCGGCCGCGGCGGCGCGTGCCGGGCCGGATCTCGCGGATACCCCGGCTGCTGCCGATCGTGAAGCCCATGCCCCCTCCAACGGGTCCGACGCACCGGTGGTTACGAGCTGCTATCAGAATGTAACCCTGCGTTTCCGACTGCCCGTCACCTCTGTCCGCACTCACCCGATCCGGTCGGCGCCCAGAAGTGTCTCGGGTGGTGCGCTCGACGGCGTGCGCCCTCGCGTGCACCGCTCCGCCCACTCCCGACCGTCCACTGTCAAGTGAATCCTGTGTAGGCGCCCGTGAGTTCATTCGAAGGGGTGGCGAATGGTGGCGTTTCCCGGATCGCCATGGCCGGGACCGTGATCGCAGGATTACTTTGAGTGCACGAGGCCTGGGGGCACATGCTCTTGTGGGTATGCCGGAGGCAAGTCGGCTTCCCGTTCGAAGGGTGAGAACTGTCGGACACGGAGCCTATTTACCGGCATTCTGATAGGGCTTGGCGCACTCGGCGACAAGTGGTCTCAGGGATGGGGGCGTTCCAGTGGGCGGCAACGGCGGAAGCGCGACGACTTCGGCTGGCGCTGACAAGCGCCCGAATGAGCTGCTCGGCTCGTGGTTCGTGCGCAGCGGCTGGTCCAAGGGCGAGCTGGCACGCCAAGTGAACCGCCGGGCACGTCAGTTGGGTGCCAACCACATCTCGACGGACACCTCGCGGGTCCGGCGCTGGCTCGACGGGGAGAACCCGCGCGAGCCGATCCCGCGCATCCTGTCCGAGCTGTTCTCCGAGCGGTTCGGCTGTGTCGTCTCCGTCGAGGACCTGGGGCTGCGAGCAGCCCGCCAGTCGCCGTCCGCGTCCGGCGTCGACCTGCCCTGGACCGCCCCGCAGACGGTGGCCCTGCTCAGCGAGTTCTCCCGCAGCGACCTGATGCTGGCCCGGCGCGGCTTCCTCGGGACCGCGCTCTCCCTCTCCGCCGGCCCCAGCCTCATCGAGCCCATGCAGCGCTGGCTCGTCCCGGTGCCTCCGGCCCCGCCCGAGGAGCCCGAGCACCCGTCCGCCGCGCGCCGGGCCGGCCGCCTCTCCAAGCCCGAACTGGAGCTGCTGGAGTCCACCACCGCGATGTTCCGGCAGTGGGACGCGCAGTGCGGCGGCGGCCTGCGCCGAAAGGCGGTGGTCGGACAGCTGCACGAGGTGACGGACCTCCTCCAGGAGCCCCAGCCGGAATCCACCACCCGCAAGCTGTTCAAGGTCGCCGCAGAGCTGGCCGAACTCGCCGGGTGGATGTCGTACGACGTGGGGCTCCAGCCGACCGCCCAGAAGTACTTCGTCCTGGCCCTGCACGCGGCCAAGGAGGCCGGTGACAAGCCCCTGGGCTCGTACGTCCTGTCGTCCATGAGCCGTCAGATGATCCACCTGGGGCGCCCGGACGACGCCCTCGAACTGATCCATCTCGCGCAGTACGGCAGCCGCGACTGCGCGAGCCCCCGCACCCAGGCCATGCTGTATGCGATGGAGGCGCGCGCATACGCCAATATGGGGCAACCCGGAAAGTGCAAGCGGGCCGTGCGGATGGCCGAGGACACGTTCGCGGACGTACACGATTGGGACGAGCCGGATCCCGACTGGATCCGCTTCTTCTCCCGGGCCGAGCTGTACGGCGAGAACTCCCACTCGTTCCGTGACCTCGCCTATGTCGCCGGCCGCAGCCCCACCTACGCCTCGCTGGCCGAGCCGCTGATGCGGAACGCGGTCGACCTGTTCGCGAAGGACACCGATCACCAGCGGTCGTACGCACTGAATCTGATCGGCATGGCCACGGTCCACCTCCTTCAGCGGGAGCCCGAGCGGGCCACGGTGCTGGCCATGGAAGCCATGGAAATCGCCAAGAAGGTGCGCTCGGAGCGCGTCACCACTCGTATCCGAAAAACCGTCGACACGGCTGTACGCGACTTCGGGGATCTCGCCGAGGTCGTGGACCTGACCGCCCAGCTCGCGATCGATCTGCCCGAGACCGCCGAAGCGGTCTGAACCCCCGGAACCCCGGCCGCGGCAGGCCTTCCCGACAGCCCGACTCGGCTCCCCCGCCAGGTCATCGGAAGGCCGGCCGCGGTCGGCCCACCGTCACGGGCGAAGGTTGCGCCACGATAACGATCGGCGCGTCCAACATCCGGCAGTTCATCGATCCGTAACACACGAGGCACCTTCGTCACTGCGGCGAAACATCGAGGGGCGTCGACCGAAACGGCGCTGCGTCAATGTCTGGCGCATAACCGGCCCACCCCTCAATCCGCTCAGGCTTCGCCCGCACGGGGCCGTACCAATGACGAGGAGACGCCGATGGCATCAGCCGCCATCACGCTAGCCGCAGAGGCTCCCAAGCTCTCTGCCGCGAACACCGGGTTCATGCTGATCTGTTCGGCACTGGTGTTGCTCATGACCCCCGGTCTCGCCTTCTTCTACGGAGGCATGGTCCGGGTCAAGAGCACCCTGAACATGTTGATGATGAGCTTTATCAGCATCGGCATCGTCACCATCCTGTGGGTGGTGTACGGCTTCTCGCTCGCCTTCGGCACCGACAAGGGCGGCCTCATCGGCTGGACCTCGGGTTGGGTCGGTCTCAGCGACATCGGCACCGCCGATCTCTGGGACGGCTACACCATCCCGATCCTGGCCTTCCTGGTCTTCCAGCTGATGTTCGCGATCATCACGCCCGCCCTGATCAGCGGTGCCCTCGCGGACCGCGTCAAGTTCTCGGCATGGGCGCTGTTCGTCGCCCTGTGGGCCACGATCGTGTACTTCCCGGTCGCCCACTGGGTCTGGGGCGCGGGCGGCTGGGCCTTCGAGCTCGGCGTCATCGACTTCGCCGGTGGTACGGCGGTCCACATCAACGCGGGTGCCGCGGCGCTCGGCGTGATCCTGGTCATCGGCAAGCGCGTCGGCTTCAAGAAGGACCCGATGCGCCCGCACAGCCTCCCGCTGGTCATGCTCGGCGCCGGTCTCCTGTGGTTCGGCTGGTTCGGCTTCAACGCCGGTTCGTGGCTGGGCAACGACGACGGCGTCGGCTCGCTGATGTTCGTCAACACGCAGGTCGCCACCGCCGCCGCCATGCTCGCCTGGCTCATCTACGAGAAGATCCGCCACGGCGCGTTCACCACGCTGGGCGCCGCCTCCGGCGCGGTCGCGGGTCTGGTCGCCATCACCCCCTCGGGCGGTGCGGTCACCCCGGTCGGCGCGATCGCGGTCGGCGCCATCGCCGGTCTGCTGTGCGCCATGGCTGTCGGCCTCAAGTACAAGCTCGGTTACGACGACTCGCTCGACGTCGTCGGTGTGCACCTCGTCGGCGGTGTCGTCGGCTCCCTGCTCATCGGCTTCTTCGCCAGCGGCAAGGGCCAGTCCGAGGTCCAGGGCCTCTTCTACGGCGGCGGCCTCGACCAGTTCTGGAAGCAGTGCGCGGGCGTCTTCGCCGTCCTCGGCTACTCCCTGGTCGTCTCCGCGATCCTCGCCTTCCTCCTCGACAAGACGATCGGCATGCGCGTCCCCGAGGACGTCGAGATCGCCGGCATCGACCAGGCCGAGCACGCCGAGACCGCATACGACTTCAGCGGCGCCGGCGGCGGCGCGGCCCGTACGTCCGTCCCGGCCGCTGTCGGCGGCGCGAGCAAGAAGGTGGACGCATGAAGCTCATCACCGCCGTTGTGAAGCCCCACCGGCTCGACGAGATCAAGGAGGCCCTCCAGGCCTTCGGGGTCCACGGCCTGACGGTCACCGAGGCGAGCGGCTACGGTCGTCAGCGGGGCCACACCGAGGTCTACCGAGGCGCCGAGTACACGGTCGACCTGGTTCCCAAGATCCGTATCGAGGTCCTCGCCGAGGACGACGACGCCGAGGGACTGATCGACGTCATCGTCAAGGCGGCCCGGACCGGCAAGATCGGTGACGGCAAGGTCTGGTCCCTTCCGGTCGAGACGGCCGTCCGGGTCCGGACCGGCGAGCGCGGCCCGGACGCGCTCTGAGGCAGCAGAGAAGAACAGGAGTCGCTGGGTGACGAGTACGAACGTGCGCAAGGATGCAGAGGACTCGGGACCCAGCGGCTATGCGGCGGCCCGGCTGCGCCTCCTCACTGAGGGGGCGCGGTCCGGGCCGCCGCGCCGTGCGGCCCTGGCCGAACTGACCGACGAGTGGCTGACCGGCCTGTTCGCGGCGGCGACCGAAGGACCGCAAGGACTGCGCGGAGTCTCCCTGGTCGCCGTCGGCGGCTACGGCAGAGGCGAACTCTCCCCGCGCAGCGACCTGGACCTGCTCCTCCTGCACGACGGCAGCGACTCCGCCGCCGTGGCGGCGCTCGCGGACCGCCTCTGGTACCCGGTGTGGGACCTGGGCCTCGCCCTCGACCACTCCGTCCGGACACAGTCCGAGGCCAGGAAGGTGTCGGGCGAGGACCTCAAGGTGCAACTGGGCCTGCTGGACGCCCGCCATCTGGCCGGTGACCTCGGTCTCACGGCAGGCCTGCGTACCGCGGTCCTCGCCGACTGGCGCAACCAGGCTCCCAAACGCCTTCCCGAACTCCAGGAACTCTGCGCCGAACGGGCCGAACGCCAGGGCGAGCTGCAGTACCTCCTCGAACCCGACCTCAAGGAGGCCCGCGGCGGCCTGCGCGACGCCACCGCCCTGCGCGCGGTCGCGGCCTCCTGGCTGGCCGACGCCCCCCGCGAGGGCCTCGCGGACGCGCGCCGCCGCCTGCTGGACGTCCGCGACGCCCTCCACCTCGCCACCGGCCGCGCCACCGACCGCCTCGCCCTCCAGGAACAGGACCAGGTAGCCGCCGAACTCGGACTCCTCGACGCCGACACCCTCCTGCGGCAGGTCTACGAGGCGGCACGCGTCGTCTCGTACGCGAGTGACGTGACCTGGCGCGAGGTGGGGCGCGTGCTGAAGTCGCGCGCGGTACGCCCGCGCCTGCGCGCCATGCTGGGCGGCGGTAAACCGGCGCCGGAACGTTCCCCCTTGGCGGAGGGCGTCGTGGAGCAGGACGGCGAGGTGGTCCTCGCCCGCGCCGCGCGCCCCGACCGCGATCCCGTACTCCCGCTGCGCGCCGCGGCGGCAGCCGCCCAGGCGGGCCTGCCGCTGTCCCTGCACGCGGTCCGCCGCATGGCGGCGGCGGCACGACCGCTGCCGACCCCGTGGCCGGCGGAGGCCCGCGAACAGCTGGTGACCCTCCTCGGCTCGGGCAGTCCGACCATCGAGGTCTGGGAGGCGCTGGAGGCCGAGGGCCTGATCACCCACTTCCTCCCCGACTGGGAGCGGGTCCGCTGCCGCCCGCAGCGCAACGCCGTCCACATCTGGACGGTCGACCGCCACTTGATCGAAACGGCAGTCCGGGCCTCCGAGTTCACCCGCCGGGTCAGCCGCCCCGACCTCCTCCTCGTCTCCGCGCTGCTCCACGACATCGGCAAGGGCTGGCCGGGCGACCACTCCGTCGCGGGCGAGATCATCGCCAAGGACGTGGCCGCCCGCATCGGCTTCGACCGAGCGGACGTGGCGGTCCTGGCCACTCTCGTACGGCACCATCTGCTGCTCGTCGACACCGCCACCCGGCGTGACCTGGAGGATCCGGCCACCGTGCGCTCGGTCGCCGACGCGGTCGGCACCCAGAGCACGCTGGAACTCCTCCACGCGCTCACCGAGTCCGACGCGCTGGCGACGGGCCCGGCCGCCTGGTCGTCCTGGCGCGGTTCCCTCGTCGCCGACCTGGTGAAACGGGTCGCCGCCATGCTCTCCGGGGACGCCCCCGGGGAGCCGGAGGCCGCGGCGCCCACCGCCGAACAGGAACGGCTCGCGATCGAGGCGTTCCGCACGGGCGGCCCGGTGCTGTCGCTGCGCGCCCAGACGGAGGTCCCGGCGGAAGCGGCCACCGAGGAGCCTCCGGCGTCGCCGACGGCCGAACCCGAACCCCTCGGCGTGGAACTCCTGATCGCCGTACCGGACCAGCCCGGCGTCCTGCCCGCGGTGGCCGGCGTCCTCGCCATGCACCGCCTGACCGTGCGCACGGCGGAACTGCGTTCACTGGACCTCCCCGACGGCGTCGAGGGCGCGGTCCTGCTTCTCGACTGGCGCGTCGCCGCCGAGTACGGCTCCCTGCCGCAGGCGGCCCGCCTGCGAGCCGACCTGGTACGGGCGCTCGACGGCTCCCTGGACATCGCGGGCCGCCTGGCCGAGCGCGACGCGGCGTACCCGCGGCGCCGGGGCGTCGTGGCACCGGCGGCCCGGGTGACCGTACATCCGGCCGCGTCCCGGCTGGCCACGGTGATCGAGGTGCGCGCGCAGGACGCCCCGGGGCTGCTGCACCGGCTCGGGCGGGCCCTGGAGGACGCGGGGGTGCGGGTGCGGAGCATGCACGTCAGCACGCTGGGTTCCAACGCGGTGGACGCGTTCTACGTGACCAACCACAAGGGCGCGCCGCTGCCGGGGGACGAGGCGTCCGCGGTCGCGCGGAAGCTGGAGGAGATGTTGCGGGGGTGACCGCCGGTGCCGGGATTTCCGTCCCCGCCTGCTGAATACGCAGGCGGGGGCGAATTGCTTGCGAGGCCGGATACCCTGGAGGGCAACCCACTGCCCCCGACCCCTGAGGACCGACGAGCGCCGTGTTCGATACTCTCTCCGATCGCCTCTCAGCGACTTTCAAGAACCTGCGCGGCAAGGGGCGGCTGTCCGAAGCCGATATCGACGCCACGGCCCGCGAGATCCGCATCGCGCTCCTCGAAGCCGACGTGGCCCTGCCGGTCGTCCGGACGTTCATCAAGAACGTCAAGGAGCGTGCCCTCGGGTCGGACGTCTCCAAGGCGCTGAACCCCGCCCAGCAGGTCCTGAAGATCGTCAACGACGAACTCGTCACGATCCTGGGCGGCGAGACCCGGCGGCTGCGCTTCGCCAAGCAGCCGCCGACCGTGATCATGCTGGCCGGTCTCCAGGGTGCCGGTAAGACCACCCTCGCGGGCAAGCTGGGCAAGTGGCTCAAGGACCAGGGCCACTCGCCCCTCCTCGTCGCCGCCGACCTCCAGCGCCCCAACGCCGTCAACCAGCTCAGCGTCGTCGCCGAGCGCGCCGGGGTCGCGGTCTACGCGCCCGAGCCGGGCAACGGGGTCGGTGACCCGGTCAAGGTCGCCAAGGACTCCATGGAGTTCGCGAAGACCAAGGTCCACGACATCGTGATCGTGGACACCGCAGGCCGCCTCGGTATCGACGCCGAGCTGATGCGGCAGGCCGCGGACATCCGGGACGCGGTCTCGCCCGACGAGATCCTCTTCGTCGTCGACGCGATGATCGGCCAGGACGCGGTCAACACGGCCGAGGCCTTCCGGGACGGCGTCGGCTTCGACGGTGTCGTCCTGTCGAAGCTCGACGGCGACGCCCGTGGTGGTGCCGCGCTCTCCATCGCGTCGGTGACCGGCAAGCCGATCATGTTCGCGTCGAACGGCGAGAAGCTCGACGACTTCGACGCGTTCCACCCTGACCGGATGGCCTCCCG
The DNA here is from genome assembly GCF_014646095.1 of Streptomyces lacrimifluminis. Classification (GTDB taxonomy): domain Bacteria; phylum Actinomycetota; class Actinomycetes; order Streptomycetales; family Streptomycetaceae; genus Streptomyces; species Streptomyces lacrimifluminis. The sequence goes on along the minus strand of NZ_BMMU01000019.1, from coordinate 127,316 downwards.
CATCCTCGACATGGGTGACCTGCTCACTCTGATCGAGCAGGCGGAGAAGACGTTCAGCCAGGAAGAAGCCGAGGCAATGGCTTCCAAGCTGGCGTCCAAGAAGGGCCAGGACTTCACCCTGGACGACTTCCTGGCCCAGATGGAGCAGGTCAGGAAGATGGGCAGCATCAGCAAGCTGCTCGGGATGCTGCCCGGCATGGGTCAGATCAAGGACCAGATCAACAACCTCGACGAGCGCGATGTGGACCGCACGGCGGCCATCATCAAGTCGATGACCCCGGCCGAGCGCCAGGAACCCACGATCATCAACGGCTCGCGCCGCGCCCGTATCGCCAAGGGCTCCGGTGTCGAGGTCAGCGCGGTCAAGGGTCTGGTCGAGCGGTTCTTCGAGGCCCGCAAGATGATGTCCCGCATGGCCCAGGGTGGCGGTATGCCGGGAATGCCCGGGATGCCGGGCATGGGTGGCGGCCCCGGCCGCTCCAAGAAGCAGCCCAAACAGGCCAAGGGCAAGCAGCGCTCCGGCAACCCGATGAAGCGCAAGCAGCAGGAGCAGGAGGACGCCGCCCGCAAGGCCGCCGGCGCCCAGGGTGCTCCGGGCGGCGCGTTCGGCCTGCCGGGCCAGCAGGGCGGCCAGGACTTCGAGCTGCCGGACGAGTTCAAGAAGTTCATGGGCTGAGAAGTCGGTCGGCCGGAAGCAGATCGGCTGATTCCAGCCGTTCGTACGTCGCTCAGGGCGCCCCTCTCCGGTGGGGCGCCCTGCCGCGTTCCGCGCGTCCCCGCGCGCGGGGTGCTGCCGACGGTGAGATGCGCCGCACGGTCGACGAGCGCTCCGAAGGAGGCGTGCGCCATGCTCCGCGACCAGTGCGGTCAACTGGACGCGCCGGTCGGCACACCGGCTGTCACGGGTCGGCTCACGCGGTCCGGGCGATGAGGTACCGGAAGACGTTCGGCATCCAGATCGTGCCGTCCCGCCGCTGATACGGATGCAGCGCCTCCGCCAGCTCCTTGTCCACCTGCTCCTGGCCCGCCGCCGCGATCGCCGCGTCGAACAACCCCGTCGACAGCAGCCCCCGTACGGCGCTGCGCATGTTCGCGTACCCGAACGGGCAGGCCACCCGCCCGGAGCCGTCCGGGCGCAGGCCCGCCCGCTGGGCGACCTTCTCCAGGTCGTCGCGGAGCGCGGGGCGCCAACCGCCCGTGACGCGCAGCGGATCCGCGAGCCGGGCCCCGACCCGCAGCACCGTCGACGTGGCGCAGCGCTCCGGTGGACCCCAGCCCACCAGCACCACCGGAGACCCCCGCCCGGCCGACGGCAACGCCGACGCGAGCGTCTCGCCGAGTTCCTCGGAGTCGCCCGCGCGACAGCCGATCGGCTCGAACGCGGTCACCAGCGTGTACGCGTGAGTTCCCACCTCGGGGAGTCCCGGCACGAGCCGGGCGTCGGCACGCGCGCGCGTGAGCGCCGATTCGGGCAGTAACCGCTCCCGCGCGAGGCTCAGCCGCTGCGGTGACGACGGCTCGACACCGGTGACGGCGGCGCCTCTTGAGGCAGCCATCAACAGGGCCAGGCCCGAGCCGCAGCCGAGGCCGAGCAGTCGGGTGCAGGTGCCCACTTCCAGCCGCTCGTAGACGGACTCGTAGAGCGGTACGAACATCCGCTCCTGGATCTCCGACCAGTCACGCGCGCGTGCGCACAGGTCCACGCGGGTCGCCGGACCCGCGTGAGGCAGGTGCTGCCGCACGAGTGTAGGTGTCATCGAAAGCGCCCCAATCCGCCGAGAGTTGCCCTTGTTTCCGATGTGGTGGCCCCCGTGCAGTGCGCGCTCGCACACTTCCCCCGTAAGCCAGGTAACTCCGCACCCGAGCCGCCGTCCAGGGGTTGTGAGGCCGAGGTTGTGCGCTGGCTGTGCTCACGAAAAGAATTCACATGCCGGCAACGTGGGCCCGTAGCATCGCGCCATGGCAAAGGCACCTGTACTCACGCCGCAGGCAATTGACTTCCCTCGCTGGTACCAGGACCTGGTCGGCAAGGCCGAGTTGGCCGACAACGGTCCGGTGCGGGGCACGATGGTCATCCGGCCGTACGGGTACGGGCTGTGGGAGCGGATGCAGGCCGAGATGGACACGCGGATCAAGGGGACGGGCGCCCAGAACGCCTACTTCCCCCTGCTGATCCCGCAGTCGTACTTCGCCAAGGAGGCCGAGCACGTCGAGGGCTTCGCGCCCGAGCTGGCCGTGGTCACGCACGGCGGCGGCAAGGAACTCGAAGAGCCCGCGGTGGTCCGCCCCACCTCCGAGATGGTCATCAACGACTACTTCTCGAAGTGGGTGCAGAGCTACCGCGACCTGCCCCTGCTGATCAACCAGTGGGCGAACGTGGTGCGCTGGGAACTGCGCCCCCGGATCTTCCTCCGCACGACGGAGTTCCTGTGGCAGGAGGGCCACACCGCGCACGCCACCTACGAGGACGCCCGCGACTTCGCCGCGCACATCCACCGCGACGTCTACGAGGACTTCATGGTGAACGTCCTGGCGATGGACACCGTTCCCGGCCGCAAGACGGTCAAGGAGCGATTCGCGGGCGCGATCAACACCCTCACGCTCGAAGGCATGATGGGCGACGGCAAGGCCATCCAGATGGCCACCAGCCATGAGCTCGGCCAGAACTTCGCCAAGGCGTTCAACACCCGCTACCTGTCGAAGGAAGGCAGGCAGGAACTCGTCTGGCAGACGTCCTGGGGCTCGACGACCCGCATTCGGCGCCCTGGTGATGGCACACGGCGACGACAACGGCCTGCGGGTCCCGCCGCGCCTCGCCGCGATCCAGGCCGTGGTCCTCGCGATCAAGGGCGACGACGCGGTTCTGGCCAAGGTCCGCGTGATCGGCGACCGGCTGAGGGCGGCGGGTGTACGCGTGCACGTGGACGACCGCACGGACGTGCCCTTCGGCCGCCGCGCCGTCGACTGGGAGCTCAAGGGCGTACCCGTACGCATCGAGGTCGGCCCCCGTGACCTGGAGAACGGCACGGCGATGCTCGCCCGCCGCATCCCGGGCGGCAAGGAGCCGATCGCCCTCGACGCTCTCGTACGACTGCTGCCCGCTGTCCTCGAAGAGGACCAGGCGTTGCTGCTTGCCCAGTCGCGCGAACGCCGGGAGTCCCGCACCTCGGACGTGTCGACGTTCGAGGAGGCCGTCGAGGCGGCGACCGCCGGCGGCTGGGCGCGCATCCCCTGGGCGGTGCTCGGCGAAAAGGGCGAGGTCAGGCTCGGTGAGCACGCACTGACCGTACGGTGTCTGGTCTCTGCGGACGGGGCGGTCCCCGACGCCGACGACGCACCCGGTAACGTCGCCATCGTGGCCCGCGCCTACTGAGGCAGGAGCGAGAGCGGCCGAAAGGCCTCTTGCGTACCGGCCGACCACAGGTGCCCCGGCGCGCGGACAACGTCTACGCGCCGGGTCGTACGTGGGGCTACGCACCGGCTTGGTATGAGCTGTGAGGCTTCTCCGCAGATCAGCGCACCCGCCCTCGTCAGGACGCATCAGCGGCAACTGACGGGTACGTGCAAATTATTTGGGATGGCCCGGAATCGGAACACAGCGGCACTCAGGCTCGTTGTCATTACGTGAGCACGACACAGACACCACCTGTACTCGCCGCAGAACTGGCGCAGGCGTGGGCCGACATTCAGCGGTTCCACCCCGAGCTGCCCGATCTTGCCGCGCCCGAGTCCCTGATCGGAGAGTCGTCGTCCGCCTGTGGACACGCGCTCTCCTTCGAGCGACTGCTTCATGAGGCAGTCCATGGCATCGCCGCCGCCCGCGGAGTCCGCGACACCTCCCGGGCCGGCCGCTACCACAACCGCAGATTCCTCGCGATCGCCGAGGAGTTGGGCCTGGACCACCCCGAGGAACCGCACCCCAGCAGTGGTTTCTCGCTGGTCATGCTCAACCCCGAGGCCAAACGACGCTACCGCCCCACCATGGAGCGGCTGCAGCGCGCCCTGAAGGCGCACACCGTCGCCACCACCTCCGACACGACCCGCACCTTCCGTGGTCCGGCCGCCCGCCACGGCTCCTCCGGGGGAGGGGTGCGTGTGAAGGCCGTCTGCGACTGCGGTCGCAACGTGCGCGTCGTCCCGTCGGTGCTGGCGCAGGCCCCGATCGTGTGCGGCGGCTGCGGCAAGCCGTTCCGAATCCCCGAGATCGTGGGCGCGGGCGCGGCCTGAGGCTTCGGTCCCGCTGCGTGATCGAGCCCGGCATCTCGTGGGTGCCGGATGAACACGTGGGGGAGCGCACAGCCCGCGGGCGGTCGTCTGTATGGGCACCCGGAGCGCCGGGTGCCCATACAGGCCTGACCAAGTGCGGCCCGCGTTCGGCGCGGCCCGCAGGGTGTGGCAGAATGGCCAGCTGTACTCGACAGCCGCACAGGAACCCTCTCGCCTCCGGCTGACGCGTCCATCGGGCACTCGGGTACCGCAACCCCACGCGGCAATCTCGCCGTGCCCAACCACGTCAAATCCAGGAGAACCCACTCCCGTGGCAGTCAAGATCAAGCTGAAGCGTCTGGGCAAGATCCGTTCGCCTCACTACCGCATCGTCGTCGCCGACTCCCGTACCCGCCGTGATGGTCGGGCCATCGAGGAGATCGGCCTGTACCACCCGGTGCAGAACCCCTCGCGCATCGAGGTCGACACCGAGCGTGCGCAGTACTGGCTGGGTGTCGGCGCGCAGCCGACCGAGCCGGTTCTCGCCATCCTCAAGCTGACCGGCGACTGGCAGAAGTTCAAGGGCCTGCCGGCCCCGGCTCCGCTGCTCGTGGCCGCTCCGAAGCCCGCGCGTCCGTTGTTCGAGGCCCTGGGCGGCGACAACGAGGGCAAGGGTGAGGCCATCACCCAGAAGAAGAAGGCTGAGAAGAAGGACGAGGCTGCTGCCGAGTCCGCGTCGACCGAGGCCTGAGCATGCTCGAGGAGGCTCTCGAGCACCTCGTGAAGGGCATTGTCGACAACCCCGACGAAGTGCAGGTCGCCTCGCGCGACCTGCGTCGCGGGCGCGTTCTGGAGGTCAGGGTTCACCCCGACGACCTCGGTAAGGTGATCGGCCGCAACGGCCGCACCGCGCGTGCCCTGCGAACCGTCGTGGGTGCCATCGGCGGACGTGGTGTCCGTGTCGACCTCGTCGACGTGGACCAGGTTCGCTGATCACCACGTAACACCGGCTCGGGCCGGGGAGGGCCACTTGGGCCGTCCCCGGCCCGTAGTCGTCTACGCAGTAATGCCGTAGGCACACGACAGGAGATTCCAGAAAGTGCAGCTCGTAGTCGCGCGTGTGGGCCGCGCCCACGGCATCAAGGGCGAGGTCACCGTCGAGGTACGTACCGACGAGCCGGAACTGAGGCTCGGTCCCGGTGCCGTCCTGGCCACCGACCCGGCCACGGCGGGCCCGCTGACCATCGAGACCGGCCGCGTCCACAGCGGCAGGCTCCTGCTGCGCTTCGAGGGCGTACGCGACCGGACCGGCGCCGAGGCCCTGCGCAACATCCTGCTGATCGCCGACGTCGACCCCGAGGAAATGCCCGAGGGCGAGGACGAGTACTACGACCACCAGCTGATGGACCTGGACGTCGTCCTGGTCGACGGCACCGAGGTCGGGCGTATCACCGAGATCTCGCACCTGCCCTCCCAGGACCTGTTCGTCGTGGAGCGCCCCGACGGCAGCGAGGTGTACGTGCCGTTCGTCCAGGAGATCGTCGTGGAGATCGACCTGGAGGAGCAGCGGGCGGTGATCGATCCGCCGCCGGGCCTGATCGACGACAACGCCGCCCGCGACGAAGGCGCTGATAGGCACAGTGCGTCCTCGCGGGACGAGTCGTAATGCGCCTCGACGTCGTCACGATCTTTCCCGAGTACCTCGAACCCCTGAACGTCTCACTCGTCGGCAAGGCACGCGCGCGTGGACAGCTGAATGTCCACGTGCATCATCTTCGGGACTGGACGCACGACCGCCACAACACGGTCGACGACACGCCCTACGGCGGCGGCCCGGGAATGGTCATGAAGACCGACCCCTGGGGCGACGCGCTGGACGACGTACTGGCCGACGGATACGAGACCGGTTCCCGGACACCCGCGCTGGTCGTCCCCACCCCCAGTGGCCGCTCCTTCACCCAGGAACTCGCCGTCGAACTGTCCCAGCGGCCGTGGCTGGTCTTCGCACCGGCCCGTTACGAGGGCATCGACCGGCGTGTCATCGACGAGTACGCCACCCGGATGCCCGTGTACGAGGTGTCCATCGGCGACTACGTGCTCGCCGGCGGCGAGGCGGCCGTACTGGTGATCACGGAGGCCGTCGCACGGCTGCTGCCCGGAGTCCTCGGCAACGCCGAGTCGCACCGGGACGACTCCTTCGCGCCGGGCGCCATGGCCAACCTCCTGGAGGGGCCCGTCTACACGAAGCCGCCCCAGTGGCGCGGCCGGGGGATCCCGGACGTGCTGCTCAGCGGTCATCACGGAAAGATCGCGCGCTGGCGCCGGGACGAGGCTCTGCGTCGTACGGCGGCCAACCGGCCCGACCTGATCGAACAGACCGACGCGGCGGCCTTCAACAAGAAGGACCGCGAGACGCTCTCCATCATGGGGTGGGGGCCTTCCGCCGACGGCCGATTTTGGCGCAGGCCAGAGGCCGTGGAAGAATAGGGCGCTGTTGTGCGTCGTCCGGCGTGCGCCCCTGCCACGGGGGGACACGACGCCCGCCCCGGCACGGACAGCATCCTTCCGAATTCAAGCTCCCGTTGATGACCTGTGGCATCAACGAAGAAAGCAGACGAAATGTCTCACCTGCTCGACTCCGTCGACTCCGCGTCGCTGCGCAGTGACATCCCGGCCTTCCGCCCGGGTGACACCGTCAACGTCCACGTCCGCGTCATCGAGGGCAACCGCTCCCGTGTGCAGCAGTTCAAGGGCGTGGTCATCCGCCGCCAGGGCGCCGGCGTCCGCGAGACCTTCACGGTCCGCAAGGTCTCGTTCTCCGTCGGCGTCGAGCGCACCTTCCCGGTGCACACCCCGATCGTCGAGAAGATCGAGCTGGTCACGCGTGGTGACGTGCGTCGCGCCAAGCTGTACTACCTCCGTGAGCTGCGCGGCAAGGCCGCGAAGATCAAGGAGAAGCGCGACAACTGAGCTTTTGGTGAGCCCGATGTAAAGAGGGCTCACATCGGGGCCGGATAACATCCTGCCCCGATGGACGCCGAAGCACAGCCGACGGAGCGCGACCGCTCCTCCCGCCCTGCTCGATCCGAGAAGATCTCGGACACCGAGGGGCCGGAGGACCGGTCGCGTTTCGCGTTGGTGTCCCGGGCGGCCGAGTGGCTCCCGGGCGGACGGATCACCCTGACCCTGCTGGTCTGCCTGCTCTTTCTGCTCCTCTTCAGCAGGTTCGTCATCCAGCCGTTCGAAATTCCCAGCCGCTCGATGGAGCGCGGATTGAGGATCGGGGACCGCGTTCTCGTAAATAAGGTCGCGTACCGTTTCGGTGCCGAGCCGCAGCGCGGTGACGTCGTCGTGTTCGACGGAACCGGCTACTTCGGGCACGCCGACTACATCAAGCGCGTTGTGGGTGTGGGGAGAGACCACGTGGTCTGCTGCGACAAGGAGGGGAGGATCGAGGTGAACGGCCGGTCGGTCGACGAGTCGACGTTCCTTTACCCCGGTGACAGCCCTTCCGCGGTGTCCTTCGACGTCGTGGTGCCCGAGGGCGGACTCTTCGTCCTGGGGGACCACCGCAGCGACTCCAGCGACTCCCGGGACCACCTGGGGTCGCCGGGCGGCGGCATGATCCCCGTCGGCAGAGTGATCGGCCGGGCCGACTGGATCGGCTGGCCCAGCGAGCACTGGACCCATCTGGACCGACCTGGCGTGTACGCGCGTGTGCCCGCCGCGGACGGTGTCCATGGGTAACCGCGGCAAGCCGCGTGGGGTGCCCAGCACCGTCGCCGACCAACTGCTGCCCACCGGCTCGCGCCGGGCCTCCGGTGCCGCCGCCAGGCCTGGCCGTGCCGAGCGGCGCAAGCTCCAGCGCAAGGTCAAACGGCGCAGACGGCGCTCGGCGGTCAAGGAGATACCGCTCCTGGTGGGCGTCGCCGTCCTCATCGCGCTGGTCCTGAAGACCTTCCTCGTGCAGGCGTTCGTGATCCCGTCGGGCTCCATGGAGAACACGATCCAGATCGGCGACCGTGTCCTCGTGGACAAGTTCACCCCCTGGTTCGGCTCCAAGCCCCAGCGCGGTGATGTCGTCGTCTTCAAGGACCCCGGCGGCTGGCTCGACGACGAGCCGACCACCGTGAAGGGCGAGGACCCCATCGTCGTCAAGCAGGTCAAACAGGGGCTGACCTTCATCGGCCTGCTGCCCTCGGACAACGAGAAGGACCTCATCAAGCGGGTCGTCGCGGTCGGCGGCGACACCGTCAAGTGCTGCGACTCCCAGGGCCGCGTGACCGTCAACGGCATGCCGCTCGACGAGACCACCTACATCCACCCCGGCAACAAACCGTCGTCGTTCACCTTCGAGGTGAAGGTTCCCGCGGGGCGCCTGTTCGTGATGGGCGACCACCGGGCCAACTCCGCAGACTCCCGCTACCACCGCACCGAGGCGTACAGCGGCACCGTGTCCGAGAGCTCCGTCGTGGGCCGGGCCATGGTCATCGCCTGGCCGTTCGGCCACTGGACCCAGCTGGAGGAGCCGGACACGTTCTCCTCGGTGCCGGGTTCGTCGGCCACCGCCCTCGGCTCGTCGCATAGGGTGGCTTCCGCGGATCGGTATGGATCGATCCCGCTCCCGACCCCTGCGGAACTCCCGCTCGTTATGGGAGTGGTGGGCCTGCGTCGCATCCGGCGCGGGCGGTGGTTCGGAGTGAGGAGTGGATGTGGGGGATTTGGCGGTCGGCGCACGGTCCGGACAGGACGGTCCCGAGGAACAGCGCCCCGCGGAACCGGTTCCACCGGCCGCAGAGGACGCCGTCCCCGCCGAGAGTGACTCCGGGGCCCCAGGGCTCGCCGGGGGTGGCTCAGGGTCCTCCGGGACGGGCAGCGGGAACTCCGGGGACGATGCGGAGCAGGACCTCGGCGAGTCCGGCCACAAGCCCAGGAAGCAGCGCTCCTTCTGGAAGGAGTTGCCGCTGCTCATCGGTATCGCGCTGGTGCTCGCGCTGCTGATCAAGACCTTCCTGGTCCAGGCGTTCTCCATTCCCTCGGACTCCATGCAGCACACGCTGGAGCAGGGCGACCGGGTCCTGGTCGACAAGCTGACCCCGTGGTTCGGCTCCGAGCCCGAGCGGGGTGAGGTCGTCGTCTTCCACGACCCCGCCGACTGGCTGGCCAACGAGCCGATCGCCGAGCCGAACCCCGCGCAGCGGGTCCTCGGCTGGATCGGCCTGATGCCGTCCGCCAACGAGAAGGACCTCATCAAGCGCGTCGTCGGCGTCGGCGGCGACACCATCGAGTGCAAGGGCACCGGCCCGCTGAAGGTCAACGGCAAGGCGCTCGACGAGCCGTACGTGTACGCGGGGAACACCCCGTGCACCGTCGACGAGGGCGGCCAGTTCAAGGTGACGGTACCCACGGGCAAAATCTGGGTCATGGGTGACCACCGGCAGAACTCGCTGGACTCCCGGTACCACCAGGAGGACAAGAACCAGGGCTTCGTCCCCGTGGACAACGTCGTCGGCCGCGCCATCGTGGTCGCCTGGCCGCCCACGCGCTGGAACACGCTGCCGATTCCCGACACGTTCGACCAGAACCTGAGCGCGGCCGCTCCGGGCGCGCTGGGCCTCGTGGGTGCCGTCCCGCTGGTCCTGTGGCGCAGGCGCCGCGCGGTCGGTCGTACGACTGCTCCCGTTACCGTCGGAAACTCCGGTGTTCCCGGGTCGGGTACCGCCGGGTAGGGTGCCGTCCCAGGCAGCCGATCTTCCGGGGCCCCGGCCAGGTGGCGCGGGGGCCACGGGGGATCGCTTCTCCGAGCTGGGGGAACACTGGGATGAGCAGCACGACAACACGTACGGACGAGGGCCGCGGACGGCTCGGCAGCAAGCTGTCGGGACTGGCCGTGGCCCTCGGCTGTGTGCTCTTCCTCGGCGGCTTCGTCTGGGGTGCGATCCTCTACCAGCCGTACACCGTGCCGACGGACTCCATGTCGCCCACCATCGTGGGCGGCGACCGGGTGCTGGCCCAGCGGATCGACGGCGGTGACGTCGAGCGCGGTGACGTCGTGGTCTTCCGGCAGGAGAGCTGGGGCAACATGCCCCTGGTCAAGCGGGTCGTGGCCGTGGGCGGCGACACCGTCTCCTGCTGCACGGACGGCAGGCTCGTCGTCAACGGCAAGCAGATCAAGGAGTCCTACCTGCGTGAGGGCCAGGTCGCCGAGCTGACCGGCATCCCCTCGATCACGGTCCCCGAGGGGCGCCTGTTCCTGCTCGGCGACGAACGCACCGGCTCCCTGGACTCCACGGCCCACCTCACGGAGGCCTTCAGCGGCACGGTGTCGCGCAGCTCGGTGGACGCCCGCGTCGACGCCGTGGTGTGGCCCATGAACGGCATGCTGGCCCGTCCCACGGGCTTCGAGTCCCTGGGGGCCCTGTCCACGCCGGGTCCGCTGCGGCTGCTCACCGCCGCGATCGTGGTGGGCGGGGTGCTCATCCTGGGCGGCGGTGCCTATGGGCCGATCGCCCAGCTGGCGGCGAAGCGGCGTGGTGCCGCGGTGGCGGAGCCGGCCGGTGCCCGCTGAGGCGGAGGGCGCCGCGGACAGCCCGTACGCCGACGGTGTGCGCAAGGTGTCCCGGGTCGTGCTCCTCGATCCGCGGGACCGGATCCTGCTGCTCCACGGGCACGAGCCGGACGATCCGGCCGACGACTGGTGGTTCACCCCCGGCGGCGGCCTGGAGGGCGACGAGACGCGCGCGGAGGCCGCGCTGCGGGAACTCGCGGAGGAGACCGGCATCACCGAGGTCGAACTCGGTCCGGTGCTGTGGCGGCGCAGGTGCTCGTTCCCCTTCGCGGGGCGCCGCTGGGACCAGGACGAGTGGTACTACCTGGCCCGTACGGACGAAACGGAGACCCGGGCCACGGGTCTCACGGAGCTGGAACGGCGCAGTGTCGCCGGAGCGCGCTGGTGGACGTGCCAGGAACTGACCCGGGCACATGAGACGGTGTATCCGACCAGACTCGCCGGGCTCCTGCGCAAGGTGCTCGACGAAGGTCCCCCGGCCACGCCCGAGGTCCTCGACACGGAAATCGTCTAGGGGCTCGTGGTACTGGCGCACAATGGGGGGACGCACGGCTGAAGGGGAACATGCCATGAGCGCCGAGGACCTCGAGAAGTACGAGACCGAGATGGAGCTGAAGCTCTACCGGGAGTACCGCGATGTCGTCGGTCTGTTCAAATATGTGATCGAGACCGAGCGGCGCTTCTACCTCACGAACGACTACGAGATGCAGGTGCACTCGGTTCAGGGTGAGGTGTTCTTCGAGGTGTCCATGGCGGACGCCTGGGTGTGGGACATGTACCGGCCGGCCCGGTTCGTGAAGCAGGTGCGGGTGCTCACGTTCAAGGACGTGAACATCGAAGAGCTGAACAAGAGCGATCTGGAGCTCCCGGGCGGCTGACCGTCACTCGTGAGGGTGGCGGAGTTATCCACAATGCCGAGGTTGTCCACCAAGATCCAATAGCTCGCTGAACTGCCCGCAATGTTGGCGCCGGAGGTGGTGCCGACATGAACACACACAACGCACAACGCGGAGCACTGGGCAGGTACGGCGAGGAACTGGCCGCGCGGAGACTGACCGAGGCCGGGATGACCGTCCTGGACCGCAACTGGCGTGCCGGCCGGACCGGCGAGATCGACATCGTGGCCCGGGACGGCGACGCGCTCGTCGTCTGCGAGGTCAAGACCCGTCGGGCGGCCGGACCGGCGGGGGCCTTCCAGCACCCGATGGCGGCCGTCACGCCGGCCAAGGCGGAGCGGCTGCGGGGCCTTGCCGAGCGGTGGGTCCAGGAACACGGGGGAGCGCCACCCGGCGGCGTCCGCATCGACCTGGTCGGTGTTCTGCTGCCCGAGCGCGGCGCGCCCGTGGTGGAACACGCGCGGGGGGTGGCGTGATGGGATTCGCCCGTACGTGTTCGGTGGCACTGGTGGGTGTGGAGGGCGTGGTCGTCGAGGTCCAGGCGGATCTCGAACCCGGCGTCGCCGCGTTCACGCTGGTGGGACTGCCCGACAAGAGCCTGACGGAGAGCCGGGACCGGGTCCGGGCCGCGGTCGTCAACTCGGGAGCCGCCTGGCCGCAGAAGAAGCTCACGGTGGGGCTCAGCCCGGCGTCCGTGCCCAAGAGCGGCAGCGGGTTCGACCTCGCCGTCGCGGCGGCCGTGCTCGGGGCCGCCGAGCGGATCGACCCCCGGGTCCTCGCCGACATCGTGATGATCGGAGAACTGGGCCTCGACGGCCGGGTGCGACCGGTCCGGGGCATCCTGCCGGCGGTGCTGGCGGCGGCCGACTCGGGATACGAACAGGTGGTCGTGCCCGAGTGCGCAGCCGCCGAGGCCGCGCTGGTCCCCGGGGTGTCTGTGCTCGGCGTGCGCAGTCTGCGGCAGCTGATCGCCGTCCTCACGGACGAGCCCGTCCCCGAGGAGGAGCCGGACGAGCACGGCCGTCCGGACCCGCTCATGGCGGGGCTGCGGATGCCGGGCACCGGGGCGGCCACGGGTATGCACAGCATGGGCGCCGCCCAGTACGACAACGGTCACGACCTGGCCGACGTCGTGGGCCAGTACTCGGCTCGCACGGCGATGGAGGTGGCCGCGGCCGGTGGCCACCACGTGTTCCTGGAAGGCCCGCCCGGGGCCGGCAAGACGATGCTGGCCGAGCGGCTGCCCGCCGTCCTGCCCCGGCTCACCCGGGAGGAGTCGCTGGAGGTCACCGCCGTGCACTCGGTCGCGGGCCTGCTGCCACCGGGCAAGCCTCTGATCGACACGGCGCCCTACTGCGCCCCGCACCACTCGGCCACCATGCAGGCACTCGTCGGCGGTGGACAGGGCGTGGCGCGGCCCGGAGCCGTCTCGCTCGCTCACCGCGGAATTCTCTTCCTGGACGAGACTCCGGAGTTCGGGAGTCAGGCTCTGGATGCCCTGCGCCAGCCCTTGGAGGCCGGGCATGTGGTGATCGCGCGCAGCGCGGGGGTCGTGCGGTTCCCGGCCAGGTTCCTGATGATCCTCGCGGCCAACCCATGCCCGTGCGGCCGATTCTCACAGCGGGACACCCTCTGCGAGTGCCCGCCCTCCGTGATCCGGCGTTATCAGGCCCGGCTCTCCGGGCCACTGCTCGACCGGGTCGACCTGCGGGTCGAGGTGGACCGGGTCACGCGCTCGCAACTCATCGAGCGCGGGGCCCGGGGCGAGTCCACGGCAACGGTCGCCGAGCGGGTGCGCGCGGCCCGGGAGCGGGCGACGGCGAGGCTCGTGGGGACCCCGTGGCGGACCAACGGCGAGGTGCCGGGACGGGAGCTGCGCAGCCGCTGGCAAGCCGTGCCCGGTGCCATGGAGGAGGCCGAGCGGAATCTGGAACGGGGTGTGCTCACCGCGCGCGGGATCGACCGCGTCCTGCGGGTCGCCTGGACCGTCGCGGACCTCGTCGGCCACGACCGGCCCGACGTGACGGACGTCGCTCTGGCACTCCAACTGCGTACAGGGGTGCCGCGAGGGGTGCCGATGGCCATCGGGGCGCTGACGTGACGGGGGACGCGACCGGGGGTGAGACCGGGGGCGCGGCGAGTGGTGAGCCGGCCGGCCGGTCGGGTGCGGAAGGACTCGCCCGGGTCTTCCTCACCCGAGTCGTCGAGCCGGGGGACGAGGTCGCCGGGCGGTGGGTCCGGGAGTGCGGGGCTGTGGAGGTGGTACGGCGGCTGCGGGACGGCGGGCCCATGCTGACCGGGGTCACCGGGACCCGGTGGGCGGGGCTGTGCGCGCGGGCGGCACAAGCCGAGCCCGAGCGGGATCTCGCCGTCGCGCGGGCGGCGGGGGTGCGGTTCGTGTGGCCCGGCCGGCCGGAGTGGCCGGGCCAGCTCGACGACCTCGGCGACGCGCGGCCCCTGGGGCTGTGGGTGCGAGGGCGGCCCAGCCTGCGGATGTGGGCCCTGCGGTCCGTCGCCCTGGTGGGAGCCAGGGCCTGCACCGAGTACGGCGCCCACATGGCGGCCACGCTCGCCGCCGGGCTCGCGGAGCGCGGATGGGTGGTGGTGTCGGGTGGCGCGTACGGGGTCGACGGGGCCGCGCACCGGGGTGCCCTCGGTGCGGGCGGGGCCACCGTCGCCGTACTCGCCTGCGGGGTCGACCGGCCCTACCCGCGCGGACACACCCAGTTGATCACCAGAATCGCCGAACAGGGTCTGGTGGTGGGTGAGTTGCCGCCCGGTGACCATCCGACGCCGAGCCGGTTCGTGATGCGGAACCGGGTGATCGCGGCCCTCACCAGGGGGACCGTGGTCGTCGAGGCCGCGTACCGAAGCGGTTCGCTCGTCACGGCGCGGGCGGCGCAGCGGCTGGGGCGGTTCACGATGGGGGTGCCGGGACCCGCCACCAGCGGGCTCTCCGCCGGTGTGCACGAACTCCTGCGTGGCGAGGCGATGCTGGTCACCGACGCCGCGGAAGTCGCCGAGCTGGTCGGGGACATGGGTGAACTGGCGCCGGACAGGCGCGGGCCGGTGCTCCCGCGCGACCTGCTGGAACCGGCGGCGGTGCCCGTCCTGGCCGCGCTGCCCGCGCGCGGGACGGCGACGGTGGCCGACATCGCGCGGGGCGCGTCGACGACGCGGGACGACGCGGTCGCCAGACTGTACGAGCTCCGATCACTTGGTTACGTCGAACGACACGACGACGGCTGGAAGTTGACACGCCAGGCGATGATCTCCGTCCGGTCCGGCCGGGACCGGTGCTGACCGAGCGTGTTCGGCCGTCCGGGGGATGCCCGACGCCCTTGGTAATTCCCGCAGTTGGTCCGCTCCGATGGTCACACAGGGCGAAGGGTATGACCCTGGAGGGCGTCAAGCGGAACGTATCTGCGTACACCCTGCCCCCTCGACCTCGCACACTGCGACACCCCAGTCACGCTACGCTCACGTGGAATTCCGGCGCAGACCGGCAGTCGGACAGGCAATTCGACCAGACGGGTAATTCGACATCAGACCGCGACAGACCGACGGCCCACCCGGCCACTCCTCCAGACACCACCGGTTCACGGCAGAACGGCACAAGGCGACGTATGCCCCAGCACACCTCCGGGTCCGACCGGGCGGCGGCCCCACCGGCAGCCCGCGACGGCGGTAACGGGCGTCCGCCCGCTCCCTCGACGCTCGACGAGCTGTGGCGTTCGTACAAGACGACGGGTGACGAGCGGCTGCGCGAGCAGCTGATCCTGCACTACTCGCCGCTCGTGAAGTACGTCGCCGGCCGGGTGAGCGTCGGGCTGCCGCCCAATGTCGAGCAGGCGGACTTCGTCTCCTCCGGGGTGTTCGGACTGATCGACGCGATCGAGAAGTTCGACATCGAGCGCGAGATCAAGTTCGAGACGTACGCGATCACTCGCATCCGGGGCGCGATGATCGACGAACTGCGGGCGCTGGACTGGATTCCGCGGTCGGTGCGGCAGAAGGCGCGGAACGTGGAGCGGGCCTACACGACGCTGGAGGCGCGGCTGCGGCGGACGCCGACGGAGGGCGAGGTGGCGGCCGAGATGGGTATCGCGGTCGACGAACTCCACGCGGTGTTCAGCCAGTTGTCGCTGGCGAACGTGGTGGCCCTGGAGGAGCTGCTCCACGCGGGGGGCGAGGGCGGGGACCGGCTGAGTCTCATGGACACGCTGGAGGACACCGCCGCCGACAACCCGGTCGAGGTGGCCGAGGGCCGCGAGCTGCGGCGGTTCCTGGCGCGGGCGATCAACACGCTGCCCGACCGGGAGAAGACCGTGGTGACGCTCTACTACTACGAGGGGCTCACCCTCGCGGAGATCGGCAACGTGCTGGGCGTGACCGAGAGCCGGGTCAGCCAGATCCACACCAAGTCGGTCCTGCAACTGCGCGCGAAACTGGCGAGCTTCGGTCGCTGACCTGACCTGACCTGACCTGACCTGACCTGACCTGACCTGACCTGGCTGGGGCCCGGTTGGCCCGGCTGACCGGAGTCTCTCCCCTCCGGGGCGGTCCGTCCGTACAGTGGTTGAGTGCCAAGGATTCGAGCGGCCTCCGTGGCCGAGCACCGGTCGATGCAGCGAGCCGCCCTGCTGGACGCGGCGAGGTCCCTGTTGTCCGAGGGCGGGACGGAGGCGCTGACGTTCCCGGCCCTGGCCGAGCGGACCGGGCTCGCGCGGTCGTCCGTCTACGAGTACTTCCGGTCGCGGGCGTCCGTCGTCGAGGAGCTGTGCGAGGTCGACTTCCCGCTCTGGGCGGCCGAGGTCGAGGCGGCGATGGCAGCGGCGGAGGCGCCCGAGGACAAGGTCGAGGCGTATGTGCGCCGGCAGCTCGCCCTCGTGGGTGATCGGCGGCATCGAGCCGTGGTGGCGATCTCGGCGAGCGAACTGGACGCGGGGGCCCGGGAGAAGATCCGCGCGGCCCACGGAGGGCTCGTCGCCATGGTGGTCGAGGCCCTGCGGGACATCGGGCATGCGCAGCCTCGGATGGCCGCGATGCTGTTGCAGGGGATTGTCGATGCGGCGGTGCGGCGGATCGAGTTCGGGGTTGCCGAGGATCCTGCGGTGGTCACGGACGCGGCTGTGGTGATGGCGTTGCGGGGGGTACGGGGCTGAATCGGGCTCCGCCTCTGGCGGCAGGCGTGCCGGCGGACCGGGCAGAAGCGGAACGGGCGGGACGGGGTGCACGCCGGCTGCGGCCAGGGCCTGCCGTTTGGATCAGGCCGGCTGCAAGAAGCGGTGCAGGTCGGCCGACCCGAGCGGGGTCCGGTGCGTGCAGCTGCAAGGCGGAGAAGGGCGGCGACGCGGAGCGTCGGCAACCGACGACAACGCGGCGGGGGTCCCCCCTCTGGGGGAGTGCGTGCCAGACCCCGCGACTCCGGACTGATCCAAACGACAGGCCCTAAGTGGGCAGCGGTACGCCCAGTACCGGCAGGAGGCGGGACGGGCCCCTGTGCAGTAGCCAGGGCGGCAGCAGCGTCAGGGGGTCCAGGTACGTGTCGCCTCGCAGCAGGCCCCAGTGGACGCACGTCGTTGGGCAGTGCCCGGACCCGATCTCCACCGTGCCCAGCACCTCGCCCGCCGTCACCTCCGTGCCCTTCTCGACCGCGGCCGTCACCGGTTCGTAGGTCGTGCGCAGGGGCGGGGTGCCCGTGCCCGAGAGTTCCACGGAGACGACTCCCCGGCCCGCCACCCGGCCCGCGAAGTGCACCCGGCCCGCGGCGACCGCCCGAACCGGGGCACCGGGCGTCGCGGCCAGGTCCGCGCCCCGGTGGCCCCTGGCGTAGGGAGTCGGGGGCGGCTCCCAGGTGCGCAGGACCGGAGGGCGGGTTCCGACCGGCCAGGTGCGGGCGATCGTGGGTGTGGGAGGGCCGTCCGTGACGGGCGACGGCTCTGCCGGCGGGGGTGCCCCGGCTCCCCGGGCCGTCGACGACGCCGTCAGTGTCAGCATCAGGGGCAGGGCCAGTAGCAGGCTCAGGCCCGCACACGCTCCTTGTTTCGCTCGCATGGACCGAGCCTGGCGTGATTCGGGACGGTTCGGGCGGGGCTGTGGAGTACTGGCCGGTTGTGGATATCGGCGTCACCCGAGGCCTCGCGGGTCCCGTACACTTCCTTTGGCGATCCGGCTGACCGGGTCGACTTCGCACGCCCCGACATCAGGCCCGTACAGGGTCGGTGTCAACGCCTCTCGGTCCCTCGCGGCAAGGCGTATTCGGGCGTCAGGCGCGGGTGCCGTCCGGTACCCGCGGCACAACCGAGAAACACAAGGAGAACGGCCATGGCCGTCGTCACGATGCGGGAGCTGCTGGAAAGCGGCGTCCACTTCGGTCACCAGACCCGTCGTTGGAACCCGAAGATGAAGCGCTTCATCTTCACGGAGCGCAACGGCATCTACATCATCGACCTGCTCCAGTCGCTGTCGTACATCGACCGCGCCTACGAGTTCGTCAAGGAGACCGTCGCCCACGGCGGCACGGTCATGTTCGTCGGCACGAAGAAGCAGGCGCAGGAGGCGATCGCCGAGCAGGCGACCCGCGTCGGCATGCCCTACGTCAACCAGCGCTGGCTGGGCGGCATGCTCACCAACTTCTCGACCGTCTACAAGCGTCTGCAGCGCCTCAAAGAGCTCGAGCAGATCGACTTCGAGGACGTCGCCGCGTCGGGTCTCACCAAGAAGGAGCTTCTCGTGCTCTCGCGCGAGAAGGCCAAGCTGGAGAAGACCCTCGGTGGTATCCGCGAGATGTCCAAGGTGCCCAGCGCCGTCTGGATCGTGGACACCAAGAAGGAGCACATCGCGGTCGGTGAGGCCCGGAAGCTCAACATTCCGGTCGTCGCCATCCTCGACACCAACTGCGACCCCGACGAGGTCGACTACAAGATCCCGGGCAACGACGACGCGATCCGCTCCGTCACCCTGCTCACCCGTGTGATCGCCGACGCCGTCGCCGAGGGCCTCATCTCCCGTTCCGGCGTCAACACCGGTGACAAGGGCGAGAAGGCTGTCGCCGAGCCCCTCGCCGCCTGGGAGCGCGACCTCCTCGAGGGCGAGAAGAAGGCCGACGACGCCGAGGCGCCCGCCGCCGAGGCCGCTGCCGAGGAGGCTCCGGTCGAGGAGGCTCCCGTCGAGGCCGCTGCCGAGGCCGAAGTTGCCGCTGAGGCCCCCGTCGAGGCTCCCGTCGCCGAGGCTCCGGCCGCGGACGCCGAGAAGGCCTGACACCCTCACCCCTTCGGGTTGTCGACGGCGGGGGCACCTTCATGGGGCCCCCGCCGTTCGATCCGCAGATCTTTCAGACTTCGAGAGAGACTCCGAGAATCATGGCGAACTACACCGCCGCTGACGTCAAGAAGCTCCGTGAGCTCACCGGCGCCGGCATGATGGACTGCAAGAAGGCGCTGGACGAGGCCGAGGGCGATGTCGACAAGGCCGTAGAGGCCCTGCGCATCAAGGGCCAGAAGGGCGTCGCCAAGCGCGAGGGCCGTTCCGCCGAGAACGGCGCGGTCGTCTCGATCATCGCCGACGACAACACCTCCGGTGTCCTCGTCGAGCTGAAGTGCGAGACGGACTTCGTCGCCAAGGGCGAGAAGTTCCAGGCCGCCGCCACCGCGCTCGCCGAGCACGTCGCCAAGACCTCTCCGGCCGACCTGGAGGCCCTGCTGGCCTCCGAGATCGAGTCCGGCAAGACGGTTCAGGCGTACGTCGACGAGGCCAACGCCAACCTGGGCGAGAAGATCGTCCTGGACCGCTTCGCGCAGTACGCGGACGGTTTCGTGCTGGCGTACATGCACCGCACGATGCCCGACCTGCCCCCGCAGATCGGTGTCCTCGTCGAGCTGGACAAGCCCAACGCCGAGGTCGCCAAGGGCATCGCCCAGCACATCGCCGCCTTCGCGCCGAAGTACCTCTCCAAGGAGGACGTGCCGGCCGAGGTCGTCGAGACCGAGCGCCGCGTCGCCGAGGAGACCACCCGCGCCGAGGGCAAGCCCGAGGCCGCCCTGCCGAAGATCGTCGAGGGTCGCCTCAACGGCTTCTTCAAGGACGCCACGCTGCTCGGCCAGCCGTACGCGCTGGACAACAAGAAGTCCGTCCAGAAGGTCCTGGACGAGGCCGGTGTCACCCTGAAGCGCTTCACGCGCATCAAGGTCGGCATCTGAGTCCGTACCGCGATCGACGCGCGGCCCCCGTAGGGATACCTATAGGGTCGACGCAGTCGCGCGCGTACGCCGTCACGCACGCGCGCGTGGCGGACGACAGCAGATCTGACGAGGAGGCCATTGCCGAGCATGGGATGCGATCGACACCCCACCGGCAATGGCCTTCTTCGTATGTGTGACACGTGAAGAGGCGAGATCTCCATGACCACCAAGGCCCAGAAGAGCGACGACGGCAAAGTACGCGGCAGGTTCATGCTGAAGTTGTCCGGAGAAGCCTTCTCCGGTGGCGGGGGCCTGGGCGTCGACCCCGACGTGGTGCACAAGATTGCCCGTGAGATCGCGGCCGTCGTGCGCGACGGCTCCCAGATCGCCGTCGTCATCGGCGGCGGCAACTTCTTTCGCGGTGCGGAACTGCAGCAGCGCGGCATGGACCGGGCCCGCTCGGACTACATGGGCATGCTCGGCACCGTCATGAACTGCCTGGCTCTCCAGGACTTCCTGGAGAAGGAGGGCATCGACAGCCGGGTCCAGACCGCCATCACCATGGGCCAGGTCGCCGAGCCGTACATCCCGCTGCGCGCCGTACGGCACCTGGAGAAGGGCCGTGTGGTCATCTTCGGTGCCGGTATGGGCATGCCGTACTTCTCCACCGACACGACCGCCGCACAGCGCGCCCTGGAGATCGACGCCGAGGCGCTGCTGATGGGCAAGAACGGCGTGGACGGGGTCTACGACTCCGACCCGAAGGCCAACCCCGAGGCCGTCAAGTTCGACTCGCTCGGCTACGGCGAGGTCATCACCCGGGACCTCAAGGTCGCCGACATGACGGCGATCACGCTGTGCCGTGACAACAAGCTGCCGATCCTCGTCTTCGAGCTTCTGACCGAGGGCAATATCGCGCGGGCCGTCAAGGGTGAGAAGATCGGCACACTCGTCGGGGAACAGGGCAGCCGGGACTGACCGGGGATCAACCCTGCCCGGGGACGGACCCTGAGCGGGGGATGGACAATGTCCTGCCGGTCGGGAACCGTGCAGGAAGAAGACGCGACGCAGCCGGCCGCCGACCCTGACCGAGAACAGCAGCCGGGCCTACTCAAGACACGCAGGAGCAAGTGGTGATCGAAGAGACCCTCCTCGAGGCCGAGGAGAAGATGGAGAAGGCCGTCGTTGTCGCCAAGGAGGACTTCGCCGCGATCCGCACCGGCCGTGCGCACCCGGCGATGTTCAACAAGATCGTGGCCGACTACTACGGCGCACTGACGCCGATCAACCAGCTGGCCTCGTTCTCCGTGCCCGAACCGCGGATGGCCGTGGTGACCCCGTTCGACAAGAGCGCACTGCGCAACATCGAGCAGGCGATCCGCGACTCCGACCTCGGGGTCAACCCGAGCAACGACGGAAACATCATCCGCGTGGTGTTCCCCGAGCTCACCCAGGAGCGGCGCAAGGACTACATCAAGGTGGCCCGGACCAAGGCCGAGGACTCCAAGATCTCGATCAGGGCCATCCGCCGCAAGGCCAAGGACGCCATCGACAAGTTCGTCAAGGACGGCGAGGTCGGCGAGGACGAGGGCCGTCGCGCGGAGAAGGAGCTCGACGACACCACCGCGAAGTACGTCGCGCAGGTGGACGAGCTCCTCAAGCACAAGGAAGCGGAGCTTCTCGAAGTCTGATGAACGACTCTTCCTGGGGGGCGCCGCCCCACGCCGGGTACTGGGGGCCGTCCGACGGAGGGCCTGTCCAGGGGGCTGCCCCGGCGGGTCCCGCGTACGATGCGCACCACGCGCAGCAGACTCGCCCCATGCCCATCGTGCCCGACGTACCCGCACATGGCGGACACCAGGATGACGACCGGGGGGCCGCTCGGCCGGGCGGCCCCTCGTTCCGCGACGAGATGCCGCGGGCGCAGCCTTACGGGGCGGTGCCGCAGAAGCCGGATCCCATGCCTACGCCCGACGACGCCCAGCAGCCCGCCTCCGTCCCGCGGAAGAAGACTGCGGGCCGGGATCTCGGCGCGGCCATAGCGGTCGGCGTCGGGCTGGGCGCGGTGATCATCGCGTCGCTGTTCGTCGTCAAGGCCGCCTTCGTCGGCGTGGTAGCTGTCGCCGTCGTGGTCGGCCTGTGGGAACTGACGTCCCGGCTCCAGGAGCGCAAGGGCATCAGGGCGCCGCTGGTGCCGCTCGCGCTCGGCGGGGCCGCGATGGTCGTCTCCGGATACGTCCGGGGTCCCGAGGGCGCGTGGGTCGCGATGGCGCTCACCGCGCTCGCGGTCCTGGTCTGGCGTATGACGGAACCTCCGGAGGGATACCTCAAGGACGTCACGGCAGGCGTCTTCGCGGCCTTCTACGTTCCGTTCCTGGCGACGTTCGTCGCGATGATGCTCACCGCCGACGACGGTGCGCAGCGCGTCATGACGTTCCTGCTCCTGACCGTCGTCAGCGACACCGGCGCGTACGCGATCGGCTGGCGCTTCGGCAAGCACAAGCTCGCCCCGCGCATCAGTCCCGGCAAGACCCGCGAGGGCCTGTTCGGCGCTGTCGCGTTCGCGATGGTGGCCGGCGCGGTGCTGATGGAGTTCGCGATCGACGACGGCACCTGGTGGCAGGGTCTGGTGCTGGGCCTCGCGGTCGCGGTCAGTGCCACGCTCGGTGACCTCGGCGAGTCCATGATCAAGCGGGACCTGGGCATCAAGGACATGGGCACGCTGCTGCCGGGTCACGGGGGCATCATGGACCGGCTGGACTCGCTGCTGCCGACGGCTCCTGTGGTGTGGCTGCTGTTCGTCGCCTTCGTGGGCTGAGGCCGGTCGAAATGTTCCAGTACGGTCCGGGTTTCCTTTGAAATACGTACGGCAGCCTGAAACCACCCCTTTCGAACCTAAGATCGACTTCAGTGCGGTCGATCCGTCCGGAAGGGGTGGCGTGCATGTGGGGGCGTAGTCGTACCAGACGCCAGCGGCAGGCCGAGGGACTCGCAGCTGTCGCCGGTCCCGTCGAGGCGGCGGACTCGGCTCATCAGGCCCTGCTGGAGCTGCGACGAGCGGTACGGGGCGAGCTGGCCCGCATCGAGGCGCTGCTCGACCGGGGAGACGGCCTCCCATCGGACACCATCCGCGAACAGACGCTCGGCGCGATGAGTGTCTTCGCCGACCTGGACGGCGTCTCCCAGCACTACCACGAGGTGCGTACCGCGACTGTCGCGGCTGCCGAACACGGTGTCGAGGTGGCCGTGCCCTGGTTGGAGGCGCTCGGGGACCAGGTCAGGTCCATGACCGAGCTGGGGGAGACGTTCGCCGGATACGGCGAGTCCCTCGCCTATCTCCGCGAGCGCAGCGAGCGGCTGCGCGCCGACCTGGGCCCACTGCGAGAGGGGGCTCACGCGGCCCTGCGTGCCGCCCGGGACGAGCTGGCCGACGCCCGGGGCGCCGACGGCTGGCACGGCTGGCAGACGGACCTCACCGCCCTGGGCGACCGGCTGACCGAACTGGACGCGGGCCGCGTCACACCGACGGCCCGGCGCAAGGTCAGCGACCACTACCGCGAGCTGGAGCGGGAGGTGACGCAGCTGCGGGGGGTGATGGCTGCGGCGGCTCCGTGAGTGCGTACAGAGCGCGCTGAGCTGGGACTTTCTGCCTGCTCCTGGCGTTGTCCACAGGGCGGCGGGGGGTTGTCCGGATGTCTGCGACACTGGTACAGCCATGCCTAAGCCCGGAGAACTCACATTCGTCGCCCCGCGCGGAGCCCAGAAGCCGCCGCGGCATCTTGCCGATCTCACGCCTGCCGAGCGTAAAGAAGCCGTTGCCGCGATCGGTGAGAAGCCGTTTCGTGCCAAGCAGCTCTCGCAGCACTACTTCGCGCGGTTCGCGCACGACCCGGCCGAGTGGACGGACATCCCGGCCGCCTCGCGCGGCAGGCTCCAGGAAGCGCTGCTTCCGGAGCTGATGACGGTCGTCCGCCATCTGTCGACCGACCAGGACACCACCCGCAAGACACTGTGGCGGATGGTCGACGGAACGCTCGTCGAGTCGGTGCTCATGCGGTACCCGGAGCGGGTGACCATGTGCATCAGTTCGCAGGCCGGGTGCGGGATGAACTGCCCGTTCTGCGCGACCGGGCAGGCCGGGCTGGACCGGAACCTGTCCACCGCCGAGATCGTGCACCAGATCGTGGACGGGATGCGTGCGCTTCGGGACGGGGAGATCCCCGGTGGCCCTGCGCGGCTCTCCAACATCGTCTTCATGGGCATGGGTGAGCCTCTCGCCAACTACAAGCGCGTCGTCGGTGCCATCCGTGCCCTGACCGACGCCGCGCCGGACGGCATGGGGCTGTCGCAGCGCGGTATCACCGTGTCGACCGTCGGACTGGTGCCGGCCATCAACCGGTTCTCCGACGAGGGCTTCAAGTGCCGCCTCGCCATCTCCCTGCACGCGCCCGACGACGAGCTGCGCGACACCCTGGTCCCCGTCAACACGCGGTGGAAGGTCCGGGAGGTCCTCGACGCGGGGTGGGAGTACGCGGCCAAGTCGGGGCGCCGCCTGTCCATCGAGTACGCGCTGATCCGGGACATCAACGACCAGGCCTGGCGCGGTGACCGCCTCGGGCGGCTGCTCAGGGGCAAGCCTGTGCATGTCAACCTGATCCCGCTGAACCCGACTCCGGGGTCCAAGTGGACCGCGTCGCGGCCCGAGGACGAGAAGGCGTTCGTCGAGGCCGTCGCCGCGCACGGGGTGCCCGTCACCGTTCGGGACACCCGGGGGCAGGAGATCGACGGGGCGTGCGGACAGCTGGCGGCCACCGAGCGGTAGTCTTATGTCGTACCTACATATCTTCATATTCCGACAGGGGAGCGCCACAGCGCTGAGAGTGCGGCAGCCAGATCACATTGGTGGGCCGCAGACCCTCTGAACCTCGCCCAGGTCATTCTGGGTAGGAAGTTCGGTCATCACTCTTGCTGTTGCGCCCTGCCCGGGAACCCCTTCAACGGGACCCGGGCAGGGCCGCGTCTCTTCCTGGTCATCCCAGGAGGAAAATTCCGGTGAGCATCACCAAGCAGGTCACGGCCCTGGCCGTCGGGCTCGGGCTCGTCACGCTGTCCGCGTGCGGGTCCGAGGACGGCGGCAGCGGTTCGGCGGCCGGCTCCAAGACCGTCACCCTCGTCAGCCATGACTCGTGGGCCGTCTCGAAGAGCGTCCTCGCCGCCTTCGAGAAGCAGTCCGGGTACACCGTCAGGGTTCTCAAGGACGGCGATGCCGGGCAGGCCGTCAACAAGGCGATCCTGACCAAGGACAACCCGCAGGGTGATGTCTTCTTCGGCGTCGACAACACCCTGCTCTCCCGCGCGCTCGACAACGGGCTGTTCCAGCCGTACGAGGTGAAGGGCGCCGACGCGATCCTGCCCGCCTACCGCACCGACGAGGCCAGGCACCGGGTCACGCCGATCGACACCGGCGACATCTGTGTCAACTACGACAAGGCCTGGTTCAACGAGCACAGGCTGACCCCGCCCGAGTCCTTCGACGATCTGATCAAGCCCGCCTACAAGGATCTCCTCGTCACGGAGAACGCCTCCACCTCCTCGCCCGGACTCGGGTTTCTGCTCGGCAGCGCCGCCAAGTACGGCGACGACGGCTGGGCCGACTACTGGACCAGGCTCAAGGCCAACGGCGTGAAGGTCGTCGACGGCTGGGAGCAGGCGTACAACGAGGAGTTCTCCGGGTCGGCCGGCGGCAAGAAGGCCAAGGCCGACCGGCCGCTCGTGGTCTCGTACGCCTCCTCGCCGCCCGCCGAGGTGATCTTCGCCGACCCGAAGCCGGCCACCGCTCCGACCGGCGTCGCGACCGGCACCTGCTTCCGGCAGATCGAGTACGCGGGGCTGCTCGACAACGCCGCGAACAGCGAGGGCGGCAAGGCGCTGCTCGACTTTCTCGTCGGCAAGACCTTCCAGGAGGACATGCCGCTCAACATGTTCGTGTATCCCGTGCGGGAGGGCGCCCAGGTGCCCGCCGAGTTCACCGAGTTCGGGCCGCAGGCCGAGGACCCCGAGACCATGGACCCCGCGAAGATCGCCGAACACCGTGACCAGTGGGTCAAGTCGTGGACCTCGCTCGTACTGAAGTAGTCGAAGCAGCAGGAACGACCCGTGCGGCCGCTCGTGGGAAGGGTGCCGCCCTGCGCGGGGCCCTGCTCGCGCTGCCCGTCGTCTTCTTCGCGCTCTTCTTCGCCTATCCCGTCGCCGCGATCGTCGCGCGCGGTCTGCACGTCGACGGGGTCTGGCGGCTGGGACAGGTGGGGGACGTGCTGGGGGACTCCGGCATCCGGCACGTCCTCTGGTTCACCACCTGGCAGGCGCTCGCCTCCACCGCGCTCACGCTACTGGTCGCGCTCCCCGGCGCGTATGTGTTCGCGCGCTTCGATTTCAGGGGCAAGCAGATTCTGCGGGCCGTGGTGACCGTCCCGTTCGTGCTGCCGACCGTCGTCGTCGGTACGGCGTTCCTGGCGCTGGTCGGGCGCGGCGGGCTGCTCGACGAGGTGTGGGGCGTACGGCTGGACACGACCGTGTGGGCGATCCTGCTCGCGCACGTCTTCTTCAACTACGCCGTCGTCGTACGGACGGTCGGCGGGCTCTGGGCGCAGCTCGACCCGCGGCAGGAGGAGGCCGCACGGGTGCTCGGCGCCTCGCGGTTCGCGGCCTGGCGGCAGGTCACGCTGCCCGCCCTCGCGCCCGCCGTCGCCGCCGCCGCGCTCATGGTCTTCCTCTTCACCTTCACCTCCTTCGGAGTGGTGCAGATCCTCGGCGGACCGACCTTCGCCACCCTCGAAGTGGAGATCTACCGGCAGACCTCGGAGATCTTCGACCTCGGTACGGCTGCCGTGCTGACCATCGTCCAGTTCGTGGCGGTGGGCGCGGTCCTCGCCGTGCACGCCCGGACGGTACGGCGTCGGGAGAGCGCGCTGCGGCTCGTGGCGCCGGAGACAACGGCACGCCGGCCGCGCGGCCGGGGCCAGTGGGCGCTGCTCGGCGGGGTGCTGGTGAGCATCGCCGTGCTGCTGGTGCTGCCGCTCGCCGTGCTCGTACAGCGGTCGTTCGCCACGCCCGGCGGTGCCGGCCTCGGCTACTACAAGGCGCTCACCCGCGACGACTCCGGCATCTTCCTGGTCGCGCCGATCGCCGCCATCGGGAACTCGCTCCAGTACGCCGTCGCCGCCACCGGCATCGCCGTCGTCGTGGGCTCCCTGGCCGCCGTGGCGCTCACCCGGCGCGATGCCGGGCGGATCGTGCGGGGGTTCGACGCGCTGCTGATGCTGCCGCTCGGGGTGTCGGCGGTGACCGTGGGGTTCGGGTTCCTCATCGCGCTCGACGAGCCGCCGCTGGATCTGCGGAGCAGCTGGATCCTCGTACCGCTCGCGCAGGCGCTGGTCGGGGTGCCGTTCGTCGTGCGGACCATGCTGCCGGTGCTGCGGGCCGTGGACGCGCGGTTGCGGGAGGCGGCGGCCGTGCTCGGGGCCTCGCCCTGGCGGGTCTGGCGCGAGGTCGATCTGCCGATCGTACGGCGGGCGTTGCTGGTCGCGGCCGGGTTCGCGTTCGCCGTGTCGCTCGGCGAGTTCGGGGCGACCGTGTTCATCGCCCGGCCCGACAACCCGACCCTGCCGGTCGCCGTGGCCCGGCTGCTGGGCCGCCCCGGCGATCTCAACTACGGCCAGGCGATGGCCCTTTCGACGATCTTGATGGTGGTGTGCGCGGTGGCCCTGCTCGTGCTGGAGCGGTTGCGGACCGACCGGACCGGGGAGTTCTGACCATGCTCAGTCTCGAAGGAGCGACCGTACGGTTCGGAGCGCGGCCCGTCCTCGACGGCGTCGGCCTCGATGTCGCCGAGCACGAGATCGTCTGCGTGCTCGGACCCAGCGGCAGCGGAAAGTCGACGCTGCTGCGGGCGGTCGCCGGACTCCAGCCCCTCGACGCGGGGCGGGTGTTGCTCGACGGCCGGGACCTCGCCGGGGTGCCCGCGCACAAGCGCGAGGTGGGCCTGATGTTCCAGGACCACCAGCTGTTCCCACAGCGGGACGTCGGCGGCAACGTCGCCTTCGGGCTGCGCATGCACCACGTACCCAGGGATCAACAGGACGTGCGTGTACGGGAGTTGCTGGACATGGTCGGGCTGCCGGGCGCCGCCGGACGTGCTGTCGCCGCGCTCTCCGGCGGGGAACAGCAGCGTGTCGCCCTCGCCCGCGCCCTCGCGCCCCGCCCCCGGCTGCTGATGCTCGACGAACCGCTCGGCCAGCTGGACCGCTCGCTGCGCGAGCGGCTCGTCGTCGAACTCCGGGAACTCTTCGGCAGGTTGGGCACCACGGTGCTCGCCGTCACCCACGACCAGGGCGAGGCCTTCGCCCTCGCCGACCGGGTGATCGTGATGCGCGACGGCCGCATCGCCCAGTCCGGTACGCCACTTGACGTCTGGCAGCGGCCCGTCGACGAGTTCGTGGCGCGCTTCCTCGGCTTCGACAACGTCGTCGGCGCGACGGTGAGCGGGCAGGTCGCGGACACCTCCTGGGGCAAGGTTCCGGTCCCCGAGGGCACCGGACATGGGGAGCGCACGCTGCTCGTACGCCCCGCCGGTGTGCGTCTGGTGCCCGCCGCCGACGGCCTGCGCTGCACCGTGGCCGCGCGCACCTTCCGGGGTACGCATGTCGCCGTACAGCTCCAGCCCGAGGACGCCCCGCGACTGGAGGCCGCGTGCGCGCTGCGCGACGCGCCGGAGCCGGGGGACGAGGTCGGGGTGGCCTTCGACGCGTCGGAAATTGTGGTGCTCGGGTGAGGCGACGCCCATAGTGTTCGGGGCATGACGACGCTCGCGCATGACCGCTATTGTGATGAAATCGCCCACCAGGTCGGGCAGCTGAGGGCACTGGTGACCTCCGGCGTCGATCTGTCCGCGACCGTACCGACCTGCCCGGACTGGTCCCTGGAACACCTTGTGCGGCACACCGGGGGCGCCCTGCGCTGGGTTGAACTGCTGGTGCGCACGCGGGCCGAGGCGGATGTCGAGGAGGATCAAGTACCGCTGGGTGATGGACCGGAGCCGACGGGAGACCCGGCCGCGCTGGACGCCTGGCTCGCCGAGACCGGTGAGCTGCTGGTCACCACCCTGCGCGAGGCCGGGCCCGACACCAAGGTGTGGTCGTGGGCCGACATCCACGACTCGGGATTCTGGGCGCGCCGGATGGTCCACGAGATCACCGTGCACCGCGCGGACGCGACGCTCACCGCCGGGCTGCCGTACGAGGTCGCGCCGGACATCGCCGCCGACGCGATAGACGAGTGGCTGCAGATCGTCGAGTTCGCGCAGACCGACCCGGACGACGCGGCGGCGAACGAACTGCGCGGGCCGGGCCGCAGCATCCATCTCCACGCCACGGACACCGCCCCCGAGTTGAACGCCGAGTGGCTCGTCGAGCTCACCGAGGAAGGCGTGTCCTGGCGTCGCGGCCATGAGAAGGCGACGGTCGCCCTGCGCGGCCCCCTCACCGACGTCATGCTCGCCTTCTACCGCCGACTGCCGCTGGACAGCCCGCGGCTGGAGATCCTCGGGGACCGTGAGCTGCTGGAGTTCTGGCTGGCGAGGGCCACCTTCGGGTAGCCGGAGACAGCGGAGTGGCCCGCCCCCGGAATTCACCGATTCGGGGACGGGCCACCACGTACAGCCGGGTACTGCGGATACGGCGAGCGGAACGTCAGTCGCTGCTGGACGCCCCACGACGGCGCAGACCGAAGAAGACGGCGCCGCCGCCGACGACGACCAGGGCAGCCGCGATACCGGCGATCACACCGGTGGTCGAGCTGGCGCCGGTCTCGGCGAGGTTGGAGCTGCCGCCCGCGGGCGTCGGAACGCTGTTCGCGGGGGCACCCGGGGTGCTCTCGGAGGCCGACGGAGTCGGGGTGGTGGACTCCTCGGGCTCCGAGGCCGACGGAGTCGGGGTGGCGGACTCCTCCGGCTGCGAAGCCGACGGGGTCGGGGTCGGTGTCGGGGTCGGGGTCGGCTCCGTCGTGCAGGCCTCGCCCGGGGTGGTCAGATCCGGCTTGATGTCCTCGTCGACCTGCTTGCCGGCCTTGACGTGAACGCGGTACGTCGCGTTCGGCGCCCAGTCCTCCGAGAAGTCGATGGTGACACCCTCACGGCTGCCCACGACGTCCTGGGTGCCGATGAGCTTGTCGCCGAGGAAGACGGTGACCGTGGCGGGGGTGCCCGACGGGTCCTTGTCGGTGACGCTGATGACACCCTTTTCACCGTCGCACTTGGCGACGGCGGAGAACTCACTGATGTTGCAGGCGAACGCGTTGCCCGCGACGCCCAGTGCGAGCGCGGCCGAGGCGGAGGCAACACCGAGAATGCGCACAGAACGGGCGGTACGGAGAGATATGGACACGGTTGCCCTTCACGGGATGCACAACTGAGGGGGGTGGCGGGGGTGAAGAGACCTCATCACCTCATCACTCCCTGGAGTCTCACAGGTCTATAAGCGCGGCGTAAGAACTGTCAATCTGTATGCACGCTCCAGGCATTTGTTTTGCCTACCCGTTAACCGGCGAGGCGTTTCAAAGCCTCCGGAGCGTCCTCGATCCGGTCCACCAAGGCGATTCGGTCCTCCATCGCCCGCCCCCGCGCCAGGGATTGGAGCAGCGGCCAGGCGGGAAGCCGCTCGGTCCAGTGGGCGCGGTCCACAAGGACCATGGGCGTCGGCTCGCCGCGCGACTCGTAGTAGTTCGGCGTCGCGTTGTCGAAGACCTCCTGTACGGTCCCGGCGGCGCCCGGCAGGAAGACGATCCCCGCGTTCGATCGGGCCAGCAGCCCGTCCTCGCGGGTGGCGTTGGCGAAGTACTTGGCGATGTGCGAGGCGAAGGCGTTCGGCGGTTCGTGCCCGTAGAACCAGGTCGGGATGCCCACCGAGCCCGCCCCCTCGGGCCAGCGCGCGCGGACCTCGAAGGCGGCGCGCGCCCAGTCGGTGATCGAGGGCGTGAACGAGGGTGCCCCGGCGAGGAGTTCGCACGCCTTGTCGAGCATGGCGTCCTCGAAGGGGGCCGCGTACGCGCCGAGGTTCGCCGCCTCCATCGCGCCCGGGCCGCCGCCCGTGGCCACCGTGAACCCGGCGCGGGTCAGCTCGCGCCCCAGGCGCGCGGCACCGGCGTACGCCTGCGTACCGCGTGCCATCGCGTGACCCCCCATCACCCCCACGACCTGTGTCGCGCGCAGGAGTTCGTCGAGGGCGTCGGAGACGGCGTCGTCGTGGACGGAGCGCAGCATCGAGGCGAAGATGTCGCCGTCGGCCTTCGTGCGCTGGAACCAGGCGTACCCGAGGGCGTCGGGTGTGTGCTCGTAGCCCTTGTCGAGCCCGGCGAACAACTCGTCCGGTGAGTAGAGATGGCCGCGGTAGGGGTCGAAGGGCAGGTCCGGGAGGGGCGGGAAGACCAGGGCGCCGTCCGCGCGGACCTTCGCCGTCGCGTCCGGACGCATCGGGCAGCCGAGGAAGACGGCGCCCGCGGTGTCGCTGGTCAGCAACTCCTTCGTACGGTCCGTCAGATCGACGGCCTGGACACGGAATCCGGCGAGGGTGCCACGGGCCGAGACGGTCGCGTCGAACTCCTGGAGCGTCTCGATCTCACGGTCGCCGTGGTGGGCCGCATGGGCGGGGCTCGTCTGCACCCGCCCATGTAAGCACGGGCAGGCCCTAGCTCTGGACGGCCGCCGGGTCCATCCACATGACCTCCCAGGTGTGGCCGTCGAGGTCGTCGAACGCGCGTCCGTACATCTGGCCGTAGTCCTGCGCCTCGCGCGGCTCGGTGCCGCCGGCCGCGATCGCTCCGTCGACCAGTTCGTCGACCTTCGCGCGGCTCTCGGCGCTCAGACAGATGAGGACCTCGCTGGTCCTCGTCGAGTCCGCGATCTCCTTCTTCGTGAAGTCGGAGTAGCGCGGCTTGCTCAGCAGCATCGCGACGATGGTGTCGCTGATCACGACACAGGCGCAGTCGTCGGTCGTGAACTGCGGGTTGATCGTGTATCCGAGCTCGGTGAAGAACTTCTTCGAGGCGGCGACATCGCTGACGGCCAGGTTCACGAAGATCATCTGCTGGTACTCGCTCATGAGGGTCTCTCCCGTCGGTGTGGTGCTGTTCGGTGGGGTAGACCCGGGGGTCGTGCGGAACTCATCGGTGGCTGCGGGATTTTTTCGTACGGGTTTCCGTACGGGTCTCCCCGCGGGTTCTGTTCGGGGTTCAGGCGGTCAGTGGCAGCGCCGCCAACTCCGCGATCAGGAAGGTCAGCGGAGCGAACAGGGCGAGGAGGGCCGCGGCGCGCAGGCCGGCGGCGGTGCGCAGCGTCGTGGCCGGTGCGCCGAGCCGGACCAGGGCCGCGGTGGTGTCGGCGCGGGCGCGCCGCGCCTCGGCGGCGGCCGTGAGGAGCGTGGCGACCGCGCAGCCCGCCACGACCAGGGCACCCAGGGTGGTGAGGGGGCCGAGGGACGGGTCGTCGGCTGCGTCGTCGTACAGCACGATCATGGCGTACGCCCCCGATGCCACCGCGCAGACGACGCCCAGGGGGCGGCCGATGCGGGTCGCCTCCTCCATGAGGACGCGGCCGGCGAGGAGACGCAGGGCGCCGGGGCGGACGGCCTGGAGCAGACGCCCGCAGAGGTGGGCGAGGCCCGGGCCGGCCAGAGCGAGGCCCACGGCGGTGAGGGTCCAGCCGACGAGCACGGCGGCGGGGCTGTCGGTGGCTCCGCCGGGCATGGCGAGGCGGGTGTGGGGGGCGCGGGCGGCGTATGCCTCTACGGCGAGGCCGGCCGCCAGTACGGCGATGCCCCAGGGGAGGTCTCGGGGGGTGGGGTGAGGAGTGGGGAGGGCGTGGGGGTCGGGGTCGGGGTCCTGAGCGGGGACGTCAGGGGCACCCGGGGTCGATGCCGACGGGTCGGTCGCGCTGCCCGGCGCTGACGGGGTGCCGTCCCCCTGTGGGACGGGTGCCGCCCCAGCGGCACGACTGCCCGCGGTTCGGCGGGGGCGGACATCTCGTGGTCGCAGCACCAGCGCGACCGCGACCGACGCCGCCACCGGTACCAGGGTCAGCAGGGTCAGGGCGGCAGGGAGGGGGAGGGGGTGGTCCGAGGCCAGGAAGTCCGACGCGTCGCCGTCGAACGGCATGCCCGTCAGGTCGCCCCGCAGGTGGAGGAAGAACAGCAGGGCCAGCATCGAACCCAGGGTGCAGGACAGAGCTGTTGTGGTGGCCGAGACGGCCATCAGGCGGGCCGGGCCCAGGCCGATCGCCGACAGGCCGGGGCGCGGTCTCGTGCCGGGGTCGGTGCGGGCCACCGTCACCGCGAAGTGGACCGTGGCCGCCAGTGGGGCCACGCACCAGGCCAGGCGCAGGGCCGAGCCGCCGGGGGTGTCCTGGTGGGCGAGGGCGTGGCCGAGGGTGCCCAGCAGGAGGAAACCCGTGGCCGCCGACGCCGTCGCGACCAGCAGCCGGCGGAGCTGGACGCCCGGGTGCGAGCCGCGGGCTAGACGGAGAGCGAGCACGCGGCCCGGCCTTCCGCGTCGGTACCGGCCCCGGGGCCGGTCTCCGTGCCGTTCTTGGCGACCGGGGGCAGGTGAACGGTGTTCACGCGTCGTCCGTCGAGCAGCGAGACCGTGCGGTCCGCCAGCGCCGCCGTGTCCGCGTCGTGCGTCGCGAGGACCACGGTGATGCCGTGCGAGCGGGCCGCTGTCGTCAGCGTCCGCAGTACCTGGGCCCGGTCCGCCCGGTAGAGGGGCGCCGTCGGTTCGTCCGCGAAGAGGACCGTGGGGGCCGGGGCCAGTGCCCGGGCGATCGACACGCGCTGGCGTTCGGACTGACGCAGCTCGTACGGGCGTTTGCGGGCCAGCTCACCGATGTCCAGACGCTCCAGCCACTCCAGGGCCGCCGTCTTGGCGCGCCGACGGCTGGTGCCGCGCAGCATGAGGGGCAGGGCCGCGTTCTCCCAGACGTTCAGTTCCGGTACGAGGACCGGGGCCGGGTCGATCCAGCCGAACCGGTCGCGGCGCAGCCGTTCACGGGCGAGCGGGCCCATCGTGTGCACGGGCACGCTGTTGAACCAGACCTCGCCCCGCGCCGGTCGCACCAGGCCGGAGAGGCAGCGCAGCAGGGTCGTCTTGCCGCTGCCGCGCGGGCCGCCGACGGCGAGGATCTCGCCCTCCCGGACACCGAGCGAGACGCCGCTCAGCGCGGGCGAGCCGTCGTTGTGCTGGAAGTGCAGGGCGCGTGCCCAGAGCACGTCGTTGTCCGGCGGGGCCACCATCGCGTACACCTCGGTTCAGATCAGAAATGCCGTGCGGATCGCGGGTGGAATCCGCGAAATCCCCCGTGCGGGGGAACGAAGGCAGGGCCGATCGGTTACAGGCACGCTAGGTATTCGGCGGCGCGAGGCCGGACAGCACACGGCCCGGGTACACCCGTTCTCACTCGTACGGGTGTACCCGGGACGTACAGGCGGAGGTGGAGCCGCGCCCCAGAGGGGCGCGGGGCTGCGTCGATATGCGGCTTCGCCGCGCGGGCGCGACCAGCCACGACGGACCCGCGGATGACGCGCCGGGCCGTCGGCGGAGCGCTACAGCTTGGTCCACGCCTCCGTCAGCGTCGCGCGCAGGATCTGCTCGATCTCGTCGAACGTCTCCTGGTTCGAGATCAGCGGCGGGGCGAGCTGGACGACCGGGTCGCCGCGGTCGTCGGCCCGGCAGTACAGGCCGTTCTCGAAGAGGGCCTTGGAGAGGAAGCCGTAGAGGATGCGTTCCGTCTCCTCCGCGTCGAAGGACTCCTTGGTCGCCTTGTCCTTGACCAGCTCGATGCCGTAGAAGAAGCCGTTGCCACGGACGTCACCGACGATCGGCAGGTCGTGCAGCTTCTCCAGCGTCGAGCGGAACGCCCCCTCGTTGTCCAGCACATGCTGGTTGAGGCCCTCGCGCTCGAACAGGTCGAGGTTGGCCAGGCCGACCGCCGCGGACACCGGGTGGCCGCCGAAGGTGTAGCCGTGCAGGAAGGTGTTGTCGCCCTTGTAGAACGGCTCGGCCAGCCGGTCCGAGATGACGCAGGCGCCGATCGGGGAGTAGCCCGAGGTCATGCCCTTGGCGCAGGTGATCATGTCCGGTACGTAGTCGAACTTGTCGCAGGCGAACATCGTGCCGAGGCGGCCGAAGGCGCAGATGACCTCGTCCGAGACGAGCAGGACGTCGTGGCGGTCGCAGATCTCGCGGACCCGCTGGAAGTAGCCCGGCGGGGGCGGGAAACAGCCGCCCGCGTTCTGGACCGGCTCCAGGAAGACGGCGGCGACGGTGTCCGCGCCCTCGAAGAGGATCTCCTGCTCGATCTGGTCGGCGGCCCAGCGGCCGTAGGCCTCCGGGTCGTCGCCGTGGATCGGGGCGCGGTAGATGTTGGTGTTCGGGACCTTGTGGGCGCCGGGGACCAGCGGCTCGAAGGGGGCCTTCAGCGCCGGCAGACCGGTGATGGACAGGGCGCCCTGCGGAGTGCCGTGGTAGGCGACCGCGCGTGAGATGACCTTGTACTTGGTGGGCTTGCCGACCAGCTTGAAGTACTGCTTGGCGAGCTTCCAGGCGGTCTCGACGGCCTCGCCGCCACCGGTGGTGAAGAAGACCTTGTTGAGGTCGCCCGGCGCGTAGTCGGCCAAACGTTCCGCCAGCTCCACCGCCTTCGGATGGGCGTACGACCAGACCGGGAAGAACGCCAGCTCCTGCGCCTGCTTGAAGGCCGCCTCGGCCAGCTCCACGCGGCCGTGGCCGGCCTGGACCACGAACAGACCCGCGAGACCGTCGAGGTAGCGCTTGCCCTTGTCGTCGAAGATGTGGGTGCCCTCGCCCCGGACGATCGTCGGGACGGGGGCGTTCTCGTACGAGGACATGCGGGTGAAGTGCATCCACAGGTGGTCGTACGCGGTACGGCTGAGGTCCTTGGGGCTGGAGCCGGAACTGGGGCTGTCGGTGGTCGTCACGGTTATCGGGTTCCCCACATGTAGGTCTGCTTCTTGAGCTTGAGGTAGACGAAGCTTTCGGTGGAGCGCACGCCCGGCAGGGCCCGTATGCGTTTGTTGATGACGTCCAGCAGGTGGTCGTCGTCCTCGCAGACGATCTCGGCGAGGATGTCGAAGGAGCCCGCGGTCATCACCACGTACTCGACCTCCGGCATGGCGCTCAGCGCGTCGGCCACGGGGTCGAGGTCGCCGTCGACGTTGACGCCGACCATCGCCTGCCTGCGGAAACCCACGGTGAGCGGGTCCGTGACGGCGACGATCTGCATCACGCCCTGGTCGAGCAGCTTCTGGACGCGCTGGCGCACGGCAGCCTCGGAGAGGCCCACCGCCTTGCCGATCGCCGCGTACGGTCTGCGGCCGTCCTCCTGGAGCTGTTCGATGATGGCGAGGGAGACGGCGTCCAGCTGGGGAGTGCCGTTCCTGGACTCGCGGGCTCGGGGCTCGCGAGGCATGGACTCGCGGGAGTCCCTGTGCTCTGCGCTTCGACTGGCCACGCGCTCACTGTGCACGAGGAGTCGACGGTTTCGCAAGGCTCGATCGATGAAATTCGTTGTTCATGGATGCTTGTCTTGCGGATTTCGCAGCTTGAAGGGGATCGGGGGTGTTGAAAACGTCGGGCTGCGGAATAGGGTGGGTGTCTCAGTCAATGGACACCCGAGTCGATCGACACCTGACTCGACCGACATCCGAATCTGGAGGGCCGGCAGTGAGCACCGAGCTGCGTCGTCTGCGCAACTACATCGATGGTGAGTTCCGGGACGCCGCCGACGGGCGGACCACCGAGGTGGTCAACCCCGTGACGGGCGAGGCGTACGCGACCGCGCCGCTGTCCGGGCAGCCGGACGTCGACGCCGCCATGGCGGCTGCCGCCGCCGCGTTCCCCGCCTGGCGCGACCAGACGCCGGCCGAGCGGCAGAAGGCCCTGCTGAAGATCGCGGACGCGTTCGAGGAGCGCGCCGAGGAGCTCATCGCGGCCGAGGTGGAGAACACCGGCAAGCCGATCGGGCTCACCCGGTCCGAGGAGATCCCGCCGATGGTGGACCAGATCCGCTTCTTCGCGGGCGCGGCCCGGATGCTGGAGGGGCGCAGCGCCGGCGAGTACATGGACGGGATGACGTCGATCGTCCGGCGCGAGCCGGTCGGTGTCTGCGCGCAGGTCGCGCCCTGGAACTACCCGATGATGATGGCCGTGTGGAAGTTCGCCCCGGCGATCGCGGCCGGCAACACCGTGGTGCTCAAGCCGTCGGACACGACGCCCGCGTCCACGGTTCTCATGGCGGAGATCATCGGTTCGATCCTGCCCACGGGCGTCTTCAACGTCATCACCGGGGACCGCGACACCGGCCGGCTGATGGTCGAGCACCCGACCCCGGCGATGGCGTCGATCACCGGTTCGGTGCGCGCGGGTATGCAGGTCGCCGAGTCGGCGTCGAAGGACCTGAAGCGTGTGCACCTGGAGCTGGGTGGCAAGGCGCCGGTCGTGGTCTTCGAGGACACCGACATCGCCAAGGCCGTCGAGGACATCTCGGTCGCGGGCTTCTTCAACGCGGGCCAGGACTGTACGGCGGCCACGCGCGTCCTGGTCCAGGAGTCCATCCACGACGAGTTCGTCGCGGCGCTCGCCAAGGCCGCCGCCGAGACGAAGACCGGGCAGCCGGACGACGAGGACGTGCTGTACGGGCCGCTCAACAACCCGAACCAGCTCAAGCAGGTCTCCGGCTTCGTCGAGCGGCTGCCCGCCCACGCCAAGGTGGAGGCGGGCGGTCACCGGGTCGGCGAGAAGGGCTACTTCTACGCCGCGACGGTCGTGTCCGGCCTCAAGCAGGACGACGAGATCATCCAGAACGAGGTCTTCGGCCCGGTCATCACCGTCCAGTCCTTCTCGGACGAGACGCAGGCCGTGGAGTGGGCCAACGGCGTGGACTACGCCCTCGCGTCGTCCGTGTGGACGAAGGACCACTCACGCGCGATGCGGATGTCGAAGGTCCTGGACTTCGGCTGTGTGTGGATCAACACCCACATCCCGCTGGTCGCGGAGATGCCCCACGGCGGCTTCAAGAAGTCCGGCTACGGCAAGGACCTCTCGGGGTACGGGTTCGACGACTACACGCGGATCAAGCACGTGATGACGTCGCTCGGCGGCTGACGGTCAGCGGTGCCACGCGCGCGGCCCCGGGCGGGAGTTCTTTGTCCGGGGCCGCACGGCTGCGGTGGTTCGGCCGGCTCGACCACCGACCCGTGTCGTGCCGGTGCCGTACCGCTCCAGCACCGCTCCGCACGGTGTCGACTGCCCGGTCGCACGGGCGGCGGGCATGCCGTACGGATGCCGGTGTCACGCGTGTTCGCGGCCCTCGAACGTCGGTCCGCGCTGTGTGCGTCGGGCGCGGTGGGTGGGGTGCGGGGCTCGCCGGGTGCGGACTGCCCGCCGCTGTCGCTCTCAGGCACGGTGATTCCCGGACCAGTGGTCCGGCTGCGAGGCGCTGGCGAGATCCGCGCCGGTGTCGGCGTTGCGCCGGGAGTGCCTGACGCCGTGCCAGTCCAGGCACATGATGGTGGCGTCGTCCCGGAGGTGACCGTTGTTGGCGGCGACGACCTTCGCGATCACCGTGCGGGCGGCCTCCCGCGGATGCAGGTCGGCGGTGCGCACGATCAGGTTTTCCAGGTCCATGGCGGCGGCGCCGTGTTCGAGCATGCCGTCGGTGAGCAGGAACAGCCGGTCGCCGGCCCGCAGATCCAGCCGCTGGACGCGGTAGGTGTGCGGAAAGCGGAAGCCGAACGGCATGTCCACCTCGACGCTGAGCTGCTCCACCTTCCCGCCGCGCAGGCGCAGCGGCCAGGGGTGGCCCGCGTTGACGAACTCGGTGGCGCCGTCGCGCAGGTCGATGCGCAGAAGCTGGCCGGTGACATATCCCTGCCCACCGTGCTCAAGCATCGTCCGGTGCGCGCCAAGGGCCTGTTCGGCCAGATCGGCGCCGGCTCGTCTGGACCCGCGCAGGGCTCCCACGGCGAGGGTGGCGAGCAGTGACGCGGCGACGTCGTGGCCCATGGCGTCGGTGACGGACAGCTGTACGGTGTCGCGGTCGATCGTGTAGTCGAAGGTGTCGCCTCCCACGTGATCGGCCGGCTCCAGCGCTCCGGCGACGGTGAACTGCGCGGCTTCGCAGGCGAGGGACGAGGGAAGCAGCCGGTGCTGGATCTCCGCGGCCAGGCTCAGCGGCCTGGTGCGCCGCCCCCACTGGTACACGTCGGTGTACGAGCGGTTCGCGATGACGATGTACGCCAGCGCGTGCGCGGTGTCGCCGATCTCCCGCATCGCCGTCCCGTCGGGCGCCGAGGGCAGGAAGAGTTCCAGCAGACCGATGGCGTCCCCCCGGTTGGTGACCGGAGCGACGACCCGGACCGTGCTGGTTCCGTGGACGGTCTCCGTGGCCGGGTGCTGGGTCCGGATCACCTCGTCGTACAAGGTGCCCGGCAGTTTGATGCGTCGGACCGGTTCGTCGGTCTTCACGTCCCCGGCGGCGCCGAGGCGCACCACTGACGTTCCGGTGAAGTCCGTGATGAGGAAGGTGACCCTGCTCGCGCCGAGGCTCTGCCCGAGCATGTGGGCGACGACGTCGAGCGATTCCACCGGCGGCGCGGTCTCCGCCGCGGCCAAGGCCCCTGCCAGCCCCATCGTCCGCGGGCGGTCCTCGGTGCCCGAAGCATGCCGAGGGTCGCTCATCCGGTCCTCGCCCGGCGGATCTGCACTCACCTGAAACCTCTTCCGTTCCCTGATCGTCGCCTCATTTCATCAAATACGACGGGACATCGCGGACCGACCGCGAAGACGTGCCCAGGCACGCACCGGTGTCCCGCCGCACAGTTCTGTTCCCTTGGCCCTGCACAGACCTCTCCCTTGTTCCCCCTCGTCCGCGGGCGGTTCAGGCCTATCGACGGGCTCGGCGGCACCAGCCTCCGTACACCGGCGCGGGCAACGGGGCGTCGTCCCGGCAAGGACGACGGACCGCGCGCGGAGGCGTCACGACCGGACGGTGTCGGTCAGGGCGATGCCGGCGGTGATCTGTTTGCCGACCGACTGCCGCTCGATGACGAGGTCATGGGCGACCGCCTTGACGATCTCCAGACCGTGCTGGCCGATCCGGCCGGGGTCGGCGGTTTTGGCCGTCGGCACGGTGGGATCGCTGTCCCAGATCACGACTTCCACCATGGCGTCGGTGATGCGCAACTCCATCAGTATCGGACCCGGCGCGTACTTCAGGGCGTTGGTGATCAGCTCACTGACCACCAACCGGGTCAGGTCCATGGCACGCGAGGAGATGGTCAAGCCCTTCTCGACCCGGGCCCGGGTGAGGAAGTCGGCCGCGTGGTGGCGGGCCTGAGCGATGCACCCGCCGTCTCCGCCCAGGGCGTAGCCGGCCTGGATCACGTATGCGTCAGGCTCAATACGCTCCCTGTCGTCGGGTTGCGACTCCACCGGCACCGTCCTTCTGCTCCCCGTGGCCCCAGGGGTACGTGTACCCGCCACACCTCGTACATCACGGGCGGTGTTCTACGCCACAACCCGCCAGGCGCCTCCCGCCCGGCGGTACGGCACAATCGTCCTCACACACGCTGCCCCGCGCAGCCTGAGCGCAACAACTGAGGAATCGGTGACCGACAACCAGGTAACGGGCCCGTCAGGCCGGCTGCGCATCACCCACACCACCGCCAAGGGCATCCGCCTGGTGTCTCTGCACGGCGAAATCGATCACCACGTCAGGGACGCTCTGAGTCAGGCACTGCTGCCCGCGGCCACCGCCGAGCATGAGGGGAGCCATCGGATCGTGGCGGACCTCAGTGGCGTGACGTTCCTCGACTCCAGTGGCATCAACGTCTTTCTCCAGGTGCACGAGCGCGCCGACGCCGCCCAGGGATGGCTGCGG
This sequence comes from Streptomyces lacrimifluminis, assembly GCF_014646095.1. GTDB lineage: Bacteria > Actinomycetota > Actinomycetes > Streptomycetales > Streptomycetaceae > Streptomyces > Streptomyces lacrimifluminis. Next base: position 86,462 of record NZ_BMMU01000019.1, on the reverse strand, counting down.
CTCGCCGCGGTCCAGGCACCGGTGATGCGAGTCCTCCACCTCGTCGGACTGGACACGGTCCTCGCTTGCCACAGCACCGTCGAGCAGGCTCTGGACGCCTGATCCTCGCGCCGGGCTACGGTCACGAACGTTTTCGTATGTGCGGGCCTGAGCACGGCCGGTAGCGCCTTGCGGCCGTGCCCTGCGCGTTTCCGCGCTCTCCGGTGGGGACTCGGCGCCCGTGGTGGCGTACGGAGCGGAGCAGCGGGTACGGGTGCCCGCATTGCGGGCGGCGTGGCTGACGCAGACGGTCGTGCACTGGCCCTTTCCACCACGGACGGTGCAGGCGATGCTGCCCGAGGGCCTGGTGGTGGACGCGTACGCGGGGGCCGCCTGGGTGGGTTTCACGCCCTTTGTCATGGCGGACGTCCGGCCTCCCGGCGTACCCGCACGGATGCCCGATGTCCCGACGTTCGCTGAGACGAACCTGCGGACCTGCGTCCGCCACCGGAACGGGCGCGACGGGCTGTGGTTCCTGTCCGTCGAGGTCGCCTGCCCGCTGATGGTGGCGGCTCGTGCCATCGGCGCGCCCTGCAACCCTGCAACCCTGGCACCCTCAGCGTCTCCGCAGGCGGCGGCGCCGTCTCCAACCGCCCGTCGCCCGTCGCCCGAGCACAGCGGCCGTCGCCCTGCCGGCCGCAGGGCACGAGTGGGGGAGCGCCGCCCCGGCTTCGCCTCGGTGTCGTCCCTGAACCGGCGACCGGAGGCCGGTCCCGCGGAGCCGGGCTCGGTTCGGTTGCCTCGAACCCGTGCGTGAGCATTTTTGAACGTGTTCAACAGAGGCGTACGCTGCCTCCATGAGCGACAGAGCCGCCCTGCTCAAGGGCATTCGTGCCTGGCTGTTCCTCTTCTTGGCGGGTCTGGTGCTCAGTGGCGCCACGGCCTTCCCCCTCGTGCACGAACTGCGCTGGACCGAGAGCCTGTTGCGGACCCTGTCCGTCGCCGAGCACCTGCCGGGGCTGATGGCGTGGATCGAGCGGGTACGCGAAGGGCTCGACGCCACCGACGAGCGGTACCCGTTCGTCCTCTACGGCACGGACTGGCTCGCCTTCGCCCACCTCGTCATCGCGGTCGCCTTCTACGGGCCCTACCGCGACCCCGTACGCAACATCTGGGTCGTCGAGTTCGGGATGATCGCCTGCGCCGGGATCATCCCGCTCGCTCTTATCTGCGGGCCGACCCGGGGGATTCCCTTCTGGTGGACGGTGATCGACATCTCGTTCGGGGTGTTCGGGGTGATCCCGCTGTACGTCGTACGGAAGCGCATCAAGCGGTTGGAGCAGCTGATCGCGGCGCCTCCGGCCGCTGCCCACGTCATCGTATGAAGGCCGCCTGTGCGATGCGCGCACCGACGGGATTCATGCCCTGGCCCTTCGCGTCGGTCGAGTTGACGCTGTAGACGAGGGTGCGGGACAGGTCGCGGGTGGCGGCGATGACCGAGTTGTAGCCCCACCGGCCGCCCGACTTCAGCCACAACTCCGTGCCGTCGGGGGTGACATACCGCTGGAGACCCGCGCTCATCGTGGCACCGGGCACGCCGGCCGGGAGGGTGAACATCTCCGTCAGCTGCGGCTGCGGCACGACCCGCCCGCGGAACAGAGCGATCAGGAACCGCTCCAGATCCGCCGTCGTGGAGATCATGGCGCCCGCCGCCCAGCTGTCCGTGGTGCCCCACACCGTGACGTCGCGGTACTCCGTCGTGCCGTCCGCGCCGGCCACGGCCTGGTAGCCGTGGTTGTGCGGCCCTCGGATGTCCGGGTCGGTGCCGGGGAAGCAGGTGTTCCGCATGCCCAGCGGGGCGAACACGCGACGGGCCGTCTCCTGCTCGTACGAGTGGCCGGTGATCCGCTCGATCAGCAGCCCGAGCACGGTGTAGTTGATGTTGAGATAGTGCTGCTCGGTGCCCGGCGCGAACTCGGGCTTCCTGGCGGTGGCGTCGGCGACCATCTCGCGGAGCGAGTGGAGGTCGAAGCGGTGCGCGTACCACTCCTCGAAGGTCGTACCGGTGCCGTCGGCGGCCGGGATGCCGCTGGTGTGGTTCAGGAGTTGGCGCACGGTCACGTGTTCGTACGTGCGGGGGACCAGGTCCGGAAGATAGCGCCGGGCCGGCCGGCCGAGGTCCACCTCGCCCTCCGCCGCGAGCTGGAGCACGACCGCCGCCGTGACCGCCTTGGTCGTCGATCCGGCCCGGAAGCGCGCGTCCGGTTCCGCCGCCCGCCCGCTCGCCAGGTCGTGCACCCCCGCACTGCCGCGCCAGCCATCGCCGGTGCCCCCGACCCGTACGAGAGCCGCCGTCGCGTCCGCATCCGGTAACCCGGCGAGTGCGGCACGCAGCGCCTCGGCGTCCGGGCCCGAGCCCCGTGCGGTCGCCGGGGTGGACACGGAGAGGGAGGCGGCTGACGCGGGGGCGGCAAGGGCGCCGGCCGGCAGGGCGAGGCCGAGCGTGAGGACGGTCGCGAGGGCTGCGGCGCGGGCGGGACTGCGCATGCGCATGTGCATCGGCTGCTCCTGCGGGTGGCTGGTGTCGATGCTCACATCCTTGATCTTTACGGTGCGGCGCGGATCCTCGGTGAGGAGGACGCCGACCCTGGTCTCGGCGTGAGGGCAATTGGCGTACCGCGTCCGGATCTTGTCGGGGATCGCACCTAGGGCCCGTGTCCTGACGTCCCGGGTGGGAGAAAAAACTGTTATCGGCGGCGCCCCCGGTCCGTCTCCTCGGGAGACCTGGCAGGGGAACTGGTGTGCCACAGGGCGACGTAAGGTGCACACACGTGCGAGAAAGGGCTTTTGTGGACGGGCGCCAGTGGAGTTCCACCATCGCTGCGGCGCAGGCCGGTGACCGGCGGGCGCTGGACGAGCTGGTCGCGGGCTGGCTGCCGCTGGTCTACAACATCGTCGGCCGGGCCCTGAACGGTCACGCGGATGTGGACGACGTCGTTCAGGAGACGATGCTCCGGGCCGTCGACAACCTCGGTTCGCTGCGCGACCCGGACAGCTTCCGGTCGTGGCTCGTCGCGATCGCGATGCGGCAGATCCGGGACCGCGCACGCCGCCGTACGACCGACGCCCTGCGCGACGAGACCGCCGACGGAGCGGCCGACTTCGCCGAACTCACCGTACTGAGGCTCCAGTTGGAGGGGCAGCGGCGCGAGGTCGCGGAGGCGGTGCGCTGGCTCGACGACGAGGACCGGCAACTGCTGTCCCTGTGGTGGCTGGAGGTCGCGGGCGAAGTCACCCGCCGTGAGCTGGCGGCGGCCGTCGGCATCAGCCGGCAGCACGCCGCCGTCCGCGTCCAGCGGATGAAGGAGCGTCTGGAGGCCTCGCGCGGAATCGTCCGGGCGCTCGACGGCGCCTGCCCCGACCTGCGGGAACTGACCGCCCGCTGGGACGGCGACCCGGACTCCGTGTGGCGCAAGCGGCTGGCCCGGCACATCAGGGGGTGCGCGTACTGCGCGAGCCCCGGTGAGGCGGTCGTCGTACCGGCGGAACGGCTCCTCGTCGGCATCGCGCTCGTCCCGCTGCCCCTCGGCTTCACCGTGTCGCTGGCCTTCGGCGGCAAGACGGCCGTCGCCGCCACCGCCGGCGCTTCCGTCGGCTGGTCGGGCAAGGTGCTCGGCGCCCTGACCAAGCCGGCCGTCGCCCTGAGCGCCGGGGCGACGATCGTCGCGGGCGGCGCGTACGTCATGACGTACCCCGCCAAGGACCCGCCGCCGGCCGTCGCGGCCCCCACGGCCCGCCCCCAGCCCCAGGCGCCGACCGCCTCCCCGCCCCGGTCCCCGTCGGCATCCCCCTCTCCCTCTCCCTCTCCCTCCCTTTCCCCCTCACCCTCACTCCCGGCCTCGCCCTCCCCGTCGGCGACGCGGCCGACGGCGGACCTGTACGGGACGGTCGTCGACGCCGTCGACACGGCACCCGACCCGAACGCGCGGCCGGCCGCCCTCCCGCGCCGGCCCGGGGCCGGGATCACCAGCACCGGCGGCGCGCACGCCACCATGAACCACCGTGGGGACAGCGTGACCCTCACCGGCCAGGGCTATGTCCTCGTCCGATGGCAGATCTCGCCGCAGTACCGGGCCGGAGGTCTGGTCATGCCGACCTGGACCGGCCTGAAGGGCAGGCTCTTCCACGTGGCCTCGGGCGGTGGCCGCCGGATGGACGACCGGGTCAGCGGCACCGACGGTTCCGCCACCGGCATGGGCAACTCGACCACCGGCTACGCCGTCCCGCCGGCCGGCACCCAGCAGATGTGGCAGAACGAGTACTTCTACGTCGACGGCAGCGTCACGCTCACCGTGAACGAACGGGGCGCCGACTACGGCCTGAGCGTCTTCCCGACGACCTGGGACAAGGCCGAGGACGATGTGACCAGCGGGCCCCCCGAGGGCGCCACGCGCTACGGCCTGGTCCGCGACACCGGCAGGGACGACACCCCCGTCCCGCAGTACGTCACCCGGGACAGCCCGGCCGGCCCGGCGACCGTGGCTCAGGAGTCCCGCGTGTAGGCACCGGCACCGTGTTCGATGCCTTCGATTGGCCAGGAACCCTTCAGCCCTTGCGCAGCGCGCACAACGTGTCGATCCGGTTGGTGGTGATCGAGTCGACGCCGGCGTCCAGCAGCCGCCGCATGGCACGACGGGTGTCGGGAGTCCACACCGACAGCAGGTGACCGCCGCGGTGCACCCGTGCCGCGAGTCTCCGGTCGACCAGGGCGAAGCGGTAGTTGAGCCAGCGCGGACGTACGGCCGCGAGCAGGGCGGGGCGCGGCGGCGCGAGGGTCTTCCAGGTCAGGGCGATCTCGGCGGACGGATCGGCCGCGCGCACCGCGAGCATCGCCGGGGCGTCCGCGCAGTAGTACACGCGGTCCTGCGCCCCGCACTCCCGCACCACGTCCATCACTCGCCGTACCGCCCGCACATCGGGCGACCCCGGCAGATCGATCATCACCCGGCTGCCCTCGGTCACGGCCAGCGCCTCCGCGAGCGTCGGCACCCCGCCCTCCGTCAGCCCGCGCACCTCGGCCGCCGACAGGACGGCCAGCGGCCGGTCCCGCTCCCACAGCCGCTTCAGCGTCGCGTCGTGCAGCAGCACGGGCACGCCGTCCCGGGTGAGCCGTACGTCGATCTCGACAGCGTCCGCGCCCTGATCGAGCGCGGAACGCAGCGAGTCGGTCGTGTTCTCACGGACGCGGTAGGGGTCGCCGCGATGTGCCACGGCGGTCACGTTCTGCATGGGCCCATTGTGCGTGGACGGTGCCGGTGATGTTTCTCAGGGGGCGAGCCATCCCGAGGTGTACGTGTCGATCTCGGCGGCCAGCGCGGCCTTGCCCGCCGGGTCGAGGAAGGAGGCCTCGACGGCGTTCTTGGCGAGGTCGGCGAGACCCCACTCGTCGAGGTCCAGCAGCCGGGCGGCGACCGCGTACTCGCTGTTGAGGTCGGTGCCGAACATCGGCGGGTCGTCGGAGTTGATCGTGACGAGGACGCCGGCCCGTACGAACTCCTTGACGGGGTGCTCGTCGAGCGTACGGACCGCGCGCGTGGCGATGTTGGAGGTCGGGCAGACCTCCAGGGCGATCCGCTGCTCGGCGAGATGGGCGAGCAGTCCGGGGTCCTGCGCGGAACTCGTACCGTGCCCGATGCGTTCCGCGCGCAGGTGGTTCAGCGCGTCCCAGACGGTCTCCGGGCCGGTGGTCTCGCCCGCGTGCGGCACCGACCGCAGTCCGGCGGCGATCGCCCGGTCGAAGTACGGCTTGAACTGCGGCCTGGGTACGCCGATCTCGGGCCCGCCGAGCCCGAACGAGACCAGCCCCTCCGGGCGCAGCCGGTCGTCGGTGGCGAGCCGCACCGTCTCCTCGGCCGATTCGAGCCCGGCCTCGCCCGGGATGTCGAAGCACCAGCGCAGTACGGTCCCGAACTCGGCCTCGGCCGACTTCCGGGCGTCCTCGATCGCGTCCATGAAGGCGCGCGCGTCGATGCCGCGGCGGGTGGAGGAGAACGGGGTGATGGTCAGCTCGGCGTACCGGATCTGCTGCCGGGCCATGTCCCGGGCGATCTCGTACGTCAGCAGCCGCACGTCCTCGGGGGTGCGGATGAGGTCCACGACGGACAGGTACACCTTGATGAAGTGGGCGAAGTCCGTGAACGTGAAGAAGTCCGCCAGGGCCTCGGGATCGGTGGGCACCTGGGAGTCGGGGTGGCGGGCGGCCAGCTGCGAGACGATCCGGGGAGAGGCGGAGCCGACGTGATGGACGTGCAGTTCGGCCTTGGGCAGCCCGGCGATGAAGGCGTGCGGGTCACGGACGCCGGCTGCGGCACGCTGGTCGTGGTCGGTCAAGGGTTCCTCCCCGGGAACGGCGCCCGGACCGTACGGCGGTCGGCGGGACGCGGGTGATCGGCTGATCGATGACTCGGGGATCATCGTAGGCCGGGCCCGCGGGGAGACGCCTGTGGATTCCGGCCCGGGGTGGGACGGGGTGCGCCAGGGTGGCAGGGGCGGGCGGGGCGGGGAGGCCGGATGTGTCCCGTCGCCCGGTGATCGCGGGCCGTAGCATGACGGAACGCACCAACGAGGGGACCCCACGCATGTCCGACGCCGCGCAGCCGCCGCACTCACCGGAGAACATTCCCGCGGAGGGGGCGAGTTCCGAGGGCGCGGCGACCGGCGAAACCGTCAGCGACAGCCCCGCGAACGGCACGCCCGCGCGGGTCCCGCTGGACAAGCCGCCGACCGGGTCCGCCGCCGGCACGACCGGTTCCGAGCCCGAGTTCAATCCCTGGGCGCCGCCGGTGGAGGACACCCCTCGCTCGGGTTCCGCCCCTGACGGCCCCGGCAGCACCGTGTTCTGGAGCGGCGGCGACACCCCACCGAACGCCCGCACCGGCCCGCCCGCACCCGAGGACTCCCGGCCCTGGGCCGATCCCTTCGCCGCACCCGGGGCTCCCGCGGCCGGGACCCCGCGGGACAACCCCTTCGCGCCCTCCACGCCTTATGCCTCCTACCCTCAGCCCGCCGCACCCGGCGAACCGGTCCCCCCGCCGCCCATAGCACCCGACGGCCCCGGACAGGCCCCGTACGGCTACCCGGCCTACCGGCCCGCTCCGTTCGGACAGCCGGACTACGGCTACCCGCAGCAGTCCGGATACGCCGTCTCCGGGCCCGCGCATCCCGCGCCCCCGATGTACGGCGGCTACGGCTGGGCCCCCATGGCGCCCCAGCCGATGAACGGCCTGGGTACGGCCTCGCTCGTGGTCGGCATCGTCTCCGCCGTCTTCTTCTGCCTCTGGCCGCTGGCGATCATCCTGGGCATCCTCGCCGTGGTGTTCGGCCTGATCGCCCGTGGCAGGGCCCGCCGGGGCCAGGCGACCAACGCGGGCCAGGCGCTGGCCGGGATCATCTGCGGTGTCGCCGGCATCATCCTCGCCATCGTGCTCGGCGTCGTCGTCATCGTGTTCGACGAGGAGGGGTCAGCGAACGACCTCGACGGCAGTTACTCGACCTTCCTCTCCCAGCAGGTCTAGGGAGCGGGTCGAGCGGGCACCGCCGGGGGCCTCGGAAGACGGTCTCGCACGGCGGCGGCACGCAGGGCGCGGTCGAGCCGCTCGCCCGGCCCGTCCCCCTCGACCTGCGCGGGAGATCCGGACCGACTCCACCGCTCCAGCAGCGTCCGGGCGAACCCGGGGAGCCGCTGGAGTCCGGCGTACGAGGGTGCGAAATCCGCGCCTGGCGTGGGTGGCGGGGTCGGTCCTGGTCGGCGGTTCGGTCGCGGGGGTGTGACCGGTGTTCGTTCGGCTTCCGCAGCTCTTTCGGCCCGCGAGGTGTGGAACGCCCGTTGGGCGGGGTGCCTGGCCCACGCGCACCTGGCATGAGTGGTGGTGCCGCCCCGGGCGGCGGTTTTGCCGCGGGGGCGCGACCCGGGCTCCTTCGGCTGCCGCCTCCCCCAGCGGCCCATGGCAGACAGGTCGCGCGGCCAGCGGAGCGCTACCCCGCCCGCAACCGCTCCCGCGCCGCCATCAGCGCGAACCCCAGCAGGTTCGGCCCCCGCCACCGCTCGGGGTCCATCGCCGCCTCGTCGTCCGCGGCCAGGCCGATGCCCCACACGCGGTCCACCGGGCTCGCCTCCACCAGCACCCGCTCGCCCGTGCCCAGCAGAAATCCCCCCAGGTCACTGTGCGCGGTGAACTTGTGGACGCTGCCCTCGACCACGATCCCGAACCGCTCGCGCTCCCATACGGCCTGGTCGAAGCCGCGCACGAGCCGGCCGGCCCTCTTCGCCAGGGCCGGGTTCGGCGCTGTGATCGCCTGCCGCTCCGCCTCCGCGTCCTCGAACAGGCGGGCCTTGGCGGCCATCATCCAGTGCTCGGCCGTCGTGTACTCCACCCCGTCCACCGAGAACGTGGACGGCCACCACTGGCTGAGACAGCTCGCCCCCACACGGCCGTCCGGGCGGGACCGGTGCCCCCAGAAGTGCAGGTACTTGACCCGGGCCCCCGCACGGACTTCCCTGGTCAGGGTTTCCAGTGAGCAGATCTGCCCCGACTGCTCCGGGTTGGCGGTGTTCGCAGCGATTTTCCCCATGCACGCGAGTCTGGCATCCGCCACTGACATCGCGTCCTCCTATTTCCAGGCCGACTGGACACCTGGTCGACAGATTCCGTCGCGTAACCAAAAGGAAACAACGGAATCACTTGTTGCAGTCCACTTACTCTGTCAGGATCGGCACTCAAATCGACCTGGAGCTACGTTGACCCCCGCAGTAAGGGGAGGGTGACGGAGGAGAGCGACATGCACAGTCCGGGCCATCGCTTCCCGGCGCAGGAGCGCCTCGCGGCCGGCGCGCAGTACATCGCCGGCCGTCTGACCCGCGGCACCTCCGGCCGTACGCACGCGGTCGTCGACCCCGCCACAGGCGACGCGGTCTACACGTACGAGCTGGCCGGTCGCGCCGATGTGGACGCCGCCGTCGCCGCCGCACGCGCGGCCTTCCCGGGCTGGGCCGGGGCCACCCCGGGCGAGCGTTCCGACGCACTGCACCGCTTCGCGGCCGTCCTCGCCGAACGCGCCGAGGAATTCGCGCGCGCCGAGTCCCTCCAGTGCGGCAAGCCGCTCAAGCTGACCCGCGAGTTCGACGTGCCGGGGACCATCGACAACACCGCGTTCTTCGCCGGCGCCGCCCGGCACCTGCAGGGGCAGTCGGCCGGGGAGTACTCCGGTGACCACACCTCGTACGTCCGCCGGGAACCCATCGGCGTCGTCGGGTCCATCGCGCCCTGGAACTACCCCCTCCAGATGGCCGCCTGGAAGATCCTCCCGGCGATCGCGGCCGGCAACACGATCGTGCTCAAGCCCGCCGAGCTGACCCCGCTGACCTCCCTCCTCTTCGCCGAGGCGGCCACCGCGGCCGGGATCCCGGACGGCGTCGTCAACATCGTCACCGGGACCGGCAGGGAAGCCGGTGAGCGTCTCGTCGGGCATCCCGATGTCGCCATGACGTCCTTCACCGGGTCCACCGCCGTCGGCAAGCGTGTCGCCGAGGTCGCCACCGCCACCGTCAAGCGGCTCCACCTGGAGCTGGGCGGCAAGGCACCCTTCGTCGTCTTCGACGACGCCGATCTCGACGCCGCCGTCAACGGCGCTGTCGCGGGCGCCCTCATCAACACCGGGCAGGACTGCACGGCCGCCACGCGCGCGTACGTGCAACGGCCGCTGTACGAGGAGTTCGTCGCGAGAACGGCCGCCCTCATGGACACCGTCCGGCTCGGTGATCCGTTCGCCCCGGGCACCGATCTCGGGCCGCTCGTCTCGCACGCGCAGCGCGACCGGGTCGCCGGTTTCGTCGAGCGGGCGCGTGCCCACGCGCGCGTGGTGACCGGCGGCGAGGCTCCCCAGGGGGAGCTGAAGAGCGGTGCCTACTACCGGCCCACCCTGGTCGCCGACGCCGCCCAGGACAGCGAGATCGTGCAGTCCGAGATCTTCGGGCCGGTGCTCGTCGTCCTGCCCTTCGACACCGACGAAGAGGGCATCCGGCTCGCCAACGACACGCCCTACGGGCTCGCCGCCTCCGCCTGGAGCCGGGACGTCTACCGGGCGAACCGCGCCACCCGCGAGATCAAGGCGGGCTGCGTGTGGGTCAACGACCACATTCCGATCATCAGCGAGATGCCCCACGGCGGGTACAAGGCGTCCGGCTTCGGCAAGGACATGTCCGCGTACTCGTTCGAGGAGTACACGCAGATCAAGCACGTCATGTTCGACAACACCGCGGTTGCCCGCAAGGACTGGCACCGCACGATCTTCGGGGACCGCTGACCGGACACAGGCCGACCGACCAGCGGCCGAATCACCCTCCCGAAAGGGCATCACGCGCATGGAGCAGTACGAGCCCGACCGCCTCTCCCCGGCCCAGGTGGCCGCCATGCGGCGCAGCTTCCGCAATGGCAGGGCCGCCCTGACCCGCCGGTCCCTGCTGCGCGCCTCCGCGGGCGGCGCCCTGGTGGCCGGTGGCCTCGGTGCGCTGACCGGCTGCGGCATCCCCGCGGCCGGCAAGACCGCGGGAGGCGTCTCCGCGGACGACCACTCGGCCAAGGAGAAGACCGTCAGCTTCTCCAACTGGACCGAGTACATGGACGTCGACGAGAGCGAGAAGCACCATCCCACGCTCGACGCGTTCACCGAGCGGACCGGCATCAAGGTCAAGTACACCGAGGACATCAACGACAACGTCGAGTTCTTCGGCAAGATCAAACCGCAGCTCGCGGCGGGCCAGGACACCGGCCGGGACATCATCGTCCTCACCGACTGGCTGGCCGGCCGGCTGATCCGCCTCGGCTGGGTCCAGAAACTGGACCCGTCGAACCTTCCGCACGCGTTCGCGAACCTGTCGCAGCAGTTCCGCAGCCCCGACTGGGACCCGGGCCGCGCCTACTCCTACCCCTGGCAGGGCATCTCGACCGTCATCGCCTACAACAAGAAGGCGCTGGACGGTGTCGAGGTGAAGTCGGTCTCCGACATGCTCGACAACCCCAAGCTGAAGGGGCGCGTCGGGTTCCTCTCCGAGATGCGCGACAGCATCGGCATGACCCTGCTCGACATGGGCAAGGACCCGGCGAAGTTCACCGACGACGACTACGACGCGGCTGTGGCCCGGCTCCAGAAGGCCGTCGACAAGGGCCAGATCCGCCGCTTCTCCGGCAACGACTACACGGCCGACCTGACCTCGGGCGACTTCGCGGCCTGTATCGCCTGGGCGGGTGACGTGGTCCAGCTCAAGGCGGACAGCCCGGACATCGACTTCATCATCCCGGACAGCGGCTACATCACGTCCAGCGACAACATGCTGATCCCCAACAGGGCGCGCCACAAGACGAACGCCGAGCGGCTCATGGACTACTACTACGAGCCCGGCCCGGCCGCCGAACTGGCCGCCTACATCAACTACGTCTGTCCCGTCGACGGGGTGAAGCCCTACCTCGCGAAGATCGACGAGTCCGCGGCGGACAACCCGCTGATCATTCCCGACGCGGCGATGGCCGCGAAGTCCCACGCCTTCCGGTTGCTGAGCCAGAAGGAAGAGACGGCGTACGAGGAGAAGTTCGCGAAGTTGACGGGGGCGTAGCCCCGCCTGCCCCAGCGGTGCGAAACCCCTCCGACTCCCCAAGGACCACACCATGACCAGCACAGACCACGGCGGCGACGTCCGTCTCTCCGGGATCAGCAAGACCTACGGCTCCTTCACCGCCGTACACCCGCTCGACCTCACCGTCCCGCAGGGTTCCTTCTTCGCTCTGCTCGGTGCCTCCGGCTGCGGGAAGACCACGACCCTGCGGATGATCGCGGGCCTGGAGGAACCGTCCTCCGGGACCGTCTTCCTCGGTGACCAGGAGGTCACGAACCTGCCGCCGTACAAGCGGCCGGTGAACACGGTCTTCCAGTCGTACGCCCTCTTCCCGCACCTCGACATCTTCGAGAACGTCGCCTTCGGCCTGCGCCGGCGTGGCATCAAGTCGGTGAAGAAGCAGGTCGAGGACATGCTGGAGCTCGTACAGCTCGGTGAGCAGGCGCGCAAGAAGCCGCACCAGCTCTCCGGCGGCCAGCAGCAGCGTGTCGCCGTGGCCCGCGCGCTGATCAACACCCCCCGGGTGCTGCTCCTCGACGAGCCGCTCGGCGCCCTCGACCTCAAGCTGCGCCGCCAGATGCAACTGGAGCTGAAGCGCATCCAGACCGAGGTCGGCATCACGTTCGTCCATGTCACGCACGACCAGGAGGAGGCCATGACCATGGCCGACACCGTCGCCGTGATGAACGCGGGCCGGGTCGAGCAGCTCGGGTCGCCCGCCGACCTCTACGAGAACCCGCACACCACCTTCGTCGCGAACTTCCTCGGCACCTCCAACCTGATCGAGGCCGAGGTCGACGCCAGGAGCGGCGACGAGATCGTCCTCAGGGCGGGCGGCGGCAAGCTGCTGCTCCCCGAGGCGCGCTGTTCCGCGCCGACCAGGACCGGCGGCAAGGTGCTGGTCGGGGTCCGTCCCGAGAAGATCTCCCTCACACACGCGGACGACGCCGGGGACATCCCGGCCGGCCGCAACCGGATCACCGGGAAGATCGCCGCGACCAGTTTCATCGGCGTCTCCACGCAGTACGTCATCGACAGCCCCGTCTGCCCCGAGTTCGAGGTGTACGTCCAGAACATCGACCGCGACGCCAGGCTGGCCCCGGGTGCGGAGGTCGTCCTGCACTGGAACCCGGCCCACACCTTCGGCCTGGACGCCGATCAGGACATAGAGGCAGGCGTCGGGACGGTCGACGAAGAGGCGGCCGTCTGATGGCCACCGCGACCCCCGACGCGCCGCCTCTGGCGCCCGCACCGGCGAAGAGGCCACCGCGGAGAAGAGGCCGCTGGACGCCGTACTGGCTGCTCCTGCCCGGCCTGCTCTGGCTGTTCGTGTTCTTCGCGCTGCCGATGGTCTACCAGGCCTCCACGTCCGTGCAGACGGGCTCCCTGGAGGAGGGCTACAAGGTCACCTGGCACTTCGCGACCTACTGGGACGCGCTGGCCGACTACTGGCCCCAGTTCCTGCGCTCGGTGCTGTACGCGGGCGCCGCCACGATCCTCTGCCTGATCCTCGGCTATCCGCTCGCGTATCTGATCGCGTTCCGCGCGGGACGCTGGCGCAACCTGATCATGATCCTGGTCATCGCGCCGTTCTTCACCAGCTTCCTGATCCGTACGCTCGCCTGGAAGACGATCCTCGCGGACGGCGGCCCGGTCGTCGGCGCCCTCAACTCGCTGCACGTCCTGGACGTCACCAGCTGGCTCGGCATCACGGCCGGGGACCGGGTGCTGGCCACGCCGCTCGCGGTGGTGTGCGGTCTGACGTACAACTTCCTGCCGTTCATGATCCTTCCGCTCTACACCTCGCTCGAACGCATCGACGGACGGCTGCACGAGGCGGCCGGCGACCTGTACGCCAGGCCGTTCACGACCTTCCGCAAGGTCACCTTCCCGCTGTCGATGCCGGGTGTCGTCTCCGGCACGCTGCTCACCTTCATCCCGGCGAGCGGCGACTACGTCAACGCCGACCTGCTCGGCTCCACGGACACCCGCATGATCGGCAACGTCATCCAGACGCAGTTCCTGCGCATTCTCGACTATCCGACGGCCGCCGCCCTCTCCTTCATCCTCATGGCCGCGATCCTCGTCATGGTCACCCTCTACATCCGCAAGTCCGGGACGGAGGACCTGGTTTAAATGGCCTTCGTGAATTCGATCGGGCGCTGGCTCAAGAGCCATTTCGTCGTCATCGCGGGACTCTTCACCCTCGGCTATCTCCTGCTGCCGAACGTCGTCGTCACGGTGTTCTCCTTCAACAAACCGAAGGGCCGCTTCAATTACGCGTGGCAGCAGTTCTCGACGGACGCCTGGCGTGACCCGTGCGGGGTCGCCGACCTGTGCGGATCGCTCTCGCTCAGCCTGCGGATCGCCTTCTGGGCGACCATCGGGGCGACCGTCCTCGGCACGATGATCGCCTTCGCGCTGGTGCGGTACCGCTTCCGCGCGCGGGGCGCCGTCAACTCCCTCATCTTCCTGCCCATGGCGATGCCCGAGGTCGTCATGGCGGCCTCGCTGCTCACCCTCTTCCTCAACCTGGGCGCACAGCTGGGCTTCTGGACGATCCTGATCGCCCACGTCATGTTCTGCCTCAGCTTCGTCGTCGTCGCCGTGAAGGCACGCGTGATGTCGATGGACCCACGGCTTGAGGAGGCCGCCCGGGACCTGTACGCGGGCCCGGTGCAGACCTTCGTACGCGTCACCCTGCCGATCGTCGCCCCCGGCATCGCGGCGGGCGCGCTGCTCGCCTTCGCGCTCTCCTTCGACGACTTCATCATCACCAACTTCACCGCGGGCTCGACCGTCACCTTCCCGATGTTCGTCTGGGGATCGGCGCAGCGCGGAACGCCCGTTCAGATCAATGTCATCGGTACGGCCATGTTCCTGATCGCCGTCCTGTTCGTGCTGACCGGAATGGTCATCGGCAACCGCCGGAACAGGCAGAAGAGCGCATAGCCTCGTTCCCGGCAATTCGTGTTCACAGTCATTCGTAGGGAGTTGGAATCATGGCCCCAAGCGCCATGACCCATGGAATCGTAAATCGCTGGACCAAGTCTCTTTCCGACGCCCAGCCGGTCGCGTACTGGCTGGACGACCCGGGCAGGCCCCATCCCGAGCCCGCCCTCACCGGCGCCGAGAGCTGCGATCTGCTGGTGGTGGGCGGCGGTTACAGCGGGCTGTGGACCGCGCTGATCGCCAAGGAGCGCGACCCGCGGCGGGACGTCGTGCTCGTCGAGGGCCGCGAGGTGGGCTGGGCCGCCTCGGGCCGCAACGGCGGCTTCTGCGCCGCCTCGCTCACCCACGGCCTGGCGAACGGCCTCGCCCGCTGGCCGGACGAGATCCACCGGCTCCAGGAACTCGGCGCGCACAACCTGGACGAGATCGAGAAGTCGGTCGCCCGCCACTCCCTCGACTGCGACTTCGAACGCACCGGCGAGATCGACGTCGCCACCGAACCTCACCAGGCCGCCGAACTCCGTTCCTGGTACGAGGAGTTGGGCCGCAAAGGCCTCGCGACCGGCATCGAGTTCCTGGACACGGAGGCGGTACGGGAGCAGGTCGCGTCCCCCACCTTCCTGGCCGGCCTGTACGACCGCACCGGCGTCGCGATGCTCAACCCGGCGAAACTGGTCTGGGGCCTGAAGCGGGCCTGCCTGCGCCTGGGCGTCCGCGTCTACGAGCACACACCGGCGCTCACCCTGCGGTCGTACGGCGCCGGAATGGCCGTACGCACGCCCTACGGTTCGGTCCGCGCCCGCCGGATCGCGCTCGGCACGAACATCTTCCCGAGCCTGGTGAAGCGTGTGCGGGCCTACACGGTCCCGGTCTACGACTACGCGCTGATGACCGAACCCCTGAGCGAGGCGCAGCTCGCGGACATCGGCTGGCACAACCGTCAGGGTCTCGGGGACAGCGCCAACCAGTTCCACTACTTCCGGCTGAGCGCCGACAACCGCGTCCTGTGGGGCGGTTACGACGCGATCTATCCCTACGGCGGCCGGGTGCGCGCGGAGTACGACGACCGCCCGGAGACCTACGCCAAGCTGGCCGACCACTTCTTCACCTGCTTCCCGCAGCTGGAGGGCGTCCGCTTCACGCACGCGTGGGGCGGCGCGATCGACACCTGCTCGCGCTTCTCGGCGTTCTTCGGCACCGCGCACGGGGGCCGCGTGGCGTATGCGGCGGGGTTCACCGGCCTCGGTGTCGGTGCGACGCGCTTCGGGGCGGACGTCATGCTGGATCTGCTGGCGGGGGAGCGGACGGAGCGTACGTCGTTGGAGATGGTTCGCAAGAAGCCGTTGCCTTTTCCGCCGGAGCCGTTCGCGTGGACGGGGATCGCGTTGACGAAGTGGTCGTTGGCGCGGGCGGATGAGCGTGGGGGGCGGCGGAATCTGTGGCTGAAGGCGATGGATCGGTTCGGGTTGGGATTCGACAGTTAGCAGCTCGTTCGTCTGCTGCGGGTCGGTGGGGGCTTGTCGCGCAGTTCCTCGCGCCCCTCAGGGGGCGCGTGCGCCCAGCTTTTGGCTGTGATCCGGTTCACTCCCAACACCTGGCGGAACCCGCGTAATGCTTCCGGGAATCCTCCCTCTCTCTCGTGACGCGACCAGCGTTCACAGAGAAAGGGAGGTCTCTCATGGCAGGGGCGAAAACGGCGGTCGAGTGGCTGGCGTCCGTTGCTCCGGATCCCGAGGCCTGCCGCTGGGAATGGGAGCGCAATCCCCTGGGGATCGCACTGCTGCCCGCCGGCAAGGCCTGGGACGTACTGATCCTGCGGGGTGAACTCGGCTACCCCACCCTCGACGTCCTCACCCGCGTCATCGACCAGCCCGGCCCGGTGCTCGTCGACTTCGGCGACTCCCGGATGGGGTTCTTCGTGCCACCGGGCACCGCGGCCCGGTGGCTGGGTACGGGGGTGCGTACGGCGGGACGCGGCACGTGGATCGTGGTGCCGTACCCGGGCCGCACGACCGGAGGCGTCCGCTGGCTGATCCCGCCGGACGGCTCCGGAACCCTCACCGACCCGGCACTCCTCGAACTGGCCATACACGAGGCTGCGGCGGATCTGGCGACCGACGAGGACAGGTGATGCCCGAGGATCTCGCGGTTCACTGATTCCCGTGTGACCACGCTCTCGTCGGCCGTCCGTGCGGTCGACGCGAACCGTGGCATGTGGGGCACGGACGGCCCGACCGCCGCGCGGCCCGAGCCATGCCTTCGCCGTGCCCGACCCCAGTACCGCCGTCGGTCCGGAGCCGGTGCGGTCCCCCCTCACCGGCCACACCATGGACCTCGACCTGGCGGCGACCGGCGAGGTGGACCTCGTACCGCGCGGCCTGCGCGCCGAGGTGATCAGGCGTGGTCCGACGCGGCCGATCCGTGGTGCCGGATTTCCGGCCGCCGGTGCGGATCGCCTCCGGCACGGCCTGGCGGCCCGTGCTCGCCCCGCACGCGGAGAACCCCGGAGCCGGTCCCGGCCCAGGTGATGGTCCCGCCACCGGAGGGTGGCCCGGCAGCCGGCGGGATCAGGGTGCGGGCCTGCGGGCGAACAGCCGCAGCGGGATCAGCAGCGCTCCGCACAGACACCAGCTCGCCACCACGTCCAGCGGCCAGTGGAAACCACGGACGACCAGCCCCACGGCGACGGCCGCGTTGAGGGCGAGGCAGCCGATCAGGACGAGCCGGCGGGCGTACGTACGGTGCAGCCACGGCAGCAGGAGCAGCGTGGCGGAGCCGTAGGCCACGACGGCCGTCGCGGTGTGACCGGAGGGGTAGAACCCGGTGCCGGGGCCCATGACCGGCGGCCCGGGCCGGGCGATCAGCTCCTTCATCGGTACGACGATCGCCGGTACCGCCGCCATCAGCACGACCGCGCCGAGCGGTTCCCGCCACCAGCGCTCCGTACCCGCCCGACGCGCGCGCAGACCGACGTACACCAGGACGACGAGGAGGACGGGAACGGCGACCACGATGCCGCCGAGATCGGCGAGGAGTGCCCAGCCGCGGGACGGGTGGACGGTTACGTCGCTGAGGCGTTCGTCCGCGCGGGCGAGGGGGCCGTGGACGGCGACCTGCCAGGTGATCAGCGCGAAGAGGAGAACCGCGAGGGTCAGGAGGGAGAACAGGATCCGAGAGGTCGTCCGCCCTGGAACAGGGGGGGGAGTTCCAGGGCGGACGATCGGATCGGGTCGTCGCACGCCCCGGGGGGTTTGGGGCGGGCGACTGTCCGATCGGTGAGGAGACCCGGAGCCAGGAGCTCCGGCTGCGTGCGCGAGGGCACCACCGGATCGAAGCTGGGGAGGCCCCGACCTGGTACCGCCCGCAGTTCCCTGCGGGTGGGGTGTATCTCTCATCTGGATAGAACCTACGTCAGGGGGCGGGTCTCGGACAGACAGAATGACATCCCGCCATCCTCCTCGCACACCTTCTTCACACGCTCTGACGGTGCCCTCCCGGGCCCGGAAACAAGCGGAATCCGGGCCGGTCGGCCGACGGAAACGACGGGGCCGGACGGGCGGCGGGCGCCGAGGCCGCGTCAGACGCTGGTGAAGGCCTGCTCGATGATGTCGAGGCCCTCGCCCAGGAGGTCCTCGCCGATCACCAGCGGGGGCAGGAAGCGGAGGACGTTGCCGTACGTGCCACAGGTAAGGACCACCAGGCCCTCCTGGTGACAGGCCTTGGCCAGAGCCGCGGCCGCCTCCGGGTGGGGCTCCTTGGTGGCGCGGTCCTTGACCAGCTCGATGGCGATCATGGCGCCCCGGCCCCGGATGTCACCGATGACCTCGAACTTCTCGGCCATGGCGGTCAGCCGTGCCTTCATGACGGCCTCGATGCGCTGGGCCCGCGCGTTGAGGTCGAGCTCCTTCATCGTCTCGATCGAGCCGAGCGCACCCGCGCAGGCGACCGGGTTGCCGCCGTAGGTGCCGCCCAGGCCACCCGCGTGCGCGGCGTCCATGATCTCGGCGCGCCCGGTGACGGCGGCGAGCGGCAGCCCGCCCGCGATGCCCTTGGCGGTGGTGATCAGGTCGGGCACGATGCCCTCGTCCTCGCAGGCGAACCACTGCCCGGTCCGGCAGAACCCGGACTGGATCTCGTCGGCGACGAAGACGATGCCGTTGTCGGCGGCGAACTGCCGGATCGCCGGCAGGAACCCCTTCGCGGGCTCGATGAAGCCGCCCTCGCCGAGCAACGGCTCGATGATGATCGCGGCGACGTTCTCCGCCCCGACCTGCTTGCTGATCTGGTCGATGGCCTGCCCGGCGGCCTCCGGGCCCGCGTTCTCCGGACCGGTCGGCCAGCGGTAGCCGTAGGCGACCGGGACGCGGTACACCTCCGGCGCGAACGGCCCGAAGCCGTGCTTGTACGGCATGTTCTTGGCGGTGAGGGCCATGGTGAGGTTCGTCCGCCCGTGGTAGCCGTGGTCGAACACGACGACGGCCTGCCGCTTGGTGTAGGCGCGCGCGATCTTGACCGCGTTCTCGACGGCCTCGGCGCCGCTGTTGAACAGGGCGCTCTTCTTGGCGTGGTCGCCCGGGGTCAGTTCGGCGAGCGCCTCGGCGACCTCGACGTACCCCTCGTACGGCGTGACCATGAAACAGGTGTGCGTGAAGTCGGCGAGCTGGGCGGAGGCCCGGCGCACGACCGCCTCGGCGCTGGCGCCGACCGATGTCACGGCGATGCCGGACCCGAAGTCGATCAGCCGGTTCCCGTCGACGTCCTCGATGATCCCGCCGCTCGCCCGTGCCGTGAACACGGGCAGCACCGAGCCGACACCGGCCGCGACGGCGGCGAGACGTCGGGCCTGGAGCTCCTGGGACTTGGGGCCGGGGATCGCGGTGACTACGCGGCGCTCCTGGGGGAGGGAGGTCATGAGGGGCTCCTGGGGGCGTGACGGACGCGGGGCTGGCGTGGGGCTGACGCGGGAGATTCGCCGCGGCTCTCTTCGCAGGCTAGGCCTGGGGGGTGGGGGCGGGCATGCACCGTTTGGGAGTGGTGGGGGTGTGTCGTTGTCCTTGGTGGACAGAGGAGTGGCTCCCGCGTGGAGCCCCGAAGGGTGGGTGCGCGGTACGAACCGCTCCGGGAGATCGGCCCGGTGAGCGGTGAACTCCCCTTGTGGGAGCGTTAGATTGGCCGTTGTCGGCTGATGGTGGTCGGAACGGCTGGTCAGGGGGCAGGGCGATGGACAGCGACGGGACGCCGGACGCGCGGGGTACGCACGCGAATCCCGTGCCGCGTCCGGCAGGGCCGCCGGACGTGCCCGCGGTGCCGCCTCGGCCGGGGCGGGCGCCTCGGCCCGTCGAGCAGGGGGCGCCGCAGGGTGTGCCCGCGCGTGCGTCCGTCGCAGAGTGGCTCAACGAGCCCCGGCCCGAGGCCAGGCCCGGGATCTGGCGGTACGGGTACCGGCTGCCGAAGGGGGCGCAGACGGCGGAGCGTCTCTCCCCGGTCACCGTCGTCGGGCTGCTGGTGCCGCTCGTCGTGGGGCTGTTCCTGTGGTCGCTGTGGCGGCGGGGCGCGATGCCGTACGAGTCGGTGCTGCTGAAGCTGTTCACACCGGAGGACTGGTGGTGGGGCGGCACCGTCGCGCCCAAGGGCTGGGAGGGCAGCGCGGCCGTCCTCGTCTACAACGGTGCCTTCTTTCTCGTGCTGCTCTATGCCATGGGCCGGCTCGGTAGTTGGCCCGACATCGCCCGGCATTTCGTCGGGCGCAGGCCGCAGCCCGCGCGGGCCCTGCTCGCGGCACTCGGCGCTCTCCTCACGCTCAGCTTCGTGTTTCCGAACGCCTTTCCGGGGGTCGGCTGGGACGCCCTGCCGATCGTCGACGCTGTCGTCGCCCTCGTCGCGTTGGTCTCCGGCGGTTTCGATGTCTTCGGGTCGACCGTCTTCAAGGTCGGCCTCTACACCGTCATCACCCTGCTCGTCGTATGGCCGTTCGCCCGGATCGGCGGCTGGTGGGCGTACGTGAAGGAGCGGCTCGCCGCGCGCGGGGCCGCCGCCGGGCCCACCGGACCCGCGCCCGCCGACCGGCCGCGCGAGCAGTGGCCCGACCTGCGGGAGGCCGGTCAGTACGAGGCCGCCGAGGTGCTCACCGCCGAGGTGTCCGGCGGCCGGATGAACGACGTGGACTGCGCCCGGGTCGAGCACGCGTGGACGCTCGCCAGGCGCGACGGGCTGCTCGCGGGCTTCCGGGACACCGTGCTGCGGCAGGGCGCGGCGGCCTGGGCGCACCCCTCGGGCGCCCGGGACCTGGCCCGGCGTACCGCGCGGCACGACCTGGCGGCGGGGCAGGTGCGCATCGGGCGGTGGGTGGCGGCCGAGCGGGCTCCGCTCGCCTATCACGGCGCCGGCGCGGCTCTCGGGCCGGAGGTGCTGGGCACGTCCCTGCTCGCGGTCGGACCGTCGGGCGCGGGCAAGACACGGCATCTGATCGAACCGGTGACCGAGGCGCTGGCCCTGCGGGCGCTCACCGGGCAGTGCGCGTTCGTCACGGTGTCCGCGCCGGGGACGCCGATCGCCGCGGATTCGGGGTTCGACGTCGTCGTACGGATCGGTGACCGTTCGTCCGTCCACGACCTCGACCCGTACGCCGACTCCGACGACCCCGACGAGGCGGCCTCCTTCCTCGCCGAGGCGCTGGTCGGCGACCTCGACACCGTGGGCACCGAGAGCGCCGCCATCGCGCTCGCCCAGGTGCTCGGCCCCTACCGGGCCGCCCACGGCCGCTTCCCGGCCCTGCCGGTCCTGCGGGAACTGCTGGAGAGCGACCCGGCCGCGCTGTCCGGGCTGCGGGACGCCCTGGCGGGGGACGCGTTCACCGTCATGCGGCGCGAACTCGACGTGCGCATCCGGCAGGCGGCGAGCCCGACCGACGTCGGCCGGGTCCTCGCCGACCGGCTGGCGCTGCTGAACCGGCCGGTCTTCGACGGCTTCTTCGGTGGGGGCGGCTCGGCTCGGCCCTTCTCCCTGCGCTCCCTCGCCCAGTACCCGCTGCGCGTCCGCGTCGACCTGCCCGAGCACGGCCACGAGGAGGCCGCCCGGCTGATCACCCGGCTCGTCCTCGCCCAGTTCTGCGCCGTCGTACGCGACGGACGGCGCCCCCACTTCGCCGGCCTCGTCCTCGACGACGCCACCGGGACGGTCACCGCCGGTTCGGTACGCCGGATCCAGCGGCTGCGTACCCAGAACGCGGGCGTCGTTCTCGCCCTGCGGACGATCGGCGACGTCCCGGAGCCGCTGCACGGGCCGCTCTACGGTGCCGTCGGCTGCCGGATGGCGTTCTCCGGCGTGACGACCTGGGACGGCGGCCGGTTCGCCCAGGCCTGGGGCACGGCCTGGGTGGAGACACGGGACGTGGCCAAGCACACCGTCTTCGCGGACCAGCCGATGACCCGCGCCATCCACGCCCTGCGCAAGCTGGTCACCGGCAAGGCGGTCACGACGGACGCGGTGACCGTACGTACGGTCGAACGGGAGCGCTGGTCGGCGTCCGAACTGGCGCACGAGGTGCCGCCGGGGCACGCGGTCCTGTCCCTGACGACCGTCGAGGGCGAGCACGCCCCTCCGCTGTTGGTGAATCTGCGGGGCTGAGCGGAACACACGGTACGTACGGTGAGGCAGAATCGGCACAGGTCGTTCATACGCGGCGGCCAAAAGTTCACGGAGACCACACAGACCTGAAGGCCTCATGCCCCCGACGCTCGCCTCGCTCGTCCACCACTCCGCGCTCAAGCTGACCGTGCGGGCGGGCGGCGACCGACTGGACGTACCCGTGCGCTGGGCACACGCCAGCGAACTGGCCGACCCCGTCCCCTACATGGAGGGCGGGGAGCTTCTCCTGATCACCGCCCTCAAGCTGGACGCCGAGGACGCCGAGGCCATGCGGCGCTATGTGAAGCGGCTGGTCGGGGCCGGGGTCGCCGGACTCGGCTTCGCCGTCGGGGTCCACTACGCGGACATCCCGAAGGCGGTCGTCGAGGCGGCGCAGCACGAAGGGCTCCCGCTCCTCGAAGTTCCGCGCCGCACGCCCTTCCTCGCCATCAGCAAGGCGGTGTCGGCAGCCATCGCGGCCGACCAGTACCGGGCGGTGACCGCGGGATTCGCGGCGCAGCGCGAACTGACCCGGCAGGCGCTGAGCGACGGCCCGGAGGGCCTGCTCGCCGCGCTCGCCTCGCAGGTCGACGGCTGGGCCGCGCTGTACGACGCCTCGGGCGCCGTCGTCGCCACCGCGCCCGAGTGGGCCGGGCGCCGGGCGGCGCGGCTCACGGCGGACGTGGAACGGCTGCGGGAACGGCCCGCGCCGGCGAGTGCGGTGGTGGGCGCGGGCGGCGGGGACGACGAGGGGGAGCAGGACCGGGTCGAGCTGCACTCCCTCGGCACCGGACGCCGACCGCGCGCCGCCCTCGCCGTGGGTACGGCCGCCGCCCTGGGGACGGCGGAGCGGTACGCCCTTCACTCGGCCATCGCGCTTCTCACCCTGACCACTGAGCGGTCCCGCTCCCTGCAGGCCGCCGAGCAGCGCATCGGGGCCGCCGTCCTGCGCATGCTGCTGGCCGGCGAGCCCGACCACGCGCGCGCCGTCGCCGGGGACCTGTACGGCGAGCTGCTCGACGCGCCGTACCGGATCGTCGTCGCCGAGTCGGCGTCCCCGCCGGTGGGGGCGACGGCGCCGGTGGGGACGGTGAGCAGGCCCACGGCCGGGGCTCTGGTCGCCGCCGACACGAACGGCGATCCGCTGGGCGGGCTCACCGAGTGCCTGGAGTCGGCCGCCGCGCGGGCCGGGGAGGCGGTGCTGGTGGTGCCGGAGGGGGAACGGCTGGTCGTGCTCGCGGTGGACGGGGGCGCGGCGGTGGCGGCCTGTGAGGAGTTCGCCGCGGCGCTGGAGGGAGCGCGGGCGGAGGTCAGGGGGCAGGCTGCGGACACGGCGCCCTCTTCCTCCGGTTCTTCCGGTATTTCCGGTTCGGCCGGTGACGAGGACGAGCTTGTGGTGGGGATGTCCGGGCCGGCCGGGCCCATTGCCGCGGCGGCGGCGTACAAGCAGGCCGAGCAGGCGTTGTCGGTGGCCCGGCGGCGGGGGCGGGTGCTGGTCGGGCACGAGCAGTTGGCAGCGGGGTCCGTGGTGCCGTTGCTCGCGGACGACGCGGTACGGGCGTTCGCGGACGGGTTGCTGCGTCCGCTGTACGCGCACGACGCGACGGGGCGAGGTGACCTGGTGGCGTCGTTGCGGGCATGGCTGTCCCGGCACGGGCAGTGGGACGCGGCTGCGGCGGACCTTGGTGTGCACCGGCATACGCTGCGGTACCGGATGCGGCGGGTGGAGGAGATTCTGGGGCGGTCGCTGGATGATCCGGATGTGCGGATGGAGTTGTGGCTGGCCCTGAAGACGACGGCGGCGGTGGGGGAGTAGGGGGTTTGTTCGCCCCCGCCGCCCCTACCCGTCCCGTCCTCGGGGGCTCCGCCCCCACCCCCCCCGCTCCTCAAACGCCGGAGGGGCTGGATCTTTCAGCCTGTCCGGCGTTTGAGGACGAGGCCCCTTCAGGGCCGAAGCGGGGGTCTGGGGGCCGCAGGCCCCCAGGGACGGGACGGGTAGGGGCGGCGGGGGCGAGAAACAACCACGCCGAACCGTCGTACCGCCACCCCCTACCACTCCACCCCGGACAAACAATCCCCCGCCCTCCCCGCCCTACCGTGTACCCATGACCTCCACGCCGCCCGTCGTCACCCACGCCTTCTGGCTCGCCGGCCGCCAGGCCACCGGCGAGACCACCTTCGACGTCACCTCCCCCTGGGACGGACGCCTCGTCGGCGAGGTCGGCGTGCCGACCGAGGCCCAGGTCGAGGAAGCCGTCGCCGCCGCGTACGCGGTCCGTGACGAGTTCGCCGCCACCCCCGCCCACGTCCGCGCCGCCGCCCTCGACCACGTCAGCCGGCGTCTCGTCGAGCGCACGGAGGAGATCGCCCAGCTCATCTCCGCCGAGAACGGCAAGCCGGTCAAGTGGGCCCGCGGCGAGGTCGGCCGAGCCGTCTCCGTGTTCCGGTTCGCCGCCGAGGAGGCCCGGCGTTTCAACGGCGGCGAGGCACAGCGCCTCGACACCGACCCCGGCGGTCAGGGCCGTCTCGCCCTCACCCGGCGCTTCCCCAAGGGCGTCGTCCTCGGCATCGCGCCCTTCAACTTCCCCCTCAACCTCTGTGCGCACAAGATCGCCCCGGCGATCGCGGCAGGCGCCCCCATCATCCTGAAGCCCGCCCCGGCCACGCCCCTCTCCGGCCTGGTCATCGGCGAACTCCTCGCCGAGACCGACCTGCCCGCCGGTTCCTGGAGCGTCCTCCCGGTCGCCAACGACCGTATGCCCGCCCTCGTGCAGGACCCGCGCCTGCCGGTGATCTCGTTCACCGGGTCGGAGAAGGTCGGCTACGCGATCATGGACTCCGTGCCGCGCAAGCACTGCACCCTCGAACTCGGCGGCAACGGCGCGGCGGTCGTCCTCGGTGACTATGCCTCCGACACCGATCTCGACTGGGCGGCGACCCGTATCGCCACGTTCTCCAACTATCAGGGCGGCCAGTCCTGCATCTCCGTGCAGCGGGTCATCGCGGACGCCTCCGTGTACGACCGGCTGCTGCCCCGCATCGTCGCCGCCGTCGAGGCCCAGGTGACGGGTGACCCGGCCGACGGCGCGACCGACGTCGGGCCGCTGGTCAGCGAGGACGCGGCCAAGCGGGTCGAGACGTGGGTCGACGAGGCCGTAGCGGCCGGTGCGAACCTCCTCGCCGGCGGCAAGCGCGACGGCGCCTCGTACGCCCCGACCGTCCTCACCGACGTACCCGCCGATGCCACGATCTCGTGCGAGGAGGTCTTCGGGCCGGTCCTCACCGTGCGGAAGGTGGAGGGCGAGGCCGAGGCCTTCGCCGCCGCCAACGACTCCAAGTACGGCCTCCAGACAGGTGTGTTCACCCATGATCTCCAGGCTGCCTTCCGGGCCCACCGGGCCCTGGAGGTCGGCGGTGTCGTCATCGGCGACGTGCCCTCCTACCGGGCCGACCAGATGCCGTACGGCGGCGTCAAGCAGTCCGGTGTCGGCCGTGAGGGCGTCAGGTTCGCGATGGACGACTACACGTACGAGCGCGTCCTCGTACTGACCGGCCTCGCCCTCTAGCTAATGGGAACCGTTTTCACATACACTCGCCGATGACGCGGACGCGCCGTCACGAAAGGGTCCGGCACCGATGCCTTCCGGTGCCGGACCCTTCCATGTGCCGACCGCTCCGGACCCTCAGCCGGAGAAGCCGACATGCGCCAGCCGCAACGGGCCGCGCAGCCTCAGGCGTACGTCGCGCACGCCGTCGGTGGTGAGGGTGGCTCGGACCGTCGTGTAGTCGTACGGGCCCGCGGTCGGGGCCGGTGTCAGGACGGTCGCCTTGTCGCCGTCGTCCAGTACGACCTCCACCACGCCCTCGCCCGCGACCTCGACCGTGACCTCCGTGACGCCCGCCCCGAAATCGCAGTCCCGGTAGAGCAGTTCGGCCTCTCCGCCGCCCGCCGGTGTCACCGCGTCGCCCGACACCTTCGTACGGTCGACGATCTCGGCGCCGCTCTGGTCGTCGAAGTCGGCGGCGGACAGGCCGAGTTGCCGGACCGGCCGGGGCAGCGGCGGGGTGCCCGTCACCTGGACCGTCGTACTCACCCGGATGTCCTCGCTCGACGCGCCCACCAGGATCTCGTACGCGCCCGGTGCGAGGCGTCGTCCGCCGATCGCCACGTCCCAGAACTCCAGGCAACTGAGCGGGAGTTCGAAGGAGAGGGGAGCCGATGCACCCGGGGGCAGGGTGATCCGGCGGTGGGCCAGCAGTTCCCTGCGCGGGCGGGTCACCGGCGAGTCCGGCGCCCTCGAGTACAGCTGCGCCACCTCGTCCGCCGTGACGTCCCCGGTGTTGGTCACCGTGAAGGAGACCCGCAGCGTCTGGTCGCCCCGCGCCTCGGCCGTCAGGTCGGCGTACGCGAACGACGCGTACGACAGGCCGTGGCCGAAGGGGAACAGGGGGGTGCCCTCGAAGTAGAGGTACGTCTGCCGGGAGCCGATGACGTCGTAGTCCAGCAGGTCCGGGAGGTCGGCGTCGTCGGCGTACCAGGTCTGCGGGAGGCGGCCCGCCGGGGAGACGTCGCCCGCCAGTACGCGGGCCAGCGCCGTGCCCGCCGCCTGGCCGCCGTGCGCGGTCCACAGGGCCGCCGGGAGATCCGTGACGTCGACCGCGTACGGGTACGCCGAGACCAGGGCCAGGACTGTCCGGGGGTTCGCCGCGCGGGCCGCGGTCAGCAGGCGCCGCTGGTGGGCGGGGAGGTGCAGCGTCGTGCGGTCCTCGGTCTCGCGGCCGTTGATGTGCGGGTCGTTGCCCGCGACCACCACGACCACGTCCGCCCGGGCGGCCACTCTCTTCACCGATTCCTCACCACGTTCGGCGATGATCAGCTCGAAGATCTCCGGAGGGGTCTCCCTCTCGTCGGCAACCTTCACGCCGTCGGCGGCGACGGAGACGTGACGACCCGTACCGACGTGCCTGAGGAGGTGGCGGTTATCATCCGATTCACACGGTTCCAGGCGGAATGTCTCCTGTACGACCCAGCCGCCCGGCTGGTCCGCCGACGCCCGTACGTAGCCGTCCTCCGCGACCGAGAGGTACCGGCCGTCGGGTGCCCGCAGCGTGAGGAGGCCCTCGCCCCAGTCGATCAGCGCGAACTCGGTGTCGTCGGCGTCGGCGGTGAGCGCGGGCAGGTCGGTGCGGCCCGCGAGGAGGGCCGGGTCCAGCGCGCCCTCGGCGCCCCGGGCGACATCGGGCGCGTCCTCGGCGGGCGGTACATGCAGAAACGTACCCTCGGACGTCCGCAGCCGTACGCGGTCCACGCCCTCCGCGAATTCGACGTGGTCCGCGCCGAAGCGCTCGTACAGGGCCTCCAGCGGTGTCGAGCGGTGGATGAGGGTGCCGCTGTACCAGTCGACCTTGCACTCGTCGGCGAGCAGGCCGACGACCGCCACCCGGGTACCCGGGGACAGGGGGAGCGTGCTGTCGTCGTTCTTCAGCAGGACGATCGCCTGTTCCGCCGCCTCCTGGGTGAGGGCACGATGGGCCGGGGTGTCGAAGTCCGAGGTGTCGGCGTACGGGTCGTCCTGCGGGTCGAACTCACCCAGCCGGAAGCGGACCGAGAGCTGGCGGCGGACCGCGCGGTCGATGTCCTCCTCCGTCAACAGGCCCTGGGACAGGGCGCCTTGAACGCGGGCGACGATCTTCGAGCTGTCCGTGCCGTGGTCGGTGAAGCTGTCCACGCCGGCGATCAGCGCGGCGGCCGTCGCCTCCTCGTGGGTGTCGAAGTAGTGCTCCGAGTCGACCAGGTTGGAGGGCGCGGCGGCGTCCGAGCAGACCAGCAGGTCCTCGTCCGTCCAGGTGCGCAGGTGCGCTTCCAGATGCGGCGAGACGTGGTTGGGGCGGCCGTTGACCAGGTTGTACGCGGGCATCACCCCGGCCACCGCGCCCGCCTCGACCGTCTCGCGGAAGGCACGCAGGTCGTATTCGTGCAGGACGCGCGGCCGGACCGAGGAGGACGTGACGTCCCTTCCGGTCTCGTTGTTGTGGGCCAGCCAGTGCTTGAGGACCGGGGCGGTGCGCCAGTACGCGGGGTGGTCGCCGCGCAGGCCGCGGGTGTAGGCGGTGGCGATCGCCGAGGTGAGCCTCGGGTCCTCCGAGTAGCCCTCCTCGTTGCGGCCCCACAGGGGGTGGCGCAGCAGATTGACCGTGGGCGCCCAGACGTTGAGGCCGACGCGGTCGTCACGGGCGCGCATCGCCCGGACCTCCTTGGACACCGCCTCGCCGACGCGGTGCACCAGCTCCTCGTTCCAGGTCGCGCCGAGGCCGACCGCCTGCGGGAAGACGGTCGCCGGACCCATCCAGGCGACCCCGTGCAGCGCCTCCTGGCCGGTGCGGAAGGCGGCGACGCCGAGGCGCTCCACGGCGGGCGCGAACTGGTGCAGGAACGCCACCCGTTCGTCGAGGGTGAGGCGCGACAGCAGATCGTCGATGCGCTTCGCGATCGGCAGGCGCGGATCGCGGAATGGCGGCGAAGGCGGCGTTTGTGCGGTCACGTGGGGATCCCTTTGCAATGGAGCGTCGAGGCACATTCGAAGCGCTTCGATGCTCATTCGACGTGGGGGTGGGTGTCAAGAGACCCAGGCGCAACAACTCCGTTTCCCGCCCGTGATGTCAGGCCACGCACGGGGGCGGGTCGGGCCGCTGTATGGGGCTCCGCACCTCGGAGGAATCTTGGAACCGACCCTTGTGCACCCTCAGGTGTTCACTTAACCTCGCAGCAACATCGAAGCGCTTCGACTATCGAAGATGCCACCTTCTGGGGTCGCATTCCTCCGAGGTCCGCTTTAGCTCAGCCAGTTCCACTCAAGACACCGCAGCCGACGGCCACACCGCCGGGTGTCCTGCTGTGCGCCACGAAGGGTTGACGCAATGACGCCGAACACCTCCGCCTCCGCCCCCAGTCGGAGAAGCTTCCTCGCCTCCAGCGCGGTCGTCACCGCCGCGGTGGCCGGCGGGATGCCGCTGCTGGCCGCCTGCGGTGGCTCCGACGGCGGCTCCAAGGAGGGCACGACCTCGGGCAAGGACGCGAAGAAGATCCTTCCCGCCTTCGTGGCGCAGAACGTGGTGACGCCGGACATCGCGTCGAAGAACGGCTCGGCCAGCGGCTTCACCAGCAAGCTCTCGCTCGCCGACCTGAAGACCTCGGTGCCGCAGAAGCTCGGCAAGGGCAGCACCATCAAGATCATGTCACCGTTCTGGGGCTCGCCCCCGAAGGGCGACAATCCCTACTACTCGGCGATGAACGAGACGATCGGCGTCGACATCGTCTGGCAGAACCAGGACGGCAACACCTACGACGAGAAACTGGGCGCGGTCCTCGCCTCCAGCGACATGCCGGATGTAGTGGTGATCCCCAGCTGGAACATGGGCGGCAAGATCCCCAGCGCCATCATCAGCAAGATGGCCGACCTCGGCCCGTACCTCTCGGGCGACAAGGTCAAGGATTACCCGAACCTCGCGGCCATTCCGACCGACGCCTGGCAGTACTCCATCTTCGGCGGCAAGCTGCGCGGCCTTCCGCAGCCCTCTCCCACCGTTCCCGGCATCGTGCCCTTCTACCGCAAGGACTTCTTCGACAAGGAGGGGTACGAAGTCCCCACCTCCGCCGACGAGTTCCTGGCCCTCGCCAAGGAGATCACCAACGCCAAGGCGAAGGTGTGGGCCTGCGACGACATGAAGTGGACCGCCTTCAACAGCTTCGGTGTGCTGTCCGGGGGCGAGAAGCCGCTCGGCTGGAACCTCGTCGACGGCGAGCTGATCTACCGGGTCGAGACCGAGGCGTATCTCGAAGCACTGGAGTGGACCCGCAAGCTGTACTCGGCGGGTGTCGTCCACCCCGACGCGAGGGCGGCGAACCAGGGCAACGCGGGTCAGCGCTTCACCGACGGCCAGGTCATGATGTACAACCAGAACATCTCGGACTGGTGGGGCAAGATGGCCGAACAAGCCACCCAGAACAAGGAATTCCGCATCTCCGGCATGGACATCTTCGGCCATGACGGGGGCGACCCCCAGCTGTGGGCCGCGTCGCCCGCGGGCATCTTCGCCTTCATCAACAAGAAGGCGTCCAAGGCAGTGATCCACGATGTGCTGGCCGCTGCGAACGTCGCGGCAGCTCCGTACGGCACCAAGGAGTACATGCTCACCAACTACGGGGTGGAGGGCACGCACTACACGGTCAAGGACGGTGTTCCGACCAAGAACGACAAGGGCAACCAGGAGGTCCTGAACGCCTACGTCATGCTCGCCCTCCCCGCCCCCACCATCGCCCACCCCGACTTCCCGGACATCGCGAAGGAACAGGTCGAGTGGCAGCAGCGGATGGGGGCCTTCACCAAGAAGTCCTCCTTCTTCGGGCTCCAGATCACCGAACCGGCCCGATACACCAGCCTCTCCAACGACTTCGAGGACCTGGAGGACAGCGTCGTCCGCGGCCGCAAGAAGGTCAGCGACATGCAGCAGGCGGTGTCGGAGTGGAAGAGCCAGGGCGGCGACAAGCTGCGGGACTGGTACAAGAAGCTGCTGGACGACAGCGGATCCGCGCAGGGGTGACGACGTGGCACACAGCACCGCTCCGGGCGCCGCCGCGCGCACCGCGCCGTCGTCGACGACGGACGACCCCGCCGAACCCTCCGCCGGAGGGAGCAGGGCCGCCAAGCCCACCAAGCCCTCCGGTGTCTCCAAGGCCGAGAAGAAGGCCCTGAAGAAGGCCGCGAACGGCGGCACGCTCAGGACCCGCCTCAAGCGGGACCGCACGCTGATCCTGATGACCCTGCCGGCCGTCCTGCTCGTCCTGGTCTTCAACTACATACCGATCCTGGGCAACGTCGTCGCCTTCCAGGAGTACGACCCGTACGTCAGCGACAACGGCTTCGTCGCGATCTTCCACAGCCCCTGGGTCGGCTTCGAGCAGTTCTCGCGGATCTTCGAGGACTCGGCGTTCTGGGACGCCGTCCAGAACACCTTCGTCCTGTTCTCCCTCCAACTGCTGCTCTTCTTCCCCATCCCGATCGTGCTCGCGCTGCTCATCAACAGCGTGATCAGGCCTCGGGTGCGGGCGGTGTCGCAGGCGATTCTCTACCTGCCGCACTTCTTCTCCTGGGTGCTGGTCATCACCGTCTTCCAGCAGATCTTCGGCGGCGCGGGCATCATCGCGCAGACCCTGCGCCAGCACGGCTACGAGGGCTTCGACCTCATGACCGACCCGGGGATCTTCAAGTTCCTGGTGACGGCGGAAGGCGTCTGGAAGGACGCCGGCTGGGGCATCATCGTCTTCCTCGCGGCGCTTGCCTCCGTCAGTCCCGACCTGTACGAGGCCTCGGCGATGGACGGGGCCGGCCGGTGGCGCCGGATGTGGCACGTCACGCTGCCCGCACTGCGCCCGGTGATCGCCCTGCTTCTGGTGCTGCGGGTCGGTGACGCGCTCACGGTCGGCTTCGAACAGATCCTGCTGCAGCGAGACGCGGTGGGGCCGGGCGCGGCGGAAGTGCTCGACACCTTCGTGTGGTGGAACGGCGTCCGCAACCAGGAGTTCAGTTACGCGGCAGCCGCGGGCCTGATCAAGGGCGTGGTCAGTCTCGGCCTCGTCCTCGCCGCGAACAAGGTCGCCCATCTCATGGGCGAGCAGGGGGTGTACAAGAAGTGAGCGCTGTCACCGAGGAACGGCCGAAGGCCCCCGGCCCGAAGGCTCCCGGACGCTGGGCCGCACCGCCGAGGCCCGTCTGGGAGGAGGAGCCCCACAAGGCCGGACTCGCCGGCAAAGGCATCGTCCTGGCCATCGCCTGCTTCGCCGTCCTGTTCCCGCTGTGGATCGTCGTCGTCACCAGTCTGTCCTCGAAGCAGGACATCAGCGAGGCCGGCGGCCTGGTGGTGATCCCCAAGGGCATCACCTTCATCGCCTACCAGGAGCTGCTGAGCGGAGGCCAGGTCACCCGCGCCACCCTCGTCAGCCTGGGCATCACGCTCGTCGGCACGGTGTTCTCGATGACGGTGTCCATCCTCGCCGCGTACGGGCTCTCCCGCATCGGGTCCGTCGCGCACCGCTGGTTCCTGATGATCCTGCTGGCGACGATGTTCTTCGGCGCCGGCCTCATCCCCACCTATCTGCTCGTGCAGTCCCTGGGGCTCACGGACTCGTACCTGGCGCTGATCCTGCCGAGCGCGGTCAGTGTCTTCAACATCCTGGTCCTGCGGGCGTTCTTCATGAGCATCTCGCCGGAGCTCACCGACAGCGCGCGGATCGACGGGGCGGGGGACTGGCGGATCCTCTGGCAGATCGTGATCCCGCTCTCCCGCGCCGTCATCGCGGTGATCACGCTCTTCTACGCCGTCGGCTACTGGAGCGCCTGGTTCAACGCGTCGCTCTACCTGAGTGACCAGGACATGATGCCGCTGCAGAACGTCATGATCCAGCTCGTCCAGAAGCAGGAGCCCCCGGTCGGCATGGGCCAGGCCATCAAAACGGGTCAGCTCTCCGCACTCGCCGTACAGATGGCGGTCATGGTGCTGGCTCTGCTGCCCGTCGCCTTCCTCTCGCCCTTCGTCCAGAAGCACTTCAAGAAGGGCATGTTGACCGGGGCCGTCAAGGGCTGACGGTCGGTTTTCTTCTTTGGTCACGGCTTGGGGTGCCTCCTGCGGTCCGGTGGTGGCTGTGGGTGCGTTGTGGTTGACCGCGCCCCACGCGGAGGAGCCGCACATGTCACAGCCCCGCGCCCCTATGGGGCGCGCGTTTCCCTCCCCCTTTCTTCAGATCGAGGTAAGTCATGCCTGCGTCCCGTCCGAGTAGACGTGCCGTTCTTGCCGCGACCGCCGCCGTTGCCGCGGTCTCCGCCGTGCCCCTGTCCGGTACGGCGGCCCAGGCGGCTCCCGCTGCCGCGCCGGTGCGCGCCTATCGCTGGCGCACCGCCGTCATCGGCGGCACCGGGTTCGTCACCGGTGTGCTGTTCCATCCCTCCGTACGGGGGCTCGCCTACGCCCGTACCGACATCGGCGGCGCCTACCGGTGGGACGAGCGCGCCGCCCGCTGGACCGCGCTCACCGACCACCTCGGGTGGGACGACTGGAACCTCCTCGGGGTCGAGGCGATCGCCGTCGATCCCGCGCACCCCGACCGGGTGTACCTCTCCCTCGGGACCTACGCCCAGTCGTGGGCCGGAAACGGCGCGGTCCTGCGGTCCGAGGACCGGGGGGCGACCTGGGCCCGAACCGACCTGACGGTGAAGCTCGGGGCCAACGAGGACGGGCGCGGCGCCGGTGAGCGGCTGCTGGTCGACCCCCGGGACAGCGACACCCTGTGGCTGGGCACCCGGCACGACGGACTCCTCAGGTCCACCGACCGGGGCGCGACCTGGGCCCCCGTGAGCACCTTCCCCGCCACCCCGAGCGCGAGCGGCCAGGGCGTCGTCTTCCTGGTCGCGGCCGGCCGTACCGTCTACGCGGGGTGGGGCGACGGCGACGGCGGGGGAACCGCCGGTACGGCCAACCTCTACCGCACCTCCGACGGCACGACCTGGGAAGCCGTACCCGGCCAGCCCGTCGGTGCCACCTCCGCCAAGGTCCCGATCCGCGCCGCCTACGACAAGCACACCCGCGACCTGTACGTGACGTACGGCAACGCGCCCGGGCCCAACGGCCAGTCCGACGGCAGTGTGCACAAGTTGCGCACCACGACCGGTAGTTGGACGGACGTGACCCCGGCTCTGCCGGGCGGGACCACCGCCGACGGCTCCGCCGACACCTTCGCCTACGGCGGAGTCGCCGTCGACGCCTGCCGGGCCGGCACCCTCGTCGTCTCCACCAACAACCGCTGGGCCGACATCGACACGGTGTTCCGCTCCACGAACGGCGGCCGTACCTGGACGTCCCTCAAGGACAGAGCCGTCATGGACGTGTCCGAGACCCCCTTCCTCAACTGGGGCAACGACAAGCCCAAGTTCGGCTGGTGGATCCAGGCGCTCGCCCTCGACCCCTTCGACTCCCGGCACATCGTCTTCGGGACCGGCGCGACCCTCTACGGCACCCGCGACCTCAAGCACTGGGCCCCGCAGATCCGCGGCCTGGAGGAGACGTCCGTGCGCCAGCTGATCTCGCCCCCGGTCGGGGAGGCGCACCTGCTCAGCGCACTCGGGGACATCGGTGTGATGTACCACGAGCGGCTCACGGCGTCCCCGTCGCGCGGCATGGCGTCGAACCCCGTGTTCGGAACGGCGACCGGAATCGCCCAGGCCGCCGCCAAGCCGTCGTACGTCGTCCGGACAGGCTGGGGCGACAACGGCAACGGTGCCTTCTCGAACGACGGCGGGTGCGGCTGGGCACCCTTCGCCACCCAGCCCGCCATCGCCAAGGACGCACCGGGGCCGATCGCCACCAACGCCGACGGCAGCGTGCTGCTGTGGACCTTCGTGCACTGGGACGGCTCGAAGTACCCGGCCCAGCGCTCCACGGACAACGGCACGACCTGGTCCGAGGTCGCCTCCGTCCCGAAGGGCGCCACGCCCGTCGCCGACCCGGCCGACCCGAAGCGCTTCTACGCCTACGACACCGACACGGGAACGCTGTACGCCAGCACCGACAGCGGCCTCACGTTCACCGCCCGGGCGGGCGGACTGCCCTCCGGTGACAGTCAGTTCGAGCTGGTCGCGGCACCCGGACGCTCCGGCGACCTGTGGCTGAGCTGCAAGGTGAACGGGCTCCACCGGTCGACCGACGGGGGAGCCACCTTCGTCAAGGTCGCCAGCTGCTGGGCGTCGCACACACTCGGATTCGGCAAGGCGGCCAGGGGCGCCACCTATCCGGCGATCTACCTGGTCGGTGCCACCGACACCATCACCGCCGTCTACCGCTCCGACGACGAGGCGAAGACCTGGACGCGGATCAACGACGACGCCCATCAGTGGGGATGGACCGGTGAGGCGATCACCGGCGACCCGCGGATCCACGGCCGCGTCTACCTCGCCACCAACGGTCGGGGCATCCAGTACGGGGACCCCGTCTGATGCCGGGGCTCGGTGACGCCACCCGGGGGCGCATCCTCTTCGGCGGCGACTACAACCCGGAGCAGTGGCCCGAGGAGACCTGGCCCGAGGACGTCCGGCTGATGAGGGACGCCGGCGTCAACTCCGTCACGCTCGGCGTCTTCTCCTGGGCGAAGCTCGAACCCCGCCCCGGGGCGCGGGAGTTCGGCTGGCTGGACCAGCTGATGGACCTGATGCAGGACAGCGGCATCGGCGTCGTCCTCGCCACGCCCACCGCCTCGCCGCCGCCCTGGATGGGCCGGCTGCACCCGGAGACCCTGCCCATCGCCGAGGACGGCCGGATCGAATGGTGGGGCGGGCGCCAGCACTTCTCGCACTCCAGCGCCGTCTACCGCCGCTACGCCGCCGCCATCACCGAGGACCTGGCTGCCCGCTACGGCGGCCACCCCGCCCTCACCATGTGGCACATCAACAACGAGTACTGCACCTACGACTGGGGCGACGAGTCGGCCGCCGCCTTCCGGCGCTGGCTCCAGGACAGGTACGGGACGCTGGACGCTCTCAACACCGCCTGGGGAACGGCGTTCTGGAGCCAGGGGTACGGCGACTGGTACGAGATCCTGCCGCCGCGCCTCCCGCACTACATGCGCAACCCCACCCAGGTACTCGACTTCAAACGCTTCACCTCCGACGCGCTCCTGGAGTGCTACCTCGCGGAACGCGACATCGTCCGCCGCCACACCCCGCATCTCCCGGTCACCACCAACTTCATGCCGATGTGGGCGGGACAGGACGCCTGGCGCTGGGCCCAGGAGGAGGACGTCGTATCGGTCGACATCTACTCCGATCCGCGCGATCCGTTCGGCGGCCAACAGGGCGCACTCGTCCAGGACATGACGCGTTCGCAGGCACGCGGCCCGTGGATGCTGATGGAACAGGCGGCCGGCCCGGTCAACTGGCGCGGCGTCAACCACCCCAAGCCGCGAGGCCTCAACCGCCTCTGGTCGCTCCAGGCGGTGGCGCGCGGGGCCGACGCCGTCTGCTACTTCCAGTGGCGCCAGTCCCGGCAGGGCGCCGAGAAGTTCCACTCCGGCATGGTCAGCCACGCCGGCGAACAGGGCCGCACCTTCCAGGAGGTCAAACAGCTCGGCGCCGAACTCGCCGCCATCAGCGGTGAAGTGACGAGCAGTCACACCGCCAACGACATCGCCGTGCTGCACGACTGGCATGCCTGGTGGGGCGCCGCCCAGGAAGGTCGGCTCTCCTCGGAGGCGGACTACCCGCAGGTCGTAGGGGCCTGGCACCGGGCGCTGTGGGAAGCGCACCTCGCGACGGACTTCGCCCACCCCGAGCACGACCTGTCGGCCTACCGGCTCGTCGTCGTACCGCAGTTGTATCTGCTCACGGACGCGGCGATCGACAACCTCCTGGCCTACGTACGCGGTGGCGGTACCCTCGTCTGCGGGTTCCTGACCGGAGTCGCCGACGAGGACGACCGGGTACGGCCCGGCGGCATGGACGCCCGGCTGCGCGAGCTGTGCGGGCTGGGCACCCTGCACGAGTGGTGGCCGCTCGACGCGGGAGAGACCGTCGAAGTGGACGGATTCCAGGGGCACTTGTGGTCCGAGGAGCTGGAGGCCGACGGCGCCGACGAGGTCACCCCGTACAAGGGCGGCGAACTCGACGGCCTGCCGGCGGTGCTGCGCAAGGGCCGCGCCTGGTACGTCTCCACGCTCCCCGAGCCGGACGCACTGCGCGACCTTCTCACGCGGATCGGTGCCGACGCGGGCGTCCGACCGGTGCTGGACGCGCTGCCCGCCGGGGTCGAGGCGGTCAGGCGAGGCGAGCTGCTCTTCGTGCTCAACCACGGGCCCGATCCGGTGACCGTCCAGGTGCCCGGCGTCCACCGGGACCTGCTGACCGGCGCCGTCGTCATGGACGAGGTCTCGCTGGGCCGGTACGGAGTGGCGGTGCTGAAGCCATGACCGACGGGCCCGTCCACGGAACCTGGGAGCCACGCCCCGCCGCCCGCTGGGAGGACGGCTATCTGAGCGGCAACGGCCGCCATGGCGCCCTCGTGTTCGGCGACCCGGAGAACGACCGTGTCATCGTCACGCACCACACCCTCGTCCGCCCGAACGGCGGCGAACACGCACGGCCGCCGCAGCTGGCGGACCGACTCGGCTCCATCCAGGACCGGTTGCTGGCCGGGGAGACCACCGCCGCCGAGAGCTTCACCGACGGGCGGGAACTGCAGTGGGTGCAGCCCTTCCACCCGGCGTTCCAGGTGCGGCTGTGCGGAGGGGCGCCCGCGGGGGAGGGGCGTGAGTACCGGCGGTCCGTCGACTTCACCACCGGGGTCACCGACGCCGGGTGCGAGGGCTGGCGCAGCCGGGTCTTCGTGTCCCGCGCGGACGACGTCATCGTCCAGTACGTCACCGGCGCTGCCGTAGGCGGCCCCGGCCTCACCCTCGACATCGACCTGGACCACCGGCTCCCGGGCGCCCCACCGGAGTTGGGCGTCGGCCACAGCGTGGTGCGCACCCCCGAGGGTGCCCTGCTCACCCTCCGCGCCCGCTACCCGGACAGCGACCGCGCGTACACCGGGGTGACCCTCGTGGTGCCCACGGGCGGGGACACGACCCTCACCCCGCCCGGAGTCCGGGTCGAGGGCGCGGAGTCCGTGCTGCTGCTGACCCGCGTCGTCCGGCACCTCGGCGAACTCGACCCGGCGGACCACGCCCGCGCCCTGCGGGAACTGCTGCCGGACGTGGACGGCGAGCCGGGGCCGGGGGATCGGACGTACAACCGTCTCCTCGCCCGCCACATCCCCCTCCACCGCACCGCCTACCAGCGCGTCACACTCGACCTCGCCGCCGACGAGACCGAACGCTGCCTGCCCGGCGCCGCGTTGCTCACCCGCGCCAAGAGCCCGGCCCTCCTGGAACGGCTCTTCGCCGCCGGGCGCTATCACCTGCTCTCCGCCAGTGGAATGTGCCCGCCCCGCCTGCTCGGTCTGTGGACCGGCGACTGGAACACCGCATGGTCCGGCGCGTTCACCACCGACGCCAACCTCAACCTCCAGACCGCGTCGGCCGCGGCCGGAGCGCTCCCCGAAGTCATCCGGGCCCACGCCTCGCTGATCCACCGTCAGGTCGACGACTGGCGGCAGAACGCCCGCGCGGTCTTCGGCGCCCGAGGCGTTGCCGCGCCCGCACACACCGACGGAGAGTCCGGGCTGACGTACCACTTCAGCCGCGAGTACCCGCTCCACCTGTGGACCGCCGGCGCCGACTGGCTGCTCAAGCCGCTCGTCGACCACGACGACACCGAGGGCGTCCGCGACCCGCGCACGGCCGCCCTGCTCGCCGAAGTCGCCCTGTTCTACGAGGACTTCCTCACCCGTACCGACCCCCACGGCCGCCTCGTCGTCGTCCCCTCCTACTCGCCCGAGAACCGTCCCGCCAACGCGAGCTGGGGAGCGGTCAACGCGGCCATGGACCTCTCGGCGGCCCGGCACGCCCTGCTCGCCGCCGCCGACCACCACCCCGACGACCCCGAACGGGCCGACCGCTGGCGGGCGTTGGCCGACCGGCTCCCACCGCACCGGATCAACGCCGACGGCGCGCTCGCCGAATGGGCCTGGCCCGACCTGGAGGACACCTACGACCACCGGCACCTCAGCCATCTCTACGGTGTCTGGCCCCTCGACGAGATCAACCCGTACGACACCCCCGACCTCGCCGCCGCCGCGTACCGCGCCCTCCAACTCCGGGGCGCCGAGAACGACTCGGCCCACGGGCACCTGCACCACGCGCTGATCGCCGCCCGCCTCCGCGACGGCGAACGGGTGACCCACGCCCTCGGCCAGGTGCTCGACGGCGACTTCTTCCACGCCTCCCTGATGAGCGCCCACTACCCGGGACGGGACGTCTACAACGCGGACGCCGCCCACACCCTGCCCGCCGTGCTCATCGAGGCGCTCATCCAGTCGACCCCCGACCGGCTGGTCCTCCTGCCCGCGCTGCCGACGGCCTGCCCCACCGGGCGACTCCGGGGCGTACGGACGCGGTTCGGCGCGGAGGTGGACCTCGACTGGGGACCGGGGCGGGGCCACGCCGTCGTACGCCCCACCCGCAGCCACCGGATCGACCTCAGAACTTCCTCCGGCGCACGCACGCTCGATCTCGTCGCCGGAGAAGACCGCGTCCTCGACCTGGGGCCGCGGTAACCGCACCGAGGAACAGCGCGACAGAAAGCAGTACACAACCCCCACACCCGCATTTCCCCCCACCCATGGAAGGAACCCCCATGGCAACACGCACCCGCACGCTGAGCCGGATCACCAAGGTCCTGCTGGCCCCCGCTCTCGCGCTCGGCGTCACCGTCGGGCTGGCCTCCGCCCCCGCCTCGGCGGCCGTCTGGAACTCCTGCGACCAGTGGGGCAACACCTCACTGAACGGCTACACCCTCTACAACAACATCTGGGGCTCCGGCGCCGGCAGCCAGTGCATCTGGGCCAACTCCGGCACCAACTGGGGCGCCTGGGCCAACCACCCGAACACCGGCGGCATCAAGTCGTACCCCAACTCCAAGAAGGTGATCAACAAGACGATCACCTCGCTCGGTTCGCTCTCCAGCAGCTACAACGTCTCGGTCCCGTCGTCCGGCGCGTACAACACGTCGTACGACATCTGGGACACCGAGTACGACTACGAGATCATGCTCTGGGTCAACAAGACCGGACCCGTCGGGCCGCTCGGCACCTCGCAGGGCAACGCGACACTGGGCGGCCACACATGGACCGTCTACAAGGGCAACAACGGCGCGAACGAGGTCTTCTCGTTCATCCGCACGTCGAACTCGTCGTCCGGCACCGTCAACATCCTCCCGATCCTCAAGTGGATCAAGGACACCAAGGGCTGGTTCGGCAACGAGACCATCGGTGACGTGCAGTTCGGCTACGAGGTCACCTCGTCCTCCGGCGGCCTGAACTTCACCACCAACAACCTGACGGTCAGCAGCAGCTGACGCGGGCTGCCAGGTAGCGGGCCGGGGCCGGCCGCGCCGTTCAGGCGCGGTCGACCTCGGCCCGCAGGGCGTTGTAGTCGGCGAAGGCCGTCTCGACGTCGGTGCGGGTCAGTCCGTAGCGGGCCAGGTCGTAGCGGTGGGGGCGGCTGCCTCTGAGGTGGGTGGAGACCGTGGGGAGCCGGGCGGCGTCGGCCTCGGTCCAGCGGGCGCCGACGGCCGCGTACAGCTTCGGGGCGCCGACGGCCGGGTCGGAGCCGAGCCAGGAGTACGGCACGTCCACCACCGCCTCCGGGGGGATGTCGGCCCGGGCCGCGAGTCCGCGCCGCACGGAGCGGCTCAGCAGGTCGAGCCAGGTGGCGCCGAGGGCGTGCAGATCGACCGTGCGCCGGGAGATGGCCATACCGCACTCGACCAGGCTGCAGAACGAGGCGACGGCGGTCGCCGGGTCGCGGTGGGTCCACACGAGCGTGGCGTCGGGGAACACGGAGAGCAGGGCGTCGAGATTCCCGGTGTGCATGGGGGACTTGAGGATCCAGCGGCGTCGCGGCCGACCGTACTGGAGCACCTGGAAGCACTCCTTGAGGTGGCGGTAGTCGGGGATGGCGTCCCGCGCGAACTGCTGGGCGTGGTACTCGGGCAGACGGGCCTGGGACAGCGGCACCAGGGCGTGCGGCAGGAGAAAAGTGCACTCCTCGGGGCCCTCGGCGGTCATCGGGTGGATCTCGCGGAAGCGCGGGGTGAGCAGGTAGGTGCCGTTGAGCGTCCGGCGCGCGGACGCGACCGCCTTCTGCCGTTCTCGGGGCGACGGTTCGAGGCCGGGGGCGAGCAACTCCCACAGCCGGGGGCAGCGGTGCTCGTCGGAGAGGGACAGGACGCTGTGGGTGAGTGTGGTGGCGGTGCGTGGGAGACCCACCACGAACACCGGCTTCTCGATGGGCTCTTGAGCGATGGCGGGGTTCGCGGCGATCAGCCGGCCGATCCGGGCCCGGTTGGTGAGATGTCTGCGGACATGGGCCCGCGCGGACTGCCAGCCGACCGGCGACAGTTCCTCGTCGGCCGCCCACTCGGCGAGCAGCGGCCGGAAGCTCTCGACGAACCACTCGTCACCGTCCGCCCGCCCCGCCTGGCCGGCGATCCGGTCGAACACCCGGACCGGGTCGCGCCGGGAGCCCAACCCGGGCCGCAGTAACAGGTTGGCCAGCGTCAGAGGCAGGGGAGCGGCAGACACGAGACGGGGTTCCTTTCCATCGGGGCAGAAGGAAACGTTCACCGAACCAGTGTGCAAACAGCGGAAGTTGACCCACGCACCGCCCCCGCCGACCCCGCTGCTCGACGTCCGGGTGCCTGCCCCGCCAGGGGCGCGGGGAACGGCGCGACAAGCCACGACGAACCCGCACCCGCCCCTGAACCGAGCCGCCCCGAACAGAGCCCCCGAACAGAGCCCCCGAACCGCCCCCCCCGTGAGCCGGCGGCAGCCGCTACTCGGCGATGGGAAGACTCGCCCCGTCCCGCAGGAACAGCGGGATGCGGTCCAGAGGCGCGTCGACCGTCACGGCCGACCCGCCCTCGTACATCTCACCGGTCCACGCGTCCGTCCAGGTCGCCCCCGCCGGAAGGTACGCCGTACGGGTCGTCGCGCCCGCCGTCAGGACCGGGGCGACCAGCAGGTCGGGGCCGAAGAGATACGCGTCGTCCACCGACCAGGTCGCCGCGTCGTCCGGGAACTCCAGGAACAGCGGGCGCATCACCGGCAGCCCCTCCTCGTGCGCCTCCCGCATGACCCGCAGCACATACGGCTTCAGGCGCTCGCGGAGGTGGACGTACCGCTCCAGGATCGCGCCGGCCTTCTCGCCGTACGACCACACCTCGTTGGGGCCGCCGGTCATGTCGGGGCCCAGCGGCATCCCCGGGTCGCGGAAGCCGTGCAGGCGCATCAGCGGGGACAGCGCGCCGAACTGGAACCAGCGGACCATCACCTCCTGGTACGCCGGGTCGTCCGGGTCGCCGCCGTGGAAGCCGCCGATGTCGGTGTTCCACCAGGGGATGCCGGAGAGGGCGGTGTTGAGACCGGCCGCTATCTGGCGGCGCAGGGTCGGGAAGTCGACACCGATGTCACCGGACCACAGGGCGGCGCCGTAGCGCTGACTCCCCGCCCACGCCGAGCGGTTGAGGCTGATCACCTCGTCCTCACCGGACGCGATCAGGCCCTCGTGGAACGTGCGGGCGTTCTCGACCGGGTACAGGTTGCCGACCTCCAGGCCGGGACCCGCCCAGTACCGCAGGTTCTCCGGGAAGCCCGGCTTCAGCTCCGGCTCGCAGGCGTCCAGCCAGAAGGCCGTGATGCCGTACGGAGCAAGGTAGTTGTCCCGAATCTTCGACCACACGAACTCGCGGGCCTCCGGGTTCGTGGCGTCGTAGAACGCGACCTGGACGGTGGACGCGACACCCTTGTCCGGCCAGTCGGCATGCGCCATGGGCCCGTACTGCGTGCCGATGAAGTAGCCGCGCTGCTCCATGAGCTGGTGGTTCTCGGAGAGCGGCGACACCGAGGGCCAGACGGAGACGACGAGTTTGACGCCCATCTCCGCCAACTCCGCGACCATGGCGGCCGGGTCGGGCCACTCGGCCGGGTCGAATTTCCAG
Source organism: Streptomyces lacrimifluminis (assembly GCF_014646095.1). Classification (GTDB taxonomy): domain Bacteria; phylum Actinomycetota; class Actinomycetes; order Streptomycetales; family Streptomycetaceae; genus Streptomyces; species Streptomyces lacrimifluminis. The sequence goes on along the minus strand of NZ_BMMU01000019.1, from coordinate 43,541 downwards.
TCGCCCAGATGCGTCCAGTGGAAGAAGTCGCACACGATGGCCCGCAGCGGCAGCCCGCGCCGCTTGTACTCCCGTGCCACGTCGAGGAGTTCGTCCTGGGTGCGGTAGCGCAGCTTGCACTGCCAGAAGCCCGCCGCCCACTCCGGCAGCATGGGCGTACGTCCCGTCACCGCGCTGTAGCGCCGCTGGGCGCCGGCCGGCTGCCCGGCCGTGATCCAGTAGTCGATCTGCCGGGCCGAATCCGCCACCCAGCGCGTCCCGTTGCCCGCCAGCTCGACCCGCCCGATCGCCGGGCTGTTCCACAGCAGGGTGTAACCGCGGCTGGAGGTGAGCACCGGCACGGACACCTCGGCGTTGCGCTGCACCAGATCCAGCACGACCCCCTTCTGGTCGAACCGGCCGTGCTGGTGCTGGCCGAGACCGTACAGCTTCTCGTCCTCGTAGGCGGCGAACCGCTGCTCCAGCCGGTGGTAGCCGTTGCCGACAGCCGTGTAGAGACGCGAGCCCGGCCACCAGAAGTGCGCCCGCTCCTCGGCGAGCAGCTCGGCCGCGTCGTCGCTGCGCAGGAAGCGGATCAGCCCCTCTGCGCTCACCTCTACGGTCAGCGCGCCGACGGTCAACCGCCCCTGCCCGTCCTCGATCTTGACGGTGTACGGCGTCGACTCCGGCTCGTCCAGAAGGGCCCCCGGCAAACCTTCCAGGACCGGCCCGCCGAGCCGTGTCCGGACCCGGACCGCGTCCGGCCCCCAGGGCTCTATCCGTACGGTCTCCTGACGGCCGCTCCACTCCAGCGCACCGGCCCGCTCACGGAACGTACCGACGGTGGGGGAGGACTGCGCGAGGCTGACCGCGCCTGACGGGGGCAGGGATTCGGCGGGCTGGTTCACGTGGCGGCTCCTGAAGGAAGGAGTGGGGGAAGGGGCGGCTGTGGGGGACCCCGGCGCGGCTCTGTCGGGCCGGTTCGGGACAGGCGGGGGCACCCCAACGGCCGTGGGATGTCCGGGCGTTGGGTGTGTCGTCGAGTGAGGTCTTCGGGTGGGGTCTGCGGTTGTGGTGGGTCGGCTCCGGACGAGGCCGGCTGATGCGGGCGCGGTGCGGGGGATCGGTGAGCGGGGATCAGGAAGCGGCTGGGGCCGGGGCCGGCCCCGTACTGGCCCGCACCGTCAACTCGGGTGAGATGAGAGCGACTTCGTCGCTCCCGCGCCCTTCGAGCTTGGCGATCAGCAGTTCCACCGCGCGACGCCCCATCTCCTGCGCGGGAATCGCGACGGACGTCAGCCGCACCGAGGCCTGGGTGGCCACCTGGTCGGGGCAGACGGCGATGACCGACACGTCCTCCGGCACCGCCCGCCCCTGCTGGCGCAGCAGCGCGAGCAACGGTTCGACCGCCGACTCGTTCTGCACGACGAACCCCGTGGTGCCCGGCCGTTCGTCGAAGATCCGGGCCAGGGTCACCGTCATCGCGTCGAACCCGCCCTCGCACGGCCGGTGCAGCACCCGCACCCCCAACTCCCTTGACCGGGACCGGAGTCCGTCGAGGGTGCGCTCGGCGAAACCGGTGTGCCGTTCGTAGACCGCGGGCGCCTCGCCGATGACAGCGATGTCCCGGTGCCCGAGCTCCGCGAGGTGTTCGGCGCACAGCGCGCCCGTGGCCCCGAAGTCGAGGTCGACGCAGGTCAGGCCCTCGGTGGCGGCCGGCAGCCCGATGAGCACGGACGGCTGGTCCGTCCCGCGCAGCAACGGCAGCCGCTCGTCGTCGAGTTCGACGTCCATCAGGATCATCGCGTCGGCGAGCCCGCTGCCGGTCACCCGGCGCACGGCGTCGGGGCCCTCCTCGCCGGTGAGCAGCAGCACGTCGTACCCGTAGGTGCGGGCGCTGGTGGCCACCGCGATGGCGATCTCCATCATCACCGGCACGTACATGTCCGTACGCAGCGGGACCATCAGGGCGACGATGTTGGAGCGGCTGCTCGCCAGCGCCCGGGCACCCGCGTTCGGGTGGTAGCCGAGCTGTTGGATGCTCTGCTCGACCCGCTGCCGGGTGCCCATGGAGATGGACCGCTTGCCGCTGAGGACATAGCTCACCGTGCTCGCCGAGACTCCGGCGTGCTGGGCGACCTCGGCGAGGGTGACCATCCAGCTCTCCAAGTATTGTGTGAAGCGCTTCGACAGTGCGCGTGACGGATAGCGGCGACGTATAAAGGCGAGTGAGGGTGGAACGACAGTAACCCCACCCGGGTTGGGTGTCCATATGTTGTCGAAGCGCTTCGACAAGGTTTTTCGGGGCTCTCTCGGCCACCATGGCAACTTTCCCACCTGGTGGTGGCCGCTGAGGAGTACTGGGCGAAACATCCCCTCTCGCCGTCGCGCGTGCGGGGGTGTCGGAGGCCTGTCCCGGCCGATGGCTGCGCGAGGACTGGTGGGGTCGCCCGTAATCGGGTACCAACGATCGAGTAGCACCGATCAGTAACGTACGGTCCTCAAGATCCCGATTCGCGGCGAGGTGTGCCTCATGTCCGCAAGCCCAGTCAGCCCCCCAGCCAAACCCACCGTCACCGAGCGGGAGGCCCGCCAGGTGGCGGAGGCCGCCCGGGAACAGGGCTGGCGCAAGCCCAGCTTCGCCAAGGAACTGTTCCTCGGCCGCTTCCGGCTCGACCTCATCCACCCGCACCCGCTCCCGCCCGCCGAGGACGCGCGGCGCGGCGAGGAGTTCCTCGCCAGGCTGCGCGACTTCTGCGAGACGAAGATCGACGCGGCCCGCATCGAACGCGAGGCCCGGATCCCGGACGAGGTGGTCAACGGGCTCAAGGAGCTCGGCGCCCTCGGTATGAAGATCGACACCAAGTACGGCGGCCTCGGCCTCACCCAGGTGTACTACAACAAGGCGCTCGCCCTGGTCGGCTCCGCGAACCCGGCGCTCGGCGCGCTGCTCTCCGCCCATCAGTCGATCGGCGTACCGCAGCCGCTCAAGCTCTTCGGCACCCAGGAGCAGAAGGACGAGTTCCTGCCGCGCTGCGCCCGCACCGACATCTCCGCGTTCCTGCTGACGGAGCCGGACGTCGGCTCCGACCCGGCGCGGCTCGCCACCAGCGCGGTGCCGGACGGCGACGACTACATCCTGGACGGCGTGAAGCTCTGGACGACCAACGGGGTCGTCGCCGACCTCCTCGTCGTCATGGCCCGTGTGCCGAAGTCCGAGGGCCACCGGGGCGGCATCACCGCGTTCGTCGTCGAGACCGCCTCCGAGGGCGTCACCGTCGAACACCGCAACGCCTTCATGGGCCTGCGCGGCCTGGAGAACGGCGTCACCCGCCTCCACCAGGTGCGTGTCCCGGCCGCCAACCGGATCGGCCCCGAGGGCGCGGGCCTCAAGATCGCCCTGACGACCCTCAACACCGGCCGCCTGTCGCTGCCCGCGATGTGCGTGGGTGCCGGGAAGTGGTGTCTGAAGATCGCCCGGGAGTGGTCGGGCGTACGGGAGCAGTGGGGCAAGCCCGTCGCGCTGCACGAGGCGGTCGGCGCGAAGATCAGCTTCATCGCGGCCACCACCTTCGCCCTGGAGGCCGTGCTCGACCTCTCCTCCCAGATGGCCGACGAGAACCGCAACGACATCCGCATCGAGGCCGCCCTCGCCAAGCTGTACGGCTCCGAGATGGCCTGGCTGATGGCCGACGAACTCGTCCAGATCCGCGGCGGACGCGGCTTCGAGACCGCCGAGTCGCTCGCCGCGCGCGGCGAACGGGCGGTCCCCGCCGAGCAGGTCCTGCGGGATTTGCGGATCAACCGCATCTTCGAGGGCTCGACGGAGATCATGCACCTGCTGATCGCCCGAGAGGCCGTCGACGCCCACCTGACGGTCGCGGGTGACCTCATCGACGCCGACAAGTCCCTGTCGGACAAGGCGAAGGCGGGCGCGAACGCGGGAGTCTTCTACGCCAAGTGGCTGCCCAAACTGGTCACCGGAGCCGGACAACTCCCGGGCTCGTACGCCGAGTTCAAGAGAGAAGGCGTCGATCTCTCGCCGCATCTGCGCTATGTCGAGCGCAGCGCACGCAAGCTGGCCCGCTCCACCTTCTACGCCATGTCCCGCTGGCAGGGCCGGATGGAGACCAAGCAGGGCTTCCTCGGCCGGATCGTCGACATCGGCGCCGAACTGTTCGCGATGAGCGCGGCCTGCGTACGCGCCGAACTCCTGCGCACCCAGGGCCAGAACGGCCGCGAGGCCTACCAACTGGCCGACGCCTTCTGCCGCCAGGCCCGCGTCCGCGTCGAGGAACTCTTCGGCCGGCTCTGGACCAACACCGACGACGTCGACCGCTCGGTGGTCAAGGGCGTCCTCGCCGGCGCGTACACCTGGCTGGAGGAGGGCGTCGTAGATCTCTCGGGAGAGGGCCCCTGGATCGCGGACGCCACCCCGGGCCCGACGGAACAGGAGAACGTCCATCGGCCCATCCGCTGAGGCCCCGGGCCCCCGAAGCCCCGCGTCCCGAAGGGGCGCGGGGCTGTGTCGGTCTGCGGCTCCGCAGCGTGGGCCGACAGCCCTCACCTAGCCGCAGGCAACGAACCGCCCATCCAGCGGAGCTAACACCGCTTGTCGCTCGGGTCGCTGGTCGTCCACTTGCAGTCGTCGACCTTCGACCCGTTCGCTCTCGTCAGGATCGCCGTGTCGCTGGTGTTGTTCCAGACGTACCAGGAACGCTTCTGGAACTTGGTGGCCGCGGTGTCCGTCCCCTTGCCGGTGCGGATCTTCATGGTCTTGCCCGCGCCGATCTTCAGGTTGGCGAAGGTGTACTTGTGGTTGGCGACGTCCTTCAGGATCCAGCCCTTGAGCGATATGGACGCGGAGCTGGTGTTCTTGATCTCCACCCACTCCCCGTTGAGGGACGCGTTGGAGCCGTTGTCCGAACCCGGACTGTCGAACCACACGTGCCGGATGACCACCCCGCCGGCCGCCTCGGCCGGAGTGCTGAGAACCGCGCCGGTCAGGGCAACGGCGCCCGCGAGCGCGGGCAGGGCAGCGCGTCGAATGCGCATCGAGATCCCCCCAAGGATTTCGTCCACGACTGACCGGTCGTCCACCGGTACAGGAATGAAGTGTTATCACACGATCTTTATGTAGGTTTTGCTTATGGATATTCGTCCCGAGGGACGCCCTGTCCTCGCTGTCGGTGGCAGCGGCCACAATGGAGGGATGACGGACAGCCCAGCCCCACTCGCAGACCCGCACCTCGTCTTCGACCCCGTGGCCGGGGACGGCGCCAGGGACGTGGTGATCCTCGGTTCCACCGGGTCGATCGGCACCCAGGCCATCGACCTCGTGCTGCGCAACCCGGACCGTTTCCGGGTCACCGGGCTCTCCGCCGCGGGCGGTCGCGTCGCGCTCCTCGCCGAGCAGGCGCACCGGCTGAGCGTGCGCACGGTCGCGGTCGCCCGCGAGGACGCCGTACCGGCCCTGCGCGAGGCCCTGAGCACGCGGTACGGCGCCGGGGAGCCGCTCCCCGAGATCCTCTCCGGACCGAAGGCGGCCACCCACCTCGCCGCCTCCGACTGCCACACGGTGCTCAACGGCATCACCGGATCGATCGGCCTCGCCCCCACCCTCGCCGCCCTTGAGGCGGGCCGCACGCTCGCGCTCGCCAACAAGGAGTCGCTCATCGTGGGCGGCCCGCTGGTCAAGGCCCTGGCCAAGCCGGGCCAGATCATCCCGGTCGACTCCGAGCACGCGGCCCTGTTCCAGGCCCTGGCGGCAGGCACCCGCTCCGATGTGCGCAAGCTCGTGGTCACGGCGTCGGGCGGCCCCTTCCGCGGCCGTACGAAGGCACAACTGGCCGATGTGACGGTCGAGGACGCGCTCGCGCACCCCACCTGGGCGATGGGCCCGGTGATCACGATCAACTCCGCGACGCTCGTCAACAAGGGCCTGGAGGTGATCGAGGCACACCTCCTCTACGACATTCCCTTCGACCGCATTGAGGTGGTCGTGCACCCGCAGTCGTATGTCCACTCGATGGTTGAGTTCACGGACGGATCGACACTGGCCCAGGCCACGCCCCCCGACATGCGCGGCCCCATCGCCATCGGCCTCGGCTGGCCGGAGCGCGTCCCGGACGCGGCACCCGCGTTCGACTGGACCAGGGCGTCGACGTGGGAGTTCTTCCCGCTCGACACCGAGGCGTTCCCCTCGGTCGGCCTCGCCCGGCATGTCGGGCAGCTCGCGGGCACGGCCCCCGCGGTGTTCAATGCCGCCAACGAGGAGTGCGTGGAGGCATTCCGAAGCGGCGGGCTACCGTTCAACGGAATCATGGAGACCGTGACCCGGGTGGTCGAGGAGCACGGCACACCTCGTACGGGAACTTCCCTGACCGTCGCGGACGTCCTTGAAGCGGAGTCCTGGGCACGGGCGAGGGCCCGGGAATTGACACAACAGACGAAGACAACGGCGGAGGCCCGTGCATGACGACACTGATGATGGTCCTGGGCATAGTCGTCTTCGTGATCGGCCTGCTGGTGTCGATCGCCTGGCACGAGCTGGGACATCTCTCCACCGCGAAGCTCTTCGGCATCCGCGTTCCGCAGTACATGGTCGGCTTCGGCCCGACGCTCTGGTCGCGCAGGAAGGGTGAGACCGAGTACGGCATCAAGGCGATCCCGTTCGGCGGCTACATCCGCATGATCGGTATGTTCCCGCCGGGCCCGGACGGCCGGATAGAGGCCCGGTCGACCTCGCCCTGGCGCGGGATGATCGAGGACGCGCGCGCCCAGTCCTTCGAGGAGTTGCAGCCGGGCGACGAGAAGCGCCTGTTCTACACGCGCAAGCCGTGGAAGCGCGTCATCGTGATGTTCGCGGGCCCGTTCATGAACCTGATCCTCGCGGTGGCACTGTTCCTGACCGTGCTCATGGGCTTCGGCATCTCGCAGCAGACCACCAGCGTCAGCTCGGTCTCCCAGTGCGTCATCGCCCAGAGCGAGGGCCGCGACGCCTGCCGCAAGACGGACCAGGCATCCCCCGCCGCGGCGGCCGGCCTCAAGGCGGGCGACAAGATCCTCTCCTTCGGCGGGGTCCAGGTCGACACCTGGAACAAGCTCTCGGACGAGATCCGCGCCAACCCCGGCAAGGAGGTGGCGATCGTCGTCGACCGCAAGGGCGAGCAGGTCACCCTCCACGCGAAGATCGCCACGAACCAGGTCGCGAAGAAGGACTCCAGCGGCCAGATCGTCGAGGGCCAGTACGTCACGGCCGGCTTCCTCGGCTTCAGCGCGGCCAGCGGTGTCGTCCGCCAGGACTTCGGCGACTCGGTGACCTGGATGGGCGACCGGATGGGCGAGGCCGTCGACTCGATCGCCGGCCTGCCCGGCAAGATCCCCGCCCTGTGGAACGCCGCCTTCGACGGCGGCGAACGCGCGGCGGACTCCCCGATGGGCGTGGTCGGCGCGGCCCGCGTGGGCGGCGAGATCTTCACCCTGGACATCCCGCCCACCCAGCAACTGGCGATGGCGTTGATGCTGGTGGCGGGCTTCAACCTGTCCCTCTTCCTCTTCAACATGCTCCCGCTGCTGCCGCTCGACGGCGGCCATGTCGCGGGCGCCCTGTGGGAGTCGCTGCGCCGGAACACGGCGAAGGTGCTGAAGCGCCCGGACCCGGGTCCGTTCGATGTGGCGAAGCTGATGCCGGTCGCCTACGTGGTGGCGGGACTCTTCATCTGCTTCACGCTCCTCGTCCTGGTGGCCGATGTGGTCAACCCGGTGCGCTTGAGCGGCTGACGGCGCGGCCTGATACCCAGGAGAACGGGGCTGTTCATCACCCATCGTGATGAACAGCCCCGTTCTCGTCGCGTGTCTCATTGTCGGGCGGCTGTACGTTCCTCGTGCTCGTGGACGACCCCGGCGGTGCCTCGACACCTCGGGGTCCGGCCGGTTGAGGCACAGTCTCGGGATTCTGCGTGATCTCCGCCGGTAGGTGGACGAATGGGAGCAGGAACTGCGACGTCGACGGACGGAAGCCGACACCACGGTGCAGTCGGCGTCGCTGGTGCCAGGTACCGTCCTGCGCCGTGGGGCCGAAGCTGCCGCCGTACAGGATCGGCATCAAAGGTCTGACGTCGAGGCCGCAGATGGTGAGTGGCACACAGGAAGACAGAGCCGCCGCTTGAGAGGCAGGCCGTCGCACGCCTGAACCCGGCAGAAAATCTCGGGTTCACATGGTGTTCACGGCGGCCGGGCGCAGCGGAAGGACCTCGCCGCGCCCGGCCGTTCCCCAATGAGTGGGTTTACCTGCGGGATGTGCTCGGGCCTGGGCACGTGCCGTAATCTCGAAGTCCGGAGCCCGCTGTTCCCGGGACCGGACCTTGAACCACAACTTGGGGTTGCACAGCAGATGACTGCGATTTCTCTCGGCATGCCGTCCGTTCCGATCAAGCTCGCCGAACGCCGGAAGAGCCGACAGATCCAGGTCGGTTCGGTCGCCGTGGGCGGAGACGCGCCGGTGTCGGTCCAGTCGATGACGACGACGCGTACGTCGGACATCGGCGCCACGCTCCAGCAGATCGCCGAGCTGACGGCGTCCGGCTGCCAGATCGTGCGGGTCGCGTGTCCCACGCAGGACGACGCGGACGCCCTCGCCACCATCGCCCGCAAGTCGCAGATCCCGGTGATCGCCGACATCCACTTCCAGCCGAAGTACGTGTTCGCCGCGATCGAGGCCGGCTGCGCGGCGGTCCGGGTGAACCCCGGCAACATCAAGCAGTTCGACGACCAGGTCAAGGAGATCGCGCGCGCCGCCAAGGACCACGGCACGCCGATCCGCATCGGTGTCAACGCAGGTTCGCTCGACAAGCGGCTGCTCCAGAAGTACGGCAGGGCCACACCCGAGGCGCTCGTCGAGTCCGCGCTGTGGGAGGCGTCGCTCTTCGAGGAGCACGACTTCCGGGACATCAAGATCTCGGTCAAGCACAACGACCCGGTGATCATGGTCAACGCCTACCGCCAGCTCGCGGAGGCCTGCGACTATCCCCTCCACCTGGGTGTGACCGAGGCGGGCCCGGCCTTCCAGGGCACCATCAAGTCGGCCGTCGCCTTCGGCGCGCTGCTCAGCGAGGGCATCGGCGACACGATCCGCGTCTCGCTGTCCGCGCCGCCGGTCGAGGAGATCAAGGTCGGCAACCAGATCCTGGAGTCCCTGAACCTCCGTCAGCGCGGCCTGGAGATCGTGTCGTGCCCGTCGTGCGGGCGTGCCCAGGTCGACGTGTACAAGCTGGCCGAGGAGGTCACGGCCGGCCTGGAGGGCATGGAGGTCCCGCTGCGCGTCGCGGTCATGGGCTGTGTGGTGAACGGCCCCGGCGAGGCCCGCGAGGCAGACCTCGGCGTCGCCTCCGGCAACGGCAAGGGCCAGATCTTCGTGAAGGGCGAGGTCATCAAGACGGTCCCCGAATCGAAGATCGTCGAGACCCTGATCGAGGAGGCGATGAAGATCGCCGAACAGATGGAGGCGGCCGGGATCGCTTCGGGGGAGCCGTCGGTGTCCGTGGCGGGCTGATCCGCCCCGAACCCCCACTCCTCAAACGCCGGAGCGGCTGGATTCCCCGGCCGGGGCTGATATCGGCACCGGCCCGCATTTCCAGCCCGTCCGGCGCTTGAGGACGAGGACCCTTCAGGGCCGAAGGGGGGTCTGGGGGCGCAGCCCCCAGGAACGGCAAACCAAGCCGACGTTCCCTGACAAGCGAGCGGCGAACACGGGACGACGCCGCCCAGCTTCCGCGGGTACAGTGCGGAGATCAGCAGACCGCATGGTGAGGCCCCGCAGTGTTGACGCAGACCACCTCCCGGGTGCTCGACCCGGGCGACCTGGACGCCGCGCTCGCCGTCCTCGGCCGCGAGCCGGTCGCGAACGCCTTCGTGACCTCCCGTGTCCAGGTGGCAGGCCTCGACCCCTGGCGCCTCGGCGGCGAGATGTGGGGCTGGTACGAGGACGGCATGCTCACCAGCCTCTGCTACGCGGGCGCCAACCTCGTCCCGATCTGCGCCACCCCGCGTGCCGTACGCGCCTTCGCCGACCGGGCCAGGCGAGCGGGCCGCCGCTGTTCCTCCATCGTCGGCCCCGCCGAAGCCACCACCCAGCTGTGGCGGCTGCTCGAACCGAGCTGGGGCCCGGCCAGGGAGGTCCGCCGCCACCAGCCCCTCATGGTCACCGACCGACTGCCCGACCCCGCCCTCGTCACCCCGGATCCATACGTCCGCCGCATACTCAAGGACGAGATGGAGACGATCATGCCGGCGTGCGTGGCGATGTTCACCGAGGAGGTCGGAATCTCGCCGCTCGCCGGCGACGGCGGCCTTCTCTACCAGGCCAGGGTCGCCGAACTGGTCGGCTCCGGCCGCTCCTTCGCCCGCCTCGACGAGCGCGGCAAGGTCGCCTTCAAGGCCGAGATCGGCGCCGCGACCTCGCAGGCCTGCCAGATCCAGGGCGTATGGGTGGCCCCCGAATACCGTGGCCAGGGCCTCGCCGCCCCAGGCATGGCCGCCGTACTGCGCTACGCCCTCGCGGAGGTGGCCCCGGTGGTCAGCCTGTACGTGAACGACTTCAACACCTCCGCCCGCCGGACATATCGGAGGGTGGGCTTCCAGGAAGTCGGAGCGTTCATGAGCGTCCTGTTCTGAAACGGCCCTCGTTGCCCGAGCGTTCCGGGGATGGGGGCTCAGCCACATCCGGCCCGCGCCCCGCAAGGACGCTCCGCACCCCCTGTAGTCTCCCGACATGCCGCGCTTCCCCGGTCAGGACCACCGTCACCCCCGCCCCCACGACGTGGTCGTCGGCCCCCTCGACCTCGCCGCCCGGGTCGACGAGGCGCTCGCCGTCCAGGCCGTGGCGTTCGGACTCGGCGCCGACGAGGTCGCCGTACGCAGGCAGATCGTCCTGCGGCATCTGGCCTACCCCGGCGCCCGCGCGCTCGGCGCGACCACCCCCGAGGGACGGCTCGCCGGCTTCGTGTACGGCATGCCGAACGACCGTACGCACTGGTGGTCCACCGTCGTCGAACCGTATCTGCGCCGCCAGGGCCACGACGCCTGGCTCGACGACTCCTTCGTGATCACCGAACTGCACGTCCACCCGACCTTCCAGAACCTCGGCGTCGGCCGCGCCCTCATCACCGCGATCACCGACTCCGCCGCCGAACCCCGCTCGATCCTCTCCGCGATCGACACCGACAGCCCGGCCCGCGGCCTCTACCACTCCCTCGGCTACGAGGACCTGGCACGCCAGGTCCTCTTCCCCAGCGCCCCGAAGCCGTACGCGGTGATGGGCGCCCCGCTTCCGTTGCGCCGCCGCTAGGGAACGGCCGTCGGGCGGGCGTACCGATTTCCACCGTCCCGCACCCCCCGGCTAACCTCCTGCCATCACCCTTACGCAGCAGGAGTCGAGAATCATGGCCCAGGCCCAGGTCCAGCGCATGTCCCGTTTGATGGTCAAGACACTGCGTGACGACCCTGCCGACGCCGAGGTGCTCAGCCACAAACTGCTGGTCAGGGCCGGTTATGTGCGCCGTACGGCCGCCGGCCTGTGGTCCTGGCTGCCGCTCGGCAAGAAGGTCCTGGCCAACGTGGAGCGTGTCGTCCGCGAGGAGATGGACGCCATCGGCGCCCAGGAGGTCACGCTCCCCGCCCTGCTGCCGAGGGAGCCGTACGAGGCGACCGGCCGTTGGGAGGAGTACGGCCCCGAGCTGTTCCGCCTGAACGACCGCAAGGGCGGCGACTACCTCCTCGGCCCGACCCACGAGGAGATCTTCACCCTCCTGGTCAAGGACCAGTGCACGTCCTACAAGGACCTGCCGGTGATCCTCTACCAGATCCAGAACAAGTACCGCGACGAGGCCCGCCCGCGTGCCGGCATCCTGCGGGGCCGCGAGTTCCTGATGAAGGACTCCTACTCCTTCGACACGGAGGACGAGGGCCTGGCCAAGTCGTACGCCCTGCATCGCGAGGCGTACCAGAAGATCTTCGCGCGTCTCGGCCTCGACTACCGCATCTGCGCCGCCACCGCGGGTGCCATGGGCGGCTCCAAGTCCGAGGAGTTCCTCGCCCCGGCCGCCGCCGGCGAGGACACCTTCGCCGACTGCCCCAACTGCGACTACGCCGCCAACACCGAGGCGATCACGTACGCGCTCCAGCCGGTCGACGGGTCGGCCGTTCCCGCCCTCGAAGAGATCCCGACCCCCGAGACCCCGACCATCGAGACGCTTGCCGCGTACCTGAACGTCGCCGCCTCCGCCACGCTCAAGAACCTCCTGGTCAAGGTGGACGGCGAGATCGTCGCGATCGGTGTCCCCGGTGACCGCGAGGTCGACCTGGGCAAGGTCGAGGCGCACTTCGCGCCCTCGGCCGTCGAGCTCGTCACCGCCGAGGACTTCACGGGCCGCGACGACCTCGTACGTGGCTATGTCGGCCCGCAGGGCCTGGAGAAGGTCCGCTACTTCGCCGACCCGCGCGTCGCCCCCGGCACCGCCTGGATCACCGGCGCCAACAAGGAGGGCCTGCACGCGAAGAACGTCGTCGCCGGCCGTGACTTCGAGGTCGACGAGTACATCGACTCCGTGGTCGTCCAGGAAGGCGACCCGTGCCCGGCCTGCGGCACCGGCCTCAAGCTGGACCGCGCCATCGAGATCGGCCACATCTTCCAGCTCGGCCGCAAGTACGCCGACGCCCTCAGCCTCGACGTCCTCGGCCAGCAGGGCAAGCCGGTCCGCGTGACCATGGGCTCGTACGGCATCGGTGTCTCCCGCGCGGTCGCGGCCCTCGCCGAGCAGCACGCCGACGAGCAGGGCCTGTGCTGGCCCAAGGAGATCGCCCCGGCCGACGTCCATGTCGTCGCCGCAGGCAAGGCCCTCCAGACCGAACTGGCCCTCGACGTCTCCGACAAGCTGGCCGCGGCCGGCGCCCGCGTCCTGGTCGACGACCGCGCCGGCGTCTCCCCGGGCGTCAAGTTCACGGACGCCGAGCTCATCGGCGTACCGAAGATCCTGGTGGCGGGCCGCCGTTCGGCCGAGGGCGTCCTCGAACTGAAGGACCGCCGGACGGGCGAGCGCGAGGAACTGACGGTCGAGGAAGCCATCGCCCGCCTGACCGCCACCGCCTGATTCATCCCGCCCTTCAGGCCGTTCCCCGAGCGTGGGAGATGACACCGGGTCATCTCCCACGAAGGGGAACAGCCATGACGGTCAGGGAGCAGGAGCAGGGGCAGGGACGGAGAGCCGCAGGGGCGGCGGTCTCGCCGGCCGCGGCGGCCGGGGGTCTTCGCCCTCGTCGGCACGATGGAGCCGGACGCGACGACGACCGCGAGCAGCACCTCGGACTCGACGTCCGGTTTCGAGCACCGGTACATCGACTGCGGTTCCGCCGCGTGGGCGTGAGAAGCCCCACCGCCCGCAGCCGCTCCGGGACCTCAGAGCCACCCAGCGAACTCCAGCAACAACTCCGCATCCTTGGGCCGCCCCACCCGAAGCGCCCGGACCCCGGACTCCACCGCCCGGAACAACGTCCACCCCCGCAAACGCTCCTGATCCACATCCAGTGACTCGGCAAGCCGTTTCACCCGCCGCCGGGTGGTCCCCGGCCCCGAAGACGAGCCGATCAGATCCTCCACCCGGTCCCGAACCAGCCGCGCCAAATCGAACGCGCACTCACCGACGACCGGATCCGGCCCCACCGCCAGCCAGGGCACCCGCTCCGCGGCAAGCACCTTGCTCTGCCGGAACGTACCGTGCAGCAAACGTGCCTCGGGCGGCGCGACCAGCAACTCCTCGCGCGCGGCGAGCGCCGCCTCGACCAGTGGCGCCACCTCGGCATCCGCACCGGCGCTCGCCGACATCGCGTCGGCCTGCCGCCCGGTCCGCGCGGCCACTGTCTCGAACACCGCGTCCGAGCCGACGGGCGGCTCGACCCACAGCCGCCGCAGCGTCCCCGCCGCCTCCAGCAGGGCCTTCGCCTCGGGCAGTGACCGCACCGACACATCCGGATGCAGCCGTTCGAGCAACAGCACACCCTCGCCGCTGGAGCCGCTGGACGGCTCCAGCAACTGCACCGCACCCGCCCCGCCCCAGTGCGCCAGCGCCGCCCGCTCGCTCTCCGGCCGGGCCCGGCGCGGCGCGAGTTTCAGGACGGCGGGCGTACCGTCAGCCCGCCGCACCAGTACCACCAGGCTGCTGCGACCGCCCGGAAGCTGTACCCGTTCCACGGTCAACACGCGTAGATCCACGGCCTGTTGAGCCTCCACAGGCAGCCGCGCCAGCCAGTCGTCACCGTCCGGTGGCGTCTCGCCGAGCGCCCTCACCAGACGGGGCGGCGGTTCGAAAGCCATGCGCGAGTCGTTTCCTTCCGGTACGCGGGATGCGGTACGGGCTACGCCGTGGGCGTCGCCGACGCCGTGGCCGGTGCCGACGCGGAGCCGGACCGCTCGGCAAGACCAGGGAAGGGTACGCTCCCGCCCCGCCACCGCACCGCCCGCACCGCGGCCTCTCTCAGCCCCTCGGCGCCCGTCCGGCGCCGCTCGCCCCCGGTTGCCCGCACCAGGTCGGAGTACACCCCGGCGACCCGCTCCTCCAGCTCGGCCGCGAGGCGGACGGCGCCGTCCGAGTCCGACACGGGGAACGGCAGGGCGTACCCGGCCGCCGCCGCCACCGGCGTGCCCCCGAGGGCCCGCACGGCGCGCGCCAGCTCGTCGCGCCGGGCGCGATGGGCGTCGTACGCTGCCCGCGCCTCGCTCCGGCGGGCCTCACCGATCAGCCCGCCGACGACTCCGTACCCGTACACGGCAGCGTGCTCGGCGCCCAGGGCGGCCTGGAGGGCGGTCAACTCGGCAGTGTCCTTCGCGGCCTTCTCCGACACCGTTTCCGTCACTTCGCGCCCTCCGCCAGCAGGTACACATGCGCCGCCCCGGCAGCCGCCACCGAGGCCAGCAGTCGCGCCAGCTCACCCGGCGCCTCAAGAAGCGCCTTCGTGCGCCGGTCCACGAGGGTCCGCTCGGCGGCGGCGAGGCCGGCGAGTGCGTCCTGCTCGCTCGTCGGCGCCGCAGAAGACGCCGAAGCCGCAGGTGACGCGGATGCCGAGGTGGGCGTGGGCGTGGGCGTCGGTGTCGGCTCGCGGCCTCCGAACGACTCCGCGTGGCGTACGACCTCCGCCCGCAGCTCCGACAGCCGCTCCGCCAGCACCGGAAACGCGGCGATGGCCGTGTCGTACTGCCGTGCGAGCGCCGTGCTGTCGCGTGCCGCACGCGCGCGCGTGCGTTCGGCGGCCGACGGGCTGCCGGAGCTCGTGGCCGTCGTGTCGGGCTCGGTGGTGCAGCCCACGAGAAGGGCGGCGCCCGCGGCCGAGGCGAGCAGGGTCCTTCGGCGCGGACCCGGAGGAGCGCCCAGCGGGGTGCGCGGCGGTGGGGGGAACGGCACGGCAGACGTCCTCGGAGGGCTCGTACGAACGGGACACCAGGGAAGGGCAGCACGCCCGTGATCACCGTACCCGCGCCCCGGCCCGGCACCCGCCACCGGCGCAGCCGGGCGACGGGCGGCGTCCCGGTGGACGGCAACACCCCCCGGGACCGGATACCCTTTGACCTGACACGCGACCTACCCACAACAGCACACGCGGCCGAGGAGTCACCCGGATGAGCACCACCCAGAGCGAGAGGCTTCGAGAGCTCCTGGAGCCGCTCGTCAGCTCGCAGGGTCTCGATCTCGAAGAGATCGCAGTGGATTCCGTCGGACGCAAGAGAGTGCTGCGGGTCGTCGTCGATTCGGACGACGGCGCCGACCTGGACGCGATCGCCGATGTGAGCCGCGCGCTCTCGGCGAAGCTCGACGAGACGGACGCGATGGGCGCGGGGGAGTACACCCTGGAGGTCGGCACCCCCGGCGCCGAGCGTGAACTCACCGAGCACCGGCACTACGTCCGTGCCGTCGAGCGGCTGGTGCGGTTCCAGCTCGCCGAGGGCGAGGAACTGGTCGCCAGAATCCTGACCGTGGACGACGAGGGCATGGACCTCGAAGTGCCGGGCGTGAAGGGCCGAAAGGCCACCGCCCGCCGGCTCACCTTCGCCGACATCGACAAGGCCCGCGTCCAGGTCGAGTTCAACCGCAAAGACAAGCATGACAAGCAGGACATGACGGAAGAAGAGGAGGCGTAGCCGTGGATATCGACATGAGCGCCCTGCGGGGCTTGGTGCGGGAGAAGGAGATCTCCTTCGACCTGCTGGTCGAGGCGATCGAGTCGGCCCTCCTCATCGCCTACCACCGCACCGAGGGAAGCCGCCGCCACGCGCGCGTGAAGCTCGACCGGGAGACCGGTCATGTGACCGTGTGGGCGAAGGAGGACCCCCAGGAGCTGGAGGAGGGGCAGGAGGCACGTGAGTTCGACGACACCCCGTCGGACTTCGGCCGGATCGCCGCCACCACCGCCAAGCAGGTCATCCTGCAGCGCCTGCGGGACGCCGAGGACGACGCGACGCTCGGCGAGTACGCGGGCCGCGAGGGCGACATCGTCACCGGTGTCGTCCAGCAGGGCCGCGACCCGAAGAACGTGCTCGTGGACATCGGCAAGCTGGAGGCCATCCTGCCGGTGCAGGAGCAGGTCCCCGGGGAGAACTACCAGCACGGGCTGCGGCTGCGGTCGTACGTCGTGCGCGTGGCGAAGGGCGTGCGCGGTCCCTCCGTCACGCTCTCCCGCACGCACCCCAACCTGGTGAAGAAGCTCTTCGCGCTGGAGGTGCCCGAGATCGCGGACGGTTCCGTGGAGATCGCGGCCATCGCGCGCGAGGCCGGTCACCGCACGAAGATCGCCGTGCGGTCGACGCGCAGCGGCCTGAACGCCAAGGGGGCCTGTATCGGCCCCATGGGCAGCCGGGTGCGCAGCGTCATGGCCGAGCTGAACGGCGAGAAGATCGACATCGTCGACTGGTCGGACGACCCGGCCGACATGGTGGCGAACGCGCTGTCCCCGGCCCGGGTCAACAAGGTCGAGGTCGTCGACCTGGCGGCCCGCTCCGCGCGCGTGACGGTCCCCGACTACCAGCTGTCGCTGGCGATCGGCAAGGAGGGCCAGAACGCCCGGCTCGCGGCCCGGCTGACCGGCTGGCGGATCGACATCCGCCCGGACATCGAGCAGCCGTCCGAGCGGCCCGCTGAGCAGCCCCGGGACTAGCGGGGGAATAGATCCAAGCCGCAAGTGGCTGAGATCACGACAACAGCCGTTCGATTCTTGCCCCGAAGGGGTGAGGTCGCTGCGGGGAGGTAGACTTAGGAGTGTCTGGCCGGACGCATGCCCGCGCATGCCCTGAACGCACCTGTGTGGGGTGTCGGGAGCGAGCGGCCAAGAAGGATCTCCTGCGCATCGTGGCGGTCGAGGGTGAATGCGTCCCCGATCATCGCGGTACGCTGCCCGGCCGGGGTGCGTACGTGCACCCCGCCCTGGTCTGCCTCGACCTGGCGGTCCGCCGCCGGGCATTCCCACGGGCACTGCGTGTCCAGGGAGCCCTCGACGTGGTGGCGTTGCGCCGGTACGTCGAGCAGGAAACACCGTAAAACGTGTCGCGCGGAACCCCGTGCGGCTCTGGTACCCCCGCGAGTTGGAAGTAGGTCGAGATTGCGATGAGCACTCGATGAGCACGCGATGAGTACGCCCATGAAGTAGCGACGGTCCGGCCGCAACCCGGACCTAAAAGGAGCGAAGTGGCTAAGGTCCGGGTATACGAACTCGCCAAGGAGTTCGGGGTGGAGAGCAAGGCCGTCATGGCCAAGCTCCAGGAACTCGGTGAATTCGTCCGATCGGCATCCTCGACGATCGAGGCGCCAGTAGTACGCAAGTTGACAGACGCCTTCCAGGGCGGGGGCAACGCCAAGCCCGGCGCCCCGCGCAAGGCTGCTCCCAAGCCCGGCGCGCCTTCCCCGGCGCAGTCGGCCCGTCCGGCCGCCCCGCGGCCGCCGGCTCCCAAGCCCGCCGTGGCCGAGCGCCCTGCGGCGCCCGCCGCGCCGAGTGCGCCCAGTGCCCCGGTTACGCCGGTCGCCCCGGCCGCCCAGGGTTCACGTCCGACGCCGGGCCCCAAGCCCGCGCCGAAGCCGGTTGTCGCCGCGCCGGCCACGCCGGAGTTCACCGCTCCGCCGTCGGCCCCGGTTGCTCCGGCCGCCGCACAGGCTCCGCGTCCCAGCAGCGCTGCCCGTCCCGGTGCCCCGCGTCCCGGCGCCCGTCCCTCGGGTCCCGGTCAGGACCGGGGTCAGGGTCAGGACCGCGGTCAGGACCGTGGCCAGGGCCGTGGTGAGCGTCCGGGCGCCCCGCGTCCGGCAGGCCAGGGCGCGCCGCGTCCCGGCGGTGCCCGTCCGGCCGGTCCGCGTCCGGGCAACAACCCCTTCACATCCGGTGGTTCCACCGGGATGGCGCGTCCGCAGACGCCCCGTCCGGGTGGCGCCCCGCGTCCCGGCGGCCAGGGTGGCCCCGGTGCTCCCGGTGGCGCTCCGCGTCCGCAGGGCGCCGGCGGTGGCCAGGGTGCTCCCCGTCCGCAGGGCGCGGGCGGCGGGCGTCCGAGTCCGGGCGGCATGCCTCGTCCGCAGGGTGGTCCCGGTGGCGCTCCGCGTCCCGGTGGCGGCCCCGGTGGTAACCGTCCCAACCCCGGCATGATGCCGCAGCGTCCCGCAGCGGGCAGCCCGCGTCCCGGTGGTGGCCCTGGTGGCCGCGGTCCCGGTGGCGGCGGCGGTCGTCCCGGTGGTCCCGGTGCCGGTGGCGGCGGTCGCCCCGGTGGCGGCGGCGGCTTCGCCGGTCGTCCGGCCGGTCCCGGTGGTGGCGGTGGCGGTTTCGCCGGCCGTCCCGGTGGTCCCGGTGGCGGTGGCGGCGGTTTCGCCGGTCGTCCCGGTGGTCCCGGTGGTGGCGGCGGCGGTCGTCCCGGCTTCGGTGGTCGTCCCGGCGGTCCGGGTGCCCGTGGTGGCACGCAGGGCGCCTTCGGCCGTCCCGGTGGTCCCGCGCGTCGTGGTCGCAAGTCGAAGCGTCAGAGGCGCCAGGAGTACGAGGCCATGCAGGCCCCGTCGGTCGGCGGCGTCATGCTGCCTCGCGGCAACGGACAGTCCGTCCGCCTGTCGCGTGGTGCTTCCCTGACCGACTTCGCCGAGAAGATCGGCGCCAACCCGGCGTCGCTCGTCGGCGTGATGATGAACCTCGGCGAGATGGTCACCGCCACGCAGTCCGTCTCCGACGAGACGCTGAGGCTCCTCGCGGACGAGATGAACTTCGTCCTCGAGATCGTCAGCCCCGAGGAGGAGGACCGCGAGCTGCTCGAGTCCTTCGACATCGAGTTCGGCGAGGACGAGGGCGACGAGGAGGACCTGGTGGTCCGCCCGCCGGTCGTCACCGTCATGGGTCACGTCGACCACGGTAAGACCCGCCTCCTCGACACCATCCGCAAGACGAACGTCGTCGCGGGCGAGGCCGGCGGTATCACGCAGCACATCGGTGCGTACCAGGTCGCGACCGTCGTCAACGACGAAGAGCGTCGCATCACCTTCATCGACACCCCCGGTCACGAGGCGTTCACCGCCATGCGTGCCCGTGGTGCCAAGTCGACCGACATCGCGATCCTCGTGGTGGCGGCCAACGACGGTGTGATGCCCCAGACGATCGAGGCGTTGAACCACGCCAAGGCGGCCGGTGTGCCGATCGTGGTCGCGGTCAACAAGATCGACGTCGAGGGTGCCGACCCGACCAAGGTGCGCGGTCAGCTCACCGAGTTCGGTCTGGTGGCCGAGGAGTACGGCGGCGACACGATGTTCGTCGACATCTCCGCCAAGCAGGGCCTCAACATCGAGAGCCTGCTGGAGGCCGTGGTCCTCACCGCGGACGCCTCGCTCGACCTGCGGGCCAACCCGGAGCAGGACGCGCAGGGTATTGCGATCGAGTCCCACCTGGACAAGGGCCGCGGCGCCGTCGCGACCGTCCTGGTCCAGCGAGGCACCCTGCGGGTCGGCGACACCATGGTGGTCGGCGACGCGTACGGCCGTGTCCGCGCGATGCTCGACGACAAGGGCGAGAACGTGGAAGAGGCGGGTCCCTCGACCCCGGTCCTCGTCCTCGGTCTCACCAACGTCCCGGGCGCCGGCGACAACTTCCTGGTCGTCGACGAGGACCGCACGGCGCGTCAGATCGCCGAGAAGCGGGCGGCGCGCGAGCGCAACGCCAACTTCGCCCGCCGGGGTGTCCGGTTCTCCCTGGAGAACCTGGACGAGGCCCTCAAGGCCGGTCTGGTGCAGGAACTCAACCTCATCATCAAGGGCGACGCGTCCGGTTCGGTGGAGGCTCTCGAGTCCTCGCTGCTCCAGCTCGACGTCGGCGAAGAGGTCGACATCCGCATCCTGCACCGCGGTGTGGGTGCCGTCACCGAGTCGGACATCGACCTGGCGACCGGCTCCGACGCCATCGTCATCGGCTTCAACGTCCGCGCTGCGGGCCGCGCGGCGCAGATGGCGGAGCGCGAGGGCGTGGACGTCCGGTACTACTCGGTGATCTACCAGGCCATCGAGGAGATCGAGGCAGCCCTCAAGGGCATGCTCAAGCCGGAGTACGAAGAGGTCGAGCTCGGTACGGCGGAGATCCGCGAGGTCTTCCGCTCGTCCAAGCTGGGCAACATCGCCGGTGTGCTGGTCCGCTCCGGCGAGGTCAAGCGCAACACCAAGGCGCGGTTGCTGCGCGATGGCAAGGTCATCGCGGAGAGCCTCACCATCTCCGGTCTGCGTCGCTTCAAGGACGACGTCACCGAGATCCGCGAAGGCTTCGAGGGTGGTATCAACCTCGGAAACTTCAACGACATCAAGGTCGACGACGTCATCGCGACGTACGAGATGCGCGAGAAGCCGCGCGGCTGAGCAGGTTGTGCGTGTGCCAGCTGGCCGGCGGGGAGAAGTCCCCGCCGGCCAGTTGGCCGTCTGTCGGAGGGGCTGACATTCAGCCCCTCCGGCGTTTGAGGAGCGGGGTCACGGACGGAGCCCCAGCAGGATGGGGTGGCGGGGGCGAGAACAATCCCGTCGAGCCACCGCCCCGTTCGTTGTACCGTTCTCGATGTCCCCGCCCATACCGTCGGCGGGGCCATCGATCCCGCACCGGCGGGTCATCCGGATACACACATGTACGTGGGGACTCTGTCCTTCGACCTCCTGCTCGGCGACGTACGCTCGCTGAAGGAGAAGCGCTCCCTCGTCCGCCCGATCGTCGCCGAACTCCAGCGCAAGTACGCGGTGAGCGCGGCCGAGGTCGAACACCTGGACCTGCACCGCAGAGCCGGCATCGGCCTGGCGGTGGTGGCCGGGGACGTGGGGCACATCACCGATGTGCTGGACCAGTGCGAGCGGCTGGTCGCCGGTCGCCCCGAGGTGGAACTGCTGTCCGTACGACGGCGCCTCCACGGAGACGACGACTAGAGCTGAAGACCAGCCTTGCAAGAACGCAGAACCGCAGAGACGCAGAACAGAAAGAACGGGAGACGGACCAGTGGCCGACAACGCGCGGGCGAAGAGGTTGGCTGACCTCATCCGAGAGGTGGTGGCCAAGAAGCTGCAGCGTGGGATCAAGGACCCGAGGCTCGGCACCCATGTCACCATCACGGACACCCGGGTCACCGGGGACCTCCGGGAGGCGACCGTCTTCTACACGGTGTACGGGGACGAGGAGGAGCGGGCAGCCGCTGCCGCCGGTCTGGAGAGCGCCAAGGGCGTCCTTCGCTCCGCCGTAGGCCAGGCCGCCGGTGTGAAGTTCACGCCGACGCTGGCCTTCGTCGCGGACGCCCTTCCGGACACCGCCAAGAACATCGAGGAGCTCCTCGACAAGGCCCGTGCCTCCGACGCGCAGGTGCGACAGGCGTCCGCCGGCGCCGCGTTCGCCGGCGACGCGGACCCGTACAAAAAGCCTGAGGACGAGGACGACACCGCCGAATGACGCAGAAGAACACCGGGACGCCCGACGGCCTTGTCATTGTCGACAAGCCGTCGGGCTTCACTTCGCACGACGTGGTCGCCAAGATGCGCGGGATCGCCAGGACCCGCCGTGTCGGACACGCCGGCACCCTCGACCCCATGGCCACGGGCGTACTCGTCCTAGGGGTGGAGCGGGCGACCAAGCTCCTCGGCCACCTCGCGCTGACCGAGAAGGAGTACCTGGGCACCGTCCGCCTCGGACAGAACACGCTCACCGACGACGCCGAGGGGGACATCACCTCCTCCACCGACGCCTCCGGGGTCACCCGCGAAGCCGTCGACGCCGGTGTCGCCAAGCTGACCGGCCACATCATGCAGGTGCCGTCCAAGGTCAGCGCCATCAAGATCAACGGCGTGCGCTCCTACAAACGGGCCCGGGAGGGCGAGGAGTTCGAGATCCCGGCCCGCCCGGTCACCGTCTCCTCCTTCGCGGTGTACGACGTCCGGGCAGCGGTCGCGGCCGACGGCACCCCCGTAGTCGACCTGGTCGTGTCGGTGGTGTGCTCCTCCGGTACGTACATCCGTGCGCTGGCCCGGGACCTGGGCGCCGACCTCGGGGTCGGTGGTCACCTCACCGCGCTGCGCCGGACGCGGGTCGGCCCGTACAAGCTGGACGGGGCCCGGACGCTCGACCGGTTGCAGCAGGAGCTGACGGTGATGCCGATCGCCGAGGCGGCCACCGCCGCGTTCCCGCGCTGGGACGTGGACGAGCGGCGGGCGCGGCTGCTGACGAACGGCGTACGGCTGGAGATGCCCGAGGAGTACACGGGTGTGGGCGCCGTGGCCGTCTTCGACCCCGCCGGGCAGTTCCTCGCCCTGGTCCAGGAGGAGAAGGGCAAGGCCAAGAGCCTCGCCGTCTTCGTCTGAGCCGTCTTCGTCCGAGGTTCCGCGCCGTGGAGCGACGATCACGGGGACACGTTCCCGCCGCTCCACGGTTCCCCCTCGGTTCCCCCACCCAGAGGTGTATCCATCCCCCACGCTTCATTCACCCGTCCGGGCAGGCGCTCGGAGTGAACCGAGGGGGCGGAAGGGGGCGCGTTCGTCGCAGGCTCTGTCCTGCTGATCATCGGATGCCTACGGTCGTCAGTAGACGCGTGCGTACGTAGGCTCGCGTGTTCGGCGGGGAGGTCGACGATGGCGGGACGGGGCCCGCGCGCCGGGGGCGGCCGTCGGCCGTCGACCGGCGCGGGTGAGACACGGGACGGCGAAGTGCTGGGCGAGGCTGCCGACGAGCCGCTCGTGAAGGTGTGCGACCTGGCCGGACGTCCTCGCGGCACGGGGTTCGTGGCCGACCACCACGGCACGCTGATCACCAGCCACGAGGCGGTCGACGGTCTGGCCCGGCTGGTCCTGCGCGGTGCGGCCGGCCGCACCTGTGTGGTGTCCACGGCGGACGCCGTGACCCCCCTTCCGGCCCTCGGCCTGGCCCTTGTGCACACCGAAGGACTGGGCACGGACCCGCTCCCCGTCTCCGCGCGGGACCGCGTCGCGACCGGAACGTATGTACGGATCGCGGCGGGCGGCTGGCGCGAGGCGCGGGTGCTCGGCACGACCGACGTCACGTACACGGCCACGGACCGCTTCCATCCCCTCCCCGACGCCCTTGAGCTGGCGATCGGCACAGCGGGCAGCGACGCGCTGCGACCGGGCGGCGGCGCGGCCGGTGGACCGGTGCTCGACCGTACGACGGGCGCGGTGCTGGGGGTACTGGGGACCGCCCTGCTGCCGCGGCCCACGACCGGGTCGGCAGAACCGGCCGGACACCGCGCCGCCGGTTTCGCGCTCCCCTTGCGCGGCCGGCGGGCGGACGGGTTCGGTCCTCTCGCCGACCTCCTCGCCCGCAACGCGGTGACGGTGCCCGCGTACGGCGCCGACCTCAATCTCGCCGGCGTCCTGGAACTGACGGCCACCTCGGTGGGCTCGGACGGACCGCCGGGCGCGCTGGCGGGCTTCGTGGGCCGCACCTCGGGCGGCCTGGACGCGGGTGCGGTCGAGCCGGTCGAACGGACGGAACTGGCAAGGGAGTTGAAGGCGTTCACCGCAGCGCGCGAGACCTCGGCCGTCGTCCTCGGCCTGGTCGGGGCCCCGGGCAGCGGCCGTACGACGGAACTCGCGGCCCTCGCCGCCCGCCGACACCGGGACACGGAACCCGCCCCCACCCTGTGGCTGCGCGGCGCCGACCTGCGCGACGACGACACCTCGGTGGCGGACGCGGCCCGCCGCGCGCTGGACCGCGCGGGCCGGATCGTGGCCACGTCGGGCACGTACGGCACCGACCTGGGCGACATCACCCCGGAACGTCTGGCCCGCCTCGCCCACGCCGCCGACCGCCCCCTCCTGCTCCTCCTCGACGGCCCCGAGGAAATGCCCCCACGTCTCGCCCACCGAGCCCCCGACTGGACGAGGGCGACGGAGGAATGGCTCCAGGAGACGAACGCCCGCCTGGTGATGGCCTGCCGCCCGGAGTACTGGGAACAGACGGGAAGCCCATTTCCATCCCGGCCGGCACCTCCAGCCCGTCCGGCGTTTGAGGACGAGGCCCCTTCAGGGCCGACTGGGGGGTCTGGGGGCACAGCCCCCAGGGACGGGACGGGTAAGGGCGGCGGGGGCGAGAAACTCCCACGCCCACCACACCCCCCGCACCACCTCCACCTCACCGACCTCACCGAGGCCGAAGCCCACCAAGCCCAGGCCCGCTACGCCATCCCCCCGACCGCCCTCACCCCCGAGGACGCCCGCCACCCCCTCACCCTCCGCCTCCTCTCCGAGGTCCGCGCCGCCCTCCCCGCCCTCCCCGGCACCCCCACCGCCCCCCGCCTGGACCGCCACGACGTCTTCACCGCCTACCTCGACCTGATGTGCCTCCGCATCGCCGTCCGCCTCGCCGCCGAGAACGGCCTGCGCGGCACGCCCGTACGCCGACTCGCCGCCAAGGTCTCCGGCCAGGTCCACGAGGCCGCCCGCCGCAGCCTGGGCCCCGGACAGGGCGAGCTGGACCGCGCGTCCTTCGAGTCCGTGTTCCCCTGGGGCCCCGCACCGGTCCGTCTGGGCGGCGGCACGGGCTGGGCCTCCGCAGTCCTCACCGAGGGACTCCTCGTGCCCGCCGGCACCGGCTACCGCTTCGCCCACGAGGAACTCGCCGACTGGATCCAGGGCACGCACCTGGACCTGGACGAGGCCCTGCAAGCCCTGGTCCACCGTCGTCGCCGGGAGAACGACGAGGACACGGCGCCCGTCCCCGTACCGCACCACCGCATCGGGCCGGTGGTCCAGTCGCTGCTGCTCCTCGCCCGCCAGCACGGAGCCCCCGAACTGGCGGACCGCCTGCGGGAGTTGGTGCAGGCACTGGACTCCGGGGCCGCCCCCCGCCCGCCGGCCTCCCGCTGGTGGGCGACCCGCCTCCTCACGGAAGTGCTCCGCCACGTCCCCGACGCGACGCCGTACACCGGTGTCCTGCGCCTCCTCGCCGACCACATCGTGGCCCGCCGCCGACGCAACCGGACGGTGCCGCCGGAGTTGGGCCCCTCCTTCTGGACCGTGCTCCGTCTCCCCGAGGTCGCCCGCTTCGACCTGCTCCGCCGACTCGTCGTCGGCGACGAACCCCCGGCCCGGTCCGACCAGCCCCGCTACCTGGACGCCGTGGCCCAGTTGCTCGCCGACGACCCCACCGCCGTACAGCCGCTCCTCGCCCGCTGGTTCGACGACGAGCGTCCGCTGCCCGCGACGCCGGACGCGACGGTGGCGACGGCCGCCCAGGCCCTGCTCCACACCCACCGCCACCGGGCGCTGGACGACCTGATCGAAGTGCTTGTCGACAGTGCGCACCGGCGGGGTGACGAACTCCTCTCCGTGCTCGCCGAGGAGGAGCCGTCGGCCGTCTGCCGGGCCGTGAACCGGTGGGCGCACGACGAGCGGCCTGCCCGGCGGGTCGCGGCGGTGGCGTACGGGCCGTGGGCCGCACCCCATGTGCGCACGGAGGCCGATCGCGACCTCCTGCGTTACGCGGCCCTCGCCCTGCTCGCCCGTCCCGCCGACTGCGCCCTGCACGGCGGTGCGCTCGCGTTCCTCGTCCGTGATCCACGTACCCGCGACCGCCATCTCCCGCAGGCGCTGCGGCACCTCGCGTCGGGCGACCCGCAGCTGCCGCCGAGCGCCCTGGTCGCCGCCCTCGCGACCCACCCGGAGCCGGTCCTCGACGCGTTCCGGACCAGGCTGCTCGGGCCGGGTGCGGGCGACGCCCTGCGCACCCTCGCCGACGTCACGAACCCGGTCCTGGCCCGCCGGGTCGCCGCCCTCGTACGGGAGGTGGTGGAGCGGCACCCGGAGACCGCCGGGCACCTGGCCGCGTACGTCGACCGGCGCCTGGACCACGGCCCCACCGTCCGGCCCGTACTCCTTCCGCTGGTCACCGGCCTCCTCGACGGCGGCCCGGCGCCGGTGCGCGCGGCCCTGGCGACCGTGCTGGCCGCGCCCGGGGCGCCCGCCTCCCACGCCCTCCGCCACGAACTCCTCGAGGCCCTCCTGACCCGGGAACACGACCCCACGGTCCTCGACGCGCTGCTCCGCGCCACCGCGGAGGGCGCGATCCGCCACGGCGAGCTGCGCACCCGGGGCCTGGTGCACCGCTGCGGACTGCTCCTCGTACGCACTCCGAACGGTGCGACGCGCTTCGACTGTGTCCTGGTCGAGTTGGCCAGGCGGGTGCCCGGATTCGCGGTGCTGGTGGCGGGCTGGCTGGCCGACACTCCCGGGGAGTGGGCGGTCGTGGTCGGCCCCAGCACCCGCCGCATGATCGAGAACCTGGCGGGGGTAGGAGTCCCCGCATAGGGCACGCTCCGAGGCATGCGCTGAGGCACGGTTCGAGGCAACAGCCGACAATTGGTCACGTGCGCCCCGTCACAGCCTCCATGCCGGTGCGAGCGGGGTGCGTTCGGCATGGCACCCTTAGACCTGCGTAAGAAGGCCTGCGTAAGAGGCGACACGGACACGGGTTCGACGAGGAGCGGTCACAGTGCAGCGCTGGCGTGGTTTGGAGGACATCCCCGAGGACTGGGGACGCAGCGTCGTCACCATCGGCTCCTACGACGGAGTCCACCGCGGACACCAGCTGATCGTCCGGCACGCCGTGGAGCGCGCCCGCGAGCTGGGCGTTCCCTCGGTCGTCGTCACGTTCGACCCGCACCCCAGCGAGGTCGTGCGCCCCGGCAGCCACCCGCCGTTGCTGGCTCCGCACCACCGCCGTGCCGAACTGATGGCCGAGCTGGGTGTGGACGCCGTCCTCATCCTCCCGTTCACCAAGGAGTTCTCGAAGCTCTCGCCGGCCGACTTCGTGGTCAAGGTCCTGGTCGACAAGCTGCACGCCCGGGCGGTCGTCGAGGGTCCGAACTTCCGTTTCGGCCACAAGGCGGCCGGCAACGTGGAGTTCCTGACCGAACTCGGCCGCACCTACGACTTCGAGGTCGAGGTCGTCGACCTGTACGTGTCGGGCGAGGCGGGCGGCGGCGAGCCGTTCTCGTCCACGCTGACGCGGCGCCTGGTCGGCGAGGGTGACGTCGGGGGTGCCGGTGAGATCCTCGGCCGCCCGCACCGGGTGGAGGGCATTGTGGTCCGTGGCGCGCAGCGGGGCCGTGAACTCGGCTTCCCCACCGCCAACGTCGAGACGCTGCCCCACACCGCGATCCCGGCCGACGGCGTCTACGCGGGCTGGCTGCACGCGGACGGCGAGGAGATGCCGGCCGCGATCTCCGTCGGCACGAACCCGCAGTTCGACGGCACGGAACGGACGGTGGAGGCGTACGCCATCGACCGCGTCGGCCTCGATCTGTACGGCCTGCACGTGGCCGTCGACTTCCTGGCGTTCGTGCGCGGCCAGGCCAAATTCGACTCGCTGGACGCGCTGCTCGTCCAGATGTCCGAGGACGTGAAGAAGTGCCGCGAGCTGATCGCGGCGGCGGAGTAGTGCCGACCAGGTGCCGAGCAGGTAGTGGGTAGGCAGTAGGCAGGTAGGTACACAAGAGAAGGCGGCCGGTGCCCG
>NZ_BMMU01000019.1:0-15509 GCF_014646095.1 Streptomyces lacrimifluminis | reverse complement strand
TGCCCGAGGGCACCGGCCGCCTTCTCTGTTCACTTCCGCTACTGCTGCTGCGGGTAACCGGGCTGCGGGGGCTGGGGCTGCTGCTGGGGCGGCTGGTAGGGCTGTCCCGGCTGCGGCGGATAGCCGTACGGCTGCTGCGGCGGGTACGGCTGGCCGGGCTGGGGCGGTGGCGGGTACTGCCCCGGCTGGCCGGGCGGCGGCGGAACCTGGTGGCCCTGTCCTGGAGCGGGCGGGGCCGGGTACGGCTGTCCCTGCGGCGGCTGCGCCGGAATCTGCTGCTGGTGTCCCGGCAGCGGCGGGGCGGCGACGGGGGGCGGATTGCCGTCCGAGGTCCACAGCCCGTGCATCTGCTGATGCCGTACGAAGTCCTCGGCGATCAGGGCGGCGAGGTTGAAGTAGGCGTCGCGCACCTTGGGCCGCATCATGTCGAGGTCGACCTCGGCACCGGCGGCGAGGTGCTCGTCGAAGGGCACGGTGATGACGCCCCGGCAGCGCGTCTCGAAGTGGGAGACGATGTCCTCCACCTTGATCATCTTGCCGGTCTCGCGCACACCCGAGATGACGGTGAGGGACCGTGAGACGAGATCCGCGTACCCGTGCGCGGACAGCCAGTCCAACGTCGTGCTGGCGCTGCTGGCACCGTCGACGGACGGTGTCGAGATGATGATCAGTTGGTCGGCGAGGTCGAGTACACCGCGCATGGCGCTGTAGAGCAGACCGGTTCCGGAGTCGGTCAGGATGATCGGGTACTGCCTGCCCAGTACGTCGATCGCGCGCCGGTAGTCCTCGTCGTTGAAGGTCGTGGAGACGGCCGGGTCGACGTCGTTGGCGATGATCTCCAGCCCGGAGGGCGCCTGGGAGGTGAACCGCCGGATGTCCATGTACGAGTTCAGGTACGGGATCGCCTGGACGAGGTCACGGATGGTGGCCCCGGTCTCGCGCCGCACGCGGCGGCCGAGCGTACCCGCGTCCGGGTTGGCGTCGATGGCGAGGATCTTGTCCTGCCGCTCGGTGGCGAGGGTCGAGCCGAGCGCGGTGGTCGTGGTCGTCTTGCCGACACCGCCCTTGAGACTGATGACGGCGATGCGATAGCAGGACAGCACGGGCGTGCGAATCAGTTCGAGCTTGCGCTGCCGCTCCGCCTCCTCCTTCTTCCCACCGATCTTGAACCGGGAGGACGTGGCTGCGGGCCGGCCGCTCTTCGCCTTCTGCTTCTTGTTGCTGAGCAGCCGGTCGGAGGACAGCTCGACAGCCGCGGTGTAACCGAGCGGCGCGACACCGGGGTTGGTCATCTGCCGCTGGTCGTGCTGCATGGGCTGCGGCCAGGCGGCCCCGGTACGCGGATCCACGGGCGGCTGCGGCCCGGCGGGATGCCCGGGCTGCGGAACCCCGGGCATGGGCTGGCCGTACGCCGGCTGCGGAGGCGACGCCGGAACGGCACCCGGTGGCTGGTGTCCCGGCACGTGCGGGGGCACCTGAGGCCCGGCCTGCGAGTGGGGCGCTTCGGGCTGCTGCGGCACCTGAGGCTGCGGCGGCACCTCCTGCGCGGGCGGCTGGGGGAAGGGGAACCCGTATCCACCGGGCACGACAGGCTGACCTGGGTGCGGGAACCCGTACCCCGGCTGCGGGGGTCCGGCGGGGGGCGGGAAGCCGTACCCGTCCTGGGGGTTGGGCGCGGGGGGCCCGCTCGGCGCGGGTGCCGGTGCGGGGCTCAGGGGCGCGGTGTCGGCCGGGGCCGGGGGAGTGGGGCCACCCGGGGTGGCGGGAGCCGGGGGTTGGTCGGCGGGCTGGGGGGAGCTGTGGGCGTCGGGGGCGGCCGGGGCCGGGGCGCCAGGGGGCGGGAAGCCGTATCCGCCGTGGGCGTTGGGGCCTGCCGGGTTCGGGGCGGGTGCCCCCGGCTGGGGCACGTTGTAGCCGGTCTGGGGGGCGGGAGCCGTCGGTGCGGGTGCCGGGGTGCCGGGGGCCGGGAAGCCGTATCCGCCCTGGGCGTTGGGCCCAGCTGGGTTCGGGGTGGGTGCGCCGGGCCGGGGGAGGCCGTAGCCGTCCTGGGGGTGGGGAGCCGCGGGTGCCGGGCCCGCGATGTCGGCCGGTGCTGCCGGCGGCGGGAAGCCGTATCCGGTGGGGGAGGCGTCCTGCGCGGGGGCAGGGATACCCGGGCCTGGGGTGCCGGGGGGCGGGAAGCCGTATCCGCCGTGGGCGTTGGGGCCCGCAGGGATGGGGGCGGGTGCGCCTGGGCGGGGAAGGCCGTAGCCGCCCGGAGCGTTCGGTGTCGGGGCGCCCGGGGCTGGGTAGCTCTGCTCACCCTGGGCGTTGGGGCCTGCCGGGTTCGGGGCGGGTGCGCCGGGGTGGGGAAGACGGTAGCCGCCCGGGGCGCCCGGGGCCGGGGTGCCAGGGGGCGGGAAGCCGTATCCACCGTGGGCGTTGGGGCCTGCCGGGTTCGGGGCAGGTGCGACCGGCGGAGGGGAGCTGTGGCCACCCTGGGTGTCCGGGGCCGGAGGCTGGGCGCTCGGGGGCGGGAAGCCGTATCCGCCCTGGGCGTTGGGGCCCGTGGGGGCGGTCGGTGCTGCCTGCGGCGGGAAGCCGTAGCCGGCGGGGGGCGCACCCGGGGAAGGGGTCGGGTGGGGAGGCGGGAAGCCGTAGCCCGCCTGCGGGGCAGCCGGAGCCGGTACCTGCTGAGGAGGGTTCCACACGGCGGGTGCGGGCTGCGGGGCCTGCGGCTGGAACGGGGGTTGCATGGGCGGTACGGGCGGCTGCTGGCCCGGCACGGCGGGAGGCTGGGGTCGGCCCGGTGCCGGGGCGGCCGACGCGGCCTGTGGCTGAACGGGCGCGGCTTCCGGCTGCGTCGGCGGCTGAGGTTGCGGCTGCGCGGTCCACTGTCCCGCCGAGGCGGGAGCACCGGCCGGCTGGAACGACGGAGGCAGCGGCGGCAGCCCGCTCTGAGATGTCGGAGAGGGTGCCCACGAGGGAGGCACGGTCCCGGGCGCGCCCTCCGGCAACGGGGGCATGTTGAGCGGTGCGCTGGGCACCGAGTCCCGCGCGGGCGCGACCGGCGCGGATCCCCGCACGTCGTCGGCCGTATCCGGCACCGGCACCGGCACCGGCTCCGCGTCCTCGGGCTCGGGCTCGGGCTCGGCGGCAGCCTGGGGCTCCGCGTCCTCGGGCTCGGCGTCGGCGACCTCGGCAGCCACGGGCTCGGCGGACACCGACTCCGTGGTTACAGGTCCCTCGCGCTCCACGTCGACCGGCGTCACTTCGACGAGCTCGGCGTCCTGCGCGTCGGTCTCGGCGTCAGTGTCCGCGTCCGTGGGCTCGACAAGCTGCGACGGTGCGGCGTCGGCGGTGTCGGTGACGTCCTGATCCTGGGACTCGCCCTCCCTGAGAGGGGACACGGAGTCGCTCACCTCTTCGGCGACCTCGCTGGTGTCCGTACCGTCGTCGCCCTCGTCCTCGGAGGATCCCGTTATGTCCGTGACGACCTCAGCCGCTGCGGCGGGCTCGACCACGTCGTCCACGGACTCCGGGACGCTCGACGCAGCGGCGACAGCCTCGTCCTCGACGGCCGCACCGACGGAGTCGTCACCGGATGCCCCCGACCCTCCCGACGCGTTCTGCGTGTACCAGGCAGGCGTCGCGTAATCGATGGTGAACTCGCCCGTCATCTCGCTGGCGGACTCAACGTCGGACTGGTCGTCGCCGGGCGTGGCCCAGCCCCCGCGGTTCCCGTCCCGATCGCCGTTCACAATTCCTCCTGGTGTGGTCGAGCACCCTCTTGCCGTGCTGGGCGACCATTTCTCGTCTGTATTCGTCTCGTCCGAAGCCGGCATTCCCGTGGGTCGTGCCCACCTCGTGCGGCGTCGGGCGGTGGAGGTCGTCCGATGTGCCCGGCTTTCCCCCCGGTACGCCGGCACCCGGTCCACGGGTTCCGGCGTCGCGCCGGTCCCAGCCTAATCACCACGACCCCTGCCCCGGCAGGCCCGTCCACCCCCCAGTGACCGTCCACTACGTCACAGCCTGACCGGAACCGATCCCATCCGCGCTCGAACCGTCTTCTCCCGCAAGAGAGTTGACGGGATCGCTACGACATCTGTCCCACCGGCGCCATAACCTCACATGCATAGTAGGCGGCCCCTCTGACAACGCACTTCGCGGAAAAGCGCGCGAAAAAGAGGGGCGGGACCGGCGCACTGCACCGGCCCCGCCCCTGGATCCCTCACCCGGGACGACTGAGCGAACTACTCCACGTCCCCGCCGGAATCCGTACTCGCACCTGAACCGGAACCCGAGCCCGAAGGGCCGCTCTCGGCCGCCGCGAGCCCGCCGTTGAGCTCCGTCGGCTCCAGATCGAACTCCCCGTCGCGCGCCCCGAGCACGAACGCCGTCCACTCCGCCTCCGTGTAGCGCAGGACGGTGTCATGGTCCAGGGACGACCGCATGGCCACCGCGCCCTCGGGAAGGTAGGCGATCTCGACCCGCTCCTCGTGCTCCTCCGTACCGGGGGCGCTGTGCCACTCGACGCCCGAGATGTCGAGGGAGTACAGCTCGTCCCGCTCCCGCTCCTTGCGCGCCTTGACGTCCTCGTCCTGTGCGGCCGTGGTGTCCTGAGCGCCCTGTGCCTCCGCCATGGCGAAGCGACCCCTTCCCGACGTACGTCATACGACTACATACGAGTGTTGCGGTACGTAACTACGATCTACGATCTGCGCGCTCACCCTACTGGCCGAGTCCCCGTCGCCCGGACTGTTTGCACACCACGGTGAGGACGGCCTCTGCCTGCTGCTATCCTGGGCGACGGCCGTTTGTGTACGCACCCCTGGAGTCAGCGACTCCGGAGGCCGCGCCCAGCGGATTCCCGCCTCCCGAGTTACAGAAGCTCCCCTGAGAAGTGGACCAGGGGCACTCGGTGGCTACGACAAAGACTACGAGGAGCACGCGTGTCGCTCGACGCCGCAGTGAAGAAGCAGCTCATTTCCGAGTTCGGTACCAAGGAGGGCGACACCGGCTCCCCCGAGGTTCAGGTCGCGATGCTCTCGCGCCGTATCTCGGACCTGACCGAGCACCTCAAGACGCACAAGCACGACCACCACTCCCGTCGTGGTCTGCTGATCCTCGTCGGTCAGCGTCGCCGCCTTCTCCAGTACCTGGCGAAGAAGGACATCCAGCGCTTCCGTGCGCTGGTCGACCGCCTCGGCATCCGCCGCGGTGCGGCGGGCGCCAAGTAAGACGCCGTGGAGGGAGCGGTTCCCACTTTTAGGGGGCCGCTCCCTTTGCTGTACGTGCGGAGTGTCACCACCTCTTTGTAGTGTGGTAGCACAACGCAATACGCAGGACATGAACGCAGGACACGAACGAGGAGAAGCGCACCTCGCCGCCGCCGGTCCTCGGTAGTGGCCCCCGGGACTGAACCCCCGGGTGCTTCGATCGAAGACCGGCCCGCAATCAGAAGGCGCGCTTCTCCGACCCCACGTCCCTCTGCCACACGGGCAGGACGGGACAAAAGACGAAAAAGTATCGGAGAAAACGCTAGTGGAGAACGAGACCCACTACGCCGAGGCCGTCATTGACAACGGTTCCTTCGGCACCCGCACCATCCGCTTCGAGACGGGCCGCCTGGCCAAGCAGGCCGCCGGCTCCGCCGTGGCGTACCTGGACGACGACACCATGGTGCTGTCGGCCACCACCGCCTCCAAGAACCCCAAGGACCAGCTCGACTTCTTCCCCCTCACGGTGGACGTCGAGGAGCGCCAGTACGCGGCCGGGAAGATCCCCGGTTCCTTCTTCCGTCGTGAGGGCCGGCCCTCCGAGGACGCGATCCTCACCTGCCGCCTGATCGACCGCCCGCTGCGCCCGTCCTTCAAGAAGGGCCTGCGCAACGAGATCCAGGTCGTCGCCACGATCATGGCGCTCAACCCCGACCACCTGTACGACGTCGTGGCGATCAACGCCGCCTCCGCGTCCACGCAGCTGGCCGGTCTGCCCTTCTCCGGCCCGATCGGCGGCGTCCGCGTCGCGCTGATCAACGGCCAGTGGGTCGCGTTCCCGACGCACACCGAGCTCGAGGACGCCGTCTTCGACATGGTCGTCGCCGGTCGCGTCCTCGATGACGGCGACGTCGCGATCATGATGGTCGAGGCCGAGGCCACGGAGAAGACCATCGCCCTGGTCGCGGGCGGCGCCGAGGCGCCGACCGAGGAGGTCGTCGCCGCCGGTCTGGACGCCGCGAAGCCCTTCATCAAGGTGCTCGTCAAGGCCCAGGCCGACCTCGCCGCCAAGGCCGCCAAGCCCACCGGCGAGTTCCCGGTCTTCCTCGACTACCAGGACGACGTCCTGGAGGCGCTCAGCGCCGCCGTCAAGGACGAGCTCTCCCAGGCGCTCACCATCGCGGGCAAGCAGGACCGCGAGGCCGAGCTGGACCGCGTCAAGGGCCTCGCCGCCGAGAAGCTGCTCCCGCAGTTCGAGGGCCGCGAGAAGGAGATCAGCGCTGCCTACCGCTCGCTGACCAAGTCCCTGGTCCGTGAGCGCGTCATCAAGGACAAGGTCCGCATCGACGGCCGCGGCGTCACGGACATCCGTACGCTCGCCGCCGAGGTCGAGGCCATCCCGCGCGTGCACGGCTCGGCGCTGTTCGAGCGTGGCGAGACCCAGATCCTGGGCGTCACCACCCTCAACATGCTCCGGATGGAGCAGCAGCTCGACACCCTCTCCCCGGTGACGCGCAAGCGCTACATGCACAACTACAACTTCCCGCCGTACTCCGTCGGCGAGACCGGCCGCGTCGGCTCCCCGAAGCGCCGCGAGATCGGCCACGGCGCGCTCGCCGAGCGCGCGATCGTGCCGGTCCTGCCGTCGCGCGAGGACTTCCCGTACGCGATCCGTCAGGTGTCCGAGGCCCTCGGCTCCAACGGCTCGACGTCCATGGGCTCGGTCTGCGCCTCCACCATGTCGCTGCTGAACGCCGGTGTGCCGCTCAAGGCCCCCGTCGCCGGTATCGCCATGGGCCTGATCTCCCAGGAGATCAAGGGCGAGACGCACTACGTCGCCCTCACCGACATCCTCGGTGCGGAGGACGCCTTCGGTGACATGGACTTCAAGGTCGCCGGCACCAAGGAGTTCGTGACCGCCCTCCAGCTCGACACCAAGCTGGACGGCATCCCGGCCTCCGTCCTGGCCGCCGCTCTCAAGCAGGCCCGTGACGCCCGCCTCCACATCCTCGACGTGATGATGGAAGCGATCGACACGCCGGACGAGATGTCCCCCAACGCCCCGCGGATCATCACCGTCAAGATCCCCGTGGACAAGATCGGTGAGGTCATCGGCCCCAAGGGCAAGATGATCAACCAGATCCAGGAGGACACCGGCGCCGAGATCACGATCGAGGACGACGGCACCATCTACATCGGTGCCCAGGTCGGCTCGCAGGCCGAGGCCGCCCGCGCCACGATCAACGCGATCGCCAACCCGACCATGCCGGAGGTCGGCGAGCGCTACCTGGGCACGGTCGTGAAGACGACCACCTTCGGCGCGTTCGTGTCGCTGCTCCCGGGCAAGGACGGTCTGCTGCACATCTCGCAGATCCGCAAGCTCGCCGGCGGCAAGCGCGTGGAGAACGTCGAGGACGTGGTGGCCGTCGGCTCCAAGGTCCAGGTCGAGATCGCCGAGATCGACTCCCGCGGCAAGCTGTCGCTCATCCCGGTCATCGAGGGTGAAGGCGACGAGGACAAGAAGGACACCGCGTCCGACAGCAGCTCCGCTGCGGGCGACCAGTGACATCGAGCACCTCCACGGCGACGGCCCGCACCTCTTCGGAGGCGCGGGCCGTTGCCCGTACGCAAACCCTGATCAAGGGCACCAACGGCATCGGCACGGTCCGTAAGACCACCCTCCCGGGCGGCCTGCGCATCGTCACCGAAACCCTGCCGTCGGTCCGCTCCGCGACCTTCGGCATCTGGGCGCACGTCGGCTCCCGTGACGAGACGCCGGCGCTGAACGGCGCCACGCACTACCTGGAGCACCTGCTCTTCAAGGGCACGAAGCGCAGGTCGGCGCTGGACATCTCCTCCGCGATCGACGCGGTCGGCGGCGAGATGAACGCGTTCACGGCGAAGGAGTACACGTGCTACTACGCGCGCGTGCTCGACACCGACCTGCCGCTCGCCATCGACGTCGTCTGTGACATGCTCACGGGCTCCCTGATCCTCGAAGAGGACGTCAACGTCGAGCGCGGTGCCATCCTCGAAGAGATCGCGATGACGGAGGACGACCCGGGCGACTGTGTGCACGACCTGTTCGCGCACACCATGCTCGGCGACACCCCCCTCGGCCGCCCGGTCCTCGGCACGGTCGACACGGTCAACGCCCTCACCGCGGACCGCATCCGCCGCTTCTACAAGAAGCACTACGACCCGACCCACCTCGTCGTCGCGGCGGCCGGCAACGTCGACCACAACAAGGTCGTACGCCAGGTCCGCGCGGCCTTCGAGAAGGCCGGCGCCCTCAGGAAGCCCGACGCCCAGCCGATCGCCCCGCGCGACGGCCGCCGCAGCATCCGGATGGCCGGCCGCGTCGAACTGCTCGGCCGCAAGACCGAGCAGGCCCATGTCGTCCTCGGCATGCCGGGCCTGGCCCGCACGGACGAGCGCCGCTGGGCACTGGGCGTGCTCAACACGGCTCTGGGCGGCGGTATGTCGTCCCGCCTCTTCCAGGAGGTCCGTGAGAAGCGCGGACTGGCGTACAGCGTGTACTCGTACACGTCCGGCTTCGCCGACTGCGGCCTCTTCGGCGTGTACGCGGGCTGCCGGCCCTCACAGGTCCACGACGTGCTGAAGATCTGCCGCGACGAACTCGACCACGTCGCCGAGCACGGCCTCTCCGACGAGGAGATCGGCCGCGCCATCGGCCAGTTGCGCGGTTCGACGGTGCTCGGCCTGGAGGACACGGGCGCGCTGA
Organism: Streptomyces lacrimifluminis; assembly: GCF_014646095.1. Lineage (GTDB taxonomy): Bacteria > Actinomycetota > Actinomycetes > Streptomycetales > Streptomycetaceae > Streptomyces > Streptomyces lacrimifluminis. The sequence continues at coordinate 6,566 of NZ_BMMU01000019.1, read as the reverse complement.
TGAACCGTATCGGCAAGAGCGAACTGTGCTGGGGCGACCAGATGTCCGTGGACGACATGCTGGCCCGGATCGCCGAGGTCACCCCGGACGCCGTCCGTGAGGTCGCCCACGAGATCCTGGGGCAGCGCCCGTCGCTGGCGGTCATCGGCCCGCTCAAGGACAAGCAGGCGGCGCGTCTGCACGAGGCCGTCGCCTGACAGCCGTATCCGCTCCACACCCGTATCCGTCCGGTAAGGAAGCAAGAACATGAGCAAGCTGCGCGTGGCGGTCCTCGGCGCCAACGGCCGTATCGGTGCCGAGGCGGTGCGGGCGGTCGAGGCCGCCGAGGACATGGAGCTGGTCGCCGCCCTCGGCCGGGGCGACAAGCTGGAGACGCTCGCCGACACCGGTGCCCAGGTCGCGGTCGAACTGACCACCCCGGCCTCGGTGATGGGCAACCTCGACTTCTGCGTGCGCCACGGCATCCACGCGGTCGTCGGCACCACCGGCTGGACCGACGAACGCCTCGCGCAGCTCACCGGCTGGCTGGCCCAGTCCCCGGAGACGGGCGTGCTCATCGCGCCCAACTTCTCCATCGGGGCCGTACTGACCATGAGGTTCGCGCAGATCGCGGCGCCCTACTTCGAGTCGGTCGAGGTCATCGAGCTGCACCACCCGAACAAGGTGGACGCGCCCAGTGGCACCGCGACACGCACGGCGCAGCTCATCGCCGAGGCCCGGTCCAAGGCGGGCTCGGCTCCGGCACCGGACGCCACGGTGACGGCGCTGGACGGCGCCCGGGGCGCGGACGTCGACGGGGTGCCCGTGCACTCCGTACGCCTGCGTGGCCTCCTGGCCCACCAGGAGGTCCTGCTGGGCGGCGAGGGCGAGACGCTGACCGTCCGCCACGACTCGCTCCACCACAGCAGCTTCATGCCGGGCATCCTGCTCGGCGCGCGCCGCGTCGTGGACAGCCCGGGCCTCACCTTCGGCCTGGAACACTTCCTCGACCTCGGCTGAGGGACGTCATGCGCGCGAAACTCTCCTACGCCCTCACGGCCGTCGTCCTGGTCTTCTACTTCGTCCTGGTCGGCAGCCGTGGGGTCATGCTCATACAGACCGGCACGCTCCTGACCGTCACCTTCGGCGTGGCGGTCCTGATCCTGCCGGGGATCGGCGTGTGGTTCCTCTGGAAGAACACGCAGTTCGTCCGCGACGCCAACCGCCTCGCCGCCGAACTCGACGCCGAGGGCGGGCTGCCCGCCGACGAGTTGCGGCGCACCCCGAGCGGCCGGGTCGACCGCGACTCGGCCGACGAGGTCTTCGCCAGGCGCAAGGCCGAGACGGAGTCGGCCCCCGACGACTGGCGCAACTGGTTCCGCCTCGCCGTGGCTTACCACGACGCCCGCGACACGCCGCGCGCCCGCAAGGCGATGCAGCGCGCGATCGCCCTGCACGCCGGCAGGTCACCCGCTCAGGCAGCCTGAGCACACACGCTGAGAGGGCCTGCCCCGACCGGGGGCCGGCCCTCTCAGCGTGCTGTGTGCTGTCCTGGTCGCAGACCCGCCGACTAACCCCGCGCGAACTCCGCGGCCCACGCCTCGACGCTGTCCGCAGCCCGGTCGAACGCCTCCATACGGCCCAGAAAGTCGGCGTTGTGCGTGGTCAGCAGCGGAGCCATGTCGTCTGCGGACCGATCCCGCCGTTCGAGGAGCAGCGCCTGCCCCTGCACAGTGCGCGGCAGACCGAGCCATCGCACCGGCCGCTGCACCGTCCGTACAGCGACGACGTTCTCCCAGCGCGTCGTCCGCGTACCGAGGAAGCCCACTCGGCGCAGCCCGTGCGCACTCACCCACACGCCGGCGCGCAGCAGGCGCAGTGCCACGGCGATGACGGCCAGCGCGATGCCGAGACACACGGCACCGCCGGACAACTCGCCGGTGGCCGCGATGATGACCGCCGCGAACAGCACGTACGAGGCGAGCAGCAGCAGGAGCGCCGCCGCACCCACCCGCCAGGGGCCGGGCCGGTAGGGGCGCCGCCAGCGATCACGGTCGTCGAACGGCAGCGCGTGTCCGGCCAGGGCCTCGTCGGAGGCGCGGTCGGCCGTCAGGAAGGGCAGGGGCACGGCTGGTCCTCACTCAGTTCCATGCGCGGGCAGTGCCCGGTGAGGTTATACAGCCGGCCGCCCGGTCACCAGCCTTGGGGGCCCGAGGAGGGCAGGACCACGCCATTCGGCCGCAGCCGGACGCGCCATCAACGACTGTCGGCAGCCTCGGACTGCTGCGTCTGCGCGGCCGACCGGTCGACCGACAGCGCCGGCATCCCGAGGACCAGGGAGCCCACGAGCCCGGCGACGATGGTGAGTCCCAGGAGCCAACGCCCAGCTATGTCACCGGCGGACGCGCGCTCACGGGGCGGGGGAGCGACATTGCTGCGGAACCTGTCGGCCTCGGCGATGAAGGCGAACGGAACGGGCTCGCGCCGACGGAACATGGGAGTACTTCTCCTTGAGGGATCGAACGAATCGCTGTTGCTTGTACAGACGAGCGAGTGCCCCAAATGGTGCCCGGTTTCACCGACTTAACTCTGTGACGATGGTGAAAGTCCCGTTTGGTGGGTCGTAGAGTGGCGTCGCCCAAGTGACGAGATGGGAAGGACCCTCCAGACCGTGAGCCCCACCCCCGACGACGAGTTCAAGATCGACCTGCGCAGCGAGGTGACCGTCGAGCTGGTCAAACACAGCGCGGCCGACTCCGACGTACTGTTCGCGGCCCGTGTGTCGACCGTCGGGGAGCAGTCCCTGGACGAGTTGGGCAAGGACCCGGAGCGCTCGACGGGGCTGATCAACTACCTCATGCGAGACCGGCACGGCAGCCCGTTCGAGCACAACTCCATGACGTTCTTCATCAGCGCCCCGATCTTCGTCTTCCGGGAGTTCATGCGACACCGCGTGGGGTGGTCGTACAACGAGGAGTCCGGGCGGTACAGGGAGCTGCAGCCCGTTTTCTACGTGCCGGACACGTCGCGCAAGCTCGTCCAGCAGGGGCGACCGGGCAAGTACGTGTTCGTCGAGGGCACTCCTGAGCAGCACGAACTCGTGGAGCACGCCATGGAGGACTCGTACCGTCAGGCGTACCGGACCTACCAGCAGATGCTCGCCCAGGGCGTTGCTCGTGAGGTCGCCCGCGCGGTCCTCCCGGTTGGCCTGTTCTCGTCGATGTACGCCACCTGCAACGCGCGCTCGCTGATGCACTTCCTCGGCCTGCGCACTCAGCACGAGCTGGCGAAGGTGCCGTCGTTCCCGCAGCGGGAGATCGAGATGGTCGGCGAGAAGATGGAGGCGGAGTGGGCGAGTCTCATGCCGCTGACCCACGCGGCCTTCAACGCCAACGGCAGGGTTGCGCCGTAAAGCAGACGCACGCACGTTTCGCCACCGGGCACAGATGTACGGATCAGCCTCGCGAAGTGTCCGTATTGCGGTATTTCGAGAGGTTCATCTAGCCTGATCAAACGGACCCGGCACTACTTGAACCCCCGAGCAGGCAGTGCCGGGCTCCGTCTTTGTCATGACTTTTCCCGCACCCCTAGGGCAGACCGCGCCCTGAGCAGCGAGTAGCGTGGTACCCATGGCTCCGACCTCCACTCCGCAGACCCCCTTCGGGCGGGTCCTCACCGCCATGGTCACGCCGTTCACGGCGGACGGCGCGCTCGACCTCGACGGCGCACAGCGGCTCGCCACCCACCTGGTGGACGCAGGCAACGACGGCCTGGTCATCAACGGCACCACCGGTGAGTCGCCGACCACCAGTGACGCGGAGAAATCGGATCTCGTACGAGCCGTGCTCGAGGCGGTCGGCGAGCGGGCCCACATCATCGCGGGCGTCGGCACCAACGACACCCACCACAGCATCGAACTGGCCCGCGCGGCGGAGAAGACCGGCGCCCACGGCCTCCTGACGGTGACGCCGTACTACAACAAGCCCCCGCAGGAGGGCCTGTACCGGCACTTCGCGGCCATCGCCGACGCCACCGAACTCCCGGTCATGCTCTACGACATCCCCGGCCGAAGCGGCGTCCCGATCAGCACCGAGACGATCGTCCGGCTCGCCGAGCACCCCCGGATCGTCGCCAACAAGGACGCCAAGGGCGACCTCGGCCGAGCCAGCTGGGCCATCGCCCGCTCCGGCCTCGCCTGGTATTCCGGCGACGACATGCTGAACCTGCCGCTGCTCTCGGTGGGCGCGGTCGGCTTCGTCTCGGTCGTCGGCCATGTCGTCACGCCCGAGCTGCGCACCCTCGTCGAGGCGTACGTCTCCGGGGAGGTCCAGAAGGCCACCGAGATCCACCAGAAGCTGCTCCCGGTCTTCACGGGCATGTTCCGCACCCAGGGCGTCATGACCACCAAGGCCGCGCTCGCCCTCCAGGGTCTGCCCGCCGGACCGTTGCGCGCTCCGATGGTCGAGCTGTCGGCAGACGAGATCACCCAGCTCAAGATCGATCTTGCCGCCGGCGGGGTACAGCTCTGACACCAGACTTCACAACTGAATAGCGGGACATCTCTGTCCGCAGTCCACATCCAACAACTGCTTTTGCACGAACGTCATGCGCGCCACGTGCCTTGCCGGTACGTGGCGTGCGTGGTGAGGAGAGTCTTTTGAGTCATCCGCATCCTGAACTCGGCGCCCCGCCGAAGCTCCCGGAGGGCGGCCTGCGGGTCACCCCGCTGGGCGGCCTCGGCGAGATCGGCCGCAACATGACCGTCTTCGAGTACGGCGGTCGCCTGCTGATCGTCGACTGCGGAGTGCTCTTCCCCGAGGAGGAGCAGCCCGGAATCGACCTGATCCTGCCGGACTTCACGTCCATCAGGGACCGCCTCGACGACATCGAGGGCATCGTCCTCACGCACGGCCACGAGGACCACATCGGTGCCGTCCCCTACCTCCTGCGGGAGAAGCCGGACATCCCGCTGATCGGCTCCAAACTGACCCTCGCCTTCATCGAGGCGAAGCTCCAGGAGCACCGCATCCGCCCCTACACGCTTGAGGTGACGGAGGGCAACCGTGAGCGCATCGGCCCCTTCGACTGCGAGTTCATCGCGGTCAACCACTCCATTCCGGACGCCCTCGCGGTCGCCATCCGCACGCCCGCGGGCATGGTGGTCCACACGGGCGACTTCAAGATGGACCAGCTTCCGCTGGACGGCCGCCTCACGGACCTGCACACTTTCGCGCGGCTGAGCGAGGAAGGCATCGACCTTCTGCTCTCCGACTCGACGAACGCCGAGGTCCCGGGCTTCGTCCCGCCCGAGCGTGACATCTCCAACGTGCTGCGCCAGGTCTTCGCGGGTGCCGGCAAGCGGGTCATCGTGGCGAGCTTCGCCAGCCACATCCACCGCATCCAGCAGATCCTGGACGCGGCCCAGGAGTACGGCCGCAGGGTCGCCTTCGTCGGCCGCTCGATGGTCCGCAACATGGGCATCGCCCGGGACCTGGGCTATCTGAAGGTGCCGCCGGGCCTTGTGGTGGACGTCAAGACCCTCGACGACCTCCCGGACCACCAGATCGTGCTGGTCTGTACGGGGTCGCAGGGCGAACCGATGGCCGCGCTGTCCCGCATGGCCAACAGGGACCACCAGATCCGCATCGTCCAGGGCGACACGGTGATCCTGGCCTCGTCCCTGATCCCGGGCAACGAGAACGCGGTGTACCGCGTGATCAACGGCCTGACTCGCTGGGGCGCGAACGTCGTCCACAAGGGCAACGCCAAGGTGCACGTCTCCGGCCATGCCTCGGCCGGCGAGCTGCTGTACTTCTACAACATCTGCAAGCCGCGCAACCTGATGCCGGTCCACGGCGAATGGCGCCACCTGCGGGCCAACGCCGAACTGGGCGCCATGACGGGCGTCCCGCACGACCGGATCGTCATCGCCGAGGACGGCGTGGTCGTCGACCTCATCGAGGGCAAGGCGAAGATCTCCGGCAAGGTCCAGGCGGGGTACGTGTACGTCGACGGTCTCTCGGTCGGGGATGTCGGCGAACCCGCCCTGAAGGACCGCAGGATCCTCGGAGACGAAGGCATCATCTCCGTCTTCGTGGTGATGGACTCGTCCACGGGCAAGATCACGGGCGGTCCGCACATCCAGGCCCGCGGCTCGGGCATCGAGGACTCCGCCTTCACCGACGTCGTCCCGAGGATCGCCGAGGTGCTGGAGCGGTCGGCGCAGGACGGGGTGGTGGAGCCCCACCAGATGCAGCAGCTCATCCGCCGCACACTGGGCAAATGGGTGTCGGACACCTACCGCCGCCGCCCGATGATCCTCCCGGTCGTCGTGGAGGTCTGACACTCACGGAGGGCGCCTGAGCTGCCCATCCTGCGAGTGAACCCGGAGCGGGGCTCCTCGATTTGCATCGAGGAGCCCCGCTCCAGTAGGTTTACGGCTCCGCCAGCGAGGGAAACCGACGCCACTGTGCGTCAGGGACCACACCCGAGCGGGACGGAAATTCCGACTCAGAACTTCTGATAAAGTCGGAGTCGCCGGAAAGGGAAACGCGAAAGCGGGAACCTGGAAAGCGCCGAGGAAATCG
>NZ_BMMU01000018.1:62357-187361 GCF_014646095.1 Streptomyces lacrimifluminis | reverse complement strand
GCAGGAGACCACGACGTTCAGCTCCTCCGCGCCCGCGATGACCTACTGGTGGGCCCTGTGGCTGTTCGCGTTCGGTGCCCTGGTCACGGGGCGGATCGTGATGCCGCTGTGGCGCAACGCCTATCACCGGTTCGAGGTCACGGCGGTGGTGCCGGAGTCGGACGGCGTGGTGTCGGTGCACGTCACCGGCCGGCACCTCGACAGGCTCCCGGCCAGGGCGGGCCAGTTCTGCATCTGGCGGTTCCCCGGGCACAACCACTGGTGGCTGGCGAACCCCTTCTCGCTGTCGGCGGCACCCGACGGCCGCACACTGCGCCTGACCGCCAAGGCGGTCGGCAGCACCAGCGCCGGCCTGCGGCACCTCCCGGTCGGGACCCGCGCGTTCGTCGAGGGGCCGTACGGGGCGTTCACCTCATTGCACCGGACACGGCCCGGCGCACTGCTGATCGCCGGAGGAGTGGGCATCACGCCGGTGCGCGCCCTGCTGGAGGAGGAAGCGGGCGGCGATGTCGTCGTGCTCTACCGGGTGCGCAGCGAGGACGACGCCGTGCTGGTCGATGAGGTACGAACTCTGGTCGCGGACCTCGGTGGGCAGCTGCACCTGCTCACGGGCCGTACGGGGGAGGGCAGCGCGCCGTTCGAGCCGGAGAGTCTCCGCGCCCTGGTTCCCGACCTGGCCGAACGCGACGTGTACGTCTGTGGCCCGCCCGCGATGACCTCGGCAGTGCTCAGCGCCCTGCACGGACTGAAGGTTCCCCGCCTGCAGGTGCACGCCGAACGGTTCGGCCTGGGCTGACGGCGTTGAGGCTCCGATGGGCGCGTCCATCGGAGCCTCGGCGCAGATCCGCGGGCCCTGGCCCACTACCTCCTACCGTGCGGTTTCGAAGCCCTGTCCGAAACAGCCGACCCGAGGCAGGTCGAGAACGAACTTCAGCAGTGGGGCATGGTGGAAAATTACCAGTGCTTGCTGATTACGGCCGATGACTTCGTACCGTCTCTTCCAACGGTTGCCGTATGCCAACCACACGACAACTGCTGAGTACTGTCCAGGTGGCGCGGTTCGTGGCCCACGGTTTCCTGCGCCTCGACGGCATCGTGCCCGCGGAACTCAACAACGAGGCGTTCGGCGTCTTCGCGGCGGGGCTGCCCTCCGTGCCGTACGGCACCCCTGTGCCGAAGGCGTTCCCCGAGGGATCCGATCCTTCGCCCGACGGCTCGTCGAACTGCCCGCCGTGGCAGGCGCGTTGGAGAGCCTGGTGGGCACGGATCCGACCGTCGACCATCACCACGTGCACACGCGTGATCCGCGCGAGGGCAGCGCGCAGCCGCTGCACGCCGACGCTCTCATCGATCTGCGGACCGACGCCTTCGACGTGCAGCTCATGTACTACCCGCAGGCCGTCACCGCGGACATGGGCGGCACGCTCATCGTCCCGGGCAGCCATCTGCGCCGGACCAACGAGACCGACACCGGCCGCTACCAGAACCTGCGCGGCCAGACCCGGCTGACCTGCCCGGCCGGCACGGTCGTCCTGCTGCACCACGGCATCTGGCACGGCGGGCGGCGCAACGACAGCGACACCGTCCGGCACATGTACAAGATCCGCTTCAACCCGACCGTGCCGCAGGTGCGGCTCTGGGACACGGGGGACCTGCACGACCCGGCGGTGCGTGAGGAGTTGGGCCACGTCTTCCCCTGGTACGAACAGGCCACGGGCAGGCTGGAGATCCACAACCGGATCAGGCTCTGGCGCCTCCTGTCCGGTGACCCCGACTTCGATCGAGTACTGGGCCACCCGCATCACCAACCGACCGGCACAGAGAGAAGCGCGTGACCAGTTCGCTGGTTGGCGTGCCAGCCCGCCGTGGCCGTCTGGTTGGCGGCGTGGGCTATGAGTTTGTCCGGCCCGCAGATGTGTACGAGTGCTGTCGGATCCGGTGCGCGCAGCTCTGTACACAGCGCGGTCCGCAGGATGTCGGCCGCCCCGCCGTGGTGAAAACCTTTTCGTCCGGCCGTCGGCGGCGCGGGAACCAGTCCGGGTCTTCGGCGATGCGATGCAGCCGTAGGCCATAGGGGGCCTCTTCCGTAAGTGCCGTCCTATAATCGGAGGTCAGGCGGTGACGGTCAGGGGAGTAGTGGTTTCCCAGAGGAACCCGTCCGGGTCGCTGAACGGGTCGGCGTCGCTGGAGAGCACCAGCCGGTGCGATCCGGTGCCGACGGCGGGGACACCCGCGTCCTTGGCGAGGGCACGGCGCTTGTACAGAGCCAACTTGACGGGGCCCGGCCCGGTGGCGAACTCGACGTACTTGCCGCCGAAGCTCTTACCCACAGTGAGACCCTGTTCGATGTAGAACTGCTTGGTGGCCTTCACATCCTCGACGCCCAGCAGGAGCACGAGCTCGTCGAAGTCCCGGGTGACCGGGCCCGTGTCCTTCCTCGCCGATGTCGCGATTTTCCAGATCGTGCCGTCCGGGGACTGAACGACTCCGCCGTAGCCCCATAGGGACTTCGAGGTGGGCTTGAGGGCGGTGGCGCCGGCGTCGAGGGCGGCGCCGACAAGCGCGTCGACGTTGCCTGGCTGGGACACCACGAGTGACAGGGTGAAACCGCGGAAGCCGGTTGTGGGGGCTTCGGAGGCGCGCAGGCGCACTTGCGGCGGGACCAGTCCGAATGCGGTGGAGTAGAAGCGGGCGGCGGCTGTGGTGTCGGCCACCTCAAGGGTGACGGAGTCGATGGAGTTCATGTCCTCGACGGTAGGGCGGCCGAGTCGCCGATACTTCTCGAAAACTGCTCGGTCTGGCCCGCTGGGGCCCCGGGCCCGAGCGGCCTTCGGACCGCCGCCCCGCCTACCCGAGCCGTGGTCGGCGTTGAGCAGCCGGGCTGGTGCGGCGCGCTCGCGCCCCTGTCAGTTGGCGCCTTCCCCGTACCGAACAAGCACGGAGAGTTACCGCTCGGGACGCTCTGGCTGGCGTCACGCGCTTTCGGCATCGTCCGCAGTGCTATTAGGTCTTGAGCATTGCTCGACAGACTGTGAGAAACGATCTTCGGTCTAGGGCGTGATACAGCCTCTGAACTGGTCTTTTCCTTGCTTGATAAAATCCGCTGTGGGTATTGCCACATCTGGGTGCCGGAGGGTCCGGCTAGGGTCTGTCCACTGCCGACAAACAAGTAGCTGCGCGGAGGACCCATGGCGTTCGGCTGGATCGACGAGCAGGCCGAGGCGCGTCGCCGCGCCGGACTCGTCCGGACCCTGCGCCCGCGCCCCGCCGACTCGCCGCTCCTCGACCTCGCGAGCAACGACTACCTGGGCCTGGCCCGTCACTCCGAGGTCACCGAGGGCGCGGCCCGGGCCGCGCGGCGCTGGGGCGGCGGGGCCACCGGCTCGCGGCTGGTCACCGGCAGTACCGAACTGCACGCGGAACTCGAACGCGAACTGGCCGACTTCTGCGGTTTCGAGGCCGCCCTGGTCTTCTCCTCCGGCTACGCGGCCAACCTCGCCGCGGTCACCGCGCTCGCACCGCACGGCTCCCTCGTCGTCTCGGACGCGGGCAACCACGCCTCGCTGATCGACGGCTGCCGACTGGCCCGGGGCACGACCCAGGTGGTCGGGCACGCCGACCCGGACGCCGTCCGCAAGGCGCTCGGCACGCACACCGGGCCGGCCGTGGTCGTGTCCGACACCGTGTTCTCGGTCGACGGGGACGCGGCACCGCTGGCCGAACTCGCCGCCGTCTGCCGGGAGTTCGGTGCCGGGATGGTGGTCGATGACGCACATGGGCTGGGGGTCCTGGGCGAGGGAGGGCAAGGCTCGGCGTACGCGGCCGGGCTGGCGGGCGCGCCGGACGTCGTCGTGACCGTGACGCTGTCCAAGTCGCTCGGGAGTCAGGGCGGTGCGGTGCTGGGCCCGGCTCCGGTGATCGAGCACCTCGTCAACGCTGCCCGTACGTTCATCTTCGACACCGGGCTCGCTCCCGCTGCGGCGGGTGCGGCCCTCGCGGCCCTCACGCTGCTGCGCCGCGAGCCCGAACGGGCCGCACGGGCGCGTGCGGTGGCACGCGAACTGCACACCCGGCTGACGGCGGAGGGGCTGGCGGCGGTTCGGCCGGACGCGGCCGTCGTCTCCGTGCGCGCGCCGTCACCGGAGGGGGCCGTGCGGTGGGCGGCCGACTGCCGGGCCGCCGGAGTGGGCGTCGGCTGTTTCCGCCCGCCGTCCGTGCCCGACGGAGTGTCCCGGCTGCGGCTGACCGCCCGCGCGGACCTGGCCGAGGAACAGATCACGCGGGCGGTACAGGTGATCGGCGAGAACCGACCGTAATCCTTGGTGCGGTTGATCAGTGACACGCGACCATGAGTCGGCGGACCGCGGCCGTGCGTCGTAGGGCGATCACCGGAACGCGGTGAGGAACCCCTTCCAGCTCTCGGGGGAGAAGAGCAGGGCGGGCCCCGCCGCGTTCTTGGAGTCGCGTACGGCGAGCAGTCCGGCCCGGAATCCGGTGTCCGGACGGGCCGTCTCCACACAGTTGTTCGCGCCGGTGCTGTAGCTGCTGCGCAGCCATTGCACACCGGGCGGTTCGATGACGGACGGAACGTTCCGAGGCAGTGCTGACATGGTGCCTCCTTACACGCCGTGCTGCAGACCGGCGATGAAATCCAACGAATCCTCGGGCGAAAGGGCGTGGATCTGAAGGGTGTTGAAGGCCTCGCTGTAGGCCTGGAGGTCTTCTTTCCGTTCGAGGTAGAGGCTACTCATCATCTGGTCGAGAACAACCACATCTAAGTCAGAAGTGCTCGGAAAGGAGAAGATAACGAAAGGGCCGGTGATGCCGATGTACGCCCCCGCGGCGAACGGCAGGATCTGGAGTTGCACCTGGGGCAGGCGGGCCGCTTGCACGAGGCGCCCCAACTGACGCGTCATCACCTCGGGCCCGCCCACTTCACGGCGCAGCACCGCCTCGTCGAGGACCGCGCTCAGCGCCAGCGGCGGATCCGAACGCAGCACGTCCTGGCGGGCCAGCCGCACCTCGACCAGGGCGTCGAGCCGGGGTTCCTCCAGGCCGTCCACGGCGGCCCGGGTCATCGCGCGGGCGTACTCCGGGGTCTGCAGCAGCCCGGGTACCACCGAGGTCTCCAGCGTGCGCATCGTGCTGGCCTGCGACTCCAGGCTGATGAAATCCCGGTAGGTGGGCGGCAGTACGCCACGGTAGGCGTGCCACCAGTGGTGTCGGCCGCCGTGTTCACCGCCCGCCAGTACGAGCAGCAGCTCACGCTCCTCGCCGTCCGGGACCTCGTACGCGTCCAGGAGTAACCGGACGTCCGCCGGTTTCACCCCGCTCGCGCCGGTCTCGATCCGGCTCACCTTCGACTGGTGCCAGCCCACCAGGCGGGCCGCCTCACCGCTCGTGAGACCGGCCCTGGCGCGCAGCGCGCGCAGTTCGGCACCCAGTTTTCGGCGGCGCACCGCGGGACCGTACTGCATGGGCCACTCCTTACTCCTCATGAGCCGCCCCAATACGCTCTGGGGTCGCAGAGTTCACCGCTTCGAGCGACAGATATATGCATATCTTGGTGGATCGCACCCCGTGACCGGCGTGGGAATGGCAGTCTGGCGCGAAGCACCAGTCCGGGACCGTACTCGAACCAGCCGCTCCGTGTCGGGCCGCGGTCCTGTGGGAAAGGGACGACGCCGCCATGGCAGACCACCTGGAAGCATCCGTCACTCTGTCGAGCGATCCCGCCTCGGTCTCCGCCGCCCGCGCGTATGTGGCCAACGTGCTGGCCGAATGGGGCCTGCCGGGTGACACCGAAGCCGCCGACACCATCCGCCTGATCGTCTCGGAACTCGCCACCAACGCCGTACAGCACACCTTCGGGTTGTCACCCACCTTCACGGTGGACGTCGCCCTCGACCGTGACGAACATCTGCGCATCGGAGTGACCGACAGTCACCCGCGCTTCCCCAAACGCCTGCCCGCCGCCGTCCAGCAGGACAACGGCCGCGGAATGGTCATCATCCGCTGGCTGACCGCCGAGTCGGGCGGCAGACTGCGCGTCCACCCCACCCGCGAAGGCGGCAAGACGGTGTCGATCGAACTTCCGTGGACGGTCCCGGCCAGGCCCCCGGTGACGGCGGTCGGCCAGCAGGAGCCGTAACGGTTCGCCCTACGCCCTACGCCCTACGCCCCACCGCCACCGCCGTGCGCGCGGCCGAACGCGCCCCGCAGCAGGGCGCGGAAGGCGTCGGCCGCGGGTGCGGTCTCGCCGGTGCGGCGGACGACAGAGATCGTCCGGCGGAGGTCGCCCGGTTCCAGCAGCCGGGTACCGACCGGTGTGACCGCCGTCCGCGCGACCATCTCCGGTACGACGGCCACTCCCAGACCCGCGCTGACCAGCGCGCACACCAGGGCGTACCCCGGCGTCGCCACCAGCACCGACGGGGTGGCACCGGCCAGGGCGAGCGACGCCTCCACACCCTGGCGGGGCGGATGGTCCGGCGCCATGCTGATCAGCGGCTGGCCCGCCAGTCCGGCCAGCGGCAGCCGCGACGCGTCCCCCGCCAGCACATGGCCGGGTGAGGTCACCAGCACCAGTTCCTCGACCAGGACAGGCTCGGCGGTGACCGACGAGGGCAGCGGCGTGGGTGCGGCCGGTTCGTAGGTGTGCGTGAGCGCGAGATCGACCTCTCCGGCGGCCACGGCGGCCACTCCGGCCGGCGGTTCGTAGTCCGCGACGGACAGCTCCACGTCCGGATGGGCCCGGCGGAACGCGCTCAGCACCGGAGGCAGGAGCTGGATACCGGCCGTCTGGAAGGTGCCCAGACGCAGCGCGCCGCCCGACAGGCCGGTGAGCCGGGCCAGTTCGTGCCGGGCGCGGTCCAGCTCGTCCAGCACCCGGCGGGCCCGCGCCGTCAGCAGCTCGCCCGCGGGTGTGAGCCGGGCGCCCCGGTGATGCCGTACGAGCAGGGCGGTGCCCGTCTCCCGCTCCAGCTTGGAGAGTTGCTGCGAGAGCGCGGGCGGTGTGTAACCAAGGCGCTCGGCTGCGCGGGTGATGGACTCGGCTTCGGCGACCGCCACGAGAGCGGCGAGGCGTGTGGGGTCGTACATCCGGCTGCTCCAGGGACCGAGGCGGGAGGCCATGACCGAGACCTAACGGTTGCTTAAGGCAGACCCAGGGTATTCGACATACCTGCTGAAGGCCTGTTCCCGGCACGCTGGACGCCATGGACGCACAGCTCATCGCCTTCACCGGGGTCGCCGCGGGCATGGTCGCCATGCCGGGCGCCGATTTCACCGTCGTCGTGCGCAACGCTCTCGTCTCCCGCAGGGCCGGGGTCGCGTGCGCGCTGGGGATCACCGGTGGGCTGCTCCTGCACACCGCGCTGGCCGTCGCCGGTGTCGCCGCCGTGCTCACGGCGGTGCCCGCGCTCTTCCGCGCACTGCAACTGCTGGGTGGGGCCTACGTGCTGTACCTCGGGGCGCGGACGCTGTGGTCGCTGCGCGGGCCCCGGGCGCTGGTGGCCGAGGAGGCGCGGACCGCCGTACGGCCGTGGCGGCAGGGCTTTGTCACCAACGCGCTCAATCCCAAGGCGCCCATCACGTTCCTGAGCCTGCTGCCGCAGTTCGTGCCGGCGGACGGTCCCGCGCTGCCCCGGACGCTGCTGCTCGCGCTGATCATCGTGGCGCTGGCCCTGGTGTGGTTCCCGGCGGTGGCGCTCCTGGTGGACCGGCTCGGCCGGTGGCTGCGCCGCCCGCGGGCCGCCCGGGCCGTCGAGGCGGTCACCGGCACCGCGCTGACGGGACTCGGCGTGCTGCTCCTGCTGGAGCCACTGCTGTCGCTGCTGTCGCTGTGACGGGTCCCGGGCCGGGACGGCGGCTCACTTGCGGCCACCGTCCCGCCCCGCGGAGGTCAGCTGACCCGGCCGTACCAGACGCTCTTCGTCCAGATCTTCTGGAGCTTCACGACTTCCCCGGTCTTCGGGGAGTGCCAGATCTTTCCCTTCCCGGCGTAGATGCCCACGTGGTAGACGTTCGAGCCCGAGTGGAAGAAGACCAGGTCTCCGCCCCGACGGCTCTTGGCGGATATGTGCTTGGTCTTGTTGTACTGGGCCGCTGCCGTTCGAGGCAGTGATTTGCCCGCCTTCTTGAACGAATACTGCGTGAGACCGGAGCAGTCGAACCTCTTCGGTCCCGCGGCGCCGTACTTGTACAGCGAGCCCTTCTTGGAGGCCGCGATCTGAAGTGCCTTCGTCGACGGTGCGATCGCCGCGGCTTCGGTTGCGACCCCGGGGATCACCAGGCTGCCGCCGGCGACGGCGAGGGTGAGAGCCGAGGCCGTACCGGCACGGGTCATCAGCGACGGGACACGATTGAGCGCAGACATGCGAAACCCTTCGTCAGCCGCCTGTGAAGGATGACCTGTCGGATTCGGGCTGACAAAGTTGCCCGGCCGCTGACGCGGCTTCACCCCAAGGGCTGCTCGGCCCGGTCATGGCGTGACCGTTCCGGCGACCCGTCGTGCTTGGGTCCTCCACTCCTGCCGATGCACATCTGTCGACCGGTCATCCGGGCGGCGGCAGGACTCGGCGTCCGCCCGGATCGCCCCGCCTCTTGTGGCGGGGGCTTGTCGTCAGGAAGGGATCTTGGCTCATGTAAGTAGGAAAATCCCAATGGAATCGGGGCTTTGTGGCGTTACTCACCGCTGGCCCATTCGGGTGGACAGCTGTACCCCCGGACGACTTTCGAGGGGGCCGCGCACCCCCGGACCAGCGGTTGAGCGGTCTCGTTTCGGTTACGAAGTACACGCGTCGCGCAAGCCGAACGGGGCCGATCGAGGTGACCACGACTACTGCAAACGGGGGATGATGTGCAGTCACTCCCCGCCCCGTTCCGGACAGTCGATCGCCACGACGCGTGGGCCGGCCCGACACGGCTCCGCCGACCGTGTGGGTCAACCGGCGGGCTCACGCGGAACGGTGACACGCGCCGTGCGGCGCTCCCCGTCGAGGACGCGCAGCGCACGCGCCAGCGTATGGGCGTGCACCTCGGCCTCTCCCCGCTGGTGCATCAACTCCAGCGCGTCCCGCAACGCCACCGCCTTGGCGACCAGTGCCTGCGCGGCCCGCAGCCCGCGGTACGTGTCCCCGTGGTACGCCGGGTTGATACGGCCGAGCAGATCGGCCACTTCGAGGTATCGGTCGATCAACTCGCCCTCCGCGCGCGTCAGGGCGGGCAGCGGAGGGAGTTCGGGTGGAAGCATCGGCGGCTCACCTCGTGCCGGGGGCGGGGGGCGAGGACTTGCGGCTGGGCACGATCCGGTCCACCAGGCCGTACTCCAGGGCGGCCTGGGCATCGAAAATCTTGTCGCGCTCGATGTCGGCGGCGACCTGCTCCGGGCTCTGCCCGGTATGCCGTACGAGCAGTTCTTCCAGCAGGTTACGGATCCGGTCCAACTCCCGGGCCTGAATGGCGAGATCGCTCACCTGCCCATGGACCGGCCCGGACAGCGAGGGCTGGTGGATGAGCACCCGGGCCCCCGGCAGCGCGCTGCGCTTGCCCGGCGTCCCCGCGGCCAGCAGCACGGCCGCCGCGGAGGCCGCCTGTCCCAGGCAGATCGTCTCCACCTCGCAGGTGACGAACCGCATCGTGTCGTAGATCGCCGTCATCGCGCTGAACGAGCCGCCGGGGGAGTTGATGTAGAGCGAGATGTCCCGGTCGGGCGCCAGGTATTCGAGATGCATGAACTGGGCCATCACGTCGTTCGCCGAGGTGTCGTCGACCGGCGTCCCGAGAAAGACGATCCGTTCCTCCAGGAGCTTCGAGTAGGGGTCCAGCGTCCGGCTCCCCGTGCTGGTGCGTTCGGTGAACTCGGGCAGCACGTAACGGGCTGACGGTTCGTCGGTGTCCTTCATGGCGTGCGCCTCCTCGGTGGCTTCCGTAAAAAATGTACAGGACGTACAGACTCTGCGGGAGGGCTCCACGAGGTGCTCGCCGACAGCGAAAACCCCGGGGAGCGCGCTGTTCCCCGGGGTTCTCGAGCCCCGCGTCCGCGGCTTGATCCGCCGGGCAGGGCCTAGGCTGGAACACATGGCCTACGAGATTCCGGTGACGCAAGCCAGGGCTGAGCTCGCCGACCTGATCAACAAGGTGGTGTACGGCGGTGAGCGCGTCGTCGTGACGCGGCACGGCAAGCCCCTCGTCGCCCTGGTCTCCGCGGCCGACCTGGAACGCCTGGACGAGCTGGACGCGGCGGAGGGGCAGGTCGTCAGCGCGGTCTCCAGCGTCAGGGAGGTCGCTGCCGCGCCCGTGGAACGGCAGCGGTTCGGCATCGCGGCGGAGCACCGGGGGCCGGGCACCCGCTGAGCGGGCTGGTAGGGCGGCCGGTCGGGCGGGCGGCTTCGGGCCCCGGGCGGTGACGGCGTCGGCACCGTATACGGTCCGGCTCTCGACGGTGTCCCGGGCGGCGGCCCCGCCGGAGTATCGGCGGATCCCGAAGGTGCTCTCGTGCGACGCCAGTTGCTGCTCGCCCCGGGTGACCGCGGCGGCAGGTCGCGGGGCGCGGTGCGGGGGGCTGGCCGGGTGAAGGCCCGGAGTGACGGCGCGACCAGGGGCCGGGAGCCGGGGCGGTTGTGGCGAGGAGGGGCTGGTCGCCGCCGTCGTCATCGAGGTGACGCACGAGCTGCGACGACGCCTTCGGGGTCGTCGGCGAGCAGAGCCCGCCCAGAGCCGCCCTCGCCGCCGGACGTGATCGTGGGCGAGATGACGGGCAGGATGCCCCGGCCTGGGCCGAGACGCGGTGCGGCGCGGTGCGGTGGCACGCTGTCGAACGTGTTCGACGAGGGCTACGTCGAGGTCCGCGTGCCTCGGGTGCGGGTGGCCGAGCGGTACCGGGAAGTCGGCACGACGCGCGCCGTGCACGGGCGGCCCCGGTTTCGAAGGGCCGAACGGGTCGTGGGCCCGGTGATCGCGGGTCGGTTGACCACAGGCCGGTTAACGTCCTTGAAACTCCGGCCAACTAGCGTGCCCATCTCGTCACCAGCGGTTTTGGTGGCATCGGGCAACCGGACCCCGCACGGTCCGGAGCGAGGATGTGAGGTGGGAAGCCGTGCAACTGACCCCGCACGAGCAGGAGAGGCTGCTGATCCATGTGGCGGCGGACGTGGCCGAGAAGCGACGGGCCCGTGGGCTCAGACTGAACCATCCCGAGGCGGTCGCGCTGATCACCTCGCACATCCTCGAGGGTGCCCGTGACGGACGGACGGTTGCCGAGCTGATGTCCTCCGGGCGGCAGCTGCTGACCAGGGAGGACGTCATGGAGGGCATCCCCGAGATGATCCACGACGTCCAGGTCGAGGCGACCTTCCCGGACGGCACCAAGCTCGTCACCGTCCACGACCCGATCGTCTGAGGGGGGCTGCCGTGATTCCCGGAGAGATCCTGTTCGCCGACGGACCCGTCGTGTACAACGAGGGCCGCGAGGTCACGTCGATGACCGTGCTGAACGCCGCCGACCGGCCCGTCCAGGTCGGTTCCCACTACCACTTCGCCGAGGCCAACCCCGGCCTGGAGTTCGACCGCGCCGCAGCGCGCGGCAAGCGGCTCAACATCGCCGCCGGCACCGCCGTGCGCTTCGAACCCGGGATCCCCGTCGACGTGGAACTCGTTCCGCTCGCCGGCGCGCGCATCGTGCCCGGACTGCGCGGGGAGACCGGAGGTGCCCTCGATGCCTGAGATCTCGCGTGCCGCGTACGCCGACCTGTTCGGCCCCACCACCGGCGACCGTATCCGGCTCGCCGACACCGACCTGCTGATCGAGATCGAGGAGGACCGCAGCGGCGGCCCCGGTCTCGCCGGTGACGAGGCGGTGTTCGGCGGCGGCAAGGTCATCCGCGAATCCATGGGCCAGGCCCGCGCTACGCGCGCAGACGGCACCCCGGACACGGTCATCACGGGCGCCGTGATCGTCGACCACTGGGGCATCGTCAAGGCCGACATCGGCATCCGCGACGGCCGCATCACCGGCATCGGCAAGGCGGGCAACCCCGACACGATGGACGGGATCCATCCCGACCTGGTCATCGGTCCGGAGACCGAGATCATCGCGGGCAACGGCCGGATCGTGACGGCGGGCGCCATCGACGCGCACGTCCACCTGATCTGCCCGCAGATCGCCGACGAGGCGCTCGCATCGGGCATCACGACCCTCGTCGGCGGCGGTACGGGTCCGGCCGAGGGCTCGAAGGCGACGACGGTGACCCCCGGTCCCTGGCACCTCGCCCGGATGCTGGAGGCGATGGAGCAGTACCCCCTCAACTTCGGGCTGCTCGGCAAGGGCAACACCGTCTCGCACGACGCGATGCTCTCCCAGATCCGCGGCGGCGCCCTCGGCCTGAAGATCCACGAGGACTGGGGGTCGACCCCGGCCGCCATCGACGCGGCCCTGACCGTCGCCGACCGGACGGGTATCCAGGTCGCCATCCACACGGACACCCTCAACGAGGCCGGTTTCGTCGCCGACACGCTCGCGGCCATCGCCGGCCGCGGCATCCACGCCTACCACACCGAGGGTGCGGGCGGCGGGCACGCGCCGGACATCATGTCCGTGGTCTCCGAGGCGCACGTCCTGCCGAGTTCGACCAATCCGACGCGGCCTTACACCGTCAACACCGCCGACGAACACCTCGACATGCTGATGGTCTGCCACCACCTGAACCCGACGGTGCCGGAGGACCTGGCGTTCGCCGAGTCACGCATCCGGCCGTCGACGATCGGCGCGGAGGACATCCTTCACGACCTGGGTGCTATTTCCATTATCTCCTCCGACGCTCAGGCCATGGGGCGGGTCGGCGAGGTCATCATGCGGACCTGGCAGACGGCCCATGTGATGAAGCGCCGACGGGGTGCACTGCCGGGCGACGGCAGTGCCGACAACCATCGAGTACGTCGCTATGTCGCCAAATACACGATCAACCCGGCCCTCGCCCAGGGCCTCGCGCGGGAGATCGGCTCCGTGGAGACGGGCAAGCTCGCCGACCTGGTCCTCTGGGAGCCCGCCTTCTTCGGGGTCAAACCGCACCTCGTCATCAAGGGCGGCCAGATCGCGTACGCGCAGATGGGCGACGCGAACGCCTCGATCCCGACTCCGCAGCCGATCCTGCCACGGCCGATGTTCGGGGCGATCGGACGGGCACCGGCGTCCAACTCGTTCAACTTCGTCGCCCAGTTGGCGATCGAGGACGGGCTGCCGGAGCGGCTTCAGCTGGGCAAGCGGTTCGTGGCGATCGAGTCCACCCGTGGGGTGACCAAGGCCGACATGCGGGAGAACGACGCGCGTCCGGACGTGAAGATCAACCCTGACAGCTTCGCCGTGCACATCGACGGGGAGCTGGTCGAGGCCACTCCGGCCGCCGAACTGCCCATGGCCCAGCGCTACTTCCTCTTCTGATGAGGAGATTTTGATGAGCAGGGCAGCGCTGTTCGTCCTGGCCGACGGCCGCTTCCCCGCCGGAGGGCACGCGCACTCCGGCGGGGCCGAGGCCGCTGTCAAGGCGGGGCGTGTCACCGGGGCCGCGAGCCTGGAGGAGTTCTGCCGGGGGCGGCTGCACACGACGGGGCTGGTGTCGGCGGCGCTGGCCGCGGCTGCGGCGCTGGGCGTCGATCCGGTGGAGCTCGACGGTGCGGCGGACGCGCGGACACCTTCGCCGGCGTTGCGCGTCGCCGCGCGCAAGCTGGGGCGACAGCTGATGCGGGCGGCGCGGGCGACCTGGCCGTCGGCCGAACTCGACGCACTGGCACGGGAGTTCCCCAAGGGGGCACATCAGCCGGTGGTGCTGGGGCTCACGGCGCGGGCGGCGGGGCTGGGGCCGGAGGATGCGGCGTACTGCTCCGCGTACGAGAGCGTCAGCGGGCCCGCGACGGCGGTTGTGCGATTGCTGAGCCTTGATCCGTTCGATGCGACCCGGGTGCTGGCTCGGTTGGCGCCGGAGCTGGATCGCGTCGCGGATCGGGCGGTGGAGGCTGCTCGGGGGGTGGTGGCCGGGGGCGGGGTCGATGTGTTGCCTGCGGCTTCCGCGCCGATGCTGGAGGTGGGGGCGGAGGGGCATGCGGGGTGGGCGGTGCGGTTGTTCGCGTCGTAGGGGTTTCCTCGCCCCCGCTGTCGGCCCTGAACGGGCCTCGTCCTCAAACGCCGGACGGGCTGAAAGATCAAGCCCTGGCCGGGGATATCCAGCCCCTCCGGCGGTTGAGGAGCGGGTGTTCGGGGGCGAAGAAGGCCCGAACAGCCACCTCGGACACACCACACAACAACACACAGAGACCAGAACAGGAGCCGTATCTCATGCACCTCGACCACTCCCACCCCCACGCCGGCGCAACCGTGGGCGCGGATGCGCACCGCCCCGACGGCACCCGTCGCGCGCTGCGCATCGGCCTCGGCGGGCCCGTGGGGTCGGGCAAGACCGCCACCGTCGCCGCCCTCTGCCGCACCCTGCGCGAAGAGCTGTCCCTCGCGGTCGTCACCAACGACATCTACACGCGCGAGGACGCCGAGTTCCTGCTGCGCGAGGCCGTGCTGCCCCCCGAACGCATCACCGCCGTCGAGACCGGCGCCTGCCCGCACACCGCGATCCGCGACGACATCTCCGCCAACCTCGAAGCCGTCGAGGACCTGGAGGACGAGGTGGGGCCGCTCGACATCGTGCTCGTCGAGTCCGGCGGCGACAACCTCACCGCCACCTTCTCCAAGGGCCTCGTCGACGCCCAGATCTTCGTCATCGACGTCGCCGGCGGGGACGACATCCCCCGTAAGGGCGGCCCCGGCGTCACCACCGCCGACCTGCTCGTCGTCAACAAGACCGACCTCGCGCCGTACGTCGGTTCCGACCTCGGCAGGATGGCCGCCGACGCGAAGACGGCCCGCGGCGAGATGCCCGTCGTCTTCCAGTCGCTGCGCAGCGAGGCAGGCGTCACGGAGGTCGCCCTCTGGGTGCGGGCACAGCTCGCGGCGTGGACCGCATGACCACCGGTGTCCGGGCCACCGCCAGGATCGTCGCCCGGCCGGACGGCCGGGGCGGTACCGCTCTGCCGGTGCTCGACGGTGACGGCCCGCTGGCCCTGCGCCGCATCCGCGCGCACGGCGACGAGGCCCGCGTCATGCTGGTCGGTGCCATGAGCGGCCCTCTCGGCGGCGACCACTTCACCGTCGAGGCGGAGGTGGCGGAAGGCGCCCGACTGCATCTGGCGTCCGCCGCGGCCACCATCGCGCTGCCGGGCCAGGCGAAGGGCGAGGCCCGTTACGAGGTACGGATCGGTGTCGCCGACGGAGGCGAACTCCGGTGGCTGCCCGAGCAGTTGATCTGCGCCCAGGGCAGCGAGCTGTACGTTGCCACGCGTGTCGACCTCGCGCCGGGTGCCCGCCTGGTGTTCCGCGAGGAGCAGGTGCTCGGACGCTCCGGCGAGGAGCCCGGGCGGCTCGGCAGCCGTCTCACGGTGCGGATCGGAGGCCGTGTCGTCCTCGACCAGGAGCTGGCCTGCGGTCCCGGAGCGCCGGGCGGCTGGGACGGGCCCGCCGTGCTGGCAGGACATCGCGCCCTCGGTCAACTCGTCGTCGTACAGTCGGAGTTCGTGGACGCGCCGGTCGAGGCTCGGCTACTGGGAGAGGGCGCCGCGCTCGTTCCGCTCGCCGGACCCGCCGCGCTGGTGACCGCCGTCGCCCCGGACGCGCTGCGGCTGCGCCGGGTGCTGGACGAGGCGCTCGCGGCCCTGGCGCCTGCCTGCCACGGCTGATCACCCGGGCCACCCGACCTGTCCGCCGACCATGGCAAATCCCCACACCACACCGGATACCCGCTCAGCGGAACTCCCCTCACCGTTTATCGGATTGGCAAAGAAGCCCGCCCACCCCCTGTTCACAGGTCCCGCACAGCGGCGAGGATCCCCCTGACCGACCAAGCACAACTACTTACGGGGAGGCCCACTTGAGAGGCACCACACCGACGAGACGAGCCGCGGCGCTCGGTTCCGCCGGAGCGCTCGTCACGGCGACCCTGATAGCCGGCGCCGTCGCGGCGCCCTCGGCCAGCGCGGACGCCCGCCACGGCAAGGACCGTGAGACACGCGGCGCGACCATCGCCGCCGCACGGGCCGCGAAGGCCGGAATCGACTGGCAGGACTGCGCGGCCGACTGGGGCCTGGAGAAGCCGATCCAGTGCGGCTGGGTCACGGTGCCGCTCGACTACGCGAAGCCGTACGGCAAGCAGATCAAGCTCGCCGTCGACCGTATCGGCAACACGGGGACGAAGGAGGAGCGGCAGGGCGCCCTCATCTACAACCCGGGTGGACCGGGCGGCTCCGGGCTGCGCTTCCCGCGCCGGGTGACGACCAAGAACCCGCTGTGGACGAACGTGTCGAAGGCCTACGACTTCGTGGGCTTCGACCCGCGCGGAGTCGGCCACTCGGCGCCCATTTCCTGCGCCGACCCGCAGGAGTTCGTGAAGGCTCCCAAGCCCGACCCGGTACCGGACAGCGAGGCGGACAAGCGCGCCCAGCGCAAGTCTGCCCGTGAGTACGCCGAGGGCTGCTACGAGCGCAGCGGCGAGATGCTCCCGCACATGACGACGCCGAACACCGTGCGCGACCTGGACGTCATCCGTGCCGCGCTGGGGGAGAAGAAGCTCAACTTCCTCGGTGTGTCGTACGGGACGTACATCGCGGCCGTCTACGGCACGCTCTACCCGGGACACGTCCGCCGCATGATCGCCGACAGTGTCGTCAACCCGTCGCGCGAGAAGATCTGGTACGAGGCCAACCTCGACCAGGACGTCGCCTTCGAGATGCGCTGGAACGACTGGCAGGACTGGGTCGCCAAGAACGACGCCGTCTTCCACCTCGGGACCACCCGGGCCCAGGTGCAGGCGAAGTGGCTGGAGTTGCGGGCCACCGCGAAGAAGAACCCGATCGGCGGGCTCGTCGGACCGGCGGAGCTGATCGGGTTCTTCCAGGGCGCCCCGTACTACGACTCGTCGTGGATTCCGGTCGCCACCGTGTTCAGCAAGTACTTCGCGGGTGACACCCAGGCGCTCGTCGACGCGGCGGCTCCCGACCTCACGGACACCGCGGGCAACGCGGCCTCCGAGAACGGCAACGCCGTCTACACGGCCGTCGAGTGCACCGACGCCAAGTGGCCCACCAGCTGGAAGAAGTGGGACCGGGACAACACCCGGCTGCACAAGAACTACCCGTTCCTCACCTGGGCCAACGCCTGGATGAACCTGCCGTGCGCGACCTGGCCGGTCAAGCAGCAGACCCCGGTGAACGTGAAGTCGGGCAAGGGGCTGCCGCCGGTGCTGATCGTGCAGGCCGAGCGTGACGCGGCCACCCCGTACGAGGGTGGTGTCGAACTGCACAAGCGCTTCAAGGGCTCCCGTCTGATCACCGAGAAGGGCGCGGGCTCCCACGGCGTGACCGGGCTCGTCAACCCGTGTGTCAACGAGCGGGTGGACTCCTACCTGCTCACCGGCAAGGTGGACGCGGCGGACGTGACCTGCGCCGCGCACGCCACCCCGAAGCCGTAGCCGCAGCGGTCAGTCGTACGAGGTGAGGGGCGGCCGGAGAGTCTTCCGGCCGCCCCTTCCCGTCACCCGGGCCAGGCGTCCTCCGCCGCGTAGTCGAAGAGGTCGCCGTACGTCTCGAACATCTTGGGATACGCCTCCCGCCAGTCCCGCCCGGCCAGCCGGGCCCCGATCCAGGCGACGGTCTCCGGCAGGCTCTCCGCGTACGTGACCACGGGGCGGTAGCCCAACTCCCGTTCGGCGGCGGACATGTCGCACACGACGGGCGCCGGAGTCGACCACGGGGTGTCGCCCACGGTGGGCGCCGGCGGTGGACCGTCCACCAGGACGTTCTCCACCTCGACCCCCATCACGGCGTCGATCGCCCCGGCGATCTCCGTCACCGTGGGTGCCTCGGGATCGACGGCGTTCAGGACCCGGGTGCCCGGCCGTGCGGCGGCCAGCCGGATCAGCTCGGCGATGTTGTGGACGCTCGCCGGATGGAAGCGGCTGCCGCCACCGTGGGCGAGAACGCGTCGGCGCCGCCCGTCGAGGTTGCGCTTGACGAAGTACAGTTCGCGCGGACTGCGGCCGTACGGCCCGTGGATCGCGCCCGCCCGCAGCAGAGTGGTCGGCAACCGGTCGCCGAGGGCGAGGAGTTCGCGTTCGAGGCCCGCCTTCCGGGTGCTGTACGAACTCTCGCCGGGCCGGACCGTGCGCTGGTCCTCGGGAATGGGCACCGGGTACTCGGGGAATCCGTCGGGCTCCGCCTGTGTGTCGAAGTTCCGGCCCTTGTCGTCCTCGTACACGGACACACTGGAGATGACCACCGCCGACCCGACCCGCCCGGCGAGACCGGTCAACTGCCGTGCGTGCTCGGGCCCGTAGGCCACCATGTCCACGAGGACGTCGCACCCGTCGCCCACGGCGGCCGAGAGCGCCCTGTCGTCGGCCCGGTCGGCGGCCGTGACGCGCACCTCGTCCGGCCAGTTCCCGTCCCTGCCGCCGCCCCGCGAGACGGCGGTCACCTCCCACCCGTCCCGGGCGAGCGCACCCACGGCCACCCGCCCGATCTGCCCGGTCGCCCCGATCACCACGCTTGTCTCATGGAGCGACGGTAACCGGTGACACCCTCAGGTCCCGCGGGGATTAGCCACGAGCAGATCGCAGCTGCGGCGCGAGCGTAGGAGGCTTCAACTGAGCGGCATACGCGGGAACTTGCGCTCCCGCTTCTCCCTCTCCGCCTTCTTCTCGGCGGCCTTCCGATCGGCCTCCTCCTTCTTGGCGACGGCCGCGTACTGGTCGACGTACTCCTGCCCGGAGAGGTGGAGAATGGCGTACATGATCTCGTCGGTGATGGCCCGCAGCACCGCCTTCTCGTCCTCCATCCCGAGGTAGCGGGAGAAGTCGAGGGGCTCGCCGAAGCGGATCGCCACGGGATGGACGTTCGGGATGACCTTGCCCGGCGGCTGTGCCTCGAACGTGCCGATCATCGCGCAGGGAATGACGGGCACCTGGGCCCTGAGCGCCATGACGGCGACGCCGACCTTGCCCTTGTACAGCCGTCCGTCGTGCGACCGGGTGCCCTCCGGATAGATGCCGAGCAGCTCGTCCTTGCTCAGCACCCCGAGCCCTTCACGGATCGCGGCCTGCCCCGCCTCCTTGCCCGACCGGTCCACCGGAATCTGCCCGGCACTGCGAAAGAAGTACGCGGTCAGCCGCCCCTTGATCCCGGGGCCCGTGAAGTACTCGGCCTTCGCGAGGAACGTGATGCGCCGTTTGAGGATCGCGGGCATCAGGAAGTGGTCCGAGAACGACAGGTGATTCCCGGCGACGATGGCGGCGCCCGACGACGGTACGTGTTCGAGCCCTTCGATCCGGGGCCGGAAGACAAGTCTCAGCAGTGGCCCGAGCAGCACGTATTTGAGTACGTAGTAGAACAAGGGCTCGCTCCTCACTGGGGAGGTCAGTCTATGTGCCGGGGCGGCCCCCTGTAACGGGGGTGATCAGCCTCAGGTGCAGTCCGGCAGCACCTCGTTGGCACGCTTGAAACCCACCTGCCACATACGGTCCAGCTCGGCGACGTCACTGTCCGTGAGAGGGGCCTCGGTGCTCGGGAGAAGGGGCGGTGTGCCGAGGATGACCTTGGTGACGATGTTGGTGGAGTCCCAGGTCCTGACGAAACCCGCGCCGAGTGCTCCGAGAGTCCGCCGTCGAACCGCGGATGGACCTCGACCGAGGCGTTCGCCTCGTCGCCGGCCTTGCGGCTGACGACGGTCAGTCGCTCCTGCCGTACGAAGGCTTCCACCAGGCAGTTGTGTGCCAGCCCGCTGTCGGCCCGGACGTCGATCTCCACGGCCAGGGATCCGGTGTGGGCACTGAGGTGGAAGGAGTACTGGCCCGTACCGCCAGACGTTCTTCCCGCGCCGGGTCGTCACGCAGCAGTGGTGCCCCGGGTACCTCGCGGCGGCCAGGCGGGACGACGCCGAATCCGGTGGTGACGACGCCCTGGCGCGGGTGCTGACCGACGACGACAGGTGGACCACCCTGTGACCGGCGTCGGCGCCGAGGGCCCGGGGGAGTCCGGCTGGAGCTGCCACTAGGCCCGCCGAACTTCCCACCGAGCCGGTGCCCTGCTCCCACCTGTCCATCGAGCTTGGGTACCTGTGCATGAAGGACTTCGCGGCCGGACCGAAGCGGCTGCGCGCTCGCTTCGTGGAGGTGGCGCCCCTGGGCCGACGCGGCCTGTACTCGGGCCGGCCGTGATCGTCGCAGGCGGGGACCGCCGACTGCCCGGGGCGCCCTGTTCGGCGCGGCCGGGTGTGGTCGAGACGTGCGGTCACGGCGCCCCGGAGAACCTTCGGAGCCGCAGTTGATGCCGGCACGGCGGGAGGACGGCCCACCCGGGTGACGGGTGGGCGGAGCCGCGCCGTGCCGTTCGCCGTCAGGCTCCCTGCGCCAGCACCTTCTCCAACGTGTCCAGAGCCGTGGCCAGTTCCTCCCCGGTGACCGTCAGCGGCGGCGCCAGCCGGATCGTCGACCCGTGCGTGTCCTTGACCAGGATCCCCTCCCGCATCAGCCGCTCACTGATCTCCCGTCCGGTCCCGATGGCCGGGTCGACGTCGACCCCCGCCCACAGTCCCCGGGACCGGAATCCGACGACGCCCTTGTCGACCAGCCCGGTCAGACCGTCGCGCAGCACAACGCCCAACTCGTCGGCCCTGCGCTGGAATTCACCGGTCTCCAGCAGCTCGACCACCGCCTGGCCGACCGCCGCCGCCAGGGGGTTGCCGCCGAACGTCGAGCCGTGTTCACCCGGCCGCAGCACCCCGAGGACGTCCCGGCGTGCGACCACCGCCGACACCGGCACGATGCCGCCGCCCAGGGCCTTGCCGAGCAACAGCATGTCCGGGACGACGTTCTCGTGGTCCACCGCCAGCGTGCGGCCCGTGCGGCCCAGGCCCGACTGGATCTCGTCCGCGACGAACAGGCAGCCCGTGCGGCGTGTCAGTTCGCGTACGCCGGTCAGATAGCCGTCGTCCGGGATCAGGACACCCGCCTCGCCCTGGATGGGCTCCAAGAGGACCGCCGCCGTCGTCTCGTCGACCGCCTCCTCCAGGGCCGCCAGGTCGTTGTAGGGCACGATCCGGAAGCCCGGCGTGAACGGGCCGAAGCCCGCCCTCGCCGTCTCGTCGGTCGAGAAGCTGACGATCGTCGTCGTACGGCCGTGGAAGTTGTCCGCCGCCACCACGATCGTCGCCCGGTCGGCGGGGACGCCCTTCACCTCGTACGCCCATTTGCGGGCCACCTTGATGGCGCTCTCGACCGCCTCCGCGCCGGTGTTCATCGGCAGGACCATGTCCAGGCCCGTCAGCTCGGCCAGGGAGGTGGCGAACTGGGCGAGACGGTCGTTGTGGAAGGCGCGGGAGGTGAGGGTGAGACGGTCCAGCTGGCGGTGGGCCGCCTCGATCAGCGCCGGGTGGCGGTGGCCGAAGTTGAGGGCCGAGTAGCCGGCCAGCATGTCCAGGTAGCGGCGGCCCTCGACGTCCTCGACCCAGGCGCCCTCCGCGCGGGCCACGACCACGGGCAGCGGGTGGTAGTTGTGCGCGAGAACCGGTCCTTCGGCGCGGATCAGGTCGGTGGAGGTGCGTGTGCCCGTGTTGGTGCTCGTCAGTGCGGTCATGAGCGGATCTCCTGGGTGCAGCACTTGATGCCGCCGCCGGCCTTGCGGAACTCCGACAGGTCGACGGGGACGGGAAGGTAGCCGTGGCGCGTCAGTTCGGCGGCGAGGGCCGTGGCGCCCGGGTCGATGAAGACGTGGTGGCCGTCCGAGACCGAGTTCAGACCGAACGTCATCGCGTCCTCGCGGGTCGCGACGACCGCGTCCGGGTACAGCCGCGCCAGCACCTCGCGGCTGCCCGGCGAGAACGCGCCCGGGTAGTAGGCGATGTTGCTCTCGTCGAGGACGAACAGCGCCGTGTCCAGGTGGTAGAAGTACGGGTCCGTCAGCGTGAGCCCGATCACCGGGACACCGAAGTACTCCTGCACCTCGTGATGGGCCTCGCGGGTCGTACGGAAGCCCGTGCCCGCCAGGATCCAGCGGCCGGCCGGGACCAGGTCGCCCTCGCCCTCGCACACCGACTCGGGGCGGTACACGTCGAAGCCCGCCGACTTGAACCACGTCTCGTACGCGGTCGACTCGGGGCGGCGCTCGGGGGCGTGGAAGGAGGAGCCGAAGACACGGCCGTCGACGACGACCGCCGAGTTCGCGGCGAACACCATGTCGGGCAGGCCGGCGACCGGCTCCACGGTGTCCACGGTGTGGCCATGGGCGCGGTAGGCGCTGATCAGTGAGCGCCACTGCTCCTGGGCCAGATCCACGTCCACCCTGGTGTCGGGGTTCATCCAGGGGTTGATCGCGTACTGCACGGCGAAATGTCTGGGTTCACAGACGAGAAAGCGCCGGGGGCGCGGCACACGGCTGTCGGGCACAGAGGGGTTCCTCCGCTTCCTGCAATGTTCCAGTGGGATGTACACCACGGTAGGAACTGAGCCCGACGCCCGACAAGCGACAACGATTGCGTGTCCGCGCAGGAATCATGCGTCTTTGACCTCCTCAGCGCAGGTCTGATGCGTCCCCCGAAGTGGTGTTCGGAGCGGGGTGGGTTGCGCCCGCCTCCGGGCTTTCCGGGAGGAGGTGGGACAGCACCATGTAGCTGATCGTCTTCCGGATGAACGGCTCGGTACGGATGCGCTCCAGCACGTTCTCGAAGTGCTCCACATCCGTCGCCCGCACATGCAGCAACGCGTCCGCGCCGCCCGTCACCGTCATCGCCGCCGTGATCTCCGGATGGTTGCGCACGACCTCCGCCAGCCGCCGCGGCGGCGCCGCGCCCTCGCAGTACACCTCGACGTAAGCCTCCGTGCTCCAGCCGAGCGCCGACGGCTCCACCGTCGCCGTGAACCCGGTGATCACGCCCGTCTCGCGCAGCCTGTCCA
Organism: Streptomyces lacrimifluminis; assembly: GCF_014646095.1. Lineage (GTDB taxonomy): Bacteria > Actinomycetota > Actinomycetes > Streptomycetales > Streptomycetaceae > Streptomyces > Streptomyces lacrimifluminis. The sequence continues at coordinate 164,322 of NZ_BMMU01000018.1, read as the reverse complement.
CCCGCCGCTTCACCGCCGTGGCCGACAGCCCGACCGCCGCGCCGATCTCGGCGAAGCTCGTACGGGCGTTCGCCATCAGGGTGGTGATGATCTTCCGGTCCAGCTCGTCGAAAGGCGCCGGCCTGCTGTTCATCCGGGCACTGTACCCAGCGACCGGTGGACACCGCCCGCGTTGGCGGCTTGCGCGCCCGGCACATGGGCACACGTACGAATTCCACCTACACTCCACCTTCATGCTGCGCGCCCTCGCCGTCGACGACGAACGCCCCTCCCTGGAGGAGCTGCTGTATCTTCTGCACGCGGATCCACGGATCGGCAGTGCCGAGGGAGCCGGTGACGCGACCGAGGCGCTGCGCCGCATCAACCGGGCCCTGGAGTCGGGACCCGGCGGACCCGAGGCGATCGACGTCGTGTTCCTCGACATCCACATGCCCGGCCTCGACGGCCTCGACCTGGCCCGCCTCCTCACCGGGTTCGCCAAGCCGCCGCTCGTCGTGTTCGTCACCGCCCACGAGGACTTCGCCGTCCAGGCCTTCGACCTCAAGGCGGTGGACTACGTACTCAAACCCGTACGCAAGGAACGCCTCGCCGAGGCCATCCGCAGAGCCGCCGAACTGCGGAGCGGCGCCCCGCCCGTGCCCGCGCCCATACCCGTGCACGAACCCGACCCCGACCACATACCCGTCGAACTCGGCGGCGTGACCCGCTTCGTCGCCGTCGACGACATCACCCACGCCGAGGCCCAGGGCGACTACGCCCGTCTGCACACCGACCGGGGCAGCCACCTCGTCCGCATCCCGCTCTCCACCCTGGAGGAGCGCTGGCGCGCCCGCGGATTCGTCCGCATCCACCGCCGCCATCTCGTCGCCCTGCGCCACATCGGCGAGCTCCGCCTCGACGCGGGCACCGTGAGCGTCCTGGTCGGCGCCGAGGAACTCCAGGTCAGCCGACGGCACGCCCGCGAACTGCGGGACCTGCTCATGCGCCGGCCCGCGAGCTGAAGGGCGGAGCCCCACCCATGCCCCAGGACCCTTCCGAACGCCGGGTCGTCGTCACCGGGCCGCCCCGGCGCGTCCGCCGGACCTCCGGCTACTACCGGCCGCGCACCGAGATCGACGAACAGACCACCCTCGGCCACACCTACGTCCGCTCCCTGATGCGCTCCCAACTCCGCGCCGCCCTTGCCGTGTTCGCGGTCCTCGCCCTGCTCGTCGCCCCGCTGCCGCTGCTCTTCGCGGCGATGCCCGACGCCCACCAGCTGGAGTGGCTGATCCTCGGCTTCGGCCTCTACGCGCCCCTGGTGCTGCTCGCCCGCTGGTACGTGCGGCGCGCCGAACGCAACGAGCGGGACTTCGTCCGGCTGGTCGAGGACCAGGACCGCTGACGCCATGAACGGGAACGCGAACGGCATCACGAAAAGGATCACGAACGGGATCACGAACGGGAACCGGTCCGGATGAACGAGAACTACGCCGTCCCGGCCGTCGCCCTCGTCGTCGTGGCGACGGTCTTCGTCGGCGCGTTCGGCCTGCGCATCTCCCGCACCACCTCCGACTTCTACGTCGCCTCCCGCACCGTCGGCCCCCGTCTCAACGCCGCCGCGATCAGCGGCGAGTACCTCTCCGCCGCCTCCTTCCTCGGCATCGCGGGCCTCGTCCTCGTCCAGGGCCCCGACATGCTCTGGTACCCCGTCGGCTACACCGCCGGCTACCTCCTCCTGCTTCTCTTCGTCGCCGCCCCGCTGCGCCGCTCCGGCGCCTACACACTCCCCGACTTCGCCGAGGCCCGCCTCGCCTCCCAGGCCGTACGACGGCTCGCCGGGGCCTTCGTCGTCGGCGTCGGGTGGCTCTATCTGCTGCCCCAACTCCAGGGCGCCGGACTGACGTTGGCGGTCCTGACCGACGCGCCCGACTGGGCCGGCGGGGTCATCGTCGCCGTCGTCGTGGTCGCCACCGTCGCCGCCGGCGGCATGCGCAGCATCACCTTCGTCCAGGCCTTCCAGTACTGGCTGAAGCTCACCGCGCTGCTCGTCCCCGCGCTCTTCCTCGTCCTCGCCTGGCAGGGGGACGGCGCCTCGCGCCCCGTCTTCGACGAACCCGCCACCTTCCGCGAACAGCGCGTCGTCCGCGTCGAGGACGGCCTCGACCTGAAGCTGACGGCCCCGCTCACCGTCACCGTGACCGGCACGGTCGACGGCCGCCCGCACCAGGACCAGGTCCTCCACCTCCCCGCGGGGACCCACCACATCGACGCCGGCACCCGCCTCACCTTCGCCAAGGGCGCCGCCGTCCCCGAGGCCGACCGCGGCACCAACGGCGGCATGTCGACCTCCCTCGCCGAGGGCCGCGAGGAACGCCCGCTGTACGCCACGTACGGCCTGATCCTCGCCACCTTCCTCGGCACCATGGGCCTGCCGCACGTCGTGGTCCGCTTCTACACCAGCCCGCACGGCGTCGCCGCCCGCCGCACCACCGTCGTCGTCCTCGGCCTCATCGGCGCCTTCTACCTCCTCCCGCCCGTCTACGGGGCCCTGGGCCGCCTCTACGCCCCCGAACTGGCCCTCACCTCCGACGCCGACGCCGCCGTCCTCCTGCTGCCCGACCGCGTGATCGGCGGCCTCGGCGGCGACCTCCTGGGCGCACTGGTGGCCGGCGGCGCCTTCGCCGCGTTCCTGTCCACCGCGTCGGGACTCGCCATGGCCGTCGCCGGCGTCCTCACCCAGGACGTCCTGCCCTCGCGCGGCGTACGGCACTTCCGGCTCGGTACGGTCATCGCCATGGCCGTACCGCTCGCCGCCAGTGCCATAGTGGGCGGACTCCCGGTCGCCGACGCCGTCGGGCTCGCCTTCGCCGTGTCCGCGTCCTCGTTCTGCCCGCTGCTCGTCCTCGGCATCTGGTGGCGCCGCCTGACCCCGCCGGGCGCCGCCGCCGGGATGCTGGTCGGCGGGGGCTCCGCGCTCCTCGCCGTGGCCGCGACCATGGCGGGCTTCCCGGGTACGGGCGCCCTGCATGCCCTGCTCGCCTGGCCCGCGCTCTGGTCCGTCCCCCTGGGCTTCCTCACCATGGTTCTGGTGTCCCTGGCCACCCCCGGCCGCGTCCCGGCCGGCACGGCGGCCATCCTGGCCCGCTTCCACCTGCCGGAGGAACTGTCCGGGGCGCACGGCGGCCACGGCGGTCACGGTCTCGGGGGACCGGCGCGCACGGAGGTGACCCGGACATGAGCGGATTCCTGGCCGGGCTCTGCGTGGCCGTCCTCCCGCTGCTGGCCGCCGGGTTCTGGCTCGGCCGGCGCACCGCCCGCCCCGAGCGCCTCGGCGGTCTCGGCACCCCCGTCGAGCACGCCACCTTCGAGACCCTGCACACCGCCTCCCTCGCCGCGCCCCCGCTGCGCGCCGGCCTCACCGAGGAGACCGCCGGCCGCTCGGCCCGACGGCTGCGCACCCTGCTCGGCACGGACGCCCTCTGCCTCACCGACCAGAAGTCGGTCCTCGTCTGGGACGGCGTCGGCGAACACCATCGCGCCGAGATCATGGAACGCCTCGCAGGCCCCCTGGAGACCGGCCGGGGCGAAGCCTTCCGCCTCACCTGCGACGCCCCGGACTGTCCCCTGCGCTGGGCCGTCGTGGCCCCCCTCACCGTCGACGACCGCGTCCACGGCGCCCTCGTCGCCTGCGCGCCCCGCGAGTCCGCCGTCCTCGTCCGCGCCGCCGGAGAGGTCGCGAGGTGGGTCTCGGTCCAACTGGAGCTGGCGGATCTCGACCAGTCCCGCACCCGCCTCATCGAGGCCGAGATCAAGGCACTCCGCGCCCAGATATCCCCGCACTTCATCTTCAACTCGCTCGCGGTGATCGCCTCGTTCGTGCGCACCGACCCCGAGCGGGCCCGCGAACTGCTGCTGGAATTCGCCGACTTCACCCGCTACTCGTTCCGCAGGCACGGCGACTTCACCACCCTCGCCGACGAACTCCACGCCATCGACCACTACTTGGCCCTCGTCCGGGCCCGCTTCGGCGACCGCCTCTCCGTCACCCTCCAGATCGCCCCCGAGGTGCTTCCGGTCGCCCTGCCCTTCCTCTGTCTCCAGCCCCTCGTGGAGAACGCGGTCAAACACGGACTGGAGGGCAAGGGGGCATCCGCCGGCAGGAGCCGCATCAGCATCACCGCGCAGGACGCGGGCGCCGAGGCCCTGGTCGTCATCGAGGACGACGGCGTCGGAATGGACCCGGTCCTGCTCCGCCGGATCCTGGCGGGCGAGGTCAGCCCGTCGGGCGGCATCGGCCTCTCGAACGTGGACGACCGTCTCCGCCAGGTGTACGGCGACGACCACGGCCTCGTCATCGAGACCGCGCTCGGCGCCGGCATGAAGATCACCGCCCGGCTGCCGAAGTACCAGCCGGGCGTCCACTCGGCCGGCCGGCTCTTCGAGAACTGACCGGACCCGCCATTGCTCCATTCGGGTGTACGGAGGTCAGGTGGGGCGGCTGACCACCATCCCCAGGGTGATCAGGCCCAGCACCACCCAGCCGAACCACAGCCAGCCGTTACTGCCGAGCGCCACCGAGTAGGCGGTCACCAGGACGAGCCCGCCCACGGTGAGCACCCCCATGGTCTTCGTGGAACCGTTCGTGGAACCGGGCATCGCAACACCCTCCTCATGGCTCTTCTCCCCCCATGGTGCCCCCGTTCTGCTTCCGAACGGTGCACACGACGAAATGCGATGCGGAGTCCCACGCTCCGCGACTCGTCCAGGAGCCGGCCTCGTAGACCGACGGATCGAAGCCGTAGTCGGTCGGCGGCACGTCCTTCGCGCAGGCCGCGTCCGACATGTCACGCGCCTTCTCGAAGGGGATTCCGACGTCCAGCCGCGCGAACCCGAGGACCTGCTCGTCGTGCGCCTCGGTACACGGGACCAGCTGGGCATCCCGCCTGGAGGGCGCGCGGAGACAGTCCCGCTTCTGCATGGTGGCCGTGTCCCGGAACGCCTGTCCGGGCTCGCGGTACGGCCCGAGCGGCCCGTACACCGGCCCGTTCGCACCGAGCAGCAGACAGGCCGTACGCCCCCCGGCCGCATCGAACCCGCCCTCGGCCGGCACGACGGCGTACCCGCGTACGTCCGCCAGCTTCTCCCGCAGATCCCGGGTCCGTTCCTCGCACCGGGCGGGCCCCTGCGCCCGCGCCTCGTCGGCGGACGCGGCGTCCACCACCGCCAGCACCTGCCCGTCCGGCGGGGCGTCCCGGCAGGTCGGGTCGACCGTCAGCCGCGGCGTCCCCCGGAAGCGGGTGCCGCCGGGCCAGTCGGCGATCACACAGTCACCCTCGGACAGGGGTGCGGCGAGACCGACGGGCTCGCCGTACGGCTTCTGCACGGTCCCCCCGTCGTCGCCGCCCGGCGGGTTGCCCAGGGTGAACCAGAGGCCGACCCCGGCCAGCGCGACCCCGAGCAGGGCGCCGAGGCCGGCCGGGAGCGCATGAGGGCGCCGGGGAACCGGCGGCACGGGGACAGGCGGGTACGCGGCCGGGTCGGTGGGCGCGTGGACGGCCCGCGGAGGCACATGCCGGTGCCCGTCCAGCTGCTCCGACACTCCCCACGGCGGCATCGACCCCGGGTCCGTCCTGGTGCGCTCGTACGCGTCGGCCCGGGGTGTGACGATGTGGTCCAGGGCCGATTCCGCGTGGGCCGCCGTGATCCGCTCGACCGGGTCCTTGGCGAGCATCACCTCCAGCACCGGCCCCAGCGCGCCCGCCCGCTCCGGCTTCCGGGGCTCCTCCATGACCACCGCGGTGATCTCCGCGAGATGCGTGTCCCGCTCGAACGGCCCGACACCCTCGACGGCGTAGTACAGCGTGCAGCCCAGCGAGAACAGGTCGGCGGCGGCGGTCGGCGGCCCGCCGGTGGCACGTTCGGGCGCCAGATATCCGGCAGTGCCGACCAGGGCGGACGTCAGCGTGTACCGCGTCTCACCCGCGTCCGGCTGCACCGCGATGCCGTAGTCGGCGAGCAGGACCCGGGCGTACGGCGCCCCGGTGCGGTCCGGCGCCAGCAGGATGTTCGCGGGCTTCACGTCCCGGTGCATGATGCCCTGCTCGTGCCCGGCGGTCAGCGCGTCCAGGACGGCGAGGCCGATCCGGGCACACTCGGCGGGCGCCAGCGGGCCGCGCATGTCGACCAGGTCGCGCAGGTCGAGGGCGCCCGCCACGTACTCCATGACGATCCACGGCAAACCCTCGTGCTCCAGCACGTCGTGCACGGTCACCACGTTCGGGTTGCCGCGCAGCACGGCAGCGTGCCGGGCCTCGGCGCGGGCCCGGGCAACCCGGGCAGCGCGCTCAGCGGAGGCCTCGGACGGGTCGCGGAACACGATCTCCTTGAGGGCGACCTCGCAGGCGAGTCTCTGGTCGTGGGCGAGCCAGACGTGGCCCATGCCGCCGCTGCCGAGCTGGTTGAGCAGGAGGTATCGGCCGGCTATGACCCGGCCCACTCCCGAGGTGGGTGGTCCTGATGGCATCCGGTGAACTCCCGCGTCTACCTGCTGGATGTGCGGTTACTCGGCTGCGGGCCGGTGAGGGCTGGTCGCGCCCACGCGGCGGAGCCGCAAATGTCACAGCCCCGCGCCTCTGAGGGGCGCGGTTGCGCATCCGGTGTTTCCGAGGCAGTGGCGGTCGCCGGAGGTGGGCTGCTCGGCTCCTGGGGTGGTGGATCGGGCGGTGCGCCGGTCGTTTCCGGGGGTGCGCTGGGCGGGTCGCTCGGCGGCGGTGGGGGAGGGGGAGGCGGGAGCGAAGGTGGTTCGGAAGGGGCCGGCTCGTCCGTGGGGCCGGTGTCGGGGGTGCTGCTGCCGGGACCGGACGGTGTGGGGTCGGACGAGGGCGGGTCGGACGGGGAGGGCGTGGGCTCGTCACTGGACGAGGACGGCGACGACGGGGATGACGGAGGCGTCGAGGGATCGGTCGAGGGGGACGACGGACCGGTACCGCCGGGGTCCGGGGCGATTTCGGGCCCAGGCCCCGAAATCGCCCCGGAACCCGACTCCGACGGTGTCCCTCGCCCGGGCTCCGAGCCCGAGCCCGTACTCGCCCCCGGGGCAGTGGTCCCGTAGCTTTCGCCGCTGCCGTCGTCGGGCGACCCGGACTCGATGCGCACGTTCAGTCTCACGTACGAGCCGAACGGGAGCGCCGTCCCCGGCCCCGGCTCCGACCCGGTGACGGTGGCGTCGGGCGGCGGCAGCCCCGCGCTGTCGTACGCCGTCGCCAGGCCCAGATTCGTCAGCCGGCTGCTAGCGGCGCCGAAGGTCGTCCCGGCGAGGGGCGGTACCGGGTGCCGCTCGCGCGTGTCGAAGACCTGGTCGGCCTCGCCCCCGGTCCCGGTCCGGCGGTAGATGCCCCGCTCCGGTTCGTGCACGTCGACGAGCGCGAACCGGTCGACCTTGCCGGGTGCGGGACGTACGAGCACGACCTCGTCGGCGTCGTAGTCGCTCCACTTCTTGTTGCCGTCCTCGAACTCGACGGATATGCGATCCGTGGCGCCCTTAAACGGCTTCAGCGGATTTCCGCATGAACACTTCACGACGGGAACTCCCGCTTCATCGACGAGAACCGCGATTCCCGCCTGGAGCAGCGCGTCGTAGGGGACCGCCTTTTCCTTCTTGTAGTCGTGGTTCCTCACGAGGGTGTCGTGGCGCAGGAGAACGGGCGTGAGCCGGTCGAGATAGGCGGGAATCCCGCTCCGCGGAATATCGACCACACGTGCCCATTCCTCAGTCTTCCTGTTGTTCTTGGGGTCGGTGAGGAATTGTTCCAACCGGTCGACGTCACAGACCGTCGGCTTCCTCGTACCCCCGTACAGCCCGGGGGTGCTGCCCTGCTGCAGGCTGCTGCCGTGCGCGGGCCGCGAACGGACCTGGGCGTCATGACCCAGGCCGCTGCTCTCGTCGAAGAACGGCGCGAGGGAAGGCACCCCCGAAGCCACCGCCTTCACCACCGCCGCCGGCGCCTTGCTGTCGCAGCTGCTGGCCAATAGAACGCACAACAGTGCGACAGTAAGCCGCTGAAGCCCAGATTCCCTGAAAGCATGAAGTGTCATACCGCTCCCCCCGGCGGATACGTCACGCACATGCTACTGAATGAGAATGTGTTTCAGGCAAGGGAAATAAAAAGTTGATTCAGCGCCCACGTGCGTTCAGTGAGGCCAAATAGGCGTTGTACGCCTCGAGTTCCTTGTCGCCGTCGCGGTCGGCGGCCCGGTCCTGGCGCTTGGCCTGCCGCTGCTCGGAGCTGTGCCACTGGAAGAGCAGCGCCAGCAGCACCAGTACGGTCGGGATCTCGCTGAACGCCCAGGCGATCCCGCCGGCCGCGTTCTGGTCGGAGAGCGCGTCGATGCCGAGCGAGGCGGGCGGATTCCTGTACGAGTCGACCATCGGCGTCGATGCCATCATCAGCGCGATCCCGAAGAACGCGTGGAACGGCATCCCGGCGAACAACTCCAGCATCCGCATCAGATACCCGGGCCGGTTCGGGCCGGGGTCGACGCCCATGATCGGCCAGAAGAAGATCAGTCCGACGGCGAGGAAGTGACACATCATCGTGATGTGACCGGCCTTCGAACTCATCAGGAAGTCGAAGAGCGGCGTGAAGTACAGGACGTACAGGCTGGCGATGAACAGCGGGATGGTGAACGCCGCGTGCGTGACGATCCGCATGTACCGGCTGTGCAGCAACGCCAGCAGCAGCTCACGCGGCCCCTTCCGCCCCCGGCCGGCGACCGGCAGCGCCCGCAGCGCCAGCGTGATCGGCGCACCGAGCAGAATGAGGATCGGCGACACCATGCTGATCACCATGTGCTGCACCATGTGCACGCTGAACATGACCATGCCGTAGTCGTTGAGCCTGGTGCACATGACGAGCATGACGGTCAGCACGCCGAGCACGAAGGAGACGGTCCGCCCGGCGGACCACTTGTCCCCACGCCGGACCAGCCGCACGACCGCCCACCCGTAGAGGCCGAGCCCCGTCAGACAGGCGACCAGGAAGAACGGGTCGGCGGACCACCCGAGCCCCCGCCCCAAGGTGAAGGGCAGAAGGTCCATGGTCGTACCGTGCCCGCTGTGTTCCATCCGCCGGCTCCTGGTTCGTACTGATTGGGCGCTGTCTGTCCCGACCAGACTAGAACCGCCCCCAGCGGCACTTGTGACCGGGGGGCGGCCCAGGGCTTTCAGGTTTTAGGGGCGCGGGGAACCGCGCGATCAGCCACAGCGGACCCGTCCCCGACGAACTACCGGTCAACGGCTAGAGCACGCACTCCGCTTCCGCATACCGAGCCTCAGGAACCGTCTTGAGCGTCTCCACCGCCTCGGCCAGGGACACCATCACGATGTCCGTCCCCCGAAGCGCCGTCATCCGCCCGAACTCCCCGCGATGCACGGCCTCCACCGCATGCCACCCGAACCGCGTGGCCAGCACCCGGTCATAGGCCGTGGGCGTCCCACCCCGCTGCACATGACCGAGGATCACCGGCCGTGCCTCCTTCCCGAGCCGCTCCTCCAACTCCAGGGAGAGCTGCCGGGCGATACCGGCGAAGCGCTCGTGGCCGTACACGTCCTTGCCGCCCTCGTCGTACTCCATCGAGCCCGCGCGCGGCTTCGCGCCCTCCGCGGCGACGACGATCGCGAACCGCTTGCCCGCCTCGAAGCGTTCGCCGACGCGCGCGGCCAACTCCTCGATGTCGAAGGGGCGTTCAGGTACGACGATGGCGTGGGCGCCCGCGGCCATGCCGGAGTGCAGGGCGATCCAGCCGGTGTGGCGGCCCATGACCTCGACGATCAGGACGCGCTGGTGGGACTCGGCGGTGGTCTTCAGCCGGTCCAGGGCCTCGGTGGCGACCCCGACGGCCGTGTCGAAGCCGAAGGTGACGTCCGTGACCGCGATGTCGTTGTCGATGGTCTTGGGGACGCCGACTATCGGCAGACCGTTGTCGGACAACAGCCGGGCCGCCTTGAGCGTGCCCTCGCCGCCGATCGGGATGATCGCGTCGAGCCCCAGCTCGGCGACATGGCCCTTGGCCCGCTCCACGCCGTCCCGCAGATGCTCGGGGCGGACCCGGGACGAGCCGAGGATGGTGCCGCCGCGAGCGAGGATGCCGCTCACCGCGTCGAGGTCGAGCTTCAGGTAGTCGCACTCCAGGAGGCCCTTCCAGCCGTCCCGGAAGCCGATCACCTCGTCACCGTGGTCCACGACGGCGCGGTGCACGACGGACCGGATGACGGCGTTCAGACCGGGGCAGTCGCCGCCGGACGTCAGGACACCAATGCGCATCGCCCGAAATCCTTCTCCACGTGGGCCGGGACCGGACCACGCTGTCCGGCTCGATCCCCGTCACCATACCGGCGGCGGGGACCTGGGCCGTAGCACCCGTCCGCGTGCTGGACACCGGCGCTCACCTGTGCGGATGCCCCGTCAGACGGGCCGGTGACGCACACGCGGACGGCAGGTGTACAGGCCGGCGCGGAAGCAGGCGTGCGCGCAGGTCAGGCCGGCTGCTGCGCCGCCGTGATCCGCTCGTTGCGCAGCGCCTCGTACCAGCGGTCGTCGGTCGGCGGCAGTGCGTTGACGTCGAGGGCCAGCTTCAGCAGCAGATCCGCGATCAGCGGGTTACGGGCGAGCACGGGCCCGTGCATGTACGTGCCGAAGACCGTGTCGTTGTACGCGCCCTCCGTGCCGTCCCCCGTGCCGTTGCCCTTGCCGAGCCGCACCTTCGCGAACGGGCGGGCGGTGGGGCCGAGATGGGTGACCCCCTGGTGGTTCTCGAAGCCGGTCAGCGGGGGCAGGCCCAGGCGCGCGTCGATGTCCCCGAGCACGTCGCCCACGCATCGCTCGCCCTCGCCACGTACCGAGACCACGTCGAGGAGCCCGAGGCCGGGCTCCCGCTGCCCGAGGTCGTTGATGAACTCGTGGCCCAGGATCTGGTAGCCGGCGCACACGGAGAACACGATCGCGCCGTTGCCGACGGCCCGGTGCAGACCGCCGTCACGGCGCAAACGTTCCGCCGCGAGCCGCTGCGGCCGGTCCTCGCCGCCGCCGATCAGGTAGATGTCGCCGGAGGTGGGGATCGGCTGGTCGCTGCGCACGTCGAGCCGGGCCACGTCGAGGCCGCGCTGCCGGGCCCGGCGCTCCACGACGAGCGCGTTGCCCTGGTCGCCGTACGTGCTGAGCAGGTCCGGGTAGATCCACACCAGACGCAGCTGGTTGTCGCTCATGAAGTGATCGTCCTCAGTGGTCGGTTGGCGGCAGTGGTCAGTTGCCGACGCGGCGGCGCAGATCCTGGAAGGCGGTGTAGTTCGCGATGACCTCGATGCGGCCGGGCGGCGCCATCTGCACGGCCTGGTCGGCGTTCTCGCAGACCTGGAAGTGCTGGTTGGCCACCTCGAGGCGCACGGCGAGGTCGAGCTTGCGGTCGCCGATGACGAAGATCGGGTGCCCGGTGAGCTGCGTGTAGTCGACGTCCCACAGCCATGAGGTGTCGGTGCCGTCGGCGCCCCGCGCGTTCACGGAGAGGATGACCGGGGTCGGCGGCGGGTCGATCAGGGAGAACGTCTCCAGCCAGCCGGCCGGGTTCTTGGCGAGCAGCAGCCGCAGATCACGCTGCATGAACTGCACGACGTCGTACCGTCCGGCCACGGCCTGCACCTGGTACATGCGCTCCAGGCCGACCTGCGGGGGTACGCCGAACACGGCGGCGACAGCGGCGGAGGCGGCGGCGTTGGACTTGTTGGCGCGCCCCGGCAGCTGGAGGTGGATCGGCCAGGCCGAACCGTGCGGGTCGAGCACGTGGTCGCCGGACAGTGCCCAACTCGGCGTCGGGCGGCGGAAGCCGCACTGACCGCAGAACCAGTCGTCGCCGGGGCGCTGCATCACGCCACCGCAGGACGGGCAGGACCAGGCGTCGTCCTTCCACATCTGTCCGGCGGCGACCCAGATCACGTTGGGGGAGGAGGAGGCGGCCCACACGATCAGCGGGTCGTCGGCGTTGGCGACGATGACGGCCTTCGAACCGGCGAGCCCCTCACGCCAGTTCTCGGCGAGCATGCGGGTCTCGGCGGCGCGGTCGAGCTGGTCGCGGGAGAGGTTGAGGAGCGCGATGCACTTGGGGTCCGTGTCCCGGGCGACGCCGGCGAGGTACTTCTCGTCGACCTCGATGACCCCGAACTTGGCGTCCGAGCCGCCCGCGAGCGCCGAGGTGATACCGGCGGGCATGTTGGCGCCGAGCGCGTTCGACACGACCGGTCCGGCGGCGCGCAGGGCCTCCGCGATGAGCCGCGTGGTCGTGGTCTTGCCGTTGGTGGCCGAGACCAGGATGACGTCCAGGTGCTGGGCGAGCCGGGCGAGGAGGTCTGGGTCGAGTTTGAGGGCTACCTTGCCGCCGATCACCGATCCGCTGCCGCGCCCTGCCGCACGCGATGCCGCCGCTACGGCCTTGCCGGCCGTCACGGCCAGCTTGGCCCGCGGAGTGAGCGGGTCCGAGTTGCCTGCCATCAGATCTCGATCCTCCTTGCGTACGCGCCGCGCCTGTGCCTCCGGCCACGTGGTGTGGACCTCAGCCTATCGAGATCCGTTCATCGGATCCGCATCGCGGCACCACCACGGCGCCCGCGCGACATGGGTGACCGTACCCTTGCGGCCATGCGACCAGGCTCCATCCCGGGCACCCGGGGGCGCGTCCGCCCCCTGACACTGCTCGGCGACCCCGTTCTCCACACCCCCTGCGCGGAAGTGACACACTTCGACGCCGAACTCGCCGGGCTCGTCGAGGACATGTTCGCGACGATGTACGCGGCCCAGGGCGTGGGCCTCGCCGCGAACCAGATCGGCCGCCCCCTGCGGGTCTTCGTATACGACTGCCCCGACGACGAGGATGTCCGCCACGTGGGACACGTGATCAACCCTCGCCTGGTCGAGGCCGATGGTCTGGTGATGCGTGGCCCCGAGGGCTGCCTGTCCCTCCCGGGCCTCGAGGCGGGCACGGAGCGATACGACGAGGCGGTGGTCGAGGGCTTCACGGTGGCAGGGGCGCCGGTGAGGGTCGAGGGCACGGGCTTCTTCGCCCGCTGCCTCCAGCACGAGTGCGACCACTTGGAGGGCCGAACGTACGCGGACCGCTTGACGGGCTGGCGCCACAAGAAACTCATGCGCCAGGCAACCCGAGCTTCTTGGCACCGGGGACCTTGAGGGGCGCGGGGAACTGCGCGACCAGCCCCCACCGACCGGCAGACAATACGCAACCCTTCAGAACCCCGGACCCCCAACGCGGTCCCCGGCGGCAGCCAACCGCCCCCACAGCAAATCAGCCAAGCTCCGCACCAACTCGGCCCGGGAACAAGGCCGTTCTCCCAGCCACCAGTCCCCGGCCGCATGCATCATCCCGACTATCCCGTGCCCCCACACCCGAGCCAACTGCTGGCTGCCGGGACCAAGATCCAGCCGATCCTCGATCACCTGGGCCAGTTCCTCGCCCATCAACCGGAGCAACGGCAGCGAGTGCTTCCTCACATCGAACCCGGGATCGCCGGGTGACACGCTGTCCCCGGGGTGCATCAGGAACCGGTACACCTGGGGCCTCGCCTCGATCGCCGCGAGGTAGGTGTCCAGCGTGGCCTCCACCCGCTCCCGCCGCTCGGCCGGAGCGTCCAGCGCGGCCCGCAGGGAGTTGAGGAGCGCGTCGGTGTGCCGCTTGGCCAGAGCGGCGTAGAGTCCGCCCTTGTCACCGAAGTGCCGGTACAGAATCGGTTTGGTGATGCCCGCCTCGGCGGCGATGGCGTTCATCGAGGCGCCCGGGCCGTCGCGAAGCACCACCCGGTCCGCGGCTTCCAGCAGCTCGCGCCGGCGGCGGTCGGCGGACCGCTGCTGATCCGTTTGCTGCGTGGTGTCCATGGTTTCTCCCCACCCGTGCTGATTTCGGCGACGCTCGCGCAAACTAGCACTGATCGGTCCATGCCCATCGAACGGGCTGCCGACCGTGGTGCGGGAGTTGACTTTTCCTACCGACGAGTAACAGACTCCAGTTACCGTAGGTAACATGCTAGTGCAGCGATGGAGGGGTCATGGCCGAATTCACCATGGAGCTCAATGACGAACAGAAAGAGGTCCGTGACTGGCTCCACGGGTTCTCCGCCGATGTGATCCGTCCCGCCGCCGCCGAGTGGGACGAGCGCGAGGAGACTCCCTGGCCGGTCATCCAGGAGGCCGCGAAGGTCGGCATCTACTCCCTGGACTTCTACGCCCAGCAGTACTTCGACCCCACCGGCCTCGGTATCCCGATGGCCATGGAGGAACTCTTCTGGGGTGACGCGGGCATCGCCCTCTCCATCGTCGGCACCGGCCTCGCCGCCGTGGGTGTCCTCGCCAACGGCACCGAGGAGCAGATCGGCACCTGGATCCCCCAGATGTACGGCGACGCCAACGATGTCAAGGTCGCCGCCTTCTGCTCCTCCGAACCCGACGCGGGCTCCGACGTCGCCTCCATGCGCACCCGTGCCGTGTACGACGAGGCCAAGAACGAGTGGGTCCTCAACGGCACGAAGACCTGGGCGACCAACGGCGGTATCGCCAACGTCCACGTGGTCGTCGCCGTCGTCGACGCCGAACTGGGCTCCAAGGGCCACGCGTCCTTCATCGTCCCGCCGAACACGCCCGGCCTGTCCCAGGGGCAGAAGTTCAAGAAGCACGGCATCCGAGCCTCGCACACCGCCGAGGTCGTCCTGGAGAACGTCCGCGTCCCCGGTTCCTGCCTCCTCGGCGGCAAGCAGAAGCTCGACGAGCGCCTCGCCCGGGCCCGTGAGCGCGCGAAGTCCGGCGGCGAGCGGGTGAAGAACGCGGCGATGGCCACCTTCGAGGCGAGCCGCCCCGCGGTGGCCGCGATGGCGGTGGGCACGGCCCGGGCCGCGTACGAGGTCGCCCTCGACTACGCGAAGACCCGTGAGCAGTTCGGCCGCCCGATCATCGACAACCAGGGGGTCGCCTTCCAGCTCGCCGACATGCGTACGTCCATCGACGCGGCGCGGCTGCTGACGTGGCGGGCGTCGTGGATGGCGGTCAGCGGGAAGCCGTTCACCGCGGCGGAGGGGTCGATGTCGAAGCTGTTCGCGAGCGAGACGGCGAAGAAGGTTACCGGGCAGGCGATTCAGATACTCGGGGGGAACGGGTACACGCGGGAGTACCCGGTCGAACGCATGCACCGGGATGCGGCGATTTACACCATTTTTGAGGGTACGAGTGAGATCCAGCGGTTGGTGATCGCGCGGACTCTGTCGGGGATGCCGATTCGGTAGCGCCATTGGGGGTGCGGTGCGTCTCGGGCTGCGGGTGCGTCGTGGCTTGTCGCGCAGTTCCCCGCGCCCCTAGGTGGGGTAGCTCCAGGCGGGCAGCTCTTCGGCGTTTCGGACGCGGGGCGATTTGCAGGGGCGCGGGGAACTGCGCGACCAGTCACAGCTGACCGGTGGACGGAACGAAACCCACGCCCCCACGGCGCATCCCTCACCTCAGCCGGAGGCGCTCCCGCTGCTGTGGGCGATGCAGGCCACGTCGATGCGGTCGGCCAGTTTGGCCAGTTCGATGGTGAGGGCGGCCACGGTGTCCTCGTCGAGGCCGTCCTGGCCCGCCTCCACCAGATGCAGCCAGCGACCCCCGACCGTGCGCAGCAGTTTGCTGACGTCGGAGGCGGCAACCTGCAACGTGCCGCGGTCGTCGACGATCAGAGGCAGAGTCACTTCGCGGTTCACAGGGGGGATCGTAGCCGCGGAACGCTCACGCTCCGTGCCATACCGTCGTGATGTTGCAGAACTCGCGGATTCCGTGCCCCGACAGCTCACGGCCGTACCCGGAGCGCTTGACACCCCCGAACGGCAACGCCGGGTGGGACGCGGTCATCCCGTTAACGAACACACCGCCCGCGTCCAGATCCCGTACGAGCCGGTCCACCTCGGCCTCGTCGCGGGTCCACACGTTCGAACTCAGGCCGAAGGGCGTGTCATTGGCGATCGCCAACGCCTCCTCCAGGTCGGCCGCACGGTACAGCGTCGCGACCGGGCCGAACGTCTCCTCCTGGTGAATGCGCATCTCGGGTGTGACGTCGGCGAGGACCGTCGGCGCGTAGTACCAACCGTCGTCCGTGAGGCCCTCGGGGCGTTCGCCACCGCACAGAACCGTCGCACCGCTCTCCACGGCCTCGTCGACCAGCGCCTCCAGATCCTCGCGCCCCCGCTCACTCGCGAGCGGCCCGACCTCCGTGTCCTCGGCCAGCGGATCGCCGACCTTGAGCGCCGCCATGGCCGTCGAGAAGTGTTCAGCGAACGCGTCGAAGACATCCGTGTGCACGATGAACCGCTTCGCGGCGATGCACGACTGCCCGTTGTTCTGCACACGCGCTGTCACCGCGACCCGCGCTGCCTGTTCGACATCGGCGGACGGCAGGACGATGAACGGGTCGCTGCCGCCCAGCTCCAGCACCGTCCTCTTGACCTCGTCCCCGGCGACGGACGCCACCGCGCGCCCGGCCGGCTCGCTGCCGGTGAGCGTGGCCGCCCGCACCCGCGGATCGCGCAGGATCTCCTCGACCTCGCCCGACCCGATCAGCAGCGTCTGGAAGCAGCCCTCGGGGTAGCCCGCCCGACGGAACAGGCCCTCCAGATAGAGGGCGGTCTGCGGCACGTTCGAGGCGTGCTTGAGCAGGCCCACGTTGCCCGCCATCAGCGCCGGCGCCGCGAAGCGGATCACCTGCCAGAGCGGGAAGTTCCACGGCATCACCGCGAGCACCGGCCCCAGCGGACGGTAGCGGACCACGGCGCGGGAGGCGCCGGAGTCCTTGACGTCCGCCTCGGCGGGCTCCTCGTCGGCGAGGAGCTCCTCGGCACGGTCGGCGTACCAGCGCATCGCCTTCGCGCACTTCGCGGCCTCCGCGCGGGCCTGTGTGACCGGCTTGCCCATCTCGACCGTCATGGTGCGGGCGATGTCGTCCCGGTCCTCGTCCAGCAGGCCGGCGGCCCGGCCCAGCAGCCGGGCCCGCTCGGCGAAGCCGGTCGTGCGGTACGTCCGAAAGGCGGCCTCGGCGGCGCTGAGCCTGCGCTCGATCTCCTCGCCGTCCATGGCCTCGTACGTCACAAGCGTCTCGCCGGTCGCCGGGTTCACCGTCGCGATGGGCATTGCTGTCCTCCAGGTTGAGGGCCGTTCTCCGACCTTCCCGCGCGCCGATGGCCCCCGCAACGCGTACGCCGCCCACCGGCACTCTCTCAATGCCCCGAGTGCTCCGTCAGCCGGTCCAGAAACCCTGTCTGAGCCGTCACGATCACCGCCCGGGCCTCCTCCAGCCCGAACCACCGCACCCGGTCCAGCTCGGGAAACTCCTGCTCCCGCCCGGATCCCCTGGGCCATTCCATCCGGAACGTGCCCGGCACCACGGCCGCCGGATCGAGGTCCGCCTCGACCGCCCACGCCGTGACGACCTTCCCGCCGGCCTGCCGCACCTCGCCCAGCGGCACGGCCTCGCCGTCGGGCGGCGCCAGCCCCAGCTCCTCCTCGAACTCCCGGCGCGCGGCATCCCAGGCAGTCTCCCCGTCCCCGTACTCGCCCTTGGGAATCGTCCAGGCCCCGGCTTCGCGCCGGGCGAAGAAGGGGCCGCCCATGTGCCCGAGCAGTACCTCCAGTTCGGGGCCGGGCGGGGGCCGGCGGCGGAACAGCAACAGTCCCGCGCTGCGCTTCCCGTACGCCGCCGTCACCGGGTTGCCTCCGGGTGCGCGGCCAGCAGGGCCTGTACGGTGTCCGCCTCCGCCGGGGTCTTGTCCTCGCGGTAGCGGACGACGCGGGCGAAGCGGAGGGTGACGCCGGCCGGATAGCGGGTGGAGCGCTGGAGACCGTCGTAGGCGATCTCGACGACCAGCTCGGGCCGTACGGTCACCACCCAGCCGTCGTCCGACACGGCCAGGGACTGGAGCCGCTCGGTCTGCCAGGTCAGCATCGCGTCGGTCATGCCCTTGAAGGTCTTGCCGAGCATGGCGAAGGACCCGTCGGGATTGCGGGCCGCGAGGTGGAGGTTCGACAGCTTGCCGGTACGGCGGCCATGGCCCCACTCGGCCGCCAGCACCACCAGGTCGAGCGTGTGTACGGGCTTGACCTTCAGCCAGGCGGCGCCACGCCGGCCCGCGCTGTAGGGGGCGTCGAGGGCCTTGACCACGACGCCCTCGTGGCCGCGCGCGAGTGTGTCGGCCAGGAACTTCTCGGCCTCGGGCAGGTCGGTGGTGCCGCCTACCAGCAGACGCCGCACCCGCATCGGCTCGGGTACCAGGCGGGCCAGCTCCGTGTGCCGCTCGGCGAAGGGGAGGTCGAGGAGGTCGTGGCCGTCGACCGACAGCACGTCGAAGAAGACGGGGGAGACGGGTGTCTCCCGGGCGGCCGTCTCCACGTCCACGCGGGAGCCGACGCGGCCGGCGGTGTCCTGGAAGGAACGCGGGCGCCCGGCGGTGTCGAAGGCGATCACCTCACCGTCCAGGATGAACCGCTCGCCTCGCAACGCCCGTGCGGCGGTGGTCAGTTCGGGCAGCCTGTCGGTGATGTCGTCGAGGGTGCGGGTGTAGAGCCGTACGTCGTCGCCGGCTCGGTGGACCTGGACCCGGATGCCGTCCAGCTTCTCCTCGACGGCACAGGCCCCGAGCTTCTCGACGGCCTCCGCCACCGAGGAGGCGCTGTGCGCGAGCATCGGCAGGACGGGTCGGCCGACGGTGAGCCGGAAACGGGCCAGGGCCGCGGGTCCGTCGGCCAGCAGGGCCTGCGCGACGGGCTGGATCGCACCCGCGAGCATCACCGCGCGCCGTACGTCCGCGGGCGGTGCGCCGGTCGCCGTCGCCAGGCCTTCCACGGCCACGGCGTCCAGGGCACCCTGCCGTACCTCGCCCGTGATCAAAGCGAACAGGAACCGCTGCTCGTCCACGGTGGCGGCTGCCAGCAACTCGCCCACCAGTCGCCTGCGTTCGGCCTGCGAGCCGGCTCCGGTGACCGCGCCGACCGCCGTGAGCCGGGCATCGACGTCGAGGACGGTGAGCGAGGGCTCGACGGCGCCGGGGACTTGCTGGTCCAGCACCTTCCATCCGATGCCCAGCCGTCCCTGGGGCAGGCGTCCGGCGAGATACGGGATGACGATCGGCACGTCGTCGGCGTCGGCGTCCCGGAACAGTTCGGCGAGCAGGGCGATCTTGCGGGACCGGGCGGAGGTGGCGGCGACCTCCTGGGACACGTGGGCGAGCCGGGTCAGCAGCATGCAGCCATGGTGCAACGGGGGTGGCGGATGCACATCCGGGCGGGGGCCCGGTTTCCTCGCCCCCGCCGCCCCTACCCGTCCCATCCCTCCCCCCCCCAGAGGGGGGACCCCACTGGGGGCTGCCGCCCCCAGACCCCCGCATCGGCCCTGAAGGGGCCTCCTCCTCAAACGCCGGACGGGCTGAAAAGCACCAGGTCCGCCACGATCGCCGTGGCCGCGCGGTAGCCGCCGCTCGCCGCGTGGACGACCTGTTCCGCGAAGCCGATCGCGTTGCCCGCCGCCCAGACGCCGGGCACGGTCGTCAGGCCCGTCGCGTCGACCTTCGGATACGTCCCGAACGGGGTTTCCGTCAGCTCGGCGCCCAGGCTCTCGAAGAGAGCGTTGCGCGGCACGGCGCGCGGGGCGACGAACAGGATCTCGCGGGCATGGGCCGTACCGTTCGTGAGGCGCACACCGGTGAGGCGGTCGTCGTCGGTCGTCAGGGACGCGACCTCGCCGGGGACCACCTCGACGCCCGCCGTGGCCAGCCTGCGCAGGTCCTCATCGGTGAGATCCGTCTCCGCGACGGTGTGCAGGAACAGCGTCACGTCCTTCGACCACCGGGCGACCAGCAGCGCCTGGTGCACGCTCGCGGGGGTCGAGGCCAGCACGCCGAACGCCCGGTCCCGTACCTCCCAGCCGTGGCAGAACGGGCAGTGGATCACGTCCCGCCCGAACCGCTCGGCGACGCCCGGCACGGCGGGGAGTTCGTCCCGCAGCCCCGTGGCGATGACAAGCCGCCTGGCGTGCACCGTCCGGTCGCCGTTCGCCAGCGTCACCGTGAAGTCCTCGCCCTTCGTGACGTCCACCGCCCTGTCCCGGACCAGTTCCACCCCGTACCGCGCGACCTCCTCGCGGCCCACCGCCAGGAACTCGGCCGGCGGCATGCCGTCGCGGGACAGATAGCCCTGCATGTGCGCGGCCGGTGCGTTGCGCGGCTCGCCCGCGTCGACGAGCAGCGTGCGGCAGCGGGCCCGGCCGAGGATCAGCGCGGCGGACAGTCCGGCCGCACCGCCTCCGATGACGACAACCTCGTACCTGTCGGTCCTGTGTTCTCCGGTCATGGTGACCACCTCCACCCCGACCGTCGCGCGTTCGCTGCCGTATTGACAAACCCCTTTGCCGAAACTGCAATAGCCGTATGGATGCCGCGACCGACGCCACGACCGATGCCACGACCGACGACGACACCGACCACGTCCTCGCGGAGGTGGGGCCCCGGCTGCGGCGGATCCGCAAGGAGCGGGGGGCGACCCTGGCGGGGCTGTCGGCCACGACCGGGATCTCCGTGAGTACGTTGTCGCGGTTGGAGTCGGGGCTGCGGCGCCCCAGCCTGGAGTTGCTGCTGCCGATCGCGCGTGCGCATCAGGTGCCGCTCGACGAGCTGGTCGGCGCTCCGCCCGTCGGCGATCCCCGGGTGCGGGCCAAGCCGATCGTCCGGCACGGGCGGACGTATCTCCCGCTCACCCGCCAGCCGGGCGGGCTCCAGGCGTTCAAGGTGATCCTGCCGGTGATCAACGAGGAGCCCGAGCCGCGGACGCACGAGGGATACGAGTGGCTGTACGTCCTGTCGGGGAAGCTCCGGGTGGTGCTCGGGGAGCACGACGTGGTGCTCGGGCCGGGGGAGGCCGCCGAGTTCGACACACGGGTGCCGCACTGGTTCGGGGCGGTGGGGGAGGGGCCCGCGGAGTTCCTCAGCCTGTTCGGGCCGCAGGGGGAGCGGATGCACGTACGGGCACGGCCCGCCCGCGCGAAAGGGGAGCGGCCGTGACGTACGCGACTGCCGTGGACCGGTCCCCGGCGGTTCCCTGATCTGCAAGCGACCGCTTAGTATGCGATCGAGCCCGGTCAGCCGAACAAGACGAAGCGCAGTCCCGTGGAGGCCCCTCATGCAGGCATGGCAAGTGCACCAGAACGGTGAGCCGGGCGAGGTGATGGTCCTCGGTGAGGTGGAGCGGCCGGTGCCCGCCGAGGGCCAGGTACTGCTGAAGGTGCGTGCCGCGACCGTCAACTTCCCGGACGTGCTGATGTGCCGTGGGGAGTACCAGGTCAGGCCGCCGCTGCCGTTCACTCCCGGGGTGGAGGTCTGCGCTGAGACGGAGGACGGCCGCCGGGTGATCGGCAACCCCGTGCTGCCGTACGGCGGTTTCGCCGAGTACGTGGTGGCGGACCCCCGCGGGCTGTTCACGGCCCCCGAGTCGCTGGACGACGCCGAGGCCGCCTCCCTCCTCATCGGCTACCAGACGGGCTGGTTCGGACTGCACCGGCGGGCCGCCCTGGAGGCCGGCGAGACACTGCTCGTGCACGCCGCCGCGGGCGGGGTCGGCAGCGCCGCCGTACAACTCGGGAAGGCTGCCGGAGCCACCGTCATCGGTGTCGTCGGCGGGGCCGAGAAGGTGTCCGTGGCGCGGGAGTTGGGCTGCGACGTCGTCATCGACCGGCGGACGGAGAACGTTGTCGGGGCGGTGAAGGAAGCCACCGGTGGGCGCGGTGTCGACGTGGTCTACGACCCCGTCGGCGGGGAGGCCTACACCCAGTCCACCAAGGTCGTCGCCTTCGAGGGGCGGATCGTGGTCGTCGGGTTCGCGAGCGGGGCCATTCCCAGCCCCGCGCTCAACCACGCCCTCGTGAAGAACTACTCGATCCTGGGCCTGCACTGGGGCCTCTACAACACCAGGAACCCGAAGCTGGTCCAGCACTGCCACGAGCAGCTCACCGAGCTGGCCGCCCGGGGCGCGATCAAGCCGCTGGTGAGCGAGCGCGTGCCGCTGGCCGGGGCCTCGGCCGCCGTGCAGCGCGTCGCCGACGGTGTCACCACGGGCCGGGTCGCGGTGCTGCCCTCGCTGGAGAACGGAGCCGCCGCATGACCGACGCAACTGAACTCACCCGGCTGACACGGGAGTTGCTGGCCGCGCACCCGCCGGCCGACACCGGCCGACTCGACTTCCTCAGGGCTCGCTTCGACGCCGGGCTCGCCTGGGTGCACTACCCGGAAGGACTGGGCGGGCTGGGCGCGCCGCGCACCCTCCAGGCCGTTGTGGACGCCGAGTTGGAGGCCGCAGGGGCTCCCGACAACGACCCCCGGCGCATCGGCATCGGCCTGGGCATGGCCGCGCCGACCATCCTCGGCTTCGGCACGGAGGAGCAGAAGCGCAAGTTTCTCCGGCCGCTGTGGGTGGGGGAGGAGGTCTGGTGCCAGCTCTTCAGCGAGCCGGGGGCCGGGTCCGACCTGGCCGCGCTGGGCACGCGGGCGGTCCGGTCCGGGGACGAGTGGATCGTCAACGGGCAGAAGGTGTGGACGTCCAGCGCCCATCTCGCCCGCTGGGCCATCCTCATCGCGCGCACCGATCCGGATGTGCCCAAGCACAGGGGCATCACGTACTTCCTCTGCGACATGACCGACCCCGGTGTCGAGGTACGGCCGCTGCGCCAGATCACCGGCGAGGCCGAGTTCAACGAGGTGTTCCTGACCGACGTCCGGATTCCGGACGCCCATCGCCTCGGCGAGGTCGGCGACGGCTGGCGGGTCGCGCAGACCACGCTGAACAACGAGCGCGTGGCCATCGGCGGTATGCGCATCCCGCGTGAGGGCGGCATGATCGGGCCCGTCGCCAAGGTGTGGCGCGAACGCCCCGAGCTGCGCACCCACGATCTGCACCAGCGGCTGGTGAAGCTGTGGGTGGAGGCCGAGGTCGCCCGGCTGACGGGGGAGCGGACGCGCCAGCAGCTCGTCGCGGGCCAGCCCGGCCCGGAGGGCTCCGGCCTGAAGCTCTCCTTCGCCCGCCTCAACCAGGAGATCAGCGGCCTGGAGGTCGAACTCCGCGGCGAGGAAGGCCTGTTGTACGAGGACTGGACCATGCGCCGGCCCGAGCTGGTGGACTTCGTCGGTCGTGACGCCGGCTACCGCTACCTCCGCTCCAAGGGCAACAGCATCGAGGGCGGGACCAGCGAGGTCCTGCTGAACATCGTCGCCGAACGTGTCCTGGGCCTGCCCAGCGAACCGCGCACCGACAAGGACGTCGCCTGGAAGGACCTCGCCCGATGAGCACGCCGAGCACCGCGAGCACCGAGCCCGACCTGCTGTACTCGGAGGACGAGGAGGCGCTGCGCGCCGCCGTCCGGGACCTGCTCACCGACCACTGCGATCCGGCCGGCGTGATCACCCGCATGGAGACGGACGCCCCGCACGACCTCTCCCTGTGGAAGTCCCTCGCCGAGGGCATGGGCCTCGCCGGTCTCCTGGTGCCGGAGGAGCAGGGCGGCCAGGGCGCCTCGCACCGTGAAGTCGCCGTCGTGCTGGAGGAGTTGGGGCGCGCCGTCGCACCCGTCCCCTACCTCACGAGTGCCGTCGTCGCCACCGAGGCGCTGCTGGCCTGCACCGGAGACGCGGCGGGCGAGCTGCTCACCGCACTGGCCTCCGGCCGCACGGTCGGCGCCCTCACTGTCGCGCTGAACGTGGCACCCGGCGGCGCCTACAAGGTCGTCCTGCACGAAGGGGGCGTGCTGCACGGCGAGTTGACCGGTATCGCGGACGCGACGGCCGCCGACGTCCTACTGGTCCCGGCCGACGACGGCGGGCTGTACGCGGTATCCATCGACGCGAACGCCGTCACCATCACTCCGCAGGTCTCCCTGGACCTCACCCGGCCGGTCGCCACGATCGCCTTCGACGGAGCGTCGGCCCGGCTGCTGGGCGACGCCGAACCCGCCGTACGACGTGCGCTGCGGGCCGGGGCCGGACTGCTTGCCTCCGAGCAACTCGGGCTCGCGGACTGGGCGTTGACCGAGACCGTGCGCTATCTGAAGGACCGCAAGCAGTTCAACCGGCCCGTCGGCGGTTTCCAGGCCGTCAAGCACCGGCTGGCCCAGCTCTGGCTGGAGGTCGTCGGCCTGCGCGCGGCGGCCCGGAGCGCGGCGGACGCCCTCGCCGCAGGCAGCGCGGACTCCGACGTCGCGGTCGCCGTCGCCCAGTCCTACGCGGCTCCCGTGGCCGTCCGCGCCGCCGAGGAGGCACTCCAGCTGCACGGCGGCATCGGCATGACGTGGGAGCACCCGACCCACCTGTGCCTCAAGCGCGCCAAGGCCGACTCGATCGCGTACGGCACCTCCGGCGGCCACCGCGCCACCCTCGCCGAACTGGTCGGCCTGCGCGCCCCCTGACGTCACCCGGTACGACTGCGAAGCCCGCCCCTCTGCCCGAGGGGCGGGCTTCTTCGTGTGCGCGGCGCGGCCGAGATGAACACACCGCGGCACCAATGAACGCGCAGTGGCAAGTCGGCCAACTCCCTTGCCGGGCCCTGCTGCCGGGTCACGCCCGGCCCGCATACTCGCGGAAGTGTCGTTCCTCGGTCAGCTCCAGAGTCAGCCCCACATGAACTCCAGCCAGGGAGGCAGCGCATGGCCCTCACCACCCGTCGCAGAGCCCTCACCGCCTTCGGCGCCGCCCTCGCGGGCACCGTCGTCCTGCCCGCCGCGCGCGCCCTCGCGGATGAACCGACGTACGGTCCACGCCCGTTGTGGCGCGCCCACGCCCACAACGACTACGAACACCCCCGCCCGCTCCTCGACGCCCTCGAGCACCGCTTCGGCAGCGTCGAGGCCGACATCTACCTCGTCGGCGACCAGCTCCTCGTCGCCCACGACCCCGGGGACCTCGACCCGGCCCGTACCCTCGAATCCCTCTACCTGGACACCCTCGCCGCCCGCGTGAAGGCCAACTACGGCTCCGTGTACCGGGGTTACCGCCGACCGCTCCAGCTCCTCATCGACATCAAGACCGAGGGCGCGTCGACGTATCTCGAACTCGACCGCCATCTCCGCCGCTGTCGGGGCCTGTTCACCACATACGCCCACGGCCGGGTCCACCCCGGCCCGGTCACCGCCGTGATCTCCGGCGACCGGGCCGCCCGGGTGCCCATGGAGGCGCAGAGCGTACGGCGTGCCTTCTACGACGGGCGCCTCGCCGATCTCGGTACCTCAACGCCGGCCTCCTTCGTGCCGCTGATCTCCGACAACTGGACACGCAACTTCACCTGGCTGGGAGTCGGACCGTTCCCGGCCGCCGAGCGCGCCAGGCTGAACGGCATGGTGTCGGCGGCCCACGCCCGCGGGCAGCGGGTGCGCTTCTGGGCCACGCCCGATGCGGCCGGCCCCGCCCGGGACGCCCTGTGGGGCGAGCTCCTCGCGGCGGGCGTCGACCACCTCAACACCGACGACCTGGCCGGGCTCGAAGCGTTCCTCGACGCCCACGGGACGCCGTAGCCGTGCCGTAGTCGCTCTCCAGTACCCACGAGAGACCACACGTTCGGCCGACACGTCAGCCGCACGGACGAACCCTCCGCTGCGCCACACTTGCGGCCGAAAGCCGCGAACTGGGCGTGGCGGAGGAGGTTGACGATGGCCATTTCCATCTCTGTGGTGGTGCTGCTCCTGATCCTGGCGGTGGTCTTCCTGCGCAGCGGCGCGCTGAAGACCAGCCACGCCGTGGTCTGCGTCCTGCTCGGCTTCTATCTGGCGAGCACGAACGTCGCGCCGACCATCCACAGCGGGATCACGGCGACGGCGGACATCGTGAGCAGCCTCAAGCCCTGAAGGCAGGACATTCGGGGCGGCAGGGCGTCAGGGCGTCAGAAAGACTCCGATGGCGTTCGGGACGGGCCGTTCGGAGCCGCCGGTCGGATGGTTGCGTACGGTGACCCTGCTCGCCCCCGGTGCTCTGGCGACGAAGGTCGTGGAGCCGCCGCCGTCCAGGTTGAAGGCGTCGACCGAGCCCAACTTCCGCATGGTGGAGGCGACTTCGGCGACCGTCAGACCGCTGCGGTACTTGGGCGCACCGTCCACCGCGAGCAGCAGCAGCTTGCGCCCGCCGTTCGCGATGCCCGCGGCGGTGCGCACGGCGGCGGTACCGTTGTCGAGGCCCGTCAGTGGCCGGCCGCCCTTCAGCACCGGGTAGCCGCCGAGGGCGAAGCGGTACGGGACGCGGCTCGTGGCCGCCACGAGACGGCTCCTGACCGTTACCGACGCGCCGACGGACAGTTTCCGCAGGTGCCGCGCGCCCGCCTCCCGGCCCACCAGGACGGTGGTGTTGGCGGCGATGGCACCACCACCGGGGGAGTTCGCGGTGCGGACGACCTTGCCGCGTCGCACCGTCACCTCGTACGTGTCCGTGCTGCACGGCGCGGCCCGGTCGGTGTCCGTGCCGCACACCGCCCGCGCCCGGGAGACGCTGCCCCAGGCCGGGGTGAACGCGCCGATGGAACCCACCGGCAGCGCGTACTGGTTGAGCCCGCCGAGCGTGAACTGTCCCGCGGGCGTGCCGACGCTGCCCGACAGGCTGAGGTTGTCCAGCCGGGCCCTTCTGTCGGTGCCCACGCCGAGGACGGCCCTGGTGGTGACGCCGGGTGGCATCGGGGGGCCGAAGCGCTGGCCGTTCGGCACCGCCGCCTTGAGCGCCACGCCGCTCGCGATCGCCGGGCCCACGGACGCGCCCGTGGCCGCGACCCCCGGATGCTGAACCTCGCTGAGGTTGAAGAAGTCGCCGTTGACGCCCGCGACGGCGCCCTTGGCGTCGGCCAGCCTGGAGACGGCGGCCCGCGCCGCCACCGCCCCCGCGTGGAGAAGGCCGACCCGTACCCGTGCGTTGCCGAGGTCGACGCTCAGCAGGTGCGCGTGGGTCACCCCCTTGGCCGCCACGATGTCGAACTGCGCGTAGCGCACGCCCGGCGCGATCCGAGTGGCCCTCGGCGCGCCGCTGGCCGGTGCCGCCCCCGTCAGGGCCGCGCCGGCCAGCGTTCCGAGTACCGCGAGCAAGGAGACTGCTGTTCTGCCCGCTCTGAACCGTCCGCTTCCACGCATTCGGGCCCCCTGAAGTTCCGTCAACTGTGGCAGGGCGCAAGGGGAGCGCGACAGGTGACGATGAGCCGTGCGGGGGCGCGCGGGAGGCTAGACGTTGACGACCCGGGAACGGATCAGGAAGCGCACTCCTTCGGGCGCCTCCAGGGAGAAACCGCTGCCCCGGCCCGGTACGACGTCCACGATCAACCGGGTGTGACTCCATACCTCGTACTGGCTGCGCGACATCCAGAACGTCACCGGTTCGGGGACACCCTCGACCACCAGTTCGGCGAGCAGGATGTCCGAGCCGCCGGTCCGGAACTCGCCCGCAGGAAAGCACATGGGCGCGCTGCCGTCGCAGCAGCCGCCGGACTGGTGGAACATCAGCGGGCCGTGCATCGCGTGCAGTCGCCGCAGCAGTTCGGCGGCGGTTGGGGTCAGTTCGACGCGCGGGTCCTTCTCGGGCATCTCCACCGTCCCAGTGGACCGCGCCGGACGTTGCGAGAGGGTTGCGGGCCGCCTCGGACGCCCCGGGCACGGCGAAGGCCGCCTCCCCGTGACCCGGGTATCGGGGCTCACGGAAGGCGGCCTTCATGGACGAACTACCGGGTCAGCTCCGGTCGGTCACGTCCGTGACCCTCCAGCGCTGGTTCGAGCCGGAGTTGGCCAGCCACGTGGTGACGGCGGCACCCTCGGTGGTCGCCTGGCCGCCGACCTCCAGAAGGCGGCCGGTGGCCACGTTGATCAGGGTCCACGTCCCGTCACCGGTGGTCGACATGATCCACTCGGTGGCCGGATCCCGCTTGCCCGTGTCGCTCTCCACCACGGGGACGTTGTCGCGGACGGCCAGTCGCTTGCCCTCGGCCGGGTTGGCGAACACGTACCGCTGGCGGGCGCCCTTGTCACCGTGCCGGGCGTCGAGCTGCCACTGCTGCGCGACCGTGCCGTTGGCCGACCCGATCACCAGGCTCTTGCCGTTGGCGGCGACGGTCACGGCCTTGCCGCTCTGCACGCCGGTCAGCGTGTAGGAGTGGCCCTTGCTGAACAGGCCCGCGTTCTTCGCGACACCCGAGACGCCCTTGACGGCGAAGGAGGTCACGGACTGGGCGGGGACCGTGTACGTGGCCTTGCCGTCGACGACCTTGACCGGGGCCTGCCGCTTGAGCTTGCCGTCGGCGCTGGTCACGGTCGGTGTGACGGTCGCGTTGCCCTTGACGGTGCGGAACTTGGACAGGTCGATGGTGACGTCCCGCGCCGCGGTGGTGCTGTTGACGTGGACGAGCGAGGCGCCCTTGCCGTCCTTGGTCACGGCCGCGGCGCTGGAGGTGTCGTCCACCTTGATCAGCTTGTCGCCCGGCTTGATGAAGTGCGTGAAGTTGCGGGCGGTGTCGAACTTGGTGTTCGTGTAGATCGGGCACGACGCCAGCGTGTCCGTCTTCTTGCAGCTGAACGACAGCTGGATGCTGCCCCAGTTGCCGCCCTTGGCGGATTCGCCACCGGGCTTCATGTTGTCGTAGTCCTCGACCGGCTGCCAGAACACCCAGGCCTGGGGCTCCAGTTCACGCAGGTCGTTGACGATCTGCTGGGCGAGGCCGAGCCCTGGACGCATGTCCGTGAAGCTCTGCCCGTCGCCCCAGTCGCCCTCGACCTCGCTCATCCACAGCGGCTTGTCGGCCGCCTTGGCGAGGTCGCGCACGGTGGTGCGCTGCCCGGTGCCGTAGGTGTGGACGTTCATCTGGTCCACGAGGTCCTTGGAATCCTGCGAGTAGGAGTTCCAGTTGGTCGCGAAGATGGACGGGTTGGTCTCGTCCATCGCCGAGATCTCGGACTTGACCTTCGCCTTCTTCAGCGCGGGGGCCAGCGCGGCGAGAACCTTCTGCTGGAGCTCGGGGCCGATGTGGGCGCCCTCCTGACGACCGCCGACAGGCTGGCCGTCGGCGCCCAGACGGGTGCTCCAGTAACCGGTGTTGGGCTCGTTGAACGGGTCGACGATGTCGACCTTGATGCCCTCGGCTTTCTCCAGGCGCTTCGTCGCTCCCGCCATGTAGGCAGCGAAGTCGTCGACCGAATCGGCCTTCAGCTGGTCGGTGTTGGCGTTGAAACCGCCGGAGACATAGCCGCTCTCCGTCATGAACCAGGGCGGCGAGTTGCTGAACGTCTCCCAGTGGGTGATGTCCTTCTTGATGCGGTCAACCCACCAGCGCTGGGTCTGGTCCGCCTTCGGGTTCCAGTCGGCCGCGTCGTCGGCGCTCCACCAGTCGGTGTCCTCGCGGGTGGTGCCCGCGGGCGCCTTCCACCAGCCCTCGACGGCTCCGCCGGCCCGCAGGTAGTCCTTCACGTCGGGGGCGTTGCCGCCGCCGATGTTGTACCGGGCGATGTTCAGCGCCAGCCCGTCGTCACCGAACAGCAGCTTCGCGAGCTTCTCGCGGACCGCCGGGGGATAGTCGCCGGTCGCGTTGGCGAACCAGACCAGACTGGTGCCCCAGCCCTCGAACTTCTCCTGCTTGTACGAGGGATCGGGGGTGACCGTGACGGACGAGGCCGCTGCCTCGGCCGCCGCCTGCGCGTCCGGTGAAGGCGCGCTGACCAGGGCGGCCGAAGTGGCCAGAGCGGTGATGCCGACGACTCCCAGAAGGTGTCGCGTGCGGGTACGGCGTGCCAACGTGTGCTCCCAACTCAGATGTGGTCGCTGCGGTGGACCGCCGTGCCCGGACCGTACGCGGGTGCGCACGGACACGGGGCACGACGGTGTGCCCCTTGGATCAGGGGAGTTCAGGGGTGGTGCGAGTGTGGTGCGGGGTGTCGCTCAGGGGGCGGGCCGGCGCAGTACGGCGACTTCCCTCGGTGCGAGGACGAGGACACCGTCGGCATCCGTGCCGCCGGACAGCCGCTCTCCGTCGAGGCCGGGCAGCGGTACCTCCTCCTCGCTCCGGTTCACCAGGAACAGGAAACGGCTTCCGCCGCCCTGCCGTACGGTCAACTCGACGCGCCCACGGGCGGGTTCGGGCAGCTCGCTGTCGACCCCGGCCGGCGCGAGCAGCGCCGGCAGCAGCGCCGCGAGGCCGTCGACGCCGAGACGCGTGGAGACGTACGACGCCGAACCCCCGCCCGTCGTACGGCGGGTGACGGCGGGGCGGCCCGCGTACGCGCCCGAGCGGTAGCGGGCGAGGACCTCGACCTCGGGGTCGGTGACGTCGATCCGGTCGGTCCACACCGTGCCCGTAGCGCCGCCGTCCACGTCCACCGACTCGCCGTCGAGCAGCGGGCCGAACTCCTCGACGCGGATGCCGAGTACGTCGCGCAGGGCGCCCGGGTAGCCGCCGAGCCAGATGTGGTCGTTCTCGTCGACGACACCGGAGAAGTACGTGGTGACCAGATGGCCGCCCGTCTCCGCGTACCGCGTCAGCTCCTTGGCGAGCGTCGCCGGGACCATGTGCAGGACCGGGGTGATCAGCACGTCGTAGCGGCTGAAGTCGGTGCGCGTGGTGACGACATCGGCGCGGATGCCGAGGGAGAGGAGCGCCGAGTACCAGTTCAGCCCCTCCTGGCGGTAGTCGAGGAGGGCGGTGGGGTGCGAGTCCTGCTCGCTCGCCCACCAGGAGTCCCAGTCGAACACGATCCCGACGCGGGCCGGTTCGCGCTCGGAGCCCGCGATCGGCGCCAGGTCCTTCAGGGTCCGGCCGAGGTCGGCCACCGCACGGAAGACCTCGCTGTCGGCGCCGGCGTGCGGCACCATCGCGGAGTGGTACTTCTCGGCGCCGGCCGCCGACTGGCGCCACTGGAAGAAGCACACGGCGTCGGCGCCGTGCGCGACGTGCAGCAGCGAGTCACGGGCCAGCTCACCGGGGCGCTTGGCCACGTTGACGTGCTGCCAGTTGACCGCGCTGGTGGAGTGCTCCATCAGGAACCACGGACGGCCGCTCGCGATGCCGCTGGTCAGGTTGGCGGAGAAGGACAGCTCGTCGCGGTCCTGCGGGCCGGGGTGGACGTAGTGGTCGTTGGAGACGAAGTCGATCTCGCCTGCCCAGTCCGGGTAGTTCATGCCCTTCGTGCCGCCCATCACCATGAAGTTGGTGGTGATGGGAACCTCGGGCGTGTACTCGCGCAGGATGTCCCGCTCGGCGACCAGATAGTCCTTCAGCGCGTCCGAGGAGAACCGCTTGAAGTCCAGCTGCTGGGTGGGGTTCGGGTGCGAGCCGGCCAGCCGGGGCGGCAGGATCTGCGCCCAGTCGCTGTAGCGCTGCGACCAGAACGCCGTGCCCCAGGCGTGGTTGAGGGCGTCGAGCGTGGTGTAGCGGGCGCGCAGCCAGTCGCGGAAGGATTGGGCCGCGTCGTCCGAGAAGTCGTAGATGTTGTGGCAGCCCAGCTCGTTCGAGATGTGCCAGGCAACCAGGGCCGGGTGGTTGGCGTATCGTTCCGCCATCTTCCGGACCAGGCCGAGCGCATGGCTGCGGAAGACCGGGGAGGTGGGCCGCCAGTGCTGACGGGCGCCCGGCCAGACCGTCTCGCCGGTGGCCGTCACCGGGAGGATCTCCGGGTGCGCGGTGGTGAGCCAGGGCGGCGGGGACGCGGTCGCGGTGGCCAGATCGACGCCGATCCCGCCCTCGTGCAGCAGGTCCATGACCTCGTCGAGCCATCCGAAGTCCCAGGTGTCCGCGTCCGGCTGGATACGGGCCCAGGAGAAGATCCCCACCGAGACGATGTTGACGCCGGCCTCCTGCATCAGCCGTACGTCCTCCTCCCACACCTCCCGAGGCCACTGCTCGGGGTTGTAGTCGGCGCCGTACGCGAGACGGGGCACGGAGTCACCGTCCGGCCCGTACGGCAGACGGGACGGGGAGGCGGAGGTCATGGTGATCCTTCCGGGACGCTGCGAAGCGGCTCGACGCGGGGGAGGGGAGAGGGAGACAAGGGGGGGTACGAGGAGCGGCCGGCGGTGATGCTCTCCGGCCGCTCCTCGGCTGTTACCGCTCGGCGGATGCTGCTCCGCCGTTACTGCTCGACTGCTACTTCTCGTTCTGCTACTTCTCGACGGTGAAGCCCTGCTCGTTGCCGTACTTGATGGACGCGTCCTGCCAGGTCTTCAGCCCCTCGGAGAGCTTCGTGCCGGAGACGTAGGCCTTGCCGACGGTGTCGTTGAAGATCGAGTTGGCGTACTGCTGGAAGGGCAGGTACGACCAGTCGCTGGCGACGTTGGCGGCGGAGTCGGCGAAGATCTTGTTGGCCTCCTGGCCGTCGAAGTACTCGAACTTCTTGCTCAGGAACGCGGGGTCCTGGAGCTGGGCGTTGGTCGCCGGGAAGGCGCCCTCGTCGACACGGGTCTGCACACCGTCGCCGGCGTTCGCGTACTCGACGAACGCGTAGGCGAGCTCCTTGTTCTTGCCCAGCTCGGGCAGCGCCAGCGAGCTGCCGCCGTTCTCCGCGCTGGCCTTGTCGCCCTTGGTCCAGGCCGGCATCGGGGCCGCGCGCCAGTCACCGGCCGCCTGCGGGACACCGGTGACGAAGTTGGCGGGCATCCAGGCGCCGGTGGTCAGGGTGGCGATGGTGCCGTCGCCCAGGCCCTTGTACCAGTCGTCGGTCCAGCCGTTGATGGGCGAGACGAGCTTCTCGTCGATCAGCTTCTGCCAGGTGTCCGTGTACTTCTTGGCACCCGCGTCGTCGAAGTTGACCGACACCTTGGTGCCGTCGACCTTGTAGGGACGCGAACCGGCCTCCCACAGCAGGCTGGTGGTGAAGCCCGCGTCACCGGCGTCGTTGGCGATGTAGACCTTGGGGTCGGCCTTGTGCAGCTTGCGGGCCGCTTCGACGTACTCGTCCCACGTGGTCGGGACCGCGATCTTGTACTTGTCGAAGACCTTCTTGTTGTAGAACATCGCCATCGGGCCCGAGTCCATCGGCAGGCCGTAGACCTGGTCGCCGTCGCTCACGGCGTTCCACGGGCCGGGCGTGTACTTGGCCTTGAGCTTGTCGGCGCCGTAGGGGGCCAGGTTGGTCAGGCCCTTGGTGAGGGAGTACTGGCTCAGCGCGAAGTACTCGACCTGCGCGACGTCCGGGACGCCCTTCTTGGCCGAGATGGCGTTCGAGAGAGCGGTGTAGTGCTTGTCGCCGGACCGTTCGGCCAACAGGTTGATCTTGACCTTCGGGTACTTCTTCTCGAAGTCGGCGGCGACCGACTTCAGCGTGGGCTCCCAGGCCCAGACATTGACCGTGCCGCCCTTCTTGAGGGCCGCCTGGATGTCCGCGGCGGAGACGGCCTTCTGGTCCGAGCTGTCGTCGGAGCCGCCGCAGGCGGTCGCGCCGAGGGCGAGGACGGAAAGCAGGGTTATGCCGCGCATCAGGCGGCCGGTGGTTCTACGCATCGAGGTGCTTCCACTTCTTCGTGGGTGGGACGGGGTGAGGGTGAATGCGGTGTGAGGGTGAAACGCGGTGAAGCCGAGGGGGGTGTGGGGCCTGAGGGTGGATCACTCCTTGACACTTCCGGCGGAGAGGCCGGACTGCCAGTACTTCTGGAGCAGCAGGAACGCGGCGATCAGCGGGATGATGGTGAGCAGTGACCCGGTGATCACCAGGTTGGTGACGACGTCGCCGCCGATCGTCTGGGCCTGGTTGTTCCAGGCGTCCAGCCCCAGGGTCAGCGGGTACCAGTTCGAGTCCTTGAGCATGATCAGCGGCAGGAAGTAGTTGTTCCAGGTCGCGACCGTGGTGAACAGCAGGACGGTCACGGTGCCGGGGGCGAGCAGAGGCATGGCGACCTGGAAGAAGGTGCGCACCTCGCCCGCTCCGTCGATGCGGGCCGCCTCCATCAGTTCGGTGGGGATGGCCTCGGTCGCGAAGACCCACATCAGATACAGACCGAAGGGCGACACGAGCGAGGGGATGATCACCGCCCACGGGGTGTCGGTCAGGCCCATCTTGCTGAACATCAGGAAGGTGGGCACCGCCAGGGCCGTGCCAGGGACAGCGACGGCACCGATGACCACGGCGAACACGGCGCGCTTGCCGGGGAAGGTGAACTTCGCCAGCGCGTAGCCGCCGAGGATCGCCAGCAGAGTGGCGCCGCCGGCACCGAGCACGACGTACAGCAGGGTGTTCAGCAGCCAGCGGACGAAGATGCCGTCGTGGTACGTGAACGTGTCGTGGATGTTCTGCCAGAGGGCGAAGTCGCTGCTGAACCACATTCCGGACGAGTCGGCCAGCCCGGTCTGGGTCTTGGTGGCGCTGATGACCAGCCAGATCAGGGGCACGACCGTGTAGACCAGGATCAGGCCGGTGAGCACGGTCAGCAGGATGCTGCGCTTGGGACGGCCGGGGGAGTGCTTACGACGGGTACGCAGTCGGGGCGCGCCCTTCGAGTCGCCGGTGGCCTGTGCGGATGCGTCCGGGGAGGTGGTGGTGACGGAGCTGCTCATGGTTCACGCTCCCTTGCGCATGCCGCGGAGCTGCACGACATAGGCGATGACCATGGTGATCAGCCCCATGATGATGGCGACCGCCGCGGAGTAGTTGTGCTGCTGGCCGTTGAAGGACAGCGAGTACGTGTAGAAGTTCGGGGTGAAGTCGGTCGTGATGGCGTTCCGCGCGATCAGCCGCAGGACGGCCGGCTCGTTGAAGAGCTGGAAGCTGCCGATGATCGAGAAGATCGTCGCGATGACGAGGGCACCGCGGATCGCGGGGAGCTTGATGGCGGTGATGACGCGGAACTGCCCGGCGCCGTCGATCTCCGCGGCCTCGTAGAGCGAGAGCGGGATGACGCGTAGGGCGGAGTAGAAGATCAGCATGTTGTAGCCGATGAACTCCCAGGTGACGATGTTGCCGATCGACGCCAGGACCAGGTCGCTGGAGAGCGGGTCCGGCAGTGTCACGTCGAACGCGCTGTTGATGTCACCCACCAGCCCGTACTTGGTGCCGTACATGAAGCCCCACATCAGGGTGGCGACCACGGAGGGCACCGCGTACGGCAGGAAGATCGCGATGCGGAAGAAGTCCTTGCCGAACAGACGGCCGCTGTCCAGGGCGAGGGCGATCAGCAGGGCGATGCCCAGCATGATCGGCACCTGGACGACCAGGAACAGCGACACCCGTATCAGGGAGTCCCAGAAATGGTCGTCCTCCAGAGCCTGCTTGTAGTTGTCCAGGCCGACGAAACTGGTGCCGCCGATCAGCTGGTCCCTGAAGAGGCTGAGGTAGATCGAGTATCCGATGGGTGCCAGGAAGACGAGGGCGAACACCGCAACGAACGGGCCTATGAACCCCCATCCCGTCCAAGAGCGGCGGTCCCTCTTCGCCGCGGGCCGGGCCGGGGCGCGCTTCGCGGCCACCGGCGGTTCTAGGGTCGTCATTGTCGTGCCTCGCTCGTCCGTCTCGGAACCGGCGCTGATCCGCCGCCGCCCCGATGTTTACGTAAACATCTCTCTCCATAGGAGCCCCACGAGAGGTCCACCGGCTGTTATGTTTACGTAAACATCTGATGGCGGCATGTCTACACCGCTCCCCCGACGCTGGTCAAGGGTCGTCGAGCGTAACTGTGGACCCGAGAGCGAGGATTGACGGGTGGACACAGCTGACGGCACCTCGGCGGAGCCGGCGCGGGCGCGCGCACGCACCAGGAAGCGGGCCGCCCGCCGCACCCAGAGCGCCTCCATGGCGGACGTCGCCAGGGTCGCCGGAGTGTCCTCACAGACCGTCTCCCGGGTGTCGAACGGCTTCCCCGGCGTCAACGAGGAGACCCGGCGCCAGGTCCTCGCCGCCATGAAGGAGCTGGGCTACCGGCCCAACAGTGCCGCCCGGGCCCTCAAGCGCGGCGAGTTCCGCACCATCGGTGTCATCACCTTCGGCCTGTCCACCACCGGCAACGTGCGCACGCTGGAGGCGATCGCCACCTCGGCGGCGCACGAGGGGTACTCGGTCACCCTGCTGCCGGTCGCCGTGCCGACGCAGGACGAGGTGCGTGGAGCCTTCTCGCGGCTCGGTGAGCTCGCCGTCGACGCGGTCATCGTCATCCTCGAAGTGCACCTCCTCGACGCGTCGACCCTGTCCATGCCTCCGCACGTCCAGGTGGTCGTGGCCGACTCCGACGCCGGCGACCGCTACAACGTGGTCGACACCGACCAGGCGGGCGGCACCCGGACCGCCGTACGGCATCTCCTGGACCTCGGGCACCGCACCGTCTGGCATCTGGCGGGCCCCGAGGGCTCCTACGCCGCACAGCGCCGCACCGACGCCTGGCGCGCCGAGCTCCTCGCGGCCGGGCGGACCGCGCCGCCCCTGGTGCGCGGTGACTGGTCGGCGGAGTCCGGCTACCACGCCGGTCTGCGGATCGCCGCGCTGCCGGACTGTACGGCGGTGTTCGTGGCCAACGACCAGATGGCGCTGGGGCTGCTGCGGGCCCTGCACGAGAGCGGGCGCGAGGTGCCCGAGGACGTCAGTGTGATCGGCTTCGACGACATCCCGGAGGCGAGTTCGTTCCTGCCGCCGCTGACCACCGTGCACCAGGACTTCGCCGAGGTGGGGCGGCTGTGCGTGGAGGGCGTGCTGCGGCAGATGCGGCAGGACGCCACGGAGCACGGGACCACACTGGTGCCGACGCGGCTGGTCGTGCGGGACAGTACGGCTCCGCCGCGTGCGCGATGAGAGGGAGTCGGCATCGCGCTTCGGAACATTCGAAGCGTCGGCATTCCTGAGCCATCCCTGATTCCCGCCTCCCGGCCTGGTGGCGACCCCATGGCTCGCCTTTACGTCCGGCGAAATCCATTCCTGAGACGTCGTCAATGACTGCGAAACCGACGGCGTCATCGCGACGACCTATGCCGTATACAACCTGGTCATGGACTTCAAGGCGGGTGGTGTACCGATCACACCACGCCGCCGCAGCTGCCGGTTGCCCGCGGGGCGCCGCACGCCTTGCCCGTGCCGGGCGCCGGGCGCACGCTGGTCGTATGGCTGCGCACGACGGCCCCACGCTCATCACCTCCGTCCAGCGGGCCTTCCGCCTGATGGAGGCGGTGAGCGCGCACGAGAACGGGGCGCCGGCCAAGCAGCTGGCACGGGAGACGGGGCTGCCCCTGGCCACCGCCTACCATCTGCTGCGCACGCTCGTCCACGACGGCTACCTGCGGAAACTGGCCGACGGCGGATTCATTCTGGGGGACAAGGTGCGGTCGCTGCAGGTCGCGGGGAGCGGGCAGGCGCTGCTCAGCCGCGTCCGTCCCACGCTCGCCGCGCTGCGCGACGAGCTGGCGACCGCCGCCTACCTCACCTTCTACGAGGAGGGTGAGATCCGGGTCGCCGAGATCGTCGACGGCCCCCGGGCGCCTCGCGTCGACCTCTGGGTGGGGTTCGAGGACGCGGGACACGCCACAGCGCTGGGCAAGTCCGTGCTGCGGGAACTGGACGAGGACGCCCGCAAGGACTACCTCGCCCGCCACCACCTCAACGACCTCACCCCGAGGACGATCACCAGCCGGCCGGAACTGCTCCGGCGTATCGATTCCTCACCTGTGGCCCCGGCCGTCACGGACCTGGAGGAGTACGCCCTCGGTACGGTCTGTGTCGCAGTCCCCGTCTACCGGGGCGCCACGCTCGGCTCGCTCGGCGTCTCCATGCCGGCGGACCGGCTCTCCCGGGTGCCGGAGATCCGGGCACGGCTGATCCCGGTCGCCGACCGTGTGACCAGGACTCTCTCGCTCACTATCTGAAAATCCTCTTCTTGCTGCCGCCCGGGCTGATCGCGTTATCTGGATGCCAGGACGAAACAGGCATTTCGGGGATTCACCCCGTACACAGGTGAGGACTGCGGACGGACATGAGTCAGGCCCGACACCGAGGTGGAGACAACTGGTCCATGCGAGCGTTCAGGAACCGTCTGTCCTTGCTTCCCGCCCTGCCCGTGCTGGTCATCGCCGCCGTCGTCCTCGGCGACCTCGCCGACGGGGCCGGGACGAGCTGGCTGCCGCTGCTCGCCGCCGGGCCCGCGGTGGCCGCCACCACCAACGGACCGCGCGGTGTCCTCTGTGTCGGCCTCCTCGCCGGCGTACTCGGCGTGACGCTCGGAGACCGGGACGGAGTGCCGGGTCCCGAGCTGGCGGCCGGCCTGTCCGCCCTGGCCGCCGTCACCCTCACGAGCTGCCTGGCCAGCGCGCTGCGCGGACGCCGGGAACGGGTGCTCGACGCCGTCCGCTCCGTCGCGGAGACCGCCCAGCACGCGCTGCTCAGCCCCGTACCGGCGACGGTCGGCCCCTTCCAGGTGGCCGTCCGCTACAGCGCCGCGGCGGCCGAGGCCCGGATCGGTGGTGATCTGTACGCGCTGATACCCACGCCGTACGGGGTGAGACTGATCGTCGGCGATGTGCGGGGCAAGGGGCTGCCGGCCGTGGGGACCGCCGCTCTGGTGCTCGGCGTCTTCCGGGAGGCCGCGTACGACGAGCCCGATCTCCTCGCCGTCGTCGACCGGATCGAGCGGAGCCTCGCCCGCAACCTCGGCGCGGACGACTTCGTCACCGCCGTCGTCGCCGGATACCCGAAACCGGGCCAGCTGGAAGTGGTGAACTGCGGACACGCGCCCCCGCTGCTGGTCACTTCCGCGGGCGCCCTCGTGAGCGTGGAGCCCACGCATCCGGCCCCGCCGCTCGGACTGCGCGCCCTCACCGGACACACCCCCGACCTCCAGGTGCTGACCTTCACCGACGGCGACCAGCTCCTGCTGTACACCGACGGAGTCACCGAGGCCCGCGACCGGGGCCGCGCCTTCTACCCGCTTCACGAAGGGCTGGCCCGCCACGCCTGTGACGAGCCCGCCCGCACGCTCGACGCGCTCCACGAGGAACTGCTGACCCACGTGGGCGGCAGGCTCCACGACGACGCGGCGCTGCTCCTGATCCGCAAACCGACGGTCCGGGACGTGGTGGTTCCCGAACCGTCGGCTCCCGGGGCGGTGAGTTCCGGTGCGACGGCTTCCGAAGGGGCAGTCACTCGCCCGACGGCGCGGTCGATGTGACGCCTGGCGCCACCGCGTGCGTACCGAAGTTCGCCGTGCCGTCGGCGTTCCAGCAGAACTTCTGTGCCCGGGTGGTGCGGCGCCGGCAGGGCGAACCCGAGGCGCCGACGGCCGGAGGGAGGGGAACCGGGGGCGGTTCCCCTCCCTCCGGGCGGGCCCTCAGCGTCGTACGAGTGCGATCCGGTACGTCGTCGTCCGTGTCCCGTCCTCACCGGTCACCGTGACGACGGCCCGCGTCCGGCCTTGTTCGCGGACCTTCTCGACCGTGACGTTCGCGTAGGGGTCGCGAGCCGTCGCCGTGACCTCGGCCCGTGCCGGATCGCCGGTCCCGACCCGGTAGTCGGTCGTCCCCGGGTCGAAGGACGCGACCGGCACACCGGCCACCTCGATCGACGCGGCGGCCGAGTCCGAGGAGGCGCCGGGCGACCTGGCGTACACCTCGATCTCGCTCAGGGTGACGTACCCGCCCTGACGTGCCGTCATGACCACACGCACCCCGGCCGCGGGACCGGCCGTCAGCGGTACGTCGATCACCGGCGTGCCCTCGGTCCCGACCGGGACGACGCCGCTCGCGTCGGTCCACGTGTCACTGCCGGCCGCCCGCACCTGCACCTTCAGGCTCGCCGGGAAGGACGCGCTGGACCCGTCCCGGTAGAAGTGCGCGACGACCCCGCTCAGGTCGCGGGCCTTCGGCAGTGTGTACGTGATGGTGTCCGAGGGGTTCTTCGTGTTCCCCGATTTCCAGTTGGACCAAGCCTTCTCGGTCAGGTCGCCGTTGCGCAGCCGCTCCGCCGAGTACCCGCTCTCGGTGAACGTGGCGGCGACGGATACGTCCGCGTCGGGCGCGATGTTGGTCGCCACCGGTGCCGTGACCTGGACGCGGACGGTCGCGTCGGCCGTACCGCCGCCGACGATCCGGGCGACGCCGTGCAGGGTGACGGTCCCGGTCGCGGTGAACGCCCCCTCGGGCGCCGGGTCCCAGGTGACCGGAAGATCGGTCCGGCCGCCGTGCGCACCGACGCCGACGACAGTGGCGGGGAGCTCCGGGTGCCCGCCCACGTATGTCTTGGCACGGCCGGGCAGGGTCGAGGCGATCGTGTCGACGGTGACGACCGCCTTCGCGGGGATAGTGCGCCCGAGCGCGTCGGTCGCCTCACCCCTGACCCGCACGGTCCCGGCCTTGCGCCAGGCCCGGTCCGACGGCAGGTCCCACACAACGGGGAGGGCGCCGCGGGCACCGTCCCGGAACACCGGCGTCACCGTCCCCGGCAACTCGGGCCGCAGCCCGGGGATCGTGAACGCCGTCGCGGGCTCGGTGCGCAGTACCGTCTCGTCGGACACGGCCCAGCGCTGGTTCGACGCCGAGGTCGGCGTGTACGTCGACACCTTCGCGCCGTCCGCCGCGGACTGCCCGGTGACGTCGAGCAGGCGGCCGGTGGCGGCGTTGACGAACGTCCAGGTGCCGTCGCCGGTGGTCGACAGGATCCACTGAGCGGCGCTGTCGGGCTCACCGTTCGTCGGGTCCGGGTTTTCCAGGACGGCCGCGTTGTCGCGCACGGCGAGCCGTCCGCCGGTGGTGGCGCTGCTGAGGGCGTAGCGTTCGCGGTTCTCGGTGCCGGGCGTCAACTGTCGTATGGACCAGAGCTGTTGGGGGTTGGCGGCGTCGGTCGTGCGGATGACGACACCGGTGCCGTCCTCCGAGGGGGCGAGTGACTTGCCGCTCTGGGCGCCCTGGAGCCGGTAGACGTGCCCGGGCTGGACGAGGGCCGCGTCCTTGGCCACTCCGCTGACACCCTCGACCAGGAAGGTCGTCACCGACTTCGCGGGGACGGTGAGCGTCGCCGAACGGTCGGTCACCCGCACTGGAGTTCCCCGGACGAGCGCGCCGTCGGCGTTCGTGACCACCGGCGTGACGGAGGCCTTCCGCGCGACCTTGCCGAAGCGCGAGAGATCGATGGTCACGGACCGCGCGGACGTGCCGCTGTTCACGTGCACCGCCGTCGCCGCACGGCCGGACGCCTTCACCGCGGCGACGGTCGACGGATCGTCGGTCTTCACGAAGTGGTCGCCGGGGCGGATGTAGTGGGTGAAGTTGCGGATGGTGTGGAACTTGGAGTTGGCCTTGACCGGGCAGGTCTCCAGGGTGTCCGCCGCCGTGCAGTTGAACGGGACGTGGATGCTGCCCCAGTTCTTGCCGGCCGCCGCCTGCGGGATCGAGTCCTCGATCGGCTGCCAGAACACCCAGGCGGAGGGCTCCAGTTCACGCATGTCGTCGACCATCCGCGTGGCGATGCCGAGCCCCGGTTCCATGCTCGTGAAGTCGGTCCCGGTGCCCCAGGTGCCCTCGACCTCGCTCATCCACAGCTTCCGGTCGGCGCCCTTGGCGATGTCCCGGGCGCTGGTGCGCATACCGGTGCCGTAGGTGTGCACGTTGAGCTGGTCGACGGCGGCCCGCGCCTCGGTGCTGTAGGCGTTCCAGTTCTGGGTGAAGATGCTCGGGTTGGTCTCGTCCATCGCGGAGATCGCGGCGTCGGTCTTCGCACCGGCAAGTGCCTTGTCGAGAGCCAGAATGACCTGCTGCTGGAGTGCCGGCCCGGCGTGCGCGCCTTCCTGACGGCCGCCCGTAGGCTGACCGTCTGCGCCCAACTGGGTACCCCAGTAGTTGGTGTTGGGCTCGTTCAGGGGATCGATGGTGTCGAACGTGATGCCGTGCCGCTTCTCCATCTCCTCGGTCACCCGCACGAGATAGGTGGCGAACTCGTCGACTCGGTCCGCACGGATCTGGTCCGTGTTCGAGTCGAAGCCCCCGGAGACGTACCCGCTGACCGTCTGGAACCAGGGCGGCGAGTTGCTGAACGCCTCCCAGGTGGTGACCTTGTCCTTGATCTGGTCCACCCACCAGCGCTGGTTCGCGTCGGCGTCCCAGTTCCAGTGGTCCGGGTCGTTCGGGTCCCACCAGTCCATGTCCTTGCGGGTGGTGCCCTCGGGGGCCTTCCAGAAGCCCTCCATGGTCGCGCCGGCCTTCATGTAGTTCGTGCGGACGTCGGGCGCGTTGCCGCCGCCGATGTTGTAGCGCGCGATGTTGAGATCGAGCCCGTCCCTGCCGAACAACATGTCCACCAGCCGTCTTCGGACGGGCTCCGGATAGCCGCCCGTCGCGTTGGCGAACCAGACCAGACTCGTCCCCCAGCCCTCGAACTCCTGTTGCTGGTACGACGGGTCGATCCGCACGGTGACGCTGCTGTGCGCCGCCGCTTCCGCGCTCGCCGCGGGCTGTGGGACCAGAAGACCCGCGCCGAGTGCCAGGGGGACCGTCGGGGCCAGGGCCCGGGCGATGCGATGGCGGTGCCGAGAGGACACGGCACTCCCTTCCACGACAAGGAGGCGAACAGAACCGAACAGAAGGAATCGAGCTGACGGCATGCTTGATGACAAAAATGAACACGTCAAGATGGTGTGCAAGTTCCGCTGCGAGGGCGGGGCTTGGTGCGGTTCATTGACGCGCCCGAAACATCTGGCTAGCCTCCCCGCAATCTGGGAAAGCGCTTTCAGGACGCTGTCGGCCCTACGCGACGGCTCATCCCCCCACAGGAGCCCCCATGAGTTCACAGCAAGCCCCTTGGCGCAGCAAGGCGGTCGTGGTCGCCCTGGCAGCCGCGATGCTGTCAGGACCCGGCATCGCACAAGCAGCACCGCAGACCGCCCCGGTGGCCGGGGAGCGGGCAGCGGCGGCCACCATCACCTGGTCCCTCGTCCGGGCGAGCAATCCCACGACGGACCAGCAGAGTGCGTACAACCTCATCACCACGGCCATGAACGCCGCGGTGGCCCGCTACAACAACCTCAGCGACCTCGGGAAGACCATC
The DNA here is from genome assembly GCF_014646095.1 of Streptomyces lacrimifluminis. Classification (GTDB taxonomy): domain Bacteria; phylum Actinomycetota; class Actinomycetes; order Streptomycetales; family Streptomycetaceae; genus Streptomyces; species Streptomyces lacrimifluminis. The sequence goes on along the minus strand of NZ_BMMU01000018.1, from coordinate 121,302 downwards.
ACCGTCCGCTACGAGCCCGGCGTGCCCACCGCGGACGGCAGTCTCAACGGGACCATCCGCTTCGGCAGCAACCGCAGCTACATGACCGAGCGGACAGCTCTGCACGAGATCGCCCACACCATAGGCGTGGGCACCAGCTCGGGCTGGTCCTCCCTGGGCGGCAGCGGCACCTGGACCGGCTCGCGAGCCACCGCGCTGGTACGGCAGTTCGACGGTTCGAGCGCCAGACTGTCCACCGGCGGCGGGCACTTCTGGCCCTACGGCCTGAACTACGAGAACGAGTGGTCCGGCACGGCGGCCGACCGACACGTCCGGATCGTCGCCGCGATGAAGAACGACGGGCTGTAGGCGACAGGAACGGGTTGGTGCCTGATGACAAAGGTGCCACCGGGAGCTGCGTTCTTGTGAGCACCGCCTGATCGCGTGGTCCGCGCGGTCCTACGGTCCGGCTATGAATACGAGCCGCAGCAGAGGAAGGCCCCTGAAGAGTCTGAGCGGCACCGCGCTCGCGGTGCTGCTCACCACCGGGACGCTCACCGCGGTGGCCCCGGAGGCGCGCGGCGAGAGCGTGCGCACCGAGGCCTCCGTGACGTTGTCGAGCACGGCGGTCGCCGGAGTGACCGAGACGGTGGTCCGGGTGAAGGCACCGCTGCCGGCGTCCTTCGGGGCCCGTCCGGCGGCGTGCGACTGGCTGTCGTACCTGCGCTACCGCTCCTCCGACGGGCCCACCGAATCGGCCGACGCGGACCGGATCCTCGTCGCCCAGCCGGGCATCCTGGAAGGCGCCGGAGCGTTCGACAGCGTCGCCCGCAACACCGTGGCGCGCGCTGCCGAACAGGGCCTGCACATCGAGTTCTGGGCCCTGGACCGGCGTTCCAACTGCATGGAGGACCACACCGGTATCGACTCCGGCGACCAGCACACGGCCGTCGACTACTACTACCGGGGCAAGCAGGTCGCGGGCCGTAGGTTCGCCGGGTTCGTCGGCAACGACAAGCTCGGGTGGATGGCGAAACTCGGTGTCGAGCAGACCGTCCGCGACCAGTACACCCTGCTCACCGCCGAGTTGCCCGACCAGGGGGTGCGTGAGCGGAAGGTGCTGTGCGGCGGGCACTCCCTGGGCGGTGTGATCACCGGGTACTTCGCGGTCGCCGACTTCGACGGCGACCCCGCCACCACCGCCGACGCCGGACACCGCCAGTGCGCGGGCTACTTCGCCCTCGACACCACCGTCTCCACCTCGCTCGCCGACCTGAGCGGCAGCATCCCGGACGACACCAACCTGCCCGACATCGGCCTCGGTCACGGCGTCGTGCAGGCCGGGCTCGACAGCGGACTGCTGCCGCGCTCACTGTCCGCGCCGGTCCTGCTCAACGCCGAGACGATGACCTTGCTGGCCATCGCCGGCCTCGGCGCGATACAGGACCCGGGCGGTGAGGCGGACCTGCCCTCCTATCTGCCCGCCAACCTCAACATCGAGGCGACGAACCGCTTCCTGTTCGCCAAGGACGCCGCCGCCTTCCTCACGGGCTCACCGGCCGTGAAGGACTTCCGGCTCACCAACGAGACGGTGCTCGGCGCGCTGCTGGACGACAACTCCGTACCGCTGGCGTTCCTGCAGACCAGCGTGGGGTTCTTCGACGGCGGGCCGATCGTGGACAAGAGCTTCCCCGTCGCCAACGGCGGCGAGGAGCAGCCGGGGCTGTTCGGCACCGCCTACAAGGCCATCCCGGACCGGCCGCACGGGCCGCTCTACACCTGGCGGAACTACGACCGCGTCGGCGATGCCGACGACCCCGGGTACCGGTCGGCGGACGGGACGCCGTTCACCGGCGCGGGCAAGGAGGTGACCGACATCCAGGAGCTGGCCCGCAGCCTCGCCGAACAGCCGCTCGACTTCACCGAGCAGTACTTCCCGACCAAGCTGGTCACCGACCTCCAACTGGCCACCTCCCCGCAGGTGAAGCGGCTCATCGTGCACCCGGAGGGACTCACCGCCAATCCGACGCTCACCGTCCTCGCGGGCGACGGACTGCTGGCGGGCCGGGTCCCCGCCGATCTCGATCCCGTGGTCGCCGACGGCTATCAGCACCTCGACGTCCTGACGGCGGCGCCCACGCAGAACGACGGCCGTCCGGAACCCGTCTCCACGAGCCTCACGGAGTTCGCACGAAATCCCCGATAACTTCCTCCCATGGAAGAAGGGCCCGGGAGGATTTTCCTCCCGGGCCCTTTCCTGTGTTCCGTACGGCTGTTGTACGGCGGTCGGCTCAGTCGGCTCAGACCTTGCCCGCCGCGAAGTCGGCCGCCGCGCCGGCGTTCGCCGTGTAGCCGAGGTGGGCCAGTACGTCGCCCCCGCCGTTCTCACAGATGGGGTCACCCTTGGCGCAGAAGTCGATGGTGCGGCTCTGGTAGGTGCCGGTGACGCTCTTGCCGATGGCCCGGATCGGGTTGCCGAACAGCAGCACCGCGGCGACCTTCCCTTCCAGTGCGGCGGGAATGGTGGCCACGATCGGGCTGCCGACCACCGCGCCGGCGCTGCTGATTCCGATCGAGTTGTCGACGACGTTCGCGCCCTGCGAATAGCCGACGAGCACGAAACGCTGGTTCGGGCACGCGGACGCCTGGCTCCTGACGTGGTTCACCAGATCCGAGTTGCCCTGTGCGGCCGACGTGAGGGAAAGGTCAGCGGGATAGTTCACCTTGTAGCTGGACAGGCTTTTGCCCGTCAGTTTCCGCTGGAGTGCGGAATAAACCGGGTCGCCGACGATCAGGCCGAGCGTGCCCGGCTCGAACGTGCCACGAGCTGCGACGACGTCGATGTCGGTGCAGGCGGCGGCGGTGGCGGCGGGTGCCGAGAGGGTGGTCAGTCCAGCTCCGCCGACGAGTGCGAGCGCGGCGAGACAGAAGCGGATACGCATGGGGGGATCCTTTGCGGGTGGGGCGCGGTCAAGCGCCTATGAGAAAGGACGTCCCGAACGTATTCGCGTTGACGCTCCGAGGGTTATGGACGGGAATTCAGGAATTCCTCGTTTTTTTGTGCCGAGGTGAGTGCCAGGATCAGATCAAGGCGGTTGCCCGGGTCGTGCAGGGCGGCCTCGCCGAAAACCTTCTCCAGCTGACGCAGGCGATAGCGGACCGTCTGCGGGTGGATGTGCAGCCGGGTGGCGACATCGGGCACGTTGCTGCCGCTGAGCAGCCACGCGAGCAGTGTCTCCGCGAGCCTGCCGCGCTGCTGCTCCGAAACCGCGTCGAGGGGGGAGAGCGCGCGTACGCGGAGCAGGTCGAGCATGGGTTCGTCGCTGTGCAGCACCAGGGTCGACAGGTGATCGGCGCAGCGCACCACCCCCTGCCGGGGGAGTATCCCGCGCCCCATCAGCCCGAGGGCCCGGGTGGCCCAGCGCAGTGACCTGGCGGCCTCGGTGAGCGGGACCGTCGGCCCGATCGCCGCCGGCCGCCCCCGCAGCGCGAGCGTGAACGCCCGGCCGCCAAAGCCGCCCGAGCCGTCCGGGTCGGGCACCAGCATCCGTGGCGGCCGGGACTCCATGTCCACCAGCGCTCCCGCCGCCGCAGGCGGCCACTCCACCTCCCGATGGTCCGGACAGGCCGCGAGGACGACGACGGCGACGTACGGCGGTACGGTCCACCGGGCGCCGTGGGCCAGGTCCCGCACCGCCTCCGAGGACACCGGCCCCTCGCCCAGCAACAGGCCGAGCAGCCGCGCCCGGCGCCGCTCCAGCTCGTCCGTGCTGTGCAGCTGTCCCTCCGCGTAACCCGCCGCCGCGGCCTCGGCGACCTCGTGCACGGTCCGGAACGCCAGCTCGCCGAGCCCGGCCATGACCGCGGAGTCCAGCCCGAGTTCCTCCGTCGTACGGCCCAGCAGCCGCCAGGCGTGCATCCCCCCGACCCGCAGTGCGGACTGCAGGGTTTCGAGGCTGTGGCCCTCCAGCGCCTCGCCGCGCCCCAGCTCGTGGTAGATCGCGGTAATCGAGTCTCCCCGGGTGCCCGGGTCGGCGATGTGGTCGACGAAGAGGGTGAGCGCCTGGACGACCCCTGATCTGAGGAGGGCGCGCTGCCTTTCGTCGACCGACCGGGCGGCGTACTCCGGGACCTGGTTGCGGACCTCCTCCTCCACCTCGTCGGCGACGGCCCCCAGCTGGTCGCGCAGCAGTCTGGCCAGTTCGGGCGGCACGGGGGCGGATCCGGGGCCGTCCGGTACGCCGTTCGGGGCGGGGGTCACCACGGAGGGCCCTCCTTTCACCCGGAAGCGGCTCACCCGGGGGCTGGTGCCCGTGGGGTGAGGGACGAGTCCTGAGTTGGACGGCCGTCCCCTCCGTTCCGTTCCGTGCCCCGACGGAACCGGCCTCACTCGGGCACCCCCAGCGCACTGGCGAGCATCGGCCACGACGCGCTGAACTCCCCTTTCCAGTAGGCCCAGCCGTGTCCTCCTCCCGTGTAGTAGTGGGTCGTGACCGGGACGCGGAGCAGTGCGAGCGTGTCGGTGAAGGCGTGTGCGGAGAGCCACAGGGCGCTCTCCAGCGCCTCGGGCAGCCAGTCACCGGTGCCGCCGACGACTCCGCTGCCGCTGGAGACGTACAAGGGGGTGCCGCGCAGACCCTCGGCGCGGGACCGCGGGTTGAAGTCGCGCCAGGTGAGGAAATTGAGAAGAGGGCTGCCCCACAGGGAGCGGGGCGCCAGGTTCTCGCGGGCCACGATGGCGTCCACGAGCGGCGGCACACCGATGGCCATGGTGTCGAGGATGCCGCTGTACGAGGCCGCCGCCGCGAACATGCCCGGATGGCGTGCGGCGTGCGCCATCGCGCCGTAACCGCCGGTGGAGACCCCGGCGACGGCCCGGACACCGGAGGCCCGGTACTGGCGGGTGAGCAGTGTGTGTACCTCCGTGAGCTGGAAGGTCTCGTAGTCGGGCCCTCCGCGCCAGGCCGTGGGAATGCCGGTGGGCCCCGCGTCGGGCATTGCCACGATCATGTTTCGGCCCTCGGTGAAGGCCTCGATGTCCGTCTCCCGGGTCCAGGACGTGTAGTCGTCGTGGGCGCCGTGCAGCAGATACAGCACGGGGTAGGTGCGCCCGGTCTGCGTGCCGAAACCCGACGGCAGGATCAGCCGTACCGGCGCGCTGCGGCCCAGGGCGGAGGACGGCACGGAGACGTCCAGGGTGCGGGCGGAGAGCCGGGTCACGGCTCGGGCGGTGGTGGATGTGGCGCCGAACAGCGCGGTCAGGCCGACGGCCGTCGCGGCTTTGGTGACGGTGCGTCGGGACACTCCGTTGCTGGGATGGGCCATGGCTTGCTCCTCGTCGTCCGGTTCAGCGGCTCTGTTCGTCGAGTGCGCGCCGCAGTCGGGCAGCGATCTCGTCGACGTACGGCGGGTCGAGCAGCGACAGGTGGTGCCCCGCGACCGGTACGACGGTCAGGCGCGGGCACACCTCGTCCCAGCCGAGCGCCTCGTCGTCCCGTTCGTACGCCGGGTCGCGCACGGTGTGCGGAGCGGGATCGGTGGCCCGGTACAGGACCACCGGTCCGTCGTAGGGCCCGGGTCGGTGGTCCTCGCCGATCCTCAGGTCCAGATAGGAGGAGCGCTGGTGCTCCAGGGCGGCGGACGGTACGTCGGCGACCTCGCGCAGGGCCCGCAGCACGGTGTCGATGCGCTCGCCGTCGTCTTCCATCGCGAGCAACTCGTCGTACGGAAGTGCCAGTTGGACTCCGTACGCATCGGCGACATGAGCGGCGAAGCCCGTGAAGTGGGCGCGGATCCGGTCGGCCGGGGTCTCGCCGGGCCGGGGGAGTGGCCGTACGGAGTCGATGAGCGCCACGAGCTCGACGTCCCGCCCGGCGGCGGTGAGTTGCCGTGCCGTCTCCTGGGCGACGAAGCCGCCGAAGGACCAACCACCCAGCAGACACGGCCCGTCGGGGTGGGCGGCGGTGACGGCCTCGGCGTAGCGGCGCGCCTTCTCGGTCACCGTAGGGGCGTCCGGGAGCCGTTCCAGTCCGTACACCGGCCGCTCCTCGCCGAGCCGTTCGACGAGTGCCCGGTAGACGTCGGTCGTGCCGCCGGCGGCGTGGGCGAGGAAGAACGGGGCCCGGGATCCGGTGGCACGCAGGGTGCGCAGTGGGGACGCCGACTCGCGTGTGGTGAGGGCCTGTTGGAGGCGGTCGGCCACCGACCGGACGCTGGTGGCGCCGAGCAGCTCGCGCAGGGGCAGCTCGATCCCGAACTCACCCTGCAGGGCGGTGCGGATGCGGACGGCCATCAGGGAGTCCAGGCCGAGGTCGGCCAGGGCGGTGGAGGGCGTGATGCGGGTCGCCGGGTGACCGGTGACGGCCGCGATGTGCTGACGCAGCCGGCCGCAGACGGATGTGTCCGGTACGTCGGCCCCCTCGGTCGGCGTCTCCGTCGCGGCCGTCGCGCGACCGTCCGTCCACCAGTGCCGGACGTGTCGCCAGCGCGGTCCGGGCAGGTCGATCACGTGGCCGGGCGGCGACGGCAGGCGCCCGCCCGCGCAGTACAGGGCGCCCACCTGGGCCAGGAACCCGGCGGAACTGTCGGCGTCACGGCGCAGGGTGCCGATGGCGAGGGCGCCGGGTGCGGTGTCGAGGACGGCCCGGGTCAGGACCGGGTGCGGCGAGATCTCGACGAAGGCGGTGTGACCGTCGGCGGAGGCCGCCGCGACGGCCCGGTCCAGCCGCACTGGCCGCCGCAGGTTCGCCGCCCAGTGGGCCGCGTCGAAGAGGGAGTCGTCGCGTGGGTCGTCCAGGACGGTGGAGTAGACGGGGACGAGGGGTTGTCCGCCCTTGATGTCGGCCAGGGCGTCGGTCAACTCCGGTAGCAGCGGCTCGACCTGGGGGGAGTGCCCGGCTCCGACGACATGAAGGGCGCGAGCGGTCCGCCCCTGCTGCTCCAGCCGCCGCACGAGCCGTGCCACCGCCAACTCCTCCCCGGCGACGATCTTCTGTCCGGGCGAGGAGTGCACGGCGACGCAGACACCGGGGAAGTCCTTTTCCAGCGCGTCGAGTTCACCGTCATCGAGGTCCACGACAGCCATCGCGCCGCCCCGTAGTCCGCTGAGCAGCCGGGCCCGCACGGCGACCACCCGGGCGGCCTCCGAAACGTCCAGCGCACCCGCGCACACCGCGGCGGCCACCTCGCCCACCGAGTGGCCGATGACGGCGGAGGGTTCGACACCGTACGAGCGCCACAGCTCAGCGAGGGCCAACTGGAGGCCGAACAGCACGGGTTGGGCGACCTCCAGCCGGTCGAGGTCGCCGCCGAACGCCAGGTGTTCGTACAGGGACAGCCCGCACTCGGGGGCGATCTGCGCGTCGAGCTTCTCCACGGCGGCGGCGAAGACGGGTTCCTCGGCCAGCAGCCGCCGCCCCATGCCGGTCCACTGGCTGCCGTATCCGGAGAACACCCACACCGGCCCACGCCCGACGAGGTCCCGGCCGCCGGTCACGACCCGCGGGTGAGCGTCCCCCTGTCCCAACGCCAGCAGTCCGTCCGCGAGTTCGGCACCGTCGCGGGCGACGACAGCGGCGCGCACCGTACCCCTCCCGACGCGCCCGGCGAGTGTGCGCGCCACGTCGGCGGGATGCGCGGCGCTGCCCTCGGGCGTACCGAGCCAGTCGGCGAGCCGGGCCGCGGTGTCCTTGAGACGGGTGGTGTCGACGTCGGAGAGGAGGTGGAGACGGGCAGCCGGGGCCTCCCCCCGGGGCGGTGGCAGGACGTCGGGTCGCCATTCCTCCAGCACCGCATGGGCGTTGGTGCCGCCGAACCCGAACCCGGACACCCCGGCGGTGGCCGTACCGCCGTAGCGCGGCCAGGGCTCGCACTCGGTGACCACCCGCAGCCGTTCGTCGTCCAGGGCGCTCCCGTCCGCGCAGTGCAGGGACGGCGGAATGGTGTCGTGGTGCAGCGCGAGGACCGTCTTCACCAGCCCGGCGATGCCCGCGGCGGACTCCAGATGGGCGAGGTTGCCCTTGACCGAGCCGAGCAGCAGCGGTTGGTCGGGGTCGCGGCCCGCACCGAGTACGGCGCCGAGCGCGCCCGCCTCGATCGGGTCGCCGAGCGGCGTGCCGGTGCCGTGCGCCTCGACGTGGTCGATGTGCGCAGGGAGGAGACCGGCCCGGGCGTAGGCGGTGGCCAACAGGGCTTTCTGCGCGACGGGGTTGGGCGCCAGGAGGCCGTTGGAACGGCCGTCGGAGTTGACGGCCGTGGCGCGGATGACGGCGAGGACACGGTCGCCGTCCCGCTCGGCGTCGGAGAGCCGCTTCAAAAGCACGGCCGCGCATCCCTCGCCGCGTCCGATGCCGTCGGCCGCCGCCGAGAACGGCTTGCACCGCCCGTCCGGCGCGAGGGCCCCGGCCCGCCGGAACGCCACGCCGACGGTGGGCGAGAGCAGCAGGTTGACCCCGGCGGCGATCGCCGTGTCACTCTCGCCGGTGCGCAGGCTGACACAGGCGTGGTGCACGGCGACCAGCGAGGACGAGCAGGCGGTGTCGACGGCCATGCTCGGCCCCCGGGTGTCCAGCACATACGCCAGTCGCCCGGCGGTCACGCTCAACGCCCCGCCCGCGGGCGCCCAGGGGTCGACGGCAGCCGGGTCGGCGCCGGTGAGCGAGCCGTACTCGGCGGCGGAGACGCCGACGAAGACACCGGTGGCGCTGCCGGCGAGGGAGGACGCCGGGACGGCGGCATGGTCGAGGGCCTCGTGGACGACCTCCAGGAGGATTCGCTGCTGTGGGTCCATCACCGCTGCCTCGCGCGGTGTGACGCGGAAGAAGTCCGCGTCGAACCCCGCGATGTCGTCGAGGTAACCGCCGTACAGGGGAGCGTCGGCGGGCGGGAACGGGCCGAAGTCGCGCCACCGGTCCTCGGGCACCCGGCGGACCGCGTCGACGCCGTCGGTCAGCAGCCGCCAGTAGTCGCCCGGCCCGTGCACACCTCCGGGCAGGCGGCACCCGACCCCGATGACCGCGACGGGCTCCCCGGCCGCAGTCGGGGACGGAGTCGGTCTGCCCGCCGGATCGACCCCGGTCCCCGTCCCTGTCCCCGATTCCGCGCGGCACAGATACGCGACCAGGGCGTCACAGGTGGGCGCCTCCCACAGCAGCGTCGCCGACAGTTCCCGACCCGTTGCCCGTGAGAGCTCCCCGGCCAGCACGACCGCGTCCCGCGACGACATCCCGAGGTCCGCGAGCGGCCGGTCCATGGGCACGCCCTCGGCAGGCGTACCGCTCCAGGCGGCCACCCGCTCGGTGACCAGCCGGCGTATCGGGCCCTTGTCGAGGCCCTTCATTCGCCCGCCTCCCCCGACTGTGCCGGCTCCGGCGGTTCCGGCGTGTAGGCACCCTCCAGATAGCGTTGCCGGGTCAGAGCCCGGGCCACCTTGCCGCTGGACGTACGGGGCACGGTGCCCGGCGGCACGAGGACGACGTCGGCGAGCCGTAGCCCGTGCCGTGCCGAGACGGCCGCTCGCACGGCACGCACCAGGCCCGGTGCGTCGATCTCCGCGAGGCGGATGCTCCGCGCGTGCTCGGCCACGAGGACCACCCGTTCGCCCGTGTCCCCCGGCACACCGAACGCGGCGAGCCGGTCGCGCCGCACGGCCGGGTCCGCGTCCTGGACCGAGGCCTCCACATCCTGCGGGTAGTGGTTGCGGCCGTCGACCACGATGAGGTCCTTCAGCCGCCCGGTGACGATCAACTGCCCGTCCAGGAAGGTCCCCAGGTCCCCGGTGCGCAACCAGCGACCGGAATCGGAGGTGTCCTCGGCGAACACCGCGCCGAACACCCGCCGCGTCTGCTCGTCCCGGTTCCGGTAGCCACGCCCCACGTTGGGACCCTGCACCCAGATCTCACCGACCTCGCCCTCGGACAACCGGGCGCGGGACACGGGGTCGGCGATACGCACCCGCTGCCCCGCCGGAGTCCCGCAGCCGGCCAGCGTCACGGCTGTGGGGTCGTCGGCCCGCGCGGGCAGGGCCTTGCCGGTGGCGAGGGCGTCGCGGTCGAGCGCGAACCGGCTGAGCGGCTGCCCGGGCCGGGCCGCGCTGACAAAGACGGTGGCCTCGGCGAGTCCGTACGACGGACAATGGGTGTCGGGCGACAGCCCCTGGTCGGCGAAGGCGGCGTGGAAGCGGTCGACGGTGGCGGGGCGGACCGGCTCACTGCCGTTGAGCAGCGCGGCGACACCGTCCAGCCGCAGGTCCCTCTTCTGGTCCTCGGTGACGGCCGAAGCGCAGTAGTCGTAGGCGAAGTTGGGCGCCGCGCTCAGCGCGCGCGGATGAGCGGCGAGCAGCCGCAGCCAGCGCACCGGTTCGTGCAGGAACGCGGCAGGGTCCATGAGCACCGACAACAGCCCCCGTTCGACCGGAGCGGCGACACTCAGGACGAGTCCCATGTCGTGGTACAGCGGCAGCCAGCCCACACAGGTCGCCGGACGCTCGTCCAGGCCGTAAGAGGCCAGCGCCTGGCGGGCGTTGGCGACGACGTTGCCGTGACTGATCTCCACGCCCGCCGGGGAACGGGTCGACCCGGACGTGTACTGGAGGTACGCGACCGAATCCCCGTCCGGCACGACCGGCGGCAACTCCCGCACCGTGTCGGGCATGTGGTCCACAGCGATGATCCGGACCGGCAGATGAGCGCAGAAGTCCCGCACCTCGTCGTAGATGTGACTGGTCGTCAGAACAATCGCCGGACACGCGTCGTCCAGCACGGCGGCGAGCCGGTCGCCGTGCCCGGGCAGACTGGGCGGATACAGCGGGACGGCCACCAGCCCGGCCGTGAGCGTCGCCAGGAAGGCGGTGACGTACTCCGTACCCTGCGGGCAGAGCAGCGCCACCCGGGTGCCGGGCTCGGCCTCTTCGGCGAGACGGGCGGCCAACGCCCGTACTCGCAGATCCAGTCGGCGCCAGGTCAGCGTGCGATGGACACCGCGCGAGTGGGGGGCGGGATGGTCGACGAACGTGAACGCCCGGCGGTCGGGGGTGGTTTCGGCCCAGTGCCGTACGTACTCCGGCAGACTCCGCTGGGCGGGGGCGAGCGGGGGGCGGCGGCTGTCCATCGGGCATGGCTCCTCACATCGCGGGAACGGCGGGAACGGCGCGGACTCGGACGGCTCGGAGGCCTCGGGCCGCTCAGGAACTCGGGGCTCAGAGGGGGATGTTGCCGTGCCGGCGCGTCGGCATCGGGGCGCGCTTGCCGCGCAGCGCGCGCAGGGCACGGCAGATGTGGTCGCGGGTGTCGCGCGGGGCGATGACGGCGTCGACGTACCCGCGTTCGGCGGCCAGGTAGGGCGTCCCGTGCGTGCTCTCGTACGCGGCGATCAGACGGGCCCGCAGCGCCTCCGGGTCGTCGGCGGCGGCCAGTTCACGCCGGTGCAGGACGCCCACCGCACCCTCGGCGCCCATGACGGCGATCCGCGCGGTGGGCCAGGCGAGGTTGATGTCGGCGCCCAGGTGCTTGGATCCCATCACCGCGTACCCGCCGCCGTACGCCTTGCGCACCACGACCGTGACCTTCGGGACGGTCGCCTCGGCGTACGCGTACAGCAGTTTGGCGCCGCGCCGGATGATCCCGGCCTGTTCCTGCCGGACACCGGACAGATAACCGGGGACGTCGGCGAACGTCAGCAGCGGGATGCCGAACGCGTCGCAGAACCGCACGAAGCGCGCCGCCTTCTCGGAGGCGTCGATGTCGAGCACCCCGGCGCTGTGCAGCGGCTGGTTGGCGACGACACCGACGGAAGAGCCCTCGACGAGGGCCAGCGCGCAGATGATGTTCGGCGCGAACAGCTCCTGGACCTCCAGCAGTTCACCGCCGTCGACGACCGCGCGCAGGATGTCCCGCATGTCGTAGGCCTGCCCGAGCCGGTCCGGCACGACGTCGTCGAGACACACGTCGGCGGGCGCCTGCGCGGGCGCGTACTGCGGGGGCCGCTCCAGGTTGTTGGCGGGCAGGTACGACAGCAGGTCCCGTACGGTGTCGAGGGCCTCCACCTCGTCGGCGGCGAGGAAGTGGGCGTTGCCGTTGACGGAGTTGCTGGTGCGGGCACCGCCGAGATCCTCGGCGGTGGTGCGCTCCCCGGTGACCGCCTCGATGACGTCGGGTCCGGTGACGAACATGTGCGAGGCGCCGTCCACCATCACGGTGAAGTCGGTGATGGCCGGCGAGTACGCGGCCCCGCCGGCACACGGCCCGAGCACGACCGAGAGCTGGGGGATCACCCCGGACGCCTGCACGTTGCGGCGCACCAGCTCGGCGTACAGGGCGAGCGAGGCGACGCCCTCCTGGATCCGGGCGCCGCCGCCGTCATTGAGCCCGATCACCGGACAGCCGGTCTTCATCGCCAGGTCCATCAGCGCGATCGTCTTCTCCCCGAAGGCCTCGCCCATGCTCCCGCCGAAGACCGTGGAATCCTGGGCGAACACACAGACGGGACGACCGTCGACCGTGCCGTGCCCGGTGACCACCCCGTCCCCGTACGGGCGCCGGGCGCCGTCCTCGGTGGGCCGCGCCCGGACGAACATCCCCGTCTCCGTGAACGAGCCCTCGTCCAGCAGCAGGTCGATCCGCTCCCGGGCGCCGAACTCCCCGCGTCTTCTGGGTCCGCCCTCGGCCAGCGCCCGCGACCGACGGCTCTCCAGGACGGTGATGCGGTCGACGGTACGGTCTGGCAGGCGTGTGGCCCAGGATGTTGTCGCCTCTAGCGTCACAGCCACCTCCGAAGTGGCTTTCGAATATGGCAGCGTCGGAGGAGGGGACCGGGTCAATCACCGTTCTGTGTGCGCGAGGTGAGTCCCGCGGGACCGGTGTTCGTCCGTGAGTGACAAGCGGTGGTGCGGGACGGGCCGGTGTGAGAAGGGGGACCGTGTCAGGCGGGCTGCGGTGCCGTCCTCCTGACTCCCCACCGCCGGGTGCGGTAGGTGCCGGCCAGGCGGCACAGCGCGTAGATCGTGAACGAGATCGTCGTGACGTACGGGCTGATGGGGATGGAGCTGCCCAGGGCGAGCAGGATGCCGCCCTCGATGGAGAGCACGGCGAAGACCACGCTGAGCAGCGGCAGCAGCACCGGGGACGCGGTGACGCGGGCGGCGGCCGCGGCGGGTGTGACGACGAGGGTCAGGACCAGCAGCGCGCCGACGACCTGGACCGACAGGGCGACGGTGAGGCCGAGCACGATCATGAAGGCGAAGGACAGTCCGCGCACCGGCACACCACGGGCGGCGGCGACGTCCGGGTCCGCGCTGGCGAAGGTCAACGGCCGCCAGATGACGGCCAGGGCGACCAGGACCAGCGCGGAGGTGCCCAGCAGCCAGGTCATCTGCGGGGTGTCGACGGCGACGATCTGCCCGGTGAGCAGCCCGAACTTGTTGGCTGCCCGGCCCTTGTAGAGAGCGAGGAAGAGCACGCCGAGCCCGAGACCGAACGGCATCAGGATTCCGATCGCCGAGTTGCGGTCGCGGGCCCGCGCGCCCAGGAGACCGATCGCGCCGGCCGCGAGAAGCGACCCGACGATCGAGCCCGCGACGATGTTCGCCCCCAGCAGCAGCGCCGCCGACGCGCCCGCGAAGGACAGCTCGCTGATGCCGTGCACCGCGAAGGGCAGGTCGCGCATGATGACGAAGACCCCGGCCAGCCCGCCGACGAGGCCGAGCGCCGCACCCGCGATGAGGGAGTTGCGGACGAGCGCCAGGAGTTCGCCGTAGTTCTCGAAGCTGAAGATCTGGTGCCAGACCCCCTCGGCGAGCGTCATGGGCGCACTTCCTCGGTCTGCGGGACAGCCCCAGGGGCGGTCTCGTGGGCGGTCTCATGGGCTGTCTCATGGGTGTGATGCGGTGGTGCGGCCGGTCCGTCGGGGGCGCCGACGACCACGACCCGCCCCTGGACGCGGAGGACGTCGACCCGCGTGCCGTACAACCGCGACAGCGACTCCGAGGTCAGCACCTCCTCCGGGGTACCGATCCGGTGACCGCCCGGCGCCAGGTACAGCACGCGGTCGACCAGGCCGAGCACCGGGTTGATCTCGTGGGTCACGAAGACCACGGCGGTGCCGTGGGAACGGCGGCGGGCGTCCACTAGTTCGGTGACGGCCCGCTGGTGGTTCAGGTCGAGGGAGAGCAGCGGTTCGTCGCAGAGCAGGATGCGCGGGTCGGTCGCCAGGGCCTGTCCGATGCGGACGCGCTGCCGCTCGCCGCCGGACAGCATGCCGAGGGGGACATCGGCGTACGCCGAGGCTCCGACGGAGGCGAGGATCTCGTCGACCCGGCGGCGGACGGCGCCCGTGCGCGGCCGGGGTCCGAAGCGGTGCCCGTCGATGCCGAAGCGCACGAGATCGCGGGCGCGCAGCATCGCCTGTGCGGACAACTCCGCCTGCTGAGGGACGTACCCGACGTGCCGGCCGGCCTCGCGAGGGGAGCCGCCGAGGACGGTCAGGGTGCCGGCGGACAGGGGCTGTCGGCCCAGCAGGGCCCGGACGAAACTGGTCTTGCCCGAACCGTTCGGCCCGAGCACGGCCAGGAACTCGCCCGGCCGCACCTCCAGATCGAGGCCCTGCCACACCACACGCGTGCCGTACGACAGTTCGGCGCCGCGCAGGCTGACCACCGCACCGGAGTCGCTGCCCCCGGCCGGCGCCTCACCCAGGCGGGCGCGGGGTACGGCGGCCGGGACCGGCTGCCTCACTTGGCGAGCGCGCTCGCGAGCGCGTCGACGTTGGAGGTCATCCAGCCGAGGTAGTTCTTGCCGGCGGGCAGGGTCTCCGTCACCGGTACGACGGGGATGCCGGCCGCCACGGCCGCGGCCTTGGACTTCTCGGTCTGCGGGCCGGAGGTCTGCTCGTTGTAGACCAGCGCCTTGACCTGCTTGTCGCCGAACACCGCCAGCGTGGCCTGCAGAACCCGGGGGGAGACGTCGTCGCCCTCCTCGATGGCCTCGCTGAACTGCTCGGGCGTCCTGTTCACCAGCCCGCTCGCGGTGGTCAGGTACAGCGGCACGGGTTCGGTGATGGCGATGCCCTCACCGGCGTGTGCCTTCTTGATCTGGGCTTCCTTCGCCTCCAGCGCCGTGAGCTGCGTCCTGAAGGCCTCGGCGTTCCTGGTGAAGAGGGCGGCGTCGCCGGCATCGGCCTTGCCGAGCGCGGCGGCTATACGGTCGGCGATCTTCGCGACGGTGGGGAAGTCGTACCAGACGTGCTCGTTCAGCTCGCCGCCCTTCGGGGCGGTCTTCCCGGAGACCTTGACCGCGTTGACGACCTCGGCGGAGGAGCCGCCGCTCTTCAGCATCCGGTCGACGAAGTCGTCGTAGCCGCCGCCGTTCTCGACGACGACCTTCGCCTTCGACAGCGCCAGCTGGTTCTGGGTGTTGGCCTCGTAGGAGTGCGGGTCCTGGTCGGGGTCGCTGATGATCGACGTGACGTCGACCTTCGCGCCGCCTATCTGCTCGACGATGTCGCCGTAGACGTTGGTGGAGGCGACCACGGCGACCTTGGACGAGCCGACCGGCGCCTGCGCACCGCTCCCGTCACCGCCGGAGTCCGACGAACTGCCGCACCCTGCCAGGAGGGCCAGCGAGGCGCCGGTGATCAGGGCGAGATGCCGGGACGGGGACGGGGACATGGATCCTCCACGACAGGGGGTCAGCAAGGGTGTGTGCGCCACAGTAGATGGAAATGAATATCAAAAACGTGGCCGATTCCGATCTATGTGGAAACCATTGCCAACACTTGACGCGCCGCTCCGGTACCCCGGCGTTCTGGTGCTCCGCTGGTCAGAGCGTCGGTCACCGGCAAATTGTTGATCTGACGCAGGGGGCGGCGTCCGACCGGCGTCCGGGTCGCCTCGTGGCGATCATGTCTCAGGACGACGGTGTGCAACGGTGGGCACCGGGGTACCAGGGCGGACCTGACCCGCACCGCCTCCGGCTGCGCCTGCGTGGTGGCCGGGCCCGGCGGCGCGGGTGGGAACCAGTACTGCCGAGCAACCCGTTCAAGGAGGCCTGCGATGCGTAATCCGACCGTGGCACAGCAGTTGATCGATGTCCTGCGCCAAGCAGGGGTGGAACGCATCTACGGCGTCGTCGGCGACAGCCTCAATCCCGTCGTGGACGCCATCCGGCGTACCGACGGCATTGAGTGGATCCATGTGCGCAACGAGGAGGCGGCGGCGTTGGCCGCCGCGGCCGAGGCGCAGCTTACCGGGCGGCTCGCGGTGTGCGCGGGCAGCTGCGGTCCGGGCAACACCCACCTGATCCAGGGGCTGTACGACGCCAATCGCTCAGGCGCCCCGGTGCTCGCGATCGCCTCGCACATTCCGTCCAAGCAGATCGGAACCGGGTTCTTCCAGGAGACGCATCCGGAGCGGCTGTTCACCGAGTGCAGCCGGTACTGCGAAATGGTGAGCCAGCCGTCGCAGATGCCGCGGATGGTCCGGATCGCCGTACAGCGCGCGCTCTCCGACAACGGGGTCTCGGTGCTCGTCATGCCCGGCGACCTGTCCCACGCGTCCGCCACCAACCCCACCGGCACGAGCAGCTTCGTCACCACTCACGGCCGGGTCGTACCTCCGCCCGAGCAGGTACGGGACCTCGCGGCGAAGCTCAACGCTGCGGAGAAGGTGATGCTCTTCTGCGGAGCCGGCGTACGGGACGCGCACACCGAGGTGATGGAACTCGCCGGCCGTGTGCACGCGCCGGTCGGGCACACCCTGCGCGGCAAGGAGTGGATCCAGTACGACAATCCGTTCGACGTGGGCATGAGCGGGCTGCTCGGCTACGGCGCCTGCTATGACGCGATGCACGAGGCCGACCTCGTGGTACTGCTGGGCACCGACTTCCCGTACGACGATTTCCTGCCGCAGGCCCACACCGTGCAGATCGACCACGACGCGGGGCGCATCGGACGCCGGACCGCGCTGGAGCTGGGCGTGCACGGCGACGTGGGGGAGACGCTGCGCGCGGCGCTGCCGCTGGTCGAGGCCAAGGGCGACCGCTCGTACCTGGACCGGACCTTGCGCCACCATGCCAAGTCCCTGGAGAACGTGGTCTCGGCGTACACCCGTGACGTCGAGCACCAGGTGCCGATCCATCCCGAGTACCCGGCGTCGGTCCTCGACGAACTTGCCGACGACGACGCGGTGTTCACCGTCGACACCGGCATGTGCAACGTGTGGGCGGCCCGCTACCTCACGCCCAACGGGCGCCGCCGCGTGATCGGTTCGTTCCGGCACGGCACCATGGCCAACGCTCTCCCGCACGCCATCGGGGCCCAGTTCGCCTACCCCGGCCGTCAGGTGATCTCGATGTCGGGCGACGGCGGACTCGGCATGCTCATGGGGGAGTTGCTCACCGTCAAACTGCACAATCTGCCGGTGAAGACGATCGTCTTCAACAACTCCTCCCTCGGCATGGTCAAGTTGGAGATGATGGTCGACGGCATGCCCGACTACGAGACCGACCACGAGCCGGTGGACTACGCCGCCATCGCCGCGGGGGTCGGAATCCACTCGATCCGTATCGAGAAGCCCGGCCAGATCCGCGAAGGCCTGCGGGAGGCGCTGGCGTACGACGGGCCGTGTCTGGTGGACCTGGTCACCGACCCCAACGCACTGTCGATCCCCCCGCACATCTCCGGCGAACAGGTGAAGGGCTTCGCCTTCTCGGCAGGCAAGACGGTTCTCAACGGGGGCGTGGGCAAGATGCTCGACCT
The DNA here is from genome assembly GCF_014646095.1 of Streptomyces lacrimifluminis. Lineage (GTDB taxonomy): Bacteria > Actinomycetota > Actinomycetes > Streptomycetales > Streptomycetaceae > Streptomyces > Streptomyces lacrimifluminis. Next base: position 103,578 of record NZ_BMMU01000018.1, on the reverse strand, counting down.
GGCCAGGGCCAATCTGCGCAACGTGCCGAGGCCCTGAACCTGCCCGGTGCACCCCCTTTCGAGCTGTGCGGGCAGGACCCGGCGCAGGCCGTCCAGGGCTGCTCGGCAGAAATCTCGCACCAGGGAACCGGGATGCCGCGCTGGTCTCACGCCGATCCGGACTCCGTGCGCCGCGAGGCGGAAGCCGAAGCCAGGTCAGGGGTGTTGAGCAGGCCGACGGGCAGTTGGAGGCGCTCGTCGTCGGGTCCGCCCCCCTCGTACTCCTGCCAAGGGCGGCTGGCGAAGGGGGACGGATGGCCACCGTCGGTCCCTCTCGGCCCTCGCCCTGGGCGTGGCCCCGGCATCGAGCGTCTAGGGCGCTCGCCGCGTCCGTACCTTCAGCGTCGATCCCGATGCCGCCGTGCTGAGTGGGATGGCCGAGCGGGTCACCGCGTGCGGGTGTGCTGAGCGCGGTGGTCGACACGAGCCATCCGCTCGCGGACATCACCGCCGCGCACCAGGCGTTCGAGCCGGGCGGCGGCGTGGGCAAGCACGTGATCGCGGAGTCCGCCGGGGCGTGGGGATCCGGGTCGATGGCGGTCGGGCGATGCGAGATGTGGACACCCCTCGACCCGCCATCTCCGGGGCCGTAGGCCCGTCCGGTGACGACTCGGCGGCTGCCGAGGTCCCGTTGGCTTCGCCACTCCGCCACTCTGAGACTCCGCCGTCCGCTCGCGCAGGACCGCGGAGGGGCGGCTCAACGATCGGTGAGCAGACCGGCGTCGTGTGCGAGGACGGCGGCCTGTACGCGGTTGGCGCAGCCGGTGCGGGTGAGGATCCGGCTGATGTGCGCCTTGACCGTGCCGGCGCTGAGATACAGCTGATCGGCGATCTCCGCGTTGGACAGGCCCGTGCCGAGCAGCCGCAGGACATCCCGTTCGGCCGGGGTCAGCTCCTCGGTCCTGCGCAGAGCCGCCTCGGTGTCCCGGCCGGACCGCACATGCCGTTCCAGCAGTTGCCGGGTGATCCTGGGTGCCAGGACCGGTTCACCTCTCGCGGCGAGCTGCACGGCGCGGATCAGCTCGACGGGACCGGTGTCCTTGAGGAGGAATCCGCTCGCCCCGGCCCGCAGGGCGCGCGTCACGCTCGCTTCCTCGCCGAACGCCGTCAGCATCACGACACAGGTGCGGGGCGAGAGCCGGCTGATGTCCTCGGCGGCCGCGATTCCGTCCCGGGAGGGCATCTGGATGTCGAGAAGGGCGACGTCGATGTCCTGGCCGCGGCATGCCGCGGCGGCTTCCCGACCGTCGCCCGCCTCGGCGACCACTTCGATGTCCTCGGCGTTCTCCAGGATCATCCGGATCCCCGCACGCATCAGTGCCTCGTCGTCGGCGATCAGGACTCGGATCATCAGCTCATCTTAGGACTGCCAGGGTCAGCAGTGCCACGAGGAAGCCCACCGTCGGCAGGATCACGAGCAGTGCCACGCAGCCCGATCCCAGGACCCGCGGCCAGGTCAGGATCTCGTCCGACAGCGGGGCGCGCGCCCCTTCCTGCCCGATACCGCCGGAGGGATGACGGGCCCTGCCCGGCGGGGTCCTGGTCGAGGCACCGTCGATCGGGGCGAATTCGAGGGGTCTGTTCCCGTGGTTGGGCAGCCAGGCCACCATGCGGAAACCGCCGTTCGTCAAGGCGCCCGCTGCGAACGTGCCGCCGAGCAACGAGATCCGTTCATGGCAGCCGGCCAGTCCACTGTGGCTTCCTCCCTGGGAGCGGCCCGCCGCGCGCGGTGCCTCGTTGGTGACGGACACCTCGATTCCCCTGGCCGTGCCCTCGACCTTCACTTCGGTGGGCGCCCCGGACGCGTGTTTCAGTACGTTCGTCAGCCCTTCGCGGACCAGACGGTGGATCGCCTGACGCGTAGCGAGGCCCACTTCGGTGGTGTCGGGAACGGACCAGTCCAGCTCGACGGTGCTGCCTGTCTGCCGGGATTCCGTCACCAGAGCGGTGATGTCCTCCCGCGTTCCCCTCCCGTCCCCGGTCCCGTCAGTCAGATCCGTGACGTCCACGTGCCGCAGGACACCGAGGATTTCACGCAGTTCCCCCATGGCCGTACCGGCGGTCGTGCGCAGCAGCTCGGCCTGTCCGACGAGAGTGGGTGCCTGTCGCGCGGTGGCGAGCTCAAGTGCCCCCGCGTGCACGGAGATCAGGCTCAGCCGGTGGCCCAGGAGATCGTGCATCTCTCCCGCGATCCGGTTCCGTTCCTCCGCTCGGGCGGCTTCGGCGGTCATCGTGCGGGTCTGTTCCAGATAGGCGTTGCGTTCCCGCAGCAGGCTGACCAGGGGCCGCCGCCGCCCCAACAGGGTCCCGGCCAGGGCGGGAAACAGGAGAAGCAGCACCGCTGAGACCGCGTTGTCGGCCAGTTCGAACGCCAGTGCATCGGAATGGATCAGAGCGGAGGCGACGGTCAGCGCGACGGCGGCGGCGCAGGCCACCCCGACGACCTGCCACACACGCCGGGGCGGCGCGATACGACGGGTGGCGGACAGCACGATCAGCGGCACCACCGCCAGCGTCCATACGTTGGCACCCGCGACCAGCAGAGAGGCACCCACCACGGCGGCGACCGGCCGACCGCGCCGAGCGGAGACGATCAGCGCCGCCCACACCCCCTCCAACACCGCCGACACAGGATGTTCCGGGGGCGCGAGCAGCAGCGGCAACAGGCAGAAGACCGCCACCAGCGCAGAGATCAGCGCCTCTACGACGACCGTACGGCGCTCGGCGGCACGTACCGCGGCCCAGCTCTGGGCTGCCTCGCGACACACCCGCCCAGGCACACCGGCCAGCGTGCGCCCCAGCCGTACGGACGGGCGCGGCGGTTGTGCGTCTCCGGCCACCTGACTCATGATCACCCCTGCCCCGCCCCCGTGGATCTGCCGGGAGGAACGGTAGCGGTGGCGGCAGCGGTCGCCACGCGGCGGCCCCCGGGCGTCATGCGCCCAGCCGGAGGCTCAACTCTGCCCGCAACGCGGCCAGGTCGACCTGACCGGCGGTCAGAAGCCGTACGACCGCACCATCACCCCCGGCGTCCGCCTCCGTCGGTGACCCGTCGAGCAGCGCGGACAACAGGTGGACCGTACCGACCGTGGGTGAACCGTGCTCGGCGGCGGACAACTGTGCGACCGCCGTGATCCGGTCGGCGGCAGCGGACAGCCGCACGTCGCTGCCAGCACCGTCGGGAACAGTGGGGGACGGGACCGCCGAAGCCGAAAGGACCAGGAAATCCTGCCGTACGCCGTGCCGACGCATCAGGGCCGCAGCGGCGTTGGCGGCCGTCAGACTCCCGGGCAGCGCGCGTCCGGCGACGGACAGCGCCCGGTCCAGGGCCAGTATGCCCAGCAGGAGATCCACCGGCTCCGCCGCCGCGCGCCCGCACCGTACCGCTTGCCGCACAGCCTCGACCGACACCGCGAACAGCACCGGCGAGCCGTTCACGGGGGTCCCTGAGGTCCACGAAATCAGTGCGCGTGTCAGGGGGTTGCCGCTCTTCCCCAGCGTTCCGGCCCGGCGAAGAAGGGTGACACCGCGGGATTCCGGTCCCCCGGTCTCCGCCGGAGCCCCGGCGTCCAGTCCGTCGAGCGCGGTCGCCGCGGCGGCCGGGTCCAGCCTCTGCAGCAGCAGGGCTTCCCGTGCCCTGCTGCCCGGCAGGTCCAGCAGGGCACGGGCCACATGGCGGCAGCGCACCGAGATGCTCCCCTCGGCGCGGGCCGAGCTGAGTGCGAGCATCAGGCACGCGCGCGTCGCCCCGGTCATCCCGGGCAGCACGGGGCCACTCTCCGAAGCCGCTCCGCGCGAACCGAGGCCGTAGCGCCACCGTGTCTCACCCCACGCGGCGTCGACCTCCGCCCGATCGGCTTCCGCGCCGACAGCCACCGGCGCACCGTCCGCCTCGTCGTCGCTCACCCAACCGCCGCCCGCCCGGCCGGAGATCAAGCCGCTGAGCGAGCCGGCCTTCCGCATCCCCGGGGCGATCGCCGCACCTGCGTCGGTTTCTCCCATCACGAGCGCGCCCAGCAGAGTGTCCGTCCCCACGACCGGCAACTCGCGCCTGACCGCACGCCGCAGTGCCTCCACGAGCAGGTCCATGACGTCCGGCTCGAACTCTGTGGTTGCTCCGACCACGGTCGTGGCGCCGGCCTGTGCTGCGGTCGTCCCTCGCTGATCCATCGAACATCCCCCTCGAAGCGCGGTGTCTCGGTAGGAACGACGCTAGGCGCACCCCTGGCGACACCGCGTCGGCCGATCGGCCACACTCCCGGTCCGATCGGCAGAGCGACTGAGCGGCTGAGCGGCTGTGGAACAGCGACGCACCCCGTCTCAGAGGGACCGGAAGCGGGTGACCCGCGGGCCGCGGCAGTTGGCCGACCGGGTGCCTGCTGCTCCGGGTCGTCGGCCCGCTGATCACCCTGGTCTTCATCGGGATGGCGGTAGGCGGGCTGCCCGGCGGCAGCGCACGCCTGTCGCGGCATCCCGGCTCGATTCCCTGGCGGCGGCGGCCAGGCGCGGCTCTCTGGGTGCCGTACAGGACATCCGCGGTCGATTCCGAGTGCTGTGCTACGCCGAGGTGAGGTCCGACCAGGACCGGTCCGACGGCTTCCCTGGGCGACGCTGAAGACGTCGACGAAGGGGCTGAAACCCGATCGTCCGAGCCCGGGGCGTCCCGGCGGCCCGCCGCGACGACGCAGCGGTCCTGGGCCACGACCCGGTCGATCTCGCGACGAGCTGCCGGGCCTGTCCGCCTTCGGCTCACCCCCGTCGTCACCGCGACTCGACGTACACGCGGGCCGACAGCCGCCGTCTCGGCATCTCCATGGTCCTCGGGGAGAGCATGGGGCGCCCGGACAGTATCTTCCCTGGTCAGGCGCCCTTTCCTGGACGTCTAGAAGAAGCCCAGCTTCTTCGGCGAATAGCTCACCAGCAGATTCTTGGTCTGCTGGTAGTGGTCCAGCATCATCTTGTGCGTCTCACGGCCGATCCCGGACTGCTTGTAGCCGCCGAACGCCGCGTGCGCCGGATAGGCGTGGTAGCAGTTGGTCCACACCCGGCCCGCCTGGATCGCGCGGCCCGCCCGGTACGCGGTGTTCATGTCGCGGGTCCACACACCGGCCCCGAGACCGTACAACGTGTCGTTGGCGGTCTTGATGGCGTCGTCGAAGTCGTCGAACGAGGTAACGGACACCACGGGCCCGAAGATCTCCTCCTGGAAGATCCGCATCCGGTTGTCACCCTCGAAGATGGTCGGCTGGACGTAGTAGCCGCCCTTCAACTCACCGTCGTACTCGATGCGTTCGCCACCCGTGAGGATCCGGGCGCCCTCCTGCCGGCCGATGTCCAGATAGGAGAGGATCTTCTCCAACTGGTCGTTGGAGGCCTGCGCGCCGATCATGGTGTCCGTGTCGAGCGGGTGACCCGGCTTGATGAGCTCGGTGCGGGCGACCGCGGCCTGGAGGAAGTCGGCGTAGTTGCCGCGCTGGACCAGCGCACGGGACGGGCAGGTGCACACCTCGCCCTGGTTGAGCGCGAACATGGTGAAGCCTTCGAGCGCCTTGTCGCGGAAGTCGTCGTCCGCCGCCCACACGTCGTCGAAGAAGATGTTCGGCGACTTGCCGCCCAGCTCCAGCGTGACCGGTTTGATGTTTTCCGAGGCGTACTGCATGATCAGCCGCCCCGTCGTGGTCTCACCCGTGAACGCCACCTTCGCCACCCGCGCACTGGACGCGAGCGGCTTGCCCGCCTCCACCCCGAAGCCGTTGACGATGTTCACCACACCCGCCGGAAGCAGATCCGAGATCAGGCTCATCCAGTAGTGGAGGGACGCCGGCGTCTGCTCGGCGGGCTTGATCACGACCGCGTTGCCCGCCGCGAGTGCGGGAGCCAGCTTCCAGACGGCCATCAGAATGGGGAAGTTCCACGGAATGATCTGTGCGACCACACCGAGCGGCTCATGGAAGTGATACGCCACCGTGTCGTCGTCGAGCTCGCCGAGCGACCCCTCCTGCGCACGGATCGCGCCCGCGAAGTAGCGGAAGTGGTCGATGGCGAGCGGGATGTCGGCGGCGAGCGTCTCCCGAACCGGCTTGCCGTTCTCCCAGGTCTCGGCGACCGCCAGTGCTTCGAGGTTCGCCTCCATCCGGTCGGCGATCTTCAGCAGGATGTCGGACCGCTGGGTCACCGACGTACGGCCCCACGCCGGCGCCGCCGCGTGCGCCGCGTCGAGCGCGAGCTCCACATCCTCGGCGGTGCCCCGCGCGATCTCCGTGAACGGCTGCCCGTTCACCGGACTCGGGTTCTCGAAGTACTGCCCCTGGGCCGGCGGCACGTACTCGCCGCCGATGAAGTGGTCGTAGCGCGCCTGGTAGGAGACGATCGCGCCGTCGGTACCGGGCGCCGCGTAACGGGTCATGCTGGCCTGCCTCCTTCAGCAGAGCCGCCCGCCGTTGGGCCGCTCTCGCCGTGAGGCTAGAAGCGCCGAGGTTGCAGACAGGTTGCGCACCGACGCCGGGGGGTGAGGTGTGCGTGCGGGATCAGGCACGGGCGCGTGAAGCGTGATGTGTACGAGGGTGCCGCAGCGTGGGGCGACAGGTGTCAGGCACCCGCGTCTGCCATGGGACCTCCCCCCGAGTTCCGGCGCCGGCGTTCCGTCAGCGCCGCGCGGCCTGGTGTGCCCAACCCCGAGGCGCCGCCTGTTCCGACTCCAGCTCGTTGAGGCGGGCCCGTACTGCCGCCGTCGGTCGCACCGCCGCGAGCGCACGCCATAGGTCGAGGTCGTCCTCGCCCCACGGCGCGTGGGCCCAGTCGGCCAGCAGGTCCGGGTCGCGGCGGGCGACCAGCGCGGTGCGCAGGCCGTCGGCGAGCCTGCGCCGCAGTCGGGCCACCGCCGGAGCACGGGAACCGGGCAGCAGCGGACCGGCATACGCCCGCATCGCCGTCGTGACCGCCCCGGTCTCGAGCGCGCGCTCCACGACGGCGATGTCCGACTCGACCTGCACCGTCAGCCGGTAGGGGCGCGACGCCAGCAACCCCGGCGCCAGGACACGGCGCAGCCGGGCCAGTTCGGCGCGCAGCGTCACCGGTGTCACCGACTCGTCCTCGTACAGGGCGCACAGCAACTCGTCCCCGGTCAGCCCTTCCGGATGGCGGGCGAGCAGAACGAGGAGTTCGCTGTGCCGACGACTGAGCCGCAACGTGCGCCCGGCGGACAGCAGATGGGCCTCGTCACGGCCCAGCGCGGTCAGTTCGAGCGCGCCCGCTGCGGGGCCGGCCGGGGCGAGCAGCGCCAGCTGGGACTCGGCGGCCCGCGCCACCGCCTGCACGAATCCGAGGCTGTGCGGATGCGCGAGCCCGTCCCGGCCGGTGATGTCCACGGCACCCAGTACCCGTCCCGTGCGAGGGTCGTGCACCGGAGCCGCCGCGCACGTCCACGGCTGCACCTGCCGGATGAAGTGCTCGGCCGCGAACACCTGCACCGGCCGGTCCACGGCGACCGCCGTACCCGGCGCGTTCGTGCCGACCGCCGACTCCGCCCAACGCGCCCCCGGTACGAAGTTGATCCGCCCCGCCTGCCGTCTGGTGGCCGGATGCCCCTCGACCCACAACAGCCTTCCCTGCGCGTCGCACACCGCGAGCAGATGCTCGCCGTCGGCGGCGAAGGTGCCCATGAGTTCACGGAACAGGGGCATCACCCGGGCCAGCGGATGCTCCGCACGGTAGGCGCCGAGGTCGCCGTCCACCAGCTCCACGCTCGCCGTGCCGTCCGGCCCCACGCCTGCCCGGGCGGAACGTCTCCAGGAGTCCGCCACCACGGAACGCACCGGCAGTGTCACCGTCCCCGCCTCGGTGAACGTCTCGTGCGCGCGACGCAGCACCCGTCCCCGTTCGACGGGGTCGGCTCCCTGTTCCAGGGCCACCCATGGATCGGTCAACTGGGCCTCCCGGAAGGTGATGCGGCTGGTGACATCGTCACTCGGGGGAGGGACGCGGACAACCGTTTCGACGCCGGTGGACCCGGTCGACCGCACCACCGTTTCGCTCAGGTGGCGTTGACGAGGCGTATATAGCGCGTCCAGTCCCAGTTCGGTCCGGGATCGGTGTGATCGGTACCGGGAACCTCGTAGTGCCCGATGATGTGCGTACGGTCCTTCGGTATGCCGTAGCGCGTGCAGATCGTCGCGGTGAGTCTCGCGGACTGCTCGTACAGGGCGTCCGTGAAATAGCCCGGGCGGTCCACCCAACCTTCGTGTTCGATGCCGATGCTGCGGAGGTTGTGGTTCCAGTCGCCCGCGTGCCAGGCGATGTCGTGCTCCCGCACGCACTGCGCCACGTGTCCGTCATCGGACCGTACGACGTAGTGCGCGGACACCTTCTTCCGTGGGTGCTGGAAGACGGCCAGGGTGTTGGCGTAGGAGGCCTGGGTGACATGGAGGACGACGAGATCGGGGACCTGGGTCATCGGGCGGGCGGAGACCGTGTAGTTGGCGGTGGTCGCCGGTTCCCACGTGGCGAGCGGGTAGTCGAGGGACCGGGGCTGGGCGCCGACCCGGGGAGCGGGGAGCAGGGCGTAACTGCCGGCGCCGAGCGCGGAGCTCTTCAACAGCCGCCGTCTGCTGGGGAACAACCTGGTCCGCTCCATGCGTGACATCCTTTCGACAGGGGCCGCGGGACTCGGGACCACTGGTTGTGAGACGCATGCGTGTGCCAGGCGGATGCAGATGCCCGCGAACGGTTCGGCTCGGCGCTGGAGTGCCGCCGACCGCCATGACGGGCCGCGCCTCACGTGGATCACGCTACGGCGCGTCGCGGTCGGGCAGGAAGGACCCGTGAATTTCGGTGGATGACCGTGTGATTGTGGATAACTCGGCCACCCCAACGGGTGATGACGCTGGCACGCCGTGCGGCGGATCGAAGCCGGTCGGGGCCCGCTCAGCCCCGTTCCGCCACCGCCCCGGGATCGTCCAGCACCGCCCGCACCACCGAGTGCGCGGCGCCCAGCAGTGGGCCCTCGGGTCCGAGCCGCGACACCGACACCGCACAGGCGGGTCCCGCCGTACGCCGGGCCAGTTCCGTCTCCAGCGACGGCAGCAGCCACGGCGCGAGCCCGGACAGCGCACCGCCCAGGACGACGATCTCGGGGTCCAGCAGATTGACCGCCCCGGTCAGCGCGATGCCGAGTGCCGTGCCGGCCCCGTCCAGGGCCCGGCGTACGTCTCTGTCGCCCTGGGCGGCGCGCTCTGCGAGGAGCCCGACGCGGTCCTCGCCTGCTTCGACTCCCGCCGCCCGCAGAACCGCCTCCTCACCCGCGTACTGCTCCAGGCACCCGCGCCCGCCGCACGCGCACTCCGGCCCGTCCGGATGGACCGGCACATGCCCCAACTCGCCAGCGAACCCTCTCGTTCCTCGCAACAGCCGCCCGTCCACGACCACCGCCGCGCCGATACCGATCTCGGCCGACACGTGCAGGAAGTCGGGCGGAGTGCCGTCTCCGAGCCAGAGTTCCGCCAGCGCGCCGAGGTTGGCCTCGTTGTCCACGGTCAGCGGGAATCCGGTGGGGAGCAGTGCCCCGAGATCCGTGGCGTTCCAGTCGAGGTTGGGGGCGCGGACGACCGTGCGCCCGTCGCGGGCCACGAGCCCCGGCACGGCGACCGTGAGGCCGGCCGGCCACAGCCCCTCACGCTCCACCTCGGCGATCACCTCCCGAACCAATCCGGTCAGTTCCTCGATCACCGGTTCGGGGGAGCGCCCGCGGTTGGCGTGGTGGCGCACGGCGCGCGCCCGCACCGCGCCCCGCAGATCGACCGCGCAGACCGCGAGGTGGTCGACACCGACCTCCGCGCCGATCCCGGCCGGACCACGCCCGCTCACGGCCAGCGCCGACCCGGGGCGCCCGACCCGGCCGGGCCGCTCGGGGCCCAGCTCTTCGAGCAGCCCCGAGCGGACCAACTCGTCCACGAGTGTCGACACCGCCGCCCGGGTCAGCCCGATGCGTGAGGCGACCCCGGCACGGGACAGCGGCCCCTCGGCGCTGACGGTGTGCATCACCCGCGCGAGGTTGCGGCGGCGCATGCCCTGCTGAGTGTCGGGCAGGCGGGCGCCGGCGCCGGGCGGACGGGCCTCGTGCAGCGGTGCGGTCATGCCTCCGTCAGTCCTCAGTGGGTGTCCGTGAGCCGACATCCGTGGACGGACGCACGTCGGCGTCCTTCAGCGGACGTTCGGTGGAGCCGGTTCGGCTCCGTCGGTTCGTGTCCGTCCCTCGGAGCCGTCAGCCGGCGTCCGTCCCCCGCTCCAGCAGCGGCGATGCGTCGGAGAGTACCCCGGCGATCCGGTCCAGCGCCGCCTGGTCCCGCTCCACCGCGTCCAGGACCGGGCCCCGGGCCGTTTCCCAGCGCCGAGCCACCGCGGCCGGGTCCTCGCCGGTCAGCAGGCCCGCCGCCTGTGCCGCGGCGCCGAGCGCGACCAGTTCCTTGGCCTCGGGCACCTGGACGGGCCGTCCGGACAGCCGCCGTACGGTCTCCTGCCAGGCCGTGCCGCGTGCGCCGCCGCCGATCAGCAGCAGGGGCACCGAGCGGTCGGCGTCCGCGTCGAGCACCAGATCGAGGGCGCCGAGCAGTGAGTGCACGGCCCCGTCGTACGCGGCCTGGAGCAGTTGTCCGCCGGTCGTGTCGTGGCGCAGCCCGTGCAGCAGCCCCGAGGCGCCCGGCAGGTTCGGGGTGCGCTCGCCGTCCAGGTAGGGCAGCAGGGTGACGGACGTACCGGGTTCGACGGCCTCGCGGTCCAGGCCGAGCAGAGCCGCGACGCGGTCGACAGCGAGGGTGCAGTTGAGGGTGCAGGCCAGCGGCAGCCAGTCGCCGCGTGCGTCGGCGAAGCCCGCGACGGTGCCGGTCGGATCGGCGGGCCGGTGCGTCGAGACCGCGTACACCGTGCCCGAAGTGCCAAGGCTCAGTACCGGAGTGCCGGGGCGGAGTCCGAGGCCCAGCGCGGCGGCGGCGTTGTCCCCGGTGCCCGCGGCGACCAGGGTGCCCTTGGAGAATGGCAGGTCATGGCCGTCACGGACGGTTCCGGCGACCTCACCAGGCCGGACCACCCGGGGCAGCAGCGTGGCGTCCAGCCCCACGTGAGCGAGCACCTCCGCGTCGTACGCCTCCGTCCCGGACGCCCACCAGCCCGTGCCGGAGGCGTCGCCGCGGTCGGTGGTGCCCTGACCCGTGAGGCGCTCGGTGAGGTAGTCGTGGGGGAGCCGTACAGCCTTGACGGCGCGAACCGTCTCCGGCTCGTGCTCCGCCAGCCAGGCCCACTTCGTGACCGTGAAAGAGGCGCCCGGCACGCTTCCGGTGCGCTCCGCCCAGGCCTTCGCGCCGCCGAGTTCCTCGACCAGCCGGCGGGCCTGGGGCGCCGAGCGCACGTCGTTCCACAGCATCGCCGGCCGGATCGGCTCGCCCTGGGCGTCCAGGGTGACGAGCCCGTGCTGCTGGCCGCCGATCGACACGGCGGCGGCCTCGCGGGCCGCGTCACCGCATTGGCTCAGCGCCTCGCACAGGGCGTCCCACCACTGCCGGGGGTCGCTCTCGCGGCCAGCCCCGGTGGTGACGGTGTGCGCGGCTTGTCCGCTCGCCACGACCTGTCCGGTGGCCGCGTCGACGACCAGCGCCTTGGTGGACTGGGTCGACGTGTCCACGCCGACGACGAGCGGACCCTCGGCTGCTGACATCGGGCTCTCCCTTTTCCGCGGCTCCGCGGGATCTGGCCTGGTGGTTTCCGGTGCCTGTCCGGGTCGCGGCGACCCGTCCTCACCCTCAGTCTCTGCTCAGGGAAACGTTTCAGGGACACGTTGTCTCTTCCCAGAGATGCTTCCGCATACTAATTTGTAAACCGCCATGACGAAATAGTCGGAGCAGCAAGGAGCCGCGGCATGAACTACCAGCCCACCCCCGATGACAGGTTCACCTTCGGCCTGTGGACCGTCGGCTGGCAGGGACGGGACCCGTTCGGCGACGCCACCCGCCGTGCGCTCGACCCGGTCGAGACGGTGCAGCGTCTGTCCGAGCTGGGTGCCCACGGGGTGACCTTCCACGACGACGACCTGATCCCGTTCGGGTCCTCGGACGCCGAGCGCGAGTCGCACATCAAGCGCTTCCGCCAGGCCCTCGACGCGACCGGCATGAAGGTGCCGATGGCCACCACCAACCTCTTCACGCACCCCGTCTTCAAGGACGGCGCGTTCACCGCCAACGACCGTGAAGTGCGCCGTTACGCGCTGCGCAAGACGATCCGCAACATCGACCTCGCGGTCGAACTCGGCGCGGAGACCTACGTCGCCTGGGGCGGCCGGGAAGGCGCCGAGTCCGGCGCCGCCAAGGACGTGCGCGTCGCGCTGGACCGCATGAAGGAGGCCTTCGACCTCCTCGGCGAGTACGTGATCTCCCAGGGCTACGACCTGAAGTTCGCGATCGAGCCCAAGCCGAACGAGCCGCGCGGCGACATCCTGCTGCCCACGGTCGGCCACGCCCTTGCCTTCATCGAGCGCCTGGAGCGCCCGGAGATGTACGGCGTCAACCCCGAGGTCGGCCACGAGCAGATGGCCGGGCTGAACTTCCCGCACGGCATCGCCCAGGCCCTGTGGGCGGGCAAGCTCTTCCACATCGACCTCAACGGCCAGTCCGGCATCAAGTACGACCAGGACCTGCGCTTCGGCGCCGGTGACCTGCGTGCCGCCTTCTGGCTGGTCGACCTCCTGGAGAGTGCCGGTTACGCGGGCCCGAAGCACTTCGACTTCAAGCCGCCGAGGACCGAGGATCTCGACGGCGTGTGGGCCTCGGCGGCCGGCTGCATGCGCAACTACCTCATCCTGAAGGAGCGTACGGCCGCGTTCCGCGCCGACCCGGAGGTTCAGGCGGCGTTGCGCGCCTCGCGTCTGGACGAGCTGGCCCAGCAGACGGCGGCGGACGGTCTGGCAGGCCTGCTCGCGGACCGCTCGGCCTTCGAGGGGTTCGACGTGGACGCGACGGCCGCGCGCGGGATGGCCTTCGAGCAGCTCGACCAGCTGGCGATGGACCATCTGCTGGGCGCACGAGGCTGAGTCGCGAGCCGGGGGTGTCTGTCTGCCGGCGGGCGTCCCCGGTCACCGGCGCATACAAATGTGCGCCGCTCGATTCTCTGTGACGGGTCCTGGCGTGAATTGCTCCGGAATCGTGCGGTCCATGGCATCGGTCCGTATCAACTTGCGTGTGGGGGTCGCGCGCTGACCGGTTCGCGGCGAGTCTTGACGGTATGGCCATGCCGCCCGTACCGCCCCAGCCGCCCGGGCCACCGGGAGACACTCCGCCTCCGGGTGGTGGCTTCGGCCCGCCTCCCGGTGGCTTCGGCCCGCCCGCCGGGGGAGGTTACGGCCCTCCCTACGAAGGCCACAGGAACGGCGGCTACGGACCTCCTCCGGGAGACGATGGACCGCCGATGCAGGGTGGCGGGGGCTGGCTGCCGCCGGTGCCGCCCGAACCGCCCGACAGCCCCGGGGGACACCGAGGCTCCGGTGGGCGTCCGAGGCCTCTGTTCATCCTGCTCGCGGCGATCGGCGCAGTCGGTGTCATCGCCGCGGTGGTGCTCATGGTCTCCGGAGGCGACGACACCCCGGACAAGAACCCGCCCGGGAACAGCCAGAGCCCAGGCCGAACCCCCGAGCCGTCGTTCAGCATCCCGACCGAACTGCCCACCAGGCTTCCCACCAAGCTGCCCACGTTGCCGTCCGGGCTCCCCACCGAGCTTCCGACCGAGTTCCCCACCGACCTGCCGAGCGAGTTCCCGAGTGGCCTGGAGTCGCTTGTCCCGTTGGCCGGCGACGAAATGCCGTACTACATGCTGCGAACCGGCGACTGCTTCGACGCCGATGCCGCCCACCCCGGGCAGGCCGCGAAGCGCGCGTGCGACGATCCGCATGACGCCGAGGTCGTGAAGGTCGCCGAGCTCGCAGGCGGGTTCGCGACGGACGCCGCCCTGAAGGACGCCGCTGCCGAGCTGTGTCGGCCGGCCCTGGAGCGCGTGGCGGCCGAACAGCCGGCGGGGAGCGTGAAAGGCAGCCTGGTGCAGTATCCGGACACCTCGGGCTACCGGTTGGGCATCGACAACGTCGCGTGCAGTCTGGCCACCGACCTCGGCTCGGACACCCGGAAACTCACCACTCCGTTGACCTGACATCTCGGAGGGGCGGGGTCCACGCGTGCGTACCGACCGGCCTGCGGTCCCGTGCCCCGGCCGACGCCTGCGGGACAGCGGACTCCGCTTCGTCGTCGGCGTCCCCTTCACGGAGATCGCGAATTCGTCAGGCCTCAGGAAGACTCCTCCCCGGCTATGTGCTCCATCGAGGCGAGCGCGGTCCCCGGGTCCTGGGCCGCCCGCCCGGCGGGCACCCAACGGCCGCTCTGCTTCCGGTACGGCCACCAGCGGCCGTCACGCCCCAGGCGCAGTTGACCGCCCGCGCCGACCACCGTCCACCGGTTGCGCGTCGCCCGCAGTACCGGCCGCTCGTCCTCGTCCCAGGCCGAGTCGAGCGCGGCACGCGCGCGTGCGAGCACTTCGCCCTCGACCGTCCACTCCTCCTCCAGGACCGACAACGCCTCCGTGCCACCGAACCGCCAGGCGGAAACAGCCGACGCCAACTGCTCCCGGCCACGCCCCGATCCCTCCGCCAGCCGGTCCGAAACGGTCCCCGAAGGGTTGCCCGCAGCCAGTCGCACCGCGTCCTGAGCCATCGTCAACTCCGCTTCGACCGGCCGCCGTCCATGACCGGCCCCGAGCGCGTCGGCAAGCTGCCGATGCGCCTCTACGGCTGTCCGTGCGGTCAGGAACTCCAACGCCCCGGGGTCCACCCCGGGCGCGGGCGGGGCGTCGGTGTCCAGGGCCGGCGGTGTCCCTGGCGCGTCGGGCAGGAGGGGCAGGGCAGGCAACGGCGGGAGGGTGTCCCCGGCCGCGTACGCCTCGGCCGCGTCCACGCCCTCCGGCGCGGCGGACTCGCCGGCGGGCACGGCGTCACGGCTCTGTACGTCGTCGAGCAGGGCGCGTTCGCCGCGTCCCCGCATCAGCAGCAGGAGGAAGGGGTCCTGGTCCAGCAGCCGCGCCACCAGGTAGCAGAGAGCTGCCGTATGACCGCAGTGGTCCCAGGCGCCGCAGTCGCAATCCGGCTCCAGGTCGCCCATGCCGGGCAGGAGTTCGACTCCGGCGGCAGCGGAGTCCTCCACAAGGTGCGGGGGCATGTCCCGGTCGAGGAGGGCCGCGATATGACCGGCCTGTTCGACCGCCACGTCCAGAAAGCGTTCCCATTGTGCGGGGGACAGCTCCTGGAGCAGGACGTCGGAACGGTGAGTGGTGCGGTCTCGGTCCTGGACGACGGCGGTGATGCGCCCCGGGCGCACCGACACCGCGCCCACGGCTCCCGCACGCGCGAGTCGGCGGCCCGCCCGCACCTGTTCGGAGTCCAGCGCCGCGTCCTCCAGCGACTTCAGCCAGGCACGCCCCCACCACGTCTCCGCGAAACCGCGCCCGCACGGGGGAGGCAGCGCGGCGAACGTACGCTCCAGGTCGGCGCCGGACGCGTCGCTCTCGTACGCCTCGCGGTCGTGGCCGTCACCGTTGTGCTCGTCACCGTTGTTCTGGTCGCCGTTGTGCTGGTTCATCGCGCGCCCCCTCGCAGTCGTACCAGGTCGGCCAGTTCGTCGTCCGTGAGTTCCGTGAGCGCGGCCTCACCGGAGCCGAGCACCGCGTCGGCCAGTGCCTGTTTGCGGTTCAGCATTTCGGCGATGCGGTCCTCGATCGTGCCCTCGGCGATCAGGCGGTGCACCTGCACGGGGCGGTTCTGGCCGATGCGGTACGCGCGGTCCGTGGCCTGGGCCTCGACCGCGGGGTTCCACCAGCGGTCGTAGTGCACGACGTGCTCGGCCCTGGTCAGGTTCAGGCCGGTGCCGGCGGCCTTCAGGGACAGCAGGAAGACAGGCACTCGCCCCTCCTGGAAACGTTCCACCATCGCCTCGCGTTCCGCGACGGGCGTGCCGCCGTGGAGAAACTGCGTGGGCACTCCGCGTGCCGCCAGATGCCGTTCCAGGAGCCGCGCCATCTGCACGTACTGGGTGAAGACCAGAACGCTCGCTCCTTCGGAGAGGATGGTGTCGAGCAACTCGTCCAGCAGTTCCAGCTTCCCGGAGCGTCCCGCGATTTTCGGTCGGTCCTCCTTAAGGAACTGCGCCGGATGGTTGCAGATCTGCTTGAGGCCGGTCAGCAGCTTCACGATCAGCCCGCGCCGCACCATGTTGTCGGCGCCGGAGATCTCCGCGAGCGTCTCCCGCACGACGGCCTCGTACAGCCCCGTCTGCTCCTTGGTGAGCGACACGGCGCGGTCGGTCTCCGTCTTCGGCGGCAGCTCGGGAGCGATGCCCGGGTCCGACTTGCGCCGCCGCAGCAGGAACGGGCGCACGAGCCGGGCCAGACGCTCCGCGGCGGCCGGGTCCTGACCTCCCTCGACGGACTGCGCGTACCGCGAGCGGAAGGTGCCCAGCCGGCCCAGCAGTCCCGGGGTCGTCCAGTCGAGGATCGCCCACAGTTCCGACAGGTTGTTCTCCACCGGTGTGCCGGTGAGCGCCACGCGTGCGCGTGCACCGATGGAACGCAGCTCCCGGGCCGTCTCCGAGTACGGGTTCTTGACGTGCTGTGCCTCGTCCGCCACCACCATGCCCCACGGCACCTCGGCCAGCCGCCGCGCGTCCAGGCGCATCGTGCCGTACGTGGTGAGCACGAACTCGCCGTCGGCCAGGGCCTCCAGGCTGCGCCGTGACCCGTGGAAGCGGCGCACGGGCGTACCGGGCGCGAACCGTTCGATCTCGCGCTGCCAGTTGCCCATGAGGGAGGTCGGACAGACGACGAGAGTGGGCCCCGCCGCCGACGTGTCGGTCTGCCGGTGCAGATGCAGAGCGATCAGTGTGATCGTCTTGCCGAGCCCCATGTCGTCGGCCAGACAGCAGCCGAGTCCCAGGGAGGTCGTCCGGGCCAGCCAGTTGAGTCCCCGCAGCTGGTAGTCGCGCAGTGTGGCGGCGAGCGCGGCCGGCTGACCGACCGGGGCCTGTGCGTCCGGTTCCGAGATGCGGTCCCGCAAGGCCGCCAGCCACCCGGTGGGCCGCACCTCGACCGAGCGGCCGTCCACCTCCGTTGAGCCCGTCAGAGCGGCGCTGAGAGCGTCGACGGGGGTGATCTTGCGGTCCTGCTGTGCGTGGGCGCGGTGTATCTCCCGAGGGTCGACGAGGACCCACTGGTCACGCAGTCGCACCACGGGGCGGTTCGCCTCGGCGAGCCGGTCCAGCTCCTCGCGCGTGAGCTGCTGGTTGCCCAGTGCGAACCGCCAGTTGAAGGCGAGCAGCGCGTCGGCGGACAGGAACGAGGGCGTGTCCGACGGGGCCTTCCCTGGGCTCGTGCCCTCGTCGGGTGGACCGACGACCGCGCGGGCCGTCAGCTTGCGGGCCAGCTCCTTGGGCCAGTGCACCTCGACCCCGGCGGCGGACAGGGCGCGGGCGCCCTCCCCGAGCAACTCGGTGACCTCTTCGTCGGCCAGTTCGACGGCGTCGGGCACGGCTGCGGAGAGCAGCGGTGTGAGCGGCGGCCAGGTCCGGGCCGCACGGCGCAGAGCGAGCAGGGCGTCCATCCGCGCGCGCGGGCCGAAGCCGCGGGCCGAAGCCCATACCTCGGCGGCGTCCGCGACGAGTCCGGGCTCGCTCACACTGTGCACCTGGAGCACGGCCCGGAACCGCAGGGCAGTCTCGTCCGGCAGGGCCGACGCCAACCCCGGTACCTCCAGCCGCAGTGAGATCCGTACGCCCGCGTCGTGCCCGGCGGCGACCTCGGAGGCCCATACACGCTGCTCCGGCAGGTGCTGCGGTTCCGGCCCGGCGTAGGCCGCCCCGCCTGCGGCGAGCGAGGCGGCGGGGGAGCGGGGCAGTGCGTCGGCCACCGCGTCCAGGAAGGCACGCAGCAGCCGCTCCGGGTCGGGCAGTCGCGGCGGCTCCGTGCCCTCCAGCGGCACGGAATGCGCCTCCGGGGGCATCGCGGCGGCGAGTTCGCGAACGCGCTCCACGTCCGCCGCGCCGAGCGGCCCGGCCCGCCAGGCGTCGTTATCCCCCGCGGAGAGCCCGGGCAACAGCAGTCCGCGAGCGGCCAGTTGCAGGGCGAGAACGCCGGCCGTACCCCAGAACGCCGTCGCCCTGTGGCCCTGCGCGGCGCCACGCGCCCGCGTGAGGACAGGCAACGCCGTACGTACCGGGAGCAGGACGGCGGTCACCTGTGTCCGTTCGACACCATGGTCGCCGGGCAGGACCACGGTCAGGTCGTCGACGGTTCCGGCGGCCACGGCGGGCGGCGCGTCGCCGTCGGGCCGCCAGAACGCGACCAGGCCGGTGCGGGCCGGATCGCCGGGCACGAACACGGCACAGCAGCGGGCCAGTTCGGAGATCTGGGAAGGGGTTGCCGCGGGAATCCTCTGCACAGCGATGGCCGCATTCCTCAAATTTGACTACTGGGGGTTCGAGTCGCCGAGGGTACAGCACTTCGGCAACCTGCCCGGCATCCCTGGGCGGTGACCCGGGTCACCTTTGCCGGGGTGCCATCAATCCCTTGGGAATGGCGCGCGTTCCACCGCGAGGCACGAGTGGTGGCGACGGGTCGCCAAAGGTGACTGCTTCGTGCGTTGCCTCAGGTCAGCCGATCCCCGAAGAGACCAGGAGACCGGCCATGCCCGAGGCCGTCCTCCTCGCCGCCGGGCCTCCGGGGACCTCCGCCGCGCAGTCCGGTGGCAGCGAGACGCGGCTGCTGACCTGTCTCCCGCCAGGTGAGGCACTCGCCTTCGCCGCCCTGCACCAGGCCCTGATCGGCCTCCACCTCTTCCCGAGCATGCCCCGCCCTCGTTTACGGCTCGCGCGGCCGACGATGCGCGCCTACTGCCGTGAGTTGGGTATCCCCTATACGGAGACGGGGCTCGTCAACTCGCACCGGCAGGTTCTGCGGCACTTGTACGAGGTGGGACAGCCCCTCAGGGACGAGTAGGGGGCGAGTCTCAGGGACGTCTCAGGGTCGCGATCCGGAACCGTGGGAGGCGCGGACCCGTTTTTGATGGCAGAGAGCGGCACTGGCCGCGAAGGAGGCGACACTCATGTCGAGGAACGCGAAGATCGCCGCAGGAGGCGTGGCAGCCGGGATCATCCTGTGGATCTGGTTGCCCTGGTGGGCCGCGCTGCTGATAGTGCTGGGAGTCCCGGCGGCTGCCTATCTCGCACTGGACCCCGCACAGCGGCGCAGGCTGCGCCGCGTCACCCGCAAGGAGATCGGCCGCTGAGGCGCAGCCGTCCGGAGGCGAGCGTGCTTCACTCCGGCTGACGCCCCGCGTGGCCCGCAGGGCGATCGGCGTGCCGAACGCCGCCCGGAACACAAAAGATCCGGGCGGCGTCGGCCGCGGGGCTCAGCTGGGCCGTACGGCCATCTTGTCGAGCGCTTCGAGGAGACCGGGCAGCTCCGGGCCCCGGCCGACCGGAAGCACCTCTCCGGGCTCGTCGTCGAGCAGGACGAAGGCGATGTCGTCCGTCCTGGCCACCATCGACCAGCCGGGACCGTCGGCGCGCAGTGTCCGCGCGCCCTCCGGAGCGAAGGAGGAGCGGACACGGCCGAGAGGCGGAGGAGTGTCCACGTACGCGCGTACCTCCGCGAGGACGCGCCGGATGCCGGCACGGGGCCGGTTCACGGTGCCCTCGGCCCGGCCCGGGGTGTCCTCGGCCGAGTCTGTGGCGTCCACAGCCCGATCCGTGTTCGCCCCAGCCGCGTCCGACTCGTCCTCGGGCGTCGCTGACCTGCCACCCGGAGGTGTGAAGTCCTCGTCGCTGAGCTGTTCCCGCCAGACCGCCCACTGGCGCGCGATCTCGTCGGCGCCCAGACGCCGCTGTGCCGGGCCCCACGAAGCGGTGTCCGGCGGAGTGAGCGGCGGCCGGTCGGTGAGTTCGGGGCCCGGGTCGTGCGGGGCGGGTACGTCGGGAGCCGCGACGGCGACCGCGAGAGGCCAGCCGGGCAGGGCCGCGACGACCGTGTGCTCCTCCGGCGACAGGTCGTACTCCATGCCGCAGTCCCACGACGCGATCGCGACCGCGACCAGGGAGACATCGTCGATGACCACCGTCCACCGCGCGCCGTCGCCGTCCTGGCCGAGCACCAGCCCGTACCCGTCGGCGAGAGGCGCGAGGCCGAGCGCCGCACATGCCTCCGGATAGTCGTCGCCCAGCACGCTCGGGAACTGCGCGGGCGTCAGCAGTATCGCCGTGAGCACATAGAGCGCGTCGTCCGCGGTGGCGACGGCTCCCTCGTCCGTCTCTGCCATCCCAGCCTCCCCATCGGTTCGTCCATCGGCGCGCACCCTAATCCGAGCGGAAGGCCGTTGTCACGACTCCCACCCCACCCGGAGCTGCTGCTTTCCTGCCGGGCAGGGGGAATCGACCGGATGTACCCGCTTCGGTCAGGTCGTCGGCAGCCCGAGAAGGTCCCGGGCGACCGTCCGCGGCGACTCGTCGCGCTCTCTGGCCAGCGCGATGACGGCACGGCACGCCAGCTCGTTCACGCCGAACGACAGCGCCTCCGGGGACACCCAGGCCACGGCCTCGTCCATCTGGTCCTGGTCGTCCTCCGCACACGCCGACACGTACACGGCAGCGGCCTCGAAGAGATTGTGTGTGCGCTTCTCCCGCCCCGGGCTCGTTTCCGAGCGCCACGAACGGAGGAAACCGGTGAACGATTTATGGATACCGCCGAACATGCGGACCACCTTCCCCCTGTGCGGTTGCCACGGTTGATCGTTTCATCTGCTGCGGTCCAACGTAGAGATGGAGTTCCGGCGGCAGAAGAGGGCATGTGCGGTGAGGCGCCCCGCATGTCGACGACCGCCCGGGTCAGGCCGGTCGCACGGCCAGCACCAGAAACCGTGCGTCCTCGTCCGCATAGGACGTCATCCGCCACCCGGAACCGGCCAGCAGCGGACCGAGGTTGGCCTCCGCGCGCAGGTCGTCCGGGGTGATACGTCTGCCCTGCCGGGCGGCCAGAGCGGCCCTGCCGATCGGGTGGAACAGCGCCAGGGTGCCTCCGGGGCGGACCACGCGCGCGAGTTCCCGCAGATTCTCGCCGGGCTGAGGCAGATGCGCGATCAGGCCCGCCGCGAACACGGCGTCGAGGGACTCCGAACGCAGCGGAAGAGTGGCCGCGTCGGCGAGCAGCAACTGCCCGTCGAGGTTCCGTCCGGCTCGCACCGCGGCCTCCAGCATGGCCGGAGTCAGATCCACGCCCAGGACCACTCCCGTAGGCCCCACTGCGGCACGCAGCGGCGCCAGAGCCCGTCCGGTGCCACAGCCCGCGTCCAGCACCCGGGCCCCCTCGCACAGCCGCAACTCGGCGACCGCGGCGGCGTGGGCGGGTCCGTCGTCCGGGAACCTGCTGTCCCAGTCGGCCGCGCGGGCGGCGAAGAACTCCTGGACGTGTGTGTGGTCGTCGCTCATGTTCCGCATGATCCCGCACGGACGAGAAGTAGCCCGCGGCGCACACGTTCGAGCTGGACGCGATCGTTCAGGCGCAATTCCCTGCCATATTTCAATACCTTTCG
This sequence comes from Streptomyces lacrimifluminis, assembly GCF_014646095.1. Lineage (GTDB taxonomy): Bacteria > Actinomycetota > Actinomycetes > Streptomycetales > Streptomycetaceae > Streptomyces > Streptomyces lacrimifluminis. The sequence continues at coordinate 81,887 of NZ_BMMU01000018.1, read as the reverse complement.
AAATGCGCCCCCTTTGTGCTCCCGTGCCCCCACTAGCGTCCCGTGGTCATGGGACACCTGGACCACGCCACCTTCGGCTGGCTGACCCCCGTACTGTCATACGTGATGGCCTGTATGGGCGCCGCCCTCGGGCTGCGCTGCACCGTCCGTGCGCTCGCTGCGACCGGCCGCTCGCGCCGCAACTGGCTCGTCACCGCGGCCTCCGCGATCGGCACCGGCATCTGGACCATGCACTTCGTGGCCATGCTCGGCTTCAGCGTCCGCGGCACCGGCATCCGCTACGACGTGCCGCTGACCATCCTCAGCCTCCTTGTCGCCATGGTCGTCGTCTCCACCGGGGTCTTCGCCGTCGGCTACGGGCACGACCGCGCCCGCGCGCTCTTCGTCGGTGGACTCACCACCGGGCTGGGCGTGGCGAGCATGCACTACCTCGGCATGGCCGCGGTACGGCTGCACGGTGACGTGAAGTACGACCCGGCGCTCGTCGTGCTCTCCGTGGTGATCGCCGTCGTGGCGGCCACCGCGGCCCTGTGGGCGGCTCTCAACATCAAGTCACCGATCGCGGTGACCGTCGCCTCGCTCGTCATGGGGGCGGCCGTCAGCAGCATGCACTACACCGGGATGTTCGCGGTGCACGTGGACGTCACGCCCTCCGGCGGGACGCTGCCCGGGGCCACGGCGATGCAGTTCATCTTCCCCCTCGCCGTCGGCCTCGGGTCCTATCTCTTCCTGACCTCGGCGTTCGTCGCGTTGTCGCCGTCGGCCGGGGAACGCGAGGCATCCGCGTCCGCCCAGCGGCTGGTCGACAGCGTCGCTGCCCGTTAGAGGCGTGCACCGGGTCGGCGACGCCTCGGGCACACCCCGAACCACTACGAGCGAGGAGGCCATGCGCACACCCCGTAGGACCCCGATACCCGGCGCCGGGACGGCGCCCCCGCCCCCGGTGCGCGGACGCCGCGCGCACGCCGGTCCGCCGGCCGACGAAGACTCCGAGGAATCCCTCGGCACCCTGCCCGACGAGGTGCCCATACGCGCGGGACGCTGGCGCCTACGGCCAGGAAGTGTCCGCGCCAAGATCGTCTGCCTTCTGATGGTGCCGGTTGTCTCGCTGCTCGCGCTGTGGGCGTACGCCACCGTCACCACGGCCCAGGACGTCGCCCGGCTGCGGCAGTTGCAGCGCGTCGACTCCCAGGTGCGCGCGCCGGTCGCCGCCGTCGTCGCCGCACTTCAGGCCGAACGCACGGCCGCCGTACGCCATGCCACCGATCCGGCCGCCGTGCCGGGGACCGACCTCAGGACACTCGGCGAGCACACCGACCGGACCGTGGCGAAGCTGCGCCTCGGTGGCAGCAACACCGTCGCCGACGGCGAGGAACTGCCCGCCGGAGTCGCGGAGCGTCTGGAGACCTTCGTCGTCGGTGTCGAACAACTGCGCACGCTGCGGACCTCGGTACTCGACCGCAGCACCGGCTGGGCCGAGACGTATGCGCGGTACACCAGGAGCATCTCGGCTGCGTTCGCCGTGGGTGGCGCGCTCACCGGCATCCAGGACGCCGAACTCGGCTCCGACGCGCGCGTACTGCTCGAGTTCTCCCGCGCGGGAGAGGCGTTGGCCCAGGAGGACGCCGTTCTCGCCGGTGCGCGGCTCGCCGGGCGCCTCGACGGACCACGGCTACGGCTGTTCACCGGAGCCGTCGACACCCGACGCACCCTCATCGAAGCCAGTGCCTCGGACCTGCGCGGCCCGGAACGGGCCACCTGGCAGAACGTCGCGGCAAGCACCGCGTACGCCACGCTGGCCGCCGTCGAGGACAAGGTGCTCGGCGCCCTCCCGGGGACCAAGGTGAACGCAGCCGCGCCCGAAGCCGGCTGGACCAAGGCACACGCACGCGTGCAGGGCGGCATGCGAGCCATCGAGGCGGACGCGGGCCACGACGTCGCGGACCGGGCCGACCCCTTCACCCGGGGCCTGCTCACCCCGGCCGGCGCCGCGGTGCTGTTCGGCCTCGCCTCCGTCGTCGCGTCCCTGGTGATCTCCGTACGCATCGGGCGCGGCCTCGTCGTCGAGCTGGTGAGTCTGCGCAACACCGCTCTGGAGATCGCCCGCCACAAACTCCCGCAGGCCATGCTGAAGCTGCGTGCGGGAGAGGAGATCGACATCCGGGCCGAGGCACCCCCCGGACCACCCGCCGAGGACGAGACCGAACAGGTCGCGGAGGCCCTCGGCACCGTGCACCGCGCCGCCCTGCGCGCCGCCGTGGAACGCGCGGAACTGGCCAGCGGCATCTCCGGGGTCTTCGTCAACCTCGCGCGCCGCAGTCAGGTCCTCGTCCACCGCCAACTGAGCCTCCTCGACAGCATGGAGCGCAGGTCCGACGACCCCAACGAACTCAGCGACCTGTTCCGGCTCGACCACCTCACCACGCGTATGCGGCGCCACGCGGAGAGCCTGATCATCCTCTCCGGAGCGGCACCCGGCCGGGCCTGGCGGCTGCCGGTCTCCCTGACGAACGTGGTCCGCGCCGCGGTCTCCGAAGTCGAGGACTACGCGCGCGTGGAGGTACGCCAGTTCCCCGAGGCGTCCGTCACCGGCGCGGCGGTCGCCGACCTCACGCATCTCCTTGCCGAGATCGTCGAGAACGCCGCCCAGTTCTCACCTCCGCACACCAGGGTGCGCATCACCGGCGAGCCGGTCGGCAACGGCTACGCCGTGGAGGTCGAGGACCGGGGACTGGGAATGGGCAAGGAGACCCTCGCCGAGGCGAACCGCCGCATCGAACAGTCCGAGACGCTCGACCTGTTCGACAGCGACCGGCTCGGCCTCTTCGTGGTCAGCCGACTCGCCGCGCGGCACGGCATCAAGGTGCACCTGCGGACCTCGCCCTACGGCGGCACCACCGCGGTCGTCCTGCTGCCCACGGGTCTGCTGCACGGTGGCGCGGCGGAACGCGCCCCCCGCGCAGCGGTGGACCGGGAGCCGGCCGTCGAACGCGAGTACGCGCGCGTGCCCGCTGCCGCCGCCCCGCACCAGGAACCTGTCCAGGCGTCGGCGGACCGCCCCGCACTGGTGGCTCACGCGCAGGCCCCGGCGGAGACCGCCCCCGAAACCCCACCGCCAGGAGTCACCGCTTTGCGGCTGCACCGTCCACCCGAGGACCCCGGCGACGGGGAGGAGTCCGACGACCTCCCACGGCGCGTGCGACAGGCGCACCTCGCGCCGCAACTGCGCGAACAGCGCCCTGACAAGCCGACCCGGACGCCGGATTCCCGGAGCGAGGAGAAGCGCACCCCCGAGGCCGTACGGGACCGCATGGTGGCCTACCGCGACGGCTGGGTGCGCGGCGGCGGCAGGTCATCCGGCCGCGGAGCCGCCCGAGGCTCCGGAACCGGCAGAGACAGCAGCGAAGGAGACCGCGCATGATCAAGGACCCGAGCACGAGGGCGGAGCGGCGGTCCGGCGAACTCGACTGGCTGCTGGACGACCTGGTATTGCGCGTCAGCGAGGTACGGCACGCGGTGGTGCTGTCCAACGACGGACTCGCGGTGGGCGCCTCCACCGATCTCAAACGCGAGGACGCGGAGCACCTCGCCGCGGTCGCCTCCGGGTTCCACAGCCTGGCCAAGGGTGCAGGCAGGCACTTCGGCGCCGGCGGCGTACGACAGACCATGGTGGAGATGGACGACGGTTTCCTGTTCGTCGCCGCCGCGGGGGACGGCTCCTGCCTCGCGGTGCTCACCGCCGCGACCGCCGACATGGGCCTCGTCGCGTACGAGATGGCACGACTGGTGAAACGCGTGGGCGAGCACCTTCACACGGCGCCGCGGGCTGCGGCCCGCCCGCCCGCCGCCGGATGAGGCGAGAGGGCGGTCCGCACCGATGACCGAGGACACGACAGGCACCCTGCAGGAGCCGGGCAGCCAGTGGTACGACCACGAGGCCGGGCCCCTGGTCCGCCCGTACGCCATGACGGGCGGGCGCACCAGATCCGGTCCCACAGGGGTGCGCTTCGACCTGATCGCGCTCGTCACGCTCGACAAGGGCGCGCCCGGCATGGACGACGACACCGCGCTCGGCCCCGAGCACCGGGCCCTCATCGACCTGTGCCGTACGGAGACGCAGTCGGTCGCCGAACTCGCCGCGGGTACCGACCTCCCCGTAGGGGTGGTGAGGGTGTTGCTCGGCGATCTGCTGGAGCTGGGCTGCGTCACCGTCAGCCGTCCGGTGCCCCCCGCCCAGTTGCCCGACGAACGCATTCTGCGCGAGGTGATCGAAGGACTGAGGGCGTTGTAGATGAGAGTCACGGAACCATCCGGACCACGCCGAGTTGTGCGCTCTTCCGGACACCGAATGGGTGCGAGCCGGTCGCATCGGGCTAATAGCGGTCCAATCCCCCAGCGGGGACCGGCAGTTGTCATGATGCTGACCTCGCACACACGCAGCGACGCCGCGCGCGGACCCACCGCGAGGGCGCGGCACGCACTTATGGACGTCGACCGTTGCCGGCCCTCCCGAGAGAAGTGATCGATGGTCTCCGAACACTCCGACGCCACGGACGACGAGATGTCCGCCCTGGCGTTGAAGATATTGGTCGCCGGCGGGTTCGGTGTCGGCAAGACCACCATGGTGGGCGCGGTCAGCGAGATCCGGCCGCTGCGCACCGAGGAACTGCTGAGCGAGGCGGGCCAGTTGGTGGACGACACCGACGGTGTGGACCAGAAGGTCACGACGACCGTCGCCATGGACTTCGGCCGCATCACCATTCGTTCAGGTCTTTCCCTGTACCTGTTCGGTACGCCGGGCCAGGACCGTTTCTGGTTTCTGTGGGACGAACTGTCCCAGGGTGCCCTCGGCGCGGTAGTCCTCGCCGACACCCGCCGACTGGAGGACTGCTTCCCCGCTGTGGACTACTTCGAGCACCGGCACATCCCGTTCGTGGTGGCCGTCAACTGCTTCGCGGGCGCCCGCTCCTACGGAGCCCAGGACGTGTCGCGCGCCCTCGACCTGGACCAGGGCACGCCCGTGGTGCTCTGCGACGCCCGCGACCGCGACTCGGGCAAGGAAGTGCTGATCCGGCTGGTCGAGTACGCCGGGCGGATGCACACCGCCCGGCTGCTCGACTCGGTGAGCTGATGCGGAGGAGTGGGTGGTGGGGCCGGTTCCCTCCTCAGTGGGCGACGGCGGTCTGCGCCAGCACCTTCTCGATGTGCACGCGGACGAGCAGTTCCCCCGGAACGCCGTTGCGGGCGCCGAACTCCTCGGCCCGGTCCTCGCCCATGTAGCGCGCGCCTATGCGCGCGGCCCAGTGCCGGACGTCGTCGAGCTCCTCCGACAGCGTCGCCCGGCCCTGAATCACGACATAGTCGAACGGCGGCCGGTCGTCGTCCACGCACAGGGCGATCCGGCCGTCACGCGCCAGGTTGCGCCCCTTCACCGTGTCCTTCCCGGTGTTGAACACCAGGTCGTCACCGTCGAGCAGGAACCAGATCGGGGCCACGTGCGGGCTCCCGTCGGCTCGGACGGTCGACAGTTTTCCCGTGCGGGTGCCGTGCGAGACAAAGGCCCGCCATTCCTCGTCAGTCATCTTCTGTGCCATGCACCCATCCTGCTTGCTCGGACGGCAGCCGTGGGCAAGGCTGACTGACCGGATCCTTCGGCTTGGAGGACCTGCCGTACGGGGAGATCGGAATCATGGCGCAGAACCAAGGACTTGGCTGGCTGCTGGATGATCTGACCGAGCGTGTCGACCACATACGGCATGCGCTGGTCCTGTCGAACGACGGGCTGGTGACAGGCGCCAGCACAGGACTTCGACGCGAGGACGCCGAGCATCTCGCCGCCGTGTCGTCGGGCCTGCACAGCCTGGCCAAAGGCTCCGGACGCCACTTCGGCGCGGGCAAGGTACGTCAGACGATGATCGAGTTCGACGACGCGGTGCTGTTCGTCACGGCGGCCGGCGCCGGCAGCTGTCTGTGCGTACTCAGCGCCGCCGAGGCCGACATCGGCCAGATCGCCTACGAGATGACACTGCTCGTCAATCGCGTCGGCGAACACCTCGACGTGGATGCCAGGCAGCCCGGGCCGACTCCGGCGTCAGATATCTGACCTGCGGATATGGCCCTGTGGAGAGAGTTATCCACAGGCTTGCCGGTCCGGGCGCCGAACCGGCTACGGTTTTTCCCGAGGCCGGCGCACACGGCGCGGGCCATCCACTCCACGGGGGAGACCGACCATGTCCGGCGTCAACTTCGCACGACCCGCCCAGACGGCCACCGGCACGCTCCGCACTTCCGGCACACCCTTCGCGCCGAGCCGAGCCGCACGCGAACTTGGTCTGAAACGACGCGAGTTCGACCTCGCGGTCCATCTCGGGTGTGTCCGGACCGTTCCTGACGAAGGGGGCGGCGGCCGACGCGTGGGCCGCGACGAGATCGACCGGCTGCGCAACGACGCACACTTCCCCGACACCTTGCGCGAACGCGTGCGGGCGGTGGGCACGGCCGATGGCGCGAAGCTCATGGATGTGACGCCCACCAGGTTCACCCGCCTGGCGCGGCTGGGCCTGGTGACGCCGGTGAACTTCTACCTCAACCGCTACCGGGCCGTGGTCTGGCTGTATCTCGCCGACGAACTACGGCAGTTCGCCGCAGGCAAGGACACCGCCCCGCTGCTGACCGGCCGCACCACCCGGAGCCTGCGGAACCAACTCGAAGCAGGCCTTGACCTGCGGCCCCGCAACTGGCGGGGACGACAACTGGGATTCCTGCTCCGGCCGGCCGACGACCCGTGGGCGCGGGCCGCCGTCGTGGCGTCCTTCCTCGACCCGGCCCAGGTCGCGGAAATCGTCAACGACCCCTACGAACGTGCTTACTTGAACCGCTTCCGGCCGGAGCGGCCGGCCTATGGGGTACCGGGTTCGCCCGCCGCCCGTCTCGCGGAACGGATCATGACGGCGGACGACCCGGACGAGATCGGCTGGCTCCGCGCGGACCTGGCCGGAACCCTGGCCGAGGCCCGCGACCACCGACCCGCACCGCGCCCCGGGCCGGAACAGGCCCGGGCCTCGTACGAAGAGACCGAACAGGAGCACGTCGGGCACCTGCCCCAGCAGCAGGAGCGCCGGCCCGAAGTGTCCGTGCAATCAGGGGCATCCGAGCGAACCCGCGGACTGTTGAGCCGCCTGCGCGGCAGAAACCCACGCCCCGCCCGGGACCGTGAGCGCGCGGCACGAGTCTGACCGGACGAGACTCCTCAACCCAGCTTCCGGAACAGCCCCTCCTGGACGACGGAGACGAGCAGCCTGCCCTCGACGTCGTAGATCCGGCCGCGGGCCAGCCCGCGCCCGCCCGTGGCGATGGGGGATTCCTGGTCGTACAGGAACCACTCGTCCGCGCGGAACGGCCGGTGGAACCACATGGCGTGGTCCAGCGAGGCCATGTCGAAGGTCCGCGGGCCGAACAGGGGCTCCACCGGGAGGCGGACGGCGTCGAGCAGCGTCATGTCGCTCGCGTACGTCAGCGCGCAGGTGTGGACGAGCGGGTCGTCCCCCAGCGGGCCGACCGTACGCATCCACACCGCGCTGCGCGGCTCCAACTGCTGGACCTCCTCGGCGGTCCAGAGCAAACGGTCCACATAACGGATGTCGAAGGGCTGACGGCGCGCCATTCGCTCGAACTGCTCGGGCAACGCGCCGAGATGGTCCTTGATCTCCTGGGTGACGTTCGGCAGGGACTCCGGATCGGGGACCTTCCGGGCCGGCGGCAGCTGATGTTCGAAGCTGCCTTCCTCGGGCTTGTGAAAGGAGGCGGTGAGATTGAAGATTGTGCGGCCCTGCTGCACGGCCGTGACCCGCCGGGTGGTGAACGACCGGCCGTCACGGACCCGTTCGACCTGGTACACGATCGGTACCCCCGGGCGGCCCGGGCGCAGGAAGTACGCGTGCAGCGAGTGCACCGGACGCTCGCCGTCCGTGGTGCGCCCGGCGGCGACCAGTGCCTGGCCCGCCACCTGGCCGCCGAAGACCCGCTGGAGGGATTCGTCGGGGCTGCGGCCACGGAAGATGTTGACCTCGATCTGCTCCAGGTCCAGCAGGTCGACGAGTCTTTCGGCTGCGTTCGTCATGGGTGCGATTCTCCTGTCCTCACAACTGGCCGACGTCGGTGACCTTGATGACCGCGCGCCCCTCCGTGTCGGAGGCCACGAGGTCGACCTCCGCGCTGATGCCCCAGTCGTGGTCGCCGTTCGGGTCGGCGAAGGCCTGCCGGACGCGCCACAGCCTGTTCTGCGGCTCCTCCTCGATCATCAGCAGCCGGGGGCCGCGGGCGTCGGGGCCGGTGCCGAGCTCCTCGTACTCGTCCCAGTACTTGTCCATCGCCTCGCCCCACGCGTCGGCGTCCCACCCGGCCTCCGCGTCCAGTTCGCCCAGGGCCTCCACCTGGTCGAGCGCGGCCAGCTCGACGCGGCGGAACATGGCGTTGCGGACAAGGACACGGAAGGCCCGCGCGTTGGCCGTGACCGGCTTGACCTGGTCCGCCTTCTCCTGGGCCTCCTCGGCGGTCATCACCTCCGGGTTGGCGAGTTGCTCCCACTCGTCCAGGAGGCTGGAGTCGACCTGGCGCACCATCTCGCCCAGCCAGGCGATCAGATCCTGCAGGTCCTCGGACTTGAGGTCGTCGGGGACGGTGTGGTCGAGGGCCTTGAAGGCGCCGGCGAGATAGCGCAGCACGATGCCCTCGGTGCGGGCCAGATCGTAGTGGGACACCAACTCGGTGAAGGACATGGCGCGTTCGTACATGTCGCGGATGACGGACTTGGGGGAGAGAGGATGATCGCCGACCCACGGGTGGCTCTTGCGGTACGTGTCGTAGGCGTGGAAGAGCAGCTCTTCCAACGGCTTCGGGTACGAGACGTCCTGGAGGCGCTCCATGCGCTCCTCGTACTCGACGCCGTCCGCCTTCATCGCCCCGACGGCCTCACCGCGCGCCTTGTTCTGCTGGGCCGCGAGAATCTGGCGCGGGTCGTCCAGCGTGGACTCGACCACCGACACCATGTCCAGCGCGTACGACGGCGACTCCGGGTCCAGGAGCTCGAACGCGGCCAGCGCGAAGGTGGACAGCGGCTGGTTGAGCGCGAAGTCCTGCTGGAGGTCCACGGTCAGGCGCACGATGCGCCCGGTCGCGTCCGGCTCGTCCAGCTTCTCGACGACGCCGCCGTCCAGCAGCGACCGGTAGATGGCGATCGCGCGCCGGATGTGCCGCAACTGCTGCTTGCGCGGCTCGTGGTTGTCCTCCAGCAGGTGCCGCATCGCGTCGAAGGCGTTGCCGGGGCGGGCGATCACCGACAGCAGCATCGTGTGGGTCACCCGGAAGCGGGACGTCAGCGGCTCCGGATCGGAGGTGATCAGCTTATCGAAGGTGTTCTCCGTCCAGCCGACAAAACCCTCGGGCGCCTTCTTGCGGACCACCTTGCGGCGCTTCTTCGGGTCGTCTCCCGCCTTGGCGAGGGACTTCTCGTTCTCGATGACGTGCTCGGGCGCCTGTGCGACGACGAAGCCCGCCGTGTCGAAGCCCGCGCGGCCCGCCCGGCCGGCGATCTGGTGGAACTCACGCGCGCGCAGATTCCGTACGCGATTGCCGTCGTACTTCGTCAGCGCCGTGAACAGCACCGTACGGATGGGCACGTTGACGCCGACGCCGAGCGTGTCCGTGCCGCAGATGACCTTCAACAGGCCCGCCTGGGCCAGCTTCTCGACCAGACGGCGGTACTTGGGGAGCATGCCGGCGTGATGGACGCCGATGCCGTGCCGGACATAACGGGACAGGTTCTGGCCGAACTTGGTGGTGAAGCGGAAGTTGCCGATAAGGTCGGCGATCCGGTCCTTCTCCTCGCGCGTGCACATGTTGATGCTCATCAGTGCCTGCGCCCGCTCCACCGCCTGGGCCTGAGTGAAGTGGACGATGTAGACGGGTGCCTGCCGGGTCTCCAGGAGTTCCGTCAGGGTCTCGGTCATCGGGGTCAGCTTGTACTCGTACGACAGCGGGACCGGGCGGATCGCCGAGCGGACCACCGAGGTCGGGCGGCCGGTGCGGCGGGTGAGGTCCTTCTCGAACATCGAGACGTCGCCCAGCGTCGCCGACATCAGGATGAACTGCGCCTGCGGCAGCTCCAGGATCGGGATCTGCCAGGCCCAGCCGCGGTCGGCCTCGGCGTAGAAGTGGAACTCGTCCATCACGACCTGGCCGACATCCGCCTGCTTGCCGTCGCGCAGCGCGATCGACGCCAGCACCTCGGCCGTGCAGCAGATGACGGGGGCATCGGAGTTGACGGACGCGTCACCGGTCAGCATCCCGACGTTCTCCGTGCCGAAGATCTTGCACAGCTCGAAGAACTTCTCCGAGACCAGGGCCTTGATCGGAGCGGTGTAGAAGGTGACCTCGTCCCGGGCAAGCGCGGCGAAGTGCGCGCCCGCCGCGATCATGCTCTTGCCGGAGCCGGTGGGCGTCGACACGATCACGTTCGCACCCGAGACCGCCTCGATCAGCGCCTCCTCCTGGTGCGGGTAGAGCGTGAGACCGCGCTCCTGGGCCCACGACTCGAAGGCTTCGTAGAGGGCGTCGGGGTCTGCGGTCTGCGGCAGCTGATCGATGAGGGTCACGCCCCCATCTTGCCTGTGATCCCAGGTGAAGGGGGAATCGGATGCCAGTCCGAAGATCATGGCCGATACGCTGTGTCGCCGACGGAGCGTCAGCGCACCCGGTCAACTGGACAGCGGCGTACGAGGAATAGGGCGGGACACGGCCATGATGGGACCAGCACACTCACTCTCGGGGGCCGCGGCCTGGCTCGGGGTCGGAGCCGCCGCGGCCGCGGCCGGCAAGCCGATGCCTTGGCCGGTGGTCCTGGTCGGTGCCCTGATCTGTGCCGGTGCCGCACTCGGCCCGGACCTCGACCACAAGGCGGCGACGATCTCGCGTGCCTTCGGCCCGGTCTCGCGCGGCCTGTGCGAGATCGTCGACAAGCTCTCCTACGCCGTCTACAAGGCGACGAAGAAGCAGGGCGACCCGCGCCGCTCGGGCGGGCACCGGACGCTGACGCACACCTGGCTGTGGGCGGTCCTGATCGGTGGGGGCGCCTCCGCGGCGGCGATCACCGGAGGCCGCTGGGCGGTGCTGGCGATCCTCTTCGTGCACATCGTGCTCGCCATCGAGGGCCTGCTGTGGCGGGCGACGCGCGGTTCCAGCGCCGACGTCCTGGTCTGGCTGCTGGCAGCGACCACTGCCTGGATCCTGGCCGGCGTCCTGGACAAGCCGGGCAACGGCGCGGACTGGCTGTTCACGGACCCGGGGCAGACGTATCTGTGGCTCGGGCTGCCGATCGTGCTCGGCGGGCTGGTGCACGACATCGGGGACGCGCTGACGGTGTCGGGCTGCCCGGTCCTGTGGCCCGTCCCGATCGGCCGCAAGCGCTGGTACCCGATCGGCCCGCCGAAGGCGCTGCGCTTCCGGGCGGGCAGCTGGGTTGAGCTGAAGGTGCTCATGCCGGCGTTCATGCTGCTCGGGGGAGTGGGCTGCGCGGCGGCACTCAACCTCATCTGAGGCCCAGGGCTGAGACAGCCGTCTCAGCCCTGGCTCTCCCCGTCGCCGTATCGCCGTTCGAAGGCGGCGACGCGGCCCTCGGTGTCCACCGTCCGGGCCCTGCCGGTGTAGAACGGATGGCTCTCGGAGGAGATCTCCACGTCCACGACCGGGTAGGTCTTGCCGTCGTCCCATTCGATGGTCTGCTCGCTCGTCGCGGTGGACCGGGTCAGGAAGGCGTATCCGGCGGCCCGGTCCCGGAAGACGACAGGCTGGTAGGCGGGCTGCTTGTCCTGCTGCATGCGCGTACTCCTCGCTCGGCCTGGTGGCCCCACCGGGCCCTTGCGTGTGGGGGCCGGTCAGCCGGACAGGGCGTCCTCGTCGACGATGTGCATCGCGGCCTCCTCGGCCGAGGCCGCGGCGCCGTCGATACCCACGTCGGTGGCGATCAGCCCGCTCTCCCCGTCCTCGTGCGCGCCCTCGTTCGGGGCCACCAGGCGGCCCGAGCGGGCGGCGCCCACCTCGTTGTCCAGCGGCTCGCCGTCCGTGCCCGCACAGTCGCCGATGCCGTCGCCGTCCGATGCCGCGATGTCCGGCAGTTCCTCGGCGAGGCGCTGGTCCAGGGTCTCGCCCTGCCGTCGCTCCGCCGCCGTCACACCGGTGCGCTCCACCGCCCAGGGCCGGTCCGGAGGGGACCAGCCACGGTCGAGGGGGTCGTCGACCCCGTCGGTGACCAGGGTGTCCTCGGCGTCCAGGAGGCCCGCGTCGTCCTGTACCTCGGATCCGTCGGGCTGGTAGACGTCGTCTCCCCATCCCTCGTCACTGTCCACGGGTACCTCCAGGTGGGTGGGGACCGGCCCCGGCGCCGCCGGGATGGGCGGGCAGCCGCTTCCAGCGTTCCACCCACCGTCGGGACCGCGCAACGGGACGGAGCCGAGCCGGCCCCGCCCCGCCGCCCGATCACCCGTGCGTCACCCGTGCCACGACCGCCACAGCGCCGCGTACGCCCCGTCCGCCGCGACCAGCTCGTCGTGGCTGCCCAGCTCGCTGATCCGGCCGTTCTCCACCACGGCGATGACGTCCGCGTCATGGGCCGTGTGCAGTCGGTGGGCGATGGCGACGACCGTACGGCCGTCCAGGACCCTTGCCAGGGACCGCTCCAGATGACGCGCCGCGCGCGGGTCGAGGAGGGAGGTCGCCTCGTCCAGGACCAGTGTGTGCGGGTCGGCCAGGACCAGCCGGGCCAGCGCGATCTGCTGGGCCTGCGCCGGGGTGAGCGCGAACCCGCCCGAACCGACCTCGGTGTCCAGGCCGTCGTCCAGCGCCCGGGCCCAGCCGTCCGCGTCGACCGCGCCCAGCGCCGCCCACAGCTCGGCGTCCCCTGCGTCCGTCCGGGCCAGCAGCAGGTTGTCGCGCAGGGAGCCGACGAAGACGTGGTGCTCCTGGTTGACCAGCGCGACGTGCGAGCGGACCTCCTCGGCGGGCATCCTGGACAGCTCGGCGCCGCCCAGGGTGATCCGGCCGGTCCGGGGCGCGTAGATCCCGGCGAGCAGCCTGCCCAGCGTGGACTTGCCCGCGCCGGAGGGGCCCACCAGGGCCAGCCGGGTGCCCGGCGCGACCTCCAGGGACACCTTGCGCAGCACGTCCACGCCCTCCCGGTAACCGAAGTGCACCTGGTCCGCGTGCACGTCCCGCCCGTCCGGGGCCAACGAGGGGTCACCGGCGTCCGGCTCGATGTCCCGGACGCCGACCAGGCGGGCCAGCGACACCTGGGCGACCTGGAGCTCGTCGTACCAGCGCAGGATGATCCCCACCGGGTCGACGAGCATCTGGGCGAGCAGAGCGCTCGTGGTCAGCTGGCCCACGCCGATCCAGCCCTGGAGCACGAAGACCCCGCCGATCATCAGCACCGAGCACAGCACCGTCACATGGGTGGCGTTGATGACCGGGAAGAGCACACACCGCAGCCACAGCGTGTAGCGCTCCCAGGCCGTCCACTCCCTGACCCGCCGGTCCGACAGCTCGATCCGGCGGTCGCCCAGCCGGTGGGCCTCGATGGTCCGCCCGGCGTCCACGGTCTCCGCGAGCACGGCGGCGACAGCGGCGTACCCGGCGGCCTCCGAGCGGTAGCCGGAGGGGGCGCGCCGGAAGTACCAGCGGCAGCCGACCACCAGCAGCGGCACCGCGAGGAGCACGGCCGGCGCCAGCGGCGGTGCCGTGACCACGAGACCTCCGAGCAGCAGTGCCGCCCACACCACACCGATGGCGAGCTGCGGCACCGCCTCGCGCATCGCGTTGGCGAGCCGGTCGATGTCGGTCGTGATGCGGGAGAGCAGGTCACCCGTGCCTGCCCGTTCCAGGACACCCGGCGGCAGCCCGACCGCCCGGACGAGGAAGTCCTCGCGCAGGTCGGCCAGCATCCGCTCGCCGAGCATCGCGCCGCGCAGCCGCACCTGGCGTACGAACACGGCCTGTACGACCAGCGCGGCGGCGAACAGGCCGACGGTGAGCTCCAGATGGACTTCGCGGGCGTCGTCCGAGACCCGCTCGACGAGGTCGCCCAGCAGGTACGGGCCGACCATGGAGGCCACCACGGAGACCGTGTTGACGGTGACCAGGAGCAGGAAGGCACGCCGGTGCCTGCGGAACAGTTCGGCCACGTAGGCGCGTACGGTCGCGGGGGCACCGACCGGCAGGGTGCTCGCCGTTGTCGGGGCCGCCGGGTCGTACGCCGGTGGCGCCACGCCGATCATGCCGTCTCTCCGATTTCCTTGAGTTGTTCCAGGTCTTCCAGGTCGTCCAGTTCGAGGCCGATGGCTTCCTCGTCCTCGGTCTCGCGGGTCACCACGGCCCGGTACCGCGGTTCCTTGTGCACCAGTTCGCGGTGCACACCGACGGCCGCGACCTCGCCCTCATGGATCAGCACGACCCGGTCGGCGTGGTCCAGGAGCAACGGCGAGGAGGTGAACACGACCGTCGTCCGGCCGGCGCGCAACTCCCGCACCCCGTCGGCGATCCGGGCCTCGGTGTGCGAGTCGACGGCCGACGTCGGTTCGTCGAGCACGAGCACCCCGGGGTCCGTGATCAGCGACCGCGCCAGTGCCAGCCGCTGGCGCTGGCCGCCGGACAACGACCGCCCACGCTCGGTGATCCGCGCGTCCAACGGGTCCTCGGCGTCCAGTGAACCCTGCACGAGCGCTTCCAGCACGTCCCCGCACTGTGCGGCGGCCAGTGCTTCGGCGGCGGTCACCGCACCCGAGGCGGGCACGTCGAGCAGCTCGCGCAGCGAACCGGAGAGCAGCACCGGGTCCTTGTCCTGGACGAGGACGGCCGTGCGGGTGCTGGAGAGCGGCAGTTCGTCCAGCGGCACGCCACCGAGGAGCGCCGACGTGCCCTCCTCGGACGGGTGCCCGCCGAGCCGTTCCGCCAGCAGACCCGCCGCGTCCGGATCGCCGCACACCACGGCGGTCAGACATCCGGCGGGTGCCAGCAGCCCGGTCGCGGGGTCGTACAGATCCCCGGTCGGCACCACCGCCTCGCGCGAGCCCGCCGTGTCCGTGGCGCGTTCCAGGGACAGCACCCGGGCGGCCCGTTTCGCGGAGGGCCGGGAGAAGGAGTACGCCATGGCGATCTCCTCGAAGTGCCGCAGCGGATACGTCAGCAGCATGACCGCGCTGTACACGGTGACGAGCTCGCCGACGGTGATCCGGTCCTGCCCGGCCAGGTGCACGCCGTGCCAGACGACCGCGATCATCAGCAGACCGGGCAGGAGCACCTGGATCGCCGAGATCAGCGCCCACATACGGGCGCTGCGCACGGCCGCGTGCCGCACTTCCTGCGAGGCCCGGCGGTAGCGGTCGAGGAAGAGTTCCTCGCCACCGATGCCACGCAGCACGCGCAGTCCCGCGACGGTGTCCGAGGCCAGCTCGGTCGCGCGGCCCGCCTTCTCACGCTGGAAGTCGGCCCGCCGGGTGGCTCGCGGCAGCAGCGGCAGTACGGCGATGGCGAGGACCGGGATGCCCACGGCGACGACGATGCCGAGCTCCGGCTGGTAGAGGTACAGGCCGACGCAGACCAGTACGACGGTCACCGCCGCGGCCGTGAACCGGGAGAGGGCCTCCACGAACCAGCCGATCTTCTCCACGTCCCCCGTGGAGACCGCGACGACCTCACCGGCCGCGACGCGCCGCGTCAGGGCCGACCCCAGCTGGGCGGTCCTGCGGGCCAGCAGCTGCTGGACGCGGGCCGCCGCCGTGATCCAGTTGGTGACCGCGGCCCGGTGCAGCATGCTGTCGCCGAGTGCGATGGCCACCCCGCACAGCACCATCAGCCCGCCCGCGAGAGCCAGCCGCTCGCCCGAGCGGTCGACGACGGCCTGGACGGCGAACCCGACGCCGAACGGCAGTCCGGAGACGGCCACGAAGTGCACCAGTCCCCAGGCGAGGGCGGTGAGCTGACCGCCGAGCTGGTTGCGGAAGAGCCACCACAGAAATCTGGGGCCCGAGCGTGCGTCCGGTACACCCGGGTCTCGATACGGAAGGTCTTGGATCTTCATGACGTCCCAGTGGCTCGCATCTCGCATGAGGGGGTGGATGTGTGGGGGAGGGGGTCGGAAAGGCCGACAACGGGCCGTGAAAGGTTCGCGTCACCGTGTGGTCGGAGGCAAACGGTTTTCCGGCAAGAGGCGTGGTTTCGGCCCGATTGGCGGTTGTTCGCCTCATTGCCGCGCGGGGCCGACTGCCCGTAGAACACCGGCCATGAGAAGCCGGATCATCATGTCCATGCTTGCCGGAGCGACCCTCCTGGCGAGCACCCTCCTAGGAGCGAACCCCGCTCAGTCGGCCGAGGCGGCGGCCCAGCCCGTCGACGTACCCGCCGAGTTCGGCACCGACTGGCACGACCCGGTCACCGCCGCGCCCGCGGTCACCCGCCCGGTCGGCTCCACCTCCTGCGAAGTCACCGTCGCCGAGGCCCAGTTCAGGGACTTCACACCCTACGAGGGCGCGTACGAGCCCCCGAGAGGCTGCGGTGCGGGCTGGAGCAAGGTCGTGCTGCGGATGGAGGGCAGGGTCAAGGGGCGTCAGTACGACCGACTCGGCTATCTGCACATCGGCGGCGTCGAAGTCCTCCGTACCTCCACTCCGCAGCCTTCGCCCGACGGCATCTCCTGGTCCGTCGAGAAGGACGTCACGCGCTACAGCGACACCCTCAGTAGGGCCCAGCCCGTAGAGATGCTCATCGGAAACGTTGTCAACGACACCTACACCGGCATCCTCGACGTCAAGGTCACGCTGACGTTCTATCCGGGCACACCCGTCGCGAAGGACACTCCCGACCGCGTCCTCACCCTCCAGGACGGCACCCTCACCACCCCGCGCAACAGTGAACGCATCGTCGCCGAGGTCTACGCGACCGGCTCCGGCGGCGGCTGCGAGGAGTACTGGTACCTCACCGTCCCCGACTCGGCCCCCTACTCCTGCAAGGCCACGGACGGCCCGTACCGCGAGGTGCAGATCAAGGTCGACGGCCAACTGGCCGGAATCGCCGCCCCGTTCCCGACCGTGTGGACCGGAGGCTGGTCCAACCCCTTTCTCTGGTACGTGATTCCGGGGCCGCGCGCCTTCGACATCAAACCGATCGAATACGATCTGACCCCCTTCGCCGGGCTGCTCAACGACGGTCGCCCGCACGACGTGGAGGTCTCCGTCGTCGGTGTTCCGGAAGGGCAGGCGGGCTGGAGCAGCCCCGTCAACGTCCTCGTCTGGCAGGACACCGAGCGCGCGCGGGTCACCGGCAGGCTCACCGCCCACCACGCGGGCGACCTCGACAACTCCTCGACGTACACACCTGGTTCGGCCGACGAGCAGCACCGTCTCGACACCGGCGCCGCTCACCGGCTGACCGTCGCCGGGTATGTCGACACCTCGCACGGCCGGGTCGTCACCACCGTAGGCCGATCCCTCACCAACACCTCCGTGCACCGCTGGACCGACGGCGAGAACACCGACGGACTGGCCGCCACCTGGACGGACGCCGAGAACGTCACCGTCGACGGACGCGGGCCGGCCAGGGCGACCCGCACGCAGCGGACGTACACGATGGACGGCACGACCACGCTCGGTGCGGGCGACCGGCTGCGGACCGTGCTGGCGCTGGGCGACCGGGAGGCCGTCACCGAGACGTTCGCAGGCCGGCGTACGGCGTGGTCGTGGCTCGACGACGCGTACACGGGCGACGCGACATACACGGCGAACGTGCCGCGCGACCAGCGTCACGCCGTCGGGACGACGAGCGAGCGCTACCGGCTGTTCGGCTCGGCCGGATGCCACGACCGTTCGCTGGTGACCGTGCAGGGGGTGCTCACGGAGGACCGCGACGGCTGCTGAGAGGGCTGTGCGCGCGGTGGGGACGGTCGATGATTTACGCCGCTGAAATACGCAGGTTGCAGCCGGGATCCATGATTCCTCAATAGTGTGCGACGCGGAAGCACTTTTCCGCATCCCAGAAACTTCCTGGAGGAGTGCTCGTGCCGCAGTCCGTACCGTCCCTGCCGCGACGCGTCGCACGCATACTGCGTACCTCTCTGTTCGCGCAGGTTGCCGTCGCGCTTGTGCTCGGCATCGTCGTCGGCAAGCTGTGGCCCGGCGTGGCCACTGATCTCAAGCCGCTCGGCGACGGTTTCACCCGGCTCATCAAGACGATCATCTCGCCGCTCGTGTTCTGCGTGGTCGTCGTCGGCATCGCCAAGGCCGGAGATCTCAAGGCGTTCGGCCGGATCGGCCTCAAGGCCCTGATCTGGTTCGAGGTGGCGAGCACGCTCGCCCTGGTCATCGGGCTCCTCGCCGCCAACATCGTCCAGCCCGGCTCGGGCATGA
Source organism: Streptomyces lacrimifluminis (assembly GCF_014646095.1). Taxonomy (GTDB): domain Bacteria; phylum Actinomycetota; class Actinomycetes; order Streptomycetales; family Streptomycetaceae; genus Streptomyces; species Streptomyces lacrimifluminis. The sequence goes on along the minus strand of NZ_BMMU01000018.1, from coordinate 63,441 downwards.
ACGTCGACCCGGCCACGCTCGACACCTCGGCGATCGACGCGAAGACGGGCGGCGGCTCGCTGCCCTCGACGACCGAGTTCGTCGTCAACGCGATTCCCACCAGCTTCGTCGGTGCCTTCGCCGAGAACGAGCTCCTCCAGGTGCTGATCCTGGCCTGTCTGGTGGGCGCCGCCCTGCTCCACCTCGGCCACACCAAGGTGCCGAAGGTGCTGCCGGCCATCGAGCAGGCCCAGGAGATCATCTTCGCGGTCGTCGGCTTCATCATGCGACTCGCCCCGATCGCGGTGTTCGGCGCGATGGCGGTCCTGATCGGCCAGTACGGACTCGGCGTGATCGAGACGTACGCCAAACTCATCATCCTCTGCTATGCGGCTGCCGCGCTCTTCATCGCGCTGCTCGCCGTCGCTCTGAAGATGGTCACCGGGCTCAGCCTCTGGAAGTTCCTCCGCTACATCCGTGAGGAGATGCTCCTCGCCCTCGGCACCGCCTCCACCGAGTCCGTCATGCCGCGCGTGATGCTGAAGCTGCGCAGGGCCGGCGCCCGCGACGACGCCGTGGGTCTGGTGCTGCCCACCGGCTACTCCTTCAACCTCGACGGCGCGTCGCTCTATCTCTCCATCGGCACCCTGTTCATCGCCCAGGCCGTGGGAGTGGACCTCAGCCTCGGTCAGCAGGTCACCGTGATCCTGGTGCTCATGCTCACCAGCAAGGGCATGGCCGGCATCCCCGGTTCCGCCTTCCTCGCGCTGTCCGCGACCGCCTCCTCGCTCGGGGCCATCCCGGCGGGGGCCGTCGCCCTGCTCCTCGGCGTCGACCGCATCATGGACTCGATGCGTGTCGTGACGAACCTGCTCGGCAACTGCGTCGCCGTCTTCGCGGTCTCCCGCTGGGAGGGCGCCCTGGACCTGGAGCGCGCGAAGAAGGTGCTGGACCGGGAGATCGTCATCTCGGACGAGGACGACGCGCCGGACGAGGCGGACATCCCCGCCGCGTCCGACGCGAAGGAAACCCCGGTGCCGGCGGTCCCGGCCCAGGTGTCCGGTGTCAAGGAGTCCGCGAGCTGATCCGGGGGCACCCCAGTAGT